>CAWJVG010000001.1:0-151584 GCA_963846195.1 uncultured Verrucomicrobiae bacterium
TTCCAAGTGCATTCGACGGTTTGGTGCCGAATTGCCTGGCAATTCTCTGCCGGTGCCAAAGATTCTCCTGCCGCATGCCGCATCGCCGGAAATTCTCGAAAGATGTGTAAGCGGTGAGGTTACAAATTCACCTTATCCCGGACCTCGTCTTCAAACGTCTCCAGGTCGGCGGCGCTGATCTCTGAAATACAAAAGAAATTCAATCCCGCGCTGCTCCACCCGCAAAACCGGTACCCGCGCTCCGACTGGGTATCCAGGTCAAGCTTTCGATTCTTAGCCGGCCAGACGAATAGATTGATGAAACGTTTGTCGTGCTGGTAGACGATCGCTGCGACAGGCCGCTGTTCCAGAATGTCGACGCGGCCCCCGACCAAGTTATATCCCGCTTGTGTGAGATCCGGGACCGGAGGCGAATAATCGAGCTTTCCGCTAAACCATGGCCGGACCTTATGCTGATCGCTGGAAGCGCAATCGACCGGATGAGTAGCCATCAGCGACCGGTAATGGTTTGAAATGGCCTCGGCAATGAGTGCGTGATCTCTATTCGAAGAAAGCGCGAACCAGGTAGAGGCAAGAACGCAACTGATAACGACTAGAGCTGCTGCATAGGCTAATAGCCGTCTGTGCTCCGTGAACCATTCGAACTCTGGCTTGTCTTCTTTCCGAAGCGTCGCCCGGACCTTTGATTTCAGCTCTGGAGGCGCTTTGTAAACCGGCATATTCATTCGCACCGCTAGATTATTTTTGGTGATCCGTTCGATCGCGTCTCGACACAAAACGCATTCCGCCAAGTGCTTTTCGATTTCCACGCGGTGCGCCGGTGCCAACTCTCCGTCCACGTACGCATCCAGCGATTCCCTGGCCTCTTCACAATCCATTGACTGCCTCCGCGCTTCGAATGTGGGCGAGTTCCTGATGCAGTCGCCGACGCGCGCGGCTTAAGCGCGACATGACAGTGCCAACGGGAATCCCGAGTGCCAGTGCCAACTCCTTGTAGGACAAGCCTTCGAGTTCATACAGGACAATGATCTCACGAAATTCGGCCGATAATCGAAGTAAGGCATTCTGTAAGTATTCCTTTCGTTTTTCGCTGACAATATCTTGCGCCGATAGGTCGAAGGAGATGATTTCCGCGTGCTTTTCCTCCTCGTAAGGCACGAGCTTGTTGTCCGCAGCATGCTTGTTCACCCAGCTATAGGCTGTGTTGCGGACAATTGTCAGCAACCAGGCCCTGCCGTTCCCGCCCCGGAAACCGTGGTACCCCTTAAACGCCCGCAAGTAAGCCTCCTGCACGACGTCTTGCGCATCCTGGTCATGCTGCACAATCCAACGCGCAAGATTGTAAGCGGCATCCAGGAAAGGCAGGAAATTCTCTTCAAACTGCCGCCGTTCGTCTCCCATCACCATAAGGACCGACCAGGGCATCATTTTATTCCTTCGACTCATTGAGAGACAGGAATCGGGAATCAGAATTCAGAACTCAGGAGTCAGGAGTTGCAGGAGTTGCAGAATGGACAAACCTACGCTCGGTTCGGAAGAATTTTGAGGTTTCACGGTCAATTCAGCTTCACGCGTTCATTGTTCGATCTGTCCGAGCAGGTCTTCTCCTCCTGAACTCCTGCAACTCCTGACTCCTGAGTTCTGATTTCCTGATCCTCTCGAACTAGGCCGCAACCATGACGACGATGATGATCTGGCCGTCCCGCCATTCCGGTCCGCGGATGAAGAGCGGACTTCCCTGGCCCACCTTGGCCTGGGTTTCCATAACTTGTTTGGCCCCTTCGGCAAACAACAATTCAAGCAGATATTTTCCGTCGGGCTCAGGAGCCAGACTCGTCAGCAACACCTGAATATCGCCAGCGGAAACGAGGAGATTCTCAGCCCGACTTTCAACCGCGATCTCATGCTGAGCGATCACGCGATAGTTGGAATATCCAAGGGACCGGCGCAGCGGTCCACCGTAGTAAGCCAACCGCGGCGGCAATTCAAAGGCCTTGTCTACATTCGACGCGTAGAGCAAACAACCCCATGCGCGGATCGACGCCTGGGCAGGCGAGGCTAACCAACCGCACAAAACGAGAAGCGCAACCAGCCAGCAGGGACAGTGTTTTCTCGGCAGAATTCCAGGAGCGCTCGCCTTATGGTTCCCAGTCACCCCGCCACGCAATTTCACTCGATGGGAATGAATCAGCGGCGCAACTCCTGTCCGGACGGCAGCTTGTCCAAGCCGTCGAGCTTGATAATGGTCACGTCTTTCTGGCTTTCAACAGTAGCCTTCACTTTGGGATCCGCGGTTCTGGTCTTCAAAACTTCAGCCACATACTTGGCGCGCGGGTCAGAAAGATCGCTCCGGGGGATCATCGTGAAAAACAGCGCAAAACCAATACCTAAGGCGCAAATGCCGCCCCACGCTAGACGAGGCAAACCGAACAACGAAGGTCGACAGCTTCCGCTCGTTGCATTGGTCTCCCGTCTGATCTCCTCCATGATTTGGGAATTGAAAAATTCCGGGTCCTCCAGTTCCCGAGAAGGCAGGCTTTCTTTCAACAAGCTCCTCAGCTTCAGAAACTCGGCCTTCTCCTGCTGAAGCGAGGGATACTCGGCTTCAAAGGATCGCAAGTCCTCCCCGGCGAGTACGTCGTCCAGCCAAGCAGTAAATTTTTCCTCAAAGGTTTTCATACACGTCTCGCAACAGGGTCTTTAGCTTTTTCCGAGCGTAGAACAATCGTGACATCACGGTGCCGAGGGAACAATTGAGAATTTCGGCAATCTCACTGTATTGCAAGTCTTCTATTTCCTTCATCACGATCACCGCGCGATGTTCAGGCGAAAGCTTCTCAATAGCCTCATCGATCCGACGCCGAATTTCATGCTGTTCCAGTTTTATATGAGGAAGGGGGACGGCCGAGGGGGTTGTTCGGGAGCCCGGTTCCACATTGGCGGGAGCAATCCGGTCGTCGAACTCCGCCTCGCCATGAATACCCTTCCGGCGAAGCGAATCGATCGTGACATTCGTCATGATCCGATAGAGCCAGGTATAAAAGGAAGATTCTCCTTTGAACCGGTGAATCGATTTCCAGGCTTTCAGGAATCCTTCCTGAGCGAGATCCCAAGCGTCTTGCTCGTTCTGGACCATCCCGTACACCATCATAAATGCCTTGTTTCGGTAACGGATGACCAGTTCGTTGAAGGCGCTTGAATCTCCAGCCTGACATCGCTTCACCAGCACACGGTCATCTGGCTCGACTGAATCATTGGGACTGTGACCCGCCTCTAGGTTAGACGCGCGATCGTCTAGTTCATTCAACGGCAAATTCCTGGTTCTCCGAATCACGAACCGTAACGCCTTCGCCATTCGGCCCGCAGATCGCCCATCATGACAATGATGCTGTCCCGGACTTGAAAGAGGCGCTGATACAGCTCCTCAAATTGCCGACTCTTGAGACTGCCGTCTTGACTCATCTGAGTCGCCGCCTCGACGGCCGTCGAAATTGCCCGAAGCGCTCGCTTCAGGTAAGCGATTGTCATACCGATTTCCTCGGTCTCATGGTCGCTTAATGCGGCCGCCAGTTTCGCGCTTGCGACCGCCACGTGAGACGCCAGCTTGACCCCCAGAGGGCTCGAAGCAACGCTGGGAACTTCATCAAAGAGCTGATCAATCCAGACGGTCAGAGAAAAAGCGTTCTGATAGAGCGGGTGAGATTCGAAGACTTCCTGAGTCTCTTCTTCTCCCTCTTCCACTTCAAAATCGGGTTCAAACTCGACCTCCTCGATTTCTTCAGCCGGCTGCTCAAGCAAATGGGTCCAACCCATCTCTTGAGCGATGATCTGGTCGCGATTCGGGTCATCGATGTACTTCTCGAACAGCTCCATGTAGCGTTCTGTTTTGCTATCCTGCTGTTGGAGAAAACGCTCCCAGTCGTACTCATCCCAAGCTCGCTCTGGCTCATCATAGAAATCAGCCATACGCCGTTCCTTTATCTCAGGTTATCAGAACCTGCAAAGTTTTTGTCTCGCATTGTCCGAAGGCGAAGCTGACCACAGGCAGCATCAATGTCATGTCCTTTTTCTCTTCGGATGGTGGCGTCCACGCCGCCCTTGCGCACCACCCGGTAAAAACTCTGCTGGCGCGTCTCGGAAGGACGCTTCCAGCTTAAGCCCTGGACAGTGTTGTACGGGATCAAGTTGACTTTTGCCTCCAATCTTCTTGCCAACCTTGCCAACTCCATTGCCTGATCCAGCCCGTCGTTCACATTCTCGATCAGGATATATTCAAACGTAATCCGCTGGCGTTTCTTTTCGCAATAGTATGCACACGCGTCCATCAACGCCGCGAGATTAAACTTGCGATTGATCGGCATGATCGTTTGACGCACCTCGTCGGTGGCCCCGTGGAGAGAAATTGCCAGGCGGATCTGGAGCGGTTGATCGGCCAGCTCACGTATCCGGGGCGCCAGTCCGCTCGTTGAGACCGTGATATGCCGCGCTCCAATGCCAATACCCCAGGGCGCTCTGATGATTTCAATCGCTTGCAAAAGATTTTGATAGTTAGCCAGGGGTTCGCCCATTCCCATGAAGACAATATTATTGATCTTTTCACCGCTTAGAGCCCCGACTCGCAGCACCTGTTCAACAATTTCTCCAGGCTCCAGGTTCCTCGTCCATCCCTCCAGTCCGCTCGCGCAAAACTTGCATCCGAAGGCACAGCCGACCTGCGTCGACACACAAAGCGTTTTGCGGTCCGACGCGGACCCGTACAGAGCCGGGCTAGCGGGGATCAAAACGGATTCAATGAAGCTGTTGTCCCTCAGGGCAAAAAGAAATTTCTGCGTCGTATCGCTTGACCCTGTTTTCAGAGCGCAAGCCAGCGGCTCCAGCAGGAATTCCTTGTTGAGCTCCTCGCGCAACGGCGCAGATAAATCCGACATCTCATCAAATCGGGAAACCCTTTTCTGGTAAAGCCAGTGTAAAGCCTGTTTCGCCCTGTAAGATGGTTCGCCGCGTGTGGCAGCCCATGCTTCCAGACTCGATAAGGCGAGATTAAAGATTGACGACTTTTTATCCATTTCCCCGAGAGGAAGCATCACACATCTCAAAGCGGGATCAACAAGGGTTGCAACGTGAGCCAGGTGTTCAAAAAAAATCGCTGGACTTTGGGCGACCTTGCAATCAATCGTTCGCGCCAGTCCACATGAAGTGCTACGAGATCTTCAGCAAACTTTCACCGGAGCTGACGAGCGAAATTTTCGCTTACCTGCTCGAATCGGAAAAGCCGGTCTACAAAGCGATGATCCAGAATATCGCTTCGCGCCGGAAGCTTCGACCGGTGTTCCTCGAGCGAAAACCGAAAACCGAACGGCATCTCTGGTTGCAGCACGCGCTCTCCCTGAAAAGCGCCGACGACATCGCGATGCAGCTACTTCAAATTTGGCTGCTCGGCGCTCAACGAGAAATGATCTGCGAGTTTCTTGATTCACTTGGGATTGTGCATGACGGGAAGGGCGTCGTAGAGAACCTGCCTGCCGAACCAACCCGGGAAAGGCTAAACGACACCATTGCAAAACTGCTTGAAAAACGTTCACCGGAGATCGTCGCCGTCTATCTTCATGCCTTTCAAGCCATGGACGACACAGGCTGGTCAGTGTTGGATGAAGCTCTCGCCACGGACTCGCGGATCGCGTTAGCCTGAATATCTCGCGTCCATGAAATCCTACCGAAAAGAACTCTGGTTCGAAGCCGAAAAACGACGCCAATTTCTGCGCATCACCTCGCAGGTGAATAAATGCGTTGAGGAGAGCGGTATTGTTGAAGGTATCGTCTTAGTAAACGCGATGCACATCACCTCCAGCGTCTTTATTAACGATAATGAAACCGGGCTCCATCACGATTTTGAGACTTGGCTTGAAAAACTGGCGCCGGAAAAACCGTACTCTCAATACGAGCATAACGGAGCGGAAGACAACGCTGATGCTCATCTCAAACGCACCCTCATGGGGCGCGAGGTGGTGGTAGCCATCACGGAAGGAAAACTCGATTTTGGCCCATGGGAAGAAATCTTTTATGGCGAATTCGACGGTAAGCGCCGAAAGCGGGTCCTGGTGAAAATCATTGGAGAATGACTAGTGTCAGCTTTTAAGGACCCGAGCTCGCCCGAAACAGAAATCCTTCGCTTTTTGAATGAACCTTCGGAAGAGAGGTTCGAGTCGCTGGCTCTCGCCATTTTCGACTACCAGCGGCAAGAAAATCCGGTTTATGCGCGGTATTGCGAGTTCCTCGGGACGCCGGAACGAATTGACTCCTGGGAGCAAATCCCGGCCGTCCCGCAAATCGCGTTCAAACGATCGGACGTCCGATCCTTTCCTGCGCAACAAACCAAGATGGAGTTCCGGACAAGCGGCACCATCGGGGAAGGTCACGGAAAGCACTTTTTTCCCTCTCTGCAGTTGTACGAGGCCGCTGTCCGACGCGGTTGGGATTATTTTCGTCTGCCACCGAATCGGCTGATCCTCTTGATGCAACATCCTAATGACGCACCCTTCTCCTCTCTTAGCCACATGGGCGGAATCCTCACGAAGTACCAGCGGGATCGATTTTTCATCGCAAAAAATGGAGAAGTGGAACTCGATCGGTTGCGCGAAAATCTCACCGATCATGAGGCGCCCTGGACGCTGTTTGGCACGGCCTTGGCATTCTTGAATCTGCTGGAGGTTTGCCCCGATTTGCACCTCAAATCACCACCGGGAAGCATTCTTTTAGAAACAGGCGGCTTCAAAGGGAGCGGACGCCATATTGGCAAACGCGCCTTATACGAGCTGCTGTCGCTCCGTCTCGGCATCGCGATCGACTCGATATGGAACGAATATGGAATGACCGAACTGAGCTCGCAATTTTATTCCCGTGGGGTCGGACGCTCCCATCGGACCCCGCCCTGGATGAGATTTCAAATCGTCGATCCTGAGACGAACGAGAAAGCTCTACCCGGAAAAATCGGGCTGTTGCGGATCATCGATTTGGCGAATTTGTGGTCGGTGCTGGCTGTTCTCACGCAGGATCTGGCGGTTGCCCAGCCCGACGGAGGATTCCTGCTCCTCGGACGCGATCCGGCCGCCCTCCCGCGCGGTTGCTCGCGCGCAATGGATCAACTGATGCAGTCGACTCGATGAACCTGGAGGAGCGAATTGCAGCTGTAGCTGCCGCTGCCGCGGGATTTTCCTGGCTTAGCGGTCTAACCACGGAAAACCTTACCCGTTGGATCGAAGTTAGAATTGGGCCAATTTCTGAACAATCCCAGACCTCAAAAGTATGGAAACCAACATTGTCTGACCCTGCCCCTGAGTCCCATCCTTCACGTAGTCAGCGGGAATACTCCACACGCGGCTTTGCAAAGCCTGATCCGCGGCGTAATCGTCGGCGCTACAAACTGGATGAAGGTGCCGCGAGAGGGGTTGCCAGAGGTCGATACTTTTGTCAGCGCGTTACCGAACGAAATACGACCGGAACTGGCCGGCGACCTGCAGTCACGCTGGATGGAGGAGGCTGAGGCGGTTGTCGTGTTTGGCTCAGACGAAACCGTCCAGGAATTTTCGCGGAGGTCGCTGCCATCTCAACGATTCCTGGCACATGGGCACAAGATCAGCCTCGGAATGATCTGGGGTCAATGCGACTCCCAAATCGCAGAAGGAATTGCCCGTGATGTTTTTTCGTTCGATCAACAGGGTTGCTTGTCACCGCAATTTCTCTACGTGGCCGGTGACTCCGCGGAATTTGCTCGCCAGCTCTCGATGGAACTAAAAAGGCAACGAGCAAAATCCGAGACAGCCGCGCGGGAGCGCGGGGTCGCTGGTGCTCTTCGCGCGTTCCGCGAAGAATGGAAATTTCGGGCAGCCACCGAACCAGGCGTCTTCTTTTGGGAAAGCCCCGGAAATTTGGATTGGGTGGTGATTCATGATCCGAGTCCCGCTTTGGTCGCCAATCCGTTGCACGGGACAATTCTCATCAAACCGATGGGCTCGGACCCGGGACTGGTTCTGTTACCCGTCCGACGGTTTATCAGCACTATCGGGCTTTCCGCGGTCAATCCTGAGTCAGTAAACCTGGCGATTCGTGCGGGCGCGCAGCGAATCTGCCGGATTGGCGAAATGCAGAGCCCGGCGCTCACCTGGCACCACGACGGTTGGCCGGCATTGAGCAGCTTTGTTCGGTACGTGGACGTGGAGGGGCTCCAGCAGGAGTCCGGAGCAAAGGAGTGATGGAGTGATGGAGTGATGGAGTGCTGCCTTCGCCGCCCGTCTCCTTTGAATTTTCGCAGAATCGCAGCATACTAAGCAGGCTGTCGTTGGGCCGTTGGCCGGCCCCTAGACATTTTCCATGACCCAACAGCTCCAAAGTTACCTCGGGTATTCTTATCCTTCGCAATTGGCCGAATTGGTTAAAAAAGTCTGGCCAAAGGATCGTCTGGCGAAATTGCCTCAGGAACATCATCTTCGAAAACTCTTCGACATTGCGTACCACGCCAGCCTGTTACGTGACGAAGATCGACAGGTCACATTCAGGCTCATTTTTGAGGACCCGGCGCTGTTGCCGCCGGATGATGGTCCGCCGAGCGGCTTGATGCCGCTTCACCTCGATCGCCCGCGGCCGTTTAACGAACAAGAGATTCGAAGGCTCTCGATGGCTGCGCTGTTTTTCCGTTCGATGATCGGGGTGTGCCGGAGTTTGCACCAGGATCTGCAAATCTGGGGAATGGTCGTTTCAGGAACACGCTGGCTCAGCAGCCTGGCCGGGGGCCGCTATTACGGAGCTCCGGAGCCGGATTCACTGGTGATCCACTCGCTCGGTCCGGGCCGGTTGACCATTCATCTCGGGAGGAATCGGATAGCCACGCTCGCGGGAGGTCGAATCGAGTCCCGTGCCTTTGATCTGTTCGAGTCGAAATGGCTCCAAGGAGTTTTTGCCCAGGTCCGCAGCAATTTTCTGAACGAGGCATTCGGTGAAGGCACAGATGCCAAATACGTTCCGGTAGAGGTCGATTTTGTCAGAATGATGACCTATAACATCGTACTTCGGACGCTCTCAGTGGTGCGAAACGGCCGTCATGGGGGAACTCTGGTGATCATTGACCCGGAAGACGAGGAGAGGCTCCGAAATCCTGAAGCGGCTGTCCGTTTCAAATACCTGATCGCCGATTGTCCGGCGCGGAGACGTTATGCGCGGTTGTTGACACAGGCGATCGTTCGCCTTTCAAAGCTGGCAAGCCATCATCGCCGACCAAACGCGGGATGGACGGAATATCAGACACTCCTGGATACCGAGCTAAGCGACATGGATGAGGCTTTGTTCGATTTCGCGCATTTCCTGGCAGATTTGATGGCGGTAGACGGTGCGCTGGTCGTCACCCAGGCGTTGGACCTGGTCGGATTTGGTGCTGAATTGCGATTTGAAGCGCCTGGCTTGAAAAGCGTCCGCCACGCGCTCGACTTGGAGGGCGAAATCTGGGCCAATGAACCTCTCGACAATGTTGGGACCCGGCATCGTGCGGTATACCGGTTTTGCCGAGGCTATCCCAGGTGTCTGGCGATCGTCGTCTCGCAAGATGGATCCGTTCAGTTTGTGCGCAATCATAACGGCGCGGTGACCTACTGGAATCAACTCTCATGGTAGGCGTTCAACTCGGCGCAACTTTCAGTGGGAGCGCCAAATCGGAAATCAGACCGGATTGAAGCGCGGCGCAACTGACCATCGTGCAAGCTCGAAGACCGGGCACATTTCGCTGCCCTTCCTCTCTATGGAAGAAGCAAGGCGTGTGGTTCTCCGGGCGCAGGGGTTCGGAGTTCGACCATTGCGCCGGGTCACGCGGCGACATCTTCTGGCCGAATCCGATCGCATCGGCATGCTGCAGATTGATTCGGTGAACGTCCTGATGCGGGCACATTATTTTCCGTTGTTTTCGCGACTCGGCCCTTACCCGGTGAAATTGTTGGACGAAGCGAGCTATTCACCGAAGCGAAGGCATTTTTTTGAATACTGGGGACACGAGGCGTGCCTGGTGCCGCTGGAGTTTTTCCCCCTCCTCCGCTGGCGGATGGAGCGAGCCCGCAACTTTGTTGGGACCTGGAGCACGATCGCTCGCTTTGCCAAGTCCAATCGGAATTTCGTTGAACAGGTTTTTGAGATCGTTCGAGAGCACGGGCCGGCAAGCGCCGGCGAAGTCGCCAAGCACCTGATGGAGGAACGACCACGCGGGTCTCGCGGTTGGTGGGGATGGACAGAGAGTAAAGCCGCCCTGGAATTTCTCTTCTGGTGCGGTCGTATTACGACGGCAACCCGTCGCAACTTCGCGCGCGTCTACGATCTGGTGGAACGAGTGATTCCGCACAAATTCCTGACGGCTCAACCACCCTCGTTCGCAGAGGCGCAGCGGCTATTGATCGGCATCGCTGGACGCGCGCTCGGAGTCGCTACAGAAACGGATTTGCGGGACTACTTTCGGCTCCAGACAACGGAAGCTCGCGCCCGAATCGGTGAACTGGTCGAGACTGGAGAGCTCCTGCCGGTCATCGTTGAGAACTGGAAGGCGTATCTCCATCGGGATGCCAAAATTCCCCGGCGGATCAATGCCCAGGCACTTATTTCCCCATTTGACCCATTAATCTGGGAGCGGAAAAGACCGGAACGCCTATTCCAATTTCGTTATCGGATCGGGATCTATACGCCGGCGCACAAACGCGAGGATGGCTATTACGTGCTTCCTTTTCTGCTCGGAGACGCGTTGGTCGCACGAGTTGACCTGAAAGCTGAACGTAAACAGCGAAGACTCCAGGTGTTATCAGCGCTGGAGGAGCCGGGTGCAGATCGCCTCAAAGTAGCCGAAGCTCTGGCGGACGAACTCCTTCTTCTGGCGCGATGGTTGGGTTTTGAAGAGGTCGCGGTGACTGATCGGGGTGCACTGGCGGCGCCGTTGAAGTCAGCTTTACAGGATGCAAAACGGCGCGGGGCCTTCGGTGTTGAGGAGAGTTTCCACTTGGAAGATGCCTGAATCGTTTCCATATTCTCGCGGAAAATGAATCAGGCTCTTATTGCTCTCGAAGATGGGCGTGTGTTTCACGGGGAAGGTTTCGGAGCGCCAGGGACGACCGTTGGCGAAATTTGTTTCAACACTTCGATGACCGGGTATCAGGAAGTGCTGACCGATCCTTCCTATCGCGGTCAAATAGTCATCATGACCTATCCGCTCATCGGGAACTATGGCGTCAACACCCTCGATGGCGAAAGCGGTGAGCCGCACGTTCGGGGATTCGTTGTCAGCGAACTCTCGCAGATCTCGAGTAGTTGGCGAGCAAGCGGCTCACTGGATGACTATCTGAAAAAGTGGAATATCTGTGGAATTCAGGGAATCGATACCCGGGCGTTGACCAAGCATCTCAGGGTTCGCGGCGCGATGCGGGCCTGTTTGAGCACGGAGATCAAAGAACCCCTGGAAGCCGTGCAGCGCGCTTTGAACTCGCCCCCAATGACGGGTTCCGATTACGTGAAGGAAGTCACGACGCGAGAACCGTACGAGTGGGATCCGGAAGACAAATTGAGCCGCGATTGGACTATCGTGAAAGGTTCAGGCGAGCACCCCGGTGAGGTGCTCGAGAACGGCCAGGTTCTCAAGCCGCTCCCGCCGATTCGACGCAAAGTGGTCGCCTACGATTACGGCATCAAATTCAACATCCTCAGGCGACTTCGGCAGCATGGGTCCAAAGTGACTGTTGTGCCCGCCACCACCACGGCAGAGGAAGTCCTTGCGATGAGACCGGATGGGGTTTTTCTGTCAAACGGACCTGGTGATCCGGGCGCCTTGCCTTACCTGTCCGATGAGCTGAAGAAACTCTTCGGGCGCTGCCCGATCTTTGGCATTTGCCTTGGCCATCAAATGCTCGGTCTGGCCTACGGTGGAAAAGCGTTCAAACTCAAGTTTGGCCACCGGGGAGGTAACCAGCCAGTTAAGGATTTAGTAAGTGGGAGGGTTTCCATCACTTCGCAAAATCATGGGTTCGCGATCGACGCGGAGTCCTTGCCCTCCTCTGTGGAAGTCACGCACATCAACCTGAATGATCAGACGGTGGAAGGGATGCGGCACAAGGAATATCCAATCTTCAGCGTTCAGTATCATCCCGAGGCCTCCCCGGGTCCTCACGATGCGAGCTATTTTTTCAAGGAATTTGGCAAGCTTATGGACGACCACCCCTCCGGCGGAGAGCCCCGGGATTGACCTGACGCCGGCCAAGCGCTCAATGTCAAATTGGTGCACAGCGTTCAAGCCTCCGGTTTGACACTGGCAGCTTCCTGCTGGCAGGTTTATGAGCGACAGCACATCACATCGTCTGGACTCGACGGGTCCACGCACGCCCGAAGTGCTCTGCCCAAAGGCACCTCGCTGGGATTTAGCTTCGCTCGATGCGCTCAATGGCGTCTGGGCAAATTGCGCCAGAATCTCGCTGCGCGAGAACCTGTCGGGTCGGGCACCGCGTTGGGGCACGGAAGTCCGTCTCGGCTGGAGTGGCGATGTCCTCCAGGGCCTGTTTCTGTGCCAGGACCCGAATCCCTGGGCAACCAAAACAACCCGGGACGACACATTGTGGGAAGAAGAAGTGGTGGAGGTCTTTCTTGATCCGTTTGGGGATGCACTCTCTTATTTCGAGATCGAAATCAATCCGTTGAACACCGTTACGGATCTTTTCGTTCGCCGGACTTGGACAGGGCTGAAGAAAGATTTCAGATGGAAATGCGAGGGACTGGTTACAGCTTGCGGCACGCTAGCGTACGGTTGGATGGCAGCGTTCCAGATTCCATTTAAGTCACTCGGGGATTGTCATCCCGATCGTTCTCCGGTTTGGCGTGTGAACTTTTCACGAATCGAGCGACCGCACCATGAGCAACTCGAATTGTCTGCCTGGTCGCCGACCCTCATGAAAAGCTTTCACGTACCGGGCCGGTTCGGGAGACTGCGTTTCGATCAAGGGGAGGTCCCCTGAGAAAGGAGTCAGGAGCCTTGATTTTTCCAGGCACAGCGCAGAAAGTCGATTGTAATAAAAACCAACAAGAAGTCAGCAAATCCAGCAATTGCGAGGAAAAGATATGGATGAACATCAGGATGCACAAGATGCGGCAAACAGCGCGAAAGACCACGTGAAGAGCGCGGCCGAAGATTTTAAGGCTGCGGCCACCGCGAAAGCGGAAGAAATCCGGCGAGCGGCCGAGCAAAAAGCGGAAGAACTTCGACACGCGGCGGAAGACAAAGCTAAGGAATTTCGTGGCGCGGCGGAGACCGCCTGGTCGGATGCAAGAGCCAAAGCGAAAACGTGGCAATCCGACAGCGAATCGTACATTCGCGACAACCCGACAAAAGCAATCTTGATGGCGCTTGGACTAGGCTTCTTGCTGGGATTAGTGTTCAGGAAATAATTCATGGATCCTGATGCTCCGCTCGGGGCTCAAGCTTCGAAACAGTCTACAAGCGACTCCGTTCGAGCCTGGATAGCCTCGTTTCTGAGTTATCTGGAGCTCAGGCTAAGGCTGCTTGGACTCGAATCAAAGGAAGCCGGTCTTCATTTGCTGGTGTTGGCGCTGCTATTCGTCGGCGCGATCGTATTCTTCGTCGGCTTCCTGGCCATGATGATCGTATTTTTGCTCTATCTTTTGACCCTTCTTTTCCACTGGGGATGGGGCTGGAGCGCCCTTGCCTGTGGAGGGGTATCTCTTCTAGCAGCGATTGCGGCCGGTGTGATCCTTCGGTTCCGGATCGTAAAGCCTCTCTTTCCAACCACACTCGAGGAGTTTAAGAGGGACCGTCAATGGCTGACCCACAAGACGAAAGAAAGCGAATAGCTGCGGAACTCGCGCGCATGCGGGTCGAACTGAGCGATCAATCTCTGCTGGTCCGCCGGGATCTCGATGTCGGACGCCGGATGTCCGATTCGTTAAGGAAACATTCCTGGAGTTGGATGAGCGTTGCTGCGATTTTCGGCTGGCTCCTCTCGCGTTTGCCGGCCAGGAAAAAGAAAATTTACGTTCACGCCGCGAACTCCGATAAAAAGCTGCATTATCACGAGGGTTTCATGGTTCAGGTTTGGAAGGGCCTGTGGTCGATCGCCAAACCGCTGGTCGTCGCCTACCTCACGAAAACAATCGCCGAAAAGGCCAAGATCCCCGGCGCCAAGTGGCTCTAGTGCCCTGTCCCCGAAGTAGCCGGTTGGCTATTTCGGGGACAGGACACTAGTTCCTCAAACCTTCCGTCCGAATTTCTTTTCCAACTCACCGTAGCCAATCTGAATCATGGTCGGTCTCCCGTGCGGGCAGCAATAGGGTAGTTCGCAGTCCATAAGATCTCGAAGCAATTTTTCGACTTCCGGGCGGTGCAACTCATCGTTGGCCTTGATGGCGTGACGACAGACAGTTCTGGCAATCACGTCTTCACCCATTCGCATCCTGGAAGTGGTTGTTGTCATCGAGCGGAGCTCGTCCACGAGTTGCCTGATCGTCACACTCGGATCATCTGTTCGGAAAAATTGCGGGATTCCGTCGATCTTCAAAGTGGAGTTGCCGAATGGCTCCAGAGCGAACCCCATTTTTTCCAGGGTTTGCGCATTCGTCGAAATCCAATCGTAATCCTTCGGCGTCACGCCGACCGTCAGAGGAATGAGCAGGCGCTGCGTCGGCACGCCTTCGGTTTCCATTTGGCGGCGCAGTTTTTCGAACAAGATCCGCTCATGAGCTGCGTGTTGATCGACGAGGACAAGCCCCTCGGCGTTTTCCATCAGGATATAGAGCTTGCCGAGCACGCCTAGAACCTTGAATTCGCTCCTGGATTCCGGGCGATCATTCGGGACCGGGATCCCCGTCACCGGTTGGCAGGGCTCCATCGGCACCGGAAGGTGGACCGGGCGAGGCGCCGCGTTGACCGGACCTGATTGAAAATCCGCCCAATCTCGTCTCAGTGCGAATTGTTCAGCGGGCGGGATCAGCGGCGGAGTCGGATCGGTGCCTGGTAAATGGACTGGCGCTTTTGCCGCTTCGCGCGGTTTGTCGAACGAGCGAGTCCAGCGCCGCCGATCGGCTTCAAGCGTTTTCCGAATGGTCTCCGCAACGCTGTTTCTGACCAAATCCGGCTCGCGAAAGCGAACTTCGCGCTTTGCCGGATGTACGTTCACATCCACGACCTCCGGATCCATTTCCAGGAACAGAAAGGTCACCGGGAACTGACCCTTCATGAGCGCCGTATGATACCCCTCACGCAGCCCGTGTTGAATCGTGATGTTTTCCACGGGTCGACCGTTCACAAAAAGAATCTGTTCCGCTCGCGTGGACCGACTCACCCCAACTTTGCCAACGAAACCGGAAACAGTGATCCCGTGAGCGGGTGCAGATTCGATTTCCAGCAGCTGTTGGAATAGTTCCGAACCCCGAAGATCCCTGATGCGGTCACCAAGCGTTCTCGCGGGCGGTGCCTGGAACATCATGCTCTGGTCACGTATCGAAACGAACCCAACGTTCGGATGACCGATCGCTTGCAAAGAGAGCTGGTGGTGAACATGACTGGCTTCGGTGTTTTCGCTGCGCAGAAATTTCCGCCGCGCCGGCAGATTGTAGAAAAGTGAACGCACTTCGATTTGAGTGCCGGGCGCTTCGCCCGAGACGCGGACTGAGTCGATCTTGCCTCCGTTGACGGTGATCTCCGTCCCTTCCAGTCCCTCGTGAAGCCGGGTCGCCAGCCGAAAACGGGATACGCTCGCAATGCTCGGTAGCGCTTCCCCGCGAAACCCGAGCGTGCGAATGCGTGCCAGATCCTGACCGGACCTGATTTTGCTGGTGGCGTGCCGCTCGAGGCTCAGCAAGGCGTCATCTCGGTCCATGCCGACGCCGTCGTCTACAACACGAATCACTGCCGCTCCGCCTCGCGCGATCGCTACTTCGATCCGGCTTGCGCCCGCATCGATGCTGTTTTCGACGAGTTCTTTCACCACGGAGGCCGGTCTCTCCACTACTTCTCCAGCGGCAACCTGGCTTGCCACTTCATCCGGCAAAAGCACAATTCGGCCCATTCCGAAGAGTACAATGAACCGGGAAGAGCGAACAGCGAGAAACGTTCAGCGTTCGGCGTTCAGCGTTCAACGTTTGGCGTTTGGCGTTCAGCGGGAGCAGATTCTCGCAACCGACCGGCCCGGGGCGATTATGGATAAGCCGATGTCCCGACTGCGCCCCCGCCCCCGGCGAACGTTGAACGCCGAACGCTTGAACGTTGAACCTTGAACGCCAACACGTTGACTTTTCCCCAAGGTGTCGCTTAATTGTGAGACGCAATGATCACAGTGACAGACTCTGTATTTCGACGACTGCACGACCTTATCGCGGAGAACCCTGCTTACCGCGACAAAGGACTCCGTATTTTTGTTGAAACAGGCGGCTGTGCCGGGATGCAATACGGGATGCAGTTCGACGAGGCGAAGCAGGGGGATCAGCGTATCGAACAGGATGGAGTCGAAGTCTTGGTGGACACCTATAGCGCAAGCTATCTGACTGGTGCCACTGTTGATTTTTCAGACGGGCTGACCGGTGCCGGCTTTAAAATTACTAATCCGAACGTTGCGCGAAGTTGCGGATGCGGCAGTTCCTTTGAAGTCTCGCGTGAGGCTTAGAGGATACTTGCTTCCGTGTTTGCCCGTCTGCTGAACCATGAAAACGGTCGAGCTTGGACGATCCGGCAGAAGATCTAGTCAACAACCGGAAAACGATAATTTATTCGGTTGGACAGTCTTTATCCTATTGCTCTGCGGATTTGCCGTCGCTTGCTGGATCGGCACCTTTTACATTTTCACTCATCCCGAAGAGCCGTTTAATTACCACATCCTCGAGAAACTCAAGAAGATCGATCCACCCAAACGGTTCGAGTTGACCGCTGCGCCCACGGGCGAGTTTTTGGCCGCCGATAAGCTGTTAGCGAAGTATGGTGCCATGAGCGCCTGGCAAATTGACGAGCAAAGCAAGAGTTTGTTGCGAGCATACCTGCGCAATTACGATCACCAGGTTGGGAAGGTTCCCTATGTAACCGGGAAATTTACCGTTCTGGACAGCTACCCCTTGTCGCAGACCAAATTTTGCGATTCGGGGGTCGTTGTCATCGCCCAGTCGGTCGAACTCCCGACCGTTTATATCGAACACTTGTTTCCGGCTGGTGCCGAGCAACTGCCGGCGATGCAGCGGACCCTGACTACCGGCCTCGGGATCGAGCTCCGACGCTCCTACGACTTGTCGGCGATTGTGCACATCGATACTCTCGGCGGAGGACGGCTGCTTTTTACCTGCATTCCGCTGCTGTACGGGCCGTACGGAACCACCCAGGGCGGCTCCGGTTTCCAACTCGATCCGCCGAAGTTTGTGAACTTGAAAGCTGGACTCCCGCTGGTCAGCCAAGCTCAGGTTCACGATTCCGAAAATCGATTCGCTCAATATCGTCGCGCCATGGCCAGCCAAGAGACCGCATCGGCGCAGACCAACGCAAAATCACAGTTTAATCTGATCGGTGTGGAACCCTCCGTTTCAGCGACGCCTGCTGCCACCGGTGCGGGGAGTAGCGTTGCCACCGGAACCTCAAAACCAGCCGCAACGCCGGCTGCCAAAGCGAATTTGGGCCAGACAGCAGCCGCGCAGCCTGCAGTGCCGAAGATCTCACCGCAGGCCGCCGCAACGCCGTTGGCGGTCGCAGAAGCCAGCCAGCCGTTGCAACCATTTCTCACTGCGTCCCCGACACCCGGAACCAGCGGACGAGTCGAGGCATGGCAAACTTATCGGCCCGGCGCGATGCCTCGCGGTCGTCTGCTCGACGTCGATCAGACAACTGAACTCGCAGATAAGGGTATCGGGAATGCCACCATCTATCTCCGCGGCGATTTCACCGTTACAGCTGCTCGCGACAATCGTGCAGTTTTACGACCCCGTCAGTCTTTGGCAGACCATGTTTTGAATCGCGGGAACGCGCGTATCATCGTCGAGTATCCGCGTGGAGCTCTGACGCCGCGGGAGGGAGAGACATTCCAGCGTGCGACCGATCGCCCGTTCCAAATCGTGGATGTCCGTCGCGGAGCTGATGGCCAGGTGAACATCTATGTGCGCGAAGTGACCAGCGCGGAGTGAAACGAGGAATCAGAACTCAGGAGTCAGGAGTTGCAGGAGTTGCAGAATGGGGAGCGAGCGAGATCCAACCGGCTACAAAGAAACCCGGAATTCCCGTATTCTGTAACTCCTGCAACTCCTCTGAAAACCCGCGACGGTCCACCCAACGCGATTTCCTTCTCAAATCTTCACCGCGTTCCAACCCGTGGATTGCTCCTGCGTTTCTCGCGCCTGATAGCCCACGCCAGCGCCATGGAGTCCAACCGGCGAAACACCTAGCGATTCTGTAACTCCTGCAACTCCTGACTCCTGAGTTCCGCCTTCCGCCCTCCAAAACTCGTCAATAAACGTCCCGTTTGTAACGTTTTTCTTTCCTGAGTGCTTCGACATAGGCGGCGGCGCCTTCTGGGGATAGTCCACCTTCTTTTTCAACAATCTGGTGAAGCGCGACATCGACATCCTTTGCCATCCGGGCCTCGTCACCGCACACATAAAAATGGGCGCCCTCCTGCAACCAGGCGTACACTTCTTTTGCATTCTCCAACAATCGATGTTGCACGTAGACTTTGTAGCCCTGATCGCGTGAGAACGCCGTGTGCAGTCTCGTGAGAACCCCTTCCTTCTGGAAAGACTCAAATTCCTCCCGGTAAAAATAATCGCATCGGGACCGTTGTTCTCCAAAAAAAAGCCAGTTTCTCCCAGTCGCACCGATCGCTTTTCTCTCCTGCAGGTACGCTCGGAACGGCGCAACCCCAGTGCCGGGTCCGACCATAATAATCGGCTTCTCTGGATCGTCCGGGAGACGAAAACCTTTTGCAACGTGGACAAACATCGGAGTTGGCGTGGTCCCGTCGATCCGATCGGCAAGATAGGTCGAAGCCACTCCTTCGCGTTTTCGCCCGCGGCTCTCGTACCGGACACTCGCTACGACAAAATGAACTTGCTCGGGAAAAGCCCTCAGGCTGGATGCGACCGAGTAAAGGCGCGGCTGCAACTTGCGAAGTTTGCTGGCAAACTCTTGCGGACTGAACCGAATCGAAGGCGCCTCGAGCAGAAAATCAATAATTTCGCGACCCCAGAGATATTCGTCTAACTCTCTTTTTCGATCCGGATGCATCCACTCTCGTAAGTTGCTTGCGTTCGGCGACCGTTCGACAATCACTTCCAAAAACTGTTTCGACGGCTGCGTGATCTGGTAATGTTTCAGGAGTCCTTCGCGGATCGAAAAAACTTCACCTTCTTTATTTTGGACCGACTCCTCTCCAGAAAAGTGCAATGCATCGAGTAGCTCCTCTACGAGCCGAGGATTATTCCGCGGGAGAATCCCCATCGAATCGCCGACCTCGTACTGCAGACCGGATCCGGTCAGCGAGAACTCGTAATGCCACGTCTCCTTCTCCGAACCCTCGCGGTTCAGTTTCTCGTTTACCAGAAGTTTAGCTGGAAACGGATTTTTGCGAGAATAAGGGGTTGCGGGCGACGATGTGGACATAGGGAGGAGTTCTCAGTTGGCAGTTGGCAGTTGGCAGTTCTCAGTTGGTAGTGAGCTTATGGTTCGGACTTCGCTTTTCAAATCTTACGGCGCTGCATTTCAGTCAATCGACCTCAAAATGCAAGCCCGCCTCCGATGTTTCCAAGCGCAGTTACATTGATCCTGCTTACTGACAACTGACAACTGCCTACTGACAACTTCCCATTATCTCACTTTGACCAGAGGATTCAGGAGATCTTCGACGCTGACGACCCCGATCGTGTCTCCCTGGTCATCGACCACCGCGGCGAGGCTGCTGGGTGCAGCGCGGAGCCTGCTCAGGACAATCGATGCCTGATTGTCCGGGCGCACCGTCAGAATACGGCGAATATAGTCTCCGGCCGTAGAGACGGCCGGCTGGTCAACAATCAGGTCAAAAACATTGACTACTCCAACGATTTTACCGCGCGGATCAACCACGGGATAGCGATCAAATCGGGAACGCCGAGAAAGGTCGATGAGTTGATCGATGGTGGTCTCCTCTCGGACCGTAACCACATTGGAGATGGCAACCATGACGTCCCGCACCTTGACCGACCGGAAATCGACGACGTTATGAATCATCTGTCGTTCGATGCTGCTCAACATTCCCATCCGTTCAATCTCGCTCGTGACGTATTTCAGATCCTCGCGAGCGACATAGATTTCCCGGGGACGCTTCAGCCCGAGGTAACTCCTGGCAATGAAAGATCCAACATAAATCACTGGTGTTAGAATCCTGGCCGCGATATCGAGCGGCACCGCCAGGGATGCCAGCTCCTTGTAGGCTACGCGCCGAAAAATTGCCTGCGGCAAAAGCTCGGCGACCAAAAGGAAGAGCGGCAAGGCGAGAACGAGCGTCAGAAAATATCCTGCCCAATTGAACCAACTGACCAGAGTGTTCACAAGAAGGACAAGGGCGACGATATTTAGCAGGCTCGTGATCACCAGCGCCGTGACCAGAAGGCGCGCGGGCTGCTCCAAAAGCTGCTGAAGTTGAACTGCGGCGCGATCTTTCCGGCGCGCGAGCCGGCGCAATCGCAAGCGGTGCAAAGAAAGTATCCCCGCTTCTGTACCGGAGACAAAAAACGAGGCTCCCAGGCAAAAAACGAGTAGAAACCACGTCATGCGTCCGTTTCCAGCGATCGATCTTTCATTTTCTCCACCGCGACCTCGAGCACTCGTTTCCGGTTGCTTTGGCGGATTTCCAGACGGAGTGGAGAAATCTCGACGTTGGTCCCAGGTCTTGGGAGGTACCCAAGCTGATTGAAAATAAGCCCGCCGATGGTATCAAGACCCTCTCGCTTCAGATCGACGCCGAGCAACTCGCCCAGATCATCGAGCCGGGCACTCCCACTGGCCAGCCATTTTCCCTTGCTGATTTCTTCGATGTAAAGAGCTTCGTCTCCCCTCGGCACTGCGTCGCTGATCACTTCTTCGACAATATCATTGAAAGTGACGACGCCTTCCGTCCCGCCGAATTCGTCGACCACAACGGCCAAACGCTGGGTGTGGGTGAGAAAACCTCGTAGCAAATCCAATGCTCGCATCGTTTCCGGTACAAAAGAGGGCGCTTCCAGGCGCTCCGTGTAATGCTGATCGTGATCGAGGAGGAAGCTTTTCACGTCGAGAATTCCCAGAATTTCGTCGGGGCTATCTCCGTACACAGGCACTCTACCGTGACGTTTGACCCGGACCTGCGCGATGACCTCCTCGTTCGAGAGGGTGTCCGGAATCGTGAAAGCATCCACGCGCGGCGTCATGCAATCTTTGACGGTCTTGTCGCCCAGCTTGATGATCTCCTGGATCATTTCCCGTTCGCCGACGCTGAGTTCTCCTTCCTCCACACCCAACTCCACCAGCGCCTCCAATTCTTCATCGTCCAGGCGGTCCTGCGGAAACGGGAGCTCTTTCGCGAAAATATCCGCTGTTCGTTCGGCGAGTTCTTGCAAGCACCGTGAAAATGGTTCGGCGATCGGCATCAAGACGGCCAGGATTCGCAGGGCGCTTTTGGAAAATCGAAATGGATCCGCCAGCGCAAGAACCTTTGGCAGCAGATCACAGAGGCAAACGATAAGTCCGAAAATGACGAGCGTCTTGACCCAGTTTGGGACAGGGGCCGGGATGGCGTTCACAAAAACGAGCGCCAAAATGATTAGCGGAATATTCACGATCGTGTCCGTCAAGAGGATAACGCTGAGGACACTTCTGGAGTTTAACATCAGTTTTTCAAACTGCTCCGCGACGGCCGGTTCGCGTTCCCTCCAGCGGCGAACCTGGAATCCGTTGATCGAGAAGAGGGCCGTTTCCATTCCGGAGAAAAAGGCGGAGACACCGGCCAGCAAGGCGAGCATCACACACATCAAAACAGCTACTGGAATCGACATTATAGGCCTTAATCCGCCTCGGCGGATTTCCCCGCTGCACGGAATTCTCTTTGCGATCTGCGGGCTGACAAGCAAATTCAAAGGGAGCCGGGATGAAAAAAGGTCAAAAAATTGAAGCATTGATCGAGTCGCTGGGCACCGGATCGACCCACGATCCATGCTACGAGGGCTATTTCATCTGCTTCAACGAACAGAGGTATTACGAGGCACACGACGTGCTAGAGCACCTTTGGTTGAAGGATCGCGGCCCGGCTCACCAATTTTTCAAGGGGCTCATCCAGTTGGCGGGGGCCTTTGTGCATTTGCAGAAACAATACACGCGTCCGGAACATTCTACGGACGGACGCCGGCTACGCCCTGCCTGGCGGCTGTTCAAGCTCGCCCAGACAAATCTGGAACCTTATTCGCCCGCTTTTCTCGATCTCGACGTGCGCTCGATCCTCGAACTTTGTTCAAAAAATATGCTTGCCATCGAGGGAGCGGACTTCCAGAGGAACCCTTGGAATCCGAATGCTGCGCCGGTGCTTGCCTTGCAAGGCAAAGGGACGCCAGACGTTGAATGACTTCTCGATTGCCTTGGCAAGGAACCGAAATAGAGTGTGCGCGAGTTTGGGATGAAACATGCAGAACGTTGTTAGGAGTCTTTTTGTTGCGGTGACCGTTCTTGGATTTGGTTCTGAAGCGGAAGCGCAGATGGCGGCGGCTTATGTGATAGCCGATCAGACCACGGGATATGTCCTCGAGGCATACAAGGGCGAAGAAAAACGTCAAATCGCGAGTCTGACGAAAATCGCCACTGGGAAGGTTGTCCTCGATTGGGCGGCGAAGACAGGCAGGGATCTGGCTGAGCAGATAGTCGTCCCACCGCAAGTGATCGAGGAAGCGGGCGGCGTGAACCCGATGGGACTCCTGCCAAATGATCTGATAAGCTACCGGGATTTGATTTACGCGGCTCTCATGCAATCGGACAATACCGCGGCCACGACGCTGGCCTACTACGTGGGAGCGGCGCTCCGACCCGAAGGGGGTGAACGCATGCGAGAACTCGGCGCGGTCGAGGTGTTTGTCTCCCAAATGAACGCCCTGGCAAGACAATTGGGTATGGAGCGGACACTTTTTGTCAATCCGCACGGCCTTGAACCGCGCAAAGGACTCCAACCTTTTTCAACCGCGATTGATCTGGTCAAGCTTACCGCCTACGCAATGAAGGATCCGGCTTTTCGCTTTTACGTTTCGCAAAAGGAACGGAAGGTGTCGTTCAACAGGGGCGGCCAGGTCTTTCAATATCTTCTGCGTAACACGAACGAACTGGTCGGAACCGAGGGGATTGACGGGGTCAAGACCGGCAGAACGGCCAAAGCCGGCGAATGTATTATCATTTCCTCACAGCGTGAACCGGAGGTAACGCAACAGGGCAGCACCACGCTGGTCACTCCGCGACGCTTGAATGTGGTGATTCTCGGAGCTACCGACCGAATCGCGGCGGCGAACCAGTTGCTGAGCCGCGGTTGGTCACTCTACGACCAGTGGGCTGCAGGCGGACGTCCAATGAACAACCAAGCTGCTCAACGGTAGCACCCGAAAAAAAGTATGCCCATTCAGCGGATTGGCGTTCTGACCAGCGGTGGCGACTGTCCCGGCCTGAACGCGGTGCTCCGAGGGGTCACCAAGGCCGCGGAGAAGCTTGGTTGGCAGGTAGTCGGATTTGTGGACGGCTTTGAAGGGTTATTGCCTCCCGCCCAGTATATCCTGCTCGATCACTTCAAAACCGCCGGCATCATGCAACAAGGAGGTACAATTCTCGGCACCACGAGTCGAGGCCATTTCGGTGCGAAAGTCGGCGCCGGTGCAAAGGCTCGGATCCCGGTCGAGATGATCGAGAAAGCGCGACAAACGTTGGCAGAACTCGGGATTACAGGCCTGATCGTCATCGGAGGGGACGGGTCGTTATCAACCGCCCTGCAACTCCACGAGGCGGGCCTTCCGATCATAGGCGTGCCAAAAACGATCGATAACGATTTGGAAGCAACATCCATGACCTTCGGTTTTTTCTCGGCTGTCCAATGCGTGACGGAAGCATTGGATCGCCTGAATTCGACGGCGATGAGTCACAAACGGATCATGGTACTGGAGGTCATGGGGCGGCACGTCGGATGGATCGCGCTTTACGGAGGAGTTGCTGGAGGCGCCGATATCATTCTTGTCCCGGAAATCCCGTTCAAATACGGTAAGATCGCCGAAGCGGTCCGTCAACGTGATGCGGCGGGATACTTGAGCACTATGATTGTCGTTGCGGAGGGGGCCTCGCCGACGGACGGCGAAAAGCTGGTTTACCAATCCAGTACCGCGGGCGAACATCGCCTTGGCGGGATCGGAGAAATGGTGACTCGGGATGTGGCTGAAAGAACCGGGAAGGAAGCTCGTTGTTGTGTGTTGGGCCATCTTCAACGGGGCGGAGGCCCAACAACAGTCGACCGGCTTCTAGGAACTCGCTTTGGTGTCAAGGCGGTCCAGATGATCGCCGCGGGACAATTCGGCATGATGGTGAGTTACAAAAACGATCGAACTCTCTGTGTACCAATCGCCGATGCCGTGCATCGCCTGAGATTTGTCGATCCAAACGACTCAATGGTCCAAACCGCCCGGGAGATCGGCATCAGTTTCGGGGACTAAGGGACCGTATGATATACCTACGGGCGCGTCGCTCGCGCCTTGAAAAACAGCCAGCTGACCTCCGGCAAAATACCTGTTATTTCGGGGACAGGACCTTAGATTAGGTTAAGTTCACGCTTTTATGGATCCTTTGCTTGAGCTGCTTCATCAAAACGCCACGATCCCGCGAGGGGACCTTGCGAGAATGCTGAATATGTCGGTCGAGGAGATCGCTCAACGGATTGACCGCTACGAGAAAGATCAAGTGATTCTCGGCTATCAAGCCGTCGTCGATCCAGAAAAGATTGATGCCGACGCCGTGACAGCATTTATTGAAGTCAGCATCACACCGGAAAGAGGGGGCGGCTTCGATCGACTGGCTGAACGGATCGCCCGTTTTGACGAAGTCAAGAGTTGCTGGCTGATGAGCGGCGGGTACGATCTCGCGATCCTGGTTGAAGGCAACAACCTGCGAGAGATCGCCCGGTTTGTCTCCGAGAAATTGAGCACCGTAGAAGGTGTCGTTTCTACCGCGACCCGGTTTCGCCTGAAAACCTACAAACAAAACGGCATGCTGTTAAACGCTCCCGCCAGTGCCGAGAGGTTGCCAGTGACACCCTGAGTTAAGTATTCAGAATTCAGGAGTTACAGAAGTTCAGGAGGCAAATATCTATGAATCGAACGACAAGTACCGGCGTCGAATCGTTGATGGTTGCCCGAGCGTCATTCTTCCCGGCATGGGACCGCCAGAATCACCACCACTGGTCCCGAAATCCGCGGTCTCATTCGGCAACCCCTGAACTCCTGCAACTCCTGGCTTCTTTTTCGTTCGATGGATTTCTCAAAGTACATTGCTGATCGCGTGCTCGAGATCCCGCGCTCCGGGATTCGGGACTTTTTCGAAGTGGTTCAGACGATGACGGATGTCATTTCTCTTGGCATTGGAGAACCGGACTACGTCACGCCTTGGCGGATTCGGGAGGCTGCTATCTTCGCTCTGGAGAAAGGGAAAACCGGATACACGTCGAATCTGGGCACTCCGAAGCTTCGGCAGGCGGTTGTAAAGTATATCGAGCGGCGCTGCAGGGTTAGTTACGATCCGGATAGAGAAGTTTTAATCAGTGTCGGCGTTTCGGAAGCACTTGACCTGGCCTTACGGGCGTTGCTCAATCCCGGGGACGAAGTGATCTATCACGAACCAAGCTACGTTTCGTATAATCCGAGCGTGCTGCTTTGTGATGGCACACCTGTGCCGGTCCGAACCTCCACCGACCAGGAGTTCCGTGTTCTGGCGGACGAAATCGAGCGAGTCATTACGCCGCGTTCCAAAGCGCTTCTGCTCAGTTTCCCGACGAACCCCACCGGCGGAATACTTCGAGCCGCAGATCTCGGGCCGATCGTCGATGTCTGCCGGCGGCACGATCTCATCGTTCTTTCAGACGAAATCTATTCTGAATTGATGTACGAAGGTGCCGAGCACATTTCGATCGCCTCGTTCCCGGGTATGAAAGAGCGAACCGTTCTCTTGAACGGATGCTCAAAATCATTCGCCATGACCGGCTTTCGAGTCGGCTACGCTTGCGCGCCCGGACCGATCATCGAGGCGATGATGAAAATTCACCAATACGCCATCATGTGTGCGTCGAACATGTCGCAGGAAGCAGCCATCGAAGCCCTCGAAAACTGTCAAAACGAAGTCGAAACCATGCGCAACGACTATGAGCGCCGACGAAATTTCGTCGTTAACCGATTGAACGAGATCGGACTTCCATGTCACCTCCCAAAGGGCGCCTTCTACGCGTTTCCGAGCATCATTCCGACAGGATTGAAGAGCAAAGAATTCTCCCTCCAGTTGCTGAAATCCAAGAAAGTGGCGGTCGTTCCGGGGAGTGCGTTCGGTGATTCCGGGGAAGGCTACGTCCGTTGCTGTTTCGCCACCGGCATGGACAAACTCAAAGAGGCGATGGATCGCACAGAGAATTTTGTGAAAGAGATTGGGCGATGAATGAAACCGTCACAAAGGCCGTGGTCCTAGCGGCGGGACGAGGCAAACGGATGCGGGAACTCACCCGCTCGATGCCAAAGCCGATGGTGGAAGTCTGCGGGAAACCGGTTCTTTCCTACATCATCGAGGGCCTTCGTGACACGGGCGTGCGGAAAATACTCATCGTGATCGGATACAGGAAGGAAGCCGTGCTGGATTATTTCGGGGATGGTTCAGCCATCGGCGTGGAAATCCTCTATACGGAACAAACCATGCAGGACGGGACCGGAAAAGTGGTGGAACTCGCCAGAGAATTCTGCGGAGCCGACCCGTTCATTCTCAGCTATGGCGATATCCTGGTGGACCCTTCGAGCTACCTCCTCCTCACCCGGCTCGGGGACGCCGATCTGTTGTTAACCGTGCGTCATACGGAAGATGCATCGAAAGGAGGCGCCGTCTACCTCAACGAAAGGTTTGAAGTCATTGATCTTCGCGAAAAGCAACTCCACGAAGAAGCGAGGACCTCCTGGTACAACGCCGGCGTGTACGCGTTCAACCCAACAATTTTTTCTTATGTTGCTCGTTTGGAGAAGTCTCCCAGAGGCGAATACGAGCTGACCGACGCGATCCGTGCGATGGCCCGTGACGGCAAAAAAGTGAAGGCTGTCGAGATCAAGGGTTACTGGGTGGATGTTCGGGATCCAGAAACTTTATCGGCGATCAACGTACATCCACCGGGGGACAGTGGACGGGAACCATGATTTCCCGTTGTTTACGACGAGATTCCCAATATTTTTCTGACACCATTGTATGCGGATCGGTTTTGCCCAGATCAACACCACGGTTGGCGATATCCGTTCAAATCGGGATCGGATTTATTCGGCATACCAGAAGGCTGTCGGCCTGGGGGCCGATTTGGTATTGACCCCGGAGCTCGCCCTGACCGGATACCCACCCCAGGATCTGGTATTCAAGTCGCGATTCGTCCCAGAAACACTTGAATCGCTTGAGGAGCTGCGCGAAACGGCGGGGACTGTTCCTCTTCTCGTCGGTTACGTTGATTACAATCCCAGCAAGACCGGCAAACCGTTCGTCAATGCGTGCGCGGTTTTGGCGAAAGAGCGGCCGGTGCAAAAAATTTGCAAAACGTTGTTGCCAACTTACGACGTGTTCGATGAGGCCCGATATTTCGATCCCGCACAGGGTCAGGAACCGATTGAGCTTCTAGGGATAAAAATCGGAATCACAATCTGTGAAGATATCTGGACTGACAAATATCTGAAGTGGGATTTGTACCACCAGGATCCAGTTTCGGTCCTCGTGTCGAAAGGCGCTCGAGCCATTTTGAACCTGAGTTCCTCGCCTTACAGCGTCGGCAAACCTGCGCTCCGACGGCAGATGGTGGGCGAGCTCGCCGCGACCTACGGCATACCGTTTTATTACTGCAATGCAATCGGCGGAAATGACGAGTTAGTCTTCGACGGGAACTCCTTTGCGATCGACGCCTCCGGGAAGACCATTTTCCAGATGCCAGGCTTCCGTGAGGATGTTGGCATCGCGAAATCTTCCTGCGAACCTTTTCCCCCGACCGACTTATCCCCCGAACAAGAAATCTACGAAGCACTTATTCTAGGTGTTCGGGATTACTTCTCGAAGTGCGGATTCAAGACCGCAGTCCTTGGCCTGAGCGGTGGGATTGATTCGGCCGTAACTGCCGCAATCGCCGTGGCTGCTCTCGGCAAGGAAAATGTCGTGGGCGTCTCGATGCCTAGTCAATACTCGTCTAAAGGCAGCCTCGATGACGCCGCGGCACTTGCGAAAAATCTGGGTATGGCGTGGCACGTTATTCCAATTAAAGAGCCTTTCGAAGTGCTCAAAAATCAGTTCAAAGAGATCTTTGCGGGCAAAAGCGAGGATACTACCGAGGAGAATATGCAGTCCCGCTTGCGTGGATTGATTCTGATGTCGATGTCGAACAAATTTGGCCATCTGCTGCTGACGACCGGGAATAAGAGCGAATTAGCGGTCGGCTATTGCACCATTTATGGGGATATGTGCGGCGGACTCGCGGTGATAAGTGACGTGCCAAAGACGATGATCTACAGGTTGGCGAACTGGATCAATCGGGAGGTCGAGGTCATCCCGCACAGCTCGATCACGAAGCCTCCAAGCGCTGAATTGAAGCCGGATCAGAAGGATCAGGATACCCTGCCACCCTACGAAGTGCTGGACGAAATCTTGAAAATGTATGTGGAGGACCAATTGAGTCCCGAGGATATCGTAGACCGCGGGTTTGATCCCGAGATCGTTCGATGGATTCAGCGAAAGGTCGATATGAACGAATACAAAAGGCGGCAGGCGGCTCCCGGTCTTCGTGTGACGAGTCTGGCATTTGGGATGGGCTGGCGAATGCCCATCGCGCAGCGGTACCTGCGGTGAGTTCCTGGAAATGAAAGACTACATCGTTTCGCGCCAGAAAATGGTGGAAGACGCGCTGCAATCGTATTTGCCCAAGCCAAGCGTCAAACCAAAGACGATTCACAAAGCGATGCGCTACAGCGTTTTTGCCGGCGGCAAACGACTTCGGCCGATCTTATGTTTAGCCGCCGGGGAGTGTTGCGGGGGGGAAGCCTTTGCGGCTCTTCCGCTGGCCTGCGCGATCGAGTGTATTCACACTTACTCGTTGATTCACGATGATTTGCCGTGCATGGATGACGATGACCTCCGCCGAGGCATGCCCACCTCGCACAAAGTGTTCGGAGAAGCGATTGCCGTGCTTGCCGGGGACGCCCTTTTGACATTCGCCTTCGAACTGGCGGCGCAGGTCCCGGGATGGCCCCGCTATTCCCTGAAGGATGTGATCAGGGAACTGGCCGTTGCTTCCGGTAGCCGGAGTCTGATTGCCGGACAAGTTCTAGATCTGGAATGCGAAGGCAAACGCGTCTCTTTACCGATGCTGAGGTTCATCCATGAATCCAAGACTGCCGCATTGCTTCGCGCGACAATAAGGCTCGGTGCAATGAGCGCGAATGCAACGCCCGCCCGACTTGAATGCTTGTCGGAGTTTGGTATGGCACTCGGCCTCGCATTCCAGGTGATCGATGATATCCTGGATGTCACCCAGAGTTCGGAGACGCTCGGCAAAAGCGCCGGCAAAGACCTCATTTCTGAGAAAGCGACCTATCCATCTGTCATCGGACTGGAAGCGTCACGTAAAGTGGCGAAAAGATTAACGGAAGAAGCGCACCGATCCCTCAAGCCATTTGCGCGCAAGGCCGAGACCCTGCACAGCCTCGCCGATTTTCTTTTGGAGAGAGAATATTGAAGAGCGTATCGCCGGGTCCTACGAGTCTCCAAGCCCTGCCACATTTACGAAAAGCAAAAAACTATTTGTCATGCCGGGCGCGCTATGGCAGTTTCACCGCCTTTCCAATTGGACATTGACCATGGCGTACGCGATTATTCGTTCCGGAGGCAAGCAGTATCGGGTGACTCCCGGGCAGACGATAACCGTGGAGAAACTCGCAGCGGAGCGCGGGGAAAAGGTTACCTTTGAGGATGTCGTGCTGCTCGCTGATGGCACAAATGTCACCGCCGGTGATCCGAACGTGTCGGGAGTCACAGTGGTGGGCGAAGTCCTCGAACAGTTCAAAGACAAAAAAGTGATCGCATTCAAGTTTAAGCGGCGCAAGGGTTACCACCGGACTGTCGGCCATCGGCGGTTGCTGACTCGTGTCAAGATTGAGGCGATTGACCAATAATTCTTTGTTGGATTGGAGATCTGAAATATGGCGCACAAAAAAGGTCAAGGCAGCGTTAAGAACGGGCGGGACAGCGTCAGCAAGCGGCTTGGTGTAAAAAAATTTGGCAGCGAGCAAGTGGTGGCTGGAAACATTATTATCCGGCAGCGTGGAACGAAATTTTTGCCGGGTAAGAATGTCGGATTAGGTCGCGACTACACCATTTTTGCTTTGGTGGACGGCATCGTACGTTTTGACCGGAGTAGTCGCAGAGTCAATGTCGAACCGATTGAGGCGGCGCAAGCAGGTTTGACGAACTAGTCTGGAAATAAGCATTCCCTCCCGACGGAAAAAGCGCCTCGGACATTGAGGCGCTTTTTTTGTTTTTGTCGTAGTATGTTCAACGTCGTGCTTATTGAACCAGAAATTCCACCAAATACTGGAAATATCGCTCGGCTTTGCCTGGCGACGCAAAGCCGGCTGCATTTGGTCGAGCCCCTTGGTTTTTCGATCAATGACCGCCAACTTCGCCGCGCAGGCATGGACTACTGGCACCAGGTGAACGTCCAGCATTGGAAAAACCTGGCTGAGTTTGAAACTGCGACTCGCCCCCCGATCCGGCGATTTCTTCTGACAACCAAGGCTAAGCGGAGGTATTGGGAGACCAAGTTTCGCAAGGGCGATTTTCTGGTGTTCGGCCGTGAAACAAAAGGGTTGCCGGAAAGTCTCCTTTTATCCGATCCAGAGAATTGCTTGACCATCCCAATGGCCCCGGAAGCCCGGAGTCTCAATCTTGCGACCTCGGTAGCCATCGTGTTGTTCGAAGGCGTTCGGCAGCTTCGTTGCGATTGTGATTAATCAACCACAGCTTACGGCGAAAGATATTCATCGCTCTTTCAAGATTGGTTCACGAAAGATCGAAGTGCTTCGAGGCATCAGCATGGAAGTTCATCGCGGAGAAGCGCTCTTCCTCTGCGGGGTGTCCGGAGCCGGAAAGACCACGCTGTTGTACACGCTGGCCGGCCTTGAGCGGCCTGAGGCGGGCGAAGTGATTTTCGAAGGACACAAACTCTACCGCAACGGATCTTCAGCGGATGCCAGGATTCGAAACGAGAAAATGGGATTTGTATTTCAGAGCTATTTTCTGCTGCCGGAACTCACCGCTCTCGAGAATGTGCTGGTCCCATCTCTGATCCGAAATAAACAGGAACTGGGCGCCGCGATCGATGAGCTGCAACGCGTTGGTCTGGCAGACCGGATGAACCATTTGCCAAATGAGCTGTCCGGCGGAGAACAGCAGCGGGTGGCGATCGCACGCGCTTTAATTAATGATCCGGCAATTATTTTCGCCGATGAACCGACCGGCAATCTGGACACCGCCAATGGCGACGCGATCATGGAATTGCTACTTGCTTTGGCCAGAGAGAAGCAGAAAACATTGGTCGTGGTGACTCACGATCAACGGCTTGCGTCGGCTGGTGACCGACGCGTTGACATCCGGGACGGATTACTTACCAACTAACATTCGACCCTCCGCTAACTATGAATCTCAAAATCTACATTGACGGAAATTTCTACGACCAAACTGAGGCAAAGATTTCCGTATTTGACCATGGTCTGCTATATGGCGATGGAGTGTTTGAGGGAATCCGGTTTTACAACGACCGAGTCTTCCGATTCGACGAGCATATTGACCGTCTGTGGGACTCCGCCAGAGCGATTGCCCTGGAGATTCCAATGTCGAAATCGGAGCTTATCGCGGCGACACTGGAGACGATCCGCCAGAACGATCTCCACGACGGTTATATTCGCCTGATACTGACTCGCGGTGCGGGGTCGCTCGGGCTCAGCCCGGATTCCTGTCGGCGGCCAAGTGTCATCATCATCGCAGCCACAATCGCCCTCTATCCGGAAGATCTCTATCACCAGGGATTAACCATGGTCACGTGCGGAACGCGGCGAACTTCCCCTGCCGCCTTGAGTCCGCGGGTCAAATCGTTGAACTATCTGAACAACATCCTGGCGAAGCTCGAGGCGCAGAACGCAGGCGCAGGCGAAGGGCTCATGCTGAACGAGCAAGGTTACGTGGCCGAGTGTACCGGCGACAACATTTTCATCGTCAGGAACGGTCAAATGTCGACGCCGCATCTCAACTCCGGGATACTCGAAGGCGTAACCCGAGCCGTGGTCTTTGAACTCGCGGAGAAACTGGAAGTTCCCACCATAGAATGCGAGCTCACCAGGTACGACGTTTACACGGCCGACGAATGTTTCCTGACCGGCACCGCCGCTGAAGTCATCCCAGCGGTTCAACTGGACCGGAGATTGATCGGCAACGGGCAACCAGGTCCGGTCACTTTGAAATTCATTGAGAGTTTCCGCGAGTTGACACGCACGACAGGCACTCCGATTTATGAGTAGTGTGCTTTAGTATAAAGTGGACCGGCCGAATAACGGAGTATCAAATGCATGATTTGTGATGTCTGCAAAACAAATACAGCGACAGTCTATCTGACGCAGATCGTCGATGGGAACATGAAGAAGATCAATCTGTGCGAGTCATGTTCCAAAGACAAAGGTGTCTCGGATCCAACGGGGTTTGCTCTGGCCGATTTGTTGCTTGGTCTAGGTGAAACGCAGCAGGTCGAACAGGCGCCTCCCTCGGAGCATTGCCCTGTATGCGGGTTTACGCAGGCAGATTTCAAGAAAACAGGCCGCCTGGGATGCAGCGAATGCTACGGCACATTTGCCGACGGCCTGGCGTCGTTGATTAAGGCGATGCACAAAGGCACCAAGCACACCGGCAAGGTCCCAGCACGCCTGTTCAGAGACATTGTGCGTTCCGATCGACTCAATGAACTGAAACGGAATCTGGAAGAGGCCGTTTCAAAAGAGGATTACGAGTCGGCGGCCACGATTCGGGACGAAATTCGGCAGCTCGAACTGGAGGAGCAGAAGTAGAATGAAAATCAGCACGATCTTAAAGACACGGGGCGACTGGTTATCCGCGGACTGCGGTCATCATCCGATCGTGATCAGCAGCCGGGTCAGGCTGGCGCGCAACCTGGCGAAGCTGCCGTTCCCGGGCTGGGCCAAAAAGACGGAGCGAATTCGCATTCTCGATGAAATCAAGCCGGACGTCGACAATCTCGCGCAAATGCGCAACTCGTTTTCGGAACAGCTCAATGAACTTTCCGCGTTGGAAAAACAGGTACTGGTTGAGCGGCATCTGATCAGCCGCGAACACGCAGCGAAAGGGATGGGCAGCGCGGTGGCGATCAGTTCCAACCAGGCGATCAGCATCATGATGAACGAGGAAGATCACTTGCGGATGCAGGCGATCTCCTCCGGCTTGGACCTGCAAAAGACGTTTCGGGTCATCGATGACGTCGATACCGCCCTGGAAGCGCACCTCGATTTTGCGTTTGACGCGGAACTGGGATACCTGACGGCTTGCCCGACGAACGTCGGCACTGGAATGCGAGCTTCCGCAATGGTCCATCTGCCGGGCCTGGTGCTAAGCGAGCAAATCAACCAGGTGATCAATTCGATCAACAAGATCGGCCTGGCAGTCCGCGGATTGTACGGCGAAGGGACCGAGGCAATGGGGAACCTCTTCCAGGTCTCCAACCAGACCACGCTCGGCGAAACCGAAAGCCAGATTATCGAACGGCTCAACAAGGTCATTGAAACCTTGATCCAACGCGAGAACCAGGCTCGCGAAAATCTTCTCGCGACCAAGCGAACGATGTTGATGGACCAGGTCGGCAGAGCCTACGGAATTTTGACTCATGCTTTTTCGGTTTCTTCAAAGGAAGCATTGAACTTGCTGTCCATCATGCGCCTGGGGATTGACTTAGGGTTTTTCCCGGAGGAGGGTCGTGTACTGACGAACTCATTATTGATGGAAACACAGCCGGCACATCTTCAGCATCTTTCCCAGCAAAAGCTGGCCGCGGAGGAGCGCGACCACCTCCGTGCCGACATTGTCCGGGAGAAGTTGAAAAGCTTCCCTAAACCAAATAAAAATAAGTTGTCGGGGGGTCAGATAGAGGGCCCGGCATCGGAAACGCAATGATGAATAATTTTACTCCACGCGCCCAGCAAGTGTTGGCGCTCGCTCGCAAAGAGGCCGACCGTTTCAACCATAACTACGTGGGGACAGAGCATCTTTTGCTCGGGCTGATCAAACTTGGCCAAGGGGTCGCGGTGAACGTCCTGCAGAAAATGGGCCTCGACTTGGAGACCGTACGGATGGAAGTCGAGAAACATGTCGGGTCGCACCCCGAGACAAAGATGGTCGGAAACATCCCGTACACCCCGCGAGTCAAGAAAGTGCTAGCACTGGCAGGTAAGGAAGCCAAGGCTCTGAACCATTCGTACGTTGGCACGGAACACATCTTGCTGGGCTTGTTACGTGAGGGCGAAGGCGTCGCAGCTCGCGTCCTCAAGAGCTTAGAAGTTGATATCGAACGAACTCGGAACGAGATACTCAAAGAATTGGACCCAAATTTTACACCGCCTGAAAGCGAAGCGGAGTCTCCGCAGGAGGGCAATAAGAAAGATGTTAAGACGCCCGCTTTGCGCGCGTTTGGTCGTGACCTGACCGAACTGGCGAAAAAGGGCGAGCTGGATCCGGTGATCGGTCGGAAAAATGAGATCGAACGCGTAATCCAGATCCTCTGCCGGCGAACAAAAAATAATCCGGTGCTTCTCGGAGAAGCCGGAGTTGGCAAAACGGCGATCGTCGAAGGACTCGCACAGGAAATCGGAACGGGTAATGTTCCCGAGTTGTTGCGTGACAAGCGAGTCATTACCCTTGACCTGGCCCTCATGGTGGCCGGAACGAAGTATCGAGGCCAGTTTGAGGAGCGCATCAAAGCAGTCATGGATGAAATTCGCCGCTCGAAAAATGTAATTTTGTTTATCGACGAGTTGCACACGATCGTCGGAGCGGGCTCAGCGGAAGGCGCGATGGATGCGTCCAACATCATTAAGCCGGCTCTTAGCCGGGGCGAACTTCAATGCGTAGGGGCGACGACCCTGAACGAGTACCGCAAATATATTGAGAAGGATGCGGCCCTTGAACGCAGGTTCCAGACCGTAAAGGTCGAAGCCCCTTCGGTCGAGGAGGCTGTCCAGATTTTAAGAGGATTGCGGCCGAAGTACGAGGCCCATCACAAGGCTCGACTGACTGACGAAGCCTTGGACGCCTCCGTTCGTTTGTCCGACCGGTATTTGACCGGGCGCTTTCTTCCAGATAAAGCCATCGATGTGATGGACGAGGCAGGCGCGCGTGCGCGTATCAACGCGATGACCAGGCCTCCGGACGTCAAGGAGATCGAGAAAGAAATCGAAACTATCCGCGCCGAAAAAGAAGCGGCCATCAAAGCTCAGGATTTCGAGAAGGCGGCTGCGCTACGCGACTCAGAAAAGCAGACCAAAGATAAACTGGAGCGAATTCTGACCGAATGGCGGGAACAGCGTGAAGAGCGCGAAGTCGTTGTCACCGCGGATGATATCATGCACATCGTCTCCAAATGGACGGGGGTACCTCTTAACCGGATGGAGCAAAAGGAAGCTCAAAAGCTTCTGAAAATGGAGGAGGAGCTTCGAACGCGCGTGATCGGCCAGGACGAAGCGGTGATTGCCATCAGCAAGGCGTTACGACGTTCACGTGCTGATTTGAAAGATCCGCGGCGGCCAATCGGTTCCTTTATCTTCTTGGGACCAACCGGCGTTGGCAAAACGTTTCTCGCACGCTCGCTTGCGGAGTTCATGTTTGGTGACGCAGATGCTCTGATCCAGATCGACATGTCCGAGTACATGGAAAAATTCACCGCGTCGCGCCTGATCGGTTCGCCGCCGGGTTACGTCGGATACGAAGAAGGTGGTCAGTTGTCCGAAGCGGTCCGTCGCCGGCCGTACTCTGTCGTTCTTTTTGACGAGGTCGAGAAGGCGCATCCGGATGTGATGCATCTTCTGTTGCAAATCCTGGAGGAAGGCAAAATCACCGATAGCCTCGGCCGGAAGATCGATTTTCGTAATACGATCATTATCATGACGTCGAACGTTGGTGCGGAGTTGATCAAACGCCAGAACTCTCTCGGCTTTGGGGCAGTCTCTGGACAGGAGTCGTACGAGCAGATGCGCGATAAGATTCTTGAAGAATCGAAGCGCACCTTCAAGCCGGAGTTTTTGAACCGGTTGGACGATATGATCGTCTTCCACACGCTCGGCCGGCCCGATCTGGCGAAAATTGTGAACCTCGAAGTGGCAAAGGTCGTCGATCGAATCGGAACTAAGGCGATTAAGGTTGTTCTGGATCCGTCTGCAGTGGAGTTCCTGATCGACAAGGGATACGATCCGACTTACGGGGCGCGCCCGATGCGTCGAGCGGTCGAAAAATTCCTTGAAGATCCGCTGGCCGAAGAACTACTCCGGGGCAACATCAAAGCCGGAAACGTCTTGAACGTGTATGCCGCCGCCGAAAAGCTGGATTTTAAAGTGACCCAGCCTGAGCACAGCGAACCGGCTGCCGCGTAGCGTCAAAATCAGACAGGTCGAAGCGCTCGCGTTGTAGGCGAAGCGTCCTGCTTCGCTCGGCTTTGAAAGGAGCAAAGCGGGACGCTTCGCCTACCTCACGCAAAACCACTTGCAAATCAGTGGTCTGCGTAGCGAGTGTGCTGCATGATCTGGAAGCTTCGCAACCGCTCGGTGCAACTGAGCCGTTCCGGCCTGATCATGGGCGTCTTGAATGTCACGCCCGACTCCTTTTCAGACGGCGGCAAGTTTCTGGATGAGGAAGCGGCGTTTCAACATGCCGCACGAATGGTCGCGGAGGGAGCGGCGATCCTGGACGTTGGAGGGGAATCATCACGACCCGGCTCTGAACCGGTGGTCCTAGAGGAGGAGCTTCGTCGCGCCATCCCGGTCGTAAAACGGACTCGCGCCCGGTTTCCGGAACTCCTCGTGTCGATTGATACGTATAAGGCGGAAACGGCGCGCCAGGCGCTGGCCGCAGGCGCAGACATCATCAATGACATCTCGGCGCTGAGAGCGGATCCGGATATGATCAACGTTCTGCAAGGCTCGGACGCTGGCGTCATCCTGATGCATATGCGCGGGACGCCCAAAACGATGCAAATCAATCCCCACTACGACGATGTTGTAGGCGAAGTCTTCGAATTTCTCCGTCGCCGGCGAGACGAACTCGTCCATTACGGCATTGATCGGGCCCGAATCGCCATCGATCCGGGGTACGGCTTCGGCAAGCGTGTGCAGGATAATGTCGAACTCGTTCGAAACCTGAAACGATTCGCCGAACTTGGGCAACCCATCGTCGTCGGGATCTCGAGAAAATCGATGATCGCACATCTGCTCGGTGATCCGAAGTTGCAATCCGAAGAGCGAATGTGGCCAACTGTCGCTCTCACAAGTTTACTCCGGGAAAAAGGCGCTCAAATATTCCGGGTTCACGATGTCCGCCCCAACCTCGAAGCACTCCGGATGACGGAAGCCATCCTGACCGATGATTAACGCGATTTTAGAGCTTCTGGAGAATTATTGGAACGCCGCGATCGAGATTCTACTTCTGGCGATCGCGATCTATTACGGTTACCTCTATTTTCGCGGAACACGGGGCGCCAAGGTTCTGACTGGTCTCGCGATCCTCTTCATCACCTTGACGCTGGTATCGCAAATTCTGAATCTGACGGTCATTAGCTGGCTATTAAGGAGCTTAACGGCGTTCCTGGCAATCGCTCTGGTCGTTATATTCCAACCGGAATTACGTCGGGCACTTGCCGAACTTGGGAGCAGCCAGTTTTTCTCATCGGCAACCCAGAAGAAAGAAACGATCGACGTCATCACCGAAGCGGTCTTCGAACTTGCAAGCAGACAGATCGGCGCGTTGCTGGCGATCGAACGAGACACGGCAATCCGAACCTTCGCCGAAAGCGGAGTGAACATTGACTGTGATATGTCGCAGGAACTCTTGATCACGATTTTTTTTCCGAAAACACCGCTTCACGACGGAGGGGTGATTATCCGAAACGACCGGATCATTGCGGCAGCTTGTGTCTTCCCGGTCAGCCAACGAGAGGATCTCGACCGCAAATTAGGGCTCCGGCATCGCGCGGCGCTTGGAGTCACCGAGGAATCGGACGCCATCGCAATCGTCGTCTCCGAGGAGACAGGAAACATTTCGATCTGTCACCGGGGAAAAATCGAACGCGGATTTAAGGCGGGACAGTTCGAGAAACGCCTGTCCGAACTGTTGCTGCGCGAAAGCGATCAATCCGAAGACAACGCAGACAGCACTTTGCCGGAGCCGGATACGACGCCTTGAACCGATGAAACGATTGTTCCTGAACAACTGGCGCGCCAAATTAATGGCTTTGACTGTGGCGACTGCGGTTTGGTACCTGATCAAGAAGAACGTCGACGTTGCGCCTGACCGCTGGGGCCTGGAACATCGACCGGCCACGGTTGCGCCGGCACATCACTGAACTGTTTCTGAATGATTCCGGAACCTTATTTCAGGTTGATCTTCGAGATCGCCGTCGCGAAAATGGCCGGTGCCGCAAAAGCTCTTTGGTACAGACGGTATCCGCGGAGTTGCGAATAGCGAACCGATTACCGCAGGGTCAGCTCTCCGGCTGGCCCAGGCGGCCGCACGTGTCTTGGCCGGAGGAGAAAACCGCCCGATGGTCGTCGTCGGCAGGGACACCCGCGCATCCGGAGAGATGCTGGAGTCGGCTATAGCGGCCGGTCTCGCTTCCTACGGGATCCATGTTCTGCTGGCCGGTATTGCCCCCACTCCGGCGGTCGCCTACCTTACGATCAGGCATTGCGCGGCGTTTGGGATCGTGATCTCTGCTTCGCACAATCCCTTCGAGGACAACGGTATCAAGTTTTTCGGACCGGACGGCTACAAGCTCAGCGACCAATCCGAACACAGGATAGAGTCGGAATACCATCGTCCGGGTACCTACCCTCTCTCAATGGGCAAATCGGTTGGGCGAATCAGTCGGATACGGGAAGCGACAGAGGAATATGTGGCGTTCGCCGCCTCCACAGTTCCGAAAAACTTTTCTTTATCCGGAGTCAAAATCACGGTCGACATGGCGAATGGTGCTGCCTACCAGACGACCCCAATGGTGCTGGCAATGCTCGGCGCCAACGTCGACCTGCACTCCAGCACTCCCGACGGATTCAACATCAATGCAGATTGCGGAAGCACCCGCCCCTCGATTCTCTCTCGCCTCGTTCAAGAATCCGGTGCCGTATTCGGGCTTGCCCACGATGGAGATGCTGATCGGCTTTTGTTCTGTGACAATCACGGATCCGCGCTCGACGGGGACGAGTTGATGGCCATCGCCGCGGTGGATTTGTTGTCGCGCAATCAGCTACAGATGAATACGCTCGTCGCAACGGTAATGAGCAACTTCGGCTTGGACGAGGCCTTGCAGCGGCATGGCGGGAAGGTGTTTCGCACGGAGGTAGGCGATCGACATGTTATAGACGCGTTGGTTCAGCAGCATTTGAACTTTGGAGGCGAACAGAGCGGCCACCTCGTCTTTCGGGATTTTACTACGACCGGTGACGGGCTGATCGCTGGATTGCAGATCATTGCCATCATGTCGCGCACCGGCAAACCCCTGAGCGAGCTTCGCCAGGTTTTGCACAAATTTCCGCAGGTGCTGCGTAACGTCACGGTCCGGGCAAAATCTCCTTTCGAGCAATTTGATCGCCTGACAGCGCGGTTGAGAGAGGCCGAATCAAAGCTAAATGGGAGAGGGCGAGTCATGCTCCGGTACTCCGGCACTGAGCCCAAAGCGCGCCTGCTTCTTGAGGGCCCGGACGCCGATGAACTCAACAAGTTGGCAGACGCGATCGAGGAGGAACTGGCGAGAAGCCTCGGCGCGTGAACTATCTTGTGACAGGGACCGACACTGGCGTTGGGAAGACATTCGTTACCAGTGGCTTGGTCCGGTTCGCACGATCCAAAGGGATCGATTCTGTCGGAATGAAACCGATTTGTACGGGCGATAACGACGACGTGCGCCAACTTCTTGAAGCGTGCGGCTCTTGCGAGCCAGAACATCTTATCAACCCGGTGTGGTACCGGACGCCGGTCGCGCCGTATACGGCGTCGATCATCGAGGATCGTCTGATCGATCTTGGCGCGATTTGCGAGGCGTTTGAGAACCTGGCGAGACAGCATTCCAGCGTCCTGGTCGAAGGCGTCGGCGGAATCGCGGCCCCGATCTTCGCTGATTACGATTTCCGCGATCTAGCGCGAGACCTCCGCTTAAGTGTCATCATCGTTGCGCCCAATCGCCTTGGAGTCCTGAATCACACACGATTGACCCTGGAAGCCATTCGGGCAGCCGGTCTGAAATGTTTTTTAATCGCGCTCAATTCCATCCAGACGAAAACCGATTTTTCCCAGCCGACAAATCTGAGCGTCCTCGAGAACCTCGTGAACGTGCCGGTTCTTGCTATCGAACATAACCAGCACGAGTTCGAGGATCTCGCCAGACTCTTGTGGTAGGGCGGGGCTCCGTCTGAGCCGGGGACAACGCGGCATTCTATGGCTGTGGTAGGGCGAAGCTCCGTCTGAGCCGGGAGCAGCGCGCGACTCGGCATAACGGATTTCCCCATTTTTTTAGAGCGACGGGCCACGAAACGTGGTGAACGCGGCCTCGCGGCAATCCCCGGCTCGGACGGAGCCTCGCCCTACCGTGAGTTCTTGATAAAATAACATTATACTATAATGTTATTAACATGCGCTTTCCGCAAAGAAGACACCCCCAAAAAGGGGTGCTTGAGACTGAAGTTGGTCCTACAATCGTTTTTCTGACCGTATGCACCAGGGGTCGGACTCCATGGCTGGCTGATCATACGGTTCATGCGTTGTTGATTGCGATCTGGCGTTCGGCCATTTATTGGAAGGTTGGGCCGTACGTTCTGATGCCGGATCATCTTCACCTTTTCGCGTGGCCCGGGACTTTGCCTTCAAACTTTGAGCGATGGGTACGTTATTGGAAATCACTATTCTCGAATACCCTTGGCGATCGAGCTCTGCGATGGCAGCCATATTGTTTTCATCATCGCCTTCGATCTTGCGAAAGCGCGGAGGCTAAACGTCTTTACATGATAGAAAATCCTGTCAGGGCGCGTCTAGTCGCCCGACCGGAGGAATGGCCGTTCCAAGGCGAAATATATCAGAGCGAATCGTGGTGGTGAAAGACGAGGCCTGAATCCTCGAACGCCGAAGACCCTGGCAAGGCGGAGGTCCAGTAGATTCCGGATAGGGCGACGCTCAGTCCGAGCCGGGGATGATGCGTTGTCCCGCGGCTCGGGCGGAGCCTCGCCCTACCCTGTATTCCCGCGGACCGCGTTCACCATGTTTCGCGGCCTGTCGCTCCGGCTAGCTAGCGCGCCCAGCCTGATTTCACACTGGCATACCGGGCGTTCGGCAGAATAAATTTCTTTAGCTCGATCTCGAGTCGCTGCATCGGAAAACGAGCCATCAAGGCGTCGCCGACTTCCGATACGAGCTTTTCTATCAGGTGTGCGCTACTTGTCTCGACCACCTTCTCGACTTCAGCGGCGACGGCGGCGTAATCGACGGTATTCTCTAATTGATCGAGCAGGCCCGCAAAGGATGTCTCAATCTGGAACCGCACGGAAAAAAGCAGCCTTTGAGGATTTGCGCGCTCGCTATCCGGAACTCCGACCCGGCCGTTCAGTACGAGATCGTGAATCTCGATCCACTCGCCGAGAGATTTCATAGACTAGAAGGGAAAAGTACCCAGGAATCTGCGTCTGCATTTTGTCCCGGACGATTCTTGCCATGACCGTAGCCAACCCGTCTCGGCTTCAGGCATACCGCTTTTTCGGTCACCCGACTCGAAAACGGAGCTCCCTGATCACCTTGCCTCCGAATCGCTTTTTCAGTTTCGCCAAAATCACCGACTTCCATTGCCTGTCGAGCTCGTACAACACCGTGGGCTGCAGGACATTCACCACCAACAGACCCTGATGCATTCGTACCGGACGGGAATGCTTGGCAAAAAAATCACCCACTATTTCGGCCCATGCAGCGATAACCTCTTCCTCGCGCAACCGGGCTTCCAGACCGAGCTTCGGCGCGAGTTGAACGAGCACCTCGCGAATCGAGAGAGTTCTGTCCTGCTTGGGCTCGAGCTCGGGTAACCCGCGCCAATCTTCGATCGCGCGCTTACGCAACGATTGCGACATACCGCGTTTCCAAACAGCCACTAACTGTCACCATCGCTGCCGATGGCTTCCACGGGACATCCCTCCATCGCCTCTTTGCAGAGGGCATCCTCATCCGGATTCTCCGGTTGCTTATAGACGTAGGAGTGACCACCGTCGTCGTTACGCGTAAAATTCGCAGGTGCCGTCTCACGACAAAGATCGCAATCAATGCATTGATCATCGACGTAATATTGCCCAACCACATTCTGCGGGTACTTATTTGCAACGTCAGCCATAACTTACTCTATAATCTCGTTAGCGATTCCCAAGCGTAGTCTCCAAAACGTCCTCTTCAAGGGCCCGCCAATCTAACGGATCGAACCGAGACTGCAAGTCGCAGATCAATGTGCGACCTTAGGCTTGGACAGCCGGCAGAGTACAAGTAACTTTTCGGATGACCGACAGGCCTGCATTACGTCCAAAAGAAGGCTGGCACGTTCTCCATCTTTTTTACCGAGTGGAGTTCGGCCAGTGGCACGGGCTGACTGCCGAAGAGAGACTCGCGGCGAAGACGAAATTGTCTGCTCTGGTGCAGGAGATCCGATCCCTCCCTTGCACCCAGATTTTGACTTTCAGCATAATTTCCCCAAAGGCGGACGTCGGCTTTATGCTCTTGACGGATGATCTGCACACCGCAAATAGCATTGAAAAAAGACTCACCTTGTCACTTGGGGCGGATAATCTGACGCCGGTTTTCAGTTTCTATTCCCTAACGGAACGCAGCGAATACACCGGCAGCGAGGAGGACTATGCCGCTTCCCTGATCGCCGAAAAAGGGTTTTTGCGCGACTCACCCGATTTCACCCAGGCGATTACCGAGTTTCGGCAGCGAATGCAAAAATATCTTCAGGATCGCCTTTACCCCAACCTGCCGGATTGGCCTGTCGTCTGCTTTTACCCAATGACAAAACGGAGGGACGCCGCTCAGAACTGGTATATTCTCCCTTTCGAAAGACGAAAAGAACTGATGCTCGGCCACGCCCGGATCGGACGCCAATATGCAGGGCGAGTCCGTCAGCTCATCACCGGCTCTACCGGCTTGGATGACGCGGAATGGGGAGTCACTCTGTTCGCACAAGACGTCTTCGAAATTAAGTCGATTGTGTATGAAATGAGATTTGATGCGGTGAGCGCTCAATACGCAGATTTTGGAGAATTTTATCTAGGCCTCCAGCTTCCGCTCAATGATTTATTTCGAAGGATCCAGTTGTAAATGGAGAACATCAGGACCGCTCAACTCGTAGCCAGAGACAAATCACGCGAACTTCGAGCAATTCTGAAAGGAGTTGCTCCGCTGCTCGTCGCCTATTCCGGAGGAGTTGACAGCACCTTTTTGCTGGCTGAGGCGACCGCGACGCTGGGGAACCGCGTCGTCGGCGTCATTGCGGATAGCCCGAGTTTGCCGCGCGCTGCGCTGGCGGGAGCCCTCGCGGCCGCCAACGGTTTTGGAGCCAACGTGGAGGTCATCTCCACCACGGAACTGGACGACCCGCGATACGCGCGCAATCCAGTCAACCGCTGCTACTTCTGTAAGCTCGAGCTTTTTACAAGAATGGACCGAATGGCGGCGGAGCGCGGATTTCACGCGCTGGCCTACGGAGAAAATGCGGATGACGCCTTCCAGATACGACCGGGATCAGGCGCTGCCCGCGAGTTCCGTGTCCTGGCCCCACTGCGAATGGTGGGATTAACGAAGGCGGAGATTCGCCTGCTCTCCAGGGAGCAAGGTCTGCCGACTGCCGACATTCCAGCACAGCCCTGTCTGAGTTCGAGAATTCCGCACGGCACGGTTGTGACGAGTGGTGCTCTCAGGATGATCGAACAAGCCGAGGAATATGTACGGTCCTGCGGATTCGGGATCTTTCGTGTGCGTTACGTCGCGCAGCCCGAACATCCTCCGATTGCGAAGCTCCAAATAGACCCGGTTGAGATGGAAAAACTCCACCTCGCGGAAGCTCAGATCCGGGGGGCGATTCGAGTGATCGGATTTCGAGATTTGGTCGTGGATCCGGATGGTTACCGGGCGCCGGGCCAGAGCCTGGAGCGGCGTTCGGAATGCAACAGCGTCGCGGCGGTTAGCTGAGCGCCGATTAGTGTCCAATAATATTTATTTTGATCCAACCGCCTCTTTGAGTTATTGACTCATTCCCCTCGTCCAGAGGAAAGACCCTCAAGGGCTAAGTATCCATCCGATGATCGCAACTATTTTCTTCCTAGCTCAACAAACAGCGGCTCCCGGCGCCGCTTCCCAACCTGATCTGCTGCAGACTCTCCTGCCCTTTCTTTTCATGGGAGTCATCTTTTACTTTTTGCTGATCCGTCCCCAGCAGAAGCGGCAGAAGCAACATCAACAGTTGATGGCGAACCTGAAAACCGGAGACCGCGTCGTCACCAGCAGCGGCATCCACGGGTTGATCGCCAACGTCAAGGAAACCACCTTTCTCCTGAAAGTCGCCGATAATGTGAAGATCGAGGTAGATAAAAGCGCAGTCGCGGGAATCGAGAAAACAGCCGAACCTAGGCCGATCGCTCCCGAGGCGAAACCGGCCACTTAACGGAATTATTTCATGAACGCGACGTTGACCTTCTTTTTCGGGCTCTTCGTTCTGCTGCTTTTCGCATGGTACTTTCTGTCCGATAGAGAGAAGACAAAGCGTTGGCTCGGCACGACTTTGACCCTCCTGCTTTGCGCGTTCTCGATCGACGCGTTCTTACCGTTCGAACAGAAAATCCATCTTGGCCTGGATTTGCAGGGCGGAACTTCCTTTCTGGTCCGGTTAGTGCCGCCAGTGCTCGAGGAGGGGGGCGCACCGCGACAGATCACGCCCGAAATGCAAGAGCAGGCGGTCGAGGTGATCCGCAAACGGGTTGACGAATTTGGCGTCAGCGAACCGGTCATCACTAAGCAGGGGACCGACCATATCCTGGTCCAGATTCCTGGCTTGAGCACGGCACAAGTCGAAACAGCACGGCAACAATTGCAGCGCGTCGCGAAACTGGAGTTCCGGCTCGTTCATCCGAACAGCGATCAACTGATCAGACAGATCGTCGCCGGCACCGCTTTCACGCCACCGGGTTACGTCGTTCTCACCTCCCTTGAGCACCGAAATGGACAGCCCGAAAAACTGCTGATCAAGCGGCGACCGGAGTTGACCGGACAGGATGTGGCAGGGGCCCGGCCTGTTTTCGAGCAGCGAGGGTATGAAGTCTCGCTGAGACTGACGCGAACCGGCGCAGAAACGTTCCGTCGAGTCACCCGAGATAACATTAATAATCGACTCGCTATTGTCCTCGACAATGAAGTCGTCTCGGCGCCGAACATTCAAAGTGAAATCCCAAACGGCGAAGCGGTGATTACCGGGAATTTTACCGCCGAGGAGGCTAAGAACCTCGCAAGCGTCATGGAGAACCCACTTCAAACGCCGGTTGCGATCGATGAAACCCGGACTGTTTCCGCCACGCTCGGGCAAGATTCCATTTTCCGCGGAATCGCGGCTGGTCTAGCGGGCCTTGCGGCGACGCTGGTGTTCGTTCTCATTTATTACCGGGCCGCGGGATTGGTCGCATTCATCGGCCTCGCGGTCAATGGTATCCTCTTATTTGGTGCCATGTCGCTTTTCGGATTCGTCCTCACGCTGCCGGGAATCGCCGGCATTATCTTGACGATCGGGATGGCGATCGACGCGAATGTCCTTATCTATGAGCGACTAAGAGAAGAACTCGAGCACGGTAAGAGCCTCAAACCGGCAATCGATACTGCTTATCGCAAGGCGTTCAGCGCGATCGTCGACTCCAATCTGACGACGCTTCTGAAAGTCGCGATTCTGTTCTGGCTCGGCTCCGGGCCCGTTAAAGGATTCGCGATTACCCTGACGATCGGCATTATCGCGTCAATGTTTTCGGCCTTGCTGGTGACGCGCAATGTTTTTGGCTGGGCACTGAAGTTTGGTTTGCTGAAGCGCGTTTCCATGCTGCACCTCATCAAATCCAAGAGCTTCGATTTTCTAGGCAAATGGCGTGCAGCGTTGATTGCATCAGTCATTTTTCTGGTAGCGTCGTTTGCAGCCTTTGGGTTGCGAGGCAATAAGATGTTCAACATCGACTTTACGGGCGGCGATTTTCTGCTCGTCAAATCGGCGACCGAACTGCCGGAGGCTGACATTCGTGCTTCTCTTGGAAAAATTGGGTTAGGAAGCGCAGTGATCCAACAGGAAGCGAGCGAGCAGCAGAAACAGGTCTCGCATTTTATCTCGGTTCGATCACCGTTTGGCACCGCGGATAGGATCGTGCACCAATTGGAGCAGAGCTTTCCGCAAGCCAAGCTGTCGGTCGAACGTTCGGAAGGCGTCGGGCCGATTATGGGCACGCAGTTGGCGACAACTTCCTTATTCGCCCTTGGTATCGCCATTCTTGGCATCCTCGCCTACGTCACCATACGATTCGAGTTTTCGTTCGCGATCGGAACGATCGTGGCCATGCTCCATGATCTGGTCATCACTCTCGGCATTTTTGTGATAACCGGACGCGAATTCTCCCTGGTGATGGTGGGCGCGATTCTGACGGTTGCCGGCTACTCGATTAACGACAAGATCGTGGTCTTTGACCGGATCCGTGAAGGGCTGCGCTCAGGCCGCAAGGGCTCCATTCAGTACCTGATGAACGCAAGCATCAACGAGACGTTAAGTCGAACCATCTTGACGAGCGGCGTCACTTTGATCTGCATGCTTTCACTCCTGATATTCGGCGGTCCGGTACTTGCGGATTTCGCGTTCACCAACGTCGTCGGAGTGATCGTTGGGACCTATTCATCGATCTTTATTGCGGCCCCGATTGTTCTCTGGTGGTCAAATCTGCGGAAAGGAAATCTGAGGCATGAAGTTTCCAAACCGCAGGAAACGGGCACCAAAGGGAAACAGGTCGCTGCGAAGTAACGATTTGACAAAAGGACGGGAGAGAGAGCACCCTCTTTCAAACGTTTGCGGCGGGGTACTTCACAGTTCCCGGTCAAGATTCAAGCACCCCTTTTACCCGCTTATGGGCGGGCTCACAGCATGAGAATGAACGAATGCGTTAACCGGCCAGTCACGCCATATTCCTTTTCACCATGTCGACCATCAAGGATGTAGCTGCCTTGGCGGGAGTCTCCTATACGACCGTATCTCACGTGATCAATAAATCGCGTCCCGTGAGTGATAAGGTCCGTGGCGAAGTCGAGGCGGCGATTCGCCGTTTGAACTATGTTCCGAGTGCTGTGGCAAGGTCGCTCAAGCATCAGGCGACCAGTACGATTGGGCTGCTCGTCTCGAATAGTTCCAATCCTTTTTTCGCGGAGCTATCGGAGGGAATTGAAGACTCCTGTTATCGCGCTGGATACAGTGTGATACTTTGCAACTCGGACGATCAACCCAGCCGGCAGCAAACTTATCTCCGGGTGCTGCTCGAAAAACGCATTGATGGCCTGATCATTTGCTCCGCAGGCGATGATCTGGGTTTAGCTGAACATCTGCGGGAGGCCGATGTCCCGGTCATTATCGTCGACCGGGCAGTGAAAGGGATCACGTGCGACCTTGTGCAGATCGATCACGTCAAAGGAGGTTATCTCGCGACGCGGCACCTGCTCGAACTTAAGCATAAGTCGATCGGGTGTATTGCCGGACCCAATACGACAAGCGTCACCATCGACCGCTTGAACGGATATCGGAAAGCTCTCGCGGAAGCCGGCGCGCCTTTTCGATCCGAATGGGTTGTGAGCGGAGATTTCAGTGCGGAAGGCGGGTATAAGGCTGCGCGCATTTTGTTGAAGAGAGCAGAAATCAGCGCCGTATTTGCGAGCAACGATCTTATGGGCATCGGTCTGCTGCGGTTCGCCGCAGAGCACGGGATTCGCGTACCGCACCAACTTTCCGTGATCGGCTTCGACGGCATTGACCTCGGCCGGTATATTTACCCAGCGCTGACCACCGTGGGTCAGTCGATTCGGCGTCAAGGGGAGATCGCTGCGGGAGCTCTCCTTGAGCGAATTCGCAAAGGGGGCGAGGGCCGAGTGCGTAGGATCGTGATGAATCCTGAACTCGCGGTGCGCGAATCGACCAGGGCAGCCGCGCCGTTTGTCTTGAGCAGGCACGAATGACAAGGGCAGATTCAGAATTCAGGAGTTGCAGGAGTTACAGAATGTAGCTGGGAGCACTCCAGTACTCCAGTACTCCAGCAACTCCTGAATTCTGACTTCCCCCTCCTACCTGCCGGCGATTCTGGCTCGATAGGAATCGAGGATCACCGCGAGGATGATAACGCCGCCGGTAATCATCTGCCGCACAAAATCGCCGATGCCAATCAAAATAAGACCGTCCGCTAGAACCCCGATGAGGCAGGCGCCGAGAAATGTTCCTATCAGCGAGCCGCGACCACCATTCAAGCTCGTCCCGCCAATGATAACCGCCGCAATCGCGTTCAGCTCAAATCCGGTCCCAAGGATTGGGCTCGCGATCGTCAAGCGAGCCATGTAAATGATGGCGCCGATGCCGACCGTGAGACCGGAAATGACGAAAGCCGCAACCTTAAAGATAAAGGTATTGTGGCCGGACAACCGTACTGCTTCTTCATTGTTGCCGATGGAATAGATCAGACGGCCAAAGACTGTTCGCGTCAACACGACCCATCCGAGCAAGACGAGTGCGAGTGCCACAACGAAAATGGCCGGGATTCCGAGGAGTGTCTCCGTTCCGAAATTGTTGAACATGTTCGGAAACTCAAATAACGTTCTGGCATCGGTTACCTCTAACGCACCGCCACGGGCGATATTAAGCATCCCAAGCGTGACGATAAACGATGGGACGTTCCAGAAGCTTGAGACATAGCCGTTGACGAAGCCACAAATCATCCCAACGACGACGCTCGTCAGCGCTGCCGCCGCGATCGCGACGGGAACCGGCAAGGATTCGCTCTTAAGGACCAGGCCCGCCACCATCGCACACAGTGCCATCACTGATCCGACGGACAGGTCGATGCCTCCGATCAGGATCACGAAGGTCATACCCGTGGCCATGATCAGATTGATGGTGATCTGAGTCAGAATGTTCGTCACGTTCGACTCGTCCGTGAAGTGCGGTGCGGTAACCGAGAAAATGGCGATCAGCACCAGAAGCGCAATGCCTATACCGGCTTCGCGCAACGCTCTCTGGACGATCGCCTTGGCGGGCATTTTAACGCCTGCCGATTTCGATTGGTCGGATATTCCGCGGTTATCGTCCGTCATTGCGTTTGGGGAAAGGACTCTAACCGCCGCCATCACCCGGGAACGTGTTCCCGGCCATATACTCGCTATAGGCTAGTGACAAGATACGTTCTTCGTCAAACTCGCTGCGATGAAGTTCGCCCACCAACCGTCCTCGCGAGAGCACGAGGATCCGGTCACACAGCACCGTCAGTTCAGCGAGTTCCGAAGATACGACCAGCAAAGCCTTGCCATTTTTCGCTAAACGACGCAGTAGTGTGTAGATTTCGGCCTTCGCTCCCACATCGATACCCCGGGTCGGCTCATCGAGCATGAGCACCGAGGCGTTGCGGAACAGCCATTTAGCGATAATCAGCTTCTGTTGGTTTCCCCCAGAAAGATCGCGAGCTGTCTGTTCCAGAGATCTGCATCGCACATCGAGCTCGCTGATCCAGCGCCCCGCCGTTACACGCTCGGTCTGCGCGCGCAAGAACCCAGCGCGCGAAACCTGAGCAAGGTCGGTAAGCGTCATATTGACCCGTACCGGCATCGCCAGGACGAGGCCCTCCTCCTTGCGGTTCTCCGTTAACAGGCAGACCCGATGCTGTACGGCGTCCAAAGGGTTGGTGAACGCCACCAGTTGCCCATCTTGATAGATCTCTCCGCCCTCACGCCTGTCAGCTCCGAATATTGCCCGGAGCACTTCGGTCCGGCCTGACCCGACCAATCCGGCGAGCCCTACAATCTCGCCATAGTTCAACTCGAATGATACGCCATGGGGACCGCCGCGAACGCGCAAGCCTCTCAGACTCAAGGCGGATTCACGTTTCGAGGCCGGCGGGTCGCCCGACTCGGCTGCATCTGCCTCGATTGCGTTCGTTGCGGCTTCCAACGGTCTCCCGACCATCAGACGGACAAGCTCCGGAGCGTTTGTTCCAGCGACCGGGAAACCTTCGATTCGCCGCCCGTTCCTGAGCACAGTGACCCGGTCGCATAGCTGGAATATTTCCTGCAGATGGTGAGAAACATAGATGATCGTCACACCAGAGGCGCGAACTGCGCGAATGATTTCGAACAATCGACTCACTTCGCGCGGAGTGAGCGTCGCCGTCGGTTCATCGAGCACCAGCAATCGGCCGGTAGACGAAAGAGCTTTGGCAATTTCGACGAGTTGGCGCTGCGCAATCCCAAGATGCTCAAGCCGGGTCGCGGGATCAATGTCAAGACCAACTCTTCGGAGCAGATCCTTGGCACGGCGAGCCAGCTGGCTGAAGTCGAGCATCACGCCAAAGCGCCTTGGAAGCCGCTCAAAAAGCAGGTTCTCGGCCACCGATAGGTACGGCAATTGATTGAATTCCTGGTAGACCACGCGAATCCCGGCCTCCAGCGCGTCAAGCGGTGTCCGAGGTTTATAGGGCGCCCCAGCCAGACGTATCTCCCCGGCATCCGCCGGATAAACACCGCTCAAAACTTTGATCAGCGCAGACTTCCCCGCCCCATTCTGACCTACGAGCGCGTGGATTTCACCCGGCGCAACCGTCAGATCGACGGAGTCGAGCGCGGTCACACCGGGGAATCGCTTGACGATACCGCGCAATTCGAGGATGGGCTCCATCTGGGCATGGCCGATCGTGCGCAGCAACGATCGGCCCTTCCGACAGTTCAGTTCGCGGGTGCCGTCACCAACTGGATGGGCGTCTTAATCCAGCCCTCGAGCTTCTCGCCCTTCAGCGCTTTCATCGCGTAGTCAATTCCGTTCGCCGCCATTTTGCTACCGAACTGGTCGATGGTCGCCAGCAGTTTGTGCTCCTTCAGAAGAGGTTGGACCGCAGGAATATTGTCGAAGCCGACAACCATTATCTTTCCCGATTTGCCCGCTGAATCGATGGCCTTCACCACCCCAAGAGCCATCGAGTCGTTGGCCGCCATTACACCCTGGATATCCGGATGCGCGGTTAGCATGTTCGTGAAGACCGTATTCGCTTCCTCCGTCTCCCAGTGCGCGGTGCGAGAATCCACCAGGTCGAGCTTTCCTTCCTTCACTGCATCATCAAACCCAAGTTTACGCTGTTGAGCGTTGTCAGCGCCGGGATTGCCCTCGACGATAACGACTTTGCCGCCCGGGCCGAGCGCTTTGGCTAACTCGTCTCCCGACATCTTGGCGCCCGTTCGATTGTCCGGGCCGACGAATGCCAGCGAAACGCCAGCCTGCTTCTTCGCTGCCTCGTCCAGTGCTACGTCAATGTTGATGACCACAATGCCCGCCTTTATTGCGCGAGCCAGAGGTGGAACGAGTGCGCGCGAGTCCGCAGGTGCGATCACAATTGCATCGACTTTCTTGGTAATAAAATTTTCGACGGCATTGACTTGGGTATCGATATCCGTCTCCGAATGCATTCCGACCGGGACAAGAGTTAAATCACCGCGTTCCTGGACATGCTTTACAGCGCCTTCCTGCATATCCTTAAAGAACTCGTTCGCCAGCGATTTCATCACCAGCCCGATCACTGGTTTCTTATCCTGCGCAACTCCCGCGCAGACAAAGCTCAGCAGAAGGCAGACCCCAAACAGCGGGGTGATGAACCATTGGTTTTTTCTAGCCATAATAAACGTCTCCCATGGTGAGTTAGAATGACCGAGGAGAGACGCGACCGAGTCGACGCTCGGGCGTGGAATGGAGGGGTAAGTGGGCCTCTTGCGTAAAACAAGTTTCATGGGTTTGGAGGGCAGAACATCGCCACGACGCTTTGTTCTGGAGGGGTTGAGGGTCTTTTAACAGTGCGCGCAGTACGCGCAAACGTTTGCCTGCTACGCTAGAAGTTAGCGTCCTTCAGGTCAAGAGATATCGGCGATGGCGTTTGATCAGAGTCCGGCAATGGCTAAGCGCCTAAGCTTCTGGCGAACCTGCAGGATCATCAAATCGCCTTTTCCCCGACCTCTTCCGTCCGAATGCGAATTGCTTCCTCAATGGTGGAGACAAATATCTTGCCGTCTCCGACCGCGCCCGTTTTCGCGGCTTTGATAATCGCGCTCACCGCGGATTCGACCAGCGCGTCGGCCACCACGGCCAAGACCATAATCTTTGGGATAAAATCCACCGCGTATTCACTTCCACGATAGATCTCCGTATGACCCTTCTGTCTTCCAAATCCCTTCACATCGATCGTGGTCATCCCTTGGAGACCCAGTTCAGTCAGAGCGTCTCTGACATCTTCAACCTTGAAAGGCTTGATAATCGCTTCTATTTTTTTCATACCCTGTTTTTGATCGGGAATGGTCCAGTTAAATGATATAAGCTTCTTCCCCGTGTTCTGAGATATCCAGACCGACCGATTCCACTTCAGGAGTTGGCCGCAGCCCCATCACTGCTTTGAGCGCAAAGGCAATCACCGCTGTTGCCACGCATGCCAGAACGATCGTCAGACCCACTGCCCCCAATTGAGATCGGAACAGCGAGGCAAGAAGATCATCTTTCAAGTTCGCGTTCACTTCCTTGGTGGCCAGAAGCCCGGTCAAGAGCGCTCCCATCGTTCCGCCGATCGCATGCACCCCGAAGGTGTCCAGGGCATCGTCGTATTTTAGTTTTGGCTTCAGAAGCGAAACAGTCATATACGGAATCGCTCCGGCAAGGACACCGATAATCACTGCGCCCGTCGCATTCACAAACCCGCACGCAGGGGTGATAACGACCAATCCAGCGACCGCGCCGCTGCAGTAACCAAGTACGCTCGCCTTGCCACGAAAGACCTTCTCGATGAGGGCCCAGGTAAGTGAGCCAATGGCTGTCGCCAAAGTCGTCGCCATGAATGCGTTTGACGAAATGACATCGGCCGCAACGGCGCTTCCGGCATTGAATCCGTACCACCCCACCCAGAGCATCCCGGTCCCGATCATACAGAGCACCATGCTGTGGGGCGGCATCGGCTCTTTGTTAAATCCGAGGCGCGGCCCGAGAATCAGGCAGAGAATCAAAGCGCTCCAGCCGGAGGTCATGTGGACGACCGTCCCGCCGGCAAAATCGATCGCTTTGATGCCTGAGGCGGGATTCCAGATTCCGTTCATGAAGCCTGTAATTCCCCACACCATATGGGCCATCGGGAAGTAAACCAGAAACATCCAAACCCCGAGGAAGCTAATGATGGCCCAATACTTCATCCGCTCGGCAATCGCGCCAACGATCAGGGCGGGAGTAATAATCGCAAACATCAGCTGATACATCGCATACACATTTTGCGAGACCCAATATCCGTAATCGGTATTCGGGACGGAATTGACGCCCTGTAAGAAGAAGTATTCGGAACCTCCGAAAAATGGATTGTTAAAGTTTTTTCCGAAAACGAGGCTGTAACCAAAGGCCCACCAGAGCACCGTGACAAGGCCAGTGGTTCCCATACATTGGGCGAGCACCGAGAGCACATTTTTTTTGCGGACGAGCCCGCCATAAAAGAGCGCCAGTCCCGGCAACGTCATAAACAGGACGAGCGCCGAACTAGTCATCATCCACCCGTTATGCCCTGGCCCCGGCGTACCGACGGTTGCCATTGTAAGGTCCTTTGGAATATTGCCATCCTTATCTTTGAGCGGCCCGGTGGGATCACCGTTCGTCACATAAGCTTCCAGCCCTGCCACTCGCTGTTCCAACGTCGGTGTGGGCGCATTGGGAGTCGAGGAGGGCGCCGGGGTGGCGTTTTGGGCGTACAATGGGCTTTCGAGCATCGCCCACAAAAGGCACGATGCCATCCCTGTCACTGTGAGTATCCGTAATAGTCTGGTCATCGAATCTGAGGTAAGGTTAGGAATGCAATCTCCCGGGTTGGATTGGGATATTAGTTAGTGCCTCAGCGATTCTCCAACGTGGAGAGCCGTTCGGGCGGAATCCGGCCTGAGCAATGTGCATGCCACTAATCCACAGTTCCCTTCGCGCAGGCTCGTTTCCGGGATCGATAGCGCCAACCCTAACGAACTAACCGAGTTTTCGGAAGCGTTCCAACAACGAAGAATGAAAAACAAAACATTCTGGATAGTTTGTTATCACTTTGTTTTTTACTGGTATATAGCAGTTGCCATTACAAAAAATCCAAGTCATTCCAGTACAGGAAAACCGCAGTCCATTCAGTCGTTGAAACCGGGGCACGCCTTGAGCTAAGGTGCCTCCTACCAGCCATGACTGAACAGAAGAAAAGAGTTGTCATTGTCGATGATCATCCCTTATTTCGCGATCGCTTATCTCAGCTGATCAATCACGAGCTGGATATGCAGGTCTGTGGAGAATCCGAAACTGCCGAGCAAGCAATCCAACTGATCCGGAGGCTTACTCCGGACCTGGTGATCGTTGATATCACTCTGAAAGGATCCAGCGGTTTGGAACTGATCAAGGGCATAAGAGCGCTTTCCATTGCAATACCAGTCCTGGTACTCTCGATGCACGAAGAATCGCTCTATGCGGAACGCGCGCTTCGTGCCGGCGCCACTGGATACATCACCAAGAATCAAGCGGCCGCCGAAGTCTTAGCAGCGATCCGGCGGGTAATGACCGGGGAAATCTATCTCTCGGATAAGATGACTTCGGTTTTTTTAAGAAGCCTGACTACGACAGGCGCAAAGAGCACGCCGCGTCCTGTTGATCGGCTGGCAGACCGTGAATTGGAAGTCCTGGAACTGATCGGGCGTGGCAACACGACACGACAGATTGCGGAAAAGCTTCAACTCGGAGCTGCGACCGTGGACACCTATCGGGCGAGGATTAAGGAAAAAATGAATTTTCGGAACGCCACTGAGTTGCAACATTTTGCCATCCGCTGGGTCCGCGAGCAGGAGTAGCTTTGGATCGAATCGGAACGTTCCTGCGGACGCAGTCCCGGCTTCAGCTCTTCGTTGAGGTATTAGCGCTCGGAATCGTGGTCGGAGTGATCGACTACCTCACCGGGTACGGCGTCACAATTTACCCTTTTTACTCCATTCCAATCCTGGTGATGGTCTGGTTTGGAGATATGAAGCTTGCCACTGTCATCTCGGTCCTGAGTACTGTTTCCTGGTGGTGGGCTGACGAGGCATCCGGCCACCACTACGCGACGGAGTGGCTGCGGCTTTGGGAAGCGATCATGCGCTTCGCGTTTTTCAGTCTGGTGATGGTCGCCGGGTGGACCTTCAAGAAGCAACGGGATAATATTCGAGCCCGGCTCGAACTGCTTGAACGCGCTCAGCAACTGGAACAGGAGATCATCACTATCAGCGAACGCGAACAGGAACGCATTGGGCGGGATCTCCACGACGAAGTTTGCCAATATCTCGCTGCGATTGGATTTTCGGCCTCCATGCTGAAGCAACAACTCGAAAGCCAGTCGCATGCGCTTGCCAGGAATGCCGGAGACATTGCCTCACTACTTCAGGACGCCGCGATGCGTACCCGCGAGCTGGCCAGAGGTCTCTCCCCAGTGGATCGGGATGAAGGGGGTCTCGAATCGGCTTTGGAAGAATTGGCTTCCACTACCTCAAAGCTTGCCGGAATTTCATGCACGGTTATTTGCCCTGAGACGGTGCCCATGACCGACAATATTCAAGCAATCCACCTTTTTCGAATCGCTCAGGAAGCGTTAAGCAATGCGCTCAAGCATGGCCGCGCAAAGTCTGTTGTGATTGCACTGGAAATCAGCGACGGCACCTGCTCGTTGCGAGTCAGCGATGACGGCATCGGTTTCAACCCTTCGCCAGGCGAACGGAAAGGAATGGGTTTAAAAATCATGTCCTACCGCGCCCGAATGATCGCAGGAAAACTCGAGATTCAACCGAATTCTCCCTGCGGAACAGTCGTCGTTTGCACGATCGAAAAGGGTACCACCCAGAGTGCTGCCATACTGCCTTAGCGATAGCACCAATGGCCGTAAGCCCAATACCGGTGTCTCCAATAGGGTCGCCGGTAATACGCATAGCCGTACGGACCGTAGTAGTAACCACCCGGGTAATACGCTGGCCCGTAAAAAGCAGGCACAGGGATCGGCAGCGGGAGCCCAATGAAAACTCCCGCCTCTGCCTTGGGTTGAGCCAGCAGCGCGACCGCAAACATCATCACCAGCAAAACAAGAATTTTTTTCATATCGCTATAAAATGCAGACGTGGACGCCTGCTTTCCGGTTACGCAGCCGAAGCGGGAGTCAGGAGTTGCAGGAGTTCAGGAGTTGCAGAATCTTTTCGATTGGGCCCTTGCATCGAGAATAACTCTCGAATTGTTGGCGTCTCCTAGCAGAACAAAATTTGATTTCTCCCGCATTTCGCAAATTCCAGACTCCTGAACTCCTGCCACCCTGACTCCTGACTCCTGAATTCAGAATCCAGACTCCCCAATTCCTTCCTCCCAATGACATCTCTCGGACAAGTTGTTTCTGCTGTTGAGAATTACCGGCGATCGGCTTCGGATCAGGTGAAAAGAGCACGCACGGATCGCGAGTTTGGTGAACGGCTGCTGCAAAAATGGCGAGAAGCCAAAGACAGCATTGGCGTCACCGTGACCCCAACAGGGCTGCGACTGCCGCGCCTGGCTTTACCGGATCTGGATGAAGCCGGCGAGATTGCGCGATTCCTCTGGGATGAAGGGTTGCCAGGTGAATTTCCTTTTCTGACGGCCGCTTACGCGGAGCAATATCTGGAACCGTCCGGAGCGGAGAGGAATCGGAACGGAGGGCAACGGGACGGTGAGAAAGCAGCGAGTGAAGAGCCAACCCGGCTGTTCGCCGGCTTGGGTCTGGCCGAGGACACGAATGCGCGGTTTCATTATCTCTCCCGAAATCAGCGCAGCAAACGATTGAGCACGGCATTTGATGGTCCAACGCTCTACGGAGTCGGCGCAGGTGCTGAGGGAGTCTTCGGCAAGATCGGCGAGGGCGGAGTAGCGATAGATACCATTGAAGATATGGAACGGTTATACGACGGGTTCGCGCTCGACCAACCCGACGTTTCGGTCTCTATGACAATTTCCGGCCCCGCGCCGATTTTATTGGCCATGTACATCGCCGCGGCGAAGCATCGATTCGGACCGCATATCGTCGGGAAGTTGCGCGGAACGATCCAGGCGGATGTCCTGAAAGAAATCCAAGCCCAGAATGAGCTAATCTTCCCCATCGAACCCTCGCTCCGTTTTCTGGCGGACATGGTCGACTATTGTTCGCGGCAGATGCCGAAATGGTATCCGATCTCGATCAGCGGGTACCATATCGCTGAAGCCGGCGCCACGCCGGTCCAACAGGCTGCGTACACGCTGTCGAACGGCTTTGCTTACGTGGAGTATTTTCGGAATCGCGGAATGGACGCGAATGTCTTCGGTCCTCGACTCTCGTTTTTTCTGGATTGCGCACTGGATATCGAATATGTCGCGCTCGCGCGAATTTGCAGGAAGATCTGGGCAATCGGCATGCGCGATGTTTTTCGCGCGGAAAAACGAGCACAGATCCTGAAGCTTCACACCCAGACGAGTGGTCGTTCGCTGATCGCGGCGGACTGGCGAAATAATCTCACGCGCACTGCGCTGGAGCTGATGCTGGCGTGTATGAACGCGACAAATTCTTGTCACAGCAATTCGGCGGACGAACCCTTCACCACGCCGAGCGAAGAGTACGCTCGCTACGCGGCGCACGCACAAGCGATCTTACTCGAGGAAAGCGGCCTCTTTAAGCACATGATGAACACGCTTCAGGGGTCACCCGGCATGAAAATGGTTGGTAACGCAGTCGAAGAAGCGATCCTGGAAGAGTTTCGTGAAATCGAGCAACAGGGCGGCGTGATAGGCGCAGTTGAGCGGCGATACCAGCGCAGCCAGATCCAGGCGGCCAGTCATTTACTGGAATGCCAGATCTGTGACGGAATCCGTCCGGTGATCGGTCTGAACCGATACAACAATCCGGATGCAGATTGGCCGGAAGTCCACATGATTCGGACGCCTAAAGAAAAGAAGCGACTCCAACAGGACCGATTGCATGAATTCGAGAGTCGACACGCAGGAGAGACGGCGCGGTGCCTCGACCGGTTATCGAACGTGGTCGATCAAGGCGGAAACGTCTTCGAGGAACTCATTGGCACCGTCGAACATTGTTCCCTGGGCCAGATCACGGAGCGATTGTGCGATGTCGTTGGCAAGTTTCGGCCGATGGTTTGAGGGAAACAATGACTTACATAAGTAAGCCAAGAAAATTTGAACAGAAGGAAGCAAAGGTCAGCGGTATCCAAAACCTTCGTTACCTTTGCTGCCTTCTGTTCAATTTTTCCTTCCGTTCTTCTGACGCATCGTTGAACAAGAGCTCAAAAAGTTGGTCTACGCCTTTGTCTCCATGGCGAGTGGCCTGGGTGCGTATCAATGTCTGCCCCTTTTGATTGGTACGAATCCTGTATTCAATTTCGGCGAACGCAGTTCGGGATCCCTGCAAATCCGATTTGTTGACGACGATTGTGTCCGACGCATCGATCATTGCGATTTTCTGCAGCTGGAGTCGGCTACCGTAATCGGGGGGCATGACCAGGACCGCTTTATCAACGAGTAACTCTTCAGACCCAAAAGGCATCGCTTCCTGACCGGTGCCGACCGTTTCCACCAGGATCACTTCAAACAACTCGCTCGCAACGAGGATTTCCAGGCACCGATTCGTCCAGGGACTCAGCCCTCCTGTCTGACCTCGCGTAGCCAGACTTCTCATGAAGACACGGTCATTCTGAGAGTAAATCATTGTTGCCCGGTCACCGAGCAGCGCCCCCGAGCCGACCAAGCTTGGATCATGAGAAAGAATCGCTAAACGATGGTTTTGAGGGCGCAAGTACAGGAACCGATAAACCAACTCATCGATCAGGGTGGTCTTACCGGCGCCTCCCGGGCCGGTCAAGCCAACCACCTTTGTATTGTGGCGCGGCTTTGCACCCGCCAAGACCTGCTCTGTTGCCTCGGCTAACCGACTGACCCCTCGTTCTGCGAGGCTTAGCTCCCTGGACAAAAACTGGTCGGTGCCTGCTAGAGATGCGTCATAGGGCCTCTGTTCGACATGACCGTAACCGGCTCGCACGTAGGCTAGCATTTCCGCGAGTGGCGTTCCGGCGAAGAATATTCGATCGACCCCACGCCCATACATGATCTCGGCATCCTCGTGGGTGATAGTTCCACCGCCACCGCCAAAGGTTTTTATGATCGGTGCGAGGTGGAGCTGGCCTAATCGGTCGACAACTTCTTCAAAAAACTCTATGTGGCCGCCGTTGTACGTCGAAATGCCGATTGCCACTACATCTTCTTGAAGAGCAGCACGCGCAATCTCCTTGGCCGAACGATTATACCCGAGGTAGACCACTTCAACACCGTGACGAACCAATTCCAGGTTGATGGTGTTAATAGCACTATCGTGACCGTCACAAATCGGGACCGCCGTCAGGATCCGAATCGGAAACATTTTGGGGGGAAGGAATTTAAAATTCAGAAGTCAGGACTCAGGAGTTGCAGGAGTTCAGGAGTTGCGAAATAAAGTTTTATTCTGCTAAAACACGGCTGCCTTGCGCGACTTTTTTCGATGCAAACCCCGATTGAGAAGATTCTGCAACTCCTGAATTCTGAATTCTGAATTTTCTGATTCCGTCTCCAATCACTCCTCGACAACCGCATCGGGCAAATTATTCTTCCCCTTCGCGTCCGCCGGAAAGTGGGCGGCCAGCAAGGAGCCAACTCTTTCGACTCCGTGCAAAAGCGCTTGTGTGAAGTCCCCGCGCTTGAGGCCCGACTCCATCCCCTCGACCACTTCCCGCCAGAAATTATCTCCGCATTTGGCGTGCACGGCGGTGTCTCCGATCACGGCAAATTGGTGTGAAACTGGAGCGATGAAGATTAGCACGGCGTTCCGCAACGGTGTCTCATTCATTTTTAGCTTTGTGAAGCAGAGACTGGCCGCCTGCAGCGCGTTGCCGGTTTTTCGGCGCGTGATGAAGACCCGTATCTCACCGCTTGTCCGTTCTTCGGCGGCTGCAATAGCCGCCACAATTCTGTCGTGATCGACAGCCTTGAGGAAATGATGCGGTTTCATGGAGAAATCTCTATCTTTAGCTTAGTCACCAGCCACCGCTCGCACCGCCGCCGCCGCTGTCCCCACCGCCGCCCGAAAATCCACCGCCACCGCCGCCGCCGGAGAACCCGCCGCCACCCCCTCCTCCACCGCCGATCCACCAAATCCCACCCGAGCCCCGCGACCCCGAACTTGTGTAAACGGTTCCCCGACGCGCCGCCCTGAACCAGGAAAACACGATGGTCCCGAACACCACGAGAAGGATAATGAGGTCGAACGCTCCTCCCTCGCTCTGCCGTCCCCGCGCACGAGCCTGAGCAACGGTTAGCCCTGTCCCCTTATACTCCCCTCGGGTTGCCGCGATCATGGCGTTCACAGCCGCCGTCATGCCGCCGGCGAAATCCCCCCCCTTAAAACGCGGCGCCATCTCATCGGAAATGATTCGTTTACAGATTGCGTCCGGGAGCGCGCCTTCCAAACCATATCCGGTCTGGATTCGCATTTTCCTGTCTTTCACAAACACGAAAAGCACCGCGCCATTGTTTCGACCTTGCTGGCCGACTTTCCACGCGCGGAATGCGTCCTGGGCGAAATCCTCCACCGCTGACTCCGCGGGCAACGATGGGTAAATCACCACTAGAATTTGGTTCGAGGTCTGGCGCTCAAAGTCTTCCAGTCGCTGGTCGAGTCGCTGAGCCGTACCCGCATCAACCAGGGATGCGTAGTCATTGAAGTAGTGCTCTGGCTTTGCCGGCACGTCGGTGGCGAACATTTGCACGACAAGCAGCCCAAACGCAGCCAGGAGCGAACCACGGATCAGGAATTCAGCGATCAGTTTCTTCATCTGCAAATCCGTGCAACCTGCGCGGGAATCGCGGCCGCGACAACCGGCGCAGCCAACCGAAAGTTAAGCCCGTTGTGCCTCTGGCGCCAGCGCGACTGCTTATTTCGGGCTGGGACTTGGGCTGAATGATGGGAAACTGACACTTGGAGCTGCTTCCGCACCTGCCGAGCTTTGGAAATATGGCTTCGCCTGGAAACCGAACCAGCCGGCGTAAATCACGGTCGGAAACGAGCGGACCTGGGCGTTGTAACCCTGCGCGGTGTTATTGAAATCCCGCCGGGCGACCGCAATTCGATTTTCTGTTCCTTCGATTTGCGCCTGGAGATCGCGGAAATTATTGTTCGCTTTCAACTGGGGATAGTTCTCGCTCACCGCCAGCAGACGGCCCAAGGTGCCGCTCAGAGCATTTTGCGCCTGCTCGTACTGTCGAAGTTGCTCCGGATCGGTCGGGGCTTTCGACGGATCGATCGTCACTTTGGTGGCGCTGGCCCGCGCATTGATGACGTCGGTCAGAGTCGATTTCTCAAAATTGGCCGCTCCCTCAACCGTTCGCACCAAATTGGGAATCAGGTCCGCTCGACGCTGATACTGCGTCTGCACCTGCGCCCACGAGGCATCCACTGCCGTTTGGGACCTGACCAGTCCGTTGTATCCGCCTGCGATGGACACAACAAAGATCACCACCGCAAGGACGAGTACTCCCAGGCACCCAAGACCGAAAACGACCGCTTTATTCATGATGTTAGCCGCAATATTGATCGCGTGTGGACTCGAAAACGCAAGTTCCTTTCCGTATCCAGGTTTCCTCCATCCAACGCGCCCCACGATCGTAATCGAACTCGAACTCGTCCTCGGAATTCTAGTCCCTGCCCACAGGGTTCCTTGCACGCGCCAAAAGGCCCCTGAGGTTCCATTCCGGCAGATTCACTTTGGGCGCTCCGAGGACGAGTTCGAGTTCGATTACGATTGTGGGGCTGCGTTGCACCTAGGGTACAAACCGACCCTCTCGGCAGCCGACGGGGCCCCTCCCTAAGGAATTTCGCTTGATCGATTGACGCTCCGAAAAACCCCGGCTACTATTTACCCCTCGTACGAAAAAGCATCCGTAAGAAGAGAATTTTTATGCCCGAAGTTATTGTGAGAAAAGGTGAGCCAATCGACAGAGCACTCAAAAGGCTGAAGAACAAGCTCGACGCCGAGGGGATTATGGAAGAGGTTCGCCGTTTGCGCGCTTTCGAAACGCCTTCGCAGAAGGTGCGCCGGAAAGCTAAATTAGCCGCCAAACGAGGCAAACTGAAATTTCGTTTTAATCCGTAAATCTCTCCATATAAGCGACTTACAAAACTCCACCGCAGGTGGAGTTTTTTTGTTTCGCCGAAGGGCAACCTCGCGGTGTTCAAATGCCGGTCTCACGCCGTGAAGCAGGGTCCTCCAGGAATTACATCATTGCACGGATCTTGATCGCCCTGGCGAAGTGAGTCGGCTTTCACGCATAAAGCTTCAAAACCGCTCCAACCACACCGTCCACATCGTACCGTGCAGCTTCCACATCCACAGTCAGTCCATTCTTCCGCATCGTTTCGGACGTGATCGGTCCGATGCTGGCCGTTTTTATCCCTGCCGGCCACGGAAGCTTCAATGCCAAAAAATTCTCCACCGTCGATGAGCTGGTGAAGGTGACAAGATCCGCACCCTCTGCTTTGAATCTTTCCAGGGCGCCCGAAGCATCGTTCGTTTCCGGCACCGTCCGGTAGGCGGTCGCCTCGTCCACGATCGCGCCAAGTTCCATAAGCCGTTTTGGCAAAACTTCCCGTGCGCCCAGAGCCCTCACCACGAGGAATTTCAAATTTTCGACGCTGCCAAACTTCAAAAGCCCATCGATAATCGCTTCCGCAACGAACTCGTCCGGCTGAAGATCGACGGATAGATGGAAGCTTTTGATACGCTGAGCGGTCGCCGGCCCGATCGCCGCGATTTTCACGTTTCCAATACTGCGAGCGTCATCATAGAGGCGGTAGAACATTTCAAAAAACGCGTCCACGCCATTAACGCTCGTAAAAATCAACCACTCGTATTGAAACGCATCGCGAACTAACTCCCCGAATTCCAGGAGGCTTTCTGGCGGTTCCACCCGGATGGTAGGCAACTCGTATACATCAGCGCCCAGGATTCTCAGTTTTGCGCTCAAAGCGCTTGCCTGTTTCCGGGTGCGCGTGACAACGATCCTTCGGCCAAACAGCGGCCGTCGCTCAAACCAGCTCAATTTCTCTCGCAATTCGACGACGCGACCAAACACCGCAATTGCAGGCGGTTGAAATCCGACGGACGCCTCGACAATCGATCCAAGCTCCCCGACAAGCGTCTGCTGCCGACCGGTTGTCCCGCAGCGGATCAAGGCGACCGGCAGGTGGAGATCTGCACCGTTCGCCAGGAGTTCCGGAACAATTGACGCCAGCCGGTCTGTTCCCATGAGCATCACCAACGTCCCGTTTCCGCCGGCGAGCCCCTTATAGTCAATCGCGGTCTCCACTTTGGACGGATCCTCGTGTCCGGTGAACACCGTGAACGAGGATGCGAAATCCCGATGAGTCAGCGGGATACCTGCATAAGCCGGGACTGCAATTGCCGAGCTGACTCCCGGTACGATTTCGAATGCCAGACCCGCCGCAGCGAGCGCCTCGGCCTCTTCTCCTCCTCTTCCGAAAACGAAGGGATCTCCTCCCTTCAACCGCACGACGCGTTTACCTTCCTTGGTCTTACCGACCAGGAACTGGTTAATCTCCTCTTGCCGCAAGGTGTGCCGTCCGGATTTCTTCCCGGCAAAAACAATCTCAGCATCAGCCGGCGCCCACTTAAGAATCTCGGGGTTGCAAAGATAATCGTACACAACGACTTGCGCCTGTTCGAGAGCTTCCCTCGCGCGCAAGGTGAGCAGCCCGAGATCACCCGGACCAGCTCCGGCGAGAATGCAGAGCCCTTTACTTTCCTCTTTCATAAATTCTGCTCATAAGCGCGGACGCCGCCGCCCGCGGCGTGGCGAATTGGCCCGACAGGGTCGCGACCCGCGGTTCATTGCTTTCGTCAAAAACAATCGCCTCGCAGTGCAGTTCGACCCCGTCCAGTGAGGTGCGGATTCCGACCGGCAAATTGCAGCCGCCACCTAGCCGCCGCAAGAACTCACGTTCAACACCAGTGCAAAACCATGTGGCGGCATCATTGACGTCGCCCAAAAATGTCCGAAGCTCCGAGTCGTCCGCTCTGACCTCCAAGCCGATGGCGCCCTGGCCCGCTGCTGGTAGAATTTCCACCAGATCCGTGGCGAATAACTGATGTGTCTCAAATTCTATGCGATCGTCCGTCAGGCGGTAGCCTAGTCTCTCCAAGCCAGCCCTCGCGAGCACGAGCGAATTCCACGAATCGTCGGCCAGAATCTTCGCGATTCGGGTCGGCACATTCCCTCGGATCTCCGCCACGCGAAGATCCGGACGATGGACCGCTATCTGGCGAGCCCGGCGAGGGCTGCTGGTTGCCACAAGTCCGCCGACCGGAATATCGCTCAGGGACTTCGCCGTTTTGGAGATCAGGACGTCCACCGGATTGTGCCGCGGCAAAGTCGCAGCCAACTCAAGTCCCGGCGGTAGTTCGGTCGGCAGATCCTTCAGAGAATGAACTGCGACATCGATTTCACAGCTCAGCAGCGCCTCTTCAAGTTCTTTCGTGAACAATCCTCTCCCGATCTTTGTACCCGGCTGGCTAAGGCTGAGATCGAGCCGTCGATCGCCGGTCGTGTGGATGATGCGGACCACGATTTCAGGCCGTTCCGGGAGCTGCTCAAGCGCTTCTTTGACCAATGCGGTCTGAGCCAATGCCAACCGGCTGCCCCGGGTCCCGAGAATAACGCGCTTCACGTTCGCGGGCACTCGATTGCCCCCGGTGCAACCGTCCCTTCAGTGATCCGATTTAACCAGACTTCGAAATCGCGGACATGCCTTTCGATCAGGCCGTCGCAAACCTCCGTTTCCTTCTTTCGTGTCGCAAGCGTTCGCCCTGCGATCGTCCGAAGCGAATCCAGATCGTAGACATAAACTCCATCCATTTCATGGACGGCCGGGTCGACGTCCCGCGGCATTGCAAGGTCGATAATGAAAAGCGGCCGGTCGCGGCGCATCCTTAAGACTGGCTCGAGCTTCGGCCTCGTCACAATCGCATGCGGCGCGGCGGTGGAGCTCACCAGGATGTCCAGATCCCGAAATTCGTCCTCCCAATCATCAAAGCGGATGGCCCGGCCACCGATCGCTTCGGCCAACTCGGTCGCTCGTTCGAACGAACGATTTGAGACGAACAACTGCCTGGCGCCGCGTGATTGAAAACTCCAGGCAGTTCGCTCGCTTGTTTCACCGGCACCCAGGATCATGATCTTACGCCCATCCAGGTCTCCGAAAATCTGCTGGGCCAGATCCGCGGCCACGGAACCCACAGAAACACTCCCCCGAGTAATTGCCGTGGCCGATCGCACGTGTTTGCCGACATGGAAAGCCTTTTGGAAAAGCCGATTTAATATCCTGCCCGTCGTCCCGGAACGGACCGCAGCCTCATAGGCACGTTTGACCTGTCCGAAAATCTCTGTCTCCCCTAACACCATTGATTCGAGGCCGGAAGCAACCCGGAACAGATGGCGAATCGAGGGAACAGCCGGCAACCGAAAGTGGTGCTGGAACTCGCTGGCCTCCATCAAGCCGTAAAAATCGTGAAAGAGAGGTTCCACTGCCAATTGTGAATTCTGGGTGACAATATAGAATTCCGTCCGGTTACAGGTCGACAGGAGCACACTTTCCTGAACGCTCGGGACCTGCGCGAGTCGGGTCAACGAATCAGCCAATGCGGAGTCAGGAATCGCAAATCTTTCCCGGATCTCGACATTTGCCGTCTGATGACTGATGCCGAAACAGAAGATATTCATTCAAAACGATGGACGGTCCGCAATAAATCGAATCCCCCAGAACGTACTTAATAACAAGCTAAATGCGACGATCGAGAGGGTCGCAACCCATTTGGCTGCCATGGCATGCCGCATTCGAGCGACAATAATGCCGCCATACACGCACCAAACCAGAATAGACCATCCAGCCTGCACCCAGTTGATCCGGTCGCCAATCAAAAATCCGGTAGCCAGCCCGACTGTAAAGAGTGTGAAGCCTAGCAATAACAAACGCGAATTTGCAACCGACAATGCTGTGATCGGCGGGAGTCGGTAAAAAATGGAGCTGGGTTGGCGGGTTTTTAATTGCCGCTCCTGAACCAGAAACATGACGCCTGCGATGCATGCCAGCGCGAACGCCCCGCAAGCCACCATTGAAAACGAAGTATGCGCCTCCAACCAGGGGTTGACCTTGATTCTTCTGGCCGCCGGTTGGCCAGGCGCCAGCGCAAGAGCAAATAACAGCAGCACAGAGGCCACCGGAGCGGTAAACACACCCATCAATGAGAGGCGATAGCTCGATCCGATCACCAGGTAAATTAGAACCATCGACCAGGTCATAAAGACCAGCACTTCGAAGCGATTCGTAATCGGGCAACGGCCGATCGCATGCCCGCGGTCAAAGAGGAAAATGGTCGTCCACAGGAACCCGCCAATAATGGCCCAAAAGCTCACGCGCGACGTCAGAAACTTGTTGCTGGCCAGCGAATAGGCCGAATAGCCGAAGCCGATGAGATAAGAAAACAAGGCCAACTCAACCCAAACATGATCGGACCAATTCATAACGGTGAACTACAACGACCCTGCACGCACAGCGACAAATACCCAGTAAGTCGAAATAAAATTTTCCCGGCGCATCTGCTCAAGATTTTTCTTGGATGATCATTGACGTTCGCCGTCGTTCGTTCAGGTTCGTTGCAAATGAGTCAGGTCAACCTTGAACAGCTCAAATCCGCCATCCGAGATATCCCTGATTTCCCCAAACCAGGCATTATTTTCAAGGATATAACACCCATTTTAGGAGACGGGCAATTATTCCAAGGTGTAATCGACTACCTCGGGGAGGAAGCTGAGAAAGTGAACCCGTCCAAAGTGGTCGGAATCGACGCGCGCGGATTCCTGTTCGGAGCAGCGGTCGCCTACAAACTGGGCTTAGGCTGCGTGCCTGTTCGGAAAAAGGGCAAACTCCCCTACAAAACCGTCGGTTCCTCCTACCAGCTTGAGTATGGCGACGCCCAGGTCGAAATGCATGTGGACGCCATCAATCCAGGGGAACGAGTCGTGTTAATCGACGACCTTCTGGCCACCGGCGGCACTTCGGGAGCAGCCGTGAATCTGATCCAACAAATCGGGGGTATTGTCGGCACGGCGCTTTTCGTCATCGAATTAGAGTTTCTCAACGGACGGCAAAAGCTCCCACCAAATGTTCCTGTTTACTCGATGGTGCAGTATTAGGCGGAAACGGGCCGGCGATTCGGCGTACGACGAATGAACGGCGAACAGCGAACGTTGAACGCCGTCAAACGCCGGAACGTTGAACGCCAAACGTTGAACGCTGAACGCCACGCGCCCCCATGATCCGTTTCATCGCCCAAAGAACGGTCGGTTTGGTGGTTATCCTTTTCTGTGTCGTCACGACCACGTTCTTTCTGGTGCGTCTGATGCCCGGCGGCCCTTTCGACCGGGAACGAAAGTTGCCCGAACACATCGAAAAACAGCTTCTCGCAAAATACAAGCTGGATGGTCCGCTCCTGGAGCAATATTTCAACTATTTGGGCGACCTTTTGCACGGTGATTTACGCCTTTCGACAAAATACCGGAGCCGGTCCGTCAACGAAATCCTGGCTGATAGCTTGCCAGTCTCCGGATTGCTCGGCGGGATCGCCTTCAGTATAGCCACGGTGGGAGGCATCTTGATTGGGTCGCTGGCTGCGGCGAAGCAGCAAACCTGGATCGATCGAACTGCGATGCTCGCGGCTTTGTTCGCAGTTTCGTTGCCCTCATTTGTGATTGGTCCGCTGCTTGTCCTTGTCTTCGCTATTGATTGGCCGGTGCTCCCCGTGGGCGGTTGGGGGAATTTCCAGAGTCTCATCCTTCCTTCCATTACGCTTGCCGCCCCTTATACCGCCTACATTGCGCGTCTCACCCGCTCGAGTATGCTCGAGGTCTTGACCCAGGATTATATTCGGACTGCGCGCGCCAAGGGACTCAGCGATGCCGCGGTCATTTATAAACACGCTTTACGCGTAGCCATTCTGCCTGTCGTATCATTTCTCGGGCCGCTGGCAGCCAATTTGCTGACCGGCTCAATCGTGGTAGAAAGCATCTTCAGCATCCCTGGAACCGGCGGTTTTTTTGTGAATTCCGTGCTGAACCGAGACGGGTTCCTGCTCGCAGGCGTCGTCATCGTCTACTGCTCCCTGCTGGTCCTATTTAACCTGCTGGTCGATCTCCTGTACGGCTTACTGGATCACCGCATTTCGCTCTATGACTGAGCCACGCTCCGCATGGGTCAAGCTTCGGCGCAATCCTGCTGTTGTCATTTCTGCGGGCATCCTCGTTCTCGCTGCTCTTGCAGCCATTTTCGGACCAAGCCTCCTGCCTGCAAGCGCCGGAGAGGTCACCCGCAATAGCTTTCTACCTCCTTCCCAACAGCATTTCTTTGGGACCGATCTCAATGGACGCGACCTTCTGTACCGGGTTTTGCTCGGGGCCCGGATTTCGTTGCTGGTCGGCGTGACCGGAGCACTGGTCAGTTTTGCGGTCGGGATCGTCTACGGGATGGTCGCGGGATATGTTGGTGGTCAAGCCGACTCGATCATGATGCGGTTAGTGGACACGCTGTACGCGATTCCCCGCCTGATTTTTTTGCTCGTTCTGATCAGTGCGCTCGACCCACTGCTTCGCCAGGCGATGGTAACCCACGGGCTACAAGGATTGATCGGGTATTCGAAAATCCTTATCCTCATTCTCTGCCTCGGCTTGACCGAGTGGCTGACAATGGCCCGCATCATCCGGGGCCAGATCCTCAGCCTAAAATCGCAGCAATTTGTGTTGGCCGCCCGAAGCATCGGCCAAAGTCATCTCAACATCATCTTTCAGCATCTCTTGCCGAATCTAGTCGGTCTCGCCCTGGTCTACCTGACTCTCACGGTCCCGGCCGTCATTCTGGATGAATCGTTTCTCAGCTTCCTGGGTGTCGGCGTCCAGGCGCCTCTTGCGAGCTGGGGACTATTGCTTAGCGATGCGGCGCAGGTCATCAATCCAATTAAAGGGTATTGGTGGCTTCTAGTTTTCCCTGTGATCGCCATGTCGCTTACGCTGCTGGCCCTGAATTTTTTAGGGGATGGTCTGCGCGATGCACTGGATCCCAGGCAACGGAAATAGAATCAAATTCAGAAGTCAGGAGTCAGGAGTTGCAGGAGTTCAGGAGTCGCAGCATGGACGTCTCAATCGCAGGAGGGCGCATAGATCATGCGTACGCAAATATTTCGGGGTGCCGTATTTCGCATTCCGAAAGAATTCTGCTGCTTCCGAGTGCCTTCAACACTGCGACGCGCTCACTATCCATTCGAACCTACCACAGGCTTTTTCTCCTGAACTCCTGTAACTCCTGACTCCTGATTTCTGATTTCTGACTCCTGAATTCCGATTCCTGCCTCCTGCCTTATGCAAATAGTAAAATCTCTTTCCCGGATGCAGCAACTTACCCGCACTTTACCGAGGCCGGTCGTTCTCGTTCCGACAATGGGTGCCCTTCACGAAGGACACCTGGCCCTTGTCGATCATGCAAAAAAGCTGGCCGGTCACCAAGGATTCACCGTTGCCACGATCTTCGTGAATCCGACCCAATTCGGACCGCGAGAAGACTACCGGAAATATCCTCGCCCCTTTCACCGCGATTGCCTCGTCCTCCAGAAGAAGCGATGCGATGTCGTATTTGCACCGACGCCTGCGGATATGTATAAAGCGGACGCATCCGTCGCGGTGACTGAATCACAGTTGGCGGCGGTGATGTGCGGGCATCTCTCGACCAGGCCATTTCGCCGGGGTCTGCACCGTCGTCACGAAATTGTTTCACCTCATCCAGCCCGATATTGCAGTCTTCGGTGAGAAGGACTTTCAACAGCTTGCGATTTTGCGCCGAATGGTGCGGGATTTGAATTTTCCGGTCCGTCTGGTTGGGCATCCGATCGTCCGCGAACCGGACGGTCTGGCGCTGAGTTCCAGAAACGTCTATCTCAGCGCCGAAGAAAGGAAGCAAGCGCCCCTGATTCAGCAAGCCCTCCGCGAGGCCGAGGAAAAACTGCGAAAGCACGCGGCCTCGCGCAGGTCCTTGGAAAACGTGATACGACGTCGCATTGAGCGAGGATCCTTGGCCAAAGTCGACTATGTCGCTATCGTCGACCCTGAAACACTTCAACCGAAAGAGCCCAAAGAGTTGCCCGTCCTTCTCGCAGCGGCTGTGTTTTTTAGCGGGACCCGCCTGATTGATAATATTTTGGTCAAATAAGATTCCGCGGCTAACATGGAGGGCGAGACTCGGTTCTGGTAAGGCGAGGCTCCGCCCGAGCCGGGGATATCGCGCAACCCCGGCTCGGACGGAGCCTCGCCCTACCGGAACTCCCTGTCATGTAAACGGTGGTTCTATGGATTTCTTAGAAGAATTAAACTCTTCCGTACTTTGTGGCGATGGAGCTATGGGGACAGAGTTGATGTCATCCGGAGTGCCAGTCGATGTCTGTTTCGAAGAGCTGAACATTTCGGCTCCCGATCTAGTCTCCAGGATCCATGACTCGTATGTGCAGGCGGGCGCTCGTCTCATCGAAACGAACACATTTGGCGCCAACGCTGCAAGGCTCTCGAAGCATGGAATCCAGGATCGCGTTCAGGAGTTGAATCAGGCAGCGATCTGTCTCGCCCGAAAATCGATCGGCCAGCGCAACGTTTACCTGGCCGCCAGCATCGGACCGCTGGGCATAGCAGACCCTCAAGCAGAACTACGCGACATCGATCGCGCGGACCTTTTCAAAGAGCAAGCCGAGGCAATCCTGGATGCGTCGGTGGATGTTCTTCTCCTCGAGACCTTCGTCGATTTCAACGAAATCCAGATCGCTCTCAAGGCGGTGCGAAAACTCGATGCAGAAATTCCGATCATCTGTTCGATGGTTTGCTCTGAGGAGGGTCGCCTCCCCTCCAGCCTGCCAATCGTCCAGGCATTTCGGGAATTGATCCGACTGGGTGCGAATGTCGTCGGAGTCAATTGTGTGACAGGTCCCCACGCCATGCTGCAAATCTTGCGGCGAATCCCGATCGAGTTTCCAATCAGCGCTTTTCCCAATGCCGGCTACCCTCGGTATCAAGACGGGCGCTTTCTTTACAATGCGGCGCCGGAGTATTTCGCCGACGCGGTAAAAGAATTTGTCGCTCAAGGCGCTCGCCTGATCGGAGGGTGCTGCGGAGTCGGCCCCGAGCACATTCGGGCGATGGCAAAGGCAATCGTCGGGTTGAAACCAGTTCGATCGAAACCTGCGGTGCAATGGGTTGCGACGCCAGAATTGGAAAAAGCAAAAAGGCCGGTCGAAACCAGTCTCCTTGATTTGATGGATAAGGGGCAAACCGTGGTGGTGACAGAGCTGGACCCACCGAAGACGCTGGCGCTTGACAAATACTTCGCAGCGGCCCGCGCCTTGATCGATGCAGGAAGTGACGCGATCACGTTGGCGGACAATTCGCTTGCCATCCTTCGAGTCAGCAACCTGGCGATCGGGGCGATTTTGAAGCAGCAATACAACATAATGCCGCTTCTCCATATCAGTTGTCGTGACAAAAATCTGATCGGTCTCCAAAGCGAACTCATGGGCATCGCTGCCCTCGGTATCAGACACATCTTGCCTTTGACCGGGGACCCTGCGAAATTCGGCGACCAGCCCGGAGCTTCCTCCGTGTACGACGTGAACTCCGTTCAACTCATGGAGATCATTTCAGGATTGAACAAGGGCTACAATTTTGCAGGCAAAACCATCAAATACGCCACCGACTTCGTCATGGGTTGTACCTTCAACCCCAACGCAAAGAATCTCGATGCACAGGTCGCCCGCCTTGAACGCAAAATAGCGGCGGGCGCGCAGTATGTGATGACTCAGCCAGTATTCGATCACGCACTCGTCCTACAGATGCACGACCGAACCAAACATTTGGGAGTTCCGATTCTCACCGGAGTTTGGCCGTTGTTAAATGCGCGGCAAACTGAATTCTTACATCACGAAGTCCCGGGAATTCTCATTCCGGACCAGATTCGTTCCCGCATGGCCGGGACGGAAGGACTGGAAGGGCGGCGCCGAGGCATCGAAATCGCCAAAGAGGTGGTGCGTGCCGCTCTGGACTATTTCCCGGGGATCTATCTCATTACACCTTTTCTTGCCTATGACACCACCGCTGAACTCGCACAGTTCGCCCGCAACTTACCATAGAGTTCCGTGGTCCTTGATTATTCAAGGAGGCGGCTTGGTCCTGACTCTGATTGGACTTTTCATCGCGTCCACGAATTATCCGATCGTCGACTGGATCGGAAATGTGCGCGAGTCTATCCAACATCTCGGTGTCTGGAGCGGTCTCGTTTACCCGTTCACCTACGCGCTTTGTAACTTGTTGTTGTTACCGGGCGGCGTTCTCAGTATGGGTGGCGGCTTCTTTTTTGGTCTGTGGTGGGGCTTCTTCCTTGTCCTGGCAGGCAATCTCCTCGGGGCAGCGTTGGCCTTCCTGATTGCCAGAAAAATCGGCCGCCAACGAATTGAGCGACTCCTTCCCAATAACCGCAGACTTCGAATTCTGGATGGTGCGATCGAACGGCACGGCTGGAAGATCGTGGTGTTGTCGCAACTAAACCCGTTGGCGCCATCGAGCCTTTTGAACTATCTCTACGGCCTGACCAGAGTGCGTCTCAGCCGTTGCCTGCTGTGGGTCGCGCTCGGCCAGAGCCCTGGTTTGTTTCTTTATGCGTTTATCGGTACGCTCGGCCAATTCGGCGTGGATATGGCGCGCGGAACTCGCAGAACGGACCTGCATGATTATCTGCTCTGGGGCACAGGGTTCATCGTAACGATCGTCACCACCTACTTCCTCGGCCGGCTCGCGCGCCGGATTCTGGGCGAAGCAGAATCGGAGATGAGCGACCAATCTTGACTCACGCAAGTTCGGGACTACCTTTCCCCACTTCGGACGACCGATTGCAATGTGTTCCTCATGTGATGCCCAAGCCCCGGACTTCGCGGTTTATCTCGATTACGGGATTGATTGTTGCTTTGGAAACCACGGCGATCTTACCATCAACGAAAGAGGCATCGTCCTCCGATCGCGCTGGCGCTTCCCGCTTGGTACACAATTGGCTCTGCGAATTTGCGCGCACGCCGTTCATCCAGACGATTTTCCGGTGTGCGAAGATCTTACAGGGATGGTTGTGAGCTGCGAACGGCTTGAGGAACGGTACCCGTGCTTCAAGGCGACAATCCTTTTCCTGGATGTCACTCCTCCTGCCCAGCAGGGTTTAGGCCGCGTCGCAGATCGTCTTGAAATAGCCGGCTAAGTCAACTGACCCGGTCGTTCACGCCTGCGTTTTCGTCGAACCGATCACGCCCGCGGCTGCTTTGGCGGCCCTGCTTTTTCGACGATTGGCAAGATTCTTGTGAACGATGCCTCGCTTTGCCGCTTTATCCAGTCTGGACACCAGAAGATCGAATTCCCCCTGTGCCTTTGCACTGTCGCCGGAAGCAACCGCTGCAGTCAGTTTTTTATGCTGGCTCTTTAGTCCGGTCAGAACGCTCTTGTTGCGCAGAGTGCGTTGAGCTGCTTGTCTCGCCCGCTTAGCGGCAGATCGTATATTCGCCATAGTGTCAGGTTTCTGGAAAAGGACCGAACCTATCACCTGATTGAGACGTGTCAACATTGGATCTGGCCAGGTTCCTTCCGACTTCCCTTTCGAAGCCTCGCCGCTAGCCTCCGTCGACTTGATCCGAATTTGAGGCCTTGTAAGAGGGACGGTTCAAGAGGGCGTTAAAGACCCGTTTCGGAAGGCTATTCCCATTCTCTTCCTGCTCGAGACCGGTCAGCGCGCTCCGCTTGGCCTCTTCCCACACTGCCGGAAACCCGGGCGAACTCGAGACCATAAACCGCTCGGCCCGCGCGTAGATTTCCAGTTCCCGCTGCAGCCGTTTGTCCGGATATTGATTCAAGTTCGCCACTTTGATGCGGAGATTTTCGTTCTGCTGTTTCAATTCCTGTAGATCCAGGCGCAATCGGTTCGTGGCCTCCGCCTCAAGCTCCAGTTTATCGGAAAGGTGCCGTTTCAACCGTTTGACTTCCCCTTTTGTGTCGAACAGACGCATGACGGCAAATGCGATGCCGATCAAGCCCAGGACACCACCGATGCCGAGGCCCAAATAGAAATGGTGGTTCAAAAAGTCCATATCGTTGGAGACTGAACAAGCTAACTCCTCCTGCGATTCGATCAAGGCCAACCACGAATTGTCTTTACTTGGGAGAACGACAACGAGAACGAGCGCGAAAACTTCCTCAGGCAGGATGGACTCTCAATCAAGGTTTCGCTCCTCTTTTACAGCCAACTGACAACTGATCGACGCGGACACGGTCCAATGCCAGGGGGGAGAGTTGAACTCCCGACCAAGGGCTTATGAGTCCCCTGCTCTACCACTGAGCTACCCTGGCGTTTGTCAGCTTCCGAAAGACAGCCAAATTAAGACACATCCCTCCGGATTCAAGCCAGATTCTTGATTGCCTATCGCAAGGCAAATCTGTCTGATACCCGGGTCCGCGGGACCATTTCGACGATGAAAATTGCGATCGTTCACTACACTTCCTGGCCTGTTATTGGGGGGGTGGAAAGCGTGATCCGCCAACATGCGCAACTCATGTCTCAGCACGGCCATCAGGTCACGATTTTGTGCGGGCAAGGAAGCGCTTTCGATAAGGAAATTCAGACTCTGGTCCTCCGCGAACTCAATTCAGAGGACCCTTTAGTTCGAGCAGCCCAGGAAGAGGCCTATAACGGGCGTCCCGGGCAGGCCTATTTTCTTCTCTTGGAAACGCTGCAAAAACAACTCATTCCACTCTTCAGAAAATTCGACTGCTTCGTTGTCCATAACATGTTCACGATGCCATTCAACCTGGCAGGAACCCAGGCGTTGAGCAGCCTCGCCGAAGAAGGCCGAAAGACAATCGCCTGGTGCCACGATCTTGCCGCTTCAAATCCAGACTACAAAGTTCCGCCTTATCGAGTGTTCGATCTGCTCCGAGAGCGCCAACCAGGAGTCAGGTATGTGACGATATCTGAAGCTCGGGCGGCAGAATTCAGGACCCTGACGCAATCCGAAGTAGATGCCGTTGTCCCGAACGGCATGGATCTCCCCGGCGTATGCACGCTCACTCCGGAAGTGGCGAACCTCGTCCGCGACGACCTCGCAACTTCAATCATCCTGTTCTATCCGACCCGGATATTGGCACGAAAAAACATCGCATTTGCTCTTCAGATCGTCGGTGCGCTCCGTGACATTGGTCTCCAGATGCGGTTGCTCATTTCGGGCGCTCCGGATTCACATAATCGGGCCAGCATGGAGCATTTTGCAGGTCTGAAACGATTAGCGGCCGATCTCCAGGTTCAGGGATTCGTCCGTTGGGTCAACGAGCTCTTCTACGTGGACGAACGGCAGTTGCACAGCCTTTACATGGTCGCCGACGCCATGCTCTTCCCCTCGAGGCAGGAAGGTTTTGGCCTGCCGTTGCTGGAAGCCGCGGCGCATCGGCTTCCAGTGTTTTGTTCGGACATCGAACCATTGAAATCGATCGCACTTTCCGGCACACTATTGTTTGACCTGCGAGAAGCCCCCAGAAATGTTGCAGAAAGGATTCGCGACGCTTTTGCACAGGACGCGATTTTCAAGAGGAAAAAACAACTATTGCGCGACTACTCCGCAGAACGGCTCTATCTGGATAGAATAGAACCAATCTTCCGGGAACTATTATGAATGCCACCCTTGCCCCCAACGATATTCATCGGCTTCTGAACGCGGAACATGATGACCCTTTTGGCGTCCTCGGTTTGCATAAGATTGATGACCTTTGGGTTCTACGTGCTTTCCGACCTGACGCCAAAGAGTTAGTTGTCATCGATCGCCATCATGCCGAGCGCCATTTTCCTGCGTACCGTATAGCAGACGAAGGCTTGTTTGAAGCCCATCTGACTGGAGTGACGGAAGCGTTTGACTATCTGTTGCAATTGACGACCTGGTCCGGAGAGAGTTTTCAGATTAGCGATCCTTACTCCTACGGCCCGATTCTCGGCGAGTTGGACATGTACCTCTACAAGGAGGGCAACCACTACGATATCTACAAAAAACTGGGCGCTCATCTGACCGAGATTAATGGACACCCAGGCACAACTTTTGCCGTCTGGGCCCCCAACGCGCAACGCATCAGCATTGTAGGCGATTTCAACGGCTGGGACGGGCGGTGCCACCCGATGCGCAAACGGGTAGAAGCTGGGATCTGGGAGATCTTCATCCCAGGCGTGGTAGAAGGAACCCATTACAAGCTCGAAGTGCGAAACTGCTTTGGGCAGATCGTCTTGAAAAGCGATCCGTTCGCTTTCTACGGTCAGCACGGAATTCAAACGGCCTCTTTGGTTTTCAACCTCGATCGTTTCAAATGGAGCGATGATGAATGGATCCGGACGCGCAAAACAAAGCAATGGCACAAAGAGCCCGTCAGCATCTACGAAGTTCATCTCGGATCCTGGGCCCGGGTCCCGGAAGAAGGGAACCGCTTCTTGAGCTATATCGAGCTAGCCGATCGTTTGATCCCGTATGTAAAGGACCTGGGCTACACGCACCTCGAATTGATGCCGGTCGCCGAACATCCCTTCGACGGATCCTGGGGTTATCAAGTGACCGGCTACTTCGCCCCTACCAGTCGGTTCGGGAACCCCGATGAGTTTCGGCATTTTGTTGATCGCTGTCACGAAAACGGTATCGGCGTCATCGTCGACTGGGTTCCCGGGCATTTCCCGAAGGATGCGCATGGTCTCGCTTTGTTCGACGGAACCCATCTGTACGAACACGCTGACCCGCGTCAGGGCGAACATCGCGATTGGGGAACTCTGATCTTTAACTACGGTCGAAATGAGGTGCGTAATTTCCTCGTCGCAAACGGCCTGTTCTGGTTGGACGACTATCACATCGATGGGCTTCGCGTCGACGCGGTCGCTTCAATGCTTTACCTCGACTACTCGCGGAAACAGGGCGAGTGGGTGCCGAACGTCCATGGCGGGCGTGAGAACCTCGACGCCATCTATTTCATAAAACGCTTTAACGAAATCTGTTATGAGCGGTTTCCCGGAATCATGACCATCGCTGAAGAATCCACCGCGTGGCCTGGCGTCTCCCGGCCAACCTACCTGGGCGGTCTCGGATTCGGCTTGAAGTGGAACATGGGATGGATGCACGACTTTCTGCTCTATATGAGCCGCGAACCGGTTCATCGACGCTTCCACCAGGGAGAAGCTACCTTCTCGATGATCTATGCGTTTCACGAGCATTTTGTCCTGGTTTTGAGCCACGACGAGGTCGTGCACGGCAAGGGGTCCTTAGTGAACAAAATGCCGGGGGATGCCTGGCAGAAATTTGCAAATCTGCGCATGTTCTACGGCTGGATGTATGCACACCCTGGCAAGAAATTGTTATTCATGGGGGGTGAAATCGGCCAGTGGAAAGAATGGAATCACGACGAAAGCGTTGATTGGCATCTGCTGCAATATCCGTTTCACGATGGGATTAGAAAGCTGATCCAACATCTCAATTATCTTTATAAGTCCGAACCCGCATTTTGGGAGAATGACGACAGTTATTTAGGATTTGATTGGATCGATTTTCACGATGCCGACAACAGTGTTCTGACGTTTATCCGAAAAGCGGAATCGGGCTCGACCGTTCTCCTCGTCGTCAATGCCACGCCCGTTGTGCGAGAGTTCTATCGTGTGGGTGCCCCGGGTGAAGGTTGGTACGAAGAAATCCTCAACACCGATGCCAGTATCTACGGCGGCAGCAATGTAGGAAACTATGGTGGGATGCACGCCGATTCGATCCCCTGGCAAGGGCGTTCCCATTCCTTGTGCCTGACTTTGCCTCCCCTCGCAACAATCGGCTTCAAAAAGCACCTCTATCGATAAACGCCCGAACGACTGGGGCCGCCCTACTCTCGAAGCGGGGTCACCGCCGTTTTCCCTGGTAGTCTGTGAAATAAGTTCATACGCCGATCTATCTCTTATCTTCGATCAACTCTTCTAGGACGGAATTCAGCTCTCCATTTGCTAACCTCGTGTGAATGGTGTCACCAACCTTCAAAGACTGAATTGACCGGACAACGCTTCCGTTTGCGTCCAGCGTGATTGAATAACCGCGCTCCAGCGTCTGCCGCGGTCCAAGCAGCCGGAGAACGTTCGTCAATTCCGCGACCCGATTTTTATGAAAGCTTAGCTTGGACGCCGCGATCCAGGCCAGGCGCGTTGCTAACTTGGCAACCTCTGCGCGTTTCCCCTCCAACCAACGCCCCGGGCGAAACGCCGATAGAAATGCTAGGATCTTTTCGATTCCAGATCGACGCTGCTGAAGCGCGTTTTTCAAGATCTCTGATAGACGCATCTCTAGCTGGTCCACGCGCTGCTGGCGTTCAACCATCAACCTGCGCGGTTCACGAAAATAGGGCGCGCCGGACAGTCGCTTGACCTGCATCCGCCGAATTTCCAGCCCTTGCCGAATCAATCGGTCGAGAGCGGATCGCCGTGACACGAGTTCTGCTTGCAGCGCAAAAATATCCGGTACAATTAGCTCCGCCGCCGCGCTCGGAGTGGGAGCCCGCAGGTCAGCAACGAAATCCGCGATCGTAAAATCAATCTCGTGCCCGACGGCCGACACCACCGGGAGGCGCGAACGGTAAATGCTGCGCGCAACGCTCTCTTCATTGAATTCCCAAAGATCTTCCAGACTCCCGCCGCCGCGCCCGACGATCATCAGGTCGACCTTTAATTTGGCGGCATTCGAACTGACAAAATCGATCATCTCCGATATCTCCGCCGCGGCCCCCTCTCCTTGGACGCGAACTGGGCAGATAAGAATCGAAAGCCAGGGACTTCGCCGCTTCAATATATTGAGCATATCCTGAACTGCCGCTCCGGTCGAGGAGGTCACCAATGCCACGCGGCGAGGAAATTTCGGAAGCGGCTTTTTGCGATCGGCATCGAAAAGACCTTCCGCCTGAAGTTTTCGCTTTAGGGCTTCGAACTTCGCCTGGAGTAGGCCCTGGCCTCTTGGCTGTATCAATTGGATAATCAATTGATATTGTCCTCTCGCTTCGTAGACACTCACCAAGCCGTACACTTGAACCTGCATCCCATCGGAAAGAGCGAGTCCGGTTTGCGCTCCGTACGAGCGGGCGAACATCACGCACGCGACTTGGGAACGATCGTCCTTCAATGTGAAGTAATGATGTCCCGACGATTGCTTCCGAAAATTCGAAATCTCACCTTCGACCCAAACCTCTCCAATTCGACCCTCGATGACCTCCCTGATCGTCCGGGTGAGTTCAGATACCGTGAGAATCGTGGCCATCTAAATCATTAAAGCGGCAAAGAAACTGCGCTACAACAGATTTAGATTTTAGCTCGCTATCGAGACCTTTACTATTATTAATCCCACCACATGAAGGTGGCGATGTTCAGCACGAGGTCGTACGATCGTGAATTTTTTTCCGCAGCTGCGGCAGCAAACGTCGCATTCAACGCGTCTCACAAAATTTCCTATTATGACGTTCACCTGCAGCCGGAGACTCTTCATCTGACTGACGGGTATGATGCTGTTTGCGCTTTTGTGAACGACCAGCTCGACCGGGCGACTGTTGAAAGTCTTAAAACAAAGGGAATAAAACTGATCGCGCTCCGCTGTGCCGGTTACAACAACGTCGATCTGATCGCCGCAAACAATCTGGGTATCCCGGTAGTCCGGGTTCCCGCATACTCTCCCGAGGCTGTTGCCGAACACACCGTCGCCCTGATCCTGACGCTCAACCGAAAAATCCATCGCGCCTACCGCCAAGTGCGTGAAGGTAACTTCTCTTTGGAGAGTTTGGTCGGATTCAATCTTCATGGCAAAACAGTCGGATTGGTCGGTACCGGCAGAATTGGTACGGCCGTCGCAAAAATCCTCGGTCCTGGCTTCGGTTGTAAACTGCTCGGTTATGATGTCGAACCAAACCGGGAATGCCGGAATTTGGGCTTGACGTACGTTAACCTCGCGGAGCTGGTGGCCGTCTCAGACGTGGTTTCGTTGCATGCTCCACTGCTACCGGCCACGTCTCATTTGATTGATGAGCAAACGATCGCCTTGATGAAGAATGGTGTTATGCTCATCAATACAAGCCGCGGCGGTCTTATTGATACTCAAGCCGTCATTGACGCCGTGAAAGCCGGGAAAATTGGGCATCTCGGTCTCGATGTGTACGAGGAGGAGACCGAATTATTCTTTTACGATCGCTCGTTGGAGGTCATTTCGGACGATGTGTTTTCTCGCCTCCTGACTCTTCCCAATGTGGTCATCACCGGTCATCAGGGCTTTCTCACAAAGGAAGCCCTTGATGACATAGCGCAGACAACGCTCAACAATATTGTTGAATTTGCGACGACCGGCATATGCCGGAATCAGGTGCGAGCCTGACGGAAATTCCTTCACCTCCTGTCATTCTTTTCAATCGAATAGCATGGAGCCCGGAAGAGACTCGCATGGAAGAAAAACTTTGAACCCGCTCAAGCTCCGCCCGGAAGGACTGCTTCCCGCGTGTCCGGTTGGCGAACGGAAACCATCGTCGTTAGGACCAGTGAGACGAGCAAGAGCGCACTGGCAATCCAGAAAGGAGCCTTGCCAAACTCCAGAGTGCGTCTCGAGTTGAATGCTAAAAGCCATCCCCCAAGCGGCGGTCCAAAGAAACGGCCCAGACTCGCCGAGGCTTGCATGAGGCCCAGAACGCGTCCTTGCCAATACTTGTTTGCGGAACGCGAAACCAATCCGTTGATCGTTGGATTGACGAAAGAATTTCCCACCGCGATCCCAGCGCCAACCAAAAGCAGCACAATTGTCGTTTGCGCCAGCGGCAAGGCGAACATGCTGCAAGCCAGTATCGAAAGGCCAGCCATGGCAATTCTTTTCTCCGAAAAATTCTTCACCAGGGGCCCGATCAATGCGCCTTGGACGACAACTGCGATCAGGCCAATGCCCGCGAAGATATAACCATTCGCGCTGGCGTTATAGCCAAAACGGTCCTCAGTAAAGATCGCGAAAAAGGCCGTCAAAATTGAGAATCCAGTCATCATGAAAAAATACGCTGCCATCAGAGGCACAATCACCGCCCCAAGACCTTGGCGGAACAGTGTCACGATGGTCTCGCGGTCCGATCGGGAGTCATCTTGTATGGGCAAGCTCTCTGGCAGGACAAAGAAAATCAACACCGCGTTAGCCGCCGCGAGTCCGGCCGCAAAATGAAACGGTGCTGAAAGTGAGATCTGGCTAAGGACACCGCCGATGAGGGGCCCGAAGATAAACCCCACCCCAAAGGCCGCTCCAAGGAGTCCCATGGCGCGTGAGCGATCGTCGGGCGGCGTTACGTCCGCAACGTAAGCTTGCGTGGCTGAGACGTTCGCGCCGAATATCCCGTCAATAATCCGAGCAACAAAAAGCCAGATCAGCGAGTTTGCCGCTCCCATGATGAAGAAGCCGGTCGCCTGACCGATGGTGCTCAACAGTAGGATCGATCGCCGGCCAAGCCGGTCGGAGAGCGCACCCACGATCGGAGAGAAGATGAACCCCATGCCGGAATAGACCGCCAGTAGCATCCCGATCGCGAACGGAGAAGCGTCGAATCGCTCAGTGTACAACGGGAGAACGGGTACCACGATGCCGAAGCCCACCATATCGACGAAGACCGTTAAAAGCAAAATCGGCAGCGGCGATAAGAGTCGTTTGCCAGATCCTTGTAACTGGTTCGACTTCATTTGAAACCTAAAACCGGAAACAATAGTGAACCGCAGATTACATCGTAGTACAGGTTCCGATACCTTCAGCCAAGAAGTTTGCTCACGGTCAAAGTCGTCGAGATCTAGCACCAGCACGATTGCAGGGAAAACTCAAGCCTCGCACGCCTTGGCCTTCATCTGCGTTCTTAATCATCCTTTGATCGTTGTCGGCGAAATGCGGGTTGCCACGCCGGACTTCCAACAAAATTGTTTCCTAATCCGTCCAGAAAGGGGGTCGGCCCGCGAGTAATGTAGGTGCAAGACCATTTTTCGCCATATGCCGATGCAATAGTAACCTCTTGGAAAAAGTATGGGAGAAGCTGTTTGAACAAGGCGAGGCTCGCCACGGGAATGCAGCATTCCAATTCCGCAGCCATGAAACGTAACTCCCAAAGAATCAGCTTGAGCCACGGCGGGAGCGGTCATGGCGGAGGGAGTCACCGGTAGCGGCGTGGAGGCCCGGAAACTTCTTCCTGGCGAAAACGCAGCGTCAACCCTTTCAGAAGTCCGATTCAAAAACTGCACAAATGACCCGGCTCCCTGCAAAAGTCCTCAATGTCGACAAGCTCGGCAATCAATATCTTGTAACTGTTCAGGTCGGTCGCGAAAAATATGCAGGCACATTCGACCGGCTCAGTTTCGGAGAAATTAAACCGCACCTCGGCTCGTATCACAGTGGTTGGCTTGATCTCGCTTACCAGCGAAATCCCGGCCTAAAGGCCGGCCAGTCGTTTCCGCTCTGGGCGCATGAATGATGGCATTCCTGGGGACAGGTCGAAGATGGACGGACAGCCGGCTTCGATAAAGTCCGTTTCCAGGGACAGGTCGAATTTTCCAGGGACAGGAATTTTCCAGGGACAGGTCAAATGGCTTTCTGCTGACGAGTTGAATTTCTCTTTCTGGGGCCTGGTGACTTTCCTCCGTTTCCAACCAGCAGGAATCTGTGCACCGAGAAGAGGATAGATCTCCCCCTAAACGCTCATTTTGGTGAACGATTCTTCAGTGAGGCGGTTTCGCGACCGCCTGAAGCCGAAATTAGCCTTTTTGTATCGTAGCAAAAGTTGGGCTCCTGAGAAACTAGATCAGGATCAACTAAAAACTTAAGTCGATTCCACCAGGGACAGGTCGAATGGCCTTCTGCTGACAGGTTGAATTTCTCTTTCTTGGGATTGGTGACTTTCCTCCGTTTCTAACCAGCAGGAATCTGTGCACCGAGAAGAGGATAGATCTCCCCCTACACGCTCATTTTGGTGAACGATTCTTCAGTGAGGCGGTTTCGCGACCGCCTGAAGCCGAAATTAGCCTTTTTTGTATCGTAGCGAAAGTTGGCTAACTAACCGAAAGTCCGAACGCGCAGATTGCGAAAGACCCACAGCGCTGCTGGACCCAGGATCTTTAAAGGGGTGGGGCCACTCTTGCGCTTAAGGCCGATCTTTTGCTTGAGCCGCTGGCAATGAAATTCCACAAAGGAGCGACTGCCCAGGATCACCCCATCGCTAAAGTAGCGAATTTTGCAGCGCAGCCGTTCCTGGGGCGAGAGTTGACCCTGCTCCTGGTCAACAACCTCTTGAGTCTTGGCAGAATCAAAAGCCGGCCCATGGCGACTGGTGGCAACCGCACCCCTCAAAAAGAGCTGCTTGCGATACTCTGCGCTGAGTTGCTCCCAGCAGGTGCTCGGCGCCAGACCCAGAATGGTCCTGATCCCTTCCTTGGCCAGAGTGCAGGATCCCTGCCCGAGGGCTTCGCCATAGCCGCAGTAACGATAATCCTTGGGATCGGCACACAGGCCCGCTCGAACCGGGTTCAGATCGATGTAGGCGGCCACTTTCACCACCGCCTGGCCTGCTTCCAATAAAAGACTCTTAAAACGCTCGGCCCACAGAGCTCCGTAGCGACCGTGACGGCGGTTAAACCCCTGGGCAAAGCGGCCTTTGAGCTCTTTGATAAAGATCGAGAGCTCATGCATGCGCTTGCGATAGGGTTCCAGCAGCTGGTTGGACTGCTCCAGGGCGTCGGGTTGCCCAGCCAGGCGCCCCAATTGTTCCTGGAGGGCTTGGACCCGGGCCGGGCCGTAGCAGGCCTGGATGCGCTCGAGCACTTCGCTCTGGGATAGAGGCCTGGGTTCAGGTACCTCACACAGCAGATGGAAGTGATTGGCCATCAGAGTGTAGGTCAGGACCCGGACCCCGCTAAAAGCCTCCAGTCGCCGCATGAGGGCGATAAACTGCTCTGCCTCAAGAGCGCGGGCGCCCGCAGAACCGAAGATCAAGAGGCCATCGACAACCCTAGAGATGCAGTGGTAAACACCCTGACCCTCGGCTTTGACTCGCGGGAAACGCATAAGGCGGAGCAACTGTACACAACAGATAATAAAAGTGTAGTAGAAAATTATTTATCCGCGACGATTACGTGACCCGTCCCTGGCCCCGCCCTTTTCGCTCTCTCAATATCTGACCTGTCCCTCCTTTTCGGCTCCTGTCCCTCCTTTTCGGATTTTCGAGGTATCGTGTTCCTGAAATACATGTATTTTGCCGGAGATCAGCGGAGAGGCGGTAACGCGCTCAAGACTGAATACAGGCAATTCCAGATGAACGCGCAGGATTCCCAGACTCTCCAGCTCCATGAGACAGTCGTCTGGACCCCGGATGGAATGAAAGGAGAAGTGGTTGTCAAGGATGGTACCGGCATTAAAGTTCACTGGGCAGATGACCAGTTCGGCTACTATCAATTTACCGACCTGCTGTCACAAATTGAGAGATGCCCGTGAACGATGCACCGCTGCTTACCCACTCAGAACTCCGTCACCCAGAGTCCAGGAGAAAGGAACGTTGATTTTCATCGATAGGTGCGAACGGAAAGTGATCGAGGCCAGCACGGTTTCTGTCGCGCAACCGAGCGTATGGTTCTTGCCACAGCTCCAGGCGGTCCGGCGTCCGCCAGGTAGCAATTTTGATGCTTCGCAAGCCGCTACAACCAATGGAGGTGGAAATTCTGACGAATCGCGTAACGTAGCCGGTGGAGGATTGGATCAGACGGCAGTTGATTGAACGGCGACCACCAAGCCAGCAATCGCCAGTGATGTTCCAGCGTTGGCTGCACCTGCTTTTTCTTCATTGGTCGCTTTCACCCAACGTCGTCCAAGCGACGTTGCCGCAAGGTTTACAAGCGGACACCTTTGAGGGTAATGCCTGGGTCGGGATCGTGCCATTTTTCATGCGAAGCGTGCGACCAGCAGGCTTTGTTTCGGTTCCCGGGATTTCAAACTTTCTTGAACTGAATCTTCGGACATATGTCCGCGACGAGCACGGACGGCCGGGAATCTGGTTTTATTCTTTGGACGCAAACCAAGCCCTGGCAGTGTTCCTGGCGAGAGCGGCCTTCGCGCTCCCCTACAAACTTGCCGAGATGCGCGCCAAGGTTTCTGACGGTGAGATCGACTATTTTTCGCATCGCTTGGGGGTCAAAAAGACACTTCATTATCAGTATCGGGGGACCGAGCAACTCGGAGAAGCCAGGTTTGGTTCCCTGGAATTCTTCCTCGTCGAACGTTATCGATTGTTTTCGCACCGAAGGAACCGACTATTCACGGGTCGCGTGCATCATTCTCCCTATCAATTGTGCAAAGCGGCCGTCGCCGATGCAGATTCGGAATTGTTCGGGATGGACGGATTTGAAACTCCGGGCAAGCCACCAGTTCACGCAATCTATTCGAGACGGCTCGATGTTTCCGTTTATCCAATCAATTTAGTAACGGAGAAGTAATGAGCGAAATCAGCTACTGCCTGGATCGGGCTAGCTCAGGGTGTTTGAACGTTTCGTGGTGATTAACCGCTTCAGAGCGTTTACCTTCCCCAGTGTTGATCACGAGTTCCGCCCTGAGGACTGGCTCGTCACCAGAGCCTGCAATCCCTGCCTTGCTGATGTCCTGAACCCGAGTGGGAGCAGGTTCGCCGTGCGCTTGCCCGTCCTGGTAATCCTTCTGAAGGATTTTATCGAGAAAGTCGTGATCTTCCTTACTGATACTTTGAAGCGTCACGTATGCCGCGCGCCCGGGGTCGGTTGCCGGATTCAGAGCAGCAACTGTGCGCTGATCGGAAGATTCCGGGCTGTCGAAGGTATCGGGAGATTGGCTCCGGTGAGTTGTTGCTTCGCGACTTTGCAGAAGGAAAGTGAAAATCGCCAGGAAGGCCATGAGTAAACAAGCTAAAACAATGCGGACCGATCTGACCAATGCTTGCAACAGCAAGTACGTTACTAACCCGACCAAGGGAACGAAGACTGTCAGCAAGAGGATGCTCATACTGATCCAGGGATAGAAGCTTGAAGGGCGCGCACCGTATGACTCGCCCGACTGTCTTGAACCTCCGCGAGAGTGTCCCCCTGCTGTTGACGGGTGCGCATTTCCTTAGAGCAGGAACCACCGTGGTAGACCGGCGCTGGAGCGGTAAAATGACTTTGAGATCGTTTTTCCATTTTCGGCCCCACATCTTGGCGAGCATTAAACCGAGGATAGCAATTTTCATATAGAACTCTAGGATTTTTATAGAAATTTTAATCCCCGTGGTTTTCTCGCATCTCATCGGCACAGTCGATCGGATCCCGATCTGGCACGAGATCCAAGCGGTCAAGGACGGAGTTGATCTGTGGTTCGCCCAACGGATTGCAAATTGGTGAGTGGCGTGGGCAATCGCCCAAAAGCGCATATGGTCCATAATTTTGAGGGGTGATGGACGCAATTGTCATTTTTTCGGCGTCCGCGCAGGCGGTGGAATGCCGAGCACGTTGCAAAATCGTGATAATATTATAGTGGCCATACATCGCGCCGAATGTGAGGGTCTGAAAAGAATTTGCACCTTCCGGCAAAACGATTCCGAAATGAGCTTCAGATTTCACAGACGCATTAAGATCGCGCCCGGACTTGCCATCAATTTGTCGAAAGTCTGGCCGTCGCTATCGATTGGGGGGCGGGGTGCAACAATCAACCTTGGGCGACGAGGTCCCCGAGCTAACCTCGGCATTCCAGGGACTGGCATGAGTTGGCAATTCGGCGGCGATAGACAAATCCACAAGACCATCCAGGCGCAAGCGGACGTCCGAGCCGTTCACGCACAAGGGACCGTTAAAGCCGTAAAGGCGCAATCGGAAATCATTGCTATCACGAAGCGGATGGAAACAGTCGCGAAGAGGCTAACCAGAAATACCGTCGGTAGCAGTTATTGGAAAAAAGCGGCGATCGAACAGGCGCAATTATTGGACAAGATGCTCGATGTCGCAAAGTCGGGCGAAAACGACCAACTGATCGCTGCGGTCCAGAAATGTCATCACGCTTGGGGCGACGGCAACCCTCATTTCCGAGCGGCGCTGGATTCCGGTATGACGATTACCGAATGCCTCGCAAAAGTGTTGGCAGGCGAGCAACCTGACCAAAAGGTATCGACAAATTTGTTGAGCAATCAGGCAAAGATCACTGGTCCGGAGATGACCACGGACATGGTGAAAGAACCGCAGACCCACGATTCGTTTTCGAATCCTCATCAGGTGGCAGTGGAAAAAGCGGACATCAATCCTTCGATCGGTGAACCGGCTCTTGGGTCGGCTTTCTGGAAGGCCGTCGGGCGAAATCTTATTCTCCCTATGATAGGGTGCGGCGTGATCGCGGTGGTTTACATGATCGTGGCCGATAAATTGATAACGCACCCTCAAGTTATCGTCTCGGCAACGCCAACACTCGAAACACCTACACCAGTTCCGGCACCCCCTACACCGGCGGCAACGCTGGTACCGGAGGCGCATCCGATTACGCCTATTTCGCAACTGGCGACACCAACTCCCTCGCCGGTGCAAATCACCCCAACGCCCTCAAAGCACGAAGAAGTGATCCACGGCAAAGCGGTACACCATAAACATCCGACGCACAATTGAACGCGCCGCGAAGAACAGTGATGCCAGCCTCAGGGCAGAAGTAAAAGGCCCACATCCAAGGCCGCCGCCAATAGCGAACCTGTGTTGCCATCCACTTGGTTCTGCCAAATTTTCCGCGCTCTACGCAAAAGCAACGGTACCCATCGAGAAAGCATGGGTGCGACCGAGGTGCACTGGATGAAGTTAGAGGATTTGAGGAGGTTATAAACTGTTATGAATGTCACACAGATCAAAGACGAAATTCGCAAGCTGAACCAGATCGACAAAGTTGAAATCTTCGCGTGGATCAATCGAGAAGAAGTAGCAAATGACCTGTCTAAAATCGGAGCGTACCGGTCAATTCAGATTCGCCAGGAAATAGAAGAGAGGCTCAGGGTCACTGTCCCAAAAAGACACGTGCGACACGATAAGAAAGCTTTCGACCAGTCGCGTCGATTGGTCTCGGTTGGACGGTTGAAATCCTTACCCATCAAAGAAGATCATCCGGTAGCGGGGTGTTACCGAAAGCCACTGGGCAAATCCTCCGGCGGATGACCAAGCTTTTCGCGAACAGTGCAGGAAATTTTTCGAAGATACCGTCCCGATCGTCGAATGGTATCCAGAACTGGCCTGACTAAAATCAACCGTATCTGTAAGGATGTTATTGACTTAACTCTAAGTCCTTGTTTCGTAGCGACTTAGAATTGGTGCGCGATGCAGGGTTTGAACCTGCGACTTCTTGCGTGTGAAGCAAGCGCTCTACCACTGAGCTAATCGCGCAAAGTGCCGAGAATTCCGAGGATAGTTCAACGAAATGCGGATGCAACAGATTTCAACGGTCACAGGCAGCAGCCTTGCCAAGGACCTCCAGAAGCCAATCCGAGAGTGCATCCTTCGTCGGGAGACTACGGAGCAGGCCTTGGCCGGTACAGAAACCGAACCCTGGCCCAAAAGCGCTCCCATTGACGATGCAGGCATTCGTCCGGCTCAGTTCAATCTGTTGAACGCCTCTCTGCACGACGTCCATGGGCGTTCCTTCCAACTCAAACTTCCAGCCAACAATGTATGCCTTGGCAAATAAGTCCCGGAGCCGGCGAATCAATTTCTGTTTGGGAATAAGCCGAAGCTCGATCGAGTCCGCGTCGCTGGATATCTTGCGGGCACCCGAGATCCTCCCGGAGACCAGCGCTTGCCCCAATCCAAAATCTGACAATGCGGCGGCATGCAACACTGCATCCACACGGTCGCGTTCAGCGACTTCGCGCAGCAACCGGTGGAGATCTTCGTTCGTCAGGAAGGTTCTTGCCGTGTCCAGGCGGGAAATCGCGCCGCGGCCCAGGAACAACTCGACACTGTGCCCGGCAGCCGAGAATTTTCGAGCAAGCTTCACCGCCAACTCGCCGGTCGATTGATTGGTGATAAACCGCACCTCATCGATTGGTTCGCTGGCCGGTCCGCCGGTGATCACTATCCGCATACCCACTTTTAGCGCGACGGCGCCGCAACCCAAATCCTTTCAGCGGTATTGCTGAAGGTTCGTCCCAATTTTGTTTGCCAATTCTTCATCGAGGTTTTGAATCTCGGGTTCCATCTCGTAGATTGAATTCGATGACACCGAGAGCAGCATCGCGGATTTTTGTCGGGAAGTACTCCGAGAGAGCGGTGATTGATGTTGCAGAGTCGATTCGACATGAAATCGGAACGAACGCTTCCCTTGGTGTGCTTTTTCTGACCCAGGAATGGCGACCGCATCTCGAAGACACGCTGGAGTTAATACGACTCCATGGCCACGTACCACAGCTCGTCGGATGCTCCGGATGGGGCGTGATTGGAAGCAAACGAGAAATTGAGCATGAACCGGGCTTCAGCCTGATCTTATTTTCGCTGCCTGCCGAAAGCTTTGCGGTTGTGCAAATCACTGAAGCACAGATCGAGGAATCCACCGGAGCAGCGTACTGGCCGGCAGCAACTGGTCTTTCCGCCAAAGAGATGACCTCCTGGATCGTGCTCGCGAATCCTTATTTCGGTGGCGCTGAAAGCTGGCTGGACGAATGGAGCGCCGGCTACCCGAAAATTCCGATTCTGGGGGGCTTGGCAAGCTCCACCAATTCAGAGATCTTTCTCCTCAAGGACGGAGAGGTGACGCCTGCGCCGGTCTTGGCGATCGGAATGAAGAGAGGGCTTCTCGTTCGATCTTTGGTCAGCCAAGGCTGCCGTCCCATTGGCGACCCTTCACCCATTACGAAGGCCGAGCAAAACTTGATCCTGGAGATCGGAAACCTGCCAGCGTATCAAGCCTTGGAGGCTGCGTTTCTGAGCATCCCGGCCGAACAACGAGTCTCGGTTCGGAATAACTTGTTCCTTGGACTGGCGGTGTCCGAATATATCGAGGACTTCAAGCAAGGCGATTTTTTGATCCGCAATATCCTGGGGGCGGATCCGCAGATTGGTGCATTGGCAGTGGGCGCTCATCCCAGGGTAGGCCAGACTGTTCAATTTCAATTGCGCGATTCAAAGTCCGCCAGGGAAGACCTTGTCATGGCATCAGAAAACGTTAAAACGGGGCTGTCAGGGCCAATCGGGATCTTACTATTCTCGTGCGCCGGCCGCGGGAAGGGCCTCTTTGGCACGTCGGACCATGACGCAGAAACGTTGGCCAGGATTTTGGGAAATATTCCTTTGGCGGGTTTCTTCTGCAACGGAGAGATCGGACCGGTCGGCGGTAAAGCCTACTTACACGGGTACACCGCTTCGGCGGCTGTCATTTGCGCTACGTAGCGTCTGTGGAAAATGTGCTAAATCCGAATTCCGGTCCAAGAACGCCCGAGCCCGCGGTTTTTTCATTTTCCGATTACGCGGTCGGAGCTGGAGAAAAGCTTCATGTCAGCACGTTTGAAGAAGCGCTCCGATATCGTCAGAATCGCCAGCGCCCGCACAGGCACGATTTTTACCAAGTCTTTTGGATGCGGCGCGGAGCTCCGGTGTTCAACATCGATTTTTATCATTTCACCATTGAGGCGCACGCGCTCGTGTTCGTCCCGCCGGGCGCGGTTCACAATTTCGAAGAACTCAGCCCAGCCGAGGGGTTCATCTTATCGTTTGAGGAGGACTTCTTTGAATCGGAAGGTTATTCGGTAGATCTCTTCGCCGAATGCCCTGCGCTTGATCCCGCACAAATTCGCACGGTGTTGGCAGTCCCCGAATCCTCGGTGGAAATGGTTCACAGCTATTGCGAGCGGATGTTCGAAGAATTAAGCGCGAAAAGAGAGGGTTACCGGGCTGCGACTGCCTCGCTCTTACGCCTCCTGTTTGTCGAAATCCGACGTTGTTTGTCCAACCAGTCCGCTCCAAGTTCTTTCCGCAAATATTCTCCGTTAACCGCGCGCTTCTTACGCACGTTGAACGCGCGACCCTACCAGCTGACAACGGCCTCTGAAGTTGCAAGATTCCTCGGGATATCCCGCAGTTGGCTAAATCAGGTGGTGCGCCAGGAGACGGCAAAAAACCTTACCGATCATTTGCGAGGAAGATTGATCCTCGAATCGAAACGTCTTTTGGCGCATTCCGATCTCAACGTATCCGAGATCGCTTATCAGCTCGGGTTTGAAGATCCCTCCTATTTCACTCGTCTTTTTCGCCAGGTGGAAAGGCTGAGTCCTCGAGAGTTTCGCGAAAGATATCGGTGATTGGATGGACAGGGGTCACAGCGCTGAGGTTCCGAAGGCTCTTCCAGTCGAAATCTCCTAGAAGAAGCGCGAATCATTCCAATGAAGGCGATGGCAAGTCGGCGCAAATAAGGCATTGTTCTCTGATGACCGACTGGTCAACTCATTTGATTCTTTGGCGGGTTTCACCGTTAGTAGGTGATCTGACCGTTCTTGCGAGGTACACTCTATGTGGATCGTCCAGTTAGCTTTACGACGACCTTACACCTTCATCGTTCTCGCGATCTTTATCCTGATCGCAGGGGTCCTCTCGATTTTACGGACACCCAAGGATATCTTTCCTGATATCAATATCCCGGTCTGTGCCGCTATCTGGAATTTTACGGGTATGCCAGCCGAGGAATTCTCAAACCGTATCACCTCGGTGTACGAGAGAATCTTGACGACCGTCGTCAACGACATCGAGCATATCGAGTCCACCTCGTACAACGGTATCGGAGTCGTCAAAATCTACCTCCAGCCGAACGCCAGCGTTCCAGTCGCGATGGCGCAATTGACGGCTGCCTCCCAAGCCGTCCTGAAACAACTGCCGCCGGGAGAAACACCTCCGCTGATTTTGAGTTTCAGCGCTTCCAACGTTCCTGTCCTGCGTCTCGGGCTGAGCGGTGCCAATTTTTCGGAGCAGCAACTCAACGATCTTGCCTTGAACTTCCTCAGGGTTCAACTGGTAACGGTTCCAGGCGCGGCAGTCCCCTATCCCTACGGCGGCAAGCAGCGAGTGATCTCGATTGATATTAACGGCCAGGAACTCCAGGCACGAGGGCTTTCTCCCACTGACGTCATCAACGCCGTCAACGCGCAAAACGTCATTTTGCCCTCAGGAACGGCCAAGATCGGAGGGCAGGAATTCGACATTGGATTGAACTCCAGTCCCAAAACAATCAAAGAATTGGGCGATATCCCGGTTCGCACGCTCAATGGCACAACAACCTACGTGCGCGATGTAGCGAGTGTGCGGGACGGGTTCATTCCTCAAACGAACATTGTCCGGTTCGATGGCCGAAGGGCGACGATGGTTCAGGTCCAAAAAAATGGCAAGGCCTCCACGTTGGATATTGTTCAAGGGGAGAAGCAACTGGTCGAACGGCTGAAGCCGACCTTGCCCGCGGGCTTGAACGTTCAAACACTGGCTGATCAATCTATTTTCGTGACGGCGGCGATCGAGGGCGTGGTCAAGGAAGCTGTGATTGCCGGATGCCTGACTGCATTGATGATCCTTCTTTTTTTGGGAAGCTGGCGGAGCACCCTGGTGATTGCTGTCTCGATTCCTCTTTCGATTCTAACTTCAATCTCCGTACTATCAGCGCTCGGCGAGACGATTAATATCATGACGCTCGGAGGTCTTGCGCTGGCCGTCGGTATTTTGGTCGACGATGCGACGGTCACGATCGAAAATATCGATCGGCACCTTGAGGAGGGGAAATCACTGCACGACGGGATTCTCGAGGGCGCGGCCCAGATCGCGGTTCCAGCGTTTGTCTCCACCCTCTGTATTTGCATCGTTTTTGTACCGATTTTCTTCCTCAGCGGAACCGCCAAGTTCCTTTTCGCGCCTCTGGGCGAAGCCGTCATCTTTGCCATGCTCGCTTCGTACCTACTTTCTCGAACCCTCGTTCCGACGCTCGCCATGTATTGGCTGGGAGGAGACCATGCCAAGCACAACGCACCGGGAGGGAAAACAGCCCCGGCGCAAAAACGCGGCAATCCGATCCTGGGAATATTTGGGGCGATCAATCGCGAGTTCAATCGGAGGTTTGAATCGTTTCGCGAAAGCTACCGTGATCTGCTCGCCATGTGCCTGCGAAACACTCGTCTGGTCGTCGTCCTCTTTCTCGGATTTGCGGCGGTTTCAATGCTTTTGGTACCCTGGTTAGGGCAGGATTTCTTCCCGGCAGTCGACGCAGGCCAATTTACGCTGCATGTCCGGACCAAAAGCGGAACACGAATCGAAGAGGTGGCACGGCAAGTGGATAAGATCGAAGGCGCCATCCGTGAAGAAATCCCGAAAACCCAATTGAAGGGAATCATCGATAATATCGGCTTGCCCTACAGCGGTATTAATCTCACCTACTCGAATTCAGGCGTGGCAAGCGCGGCAGATGCGGACATCCTGGTGTCGCTTGGTGAAAAGCACGATCCCACTGCGCAATTCGTCAGCAGGATCAGAAAACGCATGCACCGGGATTTTCCGGGGATAACCGCCTCATTCCCACCGGCGGATATCGTGGCCCAGATCTTAAATTTCGGGTTACCTGCGCCCATTGATGTACAGATTATCGGTCCCAATACCGCCGCCAACGCGCAACTGGCCAACCGTCTGGCGGGTCAAATCAACCGTATCCCTGGCGCGGTCGATGTGCGCGTTCAACAGCCGTTCGATTCACCGCGGATGAATCTGGTGGTTGATCGCACCGAGGCTTCTCAACTGGGAATCACAGAGAACCAGGTCGCCAGTTCACTCATTGGAGCCTTGAGCGGGTCTTCACAGGTTAACCCGAATTTCTGGCTCGATCCGAAAAATGGCGTGAGCTATACCGTGAACACCCAGTCACCTCAATATTCGATCGATTCGCTGGATGCATTGCGCGACCTCCCGATCCTTGGGCCTTCGGGAACAAATCCGACGAGCGGCACATCGACGGGGGGAGCGCCTACTCAAATTCTGGGCAACCTGGTGCAAATCAATCGTTCTTCCGAACCTCCGATTGTCACGCATTACAACATCCAACCGGTCGTCGATGTTTTCGCTGCGGCCGAGGGCAAAGACCTCGGATATGTAGCCTCTCAGGTTGAGAAGGTGATGAACGGCGCCCAAAAAGATTTACCGAAAGGAAGCCGCATGGTCTTGCGGGGCCAGGTCCTAACCATGAGGGAGTCATTCGCAGGATTGATCGGGGGACTGGTCTTCGCAATGCTCCTGGTCTATCTCTTGATGGTCGTCAATTTCCAATCGTGGGTCGACCCGCTGATCATTGTTTGTGCGTTGCCGCTCGCACTTGCGGGAATCGTCTGGATGTTGTTTGTGACAGGCACTACTCTCAGTGTGCCCGCGCTAATGGGAGCCATTATGTGCATGGGCGTCGGGACTGCGAATAGTGTCCTTGTGATAACATTCGCGAACGAGGTGCTCGAAGAATATAAAGATTCGTACAGAGCTGCTCTGCAGGCAGGTTACGTCCGCTTGCGGCCTGTACTGATGACCGCGATTGCCATGATCATCGGTATGGTGCCAATGGCTTTAGGACTGGGCGAAGGCGGCGAACAAAATGCGCCCTTGGGCAGGGCAGTCATCGGCGGGCTGTTGTTCGCCACGGTCGCAACGCTTTTCTTTGTGCCGACGGTCTTCGCTGCTATCCGCGAAAACAAGTTCAATCGGCAAATAGCGGTCACCGCCCATACCGCTAATTAATTTCTTTGGAGACAAAAATGACGCAGGGTACTTTGAAAGCAACCGAACCATTGAAACAAGAGCCGCCCATTGCTGAAAAAGGCGACCGGAAAGGAGTTAAAATCTTTTTCCTGGCCGGCGGCGCGTTATTTATCGCGATTGCCGTCCTGGGAATTTCGTCCCGCACCGCGAAAACGTCCGGACTTCAACAGCAATCAAACGAAGCCGCGCAAGTGATCGTGAACGTGGTCCATCCTGAGAAAGCGGCGACGATTATCCCACTTCAGTTACCGGGACAGACCAGAGCTTACATCGAAGCGCCAATCTTCGCTCAAACCAGTGGTTACCTGAAAAAGTGGTACTTCGATATTGGAGCGAAGGTCAAGGCCGGCGACGTTCTTGCGGAAATCGACACCCCTCAGGTCGACCAACAGTTCAAGCAAGCCCAGGCGCAACTCAAGGTAGCCGAGTCCGCCCGCGACCTGGCCGGATCGACCTTCAGGCGCGATCAGGATCTTTACAATCGCAAGGTGATTGCCGCACAGGATTTTGACACGGCTTCGGACACCTACCGCCAGACCCAGGCGACAGTCAACGCGGATCAAGCCTCCTTGAACGCACTCCAAGCGCTCGAGAACTTCAAAGTGGTCAAAGCTCCCTTCGATGGAATCGTAACAGAGCGGGATACGGACATCGGAGCGTTCGTTCCTTCGGGCTCCGGGGTGCAGCTCTTCAGAATGGCGCAGACCTCGCCACTCCGAGTTTACATTAATGTGCCGCAAACATTCTCGCGTTTTGTGAAGCAAGGCGTGAAGGCGGATCTTTTTCTAAATGAACTTCCGGACCGTAAGTACCCGGCGCACGTGACCAATACAGCCGGCGCGATCGACCCGACATCGCGAACACTGCTGACCGAGCTGGAAGTACCGAATGAAAATGAGGAATTGCTCCCTGGCGCGTATGCACAGATCAATCTGAAGCTGGAAGGCGATAGCGGGCTGGTCACGGTACCTTCCAATGCTCTTTTGTTCCGATCGGAAGGCGCGAGCGTAGGAGTGGTCCACCCGGACGGGAAAGTGGAGATCAGGAAAATCGTGATCGACCGGGACCTTGGAACCAAACTGCAGGTTTCCCACGGGCTTTCGGAATCAGACCAGGTCATTTTAAATCCCTCAGACGGGCTCGCAGATGGAATGGCCGTTACCGTCGCGACGCCAAAGCCAACTGCGCAACCGGTCGCCAAGGGATGAGCGCAGGCCTTAGCTCGCCAGGGCAGCTTCGGCGCGCCAAATGATCCGGGCAAAGCTCCGAGGATCCAGACTTGCTCCCCCGATGAGAGCACCGTCAATATTTTTTTGACGCATCAAATCCTCCGCGTTCTCCGGCTTCACGCTTCCGCCGTATTGAATGCGAACCCGGTCGGCAGTGGCCGTACCGAACAGTTCCGAAAGTACCGAACGAATGAATGCGTGGGCCTGCTCCGCCTCCGCCGGGGTTGCGGATCGGCCGGTACCAATGGCCCAACATGGTTCGTACGCCATGACGATTTCGGGCAGATCCTTCTCTACCACGCCGTCCAAACCCTTATGGATTTGTCTCCGCAACACCTCCTGGACCTGGCCGTCGTCCCGTTCGCGGAGTGATTCGCCTACACAGAGAATAGGGCGCAGACCAGCGTCCAGGGCGGCCCGCACCTTTCGATTCACGATCTCATCCGTTTCTCCGAACAAACTCCGTCGCTCGCTATGTCCAACGATGACATATTTGACGAAAAGCGCCCTAAGCATCGTCGCACTCACTTCACCAGTGAATGCCCCGCTTTTTTCCCAATGCATATTCTGCGCGCCAATGCGAACGGCCGGAACTTTCTCGGAAACAGTTACCAGCGCAGGAATCGCAGTGAACGGAGGGATGATCACTATTTCGACGTTGCTGTCTTGCCCGATCTCCGACAGAAACGTTTCAAAATAAGATTCCGCCTCACTGTGGGTGAGATTCATCTTCCAGTTTGCTGCGAGTATTTGCTTCCGCATGACTACTTCTCCGTGAGTGCAACAACTCCGGGAAGTTCTTTCCCTTCCAAAAGCTCGAGCGATGCACCCCCTCCCGTGGAGATGAAAGTCATCTTATCCGCATAACCGAATAGTTTCACCGCGGTCACAGAATCTCCTCCGCCGATGATCGTCTTTGCATCGGACTCAGCCAGAGCCGCTGCAATTTCTCTAGTACCATTTGCGAAATCCGGAATTTCAAAAACTCCGACCGGTCCGTTCCAGACGATCGTTTTGGCCGCTGCGATTTCGGCCTTGTACAAAAGAATCGTTTCCCTGCCGATATCGACGGCTTGCCATCCTTCGCTGATTCCCTGAGAGGGAGACAGCAAAGGTGTATTGCGAGAATTTGCCCCCGCCTTGAACTCGTCCGTTTCAAGGCTGTCGACCGGCACCAGGAACTTAATTCCTTTTTCTTTCGCCAACGTCAGAAGTTCCAGCGCCAAATGTACCTTGTCTGCTTCGACCCGGCTCGCGCCGGTTGGAATGCCCATCGCCTTAAAGAACGTGTGAGCCATCGCTCCTCCAATCAGAATGACATCCGCCTTGGACATCAGCGCCTTGATCACTTCGATCTTATCGGAGACCTTTGACCCACCTAATATCACTAAGAACGGCCTATCCGGGTGCGCCAACTCCTCATGGAGATACTGGAGTTCGCGCTCCATTAAAAGCCCCATCGCCGCCTGCGGCAAATACCTGGCGACTCCCGCAGTACTTGCATGGCCCCGGTGAGCCGCGCCAAAGGCATCGTTCACGTACACATCACCCAGTTTCGCGAGCGCTTCCGCAAAGCCCTCGTCGTTCGCCTCTTCCTCTTTGAAAAAGCGCACGTTTTCCACCAGCAGCACGCCCCCGTCCGGGAGCGCTTTCGAAGCTGCTTCCACGCTCGGTCCGATGACCTCCTGGCTAAACTTGACCGGCGGCGGAATCATCTGCGTCAAATGATCCGCAACCGGTTTCAGAGAATACTTCGGATTCGGTTTTCCCTTAGGGCGGCCAAAGTGCGCGAGCAAAACCACTTTCGCTCCTTTTTCTCGCAACAGTTCAATAGTCGGCAAACTTTCGCGGATCCGGGTGTCGTCCGTGATCCGTGTCTCCCCATCGATTTCTTCTGTGGGAACATTGAAATCGACGCGCATCAGGACACGCCGACCTTTGACGTCAAGATCGCGAACGGATAGTTTCGCCATGTTTTACCGCCCGGTTACAGGATGTACTTCAACAGATCAACACACCGATTCGAGTATCCCCATTCATTGTCGTACCAACTGATCAATTTGAAGAATCGACTGTTAAGTCCCATGCCGGACCCGCTATCGAAGATACTGGAGTAAGCGCTATGCATAAAGTCGGTAGAGACCACCTCATCCTCGGTATAATCCAGCACGCCTTTTAGATAGGTCTCGCTAGCCTTTTTCATCGCGGCGCAAATTTCCTGGTAGCTGGTCTCTTTGACCGTCCGCACGGTGAGGTCAACCACAGAGACCGCAGGAGTCGGAACGCGAAATGACATACCCGTGAGCTTCCCTTTAACCTCCGGGCAAACAAGGCCCACGGCTCTAGCCGCCCCAGTCGTCGATGGGATCAGATTGATCGCCGCGGCACGGCCGCCTTTCCAATCCTTTTTTGAAGGGCCATCTACGGTCTTTTGCGTAGCGGTATAACTATGCACGGTGGTCATCAGGCCTTCTTCAATACCGAAGCCTTCCTTCAACAGAACGTAGACGACGGGCGCCAGACAATTCGTGGTGCAGCTCGCGTTCGAGATAATTCGATGTTTCGATCCGTCGTACTTTTCATGGTTCACCCCAATACAGACGGTGATGTCTTCGCCCTTCGCGGGAGCTGTGATGAGCACCCTTTTTGCGCCCGCTTCGAGGTGGCCTTTTGCTTTGTCGGCTGAGGTAAACAATCCGGTCGATTCAATGACAATCTCGCAGCCGAGTTTTGCCCAAGGCAATTCCGAGGGCCCTTCCCTTACGGCTAAACACCGGATTTTGTGGCCGTCTACGACCAGCGTGTCGTCGCTCTCGATGTCCGGACTAGATTTTTCGCTAAAAACCTCGCCTTGGAAACGGCCCTGCGTGGAATCGTACTTCAACAGGTAGGCTAGATTGTCGGCAGGAACAATGTCGTTCAAAGCAACCACATCGATCTCTCTACCCAGTAAGCCTTGTTCGACAAGGGCCCGAAAAACCAGACGCCCGATGCGCCCGAAGCCATTAATTCCAATTTTCGTCATGATAACTATCCCTCGGATGTTTAATTTTTGAAGCCAGTGCCAATAAATCGGGACCGTGATTCACCGTCAACCACAAGATTAGCAAAGATCGACCGCTCTTTGGCATCGCTCGGAATTCCGGAGAAACTTCCAAGCGGCGCAGGCTGTGTCAGCGAAGCTCTACGCACTTGCCAGAAGACTCCGCAATCCTCCAAAAAAAAGAAGACTCGGACAGCCCGCTTCGGTTCGTCAACTCTACAAGCAGGCTCTTAAACTGAAACTCAGCGCTTGATCGAGAGGTTTCCGGCCCAAATAAGTCCCGTCGCTTGGCTTTGCCAGAAATCTTGGGGTCTAGGCCGGAGCCTCGGTCAACCCGCCCACACCTTCAGGCTGAGGTCGGCTTGTCTCCGGCGGGCGATCGTCTCGACTGGGCGGCGCGATCGGAGGCGGTGGATTGATCAGCCTGCCATTGTTCAAGATTTCGCGGATCTGACCCCCATCGAGCGTCTCGTATTCAAGCAGGGCCTTGGCGATTGTTACAAGGGTCTCTTTGCGGTGCGTCAAAACCTTGAGCGCGCGCTGATAGGAATCATCGCAAAGTCTCTTTACTTCCCGATCGATCTCCTGCGCTGTCGCTTCGCTATAGGCCCGTGAACGGGAAATATCGCGACCAAGGAACACATAATCCTCGTGCTCTCCATATTCGACCATGCCGAGCCGCTCGCTCATACCCCATTCGCACACCATTTTGCGCGCGATGCCGGTGGCCATCCGGATGTCGCCGGTGGCTCCGTTTGTGACATCGCCGAAGACGATTTCTTCCGCCACACGGCCACCCATGATGACGACCAGGCGATCCAAAAGTTCGTTCTTGCGATTGGTGTATTTGTCCTCAACCGGTAGATACATCGTCGACCCGAGAGACGGACCGCGAGGAATAATTGTCACCTTGTGCAGCGGATCAGTGTGCTCGAGCACCTCGCACAGCAATGCATGACCGGCTTCGTGATACGCGGTGTTCTCTTTTTCTTTCTCGCTGATAGCGAGGCTGCGCCGCTCTTTGCCCCAACGCACCTTGTCACGGGCCTCTTCCATTTCGGCCATTGTAATGGCCTTCAGCCCGCGCCGTGCAGCTAACAAAGCCGCTTCGTTAATCACATTGGCAAGCTCAGCTCCGGAATAACCTGGCGTCCCTCTGGCCACCACTCCGAGATCAACTCCCTCAGCAAGTTTGACCCTCTTCGCGTGGACCCTCAAAATTTCCTCGCGTCCTTTCACGTCTGGAAGATTGACAGTAATCTGGCGGTCAAAACGCCCCGGTCGCAAGAGCGCCGGATCCAAAACATCCGGCCGGTTCGTCGCGGCGATGATGATAACCCCTTCCTGCGTGTCGAACCCGTCCATCTCAACCAGCAACGCGTTCAAGGTTTGTTCACGCTCGTCATGCCCGCCGCCGAGACCGTGTCCACGGTGCCGGCCGACCGCATCAATTTCGTCGATGAAAATAATGCAAGGAGCGGACTTCTTTCCCTGTTCAAACATGTCACGGACTCGTGAGGCGCCCACTCCCACAAACATCTCGACAAAGTCAGATCCGCTGATGCTGAAGAAAGGGACATCTGCTTCGCCGGCGATCGCCCGGGCGAGAAGCGTCTTGCCGGTCCCTGGAGGACCTACCATCAGAACTCCCTTTGGAATACGCCCACCCAGCTTCTGGAATTTCTTCGGATCCTTCAGAAAATCGACGATCTCCTGGACCTCCTCTTTGGCCTCCTCGACACCGGCAACATCCTTGAACGTCACCCTGTTCCGATCGCGAGCTAGCATTCGAGCCTTGCTCTTCCCAAAATTAAGTGCCCCTTTGCCAGCGTTCCGAATCTGCTGCCTGAAAAAGAAATAAAGAATCAGGAAAAACAGCGCGATCGGCAAAAACTGCAGCAGCGCGGACAACATGACATCTGAATCGGCCTTGATATCGACTTTGTACCCTTTATTCTCGAGCTCGGATTTCAGGTCCTTGTTATACTCGATGAAAATCGTGGTTTTAAAGTGGTCCGGAGCACCAGCCAGTGAGGATGGTTTCTTGCCCTTTTCGTACGCCCCACGCAATGTCTGGGTCGAGCGTCCCTCGGTCACGATCAGCTGGAGCGGCTCTTCTTTGCTGATGCGACCTTCATCGATGTACTTCTCAAAATCGGTAAAGCTAATCTCTTCGACGTTTCCGTAACTACCGTTCCGGGACAACAAAAAGCCGCCTAGCAAGGCTATGGCACACGCAAACAAAAGAATGCCGCGCCAATTGAAGTTGTTATCGTTGCCGAAATTTCGAGAGTTTTTGTCCTTTGAGGACCGAGGATCTAATTGTGCCATACACTAAAAAAACAACCTCTCACCGTAGCACATGGAGCGGGGCATGCAAAGGCGAGAGCGTACAGGAGAAAACGGGGCGAATTCAGGCGCTCCTTTGTGCACTTTGAATTCAACATTCATTTTGAGGCGTATTTGACGCTGCAACCGTACGGTTGGGTCGCGGTCGTAGGGACCTCTTTCCCAGCCATCGCCGCGTCGAGTGCACCTTTCACATAATTTGTGGCAATTTTGACATCTGCCAGATCGGTACTGCGCTTGTTATCAATCGCGCCCTTGTACACCAGAATCCCTTTCGGATCGATGACGTACATATCCGGGGTCGTCTTGGCCCCGTACAGCCGTCCGACGTCGCCCGCCGGGTCCAACAACAAAGCGGTTCGAGCAGAACCATCCTGGGCCGCGAACTCATTCAGCTTTTCGGCCGGATAGTTTCCTTCCTCGCCGGGAGCAGAGGAATCGATCGAGAGCCATATGACTCCTTTCGCGGTGTACTCCTTTTGCAAAGCCTGCATATTGCCCGAATGATAATGTTTTCGTACAAAGGGGCAATCCGGCTGATACCATTCCAGAACGACATACTTTCCTTTGAAATCAGCCAGGTTGCGCGTCTTCCCGTTCGTATCCGGCAAAGAAAAATCCGGGGCGGCTTTTCGCACTTCCCTCTCCGCGAAGCTCAATCCTGCCGTTACCGCAAGCAATCCACACGTGATGAGAAACGTCTTAGTCATTTTGTCTTAGTTTTCGTATCTGGTATTAGGACCATGCTTGGTCACGTTTTGTTCAATGCATCCAAAACAGTTTGCGATGTGATTAACTCCGGGAGGAGCAACGGCTGGGCCTCCCTGGTTCCGCTGGGATAAACCAGATACATGGGCACTCCGGCTCTGCCGAATTGCTTCAATATCTGTGTTATTTCCGGGTCGCCTTTCGTCCAATCCGCCTTCAGTGCTACCACATTTCGCTTCAAAAACGCTTGTCGAACCTGCGGCGTGTCGATCGCGAAGCGCTCATTCGTTTTGCACGTGATGCACCAATCCGCGGTAAAATCGACGAAGACAGGCTTGCCCGCGGCAAGCGCCTCATCCAGCGTTGATTTGCTGAACGGCCGCCAGACCATTTGACTCGGCTTCGTGACAAATCCATAGGAGCCTCCAGCCAGAAGCAGCACAATTGCCATTGCGCCGATCGCAAGGATGCGCGAACGACCCGTGGAAACCGGAGTCCAGAAGGATCCTTTGATCCAGGCCAAAATTGCGATCACCAGGAGAATCGCTCCTAATTGAACCACGGCGTCTACACCTCGCATCTGACCGAGGATCCAGATCAACCAAAGCAGGGTGCCCACCAACAGAAAACCCATACACTGTTTCACACGCAGCATCCAGCTCCCCGGCTTCGGGAGATAACGCAGCCATCTGGGATTGAGGGCAAGGAGCAGATACGGCAGGGCCATCCCGAAGCCGATAAACAGGAACACGAGGAACGTCACCCAGCCGGGCTGGGCAAAAGCAAATGCGGAGGCCGTTCCAAGAAACGGCGCGGTACAGGGAGTGGCCAGCACCGTGGCGAAGACCCCCTGAAAAAACGCGCCCCCATAACCCTCACCTCCGGCCAGGTGGGCAAGGCCCTGAGTCGCCTGCGCGGATACCGACAGCTCATACACGCCAAACAGGTTCAGCGCGAATGCAAAAACCAGGCAGGAAATAAGGATAATGAACCGATAATCCTGGAACTGAAATCCCCATCCAATTTGCGCTCCCGCCGTTCTCAGCAGGACGACAACGGCCGCCAGCGCGGCAAAACAGCCGATGATCCCCAACGAGAACGCCATCGAGAGTCGGAACGCCTTTTTGGATTCAATCCCCGCTTCGGAGACAAATCCGAAGATTTTGAGCGAAATAACCGGCAGTACGCAGGGCATCACGTTCAAGATCAAACCGCCAATCATTGCAAAGCCGAGCATCTGCACAATTCCGACAAGCCCGGCCGAAGAGGCGCCACGGACGGGTTTGGCAGCAGTCAAAAGCGTCGTCTCATTGATCTCGTATCCTTTCCGAGTATTGCCCGAGCCAACGACCAGGACCCCATTCATTCGACTGATCGGCTTTACCTCGGTATCAATTGGAATCGTCAACCTGTTGCCATCTCGCGTGACGTGCCCGATCACAGCGTCTTCGGGAGGATTCGGAAAGAAATCCAGATCAACATCGTTTTGAACGCCATCCACAACAGCGACAAGGCTTTTACCCACGCGGCTGAAACCGATTTTGACCGGACCGGCGGGCTGGCTGGGAACCAGGGACGCAAATCTCTGAAAAATCTGAGCCGAATCGGACGGTGTGTTAACGCCTCCCGTTAGAGTGAGCGAGAGCTGCGCGCGCCCTGGGACGCACAAACTCTGACACACCAGCCAATCGGTTTTCGCCTGAATCAAAATCGGTTGAGCAGGCAAAATTGCAGGAGCTTCAATCTCGGCGAATAACAATACCGCCGAGGTGTAATCAAACACTTCGAGCTCGCCCGGCTCCTTTTCCCGCATCGGTAACGGCCACTGCAAATTGCCGGCTTTAAATCCCGCGGGAAGCTGCCACTCAATTTTGGTCGGTATTCCCGAATCGCCCGAGAATTTCCAATAGATGTGCCAGCTAGGCTCGATCCGATAGAAGACTCCAACTCGAAACTTTTGGCCCGGTTGAATCGCGGCGACATCTGAAAGAAGCGAGGCAGTGACCAGTTCTTTGCCGTTGTAAAGCTGCGCCTGTGCCGACTGATTGCTCCCAACCGCGAGGCCAATCGACACTACGGCGCACTGCAAGGCCCGAACAAGCAATCCCGTGTAAGCCGATCTTTTTGTGAAAGCTGTGTACATTGAATCTCAATAAACTAAGAGCACGGAAGCTGTGGCAATGTTCCCAGGAACTTTTCAATCACTGTAGCATACGCCCACGCCCGTATCGGCTCGATTGCTCTTTGTCCACCCGTTTTACTCATGAGCAACGACTTGGAGTGGACCGAAACGCATTTCTCCGGAGCCGCTCTCAACCAATAGGATAGCACAAGCACATGCGCTCGTGATATTTTCGCGCCACACCATGCACTACGCGCGCGGAAGCTTGCACACTGCATGTTCAAAGAGGCGGTACTGAGAATTTTCCCAGCGGTATTCTATTGTCGCTGAGCCGCTTAAATTACTATCGCAGCCGTGGCACGCTTTAAGCCCCAGAGTTTGAGGCTATGTTATCGTGGGCTGTGACGTTACTGATCCTGGCCGTCGTGGCAGCCCTGCTTGCGATCTGGGGCTTTGCCGGAATGCCGAGGTGGTGGGTGAGAGGATTGTGCCTGCTCCTGATTGTCCTTTGCATCGTGGCAGCTTTGTTCGCATGAAACGTAGTACGATTCGACTCGCTCGCCACTCGCTCAAAAGGGAACCTCACCGCCTGGGTGCTCTTTTCGAATGCGGAGAAAACTCGGTCCAGGGAGGCTTACCGGCCGGTTTTCAGCAAATCGCGGATTTCAGTGAGCAGTTTCTCCTCGGCCGACGGTCCGGGCACAGCAGCGGCCGCCGGAGGCTTCTTGAAGCGGTTTACTTGTTTGATGATGAAGAAAAGGCAAAAAGCGACGATCAGGAATTCAATGACTGTATTAATGAACATGCCGTAGGCAAAAACGGGTACTCCCTTATCGGCAGCCTCCTTCACAGAAGCGACATGCTGACCATTCAGCACGATAAACAGGTTGGAAAAATCGACCCTCCCAAGAATGAGGCCTATGACCGGCATAAAGATGTTATTGACCAGGGAAGCGACAATTTTGCCGAATGCCGCGCCTATAATGACGCCCACTGCGAGGTCGATCACGTTTCCTTTAAATGCAAATTCTCTGAATTCTTCAAACATTGCCATGGTGAGTCTTGTGTACTGTGTTTTGAGTTCTGCGTGACACCGGCCACGCCGGCTACCGAATGAACACTCAAAACCCAAAACTTAAAGCCTAAAACCGGCCGGCACGAGCCACGATGTCGCGAGACGAACTTTTCCCTCTGATCAAACGCGCTCGCAACTCCGATCAAGCGGCTGCGAAAGAACTTGTGGAGCGGCTCTATCCAGCGGTAATCAGAATCGTCCGCAACCATCTTCCGAGAAGAGAGTCGGAAGAGGATCTTACCCAGGAGATTTTTCTGAAGATATTCGCCAAGCTCGACCAATACCGGGCAGACATGCCGTTCGAACATTGGGTTTCGAGGATTTCTCTCAACACCTGCATCGACCGCCTCCGAAAACAGCGCAACAGGCCCGAATACCGCTGGTCAGATTTCAGCGAAGATCAGCAAGCGATCCTTGATAACCTGAAAGATAACGCCAGTCAGCCCCCCGAGCAGTCCCCGGAAGAAAGTCGGGAACTGTTGAACAGGCTGCTCCTGACTTTAAAGCCAGCTGAACGCGTGATCGTCCAAATGCTCTACCTGGAGGAAAAATCTGTTCTGGAAATTTGTGACCTGACAGGGTGGAAAGCGTCTAAAGTCAAGGTGACCGCGTTTCGGGCGCGACAAAAGCTCGCGGCAGCAGTAAAACGAATCGTGAAATGAAAGAGGAAGACAACGTTGACAGGCTTTTTGCCTTTGCTCGCCACGCGGGCAAGGGAGGGTCACCCTCTATGCCGGCTGGTTTTGCTGAGAAGATCCTGCAGCAACACCGTAATCGCGTCCAGGAGAACAAGGCTTTTCTCAGGACTTCGATATTGTCCGTTGCAACCGCGCTGATCATTCTGGGGACCGCGCTCGGAATAAACATCGAGACGAATAGCTCGTTGGGGTCCGATGATCAGGAATCGACGGTTGAAATGGCCTACTCCCTATGGGACCCAGCTGGAAATTAGCCCTGGTATTCGCAGTCCTTTTTCTGACGGGTGGTCTCAGTGGATCTGTGATTACTTATTCGGTGCTCCGGAAACAAGCCTTCCCAAATCCGACGCGTAGCTTCCACACCTGGACCGAAAATCTGATGCAGAAAATTCAACGCATCGGCCGGCTCACACCGGAACAAAGCGCGAAAATCCGGCCCCGCGTGGAAGCTGCCGTCAAACAGATGCAATCGATTCAGATTCAAGCTATGCAGCAGGGCAGCGATGCTCTGGACGCAGCGCTAGCCGAAATGGAACCTGAATTGAACCCAGACCAGCAAAAACGACTGGAACGTTTTCGCGAACGCCGGCGCGAATTTCTTCAGGATGCGATCGCCAGAAGAGATGCGCCGCAGTAATCGCGCATTTTAACTACAGATTACTAGGCGACGCCTGCGAATTCTTCTGCCTGCACGTTGAACTGCAGGTCATATAATTTTCGGTAAATCGTGGAACTTTCGAGCAGTTCGCGATGGGTCCCGATCTCCCGAATTTCGCCTCGATCCATCACGACAATCTGGTCGGCCTTGAGAACGGTTGACAACCGGTGGGCAATAGCGATCACCGTCCGACCTTCCGACAAGCGATCTAAGGCGGCTTGAATCTCGCGCTCGGCCTGGGAATCCAGCGCTGACATTGCTTCGTCCAACAGCAAAACGGGCGCGTTCTTCAGCAGCGCACGTGCGATCGAGACACGTTGTTGCTGACCACCCGACAAGAGGCATCCCTTGTCGCCGATCACGGTTTCGTAGCCGTGCGGTTGATGCATTATAAATTCATGCGCGTACGCCTGTTTCGCCGCATCAATGACTTCCTCTTTCGATGCGTTCAACCTCCCATATCGGATGTTGCTGAGAATCGAATCGTGAAAGAGGAAAGTTTCCTGAGACACCATGCCGATCTGTCCGCGCAACGAAGTCTGTTTGATCATGCCAATGTCGCGTCCATCGAGGCGGATGACACCCGCTTCCGGCTCGTAAAAGCGAAGCAGCAGGGAGAGTATGGTGCTTTTTCCTGCGCCACTTGAACCGACCAGAGCGTAATATCTGCCGGGTTCCACATGCAGGCTCAGACCGTCCACAGCCGCCGGCAAGCCCGGCCGGTAACGAAACGTCACGTTCTCGATTCGGATGTCACCCTGGCTACCCTGGATTTCTACCGCTTCGGGCACGTCCCGGATAGCAGGTTGCCGATTCAAGATATCAAAAATGTTATTGGTTGCGTTGAAGCATTGCTGCATCACGAGATGAATTCGGCTCAGTTTTTTTATCGGATCATAAAGCATGAAAATTCCAGCCAGCAGCGCCAGGAACTTCGCGGCACTCAAATGCGTATACCAAACGTAGAACAGCGCCAGGCCGACTCCCACTGCGGATACCGCCTCCACCATCGGGCTTACAATCTCAATCGCTTTTCGAACCCGGACCCCGCTCTTGAATTGCTCATTACTGATTGACTCGAAGTTCTCGGCTTCGCGTTTCTCCCGGGCAAAAGCTTTAATCACGCGGATTCCGGCAAAGCTTTCCTGGAGGATCGACATCATCGATCCGACCCTCTCTTCCTCAAGTTTTCCCTGGCGCCGAACTTTTTTGCCATAGTAGACGATCGGCACCATGCAGACCGGAAAGAGAAAAAGGCTGACGATGGTGAACTTCCAATCCAGGTGAAGCAGGACTACAAAGGCGCTGATGACGGTCAACGGCTGTTTGATCAGATCGCTGCTGATGCTGGTCAACGCCGTCTGCGCCATGCGAGTATCGTTCGCTACCCGTGAGATCAGGTTTCCCGACCGTTCGCGGTTAAAGAATTCGAGCGATTGAGTAAGGATGTGGGCGTACAGCTTGCAACGGATATCTGCCAGCACCCGGAGCGCCACCCACGCCATGTAGTAGCTATTTAAATAGTCGCACAGGCTGCGCAGCACAAAGATAAACGGGATCACTGAGCAGACCAAAACCACCGAGTTGATTCCCGCGCCAGTGCCATGAACGGCGTCATTCAGCATATCGACCTTGTTCCTCCCCTGCGGAAAGACCTGGGAGTTCACGTAATTCAGTACGAGCGGCAAAAGCCCGGAAATCAGCCCGAACAAAGCTCCAAAGACAAGAGCCAGGATGAACCTCCCAAGGTGAGGCCTCAGGAAAGGAAACAGATCCCGATACGGGCCAACCAGCATCCGAGCAAATTCGCGAGGAGTAGGTCTTTTCTTTGCCATCTATTTTAGGTACCCGAAGGCGGCTTCCATACCACAGATTACAGTTTCGGTCGACAATTCGCTCATTGGAAGTCCCTTCTGCCGAGGCTCGAAATGCGTGAGCGGCTCTCTGAATCCGGCACGGACTACTACCGCAGAGTCGTGCATCGGGTGCCAGTGAAAGGGATTGGTCGGGCCAAAAAGGACGAGTTCGGGCCGCCGAAAGGCGGAAGCGACATGGGCCGCGGCAGTGTCCACGCCGGCGAAAAGCGTGCCTTGCTCGATAATCGCTGCACTCAACAGAAAGTCGACCTTGCCGGCCAAGCTGAAAATCCCCGATGGGTCTCTTGAGCATGCGAGAATATCGGCGACATGCCGCAATTCCGCCGGGTCGCGGCCGCCGGTAATCAGGCAGGGTAGCCCAAGACGCGTTTGCGTGTGCTGAATAACGGTTGCCCAGCGGCCGGCTACCCAGTATTTCTCGGGCCTGGCAGCGCCAGGATGAAACACGAAATACGGACCTGGGATCCCTATTTCACGCCGCAGCCTCTCGGCCGAGCGCTCGACGCTATCGGCCAGACGCAAGGAAGCACCGACTTCCGGAACAAACTCTCCCAGGAATCGAATCAGGTCGACGTAATGCTCCGCGGTGTGCTTTTCTCGCACCAGCGACTGAACAAGATGCGTGTAACCCCAGGAACGCGCAGCGCGTTTGGCGACGAAGCTGAAACCGACTCGTTGCGCTGCTTTGGAAAAAAAAGAGACAAGCGCCGAACGGTCGTTGCCGGTGAAATCCAGGCAGAGATCGAATCCGCGCCGGACGAGGCGATACCAGAGGTTGAACGAGGCGCTCCGATCGTAGATCCAGACCTCATCCACGTCGGCAATTGCAGGCGCTACTGCGGACGAATGATGATCCAACAAGAGCGTGATTTGGGCCAGCGGAAACAGCTTGCGCAATTCGCGGAGTGCCGGTGTCGTTAAAATAACGTCCCCCAGTCGCTTGAGTTGAATCACCAGGATGGAATTCATCAGACGAGTTGCGGTTGGCGGATGGCCATTGCAGCCCGATATGCTTCCGATACCCGGCGACGGAAATGATCCCAGGTGAACTGATCCACGGCTCTTGCTCTCCCGGCTGCCCCCATTCCTAACGCGAGGTCCGGATTCTGATACAATTGCAGGATCGCTTCGCAAAGAGCTGGACTATTGTTCGGCGGGATCAAAATCCCATTCACCCCATTGACCACAACGTCTCCGGATTCCCGCGTCGTAATCTGCGCCAGACCGGATGCCGCCGCTTCGTACGTGGCTTTCGCGCTACCCTCGCATTCCGACGGAAAAACAAACACGCTACATTGCCGGTACAACTCCTCGACCCGACTGCTGAAGCCCAGAATCTTGACCGAACCGGGTGCAGCACGCAGATAAGGCTCCAGTTCCGCATGAGGATGGCCCGCCAGCCAGAGCTCCGCGCGCGGAAGGCTGAGTTTCTTCCATGCTTCCAATAAAAGGTGAACGCCCTTGCGCTTGATCAAGGCACCTACGAACAGCGCCCGGAAAACCGCTGGTGAAGGTCCCGGTTTGAACCGGTCCACGTCTACGCCTCGCGCCATCCGGAATAGCTTGCTTTTTGGAAGGCCGGCAGTCAGAAACGTTTCTTCTGCCTTTTCCGAGAGAACGAGAAGGAGATCTGCAAGCTCGTATTCCTCGAGGGATTGCTGACGACTGATCAGCAGCCGATTCAACCAGCGCCGTGGCACCGGCGCGTTCTGCATCTGGAGCTCCGCGTCGGTTCTGAACGGCACAAAATTACCCTTGTGCCGGTGCCAGGTTGGAATCTCTAGAACCGAGGGGATTCCTCGTTCTTTGGCTGCCCTCAGCGATCGCAATGCTTCTCCTGACCATCCATGAAACAAATCAAACGCGCCTTTTCGCAAAAAACGGCTTGCGACTCGATCCAACGCCTTTTTCTTTGCCCCGTAGTAATACTTTCGTTCAAGGCTCGAGAGCAAACGCACCGGATGCCATCGCAAACTCATGATTTTGCCGGGTTGAATGTCTTTGGAGCGATTTTCGTAGGCGATTGCCAGACCAAGCTGATTCTCGATTCCGCGCAGTGTTTCATGGGCTACCGCGTCGAGACCGACCCCGCCAATCCTCGCGGAGGTGGCGTAAAGCACATGGCGCGGTTCTTTCTCCATGAATCGCTGCAAGATTACGCCAGAAGGCATTCGACGCAAACGCGGCACTTGAAAGCGGAAGAGAAGAAGGCCGCGCGCGAAGGTGCTGACACTGGCACTGCCTACTTCTTCTATCCCTTTGCGGTAGAGCGGATTCCAAGTAGCTTGAGCTCGCGGTCTCCTTGATCGGCGAAGGGCACCACCTCGTTCACTTCATGAAGATTGGCCTTGTTCGACGCGGATTTTCCCGTACTGGCGGCGCGGAGAGCTACTTGAGGCGGCTTGGTCGCGCGCTCACGGATGCGGGCCACCAGGCTCGTCTTTATTCGACACAGGACTGGCCTTCGGCCGAATGGCCTTACGGGCCGCTGATCCGCTTGAGTGCCCCAACCCCACTCCGGTTCGCAAAAGCGGTTCAAGACTCCCGGCAATCGGACGAGATCCTCTTTAGCCTGGATCGAATCATCAGCTGCGATTGCTACCGGGCCGGTGACGGTGTCCACAAACTCTGGCTGCGACGGCGGGTTGAGCATGAAGCGGCTTGGCGCGCCTTCTTGCGTTTCGCGAACCGCAAACACGCTGAACTCCTTGAACTTGAGCGAACTTTGTTCGCGAACGGTAATGCAAGACGCGTGATCGCGAATTCGCGCATGGTTCAAAAGGAGATCGTCGACGCGTTTGCTTACCCGGAGGATAGAATCACTGTCATCTACAACGGTCTGCCCGATGCCCAATTCAAACGAAAGCCTCGCAGTCGCGCTGAAGCGCGACATGAGTGGGGTCTCCGGGAGGAAGACGTCGGCCTGTTATTCGCCGGTTCGGGCTGGGATCGCAAAGGTTTGAGTTATGCCATTCAGGCCCTCCAACGAATTTCGAACCGGAAAGTGCGCCTCCTGGTGGCGGGAGCGGGAAAGAAGCCGCTTTATCGGACGACCAACGTGCGATTCCTCGGGCCTGTGAGCGATATCCAATCGCTTTTTCTCGCGGCGGACATTTTTGTCTTGCCGACAGTGTACGACCCCTTTTCGAACGCCTGTCTGGAAGCACTATCCCATGGACTACCGGTGATCACGACTGCCACAAACGGCTTCGCAGAGATCATTGTCGCCGGCGTTCATGGCGAAGTGATCGATCGAGCCGATAATGTCGCAGCGCTTCATCACGCGATCGAGAAATGGCTCGACACCAACCGCCGTCAGTCCGCAAGAGAACACTGCACCGAGATAGCCCGCGGTTACACGATGAGCCGGAACGTCAAGGAGACGCTGAGCGTCCTGGAGAAACTGAGCGGATGAAGCAGAATTCAGAATTCAGGAGTTGCAGGAGTTCAGGAGTTGTTGAGGAAAAAGGCCGCTGAGAGATGAATAGCGGAGCGTGCGCTATAGCGAATTGAAGATCGCGGAATACTAATTAAGTGTTCAAGAATCGTAAGAGGAAGGACCGCTTGAATTCCCAGCCCGTTCTTGATCGTGAACTCCTGCTCATTGGAGATTTGGCGCATCCGGATTCGCTTCGGGACCGAAATATCGCAAAACCACAAGGTCCTCGACTTCACTTGTATTTTCGAAAAGCACGCCGGCTTTTGCCGCCGGTTCGGTACAAAAGACTTCGTCTTCCGTCAGTTCAGTGAATCGAATCAGTTTAGGACAATCGAGAGCAAGTTTGTTCATTTTTCCGCTGCCTTGGACGACCGTCAACCCATAGGCGCCATTGTCGTGAATGGTGCATTTCGTCTCCGGCTCCAGAGTTAACTCCTTCGCAGTGAAGAGCTGTTCCCCGTTCACTTTTCCATAGACGATCCAGCGGTCGACGTATCCTTCCGAAGCGGTATCTGCGACCGGAATCGGTTTCAGGAAATGGTTGTCCTTGAAATAGGGATCCACGTTTGCTTCCCAGTCCAACTCGCTCACGATAAAATCCAGATCAAAGTGCTTTTCGGGAGGCATATCTTTCACCAGAAGCGCCCACGGAACTTCCCTGCCCTCCACCAGCGATTGAAACATCGAAAAGACATCCGATCCCCACTGCGGTTCGTACGTGCAGAGGGAACCCGGCGCATGCAGGAGCCCGGGGCCGATCAACCAACCGGTTCCCGGTTTTAAACGATACGCTTTCGATAAATCCAGGATTCCATTATCACCTTTGTTCCAATTCTCCAGGCAACGTCGAACTTCCGCCTTGGTGGTTCCCGGTTCCAGTCCCATGAAAGTGTATGGGAAATTGTTTCCGACCGTATTGTGCTGCGGAGGAAAATAGTAACTTTCCGGTTTCCCTTCCTGACCGACCAACCGGGCGTGCTCCTGGGATTGGTGCATATGATGCGGGTATCGGCCCCATGTTATCAAAAAACTTTGAGTAGACCGGCCAGCGGCGATATTTGCTCCAGATCGATTCACCGACAATTTGTGCTCCGCACTCCTGTACCGCGTTTGCCAAGGTGAACCGGGAATCGCCAAAGACGCAGTAGCTTAACCCCTCGTCGGGTGTCCGATTCTGATTGGCGGCGATTGTCGTCGACCCAAACCAACGCTCGTCGATTCCTCCGCGATCCAGTCCATAGGCATAAAGGTCGTCAGGATGCAGTTTGAGTCTCCGGCCCGGTTGGAGGAAGGATCTGGGAACCCAGCAGGGAGCCAGCCGCAGTAAGCCGCCGCTTTCTTCCAGGGCGGCGGCGACCAAGGGAGCAATATTAGTCTCAATAGTTTTGAGTGAAGTGACGTTTTTCATCGATGAATGGGGGATGACTCTGTCACGCGTACATAGAAAACCGAGGTGTAGCAAACGGGAAGTTGGGCGAAGTCAAGAAGTCAGAAGTTGCAGGAGTTCAGGAGTTGCAGAATGGAACCGCAGCTTTGGATCTGCCGATGGTCATTCATCCCCTTCCATGTGAGGAAGAAATGAACTCGGCGAGCAATCCATTCACCGCCACTGTTTCTTCGCCGTGGAATGAACTCGACTGCTGACTCGCGACGCCGGAACTCCTACTCCCCGCTCCAGAGTTCTTCCGCGATTCGCAGCGCCCCGAGATAGGTCCGGTGTTCCCCGCCCCGGGCCAGTTCCTCTTGCACCAAACTTGCCAATGTCGTTCCGCCAGCAGGAAGCATCTGTTTGAGCTGAGATTCGCCCTGGAGCGTGGTCTCCAGGAAATTGCCGGACCATTTTACTCCGAGATCGCCCTGATCGAATCCCAGTTTGATCTGCCCGATCCACGGCCCGGGCAAGGCCGTTAACCTGATGGAAATCGGCGCGTCGGCCTTGCTCGATTTGAATTGGTACTCAAAATCTCCCTTTCCATCCAACTCCCATCCAAGTTGACGCGCGATCCAGGAGACGAAAAGGACTGCGGTGGTCCAATATTCCGGGTGATAGGTTATCTCCAAGTCCCGAATCGCATCGATCTGCTGCGCAGCCCAGGGATGATCAAAGAGTTGCGCAAAAGCCAGCCTGAGATAGATCAACCGGCGCCAATTCAGATCGCATAGCACGCACCGCGAACCGGCCGATGCCACAGAACCGCGCAGGATTTTGATCTGCTGGGCCGGTTCCCGCCAGGAATGGCTGTCGAAGAAGAATCGATCGACCCAACTCCAGAGCTGTTGATCAATCTGATTCGAAAATTCACCCTGCCACCACAGATACAAAGGGAGATCGGAATCCAGATGGGTAAATAAGATGTTCCGTAGAAGGTCTGGCCTGCTTCCATCCAGGAGAAAAGCAATTTGCTCACTGCAGACCTGCCGCGAACTGGACCCGATCACATGGCAATGGGCGCTGATCCATGCCTGGACTCTCTGTTTGGAAGCTGCGGGATTCACCGCCAGAAGAATAATTCGACAGGCATGCTCGCGCGTGACCTGCTCCATTAACTGCGTATTCGCACTTAGCGCGTCCGGGGCTTCGCTGTAGACTGCAAAATTAATCAACGAAGCTCTCGTCAGGACGGTTCCCTCCTGTTCCCAGAGTGTTTTCAGGCTGCGGTTGATTTGCGCCACGTCAACCGGCATACCACGAACCAAATCTTGAATTTCAGTCACAATCTTCGCCACGCCCTCCCATCTTTCTCGATCAATTGGTCCGCCTCGGCCGGTCCCCAACTGCCGGCGGGATAAAGAAACAGCCCGGATTGATTCCCATCCGAATGCCATCCTTCTTCGATGTCATCGATGAATCTCCACGCCTCCTCGACCTCATCCCTCCGTGCAAAAAGCGTTGCATCGCCCGCCATCGCGTCGAGCAGAAGCCGTTCGTAGGCCTCCGGACTCGCTTTTCCAAAGGAAGTTCCGTAGCGAAAATCCATCTTGACAGGCTGAATCCGGACGCTCGCCCCCGGTACTTTCGATTGCATTCGAAGGGAAACGCCTTCATCCGGCTGGATCCGAATGACCAAAACATTCTGGGAGCCGTCCCGGACTGCGCTCTGATCCCGGTTGAATAAAACACCGGGCGCGTTTTTGAAATGGATGCCGATCTCCGTGCCACCTTTCGGTAACCGTTTCCCTACCCGGATATAAAATGGCACGTCGGCCCAGCGCCAATTATCAATAATTAATCTGAGAGCAACGTAGGTTTCTGTCACCGACTCCGGCTTGACGTTTTTCTCCTCCCGGTAACCGACCACAGGCTTGCCGTTGATGGAGCCCTCCGCGTACTGCCCCCGAACCACACTTCGGACGAGTGCTTCCCGTGCAATCCGCCGCAGCGAACGGAGGACCTTGACCTTTTCATCCCGAATCGCATCGGCACTCAGATCCGTTGGAGGTTCCATCGCGATCAGGCAGAGCAGTTGCAGCAAATGATTTTGGACCATGTCACGCAATGCCCCCGCCCCTTCGTAGTAGCCCGCCCGATTTTCAATACCAAGCTGTTCGCTCGCTGTGATCTGGACATGGTCGATGTAGCGTTCGTTCCAGAGATGCTCAAAGAGCGAGTTAGCGAAACGCAAAACCATGATATTCTGCGCCGTCTCCTTACCCAGAAAATGATCGATCCGGAACGTCGACGCTTCGTCGAAGCATTTGTGGAGTGTGTTGTTGAGGTGCCGGGCTGTCGCCAAATCGGTCCCGAACGGTTTTTCCACGATCACTCGCGCCCAGCTTCCGGCCGGCGTGTCCGCCAGGCCAGAATCCTTCAAATTTGTCAGAATATTCTCAAACTGGTCCGGGCCGGCGGACAAATAGAAGAGCCGATTTCCCCGCGTTCCCCGATCCTTATCCAGCTGGTCTAACCGTTCACGGAGCCGGTGGTAACCCTCGACATCCCCGAATTCGCTTCGATGGTAATAAATCGCGCTTGCAAAATTCCTCCACAAATCTTCGTTGATGGTTTGCCGGGAGAATTTTTTCGCAGCTTCCTCCAGCTCAGTTCGAAAAATTTCGTCGGTCTTGTCTCTTCGCGCAAAGCCGACAAGACTCAGTCCGGGCGGAAGATCACCATCAGCGGCGAGGTTGTAGAGAGCCGGAACAAGCTTTCGGTGGGTCAAATCGCCGGTAGCGCCAAAGATCACCACAGAACAAGGCTCCGGCATAGCACGACTCGCGAGCCCCTGGAGCAGTGGATTAACAGGCATTTTGTCGGTCATAATTCCCGCCTCAGTGCGTCAGCGGTGCCACGAATTACGTATCGACGTGAGCGGGGGTCAACATCGGCGTGAGCGTTTGTTTGTAAGCAAGGCCTCCCGCTTTGCTCTGGAGTTTGGACATTTCAGGAATGTAAGACGCCCGACGGGCCCAAGCCGCAGGCATGACGCCGAGCCGATGGTAGCATAGGCGTCCCGCCTGTGTTCTGTTCTTGGCGCCCACTACAATGCTCCAAGCCCAGGACAAAGAGGGCTGCTCTTCGTTTTTGCCGCAAGCTTCGGTTTGCCAGCGGGATCCCATCGCGAATCAGGATTCAACGTACGCCCGCTCTGAGATCGAAGCCGGCGCCCGGGGGCACGCAGGCGAGACGCCTATGCTACTTTGGACTGACTGCCATGCCGACCTCTTCGCTGAAGGATCGTAGAAATTGACCGCTCTCCCACCGTTAACGTGGTGCGTAATTCCGCCATGTCCGCCCTCGAAATGTCCAAACTCCAGAGCAAAGCGGCCCGCTTTGCTTCTCTGTTTTTCGGATGAGACAACAAAGCGGGACGCTTTTGCTTACAAAAAAAAGATTCCCTCCAAGCCGATTTTTTGCCATCTTTGCGTTTTCTGCGGCTTCCGAACTCCGGTTCTGCCGGGTTTTTCCCTTTTTTTTGGCTTTCGGCGCTCGCGCGGACAGCGCTTACCCAAAAATGTTTAAAAAAACTTCGAAATAATTCTCGACAGAGACCTTTGGCCTCGTTTAAACCTTGTGTCGTCCTTCATTAATCCCCTTAACCAAGAAAAACACGAGAGATGGATTACCCGGTTGGTCCCCCACGCCTAAAAGGCTTGAAGTTTACGTTAGTAGCAGGATTGGCGCTACTGACCACTGACGCGCTTTTCGCTCAAAGCGCCGGTCAGAGTGACGTGGATGCGCTCAAGACGCAGATGAACCAGATGCAGAAACAATATGAGCAGCGCATCGAGGCCATGGAAGCCAAGATGAAGGCACTCGAGTCGAATGCGAACTCTGGTTCAATCCTGAATACTCGAGTCTTGACCGATGCGGATGGTAAAGAGATGCCAGGCAAGGCGCCAGCCCCCATGCTGGACGAGTCCTTCCTGAAATCGCTCACCCGCAATTTCACGTTCGCTATGTACGTCCGCGCCGGTACGATGTTTAACGGCAGTGGCGGTGCTGGCAGTTTTCACTTTGAATCGCCGGATAACCCGGGTGGCCGTTATCGTCTCGGTAACGAGAATGACTTCTACATGGAGCCAAGCTTCGCCCAGGCCCATCTGTTAGGCGATAGTCCTGATGTGGCCGATGCCTCTTTCAGGTTTACGCCAAACTTCTTCACCCATGGTATCTTCCACGAATCGTTCCTGACGACGAACAACTCCGGTTTCCACAACGGATCCGATTTCAACATCGGTATGCGCGAAGCATACGTGGAAATGAAGAATGTCATCAAGAGCGCTCCTGAAGTCACCTTCTGGGCAGGTCAGCGGTTCTACGATCGGTATAACACCGATCCGGCTGACTGGTTCTGGCTCGATACGTCAGGTTTTGGTATCGGTGCCTATAATATCCACCTTGGGCCCGGCAATCTGTACATCGCCTGGATAGGCGACAATCACGATAACCTCGGTTTGTTAAGCAATTCGAATCAGATTAATACTGTCGGAAACACCTTCGAGCAGACTTTCGATGTTCGTTATAAGGATGTCGATATTGGTCTCGGAAAACTGTCATTCGTCCTGATCGGCAACTACGCAAAAGGGAGCGAGGTTACACCAAACGGTGGTAACACGTTCACGGATGTCGCCGGCTTTTCAGACAATATCACAGTCCGTACCTCAGATGCATACGGCATCGGCGGCGGTATTATCTGGCAGTATGACTTCGGCAACAAGAGCTATTTCCGGCTTTTCAGCCTCTGGGGATGGGGACTAACGAACTTCTCCGCAGATAATCTAGGCAATTCGATTGGCGCTTTCCAAACGGATGTCAACAATTTCCGCCTCGGCAGGTCCGCATCAAACGTCCGCCAAACCGGATTAACCACGTTTCATGGCAGCGTCAATCCCTATCCGCAGTCCACACTGTTTCGATCGGGCTTCGAATTTGTCTGGAATGTGAACCCCTGCTTTTCATTCGATTGGTGGGGTGACTGGGATCACAACAACCAGGGCTTCCAAACGATTGGGACCAATGCCGCCGGGGACATCAAGAATTCGAATGCGACCCGCAATTGGTATGGGACCGCTATCCGCCCGGTCTGGTGGATTGCCGACAACATCGCGATCCAGGGGCAGGCAGGTTATAACTACGTAGACAACGTCCGAGGATATTCCGGCACGAATGCGTTCGGTCGTGGAGGCTCGTTTGGCATCTTCACGATCGCCCCGACCATCAAGCCGAAGGGCGGATATTTTACGAGGCCTGAACTTCGGCTATTCGCCACCTACTCGATCTGGAGCAGTTCCCTCAAAGGGACAACGACTCCAATCGGTGAGGGCGGCAACACCAGTGGCGCGGCTCCTCCCTACAATGGCAACACCAACCAAGGTTGGTTATTTGGAAGTCAGTTGGAAGTCTGGTTTTAAGTTGTCTTTGCCAGGTTAAACTCTACATTAATCTCCCCTCCCGGTCTCCGGCGAGGGGAGGTTTTGTTTTAACTCCTGACGTCAACCTATTGCATGATCGAGAGAAATCCTGGCTCGACTACGATACGATTAGCTTCAGCGAAAGTTGGTCCCCGTAAGATTCAATTTTCAGTCACGTGTTAACTCATGAACGTAATAGCATTTCTTCTCATGGCGCTCGCTGCCCCGGTCTATGGCCAGTTGAAGTGGGAGAATCCCGAACAGACCCTTACCGCAAAACCGCTGGACAAAGTGATCGCCACCAAGTTTCGATTTACCAATGTTGGGACTTCGTCTGTTAAAATCACGGACCTGCGGCCATCGTGCGGGTGTACTACGGCGTTGTTGGTAAAGAAGGAGTATGCCCCCGGGGAATCCGGGGAGATTGAAGCGAAATTTAAGTTTGACGGACGCGTTGGCCACCAGGAGAAATGGATTATCGTCACAACCGACTGGGTTCCGCCTCAACCGACCATTCTGCGTTTCACGGTCAGTATTCCCGAAACGATTACGATCCAGCCGCAGCTCGTCTTGTGGCGCGTCGGCGACCAGTTGAAACCCAAGACGGTTCGAATTGCCATCCCGGACGAGATCCCCGCAAAGGTTGTTTCAGTGCAAGCCGACAATCTAGCGATGAAGCTCGAACTCCATGAGATCCGACCAGGCAAAGAGTTGGAGGTAAAAGTTACGCCGACGACCACCAGTCAACCAGAAAGCGCCACGCTGCTAATCCGAACCGATTATCCTGCGGAGAATCCGGCAACGCACTATGCCTATGCGCGAGTGAAATGAGGATTTCTGACACCCTTTGGATGTCTGTTGCAGCTAAAAAAGCAAAAAGGGCTCCACAAACTGTGCCGACTGTCTATACTGCACGGATGAAGATTGTGAAATACTTCACTTTAGTGGCCTTAGCCGCTGCAGCGCTAGGGGTTTCTGCCTGTTGTTCGAGTGAGAAGGCCCCACCGCCGGCGCCCAGTCTCTCCAAAGGTCTCTCCAAATAAGGTCTTGACCTAAGGAAGAAATACACCCGCCTCAGTTGGCTCTGAGGCGGGTTCTCCTTTGAGAATGCGAAAAAGGAGAGCTGCTTTAACCCAGGAAAGTCTAGAGTGGCTGGCGTCGTGTAGTCAATCCTGATGTTCACTTCCGCATCGGTTGCGAGCAAGTATTACGAGGAATATGCATTTGATCGCCAGTTTTGCGCGCCTGGGCCGGGAACGGATCAAAGCTTGAGGAATTCGTAGCTTCTTAGCGGCCGAGTAATTACCATGGCGCTATTCTCATGAGGACATTTTTCGCATTAGCCACGACGATCTTTCTGACATCTTCGTTGTTTGCAATCGGGTCAGAAAGGGCTCCCAGTCCGAAGGAAATCAAGGCAGCTCAGGCAAATTTCAAAAACTTGATCAATGTCTTTCAAGCGGTCCCTGACCAGGCGATGGGTCTCGGTCATTTAAGAATACGGGAGCTAAAGAAGACCATCAGCAATGACGGCGCCCCAACCAGCACCTATCTCGCAGCCGGCCTTCGTACCTATACTTATCTTACGCTAGTAACGGATAATCGACGAGAAATACCATCACTTCTCCGGAGCAACACTCACTACAATACTATAGCAGGCTTGCACCATCTTAAACGCCAGCTCCTGGCTTGCGCTTTCGCGGCAATCGATTCGGATACCAAAAGCCAGCTTTTTTTAGCGTATCAAAGACTTTCCGCAGGGATCAAAGAGTTAGACTTCGCCTTGCAAAATTACAGTGGACACCTCCACCTGAAAGACGCTCAGTAGGTCTGCAGTCCCATCTAAGCCCGGGTTTCGACCGCGGTACGCCCTCACAAGGACCATGGGGGAATTACCTGTAGCGCGAGTCAAAATCCGCGCAGCCCTTCGGGTTGGGCGGCGCCGGCGCCTCGCCGCGTTGCTGGCTCGTTCAATAGGACCTCAGCTATTCGTCTCGCCCGCGCCTCGCGGATCATCCGGCGGCGCTCCCAACGCTGCTATACGAGCCTCAGACTTGGTGCAACTAGCCCTTCGGGCCGTAGCTGTGCATAGTTAGGAAGCGCTAGCGGCTCGAAGAATTCTGCGGCCCAAAGGGGCCATGAAAGCATAGCCCAGGCTTTAGCCCGTGCGCGTCAACTTAAGCGCCTAAACGGGAGTTTTAAGCGCCGAAGGCGCGTGGGAGCTTAGCCCAGGGTGGAGCGTAGCGGAACCCTGGGTAGTGAAAAAAATTGCGGCGTAGCTCTGAAGGAGCGGAAGAATCTGGCCGCCGAGACCATAAAGACTCGCTCGGTATTTCCATAGCGCCGGCGATAGTCTGCGACTCAGGGTTCGTCTCTTCCGCTCCTTCAGAGCGGTGTGCATATTAATTCGAATACCCAGGGTTCCGCTTCGCTCCACCCTGGGCTAAGTTCTCTTACGCCTTCGGCGTGCAGCCGTTAACTAAGTTGACGCGCATGGGCTTTAGCCTGGGATGGATTCCCTAGCGGCGACGCCAGACGGGATTTACAGCAACACACAAATTTTTGGATCTCTGCCGAAAGCCCATGGAGGGTTGACGCCCCTGACGTGCCTGGATGTCGAGCACACAGACCACAAAAGGATGGTCATTCGGAAGTCTGGTTTTAAGTTGCCTTTGCCAGGTTAAACTTTAGAATGGTTTCTCCTCACGGTTTCCGGCGAGGGGAGATTTTTGCCCCCAAAACTCATACTCGTTGCATGATCACAAAACTCGTTTCCGGGTTAGTTCTGCTCTGCTCCGCGCTCCAGGCGTTCGCATGGACCGACGGTGAATTACTTGTCTGGATCGGTGGCGACAAAGGCCACAGTGGCTTGGCCGAAGTCGGTAAAAAATTCGAGAAAGATCTTGGCGTCCCGGTGAAGGTTGAAGCACCGGACGGTTTGACCGACAAATTTCAGGCTGCCGCGCAGGCTGGCAAAGGGCCTGATATCGTGTTTTGGGCCCATGATCGGCTTGGAGAATGGGCCGATTCCGGTTTGCTGAAGCCTTTGGAAATCAAGGACGATTTTAAGGCCAATTTCATTCCGATGTCCTGGGAAGCTGTCACCCACAACAACCAGATCTGGGGATACCCCATCGCGCTTGAAGCAGTCTCTCTCATTTATAACAAAAAGTTTGTCAGCGCCTCTCCACCTGCCCAGCTTTCAGAGGTCCCTTTGTTCGCCAAAGAACTTAAAGCCAAGAATCCAAATGTGATTGCGATCATGTGGGACTACAACACGCCCTATTTCAGTTGGCCGTTCCTTGCCAGTGGCGGAGGTTACCCTTTCAAGAAAGTTCCGGGAGGCTACGACGTCAAGGATATCGGCGTTAACAACGAAGGGGCTATCAAAGGGCTTCAGGGGATTGTTGACCTGATCAATGCCGGCGTCATGCCAAAAGGCGCTTCGTACAGTGTCATGGACCAGAAAATGAACAGTGGAGAACTGGCCATGATGGTGAGCGGACCATGGGCGTGGTCCAACCTTCGAAAGAGCGGAGTCGATTTCGACCTTGCGCCACTGCCGGGCGTTGACGGCGATCCTGGAAGACCTTTCGTCGGCGTACTGGCGGCGCTTATCAACCGGTCTACGCCCAATTCGGATCTCGCAACGCAGTTTATCGAAAAATATGTCGCTACGGCAGACGGATTAAAAACGATCGACGCGGATGTGCCGATCGGAGTTCCGGCATTGAAAACGCTTTCTGACGAGATGGCCGCGAAGAATCCGCTCATCAAGACGACCTACGAAAACGCTAAAAATGGCGACGTGATGCCGAATATCCCACAGATGGGCAAATTCTGGAGTTCCATGGCGACCGCATTCCAGATCGCCACTAACGGGCAGGCGTCTCCTAAAGCCGCCCTGGATGACGCGAAGAAAAACATGGAAAAGTGAGCGTCGACGGAGGCTACCCAATCCGGCAAATCCTGGTCGCGCTGGTGGTCGTACCGGCGCTTTACCTGGATTTTAATATCTATCGGACCGGGCATGTCTGGGTAGCGTTGGCGATGCTGATTGTGCTGGCACTAGGCACCTTTGTTTACCTTTCCGAGGCTGGATACACCTACCGGTATCTTTTCCCGGGATTTTTGGGGTTCGGACTCTTCGTGATTTTCCCGATTGTTTATATGGTCTTCCTGAGCTTCACGAAGTACAGCTCGCAAAATCTTCTTTATTTTGACCGTTCTTTGGCATTGTTGCGCCAGGAGAGTTATTCGGTCGGCAACGTGTCGTACAAGTACAAGTTGTACGTTCAGGAGGATGGTAAATATGTCCTTTACCTGGAAAACGATAGCGATCCTGCTAAGCGTTTCGTTTCCGAGCCGTTTGAATTGAAGGCTGGCGAACAGCCTAAAGGGCCACAAGAACCGGCGAAATTGACCGCCCTGTCTCCAACGGAACAAGTCCCGGGTAAAGCCCTTGAATTCGCGCAGGTTACCCGGCAGAAACTGTTTATCCCGATGCGTGGCCGCCAATTTGCTTTACCCGACGAAACCTTGGTTGCCATGGAAGGATTGCAAAAGTTCGCGTCGCGCGACCGACTCTGGAAGATCAATCAAGACGGGTCACTCACTAACCAACAGGATGGCAAAGTCATCCGACCAGACTTAAAGCTGGGCTTTTTTGTGACCGATCAAGGGGAAAAAGTCGGTGCTGGCTTTCGGACGTACAGCGGATTCGAGAACTACATCCGGATCGTCACGGACCCCCGGATCCAAGGTCCGTTCTTTAAGATTTTCATGTGGACGGTTGCCTTTTCAGCTATCTCGGTAGTGCTCCAATTTGGAGTGGGAATGCTGCTGGCCGTGATTCTGGAATGGAAAGAGCTTCGCTTCCGAAGGGCGTACCGCACGCTTCTAATTCTTCCTTATGCGGTTCCCGCGGTGCTTTCGATCCTCATCTTCAAAGGCCTGTTCAATCAGGAATTCGGTGCAGTCAACGAGTTCCTGCGAGCTATTTTCGGTTTTGCTCCCGAATGGGAAACCAATCCATGGGGCGCCCGCGCGATGATACTCCTGGTAAATGTCTGGCTCGGCTATCCTTACATGATGCTGGTTTGCACGGGAATGCTGCAGTCGATCCCTTCGGGCATTTACGAAGCAAGTGCAATTGACGGAAGCAGCGCGGTGGTCGATTTTTTCAAGTTAACACTACCTCTTGTCCTCCCCCCGCTGATGCCGATTTTGATCTCGAGTTTCGCGTTCAACTTTAATAACTTTAACCTGATTTATCTCCTCACGGCCGGAGGCCCGAAAATGGTCGGCGGCGGAATCGCAGGCGAAACGGATTTGCTCGTGAACTACACATTTAACATTGCATTCCGGGATTCCGGGACAAATTTCGGTCTGGCCAGCGCGATTGCCACCCTCCTTTTCATCATGGTTGGGTTTCTTGCCTGGATAAACCTGAAATTGAGCGGACGAAACGTCAAAATGTAGGAAAGGAGAAAATGACCGCGACGCAAAAAACATACGCTAGAAAGGCAGCGGCGCACACGTTTCTCATCTGTTTCCTGATCTTGATTCTCGTGCCCTTTGTGATGGTGATTTCAGCGTCGCTGCGTCAGGGTAATTTTGCGCCCAGCCGATTGATTCCCGATAAAGTCAGTTTGGATCACTGGAAATTTGTTCTCGGAATCCCCTATCAGGAGGTGGTTAATCCGGCAACAGGCCAAACTCATACGGTCAAGGCAGATACACCCCCTTTGAAATGGTTCTGGAACTCGATCAAGATCTCGCTCCTGTCGTCGGCCGGGATCATTTTTCTTTCCGGCACCTCGGCCTACGCATTTGCTCGACTGCGCTTCGCATTCCGATCACCGACCTTGAGCGCGCTGCTAATCCTGCAGATGTTCCCGATGGTGCTTTCCCTGGTCGCGTTCTACGTCATCCTCGATTTCACAGGACAATATGCGAAATGGCTAGGTCTGAACACCCAGACCGGTCTGATCATGATCTATCTCGGGGGCATCTCTAACTACATCTGGATGATCAAGGGATATTTTGAGACGATCCCCCCCAGCATGGAAGAATCGGCCAGAATTGACGGCGCTTCACAGTTCCAGACGTTTGTCCGCATCCTTCTTCCAATAAGTCTTCCGATTTTTGCGGTTGTATTTATTCTCTCATTCATTTCCTATATGTCAGAGTACCCAGTGGCATCCGTTGTTCTTCAGTCCAGTGAAAACTGGACCTTGGCGGTGGGTGCCAACTCATTCTTGTACGAACAGGAAAAACTCTGGGGTCGGTTCGCTGCATTGGCGGTATTGAGCGGCGTTCCGATTACGGTAGTTTTCTTGTTGTGCCAGAAGTTTGTCATCGGCGGTCTAACCTCCGGTGGCGTTAAAGAATAATAAACCCCAGAAACTAATGCCATGAGTGAAGGTTCCGTTGAAATCAAGGAATTGGTAAAGACTTACACAGATGACCGGGGTCGCCCGACGTTCACTGCGGTCAAGAATATCAGCCTGCCTATTCAGGATGGCGAATTTATGGTCCTCGTTGGACCGTCCGGTTGTGGAAAGTCGACGACGCTCCGGATGGTGGCCGGGCTTGAAAAGATCACCAGCGGGACAATCTCGATCGGCGGTCGCGTCGTAAACGAGCTCGAACCCAAAGATCGCGGGATAGCGATGGTTTTCCAGAACTATGCTCTTTATCCCCATATGAGCATCTTCAACAACATGGCTTTCGGCCTGCAGTTGGCGAAGAAGAAGAAAGACTTTATCTCCGACACAGTCGGTCGAACCTCAAAAGCCCTGGGACTTGATCACATGCTCGAGCGCAAACCACACGCATTGTCGGGTGGTCAGCGTCAACGCGTCGCTCTAGGTCGCGCCATTGTGCGGAGTCCAAAAGTGTTTCTGTTCGACGAACCGTTATCGAACCTGGACGCCAAGATGCGTGTTCAAATGCGATCGGAGATCTCAAAGCTCCACGCACAGCTCGGTTCCACAATGATTTACGTCACGCACGATCAGGTGGAAGCGATGACCATGGGTGACCGGATTTGCGTGATGCGGGACGGCCTGATCATGCAGGTCGCTGATCCCTTGACCCTTTATCGACAACCACAAAATCTTTTCGTCGCGGGTTTCATCGGCAGTCCGCCCATGAACCTGCTGAAGGGGAAGGTGCAGAGGCGCGATGGTGGTCTGTTCTTTGCGGAAGCCGCGGAAAAGAATGGGCTCGTGTTCCCGCTGATTGGTCGCCTGGAATCGCTGGCGGGCAATTATGTCGATAAAGATATTGTCTTTGGGATACGTCCGGAGCACCTGAGTGATGAAATCAAAGACGGCGCGGCAGCCCCAATCACCTCGACGGTCGAGATTGCTGAACCAATGGGTTCGGAGTCACTGGTGTACCTCAAGTCCGGCACCGGGAACCTGATCGCACGAATTCATGGCGAGCATCTCTTTCATCTCGGCGAGCAAGTGACCGTTCAACTGAATATGGATAAGGTCAATCTATTCGACGCTGCGACCGAGAATGTCATTCGATAGCACCGCCTATGCGTCAGATTCTTGACACCGAACAATATGTTCAGGTCCCACCGATGATGTTATCGGATCCGTTTTATCGAATCACATATCTGATTAAAGAAGAAATCCGAAAATACAAATGGATCGAAGGCGAGAATGGTCGCCCGTTAACCTGGGATCAGGCGCGAAATGAATGGATGAAGAAGCATCGCGAACAGTACGAGAAATTCGTCCTGGAGACACTTTCCTTCCCAGAAGAGTAATTTTTTGGCACTCATTTCTAGTCGGAGCGCGGTACGGTCGGCCTTCGGCACGACCGGCGGGGTGGCTTTATGCGAGCGTCGTGGAAGGACCCAGCCTGCGTCGTTCACCAATCCTTAGCGATGTATCTGTTTAGCGCCATTCAGGCCAGCTTAGCCGGCCTGGGAGGCCAAGAAAGCGTAGCCTTTAGCCTGGGTTATCTTTTCCTGGCCCTTTGGGCCGTACACGCTCGCGCAACCAAACGGTATTAAATCTGCCACTTCCGCAACTCTCGAACTCCTCCTGACTTCTTGACCTGCCCTCTGGCGGATCCGTCGCCATTCTCCCGTTTCTTATGGTTCCCTTGTTTCAGTGGCTTCAACACAGATCGGCAGGTGTGCTTCTGCATCCAACTTCCCTCCCGGGCTCCACCGGCATCGGCACGATGGGACGCGAGGCGCGACACTTTGTCGATTTCCTGAGCGAAGCCGGGATGAGAAACTGGCAGGTTTGCCCCCTCGGCCCAACGGGATTTGGAGATTCGCCCTACCAATGCTTTTCAGCGTTTGCCGGTAACCCTTATTTGATTGATCTGGAGACCCTGGTCGGGCAAAGGCTGCTGAACGAACACGATTTGGCTGAGCTGAGGCGACTGCCGACGCACAAGGTCGATTACGGTGCTCAATGGGTGCTTCGATGGCCAATTCTTAAAAAGGCGTTCCGCACATTTATTTCTGACGCTTCCAGAGCCGAAAAGAATGAATTCGCGGCATTCAAAAGATCGAAAAAAGAGTGGCTCGACCCTTACACGCGCTTCATTGCTCTGAAAGGAAAATTTGATGGACGTTCATGGCAGAATTGGCCGGAAGAATTGAAGCGCTACGCGATCGCCAAAAGATCAGTTTTGAAATCAGAGTTAGGAGAAGAAATTGAGGCCCAAGCATGGTGCCAGTTTGAATTCTTCCGGCAATGGATCTCCTTGAAACAATACGCGAACTCTCGCGGCGTCCAGATTTTCGGTGATATCCCTATCTTCGTTGCCATGGACAGCGCGGATGTCTGGACCCACCCGAGTCTCTTTGAAATGGATTCCAATCTGAACCCGCGTGCGGTCGCGGGCGTGCCTCCGGATTATTTCGCCGCGGACGGACAACTCTGGGGAAACCCACTCTATGATTGGAAAAGACACAAGGCGACCAACTATGCCTGGTGGCTCGCACGGCTTCGCGCGAGCTTCGAGCTCTACGACATCATCCGGGTCGATCATTTTCGCGGCTTCGATGAATACTGCAAAATCCCCGCAGATGCAGCAAATGCCCGAGCGTACGAATGGGCACCAGGCCCTGGGATTGATCTTTTTGAATCAATTAAGGCGGAGTTTCCAGACGCGAGACTTGTTGCTGAAGATCTTGGAATCATAACCGACTCGGTGCGGGCGCTGGTCAATGCGACCGGGGTACCGGGCATGAACGTGCTCCAGTTCGCTTTCGAAGGCGCGACGGAGTACCTGCCCCACAACGGCATTGCAAACTCGGTCCTCTATCCCGGCACGCACGATAACGACACCGCATGGGGCTGGTTCAACAAGCAATCTGAGCCGGTCCAGGATTTCTTCCGCCGTTATTTGCGAGTGCCAGGTACCGCTGTTCCATGGGAAATGATACGGGCCGGCTACGCATCGCCGTCCCGTCTGTTTATCGTGCCGATGCAAGATTTGTTGAGCTTGGGAAGCGAGGGGCGAATGAACACGCCCGGACGAGCCGTCGGAAACTGGCAGTGGCGCCTTACGCGTGAACAACTGGACGATCTATGGCGCGGCAGCGCAGAGTACCTGGAAGAACTCGCCCAACTCTACGAGCGCTGAAGAGACAGAATTCAGGAGTCAGGAGTTGCAGGAGTTCAGGAGTAAAACCTATTCAAATGACCAATGAAAGCGCAGACGGGATCGACTGTGATTCCCTCCGAATTCTTCCCGGACTTGCGAGCGCTCGAGTTCCGGCGCCCATTCTGCAACTCCTGAATTCTGACTCCTGATTTCTGATTTCTGATTTCCGACTCCTGATGTCTATCCCGGTAACGGGTAATGGGAAGTCAACTGCTTGACCTCTGTTCGAACTTCCAACAACAAATCTGTTTCTCCGCCCGAGGTTAAAGCTTTGTCAATCAGGTCCGCGATCGCCATCATCTCTTCCTCCTTCATTCCGCGCGTCGTGACAGCCGGCGTGCCGATCCGGATGCCGCCTCCCTTGAAAACTGACTCCGTGTCGAAGGGAATCGAGTTTTTGTTTACCGTGATACCAGCCCGGTCGAGAATCTCTTGCGCCTGTTTCCCGTTCATTCCTTTCGGACGCAGGTCCACCAGCATGAGATGGTTGTCCGTTCCTCCGGAAACAAGTCGATATCCTTTCATGTGCAAGCTGGCCGCCAGTGCCTTCGCATTCCGAGTGATCTGGACCTGGTACTCCTTGAATCCCGGCTGCAATGCCTCGTGAAAACAGACCGCTTTGGCCGCAATAACATGCATCAACGGCCCGCCTTGCACGCCAGGAAATACCAGGCTGTCGATTGCTTTCGCGTGTTCCGGTCTGCACATCACGATCCCGCCTCGTGGTCCACGGAGACTTTTGTGCGTGGTTGTTGTCACAAAATCAGCTATCCCCACCGGAGTCGGATGGAGGCCCGCCGCCACCAGGCCGGCGATGTGAGCAATATCCACAAAAAGATAAGCGCCCACCAAGTCCGCAATTTCTCGCATCCTTTTGAAGTTAATCACTCTCGGATACGCGGAGGCGCCGGCGGTGATCATCCTGGGACGATGCTGCTCGGCCATGGATGCCAGATGATCATAGTCAATCTGCTCGGTCTCCCGGTTAACACCATAGTGTGTGACCTCATAAAACCGGCCTGAGAAATTGGCCTTATTTCCGTGCGTCAGGTGTCCCCCATGGGAAAGATCCATGGTGAGTATACGATCTCCAGGCTGCAGCACGCTGAAGTAAACCGCCATATTCGCCTGGCTGCCGCTGTGCGGCTGCACATTGACGTGTTCCGCTCCGAAGAGCTGTTTGGCCCGGTCAATTGCCAGTTGTTCTGCCACGTCAACGAACTCGCAACCGCCATACCAGCGGCGCCCGGGATAACCTTCCGCATACTTGTTGGTCAAGACCGAGCCCTGCGCCTCCATCACCGCTCTGCTCGTAAAATTTTCGGAAGCGATCAATTCGATGTTCTCCAGCTGCCGTTTCCGTTCGCTCTGGATGGCTTGAAAGATAGCGGGATCTACCTGTTCTAAACCGAGATTGCCGGGCTGATTCATCATGGATGCGTCGGTGTTAATTTTGCCGTCGAGCGCCCCGCTGTCGATAAATTTCAAAATGCCCGGAAGCGCGCGGCGAATGATATCGCGGGTCACTTCGTACGCTTCACGGCCCAATCCAATGGGATCAGCGACATCCAAGGAAGGAGCGTAGTCTTCGAATTCTCGCAGGAGAAACGTCTTCTCCGCCGCTTCCGGAAAAAGGTAATGAATCGATTCCATATGGCTTCGAGTCATCGCAATAATGCACGAAGCTCCACGGACCAACTCGTCGGAGAGAGGTAAACTCCGCAATTTGGAAATATCGACGCGAAGATCAGCAAGAACCTCGACGGCATGCTGGCTCGGGGGTTGGCCCGGGACGGTGCTGACACCCGCAGATCGCACCCGTATATCCGGGCGGTTCGCCAACATCTGACGAAATAGGCCCTCCGCCATCGGACTTCGGCAGACGTTTCCAGTGCAAACAAACAAGATATTCTTGAGCGCCATCAAAACACGCCAAGGTGACATGACCCACCTGGCAGTTCAAGCAGAGGAAGTTTTCAGTTGTCGGTCGTCAGTTCTCAGTGGCCGGGCCAAGACCAGAAAGATCGAGGTTTGGTCGCATCAGCTAACACTCCTCTGCCACTGACACCTGACAACTGCCGACCGCCCACCGGCAACTTCCTCACAGGTGACAACTTCCTTGAGCCCTCGTGAATCCCAAGATAGCATGTGAGGATTGAACTCTGTTTCTGCTTCTGAGCATATTCAGGCCTTGTATCGGCTTCTGCTGGTCCGAACCGGACAGCGAACCCAGGCCGAGCAAGCTTTGCGCGAGACTTTAACGGAATCACTCCAAGACATCCCACGCGATCCGTCCAAGGCGAAATTCGTTGAGTTCTATCGGGCCGCCCTGAAAATGCCAACTCCCGCCTCCGAGCCGCCCGGAACAGACCTGGCCGGATGGCCGCTCGCACTTCATCACCTGCCCGAGCCGGAGCGATCGGCAATAACCCTGTTTTATCTGGAGATTTTCAGCCCGCGTGTCCTCTCGGAAATACTCGGCGTGGACATCGAGGAGTTGGCCGAACTCATCGCCGCCGCGAGAAAATCACTCGAACAGCAGCAAACAAAATCCACCACCGCCTGACTCGATATGGGGCAAGTGCTTTTTTCCCTGCTCAGACCCGCTTACGAAAACACACCGGAACTTGCCGCTCTCGCATCGCAAGCGCGCGCCGAAATCGAATCATCTGACACGCTCAAACGGCAGATCGAATTTGACGATCAGGTTGCTCAAGAACTTTCCTCCTTGAAATTGACCGATTCGCATGCGGACGCCTTTGAGAATCTATTGTCTGAACCGGCACGGGGTGCGAAATCGGAGACCATCGAGATCGGAACGATCAAGTCAGGCGAAACACGCGGTCCGATCTCTCAAAATCCATCGGAAGCTCAATCGAAAGAAGAGGAATTAGACGACGAGGAAGAGGGCGACGAGCCCGTGAAGCCGGCTCGCCCGCGTACGATCCTCTTCGCGGTCGGTGTGGGCCTGGTCGCGACGCTTTGCATGGTGGTCTTTCTAATCTCAGACCGACTGAATTCTTTCGAAGGTGCCGACCGCATCAGCGAACTACTCGAATCGGCCAACGCCCTGACCGGAGATGAATTTGAAGCGGTGGAGACAAGGGCCGGCGATTTACAAGACTGGTTCTTCCTGAAACACGGCTTGGAACACTATGCCGTTCCCAAGCAGTTTGCGAACATCAAGACCGTCGGATGTCGTGTTTTTAAGTTCGACGGAGCCACCGTCGCGCAGATTATGGCCGTTACCGACAAAGAAATGCTTCTCTATATCTTTCCGTCCCACGACCTGGGCGTGAGAATTCGCAAAGGAAAATGGGAAATCGTCGAGGATGACAAATGGGTTGGAGGTGCCACCGGCATCAACGACACCTGTTTTTTGGTCGCGTTCAAGGGAAGCAAGGACGAGATGAAAGACTTTCTCTCCAATGTTGCTCGCTAATGTCCTGTCCCCGAATTGGCATGCATATCCCGGCGGGACGGAACACTAGTGCACCAAGTCTGAGGCTCGTATGGCAGCGCTGTCGTAAGAGCCTCATACTTGGTACACTAGGCCGCAAAAATGAAAGCGCGGTGGCTCATTTCGGGCTCGGTAGATTTTTGGGCTAACCGCTTGGATTCAGGTGCAAAGGAAACTATAGTGTTCAGGTATGGTCGAAGTGCTGGTCATCTTCGGCTTGGCAGGCTGGCTTCTCCTGACGCTCCTGCAAGCGTTGAGCGGGGTGCCTTTTTTTCCGGCGATCATCACCGCGGCGGTTGTTTGTCCCATTCTGAGCAGGCGAGACTATTTGAGTTTGATTCGCGCATGGAAATTGCGCGGTATCACTTCGAAAAGGGAACCGATCCCGCCCGAACGATTTTATTGGGTCTCCCAAAAACCTCGACTCCGAAGAGTCATTCGCCTCTTCAGTATTTTGAGTGTGTTCGCGTGGTGGAACACCGCCGTTCTCCCAGCCTCGTCCGAAGTTAGCCTGCCGTCGATCGTTGGTTGGCTGAATGCGTTCGTCGGGATAATGACGCTTAGCCGTGCAATCAGCGCCGCGACCCTCTTTTTCAAGGCCTCTCAATGGTTCGATGCCATGAGCCCCAGAATTATCGGTCTTTTACGGCACGCAATGTACAAACTCTCCGATAATTACGAGTATCTCGGACCAAAAAGGCCGGACCCCGAGAAAGAAGAGGTCTACTAAATCGTCGACAAGCCGACGTTTTACGCTATCTTCCCGTCCCTGATTTTAAAGCAATGGAAGGGTGGCTGAGCTGGTCGAAGGCACCTGACTCGAAATCAGGCGTACGGGTAACCGTACCGTGGGTTCGAATCCCACCCCTTCCGCCACGAAATCAAGGACTTGCGTAATCGTACATAACACAACTCTAAAAAGGTAAGAAAATTTTGGTGCAGTTATTCTGTAGTTATTTTTCGCTCCGTGCCCCACCGGAGAGCATTATTTCCATCAAACTGTTGCGCGCCGAGAAGCGGGCGTGAGCTCCGCAATCCGATTGATTCGGAAGAAGCGAAGCGCGGTTCAGTAGCGCCTGAGATCGGCAATTCGGTAAGCGGAGCCGTTGCACCTTAAGAACGCGGGCAACGTCGCACTATTACCCTGCAGGTTGCTTTGATGCATCAAAGAGAAGGCAATCTTGCTTTCCCAGGATATTGTAACAGGTAAGACCATCGCAGATCGTGCAAAGGATTGAAAAACTCAGGTTGCGTTCGCCCCGTTCAATTCCACTAAAATAGCTTCTATCCAAACCGCAAATCAAGGCGAAGCCCTTTTGAGAAAATCCCGAGAACTTACGGGCGCGCTGAATGCGAATCCCAAGTCTTAAAAGCTCTATTCTTTTGAGCCCCACGGTTTTTGAATTTCTAATGCGCCCTATGATTTGCCACCTAAAACTCTTCAGCTGTCTCTAGTCTTTCTCTCCAAGCCAGAGACTCGATAGCACCCTCAAGAGTTCTATAGGTTCCAACCAGATTCCCGTCCTTGGTTAAGGCGATTCGGGTTCGCGTGCGGAAGTCTCGCCAAACTCCTTGGTTGCCACGGAGCCCGGATCCTCTCCCGCCAGTCGCACCCCCAATCTCTCCGCCAGCCACATCAAGCCGGCGTCTATCGCCCCAGTTGTACAGGAAGAGATGCCCGGCCACGCTCGGGCCGCACCGGTCATCAGGACGTTTTGCACATTCGCCCGGTGATCTTCAGCCCTATTCCTTTTCGAGTTTTTTCGTTGCAGCTTCCAGGTTCTCTAGAGACTTCTGGAGTTCTTTGCTGGCTTCCTTGTTCTTCGCAACGTTACCCTGCAGCTTTACCAGTTCGATGTCTTGGTCTTTCAGTTCGGCATCAAGCTTGTTCGCTTTTTGTTCAGGACTCATCGAGGACAATATGGTGGGTCATCAGCGGGGGTAAACACCTCAAAGCACAAGGCAATGCTTTAGTTGTTTTCCGGTGGAGTGGTATTCCGTTCTAAGAGCGCCATCCACTCATTGAGTCTATGACACTAATTTCCCTCGATGCCAAAAATTTAATCATTGAGAATGTTCTCGATCTCCGCGTCTATTTCTGGACTTCTGCGCGTAATGCCAAGACGGTCGAGGGGCAATCCGGGGCTGCTCCGGTAATGCGGTATTGCGGGGACGTCCACTTCCCCTTTGGCGTCCACTCCTTACCGCTCGGGACGCACCAGTCATCGGGGCGTTCTCAGCACGTCGCCGGTTGCTTCGTAGAAGGGTCGGCATCTAACCGGGTTCGAATCAGGCCAACGCTTCGTTTAGCTGACCCCATCGCCTTCTTCACTGCGTAACAGATCGTCTCCCGCGAGAATGGTTTCGGAGGAAAAATGCGTGAAACTTCTCCGCTCTCGACGCGACGGAACTTGTGTCATAACCCGACATAAAAACAATCGGAGCCTCACTCCTTTTCGACCGGATCGAGTCCGCAGGCAAACTAACCGGGTATCTCGCCGTCGGCGCCTACTCATCGCCGAGCAGCGTTTGTTGACCGACCTCTTTTTGACTTTCCCCTTCGCAAAGAGTTCAGTGGAAAGCTAAATAAATTCGTAATAGCCGATGACAAAATAAGATGCCAATCGACCCTCGAATGTCGATCACCACGCCGGTCACACAGTTGCTCGGGATCAATCATCCAATTCTGCTCGCCCCGATGGATCTCGTGGCCGATGGGCGTCTTGTTGCTGCAGTGGACGCTGCCGGGGGATTTGGCATTCTAGGCGGTGGCTACGGCGAAGAGAAGTGGCTTCTGCGCGAACTCGATTTGCTCGACCGATCGAAAGCGCGCTTTGGCGTCGGATTTATCACATGGAGTCTGGCGAAGCAGCCGAGGCTCCTCGATCTTGCTTTGGAGCGCAGACCTGCGGCGGTCATGCTTTCCTTCGGACCGCCGGCGCGGTTCATCGACCGGATCAAGCGCACCGCTGCAATCGTCATCTGCCAAGTCCAGTCAGTCGGGCTCGCGAAGGAGGCTGTTGCGGCAGGAGCGGATATCCTCGTCGCGCAAGGCACTGAAGCAGGTGGCCATGGAGTAACGCGGGGTCTTGTTACTCTCGTTCCGGAGATTGTGGATGCGCTTGGAGGGCGCAAACCGGTCGTGGCTGCAGGGGGAATTGCCGACGGCCGCGGGTTGGCAGCGGCACTCATGCTTGGCGCCGCGGGTGTGCTGATGGGCACACGCTTCTACGCCTCGCAAGAGGGGGCTGGAGCGCAAGGCGCCAAGGAACGCATTCGCGAAGCAACTGGCGACGACACGCTGCGCAGCATCGTTTTCGATATCTCTCGGCGCAACGTGTGGTCGGTTCCGTTTACTGGGCGGTGCCTGCGTAACGCGCATGCGGATCGATGGTTCGGGCGTGAAATCGAACTCATACGTCACTTGGACGAAGAGTCGGCCAAGTACGCGGCAGCACGCGACGCAGGTGACTTTGACATTGCCGCTGTGATTGCAGGGGAGGCTGTTGGGCTAATTCACGACATTCCCTCGGCCCATGACGTGATCGAGCGAGTGGTGCGCGAGGCATCGGCACTGCTTACCCGGTGGTCGTCGTAGACGTCGGCTTGACCAGTGATCGAGCATTGAAGCGCTGTGGCGGCGAAGCCGTCAAAATAACGCCCTAAGGGCCCACGTCGGAAGTCGACGAGGGTCGTCGCTCTTTGAACCAGTACTCCAGACCGGGTTGGTGAAAGGACTCGGCCGGCGATTTGGGGTTGAATGGTTTTCGCATAGAACCAACCAATAGGAACCCCGAAGGTGGTTGGGCAGAGCCAAGCTCCAACCGAATCCAGGGGCAAAGCCCAGCGATGCGTGCCGAGGTGTCAAGTTCATGTGCTCGAAGGGCAGCGCTGATACCTGCGTCACTGCCGCCGATAATGAGGATAGATAAAGAATGAACGTTGGCAATAAGGAACGTTTCTCATACGGTTGCAGCGCGTTATGGCTCGCCCCAGAAAGCAAATCGACGCTGAAATGGTCGATAAACTCGCCGGCCTGGGTGTTCGGCTGAGACGATTGCTCACGTGGTGGGAGCGGAATCACAACAGCCGATTGACGAGCTGTGGGCCGCCGAGGTCCGCAAGGCATGGGCATGCGCCAAGAGGAATAGCTAAACTGCGGATCACAACTGCCGATTACCAGCGTACGCAGGCGTTACAGGATAAAGCAAGGTGAGCAAAGATTCCGACAAAGAATTTGACGCAATTAGGCGAGCGTTGGGGGCCAATCCCAAAGCAGCCGAAACTGATTATCTTAAATCGGAAATAGAGCGGTTACGGCGTTGCCTGGGAGTGCTAAAGCCCATTGAGGAACGGCGTGCCAAGACGCGGGAACGAGTGCGCAAACACCGGCAGAGGCAACCCAAGCGAGGTTCCTTGGTCGGATCGTGGGCCAAGTTGATGTACGATTTGGGCAGCCGTTCGAGGGAGCCGGCTAGCACCGGTTTTGTACATTTCCGAGCAAAAGACGATGCACTCCAGACGCTGAAGAGTTCATCAGCCACTTCCTTAATAGACGTGCTTACGGATACCTGAAAATCGGATATTGGATGTCACAACATAGAATAGCGATTGTATGTTTTCTGCCAGATGCTGGCCACGTTCTGCCGTTACTACGCCTTGCACGTTTGCTTTGTGACCACATGACATGCCAGGTTACTTGTTTTCTGCAAGGCAAGTTTGAAAGCACTGTCCGAGAGTATGGTTTCGAGTATTGCTGCCTTCGCTCCCTGTCCAAACAATTCGATCCTGCGCTTGCCGCTAAGCTTTCTAATAGATCCATTTTTTACAATGCATTCTCAGACTATTTAGATCTAAATGATTTCTATTTTACGCCTCTTAGAGAGGCGGCCAGCCATGAGTTGAGTTATCTCGTAGAAAGTATGAGAGTTATTCAACCAAATTTTTTGATCTGTGACAGTCATGCATTTCTCGACTGGTACCTGCGGCTCTCCTCGTGCTGTGGCGCCAAGGCGATAATTAACACCTCGGGAGGTACGCATAGGACTCTTCATCGCCCTTTTATTGAAGCGTATGGTTTAAGTGATCGCGCGCATTGGGTACAACTGCTGGTGGAGACTGCTGGGCGGATTGCGCGGAAGGGCTTCAAGTGTTGGAGAGTGATTCGTCACTCAAAGCGCTGTCAAGTTATGCAATCTATGCAAACATCTGCAGAAAGGCGCGCGGAAATAGCTTTTGAGGATTGCCCTACGACAAAGACGGATCTGCTTTATGTAACCTCAGGACTGGCTGTACTTGAGCAAAGTGCTGACATTGCTAAGGCGGGAATTGCCGACAGCAGAGAAGTCGTTTTGGCGCCGACCGTTCATATACCTGAGACTTCTCTGCCTAGTAAGCTTGAAGAATGGCTAGCAAAGCGTGAATCCGGTCGAGTTGTATACGTTTGCTTTGGAACCATGATAGCGTTATCCGAAGCGTACATGGAGGAACTAGTCCAAGGATTCATGGACGCTCAGGTATCGGTAATATGGTCGTTGTCTCGACCTCAGCTTGATTTCCTAGAGAAATTCCTGGCAAAGCACGGTTTGACTGACAATTTTTGCGTTGAGGAGTATGTTCCACAGATAATTCTTTTGGCATCCCAAAAGATCGGATGTTTTGTTACTCACGGTGGAGCGGGAAGCTCCCAGGAGGCCGTAGTTTGTGGTAAGCCCGTCCTTTGTATACCTTTCATGTGGGATCAGCCCTATAACTGCTCATTACTTGTGAGGCTAGGTATTGGAAGAAGGCTTTCTAAACGCCAGATAAGACGCCGCAAGATTTCGAAGGAAATCAGAGAATTGCTTGATAATCCGATTTATGCACAGAGAGCCTCCTGCTTGTCTGACAAGGTTCGCGAGCTGCAGACCTCTAAGCGACAGTCGGAATGGATTCAGGAATGGCTAGAGATGGCTGAATCCGCTCCCACCACGTGAGCAATCATCTCAGCCGAAGCTGGTGGCTCGGGCGCTCAATGGTGACACAAGCTGCCTGATCTTCGCGTGCAAGGCCGTCTGTGGCATGAGTGACAAACCCGAAATGGTCATCAACGTCAGCGCGTCAGCTCAGGCGAACGCCAACGCGCCCACGGCGCTCGAAAAACACCCACGCTAAAGCACGAAAGCACGGCCTCAAGCTGCTCGAATTCCTGCGTGTGCTCTCGCTCTCTGAGAAGATTTTGCGTAAGCGTCACGCCTAGCACCACTATTCGAGCTGGCGGAAATGTCGTAGGAAAATTCCATGACATTTGCTGCGGAGGAGGCTGGACAAATTTTAAGTCAGGACGCACGCGGTCGCGTGCTGGTATCGCGGGAGCGGCGCGAATCGTTGTTGGAGGAGTACGACCGGAGCGGGATGAGCGGCGTAAAGTTCGCGCAATACGTGGGGATCAAATATTCAACGCTCGCCTACTGGCTCCAAAGCCGGCGTCGTCGTCGACGGCGGGAAAAGTTGTTGCTAAAAGCCGGCGCGGACACCGGCGCCGGGAAGAGCGCTGGTGGGTGGATTGAAGCGGTGGTTGAGGAGGGTTCACTGCCTCGGGCGCCGGCCGGAGCCTTAAGGATTTACTTTGCCGGGGGCGCCTACGCTCAGATCAGCAGCGCAGGGGAAGCGGCCTTGGCTGCGGAGTTGCTTGGACGGCTGGGCGCAAAGCGATGATCAGCTTCAGCGGTAGTCTGAAGATCTTTTTGTTAGTCGACTGCTGCGATATGCGCAAGGGCTTCAACGGGCTTTACGGGCTGGTGAGCAGCGGTTTTGGAGAGGATCCTCGCAGCGGAGCGCTCTACGTCTTTTGTAACCGACGTCATACCCGGATCAAGGTGCTCTATTTTGATGGGACGGGTTTATGGGTTTTGAGCAAACGGCTGGAGCGGGGAACGTTTAGCTGGCCCAAGCCCAGCCAAGAAAGTCCGACGTTGAAATTGAGCCCTGAAGCTTTCGCGATGCTCACCGACGGAGTGGACTTGCGAGGGGCCAAATTGCGTCCCTGGTATGAACGCGAATAGAGGCAAAAACTCTATTTATTTTCGAGAAAAAAGATCGCTATTTTCGCTCAGATTTGACACTATAACTAACAGTGTCAGAGGAAGTTAGACTCCTGGAAATTATCGCGCAAAAGGATGCGCAAAACCGGCTTTTGCAGGCCGAGAATGAGCGACAGAGTCAGGAGATCAAGCTGCTGAAGGAAAAGATCGATTTACTGATCCGACGCCTTTTTGGCTCCAAGAGCGAGAAGCTCGATGCGGCTCAACTGGAATTGCTCCTGAAAGAGGATGCACTGGGAAAAGCCGACGCCTCCGCTGAAAAGGCGGAGGCTAGTCCCAGCGTCGAAGGTTTGAAGCCAGTCGCCAAACGTTCTGAGAAGAACCAGCGCAGGGAGCGCTGGCCGAAGGATCTGGCGGTCCACCAAGAAGTCATCGAGCCCGCAGAAGTCAGAGACAATCCGGAAGCCTTCCGCTGTATCGGAGAAGAAGTCACCGAGATGCTTGACTACCAGCCGGCGAAGTTTTTCCGCCGCCAGATCATTCGCCGCAAGTTCGTGCGCCGCGAACAAAGCGACCTGGCTCCGGTGATCGCTCCCTTGCCTGAGAGCCTGCAGCAACGCTGCATTGCTGCACCGGGGTTACTGGCCCAAGTAATCGTGAGTAAATACTGCGATCATTTACCACTTTTTCGCCAGGAACAGATTTACTGGAACCGGCATCAGGTCTGGTTGCCGCGCCAGAGCATGGCCCGATGGGTGCACCTAGCCAGTGAGTGGTTAAAGCCAATCTACCGGCAGATCAAAGACCAGATGATGAGAGGCTCTTACCTCCAGGTCGATGAAACGCCAATCAAATATCTCGATCCGGGAAACGGCAAAACCGGCCTGGGTTATCTGTGGGTGGCGCATCGGCCGGGTGCAGATGTGCTCTTTGAGTGGTACACGACTCGAGAGGCCAAGTGTCTGGAGAAACTTATCCCGCTGGACTTTAGCGGTACAATCCAATGTGACGGCTATAGTGCCTACGATCACTTCGCCAGGCATCGGGCGAGCGCGGGCAGGCCAGTACTGCTAGCTGGATGCTGGGCCCATGCCCGGCGTGGCTTTTACGAAGCCCTCGATCATGCACCCAAAGAAGCCGGCTGGATCCTGATCCAGATCGGTCACCTCTACGAAATCGAAAGAAGATTGCGGCGTCAACAAGCAGGCCCAGCGTTGCGAGACGCTTATCGCACCAGTCAGAGCATGCCCCTGTGCCGACGAATCCATCGGGTGCTAAAACGGTGGTACCTCACCCGGCGCTTCCTGCCAAAGAGCACGATGGGTAAAGCTGTCAGCTATGCCTTAGGCCAATGGGAATCCCTCGAGGTTTACCTCAAAGAACCCGAAATCGAGATCGACAATAATCTCGTTGAGAATGCAATCCGACCGACCGCTCTTGGAAAGAAGAACTGGTTATTTTTCGGTGATGCCGATGCCGGCGAACGCAGCGCGATCATCTACTCAATCATCGAAAGCTGCCGCCACCACGGCATCGAGCCCTACACTTATCTGCACGACGTACTGACACGCCTGCCATCCATGACCAATCGTCAGATTAAAGACGTGGTCCCAAAAGCCTGGGCAGCAGCCAGGAGAAACACTGCGCTTAGAGTAGCCTAAACATTGTAAATGTCGTAACTGAAACTTACGACGTTTACAGTCCCTTCGAGTCAACATATGACTGCATGGCGCTCGGCGTGACGCTTACGATTTTGCAGACATCTTCGGCTTAGTGCCGCGCTTGCCTTTGGGCTATCGTCCAAAACTAAGCAAGCTTCCAGGTAGTCTTCGGCGTACTTAGAAAAAACTTCTTTAGGGACAGGGGCTCGGTTTGTTCCACGTGGTCTGATCAGGCGCCGGCTTGTCACATTTTGGTCTGAATACGGCGTTGAGTATTGCGAATTGGAGACAGTTTGGAGAGCGACTGAAGATCCAATCACGCAGGAGCGGTTGGCGACACTCTCGGGAATCCCGATCGGCATAAAATAACTTGATTTGAAGGCACCATATGGCATCGAAAAAGAGCCGTTGCCGTTTCCCGGCTCAATTGCAGAATAGTTGCGCCAAAATTCCGCAATCCGATTTTTCAGTCGAACGCCGCCACGACTCGATTCCGGTGCATTGTCGCGTTGCGCTCAAAGATATCCCGGGCGATCTGTGAGGGATCCCTTGAACAACCAATAAACTGGGGCTCCCGATGAGAGAAATGGCAATATTTGCGGTGGTAGTTTTACTGGCAATCTCGTCCCTGCCACTTTGTTCGTGCTCAGACGTTGACCAAACGCAGTCCCACCAATCCCACTACTCGAAAATCCCGGGATCGGGCGCTGTGGACTACTAAGTGGGATTCAAATGAATCAGGCGCCGCTTTTCCAGCTTCTCTTAATGAGAGCGTTCGACGCGGGTTATCTTATCTGAACCAATGCCATCCTCCTTCTCCCTCCTCTTTCCCCGGCCATACCTGCTGGTTGCGAACCTGGCCCGAAAAGGCCCGGTGCTCCGATATGGTCCGGCGAGCGGTGACTTTGTCGATTCCTTCGTTGTTGTGGAAAGGCCTGATCCGCAGTTTGGCAGCATAGACTCGTCGCCCTTTGACGTGCAGATCGGCCCGGACGGCGGGGTCTATGTGCTCATTCTCAATCCGCGCGAGGTGTGGCGTTACAGCCCCGCCGGCAAGTTTGCAAGCGTCTTTGTGCCGAACCTCGAGAACTCCGCCGACTACCGGCAGGCCTACGGGATGGCCTTTGGGCCGGACAAAAATCTCTACTTAAGTACCCAGGGCGGCGTTCCAGGGAGCGGAAGCGAGATCCTGCGCTTTGACGGCCAAACGGGCGCTCCGCTCGGCGTGTTTGTGCCGGCTGGAAGCGGCGGTTTTCAAGGCGTCGCCAGCATCGCCTTCGGCCCGGACGGGAATCTCTACGTAGCCGGGGACGAGATTACCGGCATCCTGCGCTTTAATGGCTTGACCGGAGCGTTCATGGACGTGTTTGTCGCCGCCCATCCTTACGCCAGCGACATCAATCCGCGCGGTCTGGCTTTCGGCTCGGATGGAAATCTCTACGCTCTGGCCGCTCCTGCGCCGCAACCGGGCGGCGCGCCAGGCTACACTTCGCCAAACCGAATCCTGCGCTATAACGGCGCCACGGGAGCTTCGATGGGCGAGTTCGTTTCGCCCGGGGGCCAACTCGGGCAGCCAATGTCGATTGCGTTCGGCCCGGACGGCAATCTTTACGTGGGCACGACGAAACTGCTCATCCGATTCGGCCCGAGAGTCATCTACACGGGGCAAATCATCGTTTATGACGGCGTAACTGGACGGTTCATTCGCGCGCTCGACTCGCCCAATCGCGCGGGGCTCGTTTATCCCATCTCAATGGCTTTTGCCGCCATCCCAATCTCGATCCGCGATATTATTTTCCTCTCGCGCATTCCGCGATGGATGTGGCCGGTGGGTCTTGGGTTCATCGCGGGCGTCATCGCAAGCCGAATCAACGACCGCGTTGCTCCGCCGGCCTCCCCCCGCGGAAGGGCCGGCTAGTGCAAATCCTGCAATCCCTTGGAACGTCATTTTTTCTTCCCTTTAGGCGGGAGATTTTCAAACTCGACTCCAATGGCTGGACCCTGTCACCCGGTCGGTGCCACCGGGAACGACATAATCGGCAATGGTCTGCTCTCAGTTCCATCCCTCTGCGAAATCTTTTTCCGACGGTTCTGTTCCTCTTTGCGCTTCCGAAGTTTCTCAGGCTTTGTCTTTTTTTGACTCATTTCTAGCTTAATTGTTAGGACCGGTATTGATGTTGAGAAGAAATACCAAAGCGAATGCCAGACTCCCAATAAGAAACTTGCTAGGTTGACAATGTTAGTAACTCTCAGCGTCCTAAAGCGTTCGCGTCCCAGGTCCTAAGAAATTCAACTCGACCTCTTCATCTTCTCCGGCCCCCTCGAGAGAGCTTTGTCGATATGTTTTACCCTTAACCGGACCGCTTCAGAGCTTAGGTACATTGAAAACACTACAAATGCGATTGAGAGGGTCCAACAGGCCCATGCTACGCGCAAAAGCAGCCATGGATGACAATCTGTTTCGCTAGAACGTCCCTATAGAATGTTAAACTAAGACCGAGTGCGGCCGACCCAATTGTTAAAACCTGCTCGTCGATTTCTTCCTGCGCCTTTTGACGGATTGGGATAATCGACGCCCGGTATTCTAGAATTGCCCCGCGGGTATACTTCGACACGTTAGCCCATCAATAACCGATTCGCCGGTTGCCGGTCAATCGTTATGCTTATACACAGCTCTTCTGGAGCATTACCTCGTCTCTCCGGTGGGGACCAAATTAATGGAGGACTTGAACGTTGACGATTAGAAGGACGCAGCGAGACAAGCAATACTCGCAGTCTGAAAACTCTCCCCACTATGCGGCATCAAGGAGCGGATCCGGAACCAGTATGTCGTTCACCGCACGCCAACCATCTGAGGCACAACTGAGCCGCACTTCCATGCAGTTCAGCAACACCCGAAGGCTGACCGGCTTCAACAGGAAATCGTCAGCCCCCTCCTTAGTACTATTGCGGACAGGAACCAGATCGGGTGCTCCGGACAGAAATACGAATTGCCTAAACCTCAGGTCCGGATCACGCCTGACGTCAAGCAGCAGGCTTGCGCCATCTCCATCCGGCATATTGATGTCGCTCAGGATAAGATCGGGGAGATGCTTTCGCGCCATAGCGAGACCAGCAACCCCGGAATCAGCTTCGATAACGTAATAACCACCCTTGCGGAGGACTCTGCCGTACAATGCGCGCAGTTCCTGACTATCGTCGACCAGTAAAATTGTTTTCATTCCGACCAGGTTTGCAATGTAAGAGCATTGCGTCGGGTTGGCCGCTCTACCGCATTTGATGACCAAGGGACGAACTACCCATCAGTTGCTGTATCTATTACGTGCGACAAGTATTCCATGTAAAGTACGGTATTTTCAATAGTTATTTATAATTTCCATGTTTTCAGGATGCTAATACGAACTTCCGCGCTTTGGACGCGGGCTATCCGGACATCGCGATTGTCGAAAATGTGCTCTCAGGGAATTTGATCTTTAACCAGAGGTCAACCACGGTTTTGCTGGCTGTCACATGATACCATCTACGCTTGAGCGTTCCGGCGCGGCAGGCTTCTGGCTGGCGGTAATTCTCACCGGTATCGGCGCAGGCATCGCTGCAGCAGCCGTGCTGGCGGCAACTACCCAAGGACCGATCTCGGCGGTTGTTCTGATGATGGAGCTGACTGGCCACGACCGATCTTTTATCGTGCCTCTGCTGCTGGGCGTGGCTACCGCCACACTCGTAGCACGAACCATTGAATCCCGCTCGATTTATGACGCACGCCTGACTGATGAGGAAGTTGCTGAGCGGTAAAAGGCCGCCGAAACCTCCTCGCCGTAGAAGAAGGGTCAGCCCGCAAGATCGAATGCTCTCCGGGCTCGACTTTGCCGCTTCCGAGCTCAATAGTGCAGGGACGGTTTTGCACGGCAGGCGCACAAAAAAACCGCGGGAAATACAATTCAGCCCAGTGAAACGGCCCTTCTTTTTTATCGCGCTGATCAGCTTGTTGTTTGGGTCTTGCGCCTGGATTCCGGGTTCCAATGGCGCACCATTCGGCCCGGATGACTACGCATTCATGAGGGCTCAGCCTTATCCGCGTGAAACTTTGCTCGCCCAAAAGCGATTCCAGAATTTCCTGCGTCGTGCCAATGCCAAAGGGCGATTGACGCTTGCAGAAACTCCTTACGTCGCCGTGCGCGCCTATCAACTCAAGGCCAATGAGGTTCCGGGCCTCGAGTGGAGGATGGCGCTGGGCAGAATTCCAATGAAAGCATATTACGGCGCGGATTTGTTGGAAAATTCCGGAGCTGTCCCAGTCGAATTTCTCCTGATCTTCGACCAACGGACGGGCCGGCTCGCAGCCAACGATGGTGTTCTGGTCATCGGTTCCCCGTTAAAAGGGAGGATCGGACGATTCGGCGGGGTGAACGCAATCTATGCGGACGGCGGATGGTGGTAATTCTGCTGCGGATTTGCCGGCGAGAAGAGCTTTGCCGCAAGCGGCCTGATCGGCAGCAACGAAACGGTTTTGGTGAATAATTCGAGAGAAATCTCGATTATTGCATCCAAGCGAGCAGATTTAGACGTATTCTCCGTTGAATCAATAGTTTCTATCCGATGCATCGCGCTTTCCCGCTGCTCTTCATTTTCGCAACGCTTTTTTCGGCGTGTGGCACTCTCGATTCCACCAGAGCAGATACACGCGATTTTGCCATTGACACGTACTACCCCTCGTCGAACGAAATTGAATTGGCCGAACGGCACGCTCGGCAATATTGGGAGAAGAATGCGACGCGACTCGGAGCGGAACCGCGATACCTGGCCGTGACCGCATCATCGATCCTCGCCGCGGAACTAAACACCGAGTTCTCTTTTAAACTGGATCGCTCTGAGACGAGCGGAGCTTATTTTACACAAGGAATATCCAGCAACTCCAAACAAGGCGTTCACGGAGTGATGATTTTTGATACCCAATCGGAGCGTTCTGTCGGTCCGCAAGGGTATATCATTGTAGACATTCCTTCACGCGAGCAAATAGTCCGCGTGGCAGACTACACAGCGCGATACATCGGCGCCGGAGGTTGACTCTAACGCGCCGATGTTAGCTTAGAAATTGCCCTGCGGAATGTATTCCACACTGCCGGACCCGGGAGGCGCCTCGCTTGGCGCTACCGACGGAGGCCCATCTTGCTGAAGTTGCGCACCTCCAAAGGCCGTACCCCAGCCGGAGTTCTCCGCACAACCTGTCCCCATTATCACCATACAAAAGGCAAGAACTCTCAAGCCTAATATCAGATAGCCTTTCATGAATGAAATCATTAACCCCCGGCTCGGGGATCTCAAGCAGATCTCGTTCATGAATTTATTCTCGAATGGGACTGGTGCACTAGTCTTCTGCTTCCAGCCAGTTTTTTGTATAGTACCCGATGGCTACCCACGATCTGTACGTGCAAATTACAGCCTCTTCTGAATCCACGGGAAAGTTTAGATCCGTCGTTGTTCTTGTGCCAAGGGCAAACATAGAGCAATCCCGAAGGCAAAAGAACGATGCGAAATCCGACGATGACTCGATCGCAAGGTCGCTTGCCGAGCCCTTGGCCGGATACGCTTTCACTCACCGGACAATTTTTTCGACTTTCGAATTGTCTCACTCAATCCTTTCAGCTCCTCCATTCGAGATTCAGGGAAAATCCCCCAACCTGACGCAGAGCGGCTTAAAAGCTTGGATCTTGTAATGAGTTTTTTGGCGGGCTCAACCCGCCGACGCGGCTCGTTGTCGCGCCGCGTAATAAGAGCCGACAACCAGGATCGCGGCAACCGCTTGGGCAACCATGGTCTCCACTGTTGGATAAACAGAGAACCAAACGCCCATCCAATCCGGAGTAACGTTTTCAAGCGCGGTGATTTTGGTCGTTGGAATCCAGTGCGCCAATTGCATTTCCTGGGCCTGTTCTCCCACCATGATCAACAGGACGAAACCGAGCATCACGCCAGTAGCAATCAGTAACTTCCGGTAGGGCAATCGGCTGTGTGCCACAAAGGTGAGAACAGCAACCAGAGCAGACAAGACAATTCCAAGGAACGCCCCGCCCAACACGATCGTCCCTCCCATTTGCAGGTAATAACCTTGCAAAAAAAGAACCACTTCAAAACCCTCGCGATACAGCGAAGCGAACCCCAAAAGTCCGAGTCCCCAAATCAAACGTCTCTCCGTTATGAGTGAATCATTCGCTTTGTTGAGCAGGTCTTTCTTCTTCCTGTTGTGAAGACCGATCCACCCGCCCCAGTACACTTTGTGGAAAAACCAATTCATGACCACGAGCAAAACGACAACGGCGAGCAAACCGGTCGCCGCCTGTAGGTCGAGGGCAGGAACGCTCAGAGCGAGATTGCTCACGATGCCAACGGCGATGATCCAGGTAGCCAGCGTTGCAATAAAGCCAACTCCTGCGCCCGCCGCCACTGAACGCCGATGAATGCGACGATCACCCACCATGCTCGCTGTAATCGCGGAGAGCACAAGAATGCACTCCAGCCCCTCTCGGAAAACAAGCACCGCGATATCAAGGAACGCTACCGCTTTGCTCGTATGAGGTTGCGTGGGGTCGGGAGCTCCCTTGGCAGTTACTCCTTGCCAGACTAATATTCCGAGGATAATTGCCCCGGCGAGGAAGAGAAAAAGTTGAAATCCAATCCCTAAGGGTTTTGTCGTCTTTGCACTTCGGATAGGACCAGAGCCGGGGAGGTGCGAAAAGCGGAGCTCGGCGTTCTGCATTTCCATTGAGAATGACTCTCAACTGCAGAAAGTCAACCAGTATTGCGCCCTTTTCTCCGAAAAAAACACCCAACCAGTACTCGTCCTTGGTTTCATTCGCAAGATCGTTACAACCAGGCCGGAACCTTCTCCGCTCCAGTCTACTTCCGCTATAAAGAAGTGGACAATAGGTGCCGGTTCAACTAGCAATTAGGCGATTTATGAACACGGAAGAGGTCCTCGATGCGTTGGAAAGGTACACCAAGGAGTCGGCCGAAACAGATCGAGAAACAGCAACGAAGCTCGGAGTCACTCAGGGTCTCTTGAGCGCATGGCTCCAGAGAGCCGCTCAACCTGAGAAGTGCATGCTGGCGCGATTAGCGGGATTTCTTCGGCGCACCGGGTATATCTAGGTGCTTTGCAGGCAAACTGTCCCGGTTTGCCCCCTTAGATGGAAGAGCAAAGCGGGACGCTTTGCTTACTACGCTGCCCGCCCCGGTTTCCGATTCAAGGCCAGGCGGCATATTTCGTCGCAGAGTTCCGGGAACGAGATTCCGACGGCGGCCGCAGATTGCGGAAGAAGGCTTCGGGCCGTCATGCCGGGCAGCGTGTTTGCTTCCAGGCACCAGAATTGACCACTCTCATCCATCCGAAAATCTGCCCGGCTGTAATCGCGTAGTTTCAATGCCCTGTGAACCCGCAGCGCGAGTTCTTGCAGCTCGCGGGTTTGCTCGCTCGAAAGCGCCGCCGGAAAGATTTCCTCAGCGCCGCCCGCCTGGTATTTGCTTTGATAGTCGAATATCTCCGAACACTTCGGAATAATTTCACCAACGGCCAGCGCACGTTCACCCAGAATTCCAACGGTAAATTCGCGACCGGGCACAAATCGCTCCAGCATCACCTCATCGTCGTGCCGATAGGCTTCAATGATAGCGGCCTCAAGGTCTACGGCACGCTTCACGACGGTCAAACCGACTGTCGACCCCTGTTTATTCGGCTTAATAACCAGCGGCAAACCAAGGTCCCGGATCGCTGTGACCGGATCAACGGGTGTCATGAACCAGGGAGGTGTCGGCACGTTCGCTGCGACCAGCAACCGCTTTGCGAGATCCTTGTCCATCGCCGCGGCACTGCCGACGTGATTACTTCCGGTATAGCAGGTGCCTGCTGCATCGAACACCGATTGGATCGTTCCATCCTCGCCGGTCCCTCCATGAAGAGCCAGAAAAACGACATCCGCGTCTACAAAATAGGAGGGTTGCACGATGGATCCTGTCTTGGCGCGGATCACTCGCAAGTCCCGGTCGTCCGGCGGCGCCGGCGCGACACCTCGAGCCAGCAAAGATACCTGCTCCTGGTCGGTTAAAATACCGCGAAACGTATCCACGGCCAGAACCTGGTGACCCATCTGACGCAATGCCTTTGCGACCTGCGCCCCGCTGGCAATAGAGACGTCACGCTCAGAACTGTTACCGCCAAAGAGAACAGCTATTTTCATAGTCGGGATCGGCATTCATCGTTTCAAAAAAATCAAAAGAACATCCTCAGGCGGCCGCGATTCTTTAAACGAACAAGCGTTTGAGACAAGCCAAAAAACAGAACTCAGGAGTTGCAGGAGTTCAGGAGTTGCAGAATCCGGAGCCCATTTACCATTCGGTTTGGGTGGCGAGGACTATCTCCAGTACTCCAGTACTCCAGTACTCCAGTACTCCGAGTACTCCAGTACTCCAGTACTCCAGTACTCCAGTACTCCTGCAACTCCTGCAACTCCTGAGTTCTGAATTCTGCCTCAACGTTGGGCAACCGGTTGCCCGGCATCCCGGCCGCCGGTGGATTCCGTCTTTTCCTTTTTGCCCTCGAAGAGCTTCATAATGACGGAGAAAAAGACCGGGGTCATAAAGATGCCGAAGAGGGTCACGCCAATCATTCCGCTGAACACGGCAGTGCCGATGGCCTGCCGCATTTCCGCGCCGGGCCCGACCGCGTTCACCAACGGGAAAACACCGAGAGTAAACGCGAAAGAGGTCATGAGGATAGGACGCAATCGCAATTTGGCAGCTTCAATTGCGGCATCGTGCCGGTTTTGACCTGCGTCCATCTGCTGCTTGGCGAATTCGACGATCAGAATGGCATTTTTACAGGCCAGCCCAATCAAGACGACAAATCCGATCTGGGTAAAAATATTGTTATCTGAGCCTCGAATATAAACACCGGCGATCGCCGCGAAAAGGCACATCGGAACGATCAAGATGATGGCGAGCGGTAGCGACCAGCTTTCGTATTGAGCGGCCAGCACCAAAAAAACGAACAATGCGCACAGCGGAAAAATATAGAGCGCCGAATTACCGGCGAGGATCTCCTGCAGCGAGAGTTCAGTCCATTCGTAGCCGAACTGGCTTGGCAATGTCTGATCGGCGAGCGTTTGCATGACATCGATGGCTTGTCCAGAGCTCACGCCGGGCAGGGTACCTCCGTTGATTTCCGCGGAAGGATAAATGTTATAGTGCATCACCTTGTCCGGTCCGGCCACCTCCTGGATCGACATCAGGGTGCCGAGCGGAACCATCTGATTTTTGTTATTTCGGGTGTAAAGCTGTCCGATCGATTCGGGCTGAATGCGAAACCGGGAATCAGCCTGGATGTTCACTTGATCGGTTCGGTTTACGAAGTTGAAATCGTTGACATAGGTCGAACCGAGATACGCCTGCAGGGTGCCGAAGACCGATGCGATCGGTACATCCAGGGTTTCAACTTTCCGCCGGTCGATATCCAGATAGAGTTGGGGGACCTGGGAACGGAAGCTGGTGAACAAGCCGACCAGCCCATGACCGGCGCTTGCCTTTGCAATCAACTGATCGGTAGCAGCCTGCAAAGCGGGAAGTCCTGCGCCGCGACGATCCTGAATCTGGATCTTGAAACCGCCGGCGTTCCCGATCCCCCGAACCGGCGGCGGTGGAAAGACCAGCACACGGGCATCCTGGATGCCCGCGAACTTCTGGCGCACCGCGGCCATGATGGCAAACCCGTTTAGTCGCGGATTATTTTGGCGCTC
>CAWJVG010000002.1:0-31672 GCA_963846195.1 uncultured Verrucomicrobiae bacterium
CTTTTCCAGCTTCTCTTAATGAGAGCGTTCGACGCAGGTTATCTTATCTGAACCAATGCCATCCTCCTTCTCCCTCCTCTTTCCCCGGCCATACCTGCTGGTTGCGAACCTGGCCCGAAAGGGCCCGGTGCTCCGATATGATCCGGCGAGCGGTGACTTTGTCGATTCCTTCGTCGTTGTGGAAAGGCCTGATCCGCAGTTTGGCAGCATAGACTCGTCGCCCTTTGACGTGCAGATCGGCCCGGACGGCGGGGTCTACGTGCTCATTCTCAATCCGCGCGAGGTGTGGCGTTACAGCCCCACCGGCAAGTTTGCAAGCGTCTTTGTGCCGAACCTCGAGAACTCCGCCGACTACCGGCAGGCCTACGGGATGGCCTTTGGGCCGGACAAAAATCTCTACTTAAGCACCCAGGGCGGCGTTTCAGGGAGCGGAAGCGAGATCCTGCGCTTTGACGGCCAAACGGGCGCTCCGCTCGGCGTGTTTGTGCCGGCTGGAAGCGGCGGTTTTCAAGGCGTCGCCAGCATCGCCTTCGGCCCGGACGGGAATCTCTACGTCGCCGGGGACGAGATTACCGGCATCTTGCGCTTTAATGGCTTGACCGGAGCGTTCATGGACGTGTTTGTCGCTGCCCATCCTTACGCCAGCGACATCAATCCGCGCGGTCTGGCTTTCGGCCCGGATGGAAATCTGTGCGCTCTCGCCGCTCCTGCGCCGCAGCCGGGCGGCGCGCCAGGCTACACGTCGCCAAACCGAATCTTGCGCTATAACGGCGCTACGGGAGCTTCGATGGGCGAGTTCGTTTCGCCCGGGGGCCAGCTCGGGCAGCCAACGTCGATTGCGTTCGGCCCGGACGGCAATCTTTACGTGGGCACGACGAAACTGCTCATCCGATTCGGCCCGAGAGTCATCTACACGGGGCAAATCGTCGTTTATGACGGCGCAACTGGAGGGTTCATTCGCGCGCTCGACTCGCTCAATCGCGCGGGGCTCGCTTATCCCATCTCAATGGCTTTTGCCGCCATCCCAATCTCGATCCGCGATATTATTTTCCTCTCGCGCATTCCGCGATGGATGTGGCCGGTGGGTCTCGGGTTCATCGCGGGCGTCATCGCAAGCCGAATCAACGACCGCGTTGCTCCGTCGGCTTCTCCCCGCGGAAGGGCCGGCTAGTGCAAATACTGGTCCAATCCCTTGGTACGTCATTTTTTCTTCCCTTTAGGCGGAAGATTTTCAAACTCGACTCCAATGGCCGGATCTCTCCCCCCGGTCGCTGCCACCGGAAACGACATAATCGGCAACGGTCTGCCCTCGGTTCCATCCCTCTTCAAAATCTCTTTCCGAGGGTTCTGCTCCTCTTTGCGCTTCCGAAGTTTCTCAGGCTTTGTCTTTTTTTGGCTCATTTCTAGCTTAATTGTTAGGACCGGTATTGATGTTGAGAAGAAATACCAAAGCGAATGCGAGAATCCCAATAAGAAAGCTTGCTAGGTTGACCATGTTAGTAACTCTCAGCGTGCTAAGCGTTCGCGTCCCAGGTCCTGAGAAATTCAACTCGACTTCTTCATCTTCTCCGGCCCCCTCGAGAGCTTTGTCGATATGTTTTACCCTTAACCGGACCGCTTCAGAGCTTAGGTACATTGAAAACACTACAAATGCGATTGAGAGGGTCCAACAGGCCCATGCTAAGCGTAAAAGCCAGCCATGGATGACAATCTGTTTCGCTAGAACGTCCTTATAGAATGTTAAACTAAGACCGAGTGCGGCCGACGCAATTGTCAAAACCTGCTTGTCGATTTCTTCCTGCGCCTTTTGACGGATTGGGATAATCGACGCCCGGTATTCCAGAATTTCCCCGCGGGTATACTTCGACACGTTAGCCCACCAATAACCGATTCGCCGGTTGCCGGTCAATCGTTATGCTTCTGCACAGCTCTTCTGGAGCATTACGCGTATCTCCGACACCATAGCCGAATTAATGGTGGACTTGAACGCGGACGATTAGAAGGACGCAGCGAGACAAGCAAGACTCGCAGTCTGAAAACTCTCCCCGCTATGCGGCATCAAGGAGCGGATCCGGAACCAGTATGTGGTTCACCGCACGCCAACCATCTGAGGCACAACTGAGCCGCACTTTCATGCAGTTCAGCAACACCCGAAGGCTGACCGGCTTCAACAGGAAATCGTCAGCCCCCTCCTTAATGCTATTGCGGACAGGAACCAGATCAGGCGCTCCGGACAGAAATACGAATTGCCTAAACCTCAGGTCCGGATCCCGCCTGACGTCGCGCAGCAGGCTTGCGCCATCTCCGTCCGGCATATTGATGTCGCTCAGGATAAGATCGGGGAGATGCTTTCGCGCCATAGCGAGACCAGCAACCCCGGAATCAGCTTCGATAACGTAATAACCACCCTTGCGGAGGACTCTGCCGTACAATGCGCGCAGTTCCTGACTATCGTCGACCAGTAAAATTGTTTTCATTCCGACCAGGTTTGCAATGTAAGAGCATTGCGTCGGGTTGGCCGCTCTACCGCATAGGATGGCCAAGGGACGAATTACCCATCAGTTGCCGTATCTATTCGTGCGACAAGTATTCATGCAAAACACGGTATTTTCAATATTTATTTATAATTTCCATGTTTTCAGGATACTGATACGCACTTCCGCGCTTTTGACGCGGGCTATCTGGACGTCGCGATTGTCGAAAATGTGCTCTCAGGGAATTTGATCTTTAACCAGAGGTCAACCACGGTTTTGCTGGCTGTCACATGATACCATCTACGCTTGAGCGTCCGGGCGCGGCAGGCTTCTGGCTCGCGGTAATTCTCACCGGTATCGGCGCAGGCATTGCTGCAGCAGCCGCGCTGACGCAGTTGCTGGAACTGTACAGCACAAGGACCGAGCTCGGCGGTCGATCTGATGATGGAGCTGACTGGCCGCGACCGATCTTTTATCGTCGCATTACTGCTGCTGGGCGTGGCTACAGCGACACTCGTAGCACGAACCATTGAACCTCGCTCGATTTATGACGCACGCCTGACTGATGAGGAAGTTGCTGAGCGGCAAAAGGCCCGCGAAACCTCCTCGCCGTAGAAGAAGGGTCAGCCCGTAAGATCGAATGCTCTCCGGGCTCGACTTTGCCGCTTCCGAGCTCAATAGTGCAGGGACGGTTTAGCACGGCAGGCGCACAAAAAACCGCCGGATATACAATTCAGCCCAGTGAAACGGCCCTTCTTTTTTATCGCGCTGATCAGCTTGTTGTGCGGGTCTTGCGCCTGGATTCCGGGTTCCAATGGCGCCCCATTCGGCCCGGATGACTACGCATTCATGAGGGCTCAGCCTTATCCGCGTGAAACTTTGCTCGCCCAAAAGCGATTCCAGAATTTCCTGCGTCGTGCCAATGCCAAAGGGCGATTGACGCTTGCAGAAACTCCTTACGTCGCCGTGCGCGCCTATCAACTCAAGGCCAACGAGGTTCCGGGCCTCGAGTGGAGGATGGCGCTGGGCAGAATTCCAATGAAAGCATATTACGGCGCGGATTTGTTGGAAAATTCCGGAGCTGTCCCAGTCGAATTTCTCCTGATCTTCGACCAACGGACGGGCCGCCTCGCGGCCAACGATGGTGTTCTGGTCATCGGATCCCCGTTAAAAGGGAGGATCGGACGATTCGGCGGGGTCAACGCAATCTATGCGGACGGCGGATGGTGGTAATTCTGCCGCGGATTTGCCGGCCAAAAGAGCTTTGCCGCAAGCGGCCTGATCGGGCAGCGACGAAATGGTTTTGGGAATAATTCGAGAGAAATGTCGATTATTGCATCCAAGCGAGCAGATTTAAACGTATTCTCCGTTGAATCAATAATTTCTATCTGATGAATCGCGCTTTCCCGCTTCTCTTTATTTTCGCAACGCTTTTTTCGGCGTGTGGCACTTTCGATTCCACCAGAGCAGATACACGCGATTTTGCCATTGACACGTACTACCCGTCCTCGAACGAAATTCAATTGGCCGAACGGCACGCTCGGCAATATTGGGAGAAGAATGCGACGCGACTCGGAGCGGAACCGCGATACCTGGCCGTGACCGCATCATCGATCCTCGCCGCGGAACTAAATACCGAGTTCTCTTTTAAACTTGATCGCTCCGAGACGAGCGGAGCTTATTTTACACAAGGAATATCCAGCAACTCCAAACAAGGCGTTCACGGAGTGATGATTTTTGATACCCAATCGAAGCGTTCTGTCGGGCCGCAAGGATATATCATTGTAGACATTCCTTCACGCGAGCAAATAGTCCGCGTGGCAGACTACACAGCGCGATACATCGGCGCCGGAGGTTGACTCTAACGCGCCGATGTTAGCTTAGAAATTACCCTGCGGAATGTATTCCACACTGCCGGACCCGGGAGGCGCCTCGCTTGGCGCTACCGACGGAGGCCCATCTTGCTGAAGTTGCGCGCCTCCAAAGGCCGCACCCCAGCCGGAGTTCTCCGCACAACCTGTCCCCATTATCACCATGCAAAAGGCAAGAACTCCCAAGCCTAATATCAGATAGCCTTTCATGGATGAAATCATTAACCTTCGGCTCGAGGATCTCAAGCAGTTCTCAGTTCATCAATTTATTCTCGAATGAGATCGGTGCACTGAGTCTTCTGCTTCCAGCCGTTTCTTGTATAGTACCTATGGCTACCCACGATCTGTACGTGCAGATTACAGCCTCTTCTGAATCCACAGGAAAGTTTAGATCCGTCGTTGTTCTTGTGCCAAGGGCAAACATAGAGCAATTCCGAAGGCAAAAGAACGATGCAAAATCCGACGATGACTCCATCGCAAGGTCGCTTGCCGAGCCCTTGGCCGGATACGCTTTCACTCACCGGACAATTTTTTCGACTTTCGAATTATCTCACTCAATCCTTTCAGCTCCTCCACTCGAGATTGAGGGAAAATCCCCCAACCTGACGCAGAGCGGCTTAAAAGCTTGGATCTTGTAATGAGTTTTTTGGCGGGCTCAACCCGCCGACGCGGCTCGTCGTCGCGCCGCGTAATAAGAGCCGACGACCAGGATCGCGGCAACCGCTTGGGCGACCAGGGTCTCCACTGTTGGATAGACAGAGAACCAAACGCCCATCCAATCCGGAGTAACGTTTTCAAGCGCGGTGATTTTGGTCGTTGGAATCCAGTGCGCCAATTGCATTTCCTGGGCCTGTTCTCCCACCATGATCAACAGGACGAAACCGAGCATCACGCCAGTAGCAATCAGTAACTTCCGGTAGGGCAATCGGCTGTGTGCCACAAAGGTGAGAACAGCAACCAGAGCCGACAAGACAATTCCAAGGAACGCCCCGCCCAACACGATCGTCCCTCCCATTTGCAGGTAATAGCCTTGCAAAAAAAGAACCACTTCAAAACCCTCGCGATACAGCGAAGCGAAACCCAAAAGTCCGAGTCCCCAAATCAAACGTCTCTCCGTTATGAGCGAATCATTCGCTTTGTTGAGCAGGTCTTTCTTCTTCCTGTTGTGAAGACCGATCCAGCCGCCCCAGTACACTTTGTGGAAAAACCAATTCATCACCACGAGCAAAACGACAACGGCGAGCAAACCGGTCGCCGCCTGTAGGTCGAGGGCAGGAACGCTCAGAGCGAGATTGCTCACGATGCCAACGGCGATGATCCAGGTGACCAGCGTTGCAATAAAGCCAACTCCTGCGCCCGCCGCTACTGAACGCCGATGAATGCGACGATCACCCACCATGCTCGCTGTAATCGCGGAGAGCACAAGAATGCACTCCAGCCCCTCTCGGAAAACAAGCACCGCGATATCAAGGAACGCTACCGCTTTGCTCGTATGAGGCTGCGTGGGGTCGGGAGCTCCCTTGGCAGTTACTCCTTGCCAGACTAATATTCCGAGGACAATTGCCCCGGCGAGGAAGAGAAAAAGTTGAAATCCAATCCCTAAGGGTTTTGTCGTCTTTGACACTTCGGATAGGACCAGAGCCGTGGAGGTGCGAAAAGCGGAGCTCGGCGTTCTGCATTTCCATTGAGAATGACTCTCAACTGCAGAAAGTCAACCAGTATCTGCGCCCTTTTCTCCGAAAAAACACCCAACCAGTACTCGTCCTTGGTTTCATTCGCAAGATCGTTACAACCAGGCCGGAACCTTCTCCGCTCCAGTCTACTTCCGCTATAAAGAAGTGGACAATAGCGTGCCGGTTCATCTAGCAATTAGGCGATTTATGAGCACGGAAGAGGTCCTCGATGCGTTGGAAAGGTACACCAAGGAGTCGGCCGAAACAGATCGAGAAACGGCAACGAAGCTCGGAGTCACTCAGGGTCTCTTGAGCGCCTGGCTCCAGAGAGCCGCTCAACCTGAGAAGTGCATGCTGGCGCGATTAGCGGGATTTCTTCGGCGCAGCGGGTATATCTAGGTGCTTTGCAGGCAAACTGTCCCGGTTTGCCCCCTTAGATGGAAGAGCAAAGCGGGACGCTTTGCTTACTGCGCTGCCCGCCCCGGTTTCCGATTCAAGGCCAGGCGGCAGATTTCGTCGCACAATTCCGGGAACGAGATTCCGACGGCGGCCGCAGATTGCGGAAGAAGGCTTCGGGCCGTCATGCCGGGCAGCGTGTTTGCTTCCAGGCACCAGAATTGACCACTCTCATCCATCCGAAAATCTGCCCGGCTGTAATCGCGTAGTTTCAATGCCCTGTGAACCCGCAGCGCGAGTTCTTGCAGCACGCGGGTTTGCTCGCTCGAAAGCGCCGCCGGAAAGATTTCCTCGGCGCCGCCCGCCTGGTATTTGCTTTGATAGTCGAATATCTCCGAACACTTCGGAATAATTTCACCAACGGCAAGCGCACGTTCACCCAGAATTCCAACGGTAAATTCGCGACCGGGCACAAATCGCTCCAGCATCACCTCATCGTCGTGCCGATAGGCTTCAATGATAGCGGCCTCAAGGTCTACGGCACGCTTCACGACGGTCAAACCGACTGTCGACCCCTGTTTATTCGGCTTAATAACCAGCGGCAAACCAAGGTCCCGGATCGCTGTGACCGGATCAACGGGTGTCATGAACCATGGAGGTGTCGGCACGTTCGCTGCGACCAGCAACCGCTTTGCGAGATCCTTGTCCATCGCCGCCGCACTGCCGACGTGATTACTTCCGGTATAGCAGGTGCCTGCTGCGTCGAACACCGATTGGATCGTTCCATCCTCGCCGGTCCCTCCATGAAGAGCCAGGAAAACGACATCCGCGTCTACAAAATAGGAGGGTTGCACGATGGATCCTGTCTTGGCGCGGATCACTCGCAAGTCCCGGTCGTCCGGCGGCGCCGGCGCGACGCCTCGAGCCAGCAAAGATACCTGCTCCTGGTCGGTTAAAATACCGCGAAACGTATCCACGGCCAGAACCTGGTGACCCATCTGACGCAATGCCTTTGCGACCTGCGCCCCGCTGGCAATAGAGACGTCACGCTCAGAACTGTTACCGCCAAAGAGAACAGCTATTTTCATAGTCGGGATCGGCATTCATCGTTTCAAAAAATCAAAAGAACAACCTCAAGCGGCCGCGATTCTTTAAACGAACACGCGTTTGAGACAAGCCAAAAAAGAATCAGAACTCAGGAGTTGCAGAATCCGGAGCCCATCTACCATTCGGTTTGGGTGGCGCAGACTAACTCCAGCATCATCTCCAGTACTCCTGTACTCCTGTAACTCCTGAGTTCTTCCCCTTTAATGTTGGGCAACCGGTTGCCCGGCATCCCGGCCGCCGGAGGATTCCGTCTTTTCCTTTTTGCCCTCGAAGAGCTTCATAATGACGGAGAAAAAGACCGGGGTCATAAAGATGCCGAAGAGGGTTACGCCAATCATTCCGCTGAACACAGCAGTGCCGATGGCCTGCCGCATTTCCGCGCCGGGCCCGACCGCGTTCACCAACGGGAAAACACCGAGAGTAAACGCGAAAGAGGTCATGAGGATAGGACGCAATCGCAATTTGGCAGCTTCAATTGCGGCATCCTGCCGGTTTTGACCCGCGTCCATCTGCTGCTTGGCGAATTCGACGATCAGAATGGCATTTTTACAGGCCAGCCCAATCAAGACGACAAATCCGATCTGGGTAAAAATATTGTTATCTGAGCCTCGAATATAAACACCGGCGATCGCCGCGAAAAGGCACATCGGAACGATCAAGATGATGGCGAGCGGTAGCGACCAGCTTTCGTATTGAGCGGCCAGCACCAAAAAAACGAACAATGCGCACAGCGGAAAAATATAGAGCGCCGAATTACCGGCGAGGATCTCCTGCAGCGAGAGTTCAGTCCATTCGTAGCCGAACTGGCTTGGCAATGTCTGATCGGCGAGCGTTTGCATGACATCGATGGCTTGTCCAGAGCTCACGCCGGGCAGGGTACCTCCGTTGATTTCCGCGGAAGGATAAATGTTATAGTGCATCACCTTGTCCGGTCCGGCCACCTCCTGGATCGACATCAGGGTGCCGAGCGGAACCATCTGATTTTTGTTATTTCGGGTGTAAAGCTGTCCGATCGATTCGGGCTGAATGCGAAACCGGGAATCAGCCTGGATGTTCACTTGATCGGTTCGGTTTACGAAGTTGAAATCGTTGACATAGGTCGAACCGAGATACGCCTGCAGGGTGCCGAAGACCGATGCGATCGGTACATCCAGGGTTTCAACTTTCCGTCGGTCGATATCCAGATAGAGTTGGGGGACCTGGGAACGGAAACTGGTGAACAAGCCGACCAGCCCATGACCGGCGCTTGCCTTTGCAATCAACTGATCGGTAGCAGCCTGCAAAGCGGGAAGTCCTGCGCCGCGACGATCCTGAATCTGGATCTTGAAACCGCCGGCGTTCCCGATCCCCCGAACCGGCGGCGGTGGAAAGACAAGCACACGGGCATCCTGGATGCCCGCGAACTTCTGGCGCACCGCGGCCATGATGGCAAACCCGTTTAGTCGCGGATTATTTTGGCGCTCTTCAAATGGGGTAAGGGGAAGAAATGTAGTCACCGCGTTGTTGCGGTTGGTCCCATCCAGTGCCGAGAAACCGGCGAACTCCACGGTGTGGGCAACGCCCGGGACATTACGAGCGATCTCTGAAATCTGTTTACGAACCTCTTCCGCTCGTTGGAGCGACGCTCCGTCCGGCAACTGTGCGAATACGATGAGGTAACCCTGATCCTGGGTCGGAATAAATCCCGACGGCACGGTCTTGAACCCGAAGTAGGTCAGCACAAGAAAACCGAGGTACACCAGCAACGCAACCGCGGCCAGTCGCAGCAACCTGCGGACCGCCCAGATGTAGCCTTTCACGCTCGCTTCGAACCCCTTGTTAAACAGGCGGAAAAACCAGCCAAGGAGAAAGTCGAACAAGCGAGTCAGGAGATCACGCTTCGCGTCTCGCGGCTTCAACAGCAGGCCGGCAAGCGCCGGGCTCAACGTGAGCGAGTTAAACGCGGATATGACCGTCGAGACCGCAATGGTCAAAGCAAATTGCCGATAAAACTGACCGGTGATTCCAGTGATAAAAGCGGTAGGAATAAACACGGCGCTCAGAACGACCGCGATCGCCACCACGGCGCCTCCCACCTGGTCCATGGCCTTTTGTGTAGCCTCCTTGGGCGGCATCCCCAACTCGATATTGTGTTCGACGGCCTCCACGACAACGATCGCATCGTCGACCACGATACCGATCGCGAGCACAAGACCAAAGAGCGATAAGTTGTTGAGCGAAAATCCAAATACCGCCATCACCGCGAATGTTCCAACCAGCGAGACGGGAACGGCCAAAAGCGGGATAATGGTAGCCCGCCAGGTCTGCAGAAACACCAGCACCACAATGAGCACCAGAGCAACAGCTTCAAAAAGTGTATGGATAACAGCTTCGACGGATTGTTCGATGAACTGCGTCGGGTCATAAACGATGGTATATTCGAGGTCCGCCGGAAAAGACTTGGATAACACTTTCATCAGGGCCCTCACTTCGTGGGCCGTCTTCACCGCGTTCGACCCCGGCAATTGAAAGATTGCCAGGGCCACCGCAGGATTGCCATCCAGGTACGAAGAAACGTTATAGTCCTTGGCACCAAGTTCCACGCGACTGACGTCCGCCAGGTAAACAATTTCCCCGTTGTCACCGCGTTTGACGATAATTTGCCCAAATTGGTCCGGAGTCACCAGCCGACCCTCGGTATTGATCGTCAGTTGAAGTTCCGTGCCCGGCGGCGCCGGCTCCGCACCCAAACGCCCGGCCGCCACCTGAACGTTCTGCCCCTGGATCGCTGAAACGATATCGTCTGTGGTCAGGCTTCGAGCGTACATCTTGTCTGGATCCAACCAGATGCGCATGCTGTACTCGCGTGCACCGAAAACGTTCACGTTTCCTATGCCATCCAGACGGGAAAGCGGATCACGAATCTGCAGAAAGGCGTAATTACTGATGTAGGCTTGGCCATACGTCCCCTTCGGCGAGAGCAGGTGCACCACCATCATCAGGTCCGGAGATTGTTTCTGCACGGTGACACCCAAATTGCGAACTTCCTGCGGCAGTTGCGGCGTGGCGATCGCAACCCGGTTCTGCACCAGGACCTGCGCGATATCCAGATCGGTCCCCAGCTTAAACGTCACCGTCAGCGTCATGGTGCCATCTGCAGTCGACTGCGACGACATATAAAGCATGTTCTCAACGCCGTTGACCTGTTCTTCGATCGGCGTGGCGACGGTTTCGGCTACCACCTTGGGATCTGCACCCGGATAGCTCGCTGTGACCTGGACAGTCGGCGGCGCAATTTCCGGATATTGTGCGGTCGGCAGCGAAACGTATGCCAGCATCCCGGCAATGACGATCACGATCGAAATCACCATTGCGAAAATCGGGCGCTCGATGAAAAAGTGCGAAAATTTCATAGCCGCTCCCAGCGCTTAACGACCACCGCCGGATTTCGGTTGATTTGACTGACCGCTTTGACCTGGGGATTGCCCCTGCGCGTGCGGCGGCGGATTGCCTCCAGCTTTCTCTTTTCCGTCGCCGACCGGTTCGGTCTTGGTGTTGGTCTGCAACTGGAGCTGATTCGTCTTAAACTGGTTCATGTCGCCCTCTTGCGGACTGACCTTCGAACCAGGTCGAGCATTGACAATGCCGTTGATGATGATCTCGTCGTCCGCCGTAATCCCGCTGCGCACCACCCGGAGACCTTCGGCTTCGGGCCCGAGTTCCACCGGTTTGACGACAACGACATTGTCCTTACCCACGACCAGCAAATACTTTTGTCCCTGATCCGTTCCTACGGCTCTGTCGCTCACCAGGAGAGCCATACGCAGCGGGCTTCCAGCGACACGGATCCGCACGAATGATCCTGGAATCAAAATACCATCCGCATTCGGGAAGAGACCGCGCACCTGCAGAGTACCGGTAGAGGAATTAAACTGGTTATTGATGAAATCGATGCTCCCTTGATGCGGAAAACCTATTTCGTTTTCAAGCTGCAGAGCAATAGGCACTGCGCCCGATCTTGCATCGGTCATCGTCCCGGCGCGGACCTGTCGCTCATACTTCAAAACCGATCGCTCATCCACATTGAAATAGGCGTAGATCGGATCCACGCTGACAATATTTGTCAGCAGCGTCGTATCTGCCTGCACCAGGTTACCGACGGTGACGAGTTCGCGGCTGATGAGCCCCCGGATCGGGGAAGTGATCTGCGTAAAGGTCAAGTTTAACTGCGCCGATTCCACCGACGCCTGTGCCGCGAGGACGCTGGCCACTGCCTGATTCTTGTTCGAAAGCGCCGTATCGAAATCCTCTTTCGCGATGACTCCCGTCTGCCGGAGTCTGTCCTGTCGGGCAAAATTCGCGTCCTGGAGCTGTTGGTTCGCTTCGGCTTGCCGCTGTTGGGCCTTCGCTTGATCCAGCACCGCCTGGTAAGGCCGTGGATCGATGACAAAAAGAAGGTCCCCTTTGTTCACCGAATCACCCGCACGAAATGTGATGTTGTCGATGTAGCCACTGACTCGCGGAGTAACGTTGACGCTTTCGACCGCCTCGGTCCGTCCAGTGTAATAATCCCATTCGACGATCTGTTTCTGAACCGGTTTGGCGATCGTCACCGGCGGAGGCTGAGACTCCGGTGCAGGCGCTTGTTTGTTACAACTCAAAAGCGCGATGCTCGTCGCCAAAAACAAAACAATATTTCCGAGTGGTCTTCCACCCTGATGTTCCTGAGTCATTAGCATCCTTTACTTCACAGAAAATCTGAACAAAACGCGCACTCACTCTGAACACGGCTCGTCCACGGTCTCCTCATAAACTTTTGGCATTCGGCAGACAACATGAATCATCGAAGGTCATCCTGCCGGTCCCTTTGCGCACCCACAGCGACGATGCGCCGCCGCATTTTAGCATAGGCTTCCGGCCTGTATTCTATCCGCACCGAATGCTGCCTTGGGAACAATCGAGGATCTTGAGCGACATTCTTCATGAAGGGGACGCCGGCTAACGCTCGAAAGAAAGCTTGTAAACTGTTCCGCTCGCATCATCGGAAATGAGCAAGATTGCCTTCCAAGTCAGGAACTATATCGACCGGACGACCCCAAACGCTCTGCGTTTCGTCGTCCAGCCAACCTGTCACCAGGTCCGCCTGAGCTCCCGGTTCACCGTTAGGCAGCCAGGGGAAAAAGATAATCTTATAGCCGGTCTTGCGGGTTCGATCCCACGATCCATGCAACGCCACTACGGCTCCGTTGCGGTACGGAACCGGAACTTTGCTCGCTTGTAAAAACGAGAAACCGAGCGGAGCGGAATGTGCGGGAATTCCTTTGTCAATCCTGGTGAAAGAACTCTCCGCAAACTTCGACCAATCTCGATTCGTATCGTAGTCCGGATCAAATGGCATACGATCCATACCTTTGTCCGGATTCGGGTTGGCGAATGGCCATCCATAGTTAGCGCCCTCTTTCACGTGGATAAACTCGTCGGGCGGATGGTCATCGACATAGGATCGGACCACCCGACCGTAATCACTCGGTTGATATTGGCCGCCCCCGCTTTTGAAAGGGTAACGGATTTCGTCGCGCTCATTCACGACTGCCCACAGTTCATTGGTTCCAGGCAGGAAATCAAGGCCTTCCGCGTTCCGGATGCCGGTGGCAATGAGTTTCCTGTTTTTCCCGTCAAGATCATATCGGTAAATCGCGGACCGGATTGGATCGCTTCTGGTATCGTTTGGATCCGCGTTGGTTGCCGACGCGATGTCAACGTAAAGCTTTTGATCCGGACCGATCGCAATGTTCTTGAGTTCGTGACCGTACGCTCCACCGAGATTAGGGCTGCTCCGGTCGGGAAGGTTCGGAACCACAACCTCCTCATTTCCCCGGGAGAGAGAATCGGTCGAGTAAACGAATCTGCTGATCCTGATTTGATTCGCCGACATAAAGATAAAGCGTGTCACCGATGCGATGAAAGACCATCCCGTGCGGAAGGCGAAGCCCCCGAATGAGCTCGGTGACCCTCGATTCCGGCGGGCGCGACTGGCGGATCAACAAGATTTTGCCGGTGCTTGGTTGAGAAACGAGAATGTCTCCCCGCGGGCTCACCGCTAGAAACCGGGCCTCCTCGATCCTGGCGAGCACCGAAATTTTGGCGCCCGGCGGCACCGTAAGCAGGCGCTCCCGATCAAATGGCGCCGTCTGATCGCCTTCCGGGACCTCCACTTTCACAACGACTTTTGTTTCGGCCGGACTGGCGGATAGCGCCGATTTCGAAGAGAATCCCCAGACAAATAAATGAGCAGGATACGAAAAAATGAGTTCATGTGTGATTTTCAGACTTCACCTTGCATGACGTCGTCCGGTTACAGAATCAACTCGCGGACGCAATGTAACGAATTTCCGTGGACAAATTAGCGTCTCCTCAGGACACTAGGGGCTTGTTCCGCGACTAGCCCGCCAGATGAGCCAAAAGAAAATCTCCGTCATCACGGCCACCAATCTTGTGGTGGCTAATATGGTCGGCACTGGCGTCTTCACGAGTCTCGGATTCCAGGTTGCCGGAATTACTTCCGATTTTGCCCTGATCGCTCTTTGGGTGGTAGGCGGAATCGCGGCCTTGTGCGGAGCGCTTAGTTACGCAGAGTTGGCGACAGCGCTTCCCCGGTCGGGCGGCGAATATCATTACCTTTCCGAGATTTACCATCCTTCCGTTGGCTTTCTCTCGGGGTGGATCTCGGTGGTCGTGGGATTCCCTGCGCCGATCGCCCTGGCCGGGATCGCATTTGGAGAATATTTTAAAATATTCACGCCCGGTATTTCACCCGTCCTCATCTCCCTCCTCGTTATCTGGATTATCGCCCTGGTGCACCTGCTCGGTCTTCGCGTTGAAGAAATGTTTCAGAACGCCTCAACGTTTTTGAAAATCGGACTCATCCTGGTGTTGATTGTCGCGGGATTCTTGATCGCGAACCCCCAGCAACTCGATATGAATCCAGGACCCAGGATCCTGGAAACATTTGTCTCTCCTCCTTTCGCGATCAGCCTCGTTTACGTCATGTACGCCTACTCGGGGTGGAACGCCGCAACCTATATCACCGAAGAAGTGCGGAACGCGGCGAAGAACGTCCCCTGGGCGCTTCTCATCGGGACAGTCGCCGTCACTCTGTTGTATCTGCTGCTGAACTACGTATTTCTCCTGACCACCCCGAAATCCGTCCTCTCCGGTCAACTCGAAGTGGGGCTTCTAGCCGGTCAAGCAATCTTTGGCCCAATCGGCGGAAAAATCGTCAGCGCCTTGATCAGTCTGGGACTAATCGCAACCATCAGTGCCATGGCATGGATCGGTCCCCGAATCACCAAAAGGATGACCGAAGACCTGCCAAAGTTGAATCTTCTAGGCAAAACCTCCAAAAAAGGAACGCCGTATGCCGCCGCGATTCTGCAGGTAATCATCGTAACGATTCTTGTGGCGACCGGAACGTTTCAAAGGGTCTTGATCTACACCCAATTCAGTCTGTTGCTCTCCTCGTTTCTCACCGTGCTCGGATTGGTCGTCCTGCGAATTCGCCAGCCACAACTGGCGCGACCGTATAAAGTCTGGGCTTATCCAATCACCCCGATCGTCTTTCTCGTGATCACTTTCTGGATGATGGTCTACGTCGTTCTCGATAAGACAACCGAATCGCTCCTTGGTTTGATGACCGTGATAGCCGGGTTGATTATCTACTTCTTTACGAGAGAACCTGGGCGCAAAGTCTATTCAACGCCCTTGAAATAGATCGATGACAAAGATCAGAACGCATCACTGGTTTCACATGAAATGGACCTTGTTCCTGTTTTTGCTGGCGCCGTTGCTCTTTTTTGACGAAGACCCCGCACAGGCGGCTCAAGCAGAGACGCAACCGGTTCCGGATCAGCAGCCTGGAACCGGCCCGCTGGCAACACCTTCGGGGCCTGCCCAGACCGCACCGACCCAACAGGTTCAGACCGCACAGGTGTTTGGTAAGAGTTCTCCTGCCAATGATGCCGCGCGATACCTGGCCGGCCTGCCAGTTCCGTCTGGATCCCAAATCGCTGCTCTGACCCAAGAGCCAAGTTGGCTGGAACACGCACGCGTGATGAATCAAGCCTTCGCGCAGCTCGAACAGCGTCAACTCAGCAACATTCGGGTATTTAGAGCCGAAAATATCGCACCAGTCACTCAGCAGAATCGCACTTGCCTCTATCTGTTCAGCGGACCGGATTTTCTGTATGCCGACGCCATGTTCTCCGACTGTTCAACTTTCGTCCTGCAAGGCCTCGAACCAGTAACTCCGTTACCCGATCTCGCAACGGTTCCTCCAGCAGCGTTAGCCGGCACGCTTCAGAACATTCAAATCTCTCTCAACACGATTCTGAGTTTCAGCTTTTTCAAAACGAAGGATATGCGGGAAGATTTTGAGCGCTCCCAGTTGAAAGGCGTTCTTCCGGCGATTCTCGTTTTCCTGGCGCGAACAGGCAAGGAAGTGAACGGGATCGAGTACATCTCCCTCGATAAGACAGGGGCCATTGTCCAGGGCTTCCAAGGAGCAACGCGCGGTGCGAAAATCACGTTTACAGACGCCGCCACCGGTGCCGAAAAAGTGCTCTATTATTTTACCTCCGATCTTTCGGACGAAGCGCTGAAGAGGAACTCCGGGCTACTCCGCTTTTGTCAGAGCCTCGGGCCCACGAATAGTTTGTTGAAAGCGGCTTCCTATCTCCTCCATGAAGGAGGATTCGAGACGGTGCGGAATTACCTCCTCGAAAACAGCGCGGCGATTCTCCAGGACGATTCAGGAATCCCGGTCCACTTTTTTACGCCCGAAAAGTGGACTCTGAGGTTTTTCGGCATCTACACCGGACCGATCGACCTGTTCAAAAAGTTCTTTCAGTCCGATCTGCGGCAGTACTATGAGTCAAGCTCTCCAAAGCCGCTTACATTTGGGTTCGGCTACCGGTGGAGCAGTCGCACGTCGACGATGTTCCTGGCGGTGCGGAAGTAAATCAGGATTCAGGAGTTCAGGAGTTACAGGAGTTGCAGAATGGGTCTGTGACTTTCGGTGTTTGTCTAGTCCCAAAAGACCGAAGAAAACAGATAAAGACAGGTTGCACAGACGACTAAAGTCAGGCATTCAAAGCTATTTGCCTCCTGAACTCCTGCAACTCCTGACTCCTGAATTCTGGCTCCCGAATTCCGCCTTACCGAAATATCAACCTCAAGAAATGGGCGTCGGAAAAGCGACTGTCGTCCCGGCCCTGGCGAACGACGACGAGGTTCATGGATGGCACAATAAACATCCGCTGGTACCCGGAACCGATCGCCGCAATCATGTCTCTAGGCGCATCCCGGCACAAGCAACCTTCTCGCCAGTTTTGACGCTCCCATGGCACATCGAGCATCCTTTCAACATCGATTTCATGAGATTCTGGCCCCACACGGTTTAACCAGAATCCCATCCCGAACATTGGATTGATGCGGGTCCCTCGAAAGCATTCTGCGAGCAGGTCCGGCTGGACAAGTTGATGCCCTTGGTATTTGCCTTTCCCCAGAATTAATTCTCCTAATCGCGCCCATTCACGCGCCGTTAACCGAAATCCACTGGCAAGGAGCGGATTCCCTTTCCGATCTTCCCGAAAGTCGACGTAACCGATCCCCAGGGGGCGCAGAACCCGCTTACCCAAATATTGTTCCGGGGTCAGACGCCGTGGCAGAAGTTTGCGCCGGAGCACTTCACTGAATATCTGGAGCTGGCTTGGACCATACATGAATGATTCGCCGCGCCGCGCCACCGGGCGCAACCTCACGCTGTACTGATTGCGATCGCCGATGCTTCTTCCATGCAGGGAAAAAACAGGCTCGATCCCCGCTGTAAAATTCAGAAGATCCCTGACCCGAATATCTGCTTTGTTCGGGTCCGATCTCCACTCGGTAATTGTGTCGCGAACCGGCTCGTCAAAATCCAGGATTCCATCCTGGACAGCAGCCGCAGCGGCAACACACCAGAATCCCTTGGTTCCGCTAAAGATTGAAGCGATGCGGTCCGCCGAATCACCATTTGCGTAGCTCTCGTACTTAAGCCGGCCGTCTTGCATGACGAGGAAGGAATAGCCGCGCCGGGCCGCTGAATACGCGGAAGCAGCCTTGAGAGAATCAAGTGCCGGATCCCCAGCAACTACGTGACAAACAACACATGGCATCGCCACGCTGACCAACAACAGATTAAACAAACTTGGCTGTCGCATTCGATGCGACACTTCTCTATCGCGAGCCGGCGGAAAAGCAAGAAATCAGGAATTAGAATTCAGTTGCCCCCGAGTCGTAAGTAAGGCGTCCCGCCTTACCCTGCTCCGTCAGCAAACCGTCCCGGTTTGCTCCCCTTTGAATGGGGTAAGGCGAGACGCCTTACTTACTAATGACAAGCATCTTTGCTCTTGTCTCGCGGATTTCTTTTAGGCCAATTAACGACCGTGGATGAAATCGAACAACTTCGTGAAGAGGCATGGATTGGCGACGCAGTGCTAGCTTTGTTCGTTCGAGAATGGCTCCTGACTGTCTCGAGCCGAGAAACGAGCGTTGCACAACGTACCGCGATTTTTGAACTATTCGTTTCGAATCAGTTTCTGTCGAGTTTCGGTGAACCAACCCGCATCGAAGCTGAAATCGGCCGTGTGTACCAAACACATGGTCTTTCCGCAGCCTTTGCATCCATCGAGAAAAACTTGCTCCCGCGATTTCTGAAGACGGCACGCAAAAGAGGCTATCGCCTCGAGGCGCAGCGGCAAGCCGGCTGAGGCAGTTGCAGGAGTTCAAGAGCTTCAGCGAGTTGCCGAATGCAACTGAGGCAGTTGCCGGAGTTCAAGAGCTGCGGAACCGGACGGTTTGGCGAGCATCCGAAGTAGGTAAGGCGGGACGCCTTACTTACGACGCGAGGACAACGCGGGACGCATACGCTTATCCTGGATTTTGGGATAAAAGACCTTGCTCGCGTATTCTGCAACTCCTGAACTCCTGACTCCTGAATTCTGCTTTTCGTTCATTTCTTTTCTTCAATATTTGGGCTAACAGGCAGATCGCAATAAAACTCCGTCTTCTTTTCCCACTCACTAGAAACGCCGATCCGTCCATCGTGCGCCTGAACCACCTGACGAGCGATTGAGAGACCCAACCCGGCCCCCTCTCCCTTCTGACCAGGACCTCGGTAGAACTTGTCGAACACTCGGGCCTGCTCATCTTCACTCAGTCCCGGCCCCGAATTGATCACGCTGAAACGGACAAACTCAGAGTTAAGACTCCTCGCCGTCAAAAGAATTTCTGTGTTGCGATAACTGTACTTGAGTGCGTTGGACAGGAAGTTGGAAAAGACGAACGAGATCCGTTCCGGATCCGCATAGACAAACGGAAGCGTATCCGAAACATCCATCCGGAGGGGATGCGATGCACCGGCCGCCTGGTCACGAAAGCCGTAGTAACTCTCTTCCACTATGCGCTTAGCCGGTATCGGTCTCAGGTCCAACTGCGATTTTCCACTTTCCATCCGCGCAAGATCCAGGATGCTGTTGAGCGTCTTTAGCAGCCGCTCGCAGTCATTACGGGCGGTAGTGACGATTTCTTCCTGGGCTACCGTCAATTCTCCAACGTCCTTCTCCATGAGAAGATGCAGAACAAGCCTGATCGCGGTCAGCGGCGTTCGTATTTCATGACTGAGCGTCGATAACACATCCGATTTCATCTCGTCCAACCAGCGGAACTTAGTCACGTCGACAAGCATCAGAGCCCTCCCAAATGCAGTCCCATCCTCCAGAACGATTGGAAAAATTCTTGGAAGAAAGAAAACCTCTTGCTCGTCAATCCGAAAAAGCAACGCCTGCTTGAGATCATCCAAGCGATAGTCCGGACCGGTCACCGCAGCAGCCGCCAGGTGTTTCCGGATCTGATTCGGCATAGCCCCCTTGGTCCGCATCGAATCCGCTAGTCGTTCGGCGGCCGGGTTCATTCGGCTGACCTCATCGTTTTCGCCGAGAATAAACAGTGGGTACGGCAGGGTTGTCATCATCGCCCGGATGACCTGGTTCAGTTCAATAAACTTGCGGTCAGTTTCCCGATAAAAGTTCCGGAGTTCCTCCGCCATGGCATTGAACTCCTTCGTCAAGGCGCCGAGTTCGTCGTCCGCTTCCACTCGAAGAGACTGGGCAAAATCGCGGGACCGAAGCTCCCGGATCGACTTGGTCAAGTTCTGGATCGGAGTAATGATCGAGTGACCAAGCCTTGCATAGGTCAGTATGAAGACGATCACCGCGCTGATCATTGCGATAATCAATAGCCGGATCGAATCTTTGGATTTTTGCTCCGCAGCTCGGTTCGCCATGAACATCTGTTGCTCGTTGTGATCGAGAATTTTCTCGCTCACGTTGGTGATGCTTAAGGTCAAAACCGGAACCTGCGGTCTGACTGCGGCAATCCGTGGATCGGCTAATCCTCCCTCTTTGAAGTAATTAAAGAGTTTGCGATAAACGTTAATATATTCTGCGCAGGCAGCTTTGAGTTGCGTCACGAGATCCCGTTCTTCCTGTGACTTCGCGTTCAGTTCGAGCCTTGGCAGACGAGCGTTGAACTGCTTTTCGACCTCATCCAGCGTCCCGGGCTGATCGTAGGGAGGGTAAGGACGTTCGCCTCTAGAATAGAACGTATTGACGCGCGCCGTCGCGGTCCGCATATAATGGCAGACTTTTATGCTGTCGTAATTGTCACGTAAGACCTTGTCGACCGCGCGCCCAAGATCGTTGAAGAGCCAGACCCCGTAAATCCCAACCAATAAGAGGATGACCAGAGTCGCCAGGAGGCCTAGCGTGAGCTTTAAACGCAGCATCCCTCAAAGCTTCAACCGTTTTCTCTTTCGATAAAGCGTCGCCGGGTCGATTCCCAAAGTTTTTGCCGCCGAATCGAGGCTGGGCGACTTTTGTAAAATGCTCCGAATATGGACTTCCTCTAGCTGATCCAGTGTAATTTCCGATCCAACCGCTGCCTCGACCATTTGTCCGTCCAACGGCTCATCAGGAAGAAACTCTTCCCCGATCTCGTCGGTTTGCGCCAGAATTGCCGCGCGCTCAATCATGTTCCGCAGCTCGCGAATGTTTCCTCGCCAGGAATGCGCCCGGAGCTTGCGGACCGCAGCTTCAGAGAATGCTAATCCGTTCCGGCCACATTGCCGGGCGAAAAATCGCAAAAACTCTCTCGCCAGATTTTCCAGGTCGTGCACCCGCTCGCGCAGCGGCGGAATCGTGACGGAGATGACATCCAGCCGATAGTACAGGTCTTCCCGGAACGTTCCCTTCCGAACGCATTCCTTCAGGTCTTTGTTCGTTGCTGCGATAATCCTGGTATTGGCGGTTCGAATCCTGTTTTCTCCGACCCGTTCGTATTGACGCTCCTGCAACAATCGAAGGAGCTTCGGTTGAATTTCCAATGGCAATTCACCGATCTCATCCAGAAACAGCGTCCCAGATTCCGCCGCAGCCACTTTGCCCCACGTATCGCGAACCGCACCCGTGAAAGCCCCTTTGACGTGTCCGAACAATTCGCTTTCCAGCAGCTCCCGCGACAAGCTCGGACAACTCACCGTCACGAGAGGACCCTCTTTGTTGGTGCTTCTCCGGTGCACTTCGCGCGCCAGAACGCTCTTGCCGGTGCCATTCTCACCCAATAGCAGGATAGCGGCCTGGGTCGGCGCAGCCCGGTACAACATATCCAGCGCGGTGGCCATCCTGGGATCGGTCGACTGCAGTTCAATCGTTGGGTTTTGCAGACTGATCTGCTGCTGCAAATCGTCGATTTTCGACTCCAGTTTCCGCTGTTTTTCTACTCGCCCGATGATCTGCCGCAGATGTTCCGGTGTAAAAGGCTTCTCCAAATAATCAAAAGCGCCACGCTGCATCGCCGCTACCGCCGACGCGACAGATGCATAGGCCGTAAAGACAACCACCGGTAATTTGGCGTTTTGGCGCTTGATCTGCTCCAGAATTTCGAGTCCATCCTCGTCTCCGAGCCGCAGATCCAGAAACGCAAGGTCGTAAGCGTCATCCAGAAGCTTCAGGATCGCAATCTGTCCGCTATCGGCGGTCTCCGCATGATGACCGGCCGCCTGAATCGCTACCGCAGTCGATGTGCGAATCGATCGTTCGTCGTCAATGATTAAAACGCGCATGATTCTTCGTTGATAAACAGGTGTGGGAAAAACCTTTTAGCAATCTTCGAGCCTGTGTCTGGAAAAACGCCGATTTCCCCCGTGGTAGAAAAGTTTTTGCACGCCCCAATCAAAAAAAACTCACTTTGAATAACGTGCAAGATGCAATGAAGAGGCCCCCCCGATATCGCAGAGTGCATTCTATTGTTGGAACAAAATTCCCGCTATTTCGAGGACAGGACCCTAGAGCCTGGATCCCAGATCTTTAGAGTCAAGGGGCCGCTTTTCGACGGCCGGAACTTCGCCCTCCGCGATCCTTCGTGGCGCCTCCTCCGCCGGCTCAGGCGAAGCCTCACCCTGCGGCGATCCTGCATCGCCAGGAGCCGGCTCGGGAAGCGTTACATTCGCTCCGTTGCAACTTGCATATTTTCGTCTTGTTCCGGGGCGGCGGATTTGGCAAAAACACCGAGCGCCCGTTCTCCCGCCTGCAACGGACAAGGACCTTATGCCTAAGCCCAAGTTACTCCACGCCCCCAATCGGGTTCTATGCGGCGGGTGTATCCGCATCCTGCTCGCATGTGCGACCCTTACATTCGCGAGATTTGCCCAATCCCAAACCGCCACGCCGGAAACTCAGCCGACCCCCTCAGGGGAAACGTCGCCAGCCCCTTCCGCAACGCCGGGGATTCCGCAAGCTGAAGAGAAAACACCTGCTCAATCGGCACCCGCAACGCCCTCCGATTCCACCGCTCAGCCCCAACCTGCCGCCTCGCCGACGGAGTCCCCGCTCCTTCTTGAACCTTCGGCGACGCCGTCGGCACCTCTTGTCCCGGCCATTGGCGGACCCGGCGCAGTTCCGACCCCCACCCCGAAGGCTCTTCCGCCTCAAACCCTGCAGGCTCTCGACCAGCAATTTCAAGACTCATTGCAAATTCAGCGCGTGCATCCGAAGGAATTGTTTTTCTATTCTTTGATGGATGCGATTCGCATCGCACTCTATCAGAATCCGGATGTCCGGCTTGCGGTCGAGGACGCGCAACTAGCCAAGGGAGCATTGGTAAAGGCGACCGGGGATTTTGATTCGAAAGTATCGGCGGTGGTCGCGTACGCAAAGAGTTATACAAATCCCGCCGATGGCCAGGCGGCGACGCCAGATCAAGTTCGACAGATAGTCAATCAATCGCTGAGCGGAGTCTTTAAAACGCTGGCCGCAAATCCCAGCGCAGCGACGAATATTAGCGGCCTCATCGACCAGAGCACCGCCTCAGCCGCAAAAAACAGCATTGCCCAGAGCATCACCGCGTTATTCGCATCGTTTGATGTCAGCAAGGAACTCCGAAACGGGATGACGTTTGACCTGGAGTACGGGCCAGATCTGCTCGATGAGAATGATAAACCAACGTGGCCACCTATAAAGCATGATCTGAAGGTTTCGGTTTCCCTGCCTATCACGAAGCTTGGAACAATCTCAAATGACGCCGATGAAATGGCGGCAAGAATAGATTACGAGGCAAGTCTGCTTAATCTGAGTCACGCAGCAACAAAAGCAGCCCTTGATACGGTTCAAGCCTACTGGAAAGCCTCCGCTGCTCTCGAGAAATTTTATCTGACCGACCGGGCCTTCCGCGTTTCAAACGCTATGCTGTCGTTCTCTCAAGAACTGGTAAGAGCCGACTCCATACCAGCCTCGGATCTTTCCCTTTCGGAAGCTAAACGCGCGGAGGCGCTGTCGAGCCGGTCGAATGCTCTGTTGGCCGTTTTCGCTGCGGGTGCCGAACTCGCAACGACGATTGGTCTCGAGACAGACCAGTTGAAGAAACTTCCCCTGGCTTACGAAACTTTTCCTTCGATCCCCAAGGGCAAGCTAGCCGGGCTGGACCCGCAAGCATTGACCGACGTTGCGCTGGCTCGCAGGTTCGATCGGGCCGCTGCGTTGAAAGGAATCGAGTCCAAACGTCTCTTGGCCGAAAAGGCAAAGATTGACATGCGTCCGGACCTGAAGCTCAAGGCTGGCGTTGGACTTGCCATCATCGATAATTCGGCCACCAATAGTGGCAGTGGGTACGGTCTGCAGCCAGAATTTGAAGTGGGAGTCGGATTCAATTTCCCTCCGGCCAATCACACAAAGAAAGGGGCTCTCATCAGCGCGGAGGCTAACTTGGATAAATCAATCCTGAGCATGGAAACCGTTTCCCGCAGTATCGTCGCGGACATTCTGGTGAGCGTCGACACGTTGAAGGAGCTTGACGAGCAAATCTCGGACGCAGAACTCTCGGTCAACTATTACACCAAGTCTCTCAGCGACCTCAGGGAGAGACTTCGTCTGGGAGCCGCCACCTTGTTGGACACCATTCAGGCCGAGGAGCGATTGACATCAGCAGCCACCTCAGCGGTCTCAGCCAAGGCTAGCCTCGCGGAAGAAATTGCCAAGTTGCGGTTCGAAACCGCTACTCTGATTTCCAGGGACGTCGCCTACCGTATCCCGGGATTTCCCAAGCCGGTGGAAAGCCTGAAGATCTCGAGAACTTCGTTTACGAACCTCCCCGCCGGCAATGAGGAGCATGGCCCCCTAATTTCGGATAGGAACTATGAGCCAGGTCACAGGTCAAGCGTCCCCCGAAACCCCTAAAAGCGGGGAAAAGGAGCAAGCTCCGCCATCCAGCATATTTCGAAAGGCCGCGCTCGAGAGGTTGTCTTCACCGGAGCAGTTGGACTATCTGATGTCCATCACCTCTCCGATCGCCTGGATCGCACTGGCTGCTATCGGCGTGCTCGCGCTGCTGATCATTTTATGGGGATTCGTCGGGTTCATCCCCGCCAAGGTTTCCGGCAAAGGAATACTTATCCGTGGCGGATCGGTCTTCGATGTCTCCGCCGGTTCAGACGGTGTGATCACCGATCTGAGCGTAAAGCCGGGCGATGAAATCCTGGCTGGCCAATCTATCGCAACCATCAGTCAGTCTGGGCTGGATCTCAAAATTCTGTTAGCTCGCCGCAAGCTGGAAGATTTGCAGGCCCAGGATGCGGACATTACCGCACGAGAGGAGCAGAACAACGCAGCGGCTCTCAAAGCTCTCACCGAAGAAAACGAGACTCGGAGCAAAGTGATCAACGATCTCAAGCAGCAAGAAGGCTCTCTCGCCGATCGCTTACGAAATGAACAGGAGCTGCAGGCTAAGGGACTTACGACGCAGTCCACCGTCATCACGGCAAGAGACAGCCTTTTCTCGGTGCAACATCAGATTTCGGACAACCAGGTTCGATTGACCGAAATCATTTCCGAGAAAGTCAAGCTCGCACGGGAAACGCAGGAAAAGCGCAATACGCGGAAAAAGGAGATCGATGATACGCAGCGGCAACTCCACGAGTATGAAACGCAGCGTGAATGGAGCACGAAAGTCTTGAGTCCTTATCGCGGACGAGTGCTTGAGAAGCTTGTGGAGCGGGGCAACCTGGTTTCGACCAAAGACAGGATCATCACGATCGAGACGAACGAGTCGGCGATGCAAGCCGTTCTCTTTATTCCTGCGGGAGATGGAAAGAAAGTCAACGTCGGAATGGAGGTTCAGATCTCGCCTTCAACTGTCAAGCCTGAGGAATTTGGATTCATGTTAGGCGAAGTCAAGAGTGTCTCTCTCTTCCCGAGTACGCCTGAAGGCATGCAGCGCGTTTTGCGCAATGATCAACTGGTCAAGGAGCTTTCCCAGCGCGGTTCTCCAATCGAAGTCACGGCGGATCTCTTGCCTAATCCAAACACTCGAAGCGGCTACAAATGGTCCTCACCACAAGGTCCCCCAATCGGAATTTTCAGCGGAACGCTTTGTACGGCATCCATCGTCGTCGACCGGAAGAGACCGGTTGAATACGTGATCCCAAAAATCAAAGAAACGCTCGGGATCCAATAGTCCTATGAGCCCGGCAACCCTTCGTTCCGAGGAAGCTAGGCCAAAGCGGGTCATCACTCCAACTCTCCTTCAGATGGAGGCGGTCGAGTGCGGTGCCGCGTCCCTTGGCATTTTGCTGCGTTACTACGGCCTATGGATGCCGCTTGAACAGCTGCGGGTCGACTGCGGCGTCACGCGGGACGGAAGCAAAGCGAGTAATCTTTTGAAAGCCGCGCGGCGGATGGGTCTCGAGAGCCGTGGAATCCGATGTGAGATCGACGCTCTGCTCAAGCTCGAACCGCCCGTCATTCTTTTTTGGAATTTCAATCACTTTCTGGTGTTCGAGGGGGTAAGCGAAGGGAAGGTCTGTTTGAACGACCCGGCGACAGGCCCGCGACGTGTGACGATCGAAGAATTGGAAGCTTCGTTCACCGGTGTGGTCCTGGTCCTTCGGCCAACGGACAAATTCCAAGCCGGCGGCCACAAACCAAGCCTCGTGTATTCGTTACGCCGGCGTTTGCATGGATTCGAAATTGGAATCGCTTTCGCCGTGGGCGCCGGCCTGCTCCTCGTTTTACCCACCCTGGTTAACCCGGCCTTCACGAAAATTTTCATCGATGATTTTCTGGTGGCCGAACAAAACGATATCGTACGCCCTTTGCTGGTTGCGATGGCCATCTCCATCGGGCTGATGACCGTTCTGCTCTCCCTGCAACAACATTTCCTACTCCGGTTGGAAACTAAACTCGCGCTGACGACATCGGCGAAGTTCTTCACGCATGTCATTCAGTTGCCGATGGAATTCTTCTCTCAACGATTCGCGGGAGAAATCGGCTCCCGGGTCTTGATCAATGACAAAGTCGCTAAGGTACTTTCTGAGAAATTGGCAACGACGCTGCTCGATATGATGTCGCTGGTCTTTTTCGGTCTCATCTTGCTCCGGTACGACGTCTTGCTGACCTTAACCTGTGTGGCGTTTTCGATGATCAACATTATCGTCACCAGGATCGTTCAACGACCGCGAACGGATGCCAGTCTTCGTGTTCTTCAGGAGAAGGGGAAACTTGTCGGCACCTCCATGAGCGGTCTGCAAATGATCGAAACGCTGAAAGCCACGGGCGGCGAAAATGAGTTTTTTGGCCGCTGGGGAGGCTACCAGGCGAAAGCCATCAAATCGCAGCAGGACATGGAGTTTTACGGTCAGTTCCTGACCGCTATCCCTCCGTTCACCAAAGCGATGATTTCAACCGCGATCCTGGGCTTAGGAGGTTTGAGCGTGATGGACGGCCGAATGACCGTTGGCCTTTTAGTCGCGTTTCAGACGCTCATGGACAGTTTCACCAAGCCGATCACCACCTTCGTAACCTTTGGAAACGCTCTGCAAGAGACCGGCGCCGATCTCAATCGGCTGGATGATGTTCTCCGGTACGAAAATGATCCAGCTTATCTCGAAGGGCGTAGGTTCGATCCCTCGTTCGATAACGTCATCAAGCTAAGCGGCCATGTGGAGCTGCGAAATGTCAGCTTCGGTTTCAATCCGCTTGGCCCGCCGTTAATCGACAACCTGAGCTTCACCGTCAAGCCTGGACAAAGAATTGCTCTGGTCGGCGGGAGTGGGAGCGGCAAATCCACAGCATCCAAAATCGTTGCCGGCCTTTTCAAACAATGGAGTGGAGAAATCTTGTTTGATGGAGTCCCAAGAGAGAAGGTTCCACCGAGACTCCTGCACAATTCCATCGGAATGGTTGACCAGGAGATCTTCATGTTTGAGGGCACCGTGCGAGACAACCTGACGATGTGGGACGCCACCGTACCAGATATGCACGTTACGCAGGCGTGCAAAGATGCCGCTATCGCAGATGTCGTCGCGTCGCGTCAAGGAGGAGTTCAGAGTTATGTCGCCGAAGGAGGCACGAACTTTTCTGGTGGTCAAAGGCAACGTCTCGAAATTGCCCGCGCCTTGGTAAATTCTCCCACTTTTCTGATCCTGGACGAGGCAACGAGCGCCTTGGATCCATCGACCGAAAAAATCATTGATCTAAATCTTCGACGGCGTGGCTGCTCTTGCCTGATCGTCGCCCATCGGTTGAGCACGATTCGCGATTGCGATGAAATTATCGTGCTCGAATATGGGAAGGTGGTTGAGCGCGGTTCACATGATACCCTGAAAGACGCCGGCGGACCTTATTCACGTCTGATCAAGCATTAGTGTACTGACACTGGCACTGACAACTTCCTCCAAGCGAACCTATGCCTCTTCTCCCCGCGAACTCGGACTTAACCCCGATATTCTCGACCATCGGCGAAGAGATGACGCTTCGAACAAACGAAGCTTTCCTGATCGGCGATTCACAATATCTGTGGTTTATCGCATCCGGCCAAATCGAATTGTTCGTGGTCCAGACGATGGAAGACGAACCTGTCGGCCCAAGAACTCATTTTGCGACTCTCAACCCGGGTTCAATCATGCTCGGGATGGATTTCGGACTCTACGGACAATCGTCTGGATTTTTGGCCACCAGCTCTGACAGCACACGGATTTACAAAATCTCGCGAGACAAGTTCCGCGCCCTGGCCCGAGAGCGCGAATCCACGCTCGCCGTGGGCGAACTCATCAACGGTTGGTTGCAGACTCTGTCCACCAGTGTCGCAAGGGACGTCAAACCACGCCCGAAACCCGATGAAACTCTAATCGGCGGTAAAGAGACAAAGCTTCCGCGCGGCAATGTTGCGCGCGCCAGAAAAGGACTTGTCTGGGTTCAGGTCATGAAAGGCGAAGCGCTTTATCTCGGCATGGAGGCGGTCTCTGTGACCGGCGATGGCGCGTCGATCCTCCCGATCTCCACGGATACCTGGATCGAAGCGTACGACGATTGCGTCCTTCATTCGTTTTCGACCCCGTTGATCATTGCCCAGGCGACTTTCTGGCGCGGCATCGAGCTCTTCCACGAGGTCCTTTGTCAGTGCGAGTTCATTAACAAAAAACTTCGTATGGTAGACGAGTTCAATCGAATCCGTCTCCGGGAGTCTTTTGGGCAACGGTCGAAAGAAGTCGCGCTTAGAGAGATCGCATCCGTTTTGGATGAATCAGCATCCGGCAAGAACGGCGCCGCTGCTCTCGACGATGATCACGGCGACCAGACCTTTGCGGTCTGCAAACTGGTTGGCGAAGCCTCTGGAATTCGAATCGTCGCGCCGCCCGATTTGCGCCGTCTGAAACAGCGCCTGCCCGCGATCGCCAAGGCGTCGCGCTTCCGCTTCCGTTCCATCGCCTTACGTGATAACTGGTGGGAGACAGATCATGGACCTTTGCTGGCTTATCTGGAACAGGGTCTCGCCCCCGTCGCGATCTTAAAAAACAAGGCGACAAATTACGAGCTCGTCGATCCCGAAACAAATCGACGCATCCCCATCAACGCAAACGTGGCGGCAACCCTTTGTCCATTCGCCGTTTCGCTTTACACGCCCTTTCCGGAAAAGAAACTTGGGGCCTGGGATCTCATAAAATTTGGTGTCCGGGAGAGCAAACTCGACATGTGGACCATCCTGGGCATGGGAATCTTGCTTGGGTTGCTTGGGATGGTCACACCCTATTTCAGCGGTCAGATCTTTGACTCGATCATTCCGGCTGCTGACCGCGTTCAATTGCTCCAATTCACGGTCGGACTGCTCGCGGCAGCCTTTGGCACTTTCGCATTCGAGCTGGTGCGAGCGATCTCGGTCCTTCGGATGGCCGGCAAGATGGACTACCTCGTGCAGGCAGGCGTTTGGGATCGGCTCCTCGCATTGCCATCCACCTTTTTCCGAGACTACGCCGCGGGCGATCTCGCGGACCGGGCACTGGGGGTTGATCAGATTCGCCAAGCCGTATCACAAGCAGGAACTCAAGCGATCGTTGGGACCATCAGTGCGGTTATCATGATCGCCTTCCTCTTCTCTTATAACACCCAGATGGCCTTCGTCGCCCTCGGTCTGGTTTTTCTATCCGTCCTTTTCCCGATGGCGTTGAATCTTTTGCAGGTGAAACATCAGCGGAAGCTATTCTACATTCGAGGCTCCATTTCCGGACTCGTCCTGCAGTTGATCAATGGCGTGAACAAGCTTCGCGTTTCGGGTTCAGAAGACCGAGCGTTCCGCGAATGGGCGCGCAAATTCTCGGAGCAAAAACGCATCGCCTTTACGGCCGGCAGGCTGGCGAATGCAGCCCACGTATTTAATCAAATCTTCCCTGTTCTCTGCTCCGCAATTCTTTTCGGTACGTATGCCTGGTTCCGCGATCTAGCTGCCAAAAACGGTGACACCTTTAAAATGTCGACCGGTGAATTCATCGCCTTCAACACCACTTTCACGATAATCCTGTCCTCGTTTTTATCGCTGGCTGCCGCTTCGCTGGAACTCATGATTATCGTGCCGCTGTTCGAACGGCTTGTCCCAATTATTGAATCCCCTCCTGAAATCGATGAGGCCAAGTCTCATCCTGGAGAGCTGACGGGCGAGATTGAAGTTTCACACCTGACATTTCGCTACGCCAAGGAGGGTCCGCCGATCCTGAGAGATGTCTCGCTGCACATTCGTCCGGGAGAGTTCGTCGCTTTGGTCGGCGGTTCCGGATCCGGAAAATCAACTCTCTTGCGCCTTTTGCTGGGATTCGAAAAGCCTGAATCTGGCGCGATCCTCTATGACAATCAGGATCTGAATTCCCTTGATCTGCGCGAAGTGCGCCAGCAGACCGGCGTCGTCCTGCAGTCGAGCAAGCTCATGCCGACCGACATCTATCGAAATATTATCGGGTCACATCAGCTTTCACTGAACGACGCGTGGGAAGCAGCCAGAATGTCCGGGCTTGATCGCGACATCAAAAACATGCCCATGGGGATGAATACCGTTGTTTCCGAAGGCGGGGGCACCTTTTCCGGAGGCCAGCGTCAGCGCCTGATGGTTGCCCGGGCTCTGGTAAACAAGCCAAGAATCATCTTCTTCGATGAAGCAACCAGCGCACTCGACAATGAAACTCAGCGTACAGTCACCGATAGCCTGGACGCGATGCAGTCGACCCGAATCGTCATCGCGCATCGATTAAGTACCATCATCAATGCCGACAAGATTTATGTCTTGATGAACGGGGAAATGGTCCAGTCCGGATCGTATGCGGAACTCATGAACCAAACCGGGCCCTTCGCCGAACTTGCCAAACGCCAGCTCGCTTGACCGAAAGGCCGAAAGGCTTTTAGCCCTCAGGCTTTGATAAATCAAACCGTCGTCGGTGGGTGCGGGCTAAGGCATCTTTAGGTACGGACAAAATGCTCAAACCCCAGGCCCAGGCTATCAGCCAGGCTATCGCCCTGTTGCAAAGGCTGTAGCCGGTCTGGTAAAGCGAGACGCTTACTTGCCTCTGCGCCATTTGAGGCTCATGTAAGTAAAGCGTCCCCCTTTACCCGAATGTCTAAATCGCAGGCCAAGCTTCCAACCTGTGTCGGCGAAGCCTCCGGTTCAAATGCGGGACTGGGTGATCCCACAACTGGAATCACGGGCGTGCAGACTGCACTGCTCGACTTCACCGCTTCTGGTGTCAATCTTCGTAAGATGCTTATTATGAAGTGCTTACAAATATACGATTGCAAATGGCACGGAGCCTGCTCAAAGGAATCACAGATGCGCAAATAAGCATCCAACGCCGGGTGAACCGGCACAATAACATGTCAAACGATATCATAGTTTCCCGAAAAGACGTCAGAGAGGCTCTCGTTCGAACCGCTTTAAAAGATGAGTTCTTCCGCGAGTCTCTCGTGGCCAACCCAAAGTTGGCAGTCGAGCGGGCGCTTGGCACGAAATTACCTGCGAACATGGATGTGGTGGTCCTTGAGGATACCGATGACAAAATGTTCATCGTTCTCCCGATGCAACTACCGTTCGAAACGGGCGATCTCAGCGACGCCGAACTCGAAAAAATAGCGGGAGGATTTTTGGATGCAGGGAAGGACAGCTCACTAATGTCACGAGCTGGACTGATCTGAACTGAAAATACTCCTAGCGGGTAATAAGGAAACTATTACATCAAAGATTAACAAACCGAATCCAACCGATACTAACAATA
>CAWJVG010000003.1:0-77846 GCA_963846195.1 uncultured Verrucomicrobiae bacterium
CTAGACTCCTTAACTCTGCCTTATGGAAATCGATTTTCAGGCTATCCAGAACGACGTATTAAAATCGCGGATCGGGGAACTGCGGAGGTATCTTTGACTACCCAAAGCTACAGTCGCGGCTGCAGGAATTAGAACAGCAAATGACTGCCGCCGATTTTTGGAACAACAAAGATCGGGCTCAGGCAACCATCGATGAAGCTTCCGCTATTCGCGCGAAGGTCCTTCCGCTCGAGGCTCTTATTCAGAAGACAGACGATCTTGAAGTCCTGAAAACGCTCGCAGAGGAAGAAAAAGATCCGGATGGCCAATTGACCGCGTTCCATGAGGTCCAAAACGAGTATTCCGCCGTTTTAAAAGAGTTGGAAGACTTCGAGCTGAAAATGCTTCTCTCCGGAGAATTTGATAAGAACAACGCATTTCTGACGATTCACGCCGGCGCAGGAGGGACGGAATCTTGCGACTGGGCGGACATGCTTTTCCGGATGTATCAACGCTGGATCGAACGCAACGGATTCAAGAGCCAGATTATCGATATCCAAGAGGGTGATGAGGCCGGTATCAAATCAGTGACCGTGCTGGTCAGCGGCGAGTATGCGTATGGTTACGTTCAGACTGAACGAGGTGTCCATCGCCTCGTGAGAATCTCTCCATTTGACTCCAACAAACGCCGTCATACCTCGTTTGCCAGCGTCGATGCGGTGCCGGAACTCAAAGAAGATGTGGCGGTTGAAATCAACGAAAGAGATCTTGCCATCGATACTTTCCGGAGCGGCGGTAAGGGGGGCCAGAATGTGAACAAAGTGGAGACCGCTGTCCGGATTACTCATCTTCCGACCGGGATCGTGGTGGCGTGTCAAGCCGAGCGGAGCCAGGGCAGAAATCGGCAGATGGCACTGAACATGCTCAAAGCCAAAATTTACCAGATCGAGCAAGATCGAAAGCGGGCTGAATTAGATCGTCAGTACGGGGAAAAGGGGGACATTGCCTGGGGGAACCAGATCCGCTCTTACGTGTTGCAGCCCTATCAGATGATTAAAGATCACCGAACCGGGGTTGAGACCAGCAACATTCAATCCGTCATGGACGGAGATATCGACGCCTTTATTGAGGCGAAACTCCGAGGTTTGTCCAATAAGAAGGGCAGTCTCACGGACGATATTTGACCTGGTGTCCCGTCCGCGAAATACCTGCTATTTCGCGGACGGGACACCAGCCCGGATCGCTCACAAGTTTTATTGGCGAGCCAGCCAAGGCAGATAATGCCCGAGAAATCTGTCGACCTTGTCCTCGAGATGTTCCCATACCAGGAACGCCGTTAGGAGTCCAACGAAAGCTCCGGTCACGACATCGGAGAGGTAATGAACGTTGAGATAGATGCGCGACCAGGAGATCGCCGCGGCGGCCAGCAACCACCACCAGCCACGCTTTCGATTGGCAAATAATGGAACGCCAAAAAATGCAAATGCCGCGCCCGTGTGCCCGGATGGAAACGAATGGTATTTGTTTTTGAACAGCAGAAATTCGCGGCCTCGCCATAAGCCGTTCCATTCTTGCGTTGCCTCCGTGTTGTTGGGCCGCGCCCGACCGGACAGGAGGCGGACGGAGTTAACCAGAGCCCCGGAAATCGTGGAGGCGATCATCATGCAAAGCAAGATCTTGCACGCAACCCTGCTTCGCGCGAGACCAGCAAGACCGAAGCCGATGCAACCCAAGAACATCAATTCCGGCCAATCTCCCCACTTACTGAGAAATCCTGCCAGATTTTTGAGCAAAATCGAATCGTGCGCTTTTACCCATTCGACGACGGTCTGATCACCCAGAAAACTGAGCCCGCATAACAGGATTCCGGCAATCAGCGGAATGATGAGCCGAGCGGTCGAAACTTCGCTTGATTTTCGTCCACTTCCGGTACTCTGCTGACTTCCCATGCCGGATTACCTACATGCGCCGAACCTTTTGTCGAATCCCAGCTCTAGAGTCCTTTCCCTGAAATAGAAGATAACTCTGTGCAAACGCCGACACCCCGATACTCGGACCCGCCGACACGTTTCCTCAGCCTGGTCCTCTTTTTTTTGGGTGCTGTGCTGCTCTATTCGATCGGGAATTGGACATTGCCGCTCATTGATCGCGATGAACCGCGATTCGCTGAAGCTTCACGGGAAATGCGCCAGAGCGGAGATTTCCTGATTCCGAGACTCAACGGCGACTATCGATTCGATAAGCCGCCCCTGATCTATTGGTGCCAGGTTCTGTCCTACGAAGTTTTGGGGGAAAACGATTTCGCTGCGCGATTTCCCTCAGCAGTTTTCGCTGGTCTCGCCGCGGTCGCGACCTGGGTGTTTTCGAGCCGGGTCTGCGGTCCGCGCATTGGCTTCTGGTCAGGAATCATCTTCGCAACCAGTCTTCAGGTCTTCATTCATGCGCGCGCTGCCGTCGCCGATATGCCGCTGGTCTTCTTTTTTCTCACCGCGACGTGGGCCGACTGGGAACGATTGAGAAATCCGAAGTCCACATTCTGGTGGTGGATATTCTATCTCTCTCTCGGGTTAGGCTTCCTGGCAAAAGGTCCTCCCGCATTGCTTCCCGTTCTCGTTGCGCCCGTGCAATCGGCCCTCAATCACACCCGATTCCACTTCAAGTTGCGATCGACCCTGATGGGAGGGCTTGTCGTTCTCACGGTAATCGGGCTTTGGGGTGTTCCTGCATTGATCGCAACCAATGGCGCATATCTTGAGGTTGGTCTTGGGAAACATGTACTTCAACGGTCGTTGCAACCGATGGAGAGTCACGGGGGTGCGGGCGTCGCGGGCTATCTCCTCTTTCTGCCATTTTACCTTGTCGTCAGCTTTTTCAGCTTTTTTCCCTGGTGTCTCTTTCTGCCGACTTGCGCAAATCGGCTTCTCGCTCATCGAGAACAAGAGGAAAACTATCTTTTAGGGCCGATTCTAATCGTGCTTTTCGTGTTCACAGTGATTCAAACTAAGTTGCCTCACTATGTCCTTCCGGCGTATCCCATGCTTGCAATCCTCGTGGCCCGCCAAGCTGCGGACAGCAAATGGCGCCAGAGCTTTTTAGGGTTCGCCATCGCCCTTTATCTCGTGATTGCCTTTGTCGGATTTCGAGTGATCGAACCGGAATTTCTCTCAAAGAGGATCGCGAAGACGGCGCTTCCTCTCATCACAGCAGACACGCGAACCGGATCGCTGAATTACGACGAACAAAGTCTAATCTGGTATCTGCGTGCGAAAACGCACCCTTTTCACCGGCGTCTTGATTCGGCAGGGTTCCTGGATTTCATGAATCAACCGGGCCCGGCGCTCTGTGTCGCGAACAAGGAATCAATGGGTCAAATCCACTTGAATCCTGAATGGAAGACCTTCGAGGTATCGGGACACAACTTCGCCCGTTGGAAACTGAAGCCGGTCCAGTTATTGGGCGCGCAAATGGTCCTGCCTGCGCCTCAGCCGCTCGATCTTGTGGCGATTATCAAGGAGTAGGCGAGGCGTTCACCGTTCACCGTTCGCCGTTCAGCGTGCGCAGTCAGAACAAAAGAGAGCTCAAAGTCCTGAAGCAAAAACAGTAAAAGTGTTACAGATGTTCTGACCCAGAATTGTCACCTATGTTCTGACTGCGCCCAGCGAACGGTGAACGTTGACCGCCAAACGTTGAACGTTGACCGCCAAAAGCTACAGTACACAAGTCCCATGAACAGAACGATTGCCGCCGTCGCCAGCCTCGCGTTTTGGGCACTCACCGCGAGAGCTGATTACATTATCAAGGAACAATTCGAGCAGTCCGGTCAAGTTCAACAAGTTACCCTGAAAATCAAAGAGTCGAAGGTCAGGTTGGATACCGGAGAACAGACCAGCGCACTCATCGATTCGGAAACCGGAGCGACAACGCTCTTGATCCATCCAAACAAAGCATTCGTCAAAATCAGCCCCGAAGTCGTTAAGCAGGAGACAAAAGCGCTGAAGGAGATGCTGGGACAAAAATTGGAAAATCCCGCAGACGTTGTGCTGAAAGCGACTGGAAAAAAGGAGAAAATTAACGGATTCGACACCGAGGAATACACGACGAACTTCAATGGGATCGAGATGAGTCTTTCTATCGCGAAGCAGTATCCCAATTACCAAAAGATCGTCGAGGCGCTCTATCAGGTACAAAGTGGGCCTGCGATGGAAGCGTTCCGGAGCGTGTCGATTCCGCCGGACAAATACCCGGGATTGCCTGTGCGCACCACACAAACAATCATGGGGCAAAAAATCGTCATGACTCTCGACTCGGCGCAAGAAGTGACCATTCCCGACGGAGACTTTGCCATTCCTGCTGATTACAAAGAGCTCAACCCTTCTGTGACCGAGAAGACAGATCATTCAGCAGAAAAGTCACAGCGTTGAGGATTAGCCCGAAAATACGCAGATACGCCGACCCGCCGACACGTTTCTCCAATGAATCCATTCATCCTCGCGTCCAGTTCTCCTCGACGCGTCCAACTGCTTCGCGACGCGAAGTTCGATCCTGTGGTGGTTCGTCCTGAAGTGGAAGAGCTATTTTGCGATTTTCTGACCCCCAGCGAACTGGCGCTCTACAACGCCAGGCTCAAAGCAGCCGCGGTCGCTGCCCAATATCCGGATGCGGTGGTGCTCGGGGCCGACACCGTTGTTGCGCTTGGATCAGAGATCTTTGGGAAACCGCGAGACCTCGAGGATGCCGCCCGCATGCTGCGCAAACTCGCCGGGACGACCCACGAAGTCATCACCGGTATCGCGCTGATGCAGGCCAACATCGGACGCAGCACGCTGCGAGCGGTTCGCAGCTCGGTCACACTTCGTCCTCTCGCGGCAGCCGAAATCGACGCCTACGTGAACCTTATAAACCCGCTCGATAAGGCAGGCGCTTACGCGGCGCAAAGCTCGGCGACCGCTATTATCGAGGGTATGGATGGCTCATTCACCAATGTGGTTGGATTGCCGATGGAAGTTGTTAAACCGCTTCTTCTGTCTGCGGGGGTTTGCCCCGCTTAGGAAACGCATCGGCGGTCTTCCCGTTGACGGGTGCCGGCACGCTGAGTTAAACGAATGGGATGTTCAAGTCTTTGGCCAAACACGCCGATCTCGGACTTCTGATCGGCCGTCTCGGTGTGGGCGCTATTTTCGTCGTATTCGGGTGGCATAAATTATCCGGCGGTCAAGCCGCCTGGACACACTACGGGCATGCGATGACGAGTCTGGGCATCAATTTCATGCCGAATATCTGGGGCCTCCTCGCCGCGCTGTCCGAGTTTGCTGGTGGAATCCTGGTGGTAATCGGTTTTCTTTTCAGGCCGGCGGCAACCTTTATTGCGCTCACCATGCTCGTCGCCTGCGTCTCATCGTTTCGAGAGCATCCTCATAATTTCGCGCAATATTCGCGCTCCATCGAAATGCTCTGCATCATGATCGTTTTCCTGTTCGTCGGCCCCGGCAAATACAGCTTCGAGGGGGCGTGAGCTAAACGTTCGCCGTTCAGCGTTTGACGGTTCGCCGTTCATGAGCCGGGGACCCAACGGGATCGAGAAAGAATCCAGGCGGCGCATGTGGAATCGTCCTAAGCAAGTCACAGTGTTACCGATGTCCTGGCCCAAAAACGTTACCTATGTCCTGACTGCGCCGGCAAACGGTGAACGGCCAACGTTGAACGTTGATTGAACTTGGCTAAGCGAACCTTGTCAAATTTAAGAATAGCGCTTTCCTTAATCTATGACACCAGAAGAACGTAACCTAATATCCGGTCTTTTCGATCGCCTGAGCCAGGCGGGCAGCCAGGCGAAGGATGCCGATGCTGATCAATTGATTCGGAGCAAAGTCGCTGAGAATCCATCGGCCCCCTACCTGCTGGTCCAGAGTATCCTCGTAATGCAGCAAGCGGTCTCGAACGCCCAAAATCGAATCGCCGCACTCGAGAAACAAGTTGCCGAGGCAAATGCAGCGCCAGGCACTCAGCAAGGAGGCGGAAGCTTTCTGGCAGGAGTTGCCAGCTTGTTCGGAGGCGGCCAAACCCATACACAACCACAGCGCGCGACACCGCCTCCCCCGCCCCTTCAATCTCCGTTGCCGCCCGCGCAAGCGCAGCCTTCTCAACCTTATGGTTATCCGCCGCCAGTGCCGCAAGCGGCAGGCAGAGGTGGGGCGGGCGGATTTCTGCAGGGCGCTTTGACGACCGCTGCGGGAGTCGCTGGCGGCGCTTTGTTGTTTCAGGGAATCGAAAGCCTGATCGGGCACAATCCCGGTCCGTTTTCCGGGGCGATCGCTCCGTCGGGGGGCTTTTTGGGCGGAGGAACGCCCGTTGAAAACACGGAGGTTATCAACAACTATTATAACGAAGGGGATGAAAATCGTGGTCAGGTTGACCAGGGTAGCGCCGATCAAACTGCGTACTCGGATCCGGATCCGGACCCGGACCCCGATCCGGCAACCACCGACGACTACGCATCGTCTGATAACACCGATTTTGGAGGCGATGATAGCGGCGGTGACGACAGCTCCTACGTGTAGATTGAATTCGACATCACGTCTCGAGATTCTGGGGCTCTTCAGCCTTAAAGAGGCATGACGCCGAGCTGATTGTAGCATAGGCGTCCCGCCTGTGTTCTTATCTCGGCGCCCACCGCGACACTGCCAAGCCAGGGACCAAGAGGCCGCTCCGCGTTCGCCGCAAGCTTCGGTTTGCCAGCGTGATCCCATCGCGAATCAGGACCATCGTCTGCCCAGACACAGGCCAGACGCCTATACTTCCGCCCGGCCCAGGCTATCAGGTTGCTAGAGGGAGTTTCGCGCCGAATTTTTTCGCGTCTGCTGTACAATAAATATGATTTCTATATATTCTGCGTTACCGTCTCGGCCACTTCCGTGTGCGGTCGTCCATTTGTCGATAGACGGTCGCGGCCGCAGGCGGCGCCCAAAGGAAAGGGGCCGGAAGTCGTGAAAGTTATATGAAATCGCCTTTGCGCGCTTTAGTCGTAGAAGATTCGGAGAACGATACAAACCTGCTTTTGCGTGATCTGGAGCGGAGCGATTACGAGATCGCACACGAAAGAGTTGAGACCGCCGAGGAACTTAATGCTGCCCTGGACCGGCAAAGTTGGGACATCCTCTTCTGCGATTTCTCAATGCCACATTTCAGCGGGCTGAGAGCTTTGGAGATCGTACAGGAGCGCAATCTCGATCTGCCATTTATTTTCGTGTCAGGAACACTTGGTGAGGACGTTGCGGTGCATGCAATGAAAGTGGGCGCACACGACTACGTCATGAAGGACAATCTCGCTCGGTTGATTCCGAGCATGGAACGTGAGCTGCGAGATGCCAATTTGCGGCGCCAGCAGCGGCAAATCGAAGAAGACATGCGCCTGTCGGAGTATAAATACCGGCAACTCTTTGAGAGTTTAGGCGACGCTGCCTTCCTCATCGATAAAGAAACCGGACGGATTATTGACGCCAACCCACAAGCCGAAGTGCTTTTGGGCCGCTCGCGGGCCCAGATTCTTGGCACCACAGAAAATCAGCTCTTCTGGCCTCCAACAGAGAGGCACGCCGTGCCGGCGGCGTTGTCAGCCGGAGCTGGGCAACACCGTTTTGAGTCGAATGTGCTACAGAACAGTGGGAAAGTCGTCCCGGTCTATATTTCCGTCTCCGACTTAGAATTGTACGGTCGCACACTTCTGTTGGCACTTTTTCACGACATCACAGGCCGCAAACGATCAGAAGAGAAAATCCAGGAGCAAGCCAACCTGCTCGAACTGGCCCACGATGCCATCTTTGTCTCGAGCCTGGATGAGAAGATTCAATACTGGAATAAAGGGGCCGAACAGCTTTACGGCTGGACCGCCACGGAGACTAGTGAGGGCGATTTCTGGAAAATGGCGTACGAAGATCGCACTTCGTTTGAGACGGCAAAAAATATCCTTCTTAAAGAGGAACGCTGGTCCGGGGAAGTCCGCATGCGAGCCAAAACCGGACGAGACGTCACGGTTGCCAGCAGTTGGACGCTCGTGCGGGACGAACGAGGAAATCCGAGTTCGATCCTTATCATTGACACGGATGTTACCGAAAAGAGGCAAATCGAGGCTCAATTCCTGCGCGCCCAGCGGCTCGAGCTGATCGGAACGCTCGCTACCGGTATCGCTCACGACCTGAATAATATTCTCCAAGTCATTATCACCAATTTGGATTTGGCGATCTCTTCCTCGGCTTCGAATCAGCATTTGCCGAAGTACCTCGACGAAGCCAGCCAAGGAGCAGGCCGGGCAACCAATTTAGCCAGGCGACTGCTCACTTTTTCGAAGGACGGCGTCGGGGTTAAACAAGCCCTGGAGGTGGCAGAAATTCTAACCCCTGCCGTCTTGCTCGCGCTGAACGGATCGAAACTCAAACCGTACTTTGCCTTTCAGCAAGATTTGTATTCGATCATCGGGGATCCAATTCAGCTTACGCAAGCCATAGAGAATGTCGTTATTAACGCCTGCGAAGCCGCGCCGCAGAGGGGCAAGCTTTTGGTGCGCGCCGACAATGTAGATGAAACGGCCGCTCCGTCCTCTGACCTCCGCGCCGGTCGGTACGTGAGAATCGAGATCGAAGACACGGGTACCGGGATTCCCGAAAACATACGGGACCGGATATTTGAGGTTTGCTTTACGACAAAGCCAGGTGGCAGCGGCGTGGGTTTGGCGACCGTCAAGTCGATCATCCAACAGCATCGCGGCGGTATCACAATCCAGTCACTGGTTGGACGCGGAACGACCGTTTCACTTTTCCTGCCGGCTGCAGCTAAGCGGCCCTCACCGCCTGCAGAATTACTTCCGGTTCCTGTCGTGAAAACGACTGGCCGAATCCTTGTCGTCGATGACGATGAGATGATTCTAAGCGTCGTAGGCTCGATGTTGAATACTCTGGGTTACCGATGCGCTTTCGCAAAAGATGGTGTTGAGGGCTGCAATGAATACGTGCGGGCAAAAGCGAATGGTGACCCTTTCTCAGCCGTCTTGCTCGACGCGACCATTCCAAACGGGCTCAGCGGCGAGGAAGCATTGAGGCTCCTGCTACAGGCAGACCAGGATGCCCGCGTGATTCTATGCAGTGGTTATACGGAGAGCGACCTCTTTCTGGAAGCCGAGCAACTTGGATTCCGAGCAATCCTGGCGAAACCGTTCAGTATCCCGGAATTCATCGCAGTCTTTAACAATGTGCTTTCGTGAGAAAGAACTCAGAATTCAGGAGTCAGGAGTTGCAGGAGTTCAGGAGTCCGATAATTCGTAGCCGAAATTCTCAATTTGCGGAGGCGTGCGAATTCGAAGCACCGTACGACATTGTCCCATTCTGACTCCTGAATTCTGATCCCTCAATTCTGCTTCTCACAATGGCCCGACACCGATTCCACGGAGCTTAGCTTGAATAGCCTCCTTCTCTTTAGGATCGGTGGCCAAGCGGAGCGCCTGCTGTAGTTGTTCGGCGCCGGCTTTGCGGTCACCTTTTTTGGCGATGGCCTCACCCTTACCGGCTAGAGCCGCAACATTCTTCGGGTCCTTGGCCAGAACTTTCTCATAGTCCGCAAGCGACTCGTCGTACTTGTTGAGAAAGAGGTAAAGATCCGCGCGTCGCATAGTAAGGTCGGTCTCATCCGGCTTCAATGCCATGAGACGCGTTAGATCGCCGAGAGCTTTATCGGAGTCCTTTTCGCTGGTATAGAGGTACAACCTGGCCTCGTAATACGAACTCTCGTCCGGCTTCAGTTCGATTGCTTTGCTGAAGTCCTCCACCGCTCCGGCCGTATCCCCTTTCTTCATCCGTGCGAATCCGCGCTCTGCGTACAGAGCGGGGTCATCTGACTTCAATTCGATCGCCTTGGAGTAATCGGTAATCGCCGCGTCGTACTGGTTCTTGTCGTAATCGGCCTGGGCACGCAATTTCAGGAATTCCAGATCGTCCGGCTTGGCTTCCAACACGGCGTTGAGATCGGGCAAAGCTTTGTCCTTGTCACCTGCATGCAAATAGGCGATCGCGCGAGCCGATTCTGACTCGAGGTCCTTAGGATTCAACTCGAGCGCCTTGCTATAGTCCGCGATGGCGTCGTTCCATTTCGATAGAGCCGCGTTGGCATCCGCGCGGGCCTTGTAGGTTTGGGCATCGCTCGGATTTTTCTCGATGACCTTGCTCAAATCTTCAACGGCTTTGGCGTACTGTTTTTGCGCCGAATAGATGTAGGCTCGATACCGGAGCGCTCGATCATTGTCGGGCTGCGCTTCGAGAACAGTGTCAAAATCGGCGAGCGCCTGATCCAGTTTCCCGAGTTGAACGTAGGCATATGCCCGATTTAGTGGCGCTGTCGGATCGTTTATTTCCAGCTTTAACACCCTGTCGTAATCGGCGATCGCTTTTTCCCATTGTTTCGTCAACGCGAAAAATGCCGCGCGATTGCGGTAATGAATTGGTTTATCGGGCGCCATTTCCACGGCCTTGTCAAAATCGGCGAGGGCTTCAGCCTGCTTCCCGTCTTTCACAGCTTGCACTCCACGCGCGGCATACTGTTCGGCGCTCATCTCTTCCGAGCGAAGCGAATCCGAAACGGAGAGCCGGGCAAATGCCAAGACGAGAGTCAGCCAGATGACCTTGTTCATACGCCTATCCAATCGTTAAGTTTGCCTCAGGAATCAAGGGAGGATGATTGTCTGACCTACCCTTAGTTCGTCGGGATTCGACAACTGGTTCTGGTTGGCGTCGAGAATGTCCTTCCATCGAGAAGGCGTCTGATAGAATTTCTTCGAGATTGATACCAATGTATCGCCGCTTTGCACGACGTAGGTCCGCACTTTGCTCTTGGCGGCCTTTTCAGCCTCAGCAGCGACTTGCTCCGGTGAAGCCGTCTTAGGCGTCGGGCTCCCATTTTTCGAGTGAATCTGCCCCCCCTGGTTCTGACCTCCCTCTGTTGACGCCACGCTCGCCTCAAGACGGCGCAGGGCCGTGCGCGCGGCATCCGCGCGCACTCCGGAGCCGTGCAAAGCGAGGATTCGTCGGTAGTGATAAGCGGCGGAGGCTGGATCGCGCAGTTTGTTGGCAAAAATTTCAGCCATTTTAGAGTGAACCGTTAAACGGTCTTCTGTCCCAAGCGCGGATTCGTACCAGTAAATCGCAGATTCGAATCGCCCCGACTTCGCTTCGGCATCTCCCTTTTGCTCGGCATTTTCCAGATGGCACCCGGAAAAGAAACCAGCGAAACAGAAAATAATCGTAAACAAAGTCGTTTGTTTTACGTCCAAAGCGTTATCTCCCGAGGTGATCTTCCGACCGAACATGCGTAAATCAGTTGCTCTCAATCTCTTTCTCTGGGTACTGGTCATCCTTTGTTGCTCCGGCGCCGCACCGCAGGAGATCGACACTAGATACTCCATGACGCAAGCAACAGTGCAACAGCCATCCGCATACACGACCCAGGCTGATTTCTCTGAACGGCTTCAGGGTGGGATGCTGCTTCGTTTCGAGTTTGGATTGATTGTCGTCAAACCGACTGCGCCGCCGGGTTCTCTGCAACCCACGGCGCTCACGACCGATGCAATCATCACCTCTTCCATTCGATCAAAGATCGTCGGGCAGCCAGAATTGGTGCCTGGAAATTTTGAGATTGAAACAGATGCCGGCATCGTGACGATCCACTCGAAAGGGGATTCTCTCGACCAGGCTGCCGAGGTCATCAATCTCGCCCTGGGCGTGCCGGACGTACGGCGGATCGTTTATACCATGCCGTCGAGCGCCTGGAAAACCGCGGAAGAAGGAGGACAGAAGTCAGGAGTTGCAGGAGTTCAGTAGTCCGAATGGGACAATGTCGCGACATTCTACCGATGAGGTCAATATGCTTTCATCAATGGAATCTTTTGGCTAAAATTGCGTTGCAACTCCTGCAACTCCTGCAACTCCTGCAACTCCTGCAACTCCTGCTCCGTCAAACTTTCAGTCCCAGCGATTCCAGCGCGCGAATTGTGGTCTTTAATAATTTCAGCCGCGCGTACCATTTGAAATTCGCCTCCACCACCGTCCAGTCGGCAAACGGCGTCCCGGTGTGTTGAAACATTTCCTCCGCGGCCTCGTTGTGTTCATCCCATTTTCGCCGATTGCGCCAGTCCTCTTCCGTGATCTTCCAATGCTTGAGCGGATCAGCTTCGCGACGCTTGAAGCGATCCAATTGCTCATCCTTGGTAATATGAAAATACACTTTAACAATCGAGGTACCGTCCTCGACCAAGAGCTGTTCGAACTCGTTGATTTCGCGATAGGCTCGTTTCCACTCGATCGTCGAAGCAAAGCCTTCCACGCGCTCAACAAGCACCCGGCCATACCAGGAGCGATCGAAGATCGCAATCTGACCGTACGAGGGCAATTTGCCCCAGAATCGCCAAAGGTAGTGATGAGAATACTCTTCCTGCGTTGGCTTGACGATCGAGTAGACCCTGAATGTTCTCGGGTCGAGTTTCTCGACTAAACGTTTGATCGCTCCCCCCTTGCCTGCAGCGTCTGGTCCTTCGACCACGACCACAAGGTTATGCCTACTCTCCATCAAAGCCCGTTGCAGATTCAGCAGGCGCAACTGGTATTCCTTCACTTTGACCCGGTATTCCTCCTGATCGACGGATTTGTTCTGGTCCAGGGCGTCCAGAATGATGCGCCTTTTGTTGAACCTTTCGTCTTTGCCCATGAATGTCAGGAAAGTTGGGGCCAATCGAACGCTTCTCCAGCGATCAAAACCGGCAAAGCATCCCGAACCGGGTAACAGCAGCGATCCGATTCGCAGATGAGCGCGCCGTCGAGTTCAGCCTCCAGCGTGACACCGTCGCGATTTCGCACCAGACGCTGTTGAATCCGGCTGTTGACCTGGCGGAGTTCGTCGGAACTGGCCAGGCGGAGCGCGGCGTGGCTCAGGGGCGCACACAATAGTTCAAGGAGAGCCTCATTCATTTCCAGGTTTCCTGAAAGGGAATTGGAAAAACGCTGGACCAAGCTGCGAAACGGTCCACTCAAGCCAACGTTTTTCGCCGCTTAGTATTTTGGAATGCTCGGATCGACCTCGTCAGACCAGGCAGCGATGCCGCCTTGTAAGTTGTTGAGCTTCCGGAAACCAGCTTCTTGAAGAATTCTTAAGGCTTTCGCACTTCGGCTGCCCACCTTGCAGTGTAAGACTATGTCGTCGGCGCTATCCAGCTCACTCAATCGCGCCGGCAACTCACCCAGCGGGATCAATTTTGACCCTGGAATTCGGCTGATGTCATACTCGAACGGCTCTCGCACATCCACCAGGACGAACCTGTCTTTGCGATCGATTTTGGTCTTGAGTTCAGTCGCCGTGATTGTTGGAACGTCCAGTTCTTTTGCCGCTTCGGCATCAGCCTGTGGGATCCCGCAGAACTGATCGTAATCGATCAATTCATGGATCGTTGGATGGTCTCCACAGATGGGGCAATTTGGATCCTTGCGAATCTTGAACTCTTTAAACCGGAGCTTGAGTGCGTCAAAACTGACCAGCCTGCCGATCAGCGAATCGCCGATGCCAATGATCATTTTGATCGCCTCGATCGCCTGCATCACGCCGATGATTCCCGGCAACACGCCGAGCACCCCACCCTCTGCACAGCTAGGCACCATCCCGGGAGGAGGCGGCTCAGGGAACATGCAACGGTAACAGGGGCCGCCCAAATGCGGCGCGAAAACCGTGCACTGGCCGTCAAATCGAAAGATCGACCCGTAGATGTTGGGCTTCTTTGTCAACACACAGACGTCATTCGACAAATAGCGAGTCGGAAAATTGTCGGTTCCGTCGATGACGATGTCATAGTCCTGCACGAGTTGCATGGCGTTCTCGCTTCGGAACATCATATCGTGCAAGTCGACCTGGACGTTGGGATTGATGGATTTGATCCGGTCTCTGGCGGAGTTCAGCTTTTTTCGCCCAACGTCCTCTGTGCCATGCAGGATCTGACGCTGAAGATTGGAAAAATCGACAATGTCGTAATCAACCAGGCCCATTCGACCGATGCCGGCCGCGGCCAGATAAAGTGCGATTGGAGAACCGAGGCCGCCCGTCCCGATACAAAGAACGCTGGCTGCCTTGATCCGTTTCTGGCCATCGAGCGTCACTTCCGGCATGATGAGGTGGCGGGAATAACGCGCGATCTCATCGTTACTAAAATCAATGCTCTGAAGCCGGTCTTCTGAAATAATGCTGTTCGGCATATTTAAGGGCGAGCAAACTAACCGGGAGTTTTAGAAAATGCAACGCTTAGTAATCAAGGCGCCAATACATATAGTAGCGACGTCGAGGCCGTTGCAAAGGACAACCGCGCGTGGACTCCGTGACCAATATGAACGAAGAACTTGAGCGTCTGCAGGAAGATCGAGCCAGGAAAAAGAACTGGAAAAGGTGGGGTCCGTACCTCTCCGAACGACAATGGGCCACCGTTCGCGAAGACTATTCCGAGGGAGGCGATCCGTGGGCTTATTTTCCGCATGAACATGCGCGCAGCCGGGTATACCGATGGGGAGAAGATGGACTCCTGGGTATCACGGACCGCGAATGCCGGCTCTGCTTCGCGCTGGCGCTCTGGAACGGTCACGACCATATCTTGAAGGAACGTCTGTTTGGGTTAACCGGCCCCGAAGGAAACCACGGAGAAGACGTCAAGGAATGCTATTTCTATCTCGATTCGTCGCCCACTCATTCCTACCTGAAAGCACTCTACAAATACCCGCAGGCAGCCTTTCCGTACGATCAACTCGTCAGCGTAAATCGCGGGCGCGATTTGAACCTTCCAGAATTCGAACTCATCGACACCGGCGTTTTTGACGGTGGTCGTTATTTCGACGTGTTCGCCGAGTACGCGAAGAAATCTCCAAACGATATTCACATCCGGATTACTGTCGCGAATCGCGCCAGCGAACCAGCCGAGATCGTCCTTCTTCCGACCCTCTGGTTTCGCAATACCTGGGTTTGGGGTTGTTCCCATGAAGGCTGTTCGATGAAGCCGCGGATCTGGCGCGGCAAAGAGGGGTGGATCCGGACGGAACATGAATCACTCGAACCGATGTACCTGTTTTACGACGCGACTGAGGAGTTTCTTTTCACCGAAAACGAGACAAACTTTCAGCGCCTCTATGGCTCTGCAAATTATTGCCCGTTCGTAAAAGACTCGTTTCACACGTATATCGTTTCAGGTGACAAATCATCTACCAATCCGGCGCTTCACGGGACCAAGGTTGCGCCCGTTTATCGAATCAACCTCGCAACCCAGGAATCCCGTACGGTGTATCTCCGGCTTGTTTCCGTGGCCGAATGGGACAATCAACCGCAGGCAGACCCCGCAATATTCGACCTCAGAAAAAGCGAAACGGACGACTTCTTCGAGCAACTGATTGGCGGCCTCGATGAGGTTCGCAAAAACGTCGCCCGGCAGGCAGGCGCGGGATTGCTGTGGACCAAGCAGTTCTACCAATACATCGTGAAGGACTGGCTGGAGGGAGACCAGTACGAGCCCGCACCGCCGGCTGGCCGCTGGTCGGGAAGAAATCACGAGTGGTCGCACGTCTACAGCCGGGACGTGATTTCGATGCCGGACAAATGGGAGTATCCCTGGTTTGCCGCCTGGGATCTTGCGTTCCACATGCTGCCGTTTGCGCACCTCGACCCGACCTTCGCGAAGCAACAATTGGAGCTGTTTCTCCGTGAGTGGTATATGCATCCGAACGGCCAGATTCCGGCTTACGAATTTGCCTTTTCAGACGTCAATCCGCCGGTGCACGCCTGGGCTGCCTGGCGCGTCTATAAGATCAGTGAACCCCGCGGATCTCGCGACATTGACTTCCTCGAAAGCGTGTTCCACAAATTGCTGTTGAACTTCACCTGGTGGGTGAATCGCAAGGATACCGAGGGAAACAACATTTTTTCCGGCGGCTTCCTCGGCCTTGATAACATCGGCGTTTTTGATCGGTCGAAACCTCTGCCGACAGGAGGTTACCTTCAGCAGGCTGATGGGACGGCCTGGATGGGATCTTACTGTCTGACGATGTTGTCGATGGCACTGGAGCTTGCGCAAACCCGTCCAGCCTACGAAGACATGGCGTCCAAGTTCTTCGAACATTTCATCGCAATCTGCGAATCCACGAACACGTTCGGCGGTACGGGTCTTTGGGATGAAGAAGACGGGTTTTATTATGATCAGTTAAAAGTTGACGGAAGAACCATTCCGCTGAGGACGCGGTCGCTGGTAGGACTTCTTCCGCTCGTCGCTGTGGAGATTCTCGAAGAGAAACGGCTCGAGAAATTTAAAGGCTTCAGGAATCGCATGGAGTGGTTTTTGAAATACCGGCGAGATCTCGCCAAACTGATTTCGATCGACAATAAACTGGGCCACAACCATCGCCTCCTCGCTGTGCCGACCAAGGAACGACTTTGCAGAATTCTAGTCTATTTGCTCGACGAGAACGAGTTCCTTTCTCCATTCGGCATCCGCTCGCTCTCCAAAATTCACGCCGAGAAACCGTATATTTTTCGTGCCGACGGCCGTGAGTACCGGGTCGATTATGTTCCCGGCGAAGGGAATACTCATTCGTTCGGTGGAAACTCCAATTGGAGAGGACCGGTCTGGTTTCCGATTAACTATCTGATCGTCGAGGCTTTGGAACGGTACTATCATTTCTATGGAAACGACCTCATAGTCGAATGCCCGACCCGCTCGGGCAATTTCATGAACCTGCAGCAAGTGGCGAACGAAATTGTCCGCCGGCTTGTTGGTCTCTTTTTACCCAACAACGAGGGCAGCCGGCCGTGCCACGGCCAGGACTTGCGCTACGCCTCTGATCCACACTGGAAAAACCTCGTCCTCTTTTACGAATATTTTCACGGTGAAACGGGGCGCGGCTGCGGCGCCGCCCATCAAACCGGTTGGACAGGAATCGTTGGTCGGATGATGCGAACTCGTCAAAAGACTCCGAACACACCGGCGTGAAACTAATAGGACATCGGAGCAGGAGTTGCAGAATAGGCAAGCAAGGTCTTATCCAAAAATCCGGGATAAGCGTAAGCGTCCTCGTCGATCGGGTCGGGTCACGGTGATTGCGCGCCGTGACCCTCCCACACCACCGGACATGCGGTTTTCCGCATCCGGCGGTTGAATCCGGCAGTGGGTTTAGCCCACTGCGTCCTGCCATGGTATGATGAAGCCGTATCGGTGCAGGGTTCGGTTTTTGAGCGCGGTATTTACGACCCAGTGTTTGGCCATGCGCCAAGCCCCTCGTGAGCAGCTCGCCAACTGTAGCGCCTTACCTCTGATTCCCAAGCGCCGCATTGCTTTCCGTCGCCCCTTGCGATTATGCCACCGTTGCCAGAAGCACTTGCGCCTGTGTCGACGGATCCAGCCGCTGAGGTCCTTGACGTTGCATTGCCTTTCGGCCAGTTGGAAGTAGTTCCACCACCCTTGGATGTAGCTTTGCCACTGTTGACTGAGTTGCTGACTGGTCTTGCTTTGTCGCGCGTCCCAGAGTTCGTGTATTCGTTCCTTGAGACGTTGGACCGCTTGGTCCCCTATCTCAATCGTTCCTTCCGCGTCTATCCGGAACCCCAGTAGTCCACTTTGTTCTGTCGGTCCTGCTCCACTCTTGGTTCGGTTGACCTCTAGTTTCAGTTCTTTCCCTAACCATTTAACTACGTTTTCCAGATTACGTTCTGCTGAGCGTTGGCTCGAGGCGAAGATGGCGATGTCGTCTGCATAGCGGACGAACGCCAATCCACGCTTTTCGAGCTCCTTGTCCAGCGGGTCAAGGTAGATATTCGCTAACAGGGGGCTTAATGGTCCGCCCTGCGGTGTCCCTTTGGCTCGAGCTTCTTTCTTTCCGCCTCGTTGCATCGGGGCCCGCAGATATTTGCCTATCAGTTTGAGTATCTCCTTGTCCCGAATCTTTCTGCCCACCAGATTCATCAGTTTGTCGTGATTGACTTGGTCAAAGAACGCCTTCAGATCGATGTCCACTACCCACCCTTTTCCCGCTTTGACGTATTCCTGCGCCGCTCCTACCGCGTCTTGCGCACTACGTCCAGGCCGGAATCCGTAGCTATGGTTACTGAAGTCCTTTTCGAAAATCGGACTCAGTACTTGATGGATCCCTTGCTGGATCAGCCGATCGACTACGGTCGGTATTCCCAACGTTCTGACCCCTCCCTTTGCCTTGGGTATTTCCACCGCTCGGACCGCCGCCGGCTGGTATTCGCCACTTCGCAGCTTGCTCTGCAGTGTTTCCCAATGCTTTCTCACATGTTCCTTTAATTCCTCTACGCTCATCCCGTCTACTCCGGGCGCCCCAGCATTGGCCTTTACCACTCGGTAGGCCGCGTTGAGGTTTTCCCGGCTTAGCACTTCGTCCATGGTCATTTCATTGAGCCCTTCTGCACTTTGTCTCGCCTGGTGCGGGCTCGCTTCCCATCGCTCGGTTCCTTCAAGCAGATCCACTGCTTTACTCTCCCCTCGCTGATCTGTCTGGGAAGTGTGCTCTTGGCTCGCTCCTAGACTGTTTCGGGAATCTTCTTGCTCCGCTTTTCCAGAGTTCCTTCAGCTGGTCTGTCTCTTGATTCTTTGGCCCTTCGCTCCTTCCGGCTTTCACCGGCTTTCTTCACTACTACGGCCTCTGCTGACTTCTGCCGCGCTCTCGCCCGACAGATCTCCCCGAGTAAGGTGTCCAATGTTTCGACCCGTGTCGTCGGGCTCTACCTCTTGCGTCTTTCGGTGACGGTTGGATTTCGTATTCCTTAGCATACTCTTCGCCCGCAAGCGGCCTCGCTGCCCGTTCGTGTTCCTACGATCGTGTCTTTGCTACTGCTTCTTTCAGCCCAAAGCCTCGCGGCCTAAGCCTTGCTTTTCGCTACGGTTGCTGTCACGGCTTCCGATCAATTCCTTTCATTTGACTACATTGGACCCATGTCGGGCACACTAAGTAAGGCGTCCCGCCTTACCCTGGAGTTTGGACACGTAAGCAAAGCGTCCCGCTTTGCCCGGGAGTTTGGGCATTTCGATGAAGGATTCCTGTGTGTCCCCGGGCTCCGGCTTTCGATCTCCAGAGCAGGCGGACAGGTCCTGATTCGGGATGGGATCGCGCCGGCAAACCGAAGCTTGCGGCCAAACTCCAGAGTAAGGCGTCCCGCCTTACTTACTTCCAAGCCTCGGGCCTCTGCAACTCCTGCAACTGCTGAATTCTGTCTTCCGCGGGTTAGAACAGAACCGCCGACCAGATGACAAGAAAAACGAGTGGAATGAGGACCGGTGCGCTGACTCCGAGGAACTGGGTCGTCGGCTTTGAAATAAGAAACAGGCGATCTTTCGGGTATTGCGTCGCGGCAAACCGTCTGAGTTCACCGATCGCGGAGAGCCCGCCGATGAGCGCCACACAGACCAGCAGCACACACACGACACCGACAACCGGCAACAAGTTCAAAAGTTTCCGTTGAACGATTGCCATGGGTTTACTCGCATCCACAGCCAGGCCATTGAGCGTAATTGCATAAGCCGTAAGCAGAAAGGACTGCGAATTGACCAACCAGGAGACCCGCTGGTTTACGAGATCATCTTCGTGAGACAATCGCGCCTGAATCAACGAAAACTCTGGATCCATAATCGCCCCACAAGTTCAAGGAGAACCGGCCTTTTCGCCGAAAACTCTCTGCAGACGCTCTCCAAAACACTGCGGTAATTGACGTCAACCCAACGCCTGCACAGGATGGTGGTGATCAATCAATGCTTTTCTCCGGTCCACCAGTGGTGGTTGTCTCGCTCGAGGAGGCGCATCGCCGCTTCCGGTCCCCAGGTTCCGCTCGCATAATTTGGAAAGTCTTTCGGCGGATTATTATTCCACGCTTCCAGAATCGGTGAAGCCGCTTCCCAGGCCGCTTCCACCATGTCGGAACGATGGAACAAACTCGCGTCTCCGACCATGCAATCGTACAACAGTTTCTCGTAACCGGTGGTTGGTTGACGATCTCCGAATTGGTTATAGTCAAACTCCAAACGGACGGACCGCGTGCAAATAGTCGGACCTGGAATCTTCGCGCGCACTTGGACGGTAATTCCTTCCTCGGGCTGAATGTTGAAAATCAGATAGTTCGGTGCAATTGGATCCGATTCATTGATTGCAAAGAGCGACAATGGCGGCGTCTTAAAACGAAAGACGATGCTGGTGGTGCGTTGCGGCAACCGTTTCCCGGAACGCAAATAAAATGGGACTCCGGCCCAACGCCAGTTCTCGATCCTCAGCTTGACCGCGGCAAACGTTTCGACGGTCGAATTCGGATCGACATTCGGTTCCTTCCGATACGCCGATACCCTTTTACCACCCACGATGCCTTCTCCGTATTGCCCGCGAACCGTGTTCATAAGGGCTTCCTCAGGCGTCGTCTGCCGGATCGAACGGAGCAATTTTACCTTTTCGTTCCGGATCGCTTCGCCCTCCAGCGAGGTTGGCGGCTCCATCGCGATCAGGGCCAGCAGCATAAACATGTGATTCTGCATCACGTCACGGAAGGCACCTGCAGACTCGTAGAATGCGCCCCTGCCTTCCACGCCAATAGACTCCGCCACCGTCAATTGCACGTGATCGACGTAACGCCGATTCCAGATCGGCTCAAAAATCGCGTTGCCAAGGCGAAAGACTAAAAGGTTCTGTGCCGTTTCTTTGCCAAGGTAGTGATCGATTCGATAAATCTGATGCTCCTTCAGAACCGCCGTCAACTGGGTATTCAACGTACGCGCGGAAGCCAGATCATGCCCGAACGGCTTCTCGATGATCACCCGACGCCACCGGTTACCCTCTTCCGCTAAGAGGCCGGCTTCCGATAACCTTTTGGCAATGGTCGCAAAGAAGTCCGGTTGTACCGAAAGATAGAACACCACGTTCCCGGAGGTTTTCAATACCTTCTCCGAGGCTTCGAGCGCCTCCTTCAGTTTCTTATAGGTCTCCGGATTATCGAATTCCCCTGCACAGTACGAAATTCGACCTCGAAATCGGCTCCAGAGATTTGGATCGACCGGTTGAGTCCCAAGCTCCGCAAGAGCTTTCCCAAGCTGATCCCGAAACACATCGTCCGTCAGGGGACGGCGCGCAACGCCGATAATACTGAAGTCCGCCGGAAGGAGGTGGTACGACGCAAGGTTATAGAGCGAAGGCAACAGCTTTCGCTTGGTTAAATCCCCGGACGCGCCGAAGATTACCAGCGCACAGGGTTCGGCTGCTTGAGGAATTGGGCATGCATCCATAACAGATTAATTTCCTGGGTAAAGTTCTACGTAACCGCCAGATTTGTTCCGCTTAGATTCTTATTGCTCGCTGTAGTTCCAAGTGAGTCCGCCATCGACGACAATCGTTGTGCCCGTAATATAGTCCGCGTCGGCGGACGCCAAAAACGCCGCCACGCCGGCCACATCGGAGGTCTTACCCAGGCGCGAAAGAGGGATGTTTTCCAACAAAGCTTTCAACTTCGGAGGGTCATTCAAAAGTGCAGTGTTAATCGGTGTCTCGATCGCACCGGGCGCAATGTTGTTGATGGTGATCCCGAACGGCGCCAGCTCGATCGAGAGGTTTCGCATGACCATTTTCATGCCCCCTTTACTCGCGCAATACGAGGTGAAATGCGGAAAGGGCAAATCTTCGTGCACCGAACTCACATTGATCACTTTGCCGGCCTGTTTGACCTCCATTCGATGCCGGACAAAGGCTTGCGTGGCAAAAAATGCGCCTTTCAGGTTGATATTGAGCACAAAGTCGTAATCTGCTTCCGTGACTTCCCAGAATGGAGCGTTCTTCTCAACCCCGGCATTGTTGACCAGGATATCCAATCCACCGAGCGCCTCGACTGATTCCGCCACCATCCGCTGGGTGTCCGCTACTTTGCCGATATCCCCTTGGACCGCAACGGCTCGGCGGCCAAGTTTTTGCACGCGATGAACGGTTTCTGCCGCCGTGTCAGGATGGGTGACATAATCGATGATGACGTCGGCTCCTTCCTCGGCGAGCCGCAGTGCGATCGCCTGCCCAATTCCTTGATTGCTGCCCGTCACTAACGCCTTTTTCCCGATGAGTTTCATGGTGAAGTACTAAATCGCAGAATTCTGACCATCCGACAAGATTCGTTCAACCGGGGCCAATACCGGTGCAGCTCATGCTCACAAATCTTCAATTGGATTTCGATGCCGCGAAACACTTCCTCTATTTGGCCAGCATTTTTGCCGCAAAAGTCAGTTCTTCTCTCGGATATGTGCGATTGAGCGATATGGAATATGGATGGCGTTTCCTTCGGCATCCAGAGCAATCAGCATTCGAGCACCCACTAGCATATGCTTTCGCTCTTCTGGACCGATAGCGAGGCTGAAACCATCAAAGGTCGTAAGGATGAACGGACTAAATCGCTCTTCGGACAAAAGTTCGTTCAAATCTGTTTGATTCATGTCGCCTCCTCAGAGTCTATTGAATTTTGATACATGTCAAAAGACGCCAGGGAAATCCGTTTTCCTTAGGTAAGAACTTCCATGCTGAATCTGATCTGGCTCGGCCTTTTGTTGATTGGCGTTCTGGTGGCCGGCATCACGGGACAATTTGCGGCCATCAATCAGGGTGCGCTGAACGCAGCAAAGTCTGCTGTCATGGATGTTGCGTTGCCGCTTTGCGGCGCCATGACTCTCTGGCTCGGTATGATGCGACTCGCGGAAAAAGCCGGACTTATCCAACAGATTGCCCGATTCATCCGCCCGGTTCTAGTTCGGCTATTCTCGGATGTGCCCCCCGATCACCCGGCGATGGGATCGATCGTCATGAACATGGCCGCCAATATGCTGGGTGTCAGCAATGCCGCAACACCGCTCGGCTTGCGCGCAATGAGTCAGTTGAACGAGCTGAACACTAAACAAGGCGTCGCGACGAATGCGATGTGTACCTTCCTGGCGATTAATACCAGTTCGATTCAATTGGTCCCGGCCACCGCCATTAATATCCTCGCAATCAACGGCTCTAAGAATCCGACGGGAATCGTCGGCTCCACGTTGATCGCGACTTTCTTCGCGACCGTTTCGGCGATCATCACCGTCAAGTTTCTTCAGCGAATTGGTCCGTTTCGTTGGGAGAGACAGACGAGCATCTCGACAACCATCGCCGCCCAGGTTTCGCCCCAATCGAACGGCAACGCGGCGCAGGCGTTACCGATGGCTCCATGGGCGCCATGGGTTCTGGCGGCGATTATTTTGTTTTTCCTCGCGCTTTTTATCCCGAACGCCTTTCCCTATTGGTTTCTCGGTGCTGCGCCCATGGGATTTCTGGCGGGCATCGCTACATTTTTCAATGCGCTCTCTCCTCTCGCGGTCCCTTTTCTGCTGACGTTTTTTCCGTTATATGCCGCCAGTCGAAGAATCCCGGTTTATACAGAATTCATTGAGGGCGCCAAAGAAGGCTTCTCGATCACCGTCCGAATCATTCCCTACCTTGTTGGAATGCTGGTGGCCATCGCGGTATTTCGCGATTCCGGCGCATTGAGCGTCTTAAAGCAGCTTCTCAATCCGCTGCTGAGCTGGCTGCGATTCCCGGCCGACCTCCTGCCAATGGTGTTGATTCGACCGCTGAGCGGCAGCGGTTCAACCGCCGTCTTAACCGATCTCGTGAAACAGCTTGGCCCAGACAACATTCTAAGCTACATGGCAGCAACGATTTATGGGAGCGCCGAGACCACGTTCTACGTTGTCGCAGTCTATTTCGGCTCGGTCAGCGTCACCAAGACGCGGCACGCAATTCCGGCCGGACTTTTTGCTGATTTGGTCGGAGTGATCGCGTCCGTGCTCGCTTGCCGTCTGTTATTTCGCTGAAAAGCTTCCCTCGGTCCTTGAAGAAGTGAGGAGTCAGGAGTCAGAAGTCAGGAGTTGCAGGAGTTCAGGAGCAGCGGAAGACAAATGCCGATGGCCGGGAACAAATACTCTCATCGAATGGACAGCTACCGCGTCGAACTCTTCACCGGATGGAAACGGATGAATCCACCCACGGACCGGGAAGGCCGCCTTCCGATTCTGCCACTGCTGACTCCCGGCTCCTGCAACTCCTAACCAAGCGACTTCGACGCAATCTGTCCTGACAGGAGGATCGCCTTTTCCAGATGACTCAGGCGATACATCTTCCCGAACAACTTGAATCGGTCGTTTTCCATCCTTCGTAACAGCGCGTGATAGATCGCACGCATTCCTTCGGCGGCGACCATCGATCGTCGGTCCTCCGAGGGTAATAGTCGCTTTGCCTCCCTGAAAAACGAATGCGCGCGTTCCGCCTGGAATTGCATCAAACGAATAAACGCACCGTTGTAGGTCCGTTGGCGCAACGCCTCTTCCGGGTAACCAAACATTTTCAGCTCTCTCAACGGTAAATAAATCCGTCCTCCGGTCTTCAGGTCTTTGTCAACATCCCGAATAATATTTGTAAGTTGCAGGGCAATCCCCAGTTTGTGCGCATACTCTTTGGACTTCGAATTCCGATATCCGAAAATTTCAATACTCACCAGACCGACCGCGCTGGCGACACGGTAACAGTATCGGTGCAACGCTTCGAAATCCTCAAACCTCACCGGCTCGAGGTCCATTTCCACGCCAAGGAGAATCTCTTCGAAAAGCCCGCGATCGATCTTGTACTTGCCAATCAAAGCTCTCAGCTCTGGGGCGAATCCCGGCTCGTTCGGTTCCGCTTGCACCAACCAACGACGCCAACCTTGCAGCCAACGTTTACGCTCGGCTAGCGGGACATCCGGATCATCGGCCGCATCATCCACGTGTCGGCAGAACGCATAGAATGTCGTGATATCTTGACGCTTAATTTTGGGTAAGGAAAAGAAGGCGAATGCCAGATTCGACTGACTTTTTTTGGTGATTTCCTTTGCTTCGCTCATAGGTGCGGATCTCGCCTGAATTCTTCCACCCCTTCCGGCCCGATTTCCAGGCGAACATCCGCTTGTTCCCAAAAGATATGCGGCGCCAGGGTCGCGATCACCGCCAGCCTAAGCCGCCGGCCGCTCGCACGGAGAGTCGATAAAAGTACCTCTGCTTCACTCTCCTGCAGGTTCTTCCCGACAAGTTCAGCAATTAAAACACGCGGATGATGCACCAGCGCCCTGGCCAGGGCAGCTAACATCGCGTCAAGCTGGTCCAATTCCTCCACCGATTTCGTCGCAATTCGCGACACACCCACGAACTCCAGGATCTCTTCAGTGATCACTTTCGCCTCGGAAGCTTCGACCTGAGCGACCTTGAAGAGCGGCATCGCGACGTTCTCGAGAACGCTAAATGAAGGTAACAAGAAAGGTGAAGAGAATAAAAAGCCATATTTTCGGTTCCGAATTTCGCTCAGATCCTCCATGTCGAGATCTGTAACCCGGGAACCATCTACATAAATCTCTCCCGAATCAGGCGGCAGAAGAAGACCGAGGATTTGGAGCAAAAGACGTTTCCCGCCAAACTCCGGTCCGGAAAGTTGATAAAAGCATCCGGGTCGAAATTCGTAGGTGAAATTGCGGATACTTTCCCGGGGTTCACCCTCGTCCACACGCTCTGCGCTGAGATTGCTGGTCCTGAGAAGATCGATCGCCATAAAACTGGAAAACCAAAAGTAAGAGGTGAACCTCAGATTACGCAGATTCCATAGATTTCAGGATCAGAATCGAATCTCCTTCGGCATTGCTTGCGACGCCCGGTAGAGACAAACCCAGCTTGCCAGGAACCAGGCTGCCAGGAACGCCCTGCCAAGGGTAAACAACGCGGCAAATAACAGGTTCGGCACAGAATATTCGGGAAATGCTCCCACCATGAAATCGGTCAACCAGCTCAGAGCGAATAAGTGAAGTCCGGCCACGACCAGAAACCAGATAATCCTGGACCAATGTCGCCGGGCGAGTTGAGCGTGCTCGTGGACGGCGTCACGCAGCGTCTCGTTGTGCAGAATCAGGGTAATCTGGATCGAACAAAACATAATCAACGCCACCGCGATTAACGGACGAGCGGTTTGCTCGACATACTGGATCACTGCGTTCGTAAAATCAGTTTGCTGCGTGATCCAAAAGTAACTGACTAACAATGGCAGGTGGATCAGAAGAAAAGTTGCCAGCAACACTACGCCGGCCCATTTCGCGACATATAATGCGCGTTTCAGAGCAAACTCGAAGATCCGGCGGGGCTCGGAATTCAAACCGCGAATCCAGACAAAGGTAAGCAATACGAGAAAAATCTGGATCAGCAGACCGAACAGGTATTCGAACTGGAAAGATAGCCAGTCAATGATCGCCCCGACGCGCAGCAGAAAAATGCCGTCGAAGTATCGGTTAAGCCAATAGATCGAAAGCGAAAAGATCGGCTTGCAGAACGCCGCGAAAGCGCACAACACCAGGGTCGGATAAATGCCCAGCCACCATCGACCGAGGCGCCCCTTCGCCAGGCGTAGAAACTGCATTTGGTAACCCCGCCAATTAAGCAGGAATAGCAAAGCAGCAAGGGCCGAAGTGGGATAACTGACCACAGCCTGGTTGAAAAGTCCGGCCAGCAATTCAAGCCCTGGTAACCACGCCTGGCCGGCAGAGGTTGCCCAGCCGCGCGGCTTAAAGGCCGGCCAATAAAGCAAATTCAGCTGCCGAAAATCCCTCTCTTCCAATTGGTAGGCCTGCAGAATCTGAAAGACGGTATAAGCCATTCCGAAAACCGACAGCCAGATCCACATCCGGGGGTGGCGCTGCAAGCACCGCAATCCGTCCCGGAAAAACCGGGAGACAGGATTTCCAAAAATCAGGAGCAGATATCCCACGAGCACGCCTGCGGTCGCGAGCACGACCGACTGCGAAGCGGCAGGTGGGGGGAAGGGGGAATTCAGGGGTGGCGGGAGTTGCGGAGTTCGGGGATTCGAGAATTCATGAGTTACAGGAATTCAGGAGTTGCAGAATTGGGAGTGCTCGAGTCTCGGATGGACGCTCTCCTGGAAGAAATCTCCTGGGCCCTTGCAGCCTACGCGAGCACCATCGGGTCCAACCGCCGAACCATTCACGAATTCTGTAACTTCTGCAACTCCTGTAACTCCTGAATTCCTGATTTGCTCCAACTCGCTGATAGCTCTGACTTTCGCCTTGACCTTACCTGACAAATCCCCAATGGCTCGAGAACGGCCAATAGACAAACATTCCTCGTCCGACAACGTTCTGCCACGGCACAAACCCCCAGTAACGGCTGTCATAACTGTTGGCGCTGTTGTCGCCCAACGCGAAATAACTCCCCTGTGGAATCGTAACGGTCGCACTGGGATCGCCTAAATACATGGTGTCTCTCGGGACATTTCGATAACCCGTGTAGCCGTTCTGTTGAGATTCAACCCGCCGGAACCCATATTCCTGGGCTTCCTGACCATTCACGTACAGCTTCGGCTGCTGAATCCGCAACGTGTCACCCGGTACTCCGGCCAAACGTTTGATATAGTGCTCACTTTCCATATTCGGGCCGGGAGGGATCCCGAGGATTCCGTTGGTTCGGAAAACGAAAACATCTGCCCGATGCGGACCGAAGAGGTTGTAACTGAATTTGTCGACGAACAGTTGATCGCCCAGATCGGCATACCCGCGCACAATCGGTTCTCCCTTCTTAAAGGCTTGGCCAGGACCAACCCGCATCTGATCTTCCAGCGATCTCGGATCAATTCCGATCCGGTAGATTTTTCCGGACGACATTCGAATCACCGAACCGTCCCAGAAGGGGTTGACTTTTGCCGGGGAGATCGAGTCGATCGAATCGGTTGGCTCCTCGCACACCACATCCTCGTAAGTGCGACCAAGCGTCACAAATTGAAACGCGCGGACCAGAATATTGGGCGGCGGCGCGTCAGTCCGATGCCCGATCACCCCATTGAGCGTCGGTTGCATGGAGCCGGTGGGAATCTTGAAGGGCTGGAGATAATAAGCCCTGATCCCGAGCGCCAGCACGATCGCCACCACAATAAGCTCCAGGTTCTCCCGAATCCCGCTCAGATCCCGCAGCGGTTGAACCTTACCCAATGAAGGCAGAAGTTCTTTTTCGGCTTTCTGCACACCCTCGCTTGACCGCTTTTTCAGCGCTGCGTCTAGTCCTGCGAGATTCTGCCGGACTTGATCGAGATCTTCCGGACGTGCCACATCTTTTCGGTAGTTAATTACTTTTCGCGCCGCCTTTGCCAGAGCGCGCCCTTCTTCAATATATTTGGGCGTAAACATCAGTTGGTCTTTAGAACTTCGATAAATGCTTCTTGCGGGATATTCACTCTCCCGATCGATTTCATCCGTTTTTTACCCTCTTTCTGCTTCTCCAACAGTTTCCTTTTGCGGGTAATGTCACCGCCGTAGCATTTTGCAGTCACGTTTTTCCGCAAAGCGGCGACGTTCTCACGGGCAATGATTTTACCACCGATCGCAGCCTGGATTGCCACCTGAAAAAGTTGCTGTGGAATAACCTCCTTGAGCTTGGCCGCCAGAAGACGGCCCCGGCCGTCGGCCTTGTCCCGATGGACGATACTGGAGAAAGCGTCCACCGGTTCCCCATTAACCAGCAAATCAAGCTTGACCAGGTCCGCGGCGCGATAGCCGTTCTGCTCGTAATCCATGGAACCGTAGCCATGCGTCAGGGATTTGATCTTGTCATTAAAATCAACCAGGATCTCGTTGAGCGGCATCACCGCCGTCAACATGACCCGACGCGTATCGAGCGATTCGGTGTGCTCGACTTCTCCCCGCTTCTCCATCATCAACTGCATCATGTCCCCAATATTTTCGTTCGGACACATGACAAAGCATTTCACGACCGGCTCCTGGATCTCCTTGATGACGCTCGGGTCGGGTAAAAAGGAAGGATTATCGACTTCGATCAGAGCCTCATTCGTTTTCAGTACCCGATAAACGACGCTCGGGTAGGTTGCGATGATATCCATGTCGAATTCCCGCCTCAAACGCTCCTGCACGATTTCCATATGCAGCAGGCCAAGGAACCCGCATCTGAACCCGTACCCCAGGGCGACCGAACTTTCCGCTTGATAGACAAAAGCCGAGTCGTTGATCTGCAGTTTGCCCAGCGCTGTTTTCAAATGCTCGAAATCCGCAGTGTTAATCGGGTAAATCCCGCTGAACACCATCGGATGAATCTCCTGGAATCCAGGTAATGGTTCGAGAGCCGGGTTGCGCTGGTCCGTTAAAGTATCCCCAATCTTGATCTCGGTCGTCGATTTGATGTTCGCGATAAAGTACCCGACGTAACCCGCATCAAGCTTGGGTTGCGCCAACGGCTTGGGCGTAAAGATGCCGACCTCTTTGATTTCGTAATGATTCGAGGTCCTCATCAGTTTGACACCCTGACCCGCGACCAGGCTCCCGGAGAAAACTCGCGCGTAGGCGACCACCCCGCGATAAACATCGAAGATCGAATCAAAGACCAGCGCTCTCAATTTCCCGTCCGCGATCGGTTTCGGCGCAGGAACACGCTTCACAATCGCTTCCAGGACATCTTCAACCCCGAGCCCGGTCTTTGCGCTGGCCAGAATGGCTTCCTCCGCCGAGATCGTAAGGATGTCTTCGAGTTGCTTCTTCACCGTCGCGACATCGGCGTTCGGGAGATCGACCTTGTTAATGACCGGGATGATCGTCAGGTTCTGTTTCATGGCGAGATGCACATTCGCCACCGTCTGGGCTTCCACGCCTTGGGCCGCGTCCACCACCAGCACCGCCCCCTCACAGGCCGCCAGGCTGCGAGAAACTTCATAGGCAAAATCGACGTGACCTGGAGTATCAAGGAGATTCAGCCGGTAGGTCTGGCCGTCTTTGGCCAAGTACTGCATCGTCACCGGGTGCGCTTTGATCGTGATGCCCCGCTCACGTTCCAGATCCATCGAATCGAGTAACTGATCTTGCTTGTCTCGCTCCTCAATGGTCCCGGTCATCTCGAGCAGCCGGTCCGACAACGTCGTTTTCCCGTGATCGATGTGCGCGATAATACAAAAATTGCGAGTGAGCCGGCCTCCCATCTGGAAGCGCACTATTCTCTAGTCGCGCGACTGCGTCAATAGAACCACCTATCGGCTTGGTCGTAAGCAAAGCGTCCCGCTTTGCTCTTCGGAGCCAGAACCAACCGCGGACAGCTCGCCCGCGTAGTAAGCAAAGCGTCCCGCTTTGCCCTGGAGTTTGGACATTTCGCCGCCATTTGCGCGGCTGGGTCTAAAGCTTGGGCTATGCTTAGCTAAAGCGTTATAAATGGGCCGGCTGCGGCCCGAAGGGCCAGGAGAACTTAGCCCAGGCTTTAGCCTGGTTTAGATCAAAAAAACCCGTTCCGCCCTGTAGTAGGGGCGTAAGGCCGGCCTCCGATGGCAAACATCCTGCATCGCGGGAGCGTTTTCCACCGCCCTTCAGGGCGCCGTCGCTACGAAATTAACCCAGGCTTTAAGCCCATGCGCGTCAACTTAAGCGCCTAAACGGGAGTCTTAAGCGCCGAAGGCGCGTGGGAGCTTAGCCCAGGGTGGAGCGTAGCGGAACCCTGGGTAGTGAAAAAAAATGCGGCGTAGCTCTGAAGGAGCGGAAGAATCTGGCCGCCGAGACCATCAAGACTCGCTCGGTATTTCCATAGCGCCGGCGATAGTCTGCGACTCGGGGTTCGTCTCTTCCGCTCCTTCAGAGCGGTGTGCATATTAATTCGAATACCCAGGGTTCCGCTTCGCTCCACCCTGGGCTAAGTTCTCTTACGCCTTCGGCGTGCAGCCGTTAACTAAGTTGACGCGCATGGGCTAAAGCCTGGGCTATGCTTTCTTGGCCCTCAGGCCGTACCCCTTCGGCGCAAAAAGGGCCGCCAGCCAAGTCAGGCAGGCCCGTATCGATTGAGAAGACGTTTCGAAAAAACCTTGGCGAACGCGCGAGTATTCTTCCTAAATGTCCAAACTCCAGAGCAAAGCGTCCCGCTTTGCCTCTTTAGAGCCAGAGCCAACCGCGGACAACTCGCCCGCGCAGTAAGCGAAGCGTCCCGCTTTGCCTCTTTGGAGCCAGAACCAACCGCGAGCAGCTCGCCTGCGCAGTAAGCAAGCGTCCCGCTTTGCCCTGCTAGCCATGGCAATCAGCCCAAAGTATCATAGGCGTCTCGCCTGGGTGTTCCCAATACGTTGCTTTTCCGCTTGCTCCGACCAGCCTGGCCTTTAAGCTATCCGCATGGCAATTACTGCTCCGGCAGCCTACGATTCTAAAGTTGAGGGAAACATTATCTTTTCCCGCCTCGATGCCTGCATCAACTGGATGCGGAAAAATTCACTTTGGCCGATGCCGATGGGTCTCGCTTGTTGCGCCATTGAGATGATGGCTGCAGCCTGCGCTCGCTTTGATATTGCGCGCTTCGGCGCCGAAGTGATGCGGTTCTCGCCGAGACAATCTGACGTCATGATCGTCGCCGGCACCGTGACCTATAAAATGGCTCTCGCCGTCAAGCGAATCTACGACCAGATGCCCGAACCAAAATGGGTCATCGCCATGGGCGCCTGCGCCTCATCCGGGGGTATGTATCGTAGCTATGCGGTCCTGCAAGGAATTGATCGCCTTCTCCCGGTAGACGTTTACATCAGCGGCTGTCCTCCTCGTCCGGAAGCGCTCCTGGAAGGCCTGATGAAGCTGCAGGGCAAGATCGAACTCGAGAAATCACTCACGGATCAGAAGAAAGAGCTGCTGGAGGTCTTTTCATGAGCCTCGAGGAAGCCGCTTCCAAGCTCCAGGAACAGTTTCAGATTGTTCAACGAACAGATTTTCGCGGCGAGACGACTCTTGAACTCCCCCTCAGCCAAATCGAGGAAGCCTGTAAATTTGCCAAAGAACAGCTCGGGTTCAATTTTCTTTCGGACCTCTCCAGTGTCGATGACTTCGGTGATGAGCCTCGGTTCCAGATCGTCTACGAACTTTACTCCATGGAGGCGAACATTCACCTCCGATTGAAAACCCGGGTTTCCGAGGACCACCTGGAAGCGCCATCGGTCGCGCACCTCTGGGCCACCGCCAACTGGCACGAGCGTGAAGTGTACGACATGATGGGGATCCGTTTCGCCGGTCATCCTGACCTTCGCCGTATCCTGATGTGGGAGGGTTACCCTTATTATCCTCTCCGAAAGGACTTTCCTCTCGAGGGAAAACCGAGCGACATGCCGGATGTCGCTTTCAGCCAGCCAGCGCCGCTGGCGGGTGGCCCGTTTGTCACTCTGCCCAGCTCCGGGCACATCGAAGACCGGGAACCCCGCGCTCGTCACGCGGAAGAGCTTTAGGGAAAGCCTCTCAAGTTGCTTCTTGGGTGAAACGGCGCTCGTCTGACTTTTTTTGCCGGCATTTTGCCAAAAAATCCGTGGTCCGCGCCTTCTTTGCGGTTACAATTGGAGAATGGACCTCGAAGTAGAGTCACGAGTTGTTTGCCCCTACTGCGGAGCGGTCTTTACCACTGTCGTCGACACTTCGTCCGGCACGTTTTCCACGATTGAGGATTGCGAAGTTTGCTGCCGTCCGATCGCCTTGAACGTGCACTGCCACTATGGCGAGATCGAGTCCGTCGAATCCGATCGTGCGTGAAGAATTAGCTTGCGCAGAGACCTCGGCATCCCATATTCCCTGCTCTTCGCTGTCATTCCGGCTAGGTAGCTCAGTTGGCAGAGCAGAGGACTGAAAATCCTCGTGTCGGCGGTTCGATTCCGCCCCTAGCCATAGCCCTTGAAAATCAACGACTTACGACGAAAATCGACGATAAATGGTTCAAATGCATAACAAAGTGCATAACACCATTTCAAATTTGGCCTGAACTAAGTTGAAACCTTTGCCAGGATCAATCGGCCCGCGATCCGCGGTCTTCCTTATGCCATCTAATCAAGACGATTTCCAAACCCGATCGACTGAGGCCTTGATTGGCTGAATACATTACGGGCGCCATGCCGGCGACCCCGGTTCCAACGGTAAGGCCATCACCTTCCGTTTTGCCTTGACCTTTCCGAACGTTCAAGCTGCCTCTGGAGTAAGCCCGTCTCCACTTTTCACCAAAAGGTGGCTCATGAATACCTATGTCCCGCTGATTCTCACTACGATCGTGACGCTTTCGACGATTATTTACACGATTTGCTCTATTCAATTGTGGCGAACGACACGGGCAGCAGCCGAGATTTCCCGGCAAGCTGCTTTCAGCAATCTCTGGGCCGAACTAAACCGTTACCTCGAGATTTTACGGCAGCAGGGCGCTCCCGAAACCGCTTTCTTACAGAAGGTTTCGGAGCTGATGGTGGAATTCATGGTCGCCAATCTGGTAGCCCACGCCGTAGAAAAGAACGATCCAGCCTTCGAAGAATTTCGCCAAAAGGTCTTAGCCTTAGTGTCAGAAAACGAAGCCCATGCTTCGAAAATGCCGTGGATCGCACGCTTGGTCGAGCAGAGAAGGCGTCACTGATTTCCGCCTCGATAACGCTCAAATCGGAAGGTCCATTACCGCGGCGACTCGATCAAAACGCCCGTGCGGTCGTCCTAGTGCGTTCGGGTTTGGCGGGAGTTCGAGCTTAAGCGCAACCGCTTGCTCTTGAGTAGAGGACGCTTTGCCGTGGATTGCTAAGCTTCCCCACGGTACTCCAAGGGCCATTTTTCGGGGACAACCACAAAGCCGATTGCGGGTCGGGCGACAAAATCAATCCGGGTGTTTCACCGATCAATTTCAAAAAGCGCCTGGCGGAGTCTCTGGAGTTTTTTTAAGCCTAAGATCCCGCCATTCTTTCTTTATAAGGATCTGTTTTTATCCTGGAATTTCTTGTTTTTATTTTATCCAATAAAAATGATAATTTAGGGGAAATATATTCATTGAGCTTGGCTAAAGGTCGCAACAAAAATGCCGAACAAGTGCATGTATGCAGTACGTCGAATTACATGAACACGTCCGCAAGGTATGCGCTTTAGTAGCCGCCTCCTTGATTCTCCCGGCGCTGGCATATGCTGACCATGCCGATAAGGGCAACTACGGTGAAAACAACGGCAGGGGCAACCATGATGAAAGCAACGACAGGGACAACGATCATAAACCGCCCATGTGCAGCACTCCCGAAGCAAACACAGGGATGGTATTGATTCCTTTTGTTGGTGCGGTGCTGCTGTTCTCTTCGCTACACCTTTTCCGTGCGAAGGTGGCCCAAAAGAACGGTGCTCGTCCATAGGATCTAAAATTGGGTTCGGATCTGCGCCCAAAAACCTGCGGCATTTGATGGGCTTCGAATTGACAGCACCGCTGTCTAGTCTCGCTTTTTTTCATGATCGGAATTGGCCGAAAATTCTTGCAACGAATATTACCTTTCGTTGTTTTCGGGATGGTCTGGTACCTGCTTTTCAAGCACCTTTCGGTGCATTGGGCGGTTAACCCGCAATATAGCTTTGGCTGGTTAGGACCGGTAATCTGCGCTTATCTTTTCTTTGTTCGTTGGATCACTCGACCTCCAACTGGACCCGCGCCCTCACGCGCCGCGGAATGGGTCTTCTGGATTGCCGGTTTTGCGTTGCTACCCACTTGGCTGGTCGAGCAGCCCAATCCCGATTGGCGAGTGATCAGCTGGCTGCTGGGCCTGGAAGTCGTGATCCTATCACTCTGCGGGATCTATTTCGTGGGTGGAAGATCCTGGCTTAGACATTTTGCATTCAGCATCTGCTTCATCTTAACGACGGTCCCGTGGCCACCTATCGTTGAAGAATTGATTACCCAAGGCCTTATGCGGGCTTCCACCTCGATTACGGTTCACTCTCTGAACCTCTTCGCTATCTCGGCGCTGCACCACGGAAACGTCATCGAACTCAATACTGGGCTCGTAGGCATCGATGAAGCATGCAGTGGCATTCGATCCTTTCCGGCAGCGCTCATGGTTTCGCTTTTTCTCGGCGAGCTTTATCGAATGACTTGGCAACGAAGGGGCATCCTCGTCATTTGCGGAGTCTTGATCGCATTCTTTTGCAATGTGGGACGGACTTTCCTTCTCTGTTGGGTCGCCGCTAAAGATGGCATTGAATCCGTCGCGAATTGGCATGATCCAGCCGGTTTCACAATCATGAGCATTTGTTTCTTTGTGCTGTGGGGGTTCGCTCACTTCCTCACAAAGATCACCAGTTCATAAGGGCACATATCCGAATTCATCGCAGCAATTGGCACCCATGCCGTTTCCTCGCAGACTACTGATCGGTCTCGGCACTGTGGTTACTCCTCATCGTTTTTGCCACCGAAGTTTGGTACAGGTCGCATGAAACGCGGGAAAAAATCCATTGGTCTTTCGAATGGCCGATTGCAAAAGAGCACTTTTCCGATGTGTTGATCTCCGAATATGCAACCGGTGAACTGAGATTCGACGAAGGACGTGCAGCTTCTTGGAAGGGCCGCGACGGGAGCTATTGGACTGCCCTCTTTCTAAAGTGGGGCCCGGGTCCGACTCGTTCGAGAATTCTCGCCCATTTGCACCGTCCAGAAGATTGCCTGCCTGGGGTCGGTTATAAACTGAGAGCGGATCGCGGCGCGATCACAATCAAAGTCAGAGACTTGTTGATTCCGTTTCGCGTCTTGGATTTCGATTGCAATGGCCGGCAGATGTATGTCTTCTACTGCCTTTGGCAGGATCGTCCGAAGACTACACAACCGCCTAATGTCGGGGACGATTGGAACAACCGCCTTGTTGGACTTGAGTCGGGTGATCGGAATAACCGTCTCGTTCGATTAGAGTCAGTGCTTCTTGGCGAACGCAATCTCGGGCAACAGATTCTGGAGATAGTGATTTCCGGATACAACAAGCCGGAGGAGGCGGAAGCCGCTCTTCTCCAAGATGTTCAGACCATGATCCGGTCCTAAGCGACCGCATTCTTTCGCGAGACGAGCTGGAAAGCCTTCGTCGGCGACAACGATCTTTGATTCGTCGCCATACTCAGTGACTGGTGCACTAGCGCTTTTCCTCGGTCAGGCTAAGGTCGCATTAAACCTCATCAGGACCGAACCATGAGCAAAGCTCGCACGATCAACGATTACTACGCCACCGTCTTTCTTCACCGATACAACAAGGACAACCCGTCCAAGACCGGCGAGCGCATAGAGATCATTGTTCGCATTCCCGAAGAGGCAGCAAAAATCTTGTTTGGCTCAGGACGACGTCCAGCAATGATTTCACACAAAATCTATCGACGAGCCGCTCGCATAGCCCGTCAGACCATAGGAATGCCTCAAGCGCCGTGGGCGATCGAAGGAATTTCCGTCGTGGAATCAACCATGCCCTCCGAACTCCCTGAAACGTCAGGGTTTCAAGATACGGATGGATCGGAAGGTTGGATCTATTCGGTGAAGTCCGGTGTCCCGAGACCACCGCCCGCCTTGATCGTGGAACCGGGGACAGCGTAGAGTGCAAGATCCAGGACTGCGCGACTTATCCCTGTCATGACCAGAAACGGGGGACTTTTTCCCCTACTCTTTTTTACCTTTAGGCGCCTTTTCTTGCTGTGCGTGTTGACGCTGCGGCTGCTGGTGCGCTTGTTGGTGCTGAACCTGTTGGTGCTGCGCCGGTTGATGTTGAACCTGTTGGCGCTGCACCCGCTGCTGCGGTGCCTGCAGGCGCACTTGCGTGGACATTGCTTTGCCTTGGTGTGCAGGGCCGTTAGCCTTTACCACTTCGCTCGATTTGGTTGCAGGCTTCTCGTGAATCGGGATCTGAGGGTTCTTGGACTGGCCTGCAGCCCCATAAACTTGCGGTGTAGCGCCCTTAGCCTTCGCCACTGTGCTTGATTTAGTCGCACTCTTTTCCTGAATCGAAGTCTGATGTGCCTTGGCGTCGACTGTGCCATGGCCCTGCTGCCGACCGGACGTAACCTGACTAGCTTTAAGCGCCCCGTTTTGATGTCCGTCAATTGAACTCAAAGCCGTCGTGGGCGGATGCCCGTGATTGGTCGCCAAATGTTGGTTCGGATCATGCAGGGCCGTCTGCTCGTGCTGGAGTTGCGCACTCGTTGCCTGCAGGTGCTGCTCGTTCGTTGCCGCTTGCTGCTCCGCGGTAGGTCTCGCCTGAATTCCTCCCGGACCGTTATAGCTAGCTCCGTTACTGCCGATAGGCCCGCTGTTGACGACCGATTGGTCAACATAGGTGTTGTGCACCGCCTCGGGATTCACCCTCCAGACCGCCGTGTTGTATTGAAAAGCGTTGCCCTGCCAACGACCTCCGTAAAAACCTGAACCTCCGTAACCATATCCGTAGTTGATACCCCCATAAAAGCCCACCTGAGGGCCCCAGTAGCCAGCGTGCCAAAAATAGGCGTTGCTTCCATATCCCCAGTAACCGGGCGTCCAAAGATAACTCACTTCTGGCGGTTCAACCCAGGCTCCCGGAACCCAGTAATAACCGTCATCTGCAGAGGCCCAGTAGCCAGGCGTCCAAAGATAGCCGTCTTGTGGGCAGGGCGGTTGATCGTAGCTCACCAGCGCAGGAGGAGCAATTGTAATTGAGACAAAAGCAAAGGAAAGCGAGGGCGTCATGCCCAGAAGACATGCAAAAACAATGTAGCGGATTCTTATAAACTTCAGCATAGCATAGTTAAACTAGCTCGAGTTCGCTCCTTTCTCCCATACTCTTGTCAACCCGTTGGTGTTGCTTCAGAGTATGACGCCAGAAGTCGTTCGCGGTCCTGTCGCCTTCTGGGAGATAAGTATTTTATGCCAGTTCGACGGATGTCGAACCTTACCATTCCTTGGAGCAACACAGTCCGTCCGCCCGAAGAGACTTGGTTAGCGGTGAGCTTGCTGTATCCGGACTCCGCGCAGACGCATCGCTAGATCTTGGAATCCAGAATGACGGCGCTTCTTGCATGTAGGCTATTAGCGAAAGCCTGTTGCGAAATGTCCCGGAGGGACGGTGCGATCATAGCCTGGCACGAAGTGCCTGGGACAGCGCCACCCCAAAAGAGCCGTCCCGTAGGGTACGGTGTGATTCGCGCAGGTGTGCGCACCGATTCGACGATTGGAGTGACGAAATTTCGAATACGAAAACTTAAAAACTTTATGTTGTATGATTTCTGGCCTACATAGAACCCCTTGTAAATCTGCCTACGAGATTGGCCGTTGCGAAGTCGTTCAATTGATAGAGGCAGGATCATCGGCTTGGATTCATCAGACCTTTCGAAACCTCCGAAACTTTGCTTGGCAAGAAAAGAAACTTAAGCGGGACGACCCAGTAGGTGTTCCTGTTGGGCCGCGGCGGAGTTTCAGTTGGCATATTGAGATCCTAGCAGTTAGTGGCCGATAAGCGACTCGCCAAACCAATTGAAAGGGCGGCGTCCTTCGAAGTTCCGCGTTTAACTGAATTTCAGCGTGAAAATCGACTGATAAACTCCTCGAGTTCGGAAACTTGCAATTAATTCAACAGAAACACAGTGGCAGCGATCGCTGCAGGGATCGTCACCAACAACACCAAACATCCGCTTCCTCCGACTCGCTTCGTCTGATAGCTAATCCCGGTCCCTGGCGCGCTGAAGGTGTCCCGTACACCTTTCTTTGAGACGTTCATCGTGGCGCCTCGCCCGCCGACCGAAAGTGAGCCGCCCTTTTTCGAAAGGTTGATCCAAATGCCTTTGCCGAGGCGAATGCGTTTTCGGAAGCGGAAGCCCATAAATCAAACAGTCATCGCCTACCTTGGCGAACCAAGCTAAGCCACCACGATATTGTCGAACCGTTTAGCCTAGGCGCGAAGCTCGTCGAATTCCGGCCTATTGCCCAAGACTAATAAGATCGAGCTACGGTCGTATTCCGATATGGCCGGCAAATGGGCATGCTTTGATGGCCCGTTGGAGCCGCAGAATCATTGAGGATGTATCTAGGCCAAAAGCCTGCGCCGGTATTGCGTGGGATTAATTTTGTGATGCCAACGTCCACCCGCGGGATCTCTCTCTTTCATAAGGCATAGAGGTCATGCGAACACCGAGCCTATCGAGCATTGGCCAGAACTCGTCCCAGAACTGCAGTTCTCCGAGCATCGCCGTCCGAATGTCGCTCTGATACCGACGCGGGGAGTCCGCGTCGCCGAACATCGCCAGACATGGCTTGCCACACCGCCGGCCGATATAAACAAGCCCATCCAGGTCAGCGGAGTGCTCCATGAACGCCGATCCCCATCGCTGCGATTTGGGGTAGCCCGAGACAAAGCACTCCAGTGTTGCGTCAATTACGGTCAGAGGCTCCCCGAACAGGTTGATGCCACGAAACTCTGGCGGCGTCCTGATACGCCAAACACAAACGTCCTCGACTTCGCTCCAATCGAGCGGCGCACGGTGGCGAATCTTGTTGCCAAAGACCTCCTGAAACGCCGATGGGATCGATCCGGCGGCGTAACAGACACCCCATCGAGCTTCCTCCGAATCGAACCGATATCGGCCCAGACGACTCCAAAACAGCGGAGAAGGGTAGCGCCGCGGTGAGAGCCGAAACCACGTGTCTGGAATGTCGGCAAGCGGAAGGGCAATATCGCCGAGCCATGCGGGCGGGTCCGGCGCAATCACGCGCTCAGGCTCCGATGTCGCCATATCGCTTCGCATCGGCCACCACCTGGTCCACCTTGCCCTCGCGCAGCAGATCCAGCGGCCTGGCATCGTCCAGACCGTCGCTCGGGGTAAGGAAATAGCCGATGATCGAAAGGGAATGCAAATGCTTCTCCTTCAATGCGGCAAGCACTTCCGCGAGACCCGGGAGGAGCTCTTTGCGGTGAATCTGCCAAGCCGGATAGCGGTAGCTCCGCGAGTCCTTGAGCCAGCCAAAAATCCGGCCTTTTCCGCGATACTGCCGGATCGTTTCCCGCGAACCGAGCCCCATGCGTTCGGCGAACTCCGCATCGGAAAGCCCTCCCCCTTCCGCTTCGCGGAGTTCAGAATCGGCGCCCAGCGAACGAAGCAGCACGCGCTCGAATGCCGCGTCTGCCGTGAGCTTGGGCAGAACAATGCTTTCGCTCACTCGGCGCATGACGCGCAGAGCTTCCGTTCCATCAACTTCAGACGCATTGATCACTGCCGATAACGCCGCCGCGAGACGCTCTTCTTTGGGAGCAAGCCCTTCGGGCTTAGTTTCGATCAACAGAGGAGACACCGTCGCGGAACCCATATGGGCAATTTGGCAATAATTGGCACATTGTCAAGCATTTCGCCCACATCGCCTATTGGTAGCGTCTTTAAGGCGCAGCGAGTGCCTTTTTTGTGGCGGCAACGTCTTTAATCCGTTGGTTTTTAATAGAACGCCTTTTCCGTTTCCTCAGCCTCACACGACCTTTATAAGCTCCCATAATGGCGGTGAGCTTAATCCCGTTCCCCAAATGCGCCCAGCGGCGATTTTGACTGATCCCCTGCTTGTCTTTGACATCCGAGGTTTTAATTCTCTTCTCTGAAACTTGGGCCTGGCCTCCGAGCACATTTCGGAATTCAGGAGTCAGGAGTTGCAGGAGTTCAGGAGCTAGAGAATCTGGGAGCTTGGCGAAGATTTCCCAGGGAGATGCTGGTCCTGGATTTTCGGCTAAAGACCTTGCTCGCGTATTCTGCAACTCCTGCAACTTCTGACTCCTGAGTTCCGACTCCTGCAACCTCTCTGATACTTGAAGTTGTCCGCCGCGCAAAAGTTTCTTCTCAAATCTTCACGCGCGCGCTTGCCCGTGGGGTGCTCCTAGGGACATGATCTTTGACCCCGGAACGGGCCGCTTCGTCAGCGATCCGCAATCCCTGACCGAGGACGACGACGACCACGACCACGAGGACGATCAGCAAAAAAGTACTCAACCGTCGAACTCGGGTTCACTGCTTTGGATTGCCGCTCCCTTCCACGCTCTCCAAACTCGCGGTTCAGACTACGCCCAAACTATCGCCTGACACACCCCAAAAACGGTGAATAAACGTGTGAATAAAATCGTGAAAAATATTGACGGACCAACTCAGATGTCTCGTCGTCGTCCTTCGTCCTCGATTTCTTCGGCCAAAGAAAAGCGCTGGTGGTCAACTAAATGGGGATGAATGTAAGTAATCCGTCTCGGTTTGCCCCTGAACTCAAGAGGTAAAGCGGGAGACTTTACTGGCGTCCCGCCTGTGTTCTTGCCTCAGGGCCCATAGCGACGCTGAAAAACTCGCTGCCCCGCCCCACTCTGGAGATTGAGCCGGCGCCCGGGGACACACAGGCGAGACGCCTATGCTACCTTGGACTGGCTGCCGTGCCTGTCGCTGAGGGAGGCATGACGCCGGGCCGATTGTATCGCAGGCGTCCCGCCGCATTCCCGCTTTGGCTTCCGATTTCAAGCCCGAATCTCAGGCGAGGTCACGCGACCGATAACTTCCGCTGCCAGGGATCACGCTTTATTCGTCAGTTTTGCCCAGGAATCTCTCAATGAAATCGTGCGATTAAAAATCAAAAATCCGGGTCTGCTTTCTGGATCCACCGCAAAATAACCCAGACGCTCAAATTGATAACGCGCCTCGCCCTGCGCGTCACCGAGGCTCGCTTCACAACGGGCCTGCACGATTTCCAGCGAGTGAGGATTCAAACACAATTTGAAGTCGACGGCGGCTTCGGGTTCTGGTTCCGTAAAGAGCCGATCGTGCAGGCGCACTTCCGCCTCGATGGAATGTTGAGCGCTTACCCAATGTATCGTGCCTTTGATCTTTCGATCGGCGTTTGCGCCGCCGCTTTTGCTTTCCAGATCTGCCGTACAGCGCAGTTCCAGGATTTCGCCGGCTGAATTCTTCAAAATCTCGTCGCACCTGATGATGTACCCGTATTTAAGCCGTACTTCGCCGCCCGGTCGCAGGCGGAAATATTTCGGCGGCGGATTCTCCATGAAGTCGTCGCTTTCGATATAGATCTCGCGACTGAATGCTATTTTGCGCGTTCCCGCGGCCGGGTCTTCGGGATTGTTGACGCCAATCAGTTCCTCGGGGTGAAGTTCCGGATAATTGGTCAAAACGACTTTGATTGGTCGCAATACCACCAGACGACGGAGCGCAGTTTTGTTCAACTCCTCTCTGATCGTGTGCTCAAGGACTGCGACCTCAGTGACTCCGTCGTATTTCGTGATGCCGATGTGGTAAGCGAAGGTGCGCAGTGCACTCGCGGTGACTCCGCGGCGTCTCATGCCCGAGATAGTGGGCATGCGCGGATCATCCCATCCGGAAACGAGCCCCTCGTCCACCAACTGCATGAGTTTCCGTTTGCTAAGGACGGTATAAGTGAGATTCAGACGGGCGAATTCATATTGATGCGGGATCCGCCGAGGCAGGTCGAGGTTTTGCAGAATCCACTCGTAAAGAGGCCGATGCACTTCGAATTCCAGCGTGCATATCGAGTGGGTAATGCCTTCGATGTAGTCGCTCAGGCAATGAGCGAAATCGTACATGGGATAGATGCACCACCGATTGCCCGTCCGATGATGAAAAGCGTGCCGGATCCGGTAAAGAATCGGGTCTCGCAGCCAAACGTTCGGCGCCTCCATATCGATTTTTGCCCGCAAAGTCCGAGTTCCATCCGGGAACACGCCTGAGCGCATCTGATCGAAGAGCGCCCGATTCTCATCTGATGAACGTCCTCGAAACGGGCTCTCCTTGCCGGCAACCCGATAGCTATCGGTATCCTTCGGCGAAAGGTCGTCGACATAAGCTTTTCCCTTGGCGATCAGTTCGAGCGCATATTCGAACATCTGGTCAAAGTAATCGGACGCGTAGAATGGTTCGACCTCGAGCGCGCCCTCAGCGCGGGTTTGTCCGTTCTCCTTGAGGCCCAGGACATGGTCTGCCCAGTCGCGGATCAGCCAATTTACATCCGCCTTAATTGATTCGACATACTCGCTTTCCTCTTTCGTCGGATTCGTGTCATCCATTCTCAGGTTACAAACGCCGGCGAATTCTCGGGCGATCCCAAAGTTGAGACAGATCGATTTCGCGTGGCCGATATGGAGATAACCATTCGGTTCCGGTGGAAACCGGGTGTGGATTCGCGGGAAATTGCCGGTGCGCAGATCTGCTGCCACCACGTCACGAATAAAATCTGACGGGGGGACCTTCGTTCCGCTCGGTGTAGTCATCATACAAAGATCGGGAATCTACCCTTCGAAGGGTCCCGAGGGAACATCTTTTCGTTGCTTTGGCTTTCGCTTTGTGGAAAAGCCCTTTTTGCGCCCAGCTCTTCGTCAAAACCATTTCCAATTGTTTTGAAGACAATGCGCGGTGCGAACAAAATTCAGGCTGGAAGCTATGCTACCCTACGCCGTCTCGTGCTCCCGGTGGGTCCGTACTCCCGAACTACTGAACTCCTGACTCCTGAGTTCCTTGTCCACCCTTGGTATCCCGATTATTCCTGGGTAAACGGCAGCTCGATCATTGCGGTTTTGTCTGCCTCCGCGTCGTGCACCCGAAAATCCAGAATGTAATCGCCGGGAGAAGCGCCAGTGAGGTCCAAGTCCAGTTTAAGAAAAACCTCCCGGTTATGGGCCCGACTTTTAAAGACCACATTTGCGAACTTGTCCTGTCCGCCGATGATCTTTCCTGCCGCTGTCTTGAGAACAAAGTCAACCGTGAAACCAAACTCAAATTGATCGCCCACGCTTTTCCATCCAAAGGCGAGGGGTTCGGCGTACACCACGAGCTGCTCGCCGGATTTAAATGGCGCGGGAGAGCGCGGCGTATACATCCCAAAACCCTCGGGCTTTCCTGTTACAAAAAGAGCGCGTCCAATCGTAAATGGAGTTTTCTCCCATGCTTCACGGACGGCTTCATCGCGCTTGTTAACTTCATCGAGCGATTGACCATACGCGAATTCATCACCAACTATCACGGCAAAAGTCACTCCCGCAAATAGAACAAACCTGAGCGCAACTCGGCTTAATATTCTCATACAATCGAGCCTTATGACTCAGCGAAGAACAGAACCAAAATTAAATGCAACATGAGCTGGGCACTTCAGTGGTCACCGTCCGGTCTCGCGACGCACTGCGAGTCAGACCGGCAACAAGTTAGAACTGGCAGAGAACCAAGGATTCATCTCAGGGATTCAAATGCCAGGCATTCTACGGATTTGAATCATTTATTTGGAACTCCCGAAAACGAGCGTCAAAAAACGATTGGGTAGAACTATTGCAGACCGTAGGCGCGAGCGGCGGTGCGACCAAAAAGGTTCGCTTTCTCCTCTGGCGACAGGGACGCAGCAAAACTGCAGATAGCTTCGTACCAACGTCGATAAGAGCATGCCACCAGGCAGACTGGCCAGTCAGTGCCAAACATCAGCCTGGCCGGCCCGAACGCTTCCAGCGCTGCTTCAAGGTAAGGCTGCAGTTGGGCTTCCGTCCACGCCCGGAAATCAGCCTCCGTGACCAGGCCCGAGACCTTGCAATACACGTTCTCGCGCCGTGCAAGCTCCCGAAGGTTCTGGCGCCAAGGGTCGAGTCGGTTCTCTCTCACCCGCGGTTTTGCCAAGTGGTCAAGCACGAAGACCTGGTGCGGGTGTTGGTCGACAAAGCGGGTTGCTTCAGGCAACTGAGGTTCGCGAATGAGCAGGTCGTAGGTGAGCCCCATTTCCTGCAGGACGGACACGCCGGCGTTAAAATCTCTGCGCAACAGGTAACCTTCTGGCTCACCCTGGACCACATGGCGGACGGCCCGTAACCGAGGGTCACGCCCTAACAAATCCAACTCACGGCGGACGGCAGGCTCCGTCAACGGCACCCAGCCGACCACGCCTTTGATAAAATCATTCTGCGCGGCCATGGCTAACAGCCAATGCGTCTCTTCGAGGGTCTGCCTGGCCTGCACCGAGACGACGCCGTCAATGGCCGCGTCGCGAATTTCCTTTTCCAAGTCTGACGGGAGAAAATCACGACGAATGGCGCTCATCGCGTCATCTATCCATTCGTACTGGGTGGCGGAGTATTTCCAGAAGTGATGATGGGCGTCAATTTTCACAGTCTTATATCGCTGTTTCGATTCTAAAATGCATAATTTTAGCTTTCCTCGCGATCAATGTTAACCCTTATTCCGGATATCTCTCGCCGTTTTCGGACATACAATTTCAGACCGCTTCGGGCACTTGACAGGGCACAACGAAGCGACCGTTGACAGCGGATCTTCGGTAAAGCGGGACGCTTTACTTACCCCGGAAGGCTCAACCGTATGTAAAGCGTCCCCGCTTTTACCAAAACTTTAATAGCACCAGTTCCAAAGTTAGTGCTAGTTGGGAGGATTTTCACTCTCCCGGAGGGTAAAGCGGGACGCTTTACTTACTCCGGAAGGCTCAACGTATGTAGAGCGTCCCGCTTTACCAAGGCTTTAATAGCCCCCGGTACCAAAGTTAGTGCTAGTTGGGAGGATTTTCACTCTCCCGGAGGGTAAAGCGGGACGCTTTACTTACCCCGGAAGGCTCAGCGTGTCTAAAGCGTCCGGCTTTACGAAATGTCCGAATCTATAGGCTTTGCAAGCCGCGGAGAATTTAAGTCTTCCGTCCACGGGCAGTTCGATATTCGTTTACCACCAAACTGGTCAGCTCTTCGACGGAAGTATCCTTGGTTCTCCGGTCGAATGTGATCTCGCCGTTCTGCAGAAGATTGATTCGATCGCAAAAATCGAATATTTGGGCGTAGTTGTGCGCCACGATGATGACCGAAACATCTCCCTTTTCCTTCAGACGCCCAATCACGTCCAGGATCATCGTGCTCTCTTTCACACCCATCGCCGCCAAAGGTTCATCCAGCAAAAGAACTTTGGCATCGGCGTACACGGAACGCGCCACGGCAATCGCTTGTCGTTGGCCGCCCGAAAGCCTTGAGATCTCGACATCCACAGACGGGATATTCACTCCCATCTGCACCAATTGCTCCTTGGCCTGTTTGCGCATCGCCCCGTCATTGAGGATCCGCAGAAATCCGCCAAACATGATTTCTCGTCGGAGGAACATGTTCCGGTAAACGCTCAACTCATTGATCAGAGCCAGATCCTGGTAGACCGGTTCAATGCCCAGTGAGCGCGCGTAGCTCACAGACCTGAGCACCTCTTCTTTACCTTGGAAATAGATCTTGCCGCTGCTTGGCCGGTGAAACCCGGTCAGCATCTTCAACAACGTGGACTTACCGGCGCCGTTATCACCGAGAAGCCCAAGAACTTCACCTTTGTCCAAGCGGATCGAGGCGTCCCTGAGCGCTGTGACTCGACCGAAGGATTTGGAGAGGTGCTCGCCACGCAACATTTCTTCACTCATCGTTTACCTCCTGCCGCGCGCAGGCGGCTAAGGCGCACGTTGATCAGCATCGTCATAAGAATGGCAGCTCCCAGGATAATATCGAAGGTATAGGCGCTGACGCCGGAAAGCGTAAATCCATCCTTTAAGACGCCAAGCACGATGGCGCCGAGGAATGCGCCGATGATGGTGCCGGAACCGCCGTTTAGAAGCGTGCCACCGATGACGGCGGACGCGATGGCCATGAACATGATTTCGGTTCCGCCGGCCAGCGGATCTATCGAGCCGATCCGGAAGGCATCCAGTATTCCGGCCAAACCTCCGAGGAGGCTGCAGACAACAAAATTTCCGATCTTGACCCAGCCGGTCTTGATGCCCACCTCTTTTGCGCCGATGAGATTGCCGCCTGTGGCGATGGTGTGCATTCCCCACCGAGTCTTCACGAGCACGAACTGGAAAATGAGCGTGATTCCAAGTGCCCAGATGATCTGGGAAATAGCATTGCCGCCGAAGATTAGTGTGATGATTGGACCGGCGTCGGGCTGAACGGGAAAACCTCCTGAAATGGTCAGTGTCAAGCCGTTAATGAGGAACAGGGTCCCGAGGGTGGTAATGAACGAGGGTATCTCGAGCACTACGGTGATGAATCCGGTGACTAAGCCGATAAGCGCGGCAGGGATCAGTCCGACCGCAATCGCGAAAACGAATGGGACGCCCGCCTGGTGGGCGTAAAACATCACGAACGGGGAAAGAGCGTACACTTGTCCGGCTGACAGGTCCACTTCGCCGCAGATCAGCACCATCACTTCGCCGGCGGCAATAATAGCGGTCGTGGAGGCGTATCCCGCAAGATTAGCCACGTTGCCAGCTGACAGAAATGCCGGGGCTGTGCTCTGAAAATAAATAATGAGCACAATCCCAGCGATCGCGACGCTCGATTCTCGGGACCGGAGCAAGGATGATCCCACCCGGCCCACCAAGCCACCACGGCGCTCTCCGCGCCGTGGGCTATCCTGTCTTTGCGGTAAGGTATCCGCCTCGTCTTTCGCCATGGTGTCTCTTTATCGTTATATAGCGCCAGACCGTGTCAGAATCTTTTCTTCACTGGAATTGCCTTCATAGCGGCTTTTACTGTTGAGGAATGGGTTGACGCTGGACTTCGTAACGAAGTTCAGGCCGGTGTTGATATCGGAGGGCCCGGTCAATCCGCCAGAGATTTTGTAAAGAAAGAGCACCAAGACGGTGTAAAACCCCTGGAGGTACGGCTGTTGATCGATCGTGAAGTCGAGATCTCCCTTTGCTATTGCTTCCAGCGTGGTCGGCAGAAGATCAAACCCTCCCGCATGGACACCTTTAGACTGTAGCTGGTGTTCCGCCATTGTCTTCGCCACCGCTGCGGTACTGCCCGCATCCACCGCGAACATTCCTTTGATGTTGGGATGACCCGCGAAGTAGGCTTCGACCGCGGAGACTTCGTCGTTCAAGGCGGCCCCGGTGGATATCTCATTCAACGTAATGTTTTTGCCGGACTCTTTGATCGCCGCCTTGGCGCCGTCCAGGCGCGGCTGAATATTCAGTTGTCCTGGGGTGGCAATAAAGCCCACCACTTCGCCCTCCGGCACTAATTCAACGATGCGTTGACCCAATCCTTTACCCGATACAAACAGATCCTGGCCGACATAGCATAATCGTTTGTTGGTCGGAACGTCTGCGTTGTACGACACCACGGGGATACCCGCCTGCAAAGCCTTTTCGACCGGGTCGTTAAAAGCTGCCTGGTCAACCAGGCAAACGGCGATGCCGTCGACACCCGCAGAGACCGCCGTGTTCAGGGCATTGACCATATCGGTGGCGATAGATTTCTCGGACCCCGCCCATTGATAGGTACAGCCCAAAAGCGCGCACGCGTCCTCCGCGCCGTACCGGGTTGGGACAAAGAAAGGGTTGGTGGTGACGTGGTTCACAAAAGTGAATTTCCACTTTGGATGTTTCGGATATTTGCCGTAGGCCTCGCCTTCTGCAGCTTCTGCGCTGGAGAGTCCGAGAGAGGAAAGCGAGAGCAACGCTCCAGCTGTTGCGGCCCGGCGCAATGCTTCGCGCCGGGAAAACCCTGCGCTTCCTTCAATGTTTTGGGAGAAACGATCTAACTTTTTCATTTGGATCTTTTGTCTGGGTTATATTCTGTCGTGGCAATCAGGTGAAAATTTGGGCAGGCGAACAGGGTCGCACGGAGTGATGGCAGGTCGCAATCGGGCGAGAATCTAGTCTTTGCAATTTGTGAGAAATCTCATTGGGGTTAGCCCCGCAAGTTGTTCTGGGAACGGTCAGTCAGATTGAGAGCCGTCATGCAAACGGGCGATCCCCGGGCACTGCGGCAATCGTCGCCCGGTGCATCAAGAAGGGGTTGAAGGCCCCACGCCGAATGAGACGTAGTGTCCTGTCTTATCGTTCGACGATTCGTTGTCAAGTTTTTAGCTTCTTTTTTAAGCACCCTTCATCGTATTTGTGCGGTTTTTTGCTCCAGGGGATTGAGGAAGTGCCGGTATGAGTGTCAGTGCCAGTGTCAGTATCAGTGCCAGTGTCAGTGCCAGTCTTCGACAACCTTGGGCTTTCTTGCCCCCGAAAACCATACGTTGACAGGACCTGCGTTTTGATCGTGCGTCCGCGAGCAGGACTTCGCCTGCAGACGCTAAAAAGGAAACTGGGGTTAGATCGACGAAACCCTCCCCTTTCCGCCAATAACACTGACACTGCCTCAGATTGGGCGGCGCTTGATCAGAAACCAAACTCAGAGGTTCGCTCTCTTTAAAGCGAAAAAGGCTAAAGGCTCCGGAGACCCGAGAACCATAAAGTGTGAAGGCGATCCGATCATCCGTCCACTGTTCGTATTCGTATGTGCCGCGATCCCAAACTTTAATGCGACCTTTGGCAGATTCCCCTTCCGGATTCGCTTCGTGGAATGGTCCGAACTCCAACTCATGATCCTCTACCTGAACCGCCAAGCGCTTGAGACCAGGGTTTTCGGGCAAGCCTTTCGGGACTGCCCAGCTCTTGAACACACCATCTTTCTCGAGCCGAAAGTCAAAGTGATGACTTAGAGCCCAATGCTCCTTGATCACGAAGATCGCCATATCAAGAGTCGGTTTTGGTCCCTTCTCCCTTCGCGAGATTGCAGAAGCAGCATTTCTTGATGCAGATCCTTGTTATTCCGTGATCAAGTTGAATATTTCTAAGAAATCCTTCGTGGAATCTCCGTGGAGATTGCCCATCGACTCCAGCTTTTTCAGCAGAACTTCGGCAACCCGGGCGTCAATGGTCTCTTTGGCGACCACCCAGTAGACCTGAGCAAATTTCCCGTCGCGGTGGCTGCGGCCGTCGATTTGGTGAGCCTGAATGGCGGACCATCGCAAATCATGATCGATTTGACAGCGAGGGATATTGTTTCCGCCGTTGTTGGTTTCTCCTTCATGTAATGAGATCCCTTCGGCGATGTTAAAGAGAATAACATGAGTCTCTCCGCGCTGATACCGAAGCCGCTCGCTCTCTTTTGCCTGAGACGTTCCGGTACGCTCTCCGTCTATCCGGGCGTGCTCAATCTTCTTCTTTGCCAGAGCCTCCTCCATCGCATCCATTGTCGCGAGGAATTCGCAGGAGATGGCGACCTGGCGACCGTTGTCCAACAGCTCCTGGCAAAGCTCGATCGTGTCTTCCACCTTGAGCAGCGATGATTTCTGCCGAAGCCGGATGACTGCCTCGTTTTGAACGAGCGCGGCCCGCTGTTTACTCAAACTTCCACATCCATCAAGCGCCTTTTTAAACTCTTCCCAGGCAAGTCTGTAGAGGCGCTTTGCCTTCCCGTCGAGTTCGACAAAATGAAGGATACGGTTCACTTCGGGCCATCCGATCAAGTCGGCGGGTCGGCGACGCAAGGCGGATTTCACGCCTTTTTTGTCGGGATCAAACAGAAGCTGCCGAATCTCTTCCTCGTCCTCCTTTCCGCCTGCCCACGCCCAGGCACCGAAAGCGCCCCTTGAAACGCCAGGCAGGTTCTGAGCACACCATTGCTCAAAGTCTTTAGTGGTGAGAGCCCTGTCACCGGTCTTCTTAGCCAGGATCGGAAGCAAGTACCCGAGTTCCAGCGGATTTTGCCCGGCCGTGGCCGAAAGCCAGAAGATCATTTTCGCGTTTTCGTAGAGTTTGATGGAAAATTTGGACCTCAGAGCGTTCAGGTTTTTAAGCGCGTGGGATTCGTCAAAGAGAACGACATCGAACTTCTCGCTCACTGCCCCTCGCCGGGCCAGATCTCTCTTGCTGATCTTTGTAGCGGCTTTCCGGGCTTTAGTCTCAAAGATTTTGCCCAGGCGGTCATAGTTCAAGATGACCAATTCCTCGACCCATTCATTGGTGCCCATCCACCGGATACTTGAACGCCAGTTGGCGACAACGCCGAGGGGACAAACGATAAGGATCTTCCTTTTCTCCTGCGAGCTTTCGAGAATCATGAGAATACTGGCCCACGCCGCGAAGGTCTTTCCGAGGCCGACATCATCGGCCAGAAGAAAGCCCGGATACCCCTCTTGGTAGGCGAGGAATATCTCCGTGACAGCCTCGAGCTGGTGGGGTTTGAGCGTGATCTTTTTCTGGGGCGGAATGCTCGCGAACGATTGACCGTTCAGTTCCCTCTGGATCTTTTCTTCCCAACTAAACTCCTTGGGTTCAAACCCGACAAGTTCGATTGGCAGCTCATGTCCCGGTCTTTTCTCGAAAAAATAGACTTTATTCTCGGAATCCCACCGGGCTCCAGCCCTTGCAGCGATATCTCGGCAGGTAAAAGGGATATCAAGGATGATTTTTGCTAACAGTTCATTTCCTTCCATTGAAGGGCGAAACCGCTCCAGCTCTGCAGGAAGAACGTCGCCGGGAAAGTACCAGAGCTTCCTTCTCAGGTCCCAGCGGGCACCAAGACGCTTGGCCTCATCCTTCTGAGCGTAAGAGACATCGAGATACACCATCGCCGCCTCCTTCAGAACCTAATCGGCCGGTATCATCTCCTGTACGTTTCGATGCCCAAATTGCTCGATGCTCTGACGTCGCAAAATAACAAACATATTATTATCTCCATACATTGCCCACGGACCTGGCGGTACTTCTCGGAATTCGACAAATTTCCAGTCGCACACATCAATGTCGCGGAGACCGAGGTAATCCCGAACCGCAGGGGAGACATCAAGCCCGGCGTTCTGATTCAGATTTGGTTTTGGACGATCGTCGCCAAACACATACTGCCAGTGATCTGTGCTGAAAGGCCCGCAATCTTCCCACTGCGCATAACAAACTCTGTTGCCACGACGGATCGCGAGCCAGCGCCCCTTGAGAACGGATTGACCGTCGCGCGCAAAAGCTTCCTTGAACCAAGGAATCACCTCTTTCGCTTCCGGTTTGGTATGTTCTCCCTCGACATCGTTGTAAGGGAGGGCGACGTAGAATGGATTCTGCCGCGGGAGAAAGCTTGTCGGGATGAAATCCCTGCGGCATTTAGAATTCGGGTCATCGTAGCCGCCGTAATTAGAGAACCAGTTCGGATCCCACGAACTACGATCGTTCGGCACCGGATTGTTAGTGGTTGGACGCTCTCCGATCCAAAAGATCGTGGTCACGATACCTATTTTCCAGGGGTATCGCTCGAGTCCGCCAATTAGCGGCAAACCTCGGCCGGCCATAGTGGGTCCGACCGCACTCCTTAGTTTTGGTTCAAATGTCAGAAGTCCATTCTCGCGTAGCTTCATCGCAAACTTAGCAAAATCCGTACTGCTTTGATACTGAGACTGCGCGGAGGCGTTACAATGGCAGATCGCAAAAAGGCATACCGAGAAGACAAATCCGAGCCCGCGAGTATTGCTTCTTGCCTTTCCCAGGGTGAGCATTTCCTGAAGTGCCTTGGTGCTTTAGGTGGTAGATCTCTTTAATAAAGTAATCTGGAGTTGACCGTACCGGCTAAACCCGCGGCCGAAAGTAACGAATCGCGCCTGGGCGGCAATCGCGAATCCGACGAGGTATGCGTCCGTCCGGGTTCCCTGCTCCGCCTTGCTTGACCGAGTCAACCGCCGCCAGATCGGCTCCAGCGAAGGCGGTTCATCGAGGAAAACCATCCGATCATCCAGATGTACGCAGAGCTGCCCCGACTTTCACGCGTTTGAAGAGCGAGTCTGGCAAATCAACCGTTGTGCGCACAAAACCATACTCGCATATTTGCCGCGGCCTGCAAAATGGATCGCGCTGAATCAGACGTCTGTTTATTTCGCCCCACGGTGCCTGCCTCAATGTCTGGAACTTAGCGGGTATGAATTGGCATCATGACATGCTACGGGTGCAGTCCGTTGCTCTGTTGTTACACAGGCCAATTGTGGAAGAACTTGGCGCCCAATGAAATCCAGGCATAGCGGGTTTGTCGGGCCTTTTTGATCGCCCTATCTCTTTCCTCCCAAGGCTTTTGCTCAATGAACGCCTTCTGGAGATCAGACTCGGCGGTATGCATTTCCTGAAGCGCCTTAGTGAGGGCCTCCACGTCTTCGGACGTCATAGCGGGTTTAGGCATGGCCAAAATGGTAAAATCTTCAAATAAAATAACGACCTTTTTTTCTTCTCGTCCATTGCGGAGAACGTGGTGCCAAACTGCTCTGGAGCCAGGAAGAGGTAAAGCGGGACGCTTTACTTACCTGACGTTCTCGTAAGCTAGCCGTCCCGGTTTGCGGGGGCTCACGGGTTGAAGAGGTAGAAAGGGACGCTTTTATTTCAGGGAACAGAAATTCTTCGCAAAGCGCAGCGCGAATGGTTTAAAACATTTCCTCCAAAGCGGTGACTTGGCGCATTTAAAAAAAGACCAAGCCAAAGCAAAAAGAACCCTTGATGAAAGAAAATCTCGCATCGAAAGACAGCCTGGTCCAAAAGCTTCAGGCGTTACAGAATATGACGGTTGCCAATGGGTGTACCGAAAGCGAAGCACTCGTTGCTGCAGGCAAGGCGGCTGAACTTCTGGAACGTTACGGATTGTCGATGCAGGAGCTCAAAGCGGCTGCTCCGAATCAGCTTTGCGACCAGAACTCGGTTAACTGCGGACGCCCTCGTCATACCCATGAGGTACAATTTCTTGCCCCGGTGATTGCGGAATTTACGAAAACAAAGACCTGGATTTCCCGAACCAGCACCGAGGTGCAAGTGACCTTTTTCGGACTAAAGCCTGACGTTCAGATTGCCTTATACCTTTTCAATGTCTTTCGCGCCGCGATGGAAACCGAGTGGACCTTGTATTTGGTATGCTATGGAGTAGAACGACACTTTAACAGAAGAACGGCCCGCCGAAGCTTCATGCTGGGGATGACCAAACGACTCCGGGCCAGAATTTGTGAGCTGATTGAGAAAGCCAAAGGCGCTCCGGTTCTTTCGGAGTCTCGAGAAATCGTTGTCTTAAGAGCCGAGATCGTGGAGAAAGCCTTCAATGACCTAAATTTTCGCTTTAAGAAAAGCCGTAAAACCAAATTCGCTCTTTTCGATTCCGAAGCGTTCATCGCCGGGGAACTCGCCGGGGACAACGTCTCCATCTCCTCCGGAGCACTGGATAACGGTCCAGAGGACGAATTTAATCCGGCGTGACAAAGGGAGATTCTATCGCCTCTTGCAGAACCTGGCAAAGCGGGACGCTTTGCTACCAGTCACTGACTTGGTGCACTAGCCCAGCTGCGAAAGCTTATCCTTCCAGTCCAGGATCTTATCGTCCAATATGATCGGCCTTACTTCAACAGTTTGACCGAACTCAAGCCCAGGGCAGCCTTTGGCGACCTCCACCGCTTGTTCAAGGCTGTCCGCTTGAATGATAAAAAAGCCCGCAATTGCTTCCTTGGATTCTGCAAATGGACCATCCGTCACCGGATTTCTGCCCGCGACAATTGTACCCTCATGCGCTAACGGATGCCCGGCTTTGAACTTTCCCTCACTCTTTAATCGATCGAACCACGCAGTGAATCGAGCCAAGTTTTTCTGGATTTCTTCCGAGGAGAGACCTTTATGCCAAAGGGTACCTCGAAAGAGAAACAGGTATTCTGATGTTGCCGTTTTTGCAGTCATAGTCGGTCAAATCTTCATTTTTTGTTCAAGATAGGCGACGAACGAGATCGCCTGAATAGGACACTTCATGCTATTTTCCGTGGTGTGCAGGCTCCGATCTCAGCATTCTGTGGTGAAGTTCTCGTACCGCAGGATAAATATGGCGATAAACTGACTCGTACCCCTGGCGATAAATGTCCGTCCAGCCATTGGGGGGATCAATAGCCGATTCTTCAAACCTCACGGATCGATGGACGTCCTGGATGGATTGATAGATGCCTGCTCCTAATCCTGCCATGATCGCCGCTCCACGGCAGGCGGCTTCAGAGATTTCCACTACGCTAAACGGCAGATTTGCCAAGGCGGCTTTCATTTCCATTAACAAGAGGTTCCGCGCCGGACCACCCACGGCTCGTACCTGCTTTATCTCGACACGGGAGAGCGATTGAAGCGCTCGCAAACAATCGTAAGAAGCATAGGCCAAGCCTTCCAGAACACTCCGCGCCAGATCGGCTAACGAACTATCAGATGACAGGCCGATGAAAACGCCTCGGCTATAGACATCGTTATAGGGGGGACTAGCGGATCGCAAAGAAGGCAGGAAATAAACACCCCCGCTTCCTGGCAGGCTCCGAGCAGCCTGTTTTTCAAAACAGCGATAGCCTTCGTCCCGTGTCATCTCAGAAAAAAAGATACCTCGCGCCCAATCGATCGCAGCACCCGCCGTAACCAGTCCACCAAAGCAAAGGAACCGGTCGGGCAAAACATGACAACCCTGGGCAAATCCGAGTCGAGCAGCCTTTGGTTCAAGCACCGGAGAATCCAGCACGACCAAGAGACTCTCCGAGGTCCCCAGCGAATCGAGCACGACACCGCTTTCGAAAACTCCCGAACCGATCGCCGCGCAGGGATGATCATGCCCGCCGGCCACCACGCTGACACTGGGCGGCAATTCCGTTATTTTGGCGACAGCGGGGCTGAGTTTGCCCAGGATCTGACCGCTAGGCACAAGTTCACCCAGAATCGAGGCAGAGATTCCGGCAGCACCGAGGATCTCTTCGGACCATCGCCTGGTCCGCAGATCGAGGGCCATGACCCGCGAAGCCAGGGAAAGCTCGGCCGCCTCAACGCCGCAAAGGCAATAATTGATATAATCGGAGACGCTGAGCCAGCGAGCGATCCGCGAAAAAGTTTCCGGCTCGTGCTGCTTGATCCAACAGAGTTTGTTGATCCCAAAAATAGGCAGGATAGGCAGCCCTGTTCGGGAAAAAATAAATTCGGACCCGAATTCGGTTTTCCACCACTCAGCTTGCTCGATAGTCCGCGAATCGTACCAGGCGATCGCCGGATACACCGGCACCCCGCCAGCATCGATCGCGATCGCGGTTTCCGCCATGCTGGAGACACCCAGGGCCATGGGTTCGAAGCGACCTGCGATGGCTCTCGACACCTCGACGAGTACCAGCACTGTCTGTTCCCAGAGATTGACAGGGTTGTACGTCGCCCATCCAGGCCTGGGATGGCTCACCTGCAGCTCCGCACTGGCCAAGGCCAAAGCGCGCCCTTCGGGACAGAACGCTCCGGCCTTGACGTTCGTTGTTCCTACATCCACTCCAATAAGGCACGTGTTCCCGGACATACTTCGTTGTCAGTGACCTGTCCCCGAAATAAACATGTATTTTACCGGAAGCTAGCGAATCAGCGACTGCGGGCCAAGCTCCCGTGACGATTCGCACGCGTTTTATCGCAGAATTTCTACCAGGAGCACCCACGTATTGACCACAGAAAGGATGAACGTCGTGACCATCCCCCACGCGATCCAGTAGGGCCCGGCAGGATGTCGGGAACCGAGCTTTTTCTTCTCTGACTGGAACCAGTCAATCGCCAGTCTTCTGTCCCCAAAATAGCAGGTACCTGCTATTTCGGGGACAGGACACTGGCCGGTTTATCAAACTGTGCCGCCAATCCCGCCATCGTTTGCCGGATTTCGTCTTCGTTCTTCATGCGTAAGGAAAGCGTCTTGCAAGCGTGTAACACGGTCCCGTGATGCCGGCCTCCGAAGGTTTCTCCGATTTCGTGCAAGGACGCTTTGGTGTATTGCCTGGCCAGATACATGGCGACCTGGCGAGGGAAGGCTACATTCGCATTGCGCCTTTTGCCGGTCAGGTCCGCAGGCCGAACACCAAAATATTCCGCCACCTGCTTTTGAATCCCCTCAATCGTAAGAGGCTTCTTGGTATCTTCCCACAAAAGATCTCGCAGCAGGTGCTCCGCTGTTTCTCTCGAACACTCTCGCCTATTGAGCGACTGGTAAGAGACCACCCGCGTCAAGGCTCCCTCCAGACGCCTGATATTGGTCCGAACACGTTGTGCGACGTAGGCCACCAGATCTTCACGAAGTTCCACCTGGAAGTCGGCGGCCTTCTTCCTGAGAATCGCTATTCGAGTTTCCATATCCGGCGGATGCAATTCCGTGGTTAAACCGCACTCCAAGCGAGACACCAGCCGATGCTCCAGGTCGGAGATCTCGCTGGGCGGGCGATCGCTTGAAAGCACGATCTGTTTGCTACCGTCAAAAAGGGTATTAAAGGTGTGGAAAAATTCTTCCTGGGATCGCTCTTTGCCGGCCAGGAACTGAATATCGTCGATCAGCAGAACATCTGTCTGGCGATAGCGCTTCCTGAAACGGACCAGCTTGTTGCTTTGGATGGCGTCGATGAACTCGTTAGTGAATCGCTCGCTCGAGAGGTACATCACTTTTTGCGTCTTTTTTCGTTCGATCGCCTGCTGGCCGATCGCCTGCATCAAGTGCGTCTTTCCCAGCCCGACGCCGCCGTAGATAAAAAGAGGGTTGTAGGTTTTGGCCGGGCTTTGAGAAACCGCCACGGCGGCGGCGTGGGCAAACTCATTATTTGCACCCACAACAAATGCCTCAAACCTGTTGCGCGGATTCATGCCATGCAGGAGAGCGCCTTCCGAATCCTCATCCTGAGACAAAAGGCCCGGCGTTACCGCGCTCTCCGGATCCAAAGAAGGAGCGGAGCTCTGCAAACCACCATCGAAGGCACAGAATTTAATCCGGCGAGGGCCGCCGAGAACCGACATCGCCACGGACTCTACGACATTCAGGTAATTGCTCTCAATCCAGAACTGGTAAATGCTGTTTGGAACCCGGAGAGTTAGCGCCATTTCATCCACTCGCACCAGCTCGATTGCGGCAAACCACCTCTGGAACGTTTCAGGGTTGAGCTGCAGCCTGATGCCGGCTGCCATTTCCCGCCATATCCCGTCGCAAAGTGTTTGCACAGGAATCACTTATTAACATCTCTCTCTAGGCGAAATAACCTCGACCCTTTTGTGGTGGCGGACATCCGGATTGGGCAACAATCAGAAGGTGGCCGCACTCTTTTTAGCGCATCACAGCGCAACCTGATCCAAGCCGTTCCCATCGAGAGTTTTGCGATGCCAGCGCAACCTGGATGCGCCTGGCAAGGCTGGTCAGGGAATTAGCCGGGCGGGCGAATAACATCCTGTGACCGATCGATTTATTAACTTATTCAACATAGTTGTTCACACGTTATTCACACCGCGCCGCCTTCTCTGCGCGAGCCAAGGAATGGATAATAAAATCACCTCCCAGTGTCGGCAAGGAAAAAATTCTATTGGTTGTAAAAATGATAAATTCAGCATTCTTTATTCGATTTGAGAAACTAGTCTAGTCTAGCCAATCGACCAATCCGAGCTCGCTCAGGTTCGAAGGGCTCTTCGCAGTGGCCAGGAAGGTCATCGAGAAAATGATCGCCGCAACCAGTGAGATCATGGCGGCCAGCGAGGCCGAATCGAAACGAAGATCCGCAAGGGCATTCTGGCAGTGCCTCCCCCGAACCCACTGCGAGACGCGACGGCGCGCAAAGTAGCATAGGCTTCCAGCCTGTATTTTTTTCGGACCGAGCGTTGTCCTCGAAACAATTGGCAGGCGGTCGCCGGGTTCACGACGACTTCCGCCAGTGAGCTAAATTATATATAGAGATCTCAGTTGAATCCTGCAGCTACTTCGAGGCAACTATGAATTTGGATGCTTCATCTCCCGGAGAGAGGTGGGAAGCCTATGCTTCTACATTCCTATCAGGAGCGTTGCAGGACCGCCTAGTATAATTATAGACATGCCCGACACAGGCGAAAAGCCTGCTTAGATGCTATGCTTTTTTCGCTCGGCCTCAGGCCTCCTCAGAGAACGGCACTAGCATATAAGACCATCATACCACATGACTCTTGCCAGTGAACGATCGTTGGCAAAAAGACCTTATCCCTTGACGGAAACGTCTATCGGCACGCTCACGTAGCCCCCGGCGATGTAATAGCCAACCGAGAACGACTGGATCAAAGAGCGGATCTTTAAGGTAAACTTTCATCGATGAAACGAACGGAGGTGCCGCCGATTACCGGAATACACGACCGTCCCTTTCAAAGATATATATGGCGTGATTCCTGCCAGGCTCCAAATATTTCAGCAGGTCTTTCCGAAGTTTAATGGAACGACCCGAAAAGGCCACTCGCCGCATCTATTAGATGGGCATCGTAATCTGCACGTACTTGGGATTGTCCCAAAGGGCATCGCGCAGACCTGAACTGCGTGAGGCTCGTTTGGCGAGAGCAGCACGCAGGACACTCTCGTCCGACCAGATTTCAACCTGGTCCCTGGCACGAGTCAGGCCGGTGTAGATCAGTTCCCGCGTCAGGATCGGCGTGTCCTCGCCAGGCAGAATCAGCAACACGGCTCCGAACTCCGATCCCTGACTCTTGTGAATCGTCATGGCAAATACTGTCTCGTGCGCAGGCAATCGCGATGGCGAAAATTTCCTGATGGCGCCATCGGCGTAGGCAAAAAAAACGCGCATTTCTCCGTCGGCTTCGGCGTCGGGAAAAACAACCCCAACGTCACCGTTAAAGAGCTTCAGGTTGTAATCGTTTCGCGTGATCATGATGGGTCGTCCGCGATACCATGGACCTTCCCGTTCCAAGAGCCCCGCTTCCGTAAGGCTCTGCTCGACAGCCCGATTCAGTTCGCCCACTCCGTGCGGCCCGTTTCGCAGTGCGCATAAAATTTGGAACTTACCTAGTTGAGCGACCGCTTCGATCGGATTGTCGGTCTGGAGATACTGTTCGTAACCAGCGGTCACCTTTTCGCGAACGGCGGCAAGCAAATACCGCGCGGTCGGCAACGGACGCCATGAAATGTCACTGTGAGACTTGTCGCGCAGGACTTTGAATGCGGTCTCCACATCGCCGGTGTTGATCGCACGGGTCAATTTGAAAATGCCACCATCGCTTTTGAACCGGTAATTTCGCTGCAACTCGACGACGCTGTCTTGCATCACATTTTCTCGAGGACGCATCTTGACCGGCAGAGTCTCGCCGGTTGAGGCGGCGTAGAGCTTTCCAAACTCTTTCGAAATCTGGATAGCCGTTCCGGTGTTGCAGATGTCGCCGAGAACGTAACCAGCTTCGACTGAAGTGAGTTGGTCTTTGTCTCCCAGCAAAATGATGCGCGCATTTTCCGGCACCGCTTGAAAGAGCTTCGACATTAGAGCCAGGTCGACCATGGATGCTTCATCTACGACTACGACATCCGTAACCAGCGGATGATTTGCGTCGTGGCGAAAATAGGGAGAATCCCTGATAAATCCGAGCAGCCGGTGAATCGTCGTCGCGTCGGCTGGCATCAATGCCTTGATTTCATCTGTGCAATTGAGCGTAGCCTTCGCATTCTGGACGGATTCCTTCAAGCGCGCGGCCGCTTTGCCGCTCGGCGCCGCAAGGGTAATCCGCAAGGATTCGGCACCGCCCTGTTCCAGCAAGAGCGCCAGAATCGCAGCCACCGTACGCGTCTTACCAGTCCCAGGGCCGCCGGTGATCACGCAGAAATTGCTCATGACGGCCGTGAATGCAGCCACCTTTTGCCAATTTGTTTCTCTAGTGCTGGGGAAAAGCCGCTCGAGCCCCTGTCGGAATTGTTTGGCGTTCACAACGGGTCGCGCGGCAATCATGCGCGATTTGATGATGCCGGCTAGTTTCTTCTCGTACTCCCAATAGCGCCGCAGATAGAGCCTGCCCTTTTCATCGAGGATCAGAGGTTTGAATTCTCCCGGCGCACCCACCACATCGGTCCCTTGAAGCTTATCTATCCAATCGTCAGCATCCGGCGCGCGTTCCAGGCCGCGGTACACCGCCGGCAGCGGATTCCCGGCTATTTCGTGAAGCGGCAAACAAATGTGTCCGGAAGCACACTGGCGGCTTACCAGAAGCGCCGCCAAATCCAGCTCGATGCAACGCCGGTCCGAAAACATTCCAACCAAATCCGCAAAATGCAGATCCAAGGCGCTGAAAGTATCCTCGCCGGTCATGGCGTAAACACCGTGTTGAGCCTGTCGACAAAATCCGCGGGGAGTCTCATACGATGAACCCCGAACTCCGGACGCGCTGGTTCGATTCCCCGGAGGAAGAGGTAGTACGCGCCGCCAAAATGTTTCCCATAATCATAGCCGGGCTTTCGGGCGCTTAGAAACCGATGCAGCGCGACCGTGTAAATGCTGAGCTGTAACGTGTAGAATCTACGCGTCATCTCGGTTGCAATCGCTACGCTGGCGTACGCATCAAGGTCAGGCCCGAGCCAATTCGACTTCCAATCGACGAGATAGAATCTGTCCTCGAACTCGAACACCAGATCGATGAAGCCTTTCATGAAGCCGCTCATTGGCCGAAATTGCAACCGATCGATTGTCGGCGGAATCGCACCGTCGAAGTGTTCACGATTTTCGGTAAACGCCTGGGCCAGCCTGGCCGGTGTCACCGCGCTGATCGGAAAATAGAATTCCATCTCTTGCAACCGTGCTGGTGCGGCAATCCGGGAAAGCGTGAAGCCGGGATCGCCAATCTCAAGTGGGACAGCCACCGTTTTTCTAATCATCCCGCACACCACTTCGTCAAAGTCGCGAATGTTGAACGCGCTCAGGTTCCGGCTAACGATGTTCGGCATGGTGTCCAAGTTAGAAAAATCGAGCTCTTGGAAAATCTGGTGCAGGCAGGTACCAGGCCGGGCTCCGTGAGGGAATGCGAAGATGCCGGTTAAGGGCGCTTTAACTTCTACTTGAGTTTCCTCGCCTTGCATCATTTCTCCGACGTCGTAGTCGGGAGACTCAGGCGCGATATCGTGCCCTCGGATCAGCCCGGTAAAACTGGTGATGCCAGAAGTCCGGGTGATTACTCGATCAAACACCCGCGGCCGCAACTCTAAAGTCTTCACAGGCCCAGGTTGATAGGATTCGGGCGGAACGTTCGGTAAATCCGCTATATCGATGGTTGCTTCGCTCCCAAGGCAACGTTCGACCTCCTCGCGGACCTGTGTGCCTGTCGTGGCTCGGCTGTGTCTTTCCAGTTCTTCCAGCGCATCTTGCGCCTTTGGAACGCCAAAAAGGTATGCCGGTCCCGATTTGCGGCCAGACTTGAAATCGCCCCACACTAAATAGCAGCGGTGCTTGGCGCGGGTGAGAGCCACATAGAGGAGACGCATTTTCTCGGCCAATCTCTCGCTCCGTTGAACTCGTTGATGTGCATCCGATCCTTCCAGGTCGAGGGTTAGATTTCCGTTTTGGTGGAAGACCACACCCTGGCCCCCGACAGGTTCCGCGTCGCTCCAGCAAAAGGGGCAAAAGACGATCGGATATTCGAGACCTTTACTCTTGTGGATAGTGACGATCCGCACGGCCTCATCGTCGCTTTCCAGTCGCTGCTCGTATTGCTCCGAACGCGCGGTGTCCGGATTTTGAATCTGTTCGGCAAGGCATTTGAGGGTACCCGTCATTCCGAGCCGTTGCTCCACACACATTCCATGAAGGAGCTCGGAGAGGTGCAGAATATTCGTTAGACGCCGCTCGCCACCCGGGCAACTCAGCAGCCGGGAGCGAACACCTTGCTCCAGGAGCAGCGTCCGCAACATCTGGATAAAACCTCTCTCGCTCCAAAGCTGATGATATTTTTGGAATTGAATGAGTCGTACGTCCCACGCATGGTCATCGAGTACCAGCGCGTCCAGGTCATCCCCGATGACGCCGAGGGTGTCGGTCGTTAGCGCCGCCTTAATGAATCTCTCGTCTCCCGGTTCGCTCACCGCGGTCAGGATGTATTTCAGCGCGACAGCTTCCTGCGACTTGAAGACGTTTTCGGCGCTGTAGAGCACGCTTGGGATATTCAATTCCGCTAGAAATTCCTGTGTGACCTGCGCCTCTTGGTTTCTGGAAACGAGTACCGCGATGTCCCACGGCTGGACTTTGCGTTCGCCAATCTTCGCATTCCCGTTTAAGAGTCGCGCAATCTCGGTTGCCACCGCCTGCGGCAACAACCAATCCGCGTCTTCCCTTTTGATCGGCTCATCTTGAATCGCGAGCCAAAGTTTGAGCGGCGGTTCTCCCGCTCCATCGGTTGTCAGCGGCTCCTGATCACATTCTCCAGCGGCTTTAACCGGTTCAAACGGGATGCCGTCCAGAATGAACGGACGCTCGTTCAGTTTGAAGAGGGCGTTAACAGCGCGAACAAGATCCGTGGTGGAGCGCCAGTTTTTTCCAAGGGTGAACTGGTTAGGCGCGGCTGCCGATGCGTCAATGTAGGTAAAAACGTCGGCGCCGCGAAATCCGTAGATGGCTTGTTTGGGATCACCGACGAAGAAGACTGGCATCTTCTTCCCGCCGTAGATTTTTTGATAAATAGAGTATTGGACCGGATCGGTGTCCTGGAACTCGTCAACCAACGCGGCTTTGAATCGCTCGCGGATTGCTTGTGAGAGCGCCTCTCCACCCTCCCTGCTCAGCGCCTCATCGAGCCGCGTGAGCATGTCATCAAAAGAGAGGACATTTCGCATGGTTTTCCGGCGCTTCATTTCCCGGCGAGCCCACCCGAAAAACGCTGCTTGCAGGCTGACGCAGAGCTCCTTCTCGAGTGCCAGCAAGCGGTCGCAGAGCGTAAATAGCTCGTGTGAGGGCGCCGCTTTGCCCCACACGCACGCTCTTCAATATCTTGCTCAAGGCGAACATTTCGAGGCATTCCAGCTCATCCAGAGCGCCAGCCGCATCGGACAGACAGTTCCCGAGCTTCGCCAGAAGAATAGCCATTTTGGCAGGGTCGCCATGTGTATACTTGGCCCATCCATTTTGCGCAAAGATCGCGCGGATTTCGCCTTCGCATCGATTCCAGCAGGCACCCAATTTGTTCCAGACAAAACTACACTCGGCTTTAATCGTTTCGATATCCGCGTGGAGAGGCGGAATCACTACCAGGGTCGGGTTCCTGGTAAGCTCGGTAATATGGCGGAAGAACTTTTCGGGAGTAAGCCCGTTTTTTATGGCGAATGTGGTCACGATCTGCTCGCCCGAATAAAAATGCCGGCGCCAGAAATCATCGGTGATCTCATGCAGAATATCGCTCTGGTCCATGATGAGCTCCGCATCGAAAAGCGCGCCACTTTCAAATGCTCTGTCCCTCAGCATCCGCTGAGCAAAACCATGGATAGTGTAGATGGAAGCGCCGTCGAAACTCTGCAAAGCGATGGAAAGCCGGCGTCGCGCTTGCTCGTCTGACTTGTACTGATGCAGGAGCGGCTGCAGCAGTTCGTCCTCGGATTCCCCGGTTTGAAAGGCCGTCAACGCCCGGGAAAGCAGGTTGCGGATCCGGTCCCGGAGCTGTGCGGTAGCAAGCTCGGTAAAAGTGGTGACCAGGATCTCCTCAATGGCAAGCTGTCGTTCAAGGACCAGCCGCAACACCAACCCAGAGATGGTATAAGTCTTCCCCGTGCCGGCACTCGCCTCAATAAGCGTAAGATCGCTGCCCAGCGCTGAGTGAACGATATCGAACTTTGCCCGGGCCTTCACAGCTTAGAGCTTTGTCTCCGTGCGATTTTTGATGAGCGGTGCAAATACTTTCAATGCGAGCTCCTGCCAATGAATATCGAGGGGCTCAGGAACGTTCCGGAATGCAAGATGGATGTAGGAGTCCGATCGTTCCTCTTTCCATTCGGCGTTTGCCTGTGTCTGGGGGTCTCTTCTGGAGTCCGGCTCGATCGTCGCTTTGGCAAACGCGTGCGAACTTCTTGGGAAGAATCGCAACGGCTCCCGAAGGCCTCGCCAGTAAAAGGCAAGCAATTCCTCTAAAAGCGCGCCGCTGTTTTCCACCGGCTGATACAATTGCATCAATTCTTTGCCGATCAGGACTGAGGATGCGCGTCTCGTGCAATTCAGGATGAGATGCAATATCCAGATTCTCAACATGTCCTTTGGCTGTAGAGACGCGGGGCGATAACACGCCAACCCACTTTCATGGACGCCGTCGATGCGGCCGCTCAACGTCCAGTCGCCGATCATCTTATCGACCGTCACCGGCGGAAGTGCCTTACCGCGCACATGCCTCGCAACGACGGCGGCGAACTCTTTCATATCGCTGCACAGCTTGCGAGAGGCGGTCGCACCGCAGTGCCCTTGTGGAAGCCGACCGGAAGCAAGAATGAGGGGAAGTTCTCGCTCCAGGTCCATCCCTGAAACCGCTTTATCGAGCAAATCCTGCTCAATTTGATATTGCGTAAGGGCGTCGAGCGCAAAAGGCTCACGCTCTTCGAGCGTGGCGGCGCCGCTGGACAAGGTGATGCCCAGCCGTTTTTTGATAAAGAACTGCACGGGGTTCCGGAAAAAGGCGATCAGACTATCGATATCAATCGTTCGCCATTCGTTCTCCGGCTCCCCGATGGGCTTGGAGACAAACACTCGAGGGCAGGATCGAACCCCTCGCGCTACTTCGCCCGCCCGACAGTTTTCCGCCGAGTAACTGAATAATCTCTCGTCCACTCCAGAAAAGTAATCGGCGTTGAACGGATGCAGCCGGTGCCTGGTAACGAGGTGCTCCTTCGCCGAACGCTCTTGCGGCATCTCAAATGCTCGATCCAGATAGTCGAGCAATTCACTCACCAAGACCGAGGGAGGAATAGCACTGTTGTCTTTGATCGATTGACCGATGTAGCTCAAGTAGAAGACCTCGCGTGCTGAAAGCAACGCTTCTAGAAAGAGGTAGCGATCATCGTCCCGCACCGAACGGTCTCCCGGCTGGGGATTCTGCGCGATTAAGTCGAAACCGATCACCTCGGGCTTCCTGGGATAGGCAGTATCGTTCATTCCAAGAATGGCAATGACTTTGAACGGAATGCTTCGCATCGGCTTGAGCGCACAAAAGGTCACGGCACCCAGAAGAAAGCCGGACCCCGAGAGAGCGCTTCCAAAGGCGCCCGTCAGAAATGCTTGCAAAACATCCAGCTCAACGGCTTCGTCGAAATCGGAAGCCGCGCCTGTCTCTTCCAGGGACTCTAGAACACGGCGTATCTGCGCTATCTCGCGCTCAACGTCGTCTGTCGGATCAAAAAAGCGATCTACAACTTCTCGCAACGTAACTTGCCAACCTCCCAGCGTTCGCGCGGTCTCCAGTTCCTGCGCGGTCTCAAAAATTCGAGCCGAGAATTCAATGAAATTACCAAGTGTTTCGGCAAGGCCACCTTCGATTACATCACAGGGCAGCAGGTTTTGAAAAAGCTGCCGATTGCCTCCCGCCAGGGCATAGCCCAATAACAGGCGGTCAAGTCCTTCTCGCCAGGTGTTCTGGGTGATAGCCGGCAACCCAATCTTTCCTCGGTGGGCCGCGTCGATGCCCCAACGAATCGCCGCCTTATCTATCCAGACGCGGATCGTCTCAAGATCGGTTTGAGCCAGCTTGAAGCGCCTTCGCACCGCTGGAGACTCAAGAATATTCAGCAGACTACTCGCACCGAACCGGCTGCCGGAAAGTTCAAGGATGGCCAGGAATGTATCGATAATCCCGTTTTCTGCTCGCGCGGTTCGATCCGCGATCGAGTACGGAATGCGTTGCGTTTGAATTTCCGGTGTATCAAACACCGCTTCGATAAACGGCCCATACGTGCTTACATCGGGCATCATCACCACGATGTCCTTCGGTTCGAGACTGGGATTTTCGGCTAGTAACGCTAACATCTGATCATGGAGCACCTCTACTTCGCGCATCGCGCTATGGCAGGAATGCACCTGGATAGTCCGGTCATTCGCGAGCATCGGCGTCTTTTGTGCGGGGTCGCGTAATTTGAAAATGTCCCTTTGGATGCACGCGAGCATGGCGTCGCCACACGGTTCGATAAAATCCTCCTGTTGAATCGCGGCATCCAGATCGGCGACAAACCCGAGAAAATCCCGGCCCAGCTTTCCCATGGACGCAAGCAGCGTGTTGCCTCGCTCAAGATGAAGATCCTCGGCCGTACGATTCGGTTGCCCTCGCAGGATCTTCCCTTCCTCACGCGCCGAGACAATGTCCTGCCACCACTGTGGGGTGGCCTCCATCACGAAGAGATGCACCTCAATGTGTCTTGCTAAGACCTCGAGCAATCCCAGGTAAAACTTCGGCAACGTCGAGATACCAAAGATCGAGATGCGGGACGGTAGTTGTTTCAGCACGTCGCCGCCCTCTTCGAGTCGTTCCGAGAGTTTCCGCCCCAGCGCCACCTGATGCAGGCCCTCCCTCCGGCCAGTTAACTCACGCCATAGTATTGCCTGCCAATGGTTTTCCTGGCCCTTATCCCAATCGAGGATCATTTGCGGGCGGAATGCGATGTATTGATTGAACGCCTCGGCGATCTTTGAAGCGAATTGAAAGCGTTTCAGTCCCGGACGTTCCCCTAGAACATAATTGCGCACCGCCTCACACTCCGGCCTCTCGATGATCTGCGGCAAAATATTCATCAGCCGCCAGGTCATTATTTCGCGATCGAAATGTCTGCCCTCGGGGGTTTCCGGGAGCGCTACTCTGAACACATCGGACAAAAACCTGCGCGGGAACGGGAACTGCACATTGGCGCAGATCCCCTGCTCCCTGGCGAGTTGCAGTGAAAGCCATCGCCCCATTCCAAGACTCTGCACGACAATTATCTCCGGCTGCAAAACGAACGGCAACGGTCGGCGCACGACCATCGACAGGTCTTTGAACAGTGACTCCAGCCGGTTGCTGGTATGAAGGTTGAGGCCAGACATTTCGCGCACAAATTCCAATGATTTTGGCAATTGTACAAACGGCTCGAACCGTCAGTTGACGTCGAAATTGGAATGAGGGCAATGTTCGTGAATCTTGCCTTTCGAAAGCGCGAGTAAAGAACATGCTCTAGTGCACCAAGTCAGTGACTGGTGCACTAGATCGTAAAAATAGCCGTCAAAGCCTGAGGACAATCACATTAAAATGGAGCTCCGTACACTTGGAAGCACAGGACTGTTGGTTTCCCGGATCGGATTGGGGATGGCAGCACTCGGGAGGCCGGGCTACATCAACCTCGGGCATGGACAAGATTTGGGTAGCGACTTGAGGGAAGTCGCTATGGAAGCACGCGCCCACGAACTGCTCGATACGGCCTGGAGTTCAGGAATCCGTTATTTCGATGTGGCAAGGTCTTATGGCTTAGGAGAACGTTTCCTTGGCAACTGGCTGACTGAACGCGGTGTATCGCAGGAAAACGTCACGGTAGGGTCAAAATGGGGTTACCGCTACACGGCCAATTGGAAGGTCCAGGCGGATGTCCACGAAGTAAAGGAACACACGTTGCCGATGCTCAAAAAACAATGGAGCGAGTCGGTTTCGCTCCTCAATGGCTACATCGACCTGTACCAAATTCACTCCGCGACAATGGAGAGCGGAATTTTGGAGAACAACGAAGTCCTGGAGCAACTGGTGCGTCTTCGCGACCAAGGAATTCGCATCGGCCTTTCCCTGACCGGCACTGGCCAGAGCGAAGTATTGCGAAATGCGATGAAAATCGTTTTTGATGGTTTACCTCTCTTCGAATGCGTTCAGGCAACCTGGAATCTGCTCGAACAATCCGCAGGTCCCTCTCTGTCGGAAGCGCATGCTGCCGGGATCGGGATTATTATCAAGGAGGCGCTCGCAAATGGCCGGTTGACGGGTCGGAACGATGACCCTGCTTTTGCTCCCAAGTTGACTTTGCTTAAAAAACAATCAGAAAGACTGAACGTTCCAGTGGACGCTCTTGCCATTGCGGCCGCTCTGAGTGAACCGTTTGCCGATATTGTCTTAAGCGGAGCAAGCAGCTCTGAGCAGTTGCTTTCGAATGTCCTGGGAAGTCGCGCTGTTCTCGATGCCGGCGCGCGTGCGCGATTGTTACAAATTGTCGAGACTCCGCGCGAGTATTGGGAGAAACGAAGGAGACTTCCCTGGAATTGACTTTTCGGCGTTCTTTCAGCCGCCTTCCTGATTGTGTTCGTCCTCATCCTCGACTTTTTTAACCCGGCGGGATGCCGCCCTGGCTGGCTCTATCGATCGCGGTTTTCTGCAATCCACGGTGAGTTTCCTGGTAAGGCGAGGCTCTGTCCGGGACTGGACGGAGCGTCGGCCCCGGCTCAGGTTGAGGCCTCGCACACAGACAAAGATCGAGGACGAGTTCGAGTTCGAGGACGATTACGATTGGGGAACTCACCTCAAAGAAAGGCGACTTTCTGCAATTCGGGACGGCGGCTATCTGACCTGTCCCCAAATTCCTATAATCGAACTCGTCCTCGAACTCGTCCTCGTCCTCGACTTTTTTAACCCGGGGGGATACCGCCCTGGCTGGCTCGATCGATCGCGGTATTCTGCAATCCACAGTGAGTCTCCTGGTAAGGCGTGGCTCTGTCCGGTAAATCGACGCCACCCCAGTCGTCCACCCACAGACAGAGTTCGAGGACGAGTTCGAGTTCGAGGACGATTACGATTGGGGATCACCGAGAATTGACAGAATATGATACTCATCATATTTTGCGCGGTATGGTGATAATAATATTTTTGGGAACATCGGACTGCGGCTTCGTATGATACCCGGAGCAACGAAAAAGCTGCATTACGCCTGGGTCGTCGCTGCGGTGACCTTTTTTATTCTGCTCCTGGGCGCCGGGGTACGTGCGGCTCCGAGCGTATTGATCTTGCCGCTGCAACGTGAATTCGGGTGGGACACCTCAACGATCAGTGTTGCCATTGCGGTGAATATCTTTTTGTTTGGCATGATGGGGCCGTTCGCCGTTGCCATCATGGAACGTTTTGGAATCCGGCGAACCGTCTCGGTTGCCTTGTTTATTCTGGCGACGGGCGTCGCGTTGACCTCGTTTATGACCGAGTCCTGGCAAATGATGGTTCTCTGGGGGGTTGTCGTCGGTTCCGGTACTGGTGTGGTGGCGATGTCTTTCGGGGTCACAATCACCGAGCGGTGGTTCAAGAAGCGTCGCGGTCTGGTATTGGGTGTCCTGACGGCTAGCAACGCAACGGGACAACTGATTTTCCTTCCCCTGCTCGCATCGGTCGCGGTAGGTGCCGGATGGCGGGTTGTCTCCCTTGGTTTAGCGATCATGATTTTGCTCGCCTGTCCGCTTGCCGCCTTCCTGTTGCGGGAGTATCCGGTGGATGCCGGACTGGCTCCTTTCGGAAGTAATCAAATTGAAGAGGCTCCCACTGGTGGCCAGAATCCAGCGATCCGAGCGCTGTTGGCCTTGCGAGTCGGATTTCGATCTGGCGATTTCTGGCTGCTTGCCGGGAGTTTTTTTGTTTGTGGCGCGTCGACCAACGGATTAATCGGCACTCACCTCATTCCGGCCTGCGGGGATCGCGGCATTCCAGAGGTTCAAGCAGCTGGTTTGTTGGCGGTGATGGGCATATTCGATCTTTTCGGCACCACCGCATCGGGATGGTTATCCGACCGCTGGGATTCGAGAAAGTTGCTAGCCTGGTATTATGGCCTCCGAGGAATTTCGCTTCTTATTCTACCTTATTCGTTCGATTTCAAGTTCTACGGATTATCGATATTTGCGCTCGTTTATGGGTTGGATTGGGTCGCCACTGTTCCTCCGACGGTGAAGCTGGCGGGCCAAATTTTTGGCAAGGAAAACGCCGCGATTATGTTCGGTTGGATTGCCTCTGCACATCAATTGGGCGCAGCGCTGGCGGCTTGGGGCGCCGGCCTCATTCGGACCGGAACAGGAAACTATGACAAAGCGTTTCTCACCTCGGGATTGCTCTGTCTGGTGACAGCCGTTGCGGTATTACTAATAGGCAAAAAGGCATTGAAACGTGACGCCTCAATGCGCAGGGCGATAGCTTAAAAAAGTCCATTTATGCAATTTATTCAGAATCGCAAAAGGGAAAGTCACAACCGCATTGTAAAGGTCGCGGTTGAGGAATTTCGGAAAAGGGGGGTTGAAAATGTCGGCGTCGCGGCAGTCATGAAACGGGCGGGACTGACGCACGGCGGGTTTTATAGCCATTTCCGTTCGAAAGAAAAACTAGTGACGGCCGCTCTGGACGAATCATTTAAGGAAAGCAGACGCAATATCGGGCGCGAAAGGAAAGAAGGGAAAAGTCTCCAACAATTCGTGCGTGATTACCTTTCAATCGAACACCGTGATCGTCCGGACGCCGGTTGCTCGGTCGCCTTATTGACCTGTGATGTTGCCCGGCAATCAAAAGCGGTTCGGGCGAACTATGCCTCTGATTTAACCGAATCCATTTCGATCATCGGCACATTTCTACCTTCGGAATTAGAACCCAAAAAAAACAGAGCATTGGCGACTGCGATCTACGCTTTGCTCGTCGGAACGCTGCAGATGGCGCGAGCCGTTCCCGATGCAGGGTTGTCGAATCAGATCCTTGAAGCTGGGATCAGCGCGGCGTGCGCTCTAGCGGAAAAGTGATCTCATTCTAGCCGTCCATGCCCATCGTGTGCCGGAACCTGCTCCCGTTAAAGCACTTCTGGGATATATTTTTCTCGAGGGTGCTTTGTTAGCGCCGAATGTTACGCTGGTTGAATTGTCCACAAAGGGAAGTCTTGCCCTGCTTTAAGACCGGGATTTTGATGAAAGGCAACTTCAAGCCAGCCATAGTGATACGAACCGAAATGAGGCTTGTTATTGCCGAAACTAAGACTCTCGAAAGTCCCGTGATATTTCTCGGATCCGACCCAAATGGTAATGAGATACTCATTTTCCAGCGGATAGACATTCACGACTTTGGCGGGAATTGGAGTCATTGGCACTGCTTTCCAAGGACCTTGTATTTATCTGTCCAGCAGCCATTCTTCTGAGTCTTGGTAGCCCAGTGGCGCTGCAACAGTTTCGCTCGATTCTATCGGTTAGGCGCATACCGATGTGAACGGGTTACCGTTGCTTTTGCGTATGGCTACCGCCCGAAATAGGACCTCCGCGAGGTCCACTGCGATTGGAGAGAACATTTGAAAAGGTAATCACGCAATGCCGGGTCGTCAGTCAAGCTGGCGGCATGAGTGAACGCTTTCTGCGCCTCGTGTTTCCGCTCGAGCAATTGCAATAAATGCCCGCGTGCGGCCCAATAAGGCTGGTAGTTTGCAACTCGTTTGGCGGGAATCTCTTGCAGCGCGGCAAACCCGGCGGCAGGCTGGCCCGATTCTGCAATCGCCACGGCTCGCGCGACAAGTGAACCGACTCCAGGCGCGATTTGCACCAAACCCTCATAGAGCAGGACTATCTCCGCCCAGTCGGTACATTCATTGACGGCGCGGCTAGCGTGAATTGACTGAATGGCTGCTTCCAATTGAAAGCGCCCCATGCATTTGAAGGCTGCAGCCGAACGCAGATGGTCTTCCGCTTCCTCAATCATTGGCCGGGACCAGCGAGCGGTGTCTTGCTGATCGAGCGGCACAAACTCACCGGTGCCGGTGAAGCGCGCAGGACGGCGGGCTCTCCATAGGCCATCCCAGCCGCTCGGAGAACCGGGTCCTGGCGGCGGTCTCATCACGAGAATCTGTAGCTGAGAACCAGCGCAAGAAATGCCAGCGCGATCATGACCACCCGAACTGCATTGAGGCGGTCCCATCGCCGTCTTTGTTCTTGCCAGTCCGGTGGCAGCTTCCGGGGATCCCAAGCTTTCACCTGGTCGTTGATGGGCACCGGCCCAACGAGACTGAAAACAATGATTACGATCCAGAGCAGCGTTGCAGCGAGGAGTAAAACTGTATTGGGTGCAGGCCAATGCCAAGTGAGGCTCAAAAGAATCAGGTGCAGCAGCACGGTCGCGGCCATCCAGAAAGGCATGATCTTGCCGAACAACGCGGCGAAAACCTGGATCGCCGGAAGAAAACGTTCGTGATGAGCACGTGAAAGCGCGGGGTGAATGAAAACCCCGACGCTGAACTCGTTGCCCAGCAGGGCCGCAGTGGAAAGAATGAGAATCAGAAACAAGACCTGCACTTGGCGGGGAGTCTTTCAGAAAGGCCACAAAAGGCCAGAAGATTTTGACTCGCAAAGGAATTGGATCAGCCTGGTACGCGGTATCCAGGAAGATACTAACTGTTGCCAGCACGCATAGTTAGTCAGTCTTCGGGCCGCTACCGGAGCGCAATAGTACATTGCGAGCGCCTCGGAGATTCTGCAGCCGAAAGGGCGCCATGAAAGAGTAGTCCAGGCTGCAGCCTATAAGCGAAATAACTTGGGTAGGGCAAATTAGCTCAAGCACTTTCGATTGTCTCGAAGGCAATACCCAGCGTGAACAAAATGCAGGCTGGAAGTCTATTTTACATTGCTCTTCGGAAACTCGAGCGATGCCTCAAAGCCATTCTGCCCGGATCATTACGAATCAGCAGCAACGGTACGCAGTGTAGCATAGGCTTCCAGCCTGCGTCGGGGTCCAATTCACTCCGTTGACGGCCCGCTCAATTGCAGCAGTTTTTTGATCAGATAATACCTCTTGTGCCCGATCGGATAATTCTCAATAGTGCCGAATACGTGGAAACCGTTCTTCTCGTAAAATCCTCGGGCCTGAAAATCGAACGTGTCGAGATGAATATGGTCGCAGCCATTCTGAACGGCGCGCTCCTCGGCCTTGGCGAGAAGCATTCGTCCGATTCCTTTTTTTCGAACGGACTCTGCGACCCAAAGCGTGCTAATAAAGCATCCATTCCAATGGATAAAGCCAAAAAGGCCTCCGAGAATCGAGTCAGATTGGTCGGAAGCGAAAACGCCGAACTCCTGAAACTTTGCATCTCCCACTTGTGAAGCGTTGAATTCGGCCAAACTGTTATAAATAAGAGCCTTGTCTTCCGGAGAGGGGTCAGGACGAACATCGATTTTAACGCCGTTCATGGCGGAGCGGACTATGAGGCAAAAGGAACAGGGTACCAACCTTTTTCCGTTTCTTCCCCTACTCCAGGGTGCGTAGTTGAGCGGGCTGGTGCGAACAAAAGACAGGCTGGAAGTCTATCCTACATGGCTCCTCGGCCCTCGATCGTCAGACAGTGAGTTGAAATTGGTCTTTATAGGTTTGACAGACAAGTTTCTGGCCGGCGGCGTCTAAACCGGAGAATTTCTTACGCAAGAGGTGGTTCGCCAGATACTCCAGGTCGAATTTGGTGAATTCACTGGGCTTTTTCAGAAAGGCAAAGTCGCTTCCCAATGTTTGATAGAGTGAAGTATAGACTGAATCGTCGGTGGACTTGGCGATCTGCCGCTGCATCCCTCGCTTGGCTCGGCGTGCTCCGAGAACGGCGCTGAGCAAAGGAACGGTTTGCTGAGCCTGTTCACTTTCGATTAACCATTTATAAAATAGCTCCGGGCAGCGAAAGTCCGATGCCGACTTGTAAGTGCAGTCATAACCTTCCTTGTGGACTTTGTCATCCGGGCCGAGCCGGTCCACCAGTGCATCCCAAAGTCCAATCACCGCGTACTGAAACTCCTTTTGCCGTTTCTCTTTCGATCCTATTGTGCAGCCGTTAGGAAACGCAGGAGTGTAATGAGCGATGCGATTGAAAAGCTTAGCTGGACTATGTGTAATGGGAGCGCCGCGAATAATCAAATACCACTGGATGCGATGAGTGAATTCGCCGTGATCAACTTTGGCACCTGGGTCTTTGAATGGCAGCTCTTTTTTGAACAAATCGTCGCTGAATTGCTGCTTGGTCAGAAATTTTATCAGCGTCGGAACAGATCGTGAGCCTGGCAGCGTATTAAAGCCGCCGGCGATTTCGGTTTCTTCAAGAACTTGAGTCAGAATTTTACGGAACTTCAGCGTCGAAGATCTCAACTGCTGGATGCGCTTTTCATCTTGGTCCTTAAACGCGGACGCCCGAGCCTTGAAATACGAAATTGCAGCGCTGGCGACGGCGGGGGCCTGGTAACGTGCGGACTCGTAGCATTTGGCCTTCAACTTGCCCTCCAGCTCTGTTAAAGCCGACAAAGTCCGCCCGGAACCGTACTTCAGATATTCGGCGATCTTTACATAATCCTGTAAGTAGGCATCTGTTGAAAGCCCGGGCCAGTAGTCCTCGAACGTTTTTTCGTTGTCCAATATTGCTGTTTCTTCTGTTGTGGGCATGAATGGTAACATTTTTGATGGTTGTTTTTGGTCGGTCTGGACTTCCATTGCTGAGGGGTGAAAGGCTTTTACCTATTCTGTTTCTCTGAGGGGTCCAACAGTTTCTCTCGTTGGAGTTAGTAAGCGCGTCTCGCGAAGGAAGCAGGTAACGCTCAGATCCATAGGGCGAAATCAGCCTCAGAAACAAAAGACGACACAATCGACTGAATTTACAGACTGACTGGAGCTGACCTCCGATGATTATTCAGATGGCAAAAAAGACCGTTTATTTTCCGGCATCCAATAACCACGCCACCAACCTTCTCGGCGGAAGCCGAAGAATTCGGTGGTTTCGCAGCGCTGTCCTGGTGAACCGGAAATCTATGAAGTAACCATTGGAGTTGAAAATCCGGGCTAAAACTGGGCGTCGGCGTCGGGAACATTCTCTATGGTCCTTGCGAGCAAGTCGGTCAGCGCCATCGCGAGCTGCGAAGCGCCCAAAGCGACGTTCTCCGGCGTCGGCTCGCGCCCCTGCAGCAGATCCTTTTCCACGGCGTAGGCGATCGGAAGCGAGCTTAGCATTGCTTGTGCATAGAAGTCTTTGTAGGTCATACCCCAACCTAAATGCGGAATGTCAGCCGGCTCTTCAATCCTTTTCGCCGTTCAGCGTTCAGCGTTCGGCGTTCGGTGTTCAGCGTTCGGCGGCGCGGTGGCGCAGTCAGAACATAGGTAACACTTTTGGTTCAGGACATAGGTAACACTCATCGATCACATTGTTACTGCCTTTGTTCATCGTTTGATTCTGCCATCCGCGAACTGATATTGGCTCGCAGGATCGTTGACTGGGCCAAGCTTCGCTGCCGTTGACTGCGCCAGGCGCCGTTGAACGTTGAACGTTGAACGTTGAACGTGAACGTTGAACGCTGAACGCTGAACGTTGAACGTTCACGTCACTCCGCGGGAGCGCCAAACCACGCACCAAATGGCGGAAGGAACACCGTATTCTGTTCGAATCTGGCATGATCCAGCCCGTGACCGTCGATCGGACGCCAGGATCCTGAAAGAGGCTGCGGAACCTTCCGATTGGAAAAGTTGAACAAACAGAGGATCCGCTCACCATCCCCTCTTCGCTCAAAGGCCAGGATCGATTCGTTCGCTTGGACCAAAGCAAGATCACCAATCACAAGGGAAGCATGCTGTTTTCGCCATACGGCAAACCGCTTGAACATCTGCAGAACGGAGTGCGGGTCTTTTTCCTGTTCGTCCACCGCAAGGCGTAAATGATCCACCGGGACTGGCAGCCACGGCTTGGCGGTACTGAAACCGCCGTTTGGTAGTCCGGAAAACCATGGCATCGGCGTTCGACAACCGTCTCGGCCTTTGAAATCAGGCCAGAACTCGATGCCAAACGGATCTTGCAGATCTTCAAAAGCGATTTCAGCTTCGGTCAGGCCTAGCTCTTCCCCTTGATAAACGCACGCGCCTCCACGAAACGATAAAAGCGCCGCGAGAAGCAACTTGGCTAATGCGCGCGCGTCTCCCTGCAACTCAGAACTGCTGCCAACCCGGGTAACAACCCGCGGGTTATCATGATTGCTCATCGCCCAGGTTGTCCATCCCCCAAGTAGAACCGCTTCGGTCTTTGCGATCACTTCACTGAGCGAAGCGGCGGTGAACGCGCGTTGCATGAGTTCGAAATTATAACAGCTGTGAAGATGCTCTCCTGTCCGCGTGTACTTGGCGCTGACGCTGATCATCTCTACGTCTGCAACTTCACCGATCAAATAGCGATCATCATACCGGTTGACGATGGCCCGGAGTTCCCCCAGCAACTCCAGAGTGCGAGCCTGGTCCCTGGTATGGACTAACTGTTGCCAATTGAACGGATTATTCGCTCCGGGAAGCGAGATGGTTTCCTTCCAATCAGGGTTCAGCGGAGGATTATTTCGCAACTCAGGGTCATGAGTCAGAGTCGTGATGGCATCGAGACGCAAGCCGTCGACACCAGCATCCAGCCAGAAGCGAACCTCCCCAAACATCGCATCGACGACTTCCTGATTGTGCCAGTTCAAATTCGCCTGACTGCGCAAGTAATGGTGGAGATAATATTGTCTGCGGCGCGCGTCCCATTGCCACGCGGAGCCACCGAAGATAGAGAGCCAATTGTTCGGAGGGGTACCATCGGCATTAGGGTCGGCCCAGACATACCAATCCGACTTCGGATTGGTCCGATTTTGGCAGCTCTCCTGGAACCAGCGGTGCTTGTCCGAGGTGTGCCCAAGGACCATGTCGATGATGAGTTTCAGGCCTCTTTCATGCGCCGCCAAAATCAGGGCATCGAAATCTGTGTTTGAACCAAAAACTGGATCCACGAGCCGATAATCGGCGACATCATACCCAAAATCGCGCATCGGCGATTTGAAAAATGGAGAGATCCAAATCGCATCGACGCCGAGATTGGCTATATAATCGAGCTTCCGCGTGATACCGGCAAGATCGCCGGTACCATCCTCGTTGGAATCGAAAAAGCTTCGCGGGTAGATCTGATAGATAATTGCTCCACGCCACCATTCTGATTTCATTGCGGGGCTTTAATTAGGTCCTTGGAAACCAATTATTTGCAGTCGGGTGGTTGTAGTCGCCTGATAATGGCTTGTCAAGAAAGTCCATCAAAGCAGAACTCAGGAGTCAGGAGTTGCAGGAGTTGCAGAATGGGGAAGGCATCCACCTTGGGCGAAAAAGAACTCCTGAACTCCTGCAACTCCTGCAACTCCTGGGTCATGCCTCCTGAGCTCCCGAATGGCCTCCTGTGGCCCTAATGGTTGTCCGCGTTGGAAGCTTCCTTCGGCTTGGTTCCCATGATCTCGTCGATCTGAATTAGCAACTCCGGAGTCAGTTTTTCTGCCGCGGCTGAGGCTTGGAGGTTCTCTTCCAGTTGCGCCACTTTCGAAGCTCCGAGAATCACCGTGCTGACATTCGGGTTCTTGAGACACCATGCGATGGC
>CAWJVG010000004.1:0-13275 GCA_963846195.1 uncultured Verrucomicrobiae bacterium
CTTCTTTCTGTTTTTCTATCCCTGCGAGATGAGTCTATCGAGCAAAAATATTCTCGTGACAGGGGCCGATGGTTTCATCGGTTCCCATCTGGTGAGCGCGCTCCGCGCCGCTGGACACGTGGTGTTGACGCATTCCAGGCGGCAAGGAGATATCAGGAATTGCGACTTGATTTTCGAAGATGTCGGCCATGTTTTTCATCTGGCTGCCCGCACCTTCGTCCCCGAAAGCTGGTCGGCTCCGTTGAGCTTTTATGAAGTCAACCTTCTCGGGACAGTGAACGTACTCGAATTCTGCCGCGCTCGCGGCGCCTCGATGACATTGATAGTTCCTACGTTTATGGTCCGCCCGCCCGCCTGCCGATCTCCGAAGACGAGCCCTTATGTGCGTTCAATCCGTATAGCCACACCAAGATTCTGGCGGAAGAAACCGCTCTCTATTATCAGCGGCAATTCGGTGTCCCGGTGACGATTATTCGACCGTTCAATGTCTATGGCCCGGGACAGGATCGCAGGTTTTTGATTCCGACGATTCTGACGCAGGCGATTGATCCGGATCAGGCGGCAATCGTGGTCGCGGACCTGCGTCCTCGGAGGGATTATCTCTTCATCGCTGATCTGATCGACCTCCTGATCCGCACGGCCTTTCGCAGGGAAGGGGGCATATTCAACGCCGGAAGCGGATCGTCCTGGGGCGTCGGCGAGGTGATTGCCTTGGTGAACGGATTGTTACCCGTGCCTAAACCCGTCCACACCGACGGCCTGATGCGACCGGACGAAGTCAGCGACGTCATCGCAGATATCTCGCGTGCACGAGATGAATTTGCTTGGGTGCCTCGCGTGACACTTCGCGATGGCCTCCGCGATACGTTAGCCTGGATCCGGGGGTGAGGAGCGTTCAACGTTCGGCGTTCAACGTTCGGCGTTCGGCGTGCAGCGTTCAACGTTCGGCGTTGGGCGTGCAGCGAGAAACGTTCGGCGTTCAGCGGGAGCGGTGGTCGCTTGGAGCGGTCAAGGCAAAACCACGCCAAACCCATCCCCGATCGATATCCAGAACTTACGCAAGCCAACAATTAAACATGTAACCTTCAATCCGAAAGTGTTACCCGTGTATTGAACCAGAAGTGTTACGATCTTCTGACTGCGCCCGGTGAACGGCGAACGGCGAACGGCGAACGGTGAACGGTGAACGGTGAACGGCGAACGGTGAACGCTGAACGGTGAACGGTGAACGCTGAACGGTGAACGTCTCGAGCGGAGTCTAAAAATGAAAATCGATATTATTTTACCCGTTTACGATGAGGAAAAAGGGCTGCCAATTTTTCACGAGGCGCTCTCGGCGTCATGGCCGGTCTTTCGCAGCGTCACATCTTTCGAATCATTTATGTGCTCGACCGGTGCCGTGACAATTCGCTCGCCGTTCTCAAAGAGATTGCGACCCGGGACGCAGCGGGTCACGGTCCTGCACTTGTCCCGTCGATTCGGGCACCAAATGTCCTTGATTGCCGGCCTGGATCATAGTGATGGGGACGCTTCCATCCTGATGGACTGCGATATGCAGCACCCGCCGGAAGTCATTCCGAAGTTATTGGAAAAATTTGAGCAAGGGTACGACGTCGTTCAGGCGATCAGGACCTATGATTCAAAAATTCACCCCGCCAAACAATGGACGTCGCGGCTTTTCTACAAGATCCAGAACTGGCTTTCGCCGATCGAAATCCCCGTCGGAGCCGCCGACTTCCGCCTGATTTCACGGAAGGTTCGAAACGTATTTCAGAGTTCCATCCGCGAACAGAACCAGTTCCTTCGGGGATTGTTTCAATGGGTCGGTTTCCGCCAGGCGACCGTGGAATTCGTGAGTCCGCCGAGAGTTGCCGGAGATACCAAATATCGAGTGCTTAATCTTTTCACCTTTTCAGTCACAGGTATCACTTCGTTCTCCAAGGTACCGCTTCGGTCGGCTGCGGTGGTCGGTTTTGTCATCTCGGCTCTGAGCGTGTTGTACGGTCTTTTTGCGATCACCGTGTATGCGACGGTCGGACATCTTCCGCCGGGATACACTTCATTGATCGTCGCTGTCTCGTTTATGGGCGGCTTACAACTAACAGTGCTCGGAATTCAGGGAGAATATCTGGCGGGCGTTTTCGACGAGGTTAAGCGGCGCCCGCTTTATATCGTGGACGAGGTGATCGGACGTAGCGCGCGATTGAGAGTCGATTCAGACGGCCGGTTCGATCGCCGAACCAGAGAAGACCGAGAAGCAGCAGGCCAACGCCTGTACAGGCAAGACCAGCGACCAATCCCGGCGGAACGAAACGCATGTCAACGTGGTGCCGCCCGGCGGTTTCAATCAAGATACCGCGGACGCAGCCGTAAACGGCATAGATCGGCACAGGCTGCCCATCCACGGTAGCGGTCCAGCCCGGAAAAAATGAGTCTGCGGCGACGAAGAAGCTGCGGCCGGATGTTTCAACGTCCCATTGCAGGCGGGTCGGTTCGAGTTTCTCGCTTTGGATGCTGCCGGATGACATTTGTCCGTCGCCGCTCATCCCTTCCACCACGGCCTCCTCCGCAGGGTCGAATCCAGGCCGATTCATCAATGACAGCGCGTCCGCCAGATTCTGCGCGGGCGTTACCCGCCGGACGAAGCGGAACCGGGTCAGAGCATTCGGGTTTTCAAAAATGGTGATTCCGTTGGGGGTGACTGCTACGGGAGCGAACGCTTTCGGCTCTCCGTTTCCAACCGCCGGATCGAGCGCGGTCTGTTCGATGGCTCGTCTGGTCGCCGGAGAGAGCACCATCAAATACCGCGTTCCAAGGAGCGATAGCATTTTATAGTTTTGCAGGTTTGCGACGGGCATCCCGCCGCCCGCGTTGAATCCGGTGACGGCCTGGTAGCGTTTTAACCAGAACGGTCCGTAGTCGTTGATCACAGGCAAACCGCTAAACATGTTCACCAGCGGGTACGGGTAAACTGTCGTGAGATGATAAGTTGAGGTAAGGCGGGCGATTGATTCCGTATCGAAATCGACCGGAAATAACCGGTAATGCTCGGCATCGAATTTCCTGGACCGGAGAAAGACCATCTCCGGGCGCCCAGCGCTTCCGTAGAGAAGTTCAGTCGACGGATTATCGTACATCCGGCGCGAGGCGCAAAATGTGTCGGTCACGATGAGAACGGGAATCGCAATCAAAGCCGTCGTTCGCAACCGGCTACGGATCAGAAACAAGAGCGTTCTGGCGGTCAAAATGAGGAAAATCAGCGGCATCACCAAACTCGCGCTGTTCCATGACAGATTTTTGATTATGGCCGGTTTCGCGGTGCCGAACGTGTACAAATAGTTCATCGGAGTGGAGTCCGGGATCGCGAAAAGCCGGGAAAACCGCCCCTCCGCCAGGGAGCGAAACGTGAACGCGACCAAAACCGCGATGGCCATAAGCATGGAAATTCGAAGAAGCGTTCGGAGCACCAGGCTGGGAACATTGGGAACACTGAAAGCTGAAGCGCTCGCTTTATTTCCGGGCGAAGGGATGACGCCGGCGGCAGCCACCCTCGAATGCCCAAGGAGGACATCGAGGCCGATTGCAGCGATGACGCTCAGCGCGAGGCCAACTTCGAACAGGTTCCTGGCCGGCACGCGAAACAGGTTGTAGACCGGCAGGTGAAACAACAGGAGATAGAGCGGGGTCGTCCCGCCGAATGACATCAAGAGGGCGATGACCGCGATCGCACTCCAGAATTTCAGTTCTCGGCAAGCCGTCCGCCAGGCAGCAATGCCCGCCAGCGCCAACGTGAGCGGCAATATTCCAACGTACGCGTAGACCTCGGCCACAAAGACGGTCGTGTCCGGAGCGTAAGCTGGAATGTGACGGTCAACGCCGCCGAAAAGATCGGGTATCAGGAACGTAAGAAGCTGCGCCGGCGGAAAATTATCAGAGGTGAACATCCCATACGTGATTCGTTCGCGGGTAAGATAAGGCAGCGATTCAGCAACCGAGAAGAGCGGCAGGCAACCGAGCAGGCAGCCAATTCCCAACACCACAAACTCCCCAAAAAAAATATGAGCGAGCTTTGCTTTCCAACCTCGCAACAAAGGTGAACCGGCAATGCAGAAAGGAATATAAGCGATTGCCACCAGCGTTGAGTAGAGCGTGATCTGGGGAAACCCGGCTAGAATTGAGAACCCCACGGGCGCCGCAGCATAAGCCGAGATCGAGAATCCGGAGCCGCTCGGCGTACCGATGGATGAAGTGCAGGGTTAGCGGTAGCCAGACAGCGGCGCAGACGATGTATTCATGACCCTTGTGGGCCATCATGAATCCGCACACCATGAATACCAGGCCGCCGATGAACGCCGAAAAGTTCGTCAGACGAAGCGAACCCAGGTAAAAATACATGAAGAGGGCCGCCAGCGCGTAGTGGATGAGGAGGAAAAAATTGAATCCGACGGTGTTCGGAAGGATCGATAATATGACCAGGCTGGGCGGATAAAATGATTGGTAGAGAGTATCGGCAAACACGATACTTCCCCGATTGCACATAAGGATTCCAGGAACCAAACGAAGTGGCGAAAGTCTTGGAGGCAATACCTTGAATGAACCCGTCGCCGCCGCCGATCAAATGAGTGAGCGGATTAATCGTCGCCGCATGGATTGCCCAGGCAATGAACAGGTATAAAATTGCGGTCATCACGGATCGCGTCGTGGTGCGTGTCTGGTACGCGTGAATCCATGAAACGCGACTGTCTGGTTTGTGGTGGGAAATATCGTCCATCCCGTATCCCTGGATTGCTGAGGTGCGGAGAATGCAAATTCACGACCGCCGATCTCACCTTGTCGGAAGAGCAACTGCGGCAACTCTATACAGCGGGTTATTTCGCTGGCAACGAATATCGCGACTATCTGGCGGACCGCTCCGTGATCGAAAAACAATTCCGGCTCCGTCTCAGGAGATTGCTCCACTTTGTGGAGGATCCGCGTAATAAGAACTTATTTGAGATCGGTTGCGCTCACGGTTTTTTTCTCGAAGCATCGAGGAACACATTCCGAAGGGTGGGGGGTATAGATATCTCCCAGGACGCCATAGCGTACGCTCGCGGTAATTTGAAACTTGAGGCAGAAAGCTCGGAGTTTTTAACGCATCAGTTTGTCGTTCAGCCCGACCTGATTTGTCTTTGGGACACGATCGAGCACTTGTCCCGGCCTGACCTTTACCTTCAGAAAATCGCAGATTCACTTCCTCGAGGAGGGTTCCTGGCGTTGACAACCGGTAACCTCGACAGCTGGTTGGCGCGCATCCGAGGCCGCAAATGGCGTCAGATCCATCCTCCGACTCATCTCCAGTATTTCTCCCGCAAAACGCTCATACGATTACTGCGCCGGCACGGGTTCGAAATCAGATTCATCGGTTCGGAGGGGATGTATCGCAGTGTCGACACCATGGCCTATATCGTTCTCTGCCTGAAACACCCTCTCCATGGTCTTTATTCTCGTCTAAAAAGTGCTCATCTCCTCAATTGGGAATTGTACCTGAACCTCGGGGATATCCTTTTCGTTGTTGCAGAAAAAATATAACTTTACCGGAGGTGGAGTGGAGGAGCGGAGGAGTGGAGGAGTAATGGAGCGATGGAGTGATGGAGTAATGGAGTAATGGAGTAATGGTGCGATGGATTAATGAGATGGTAGACAGAAAGAACAAGAATCGCGGGTATCAGCAACTGCGTTTCTGGCAAGATGCGATCACATTCTACCAAAAAGCCGACACATCCTTGAAGAGTCCTGAGGAGTTCCACGTCATCCCATCACTCCACTATTCCATCGCTCCATCGCTCCATCACTCCATCACTCCATCGCTCCATCACTCCTCTACTCCATGCCCCAAGACTATCCGAGAATCTCGGTGATCACTCCGTCGTACAATTACGGTCAGTTTATCGAAGAGACCATGCGCAGTGTACTGGAACAGGGTTACCCGAACCTGGAGTTCTCGGTTTTCGACGGGGGAAGCACCGACCGAACGGTTGAAATTCTGAAGAAGTATAGTACGCGGTTGAGTTTTTGGCGTTCCGGAAAGGACAAAGGCCAGGCTGCCGCGATCAATGAAGGGTTCCGACGAGCCACCGGCGATATCCTCTGCTGGCTGAACAGCGATGATCTCCACTTTGGGAACACCCTTTCGACGGTCGCCGATTTGTTAGGCCCCTATCTCGGTCAGCCTGTCGTCCTCTACGGAGGCTGCGAAGTTTTTGACGATCGAACGCATAAGAGGGAGGTCCGGCCGGCGGCGCTTTTCAGCCAGGAATTGCTGGAAACAGTGGACTTTCTCGATCAACCGAGCGTTTTCTGGACGCGAAAAGCATGGGAGATCGTAGGGCCCCTCGACGAAAGTTTTCGCTACGGTTTTGATTGGGAATGGTTTCTGCGAGCGGGCAAAAATTGCCGGTTCACTGCGACCGATGCTTTGCTTTCGCGGTATCGGATTCATGGTCAGCACAAGTCAGGTACCGGCGGCAAGAATCGGTGGCTCGAGCTCCTGGCAGTCGTGCGTCGTCATTCTTCGCCGGTCGTCGTCGACCATTACGAGTTCCTGGCGCGCAGAAGTACTGCGCGCTGGTGGTTGAATAAGCGGATGCGCCTATTTCTCGCGCTCAAAGGTGTGTTGCATGGTCTCGCGGTTCCCGTCGCGACTCTCCTCAGTCCGCCGTTCTGGTTCTTGCCGACTGGCATTCAACGAAAAACGCTGTGGCAGATCTCCGGGATTCGGTAAACGATCGCAGCTGATCGCACGCGAGGATTTGGCGCAAATCCGCCTTGAATTAGGTCCTGTTCGGCGTTAGTTCTCCGGCTTGGGTGGCTGTGGGCAGCTCCGTTGGGAATGCGGAAGCGTAATTTGGAAGTGGCGTTTTGGAAGCATAAAATGGCCGAGACGGCCAAATTATGGTCCCATTCACGGCCTCGTGAAAGCCGGCATAGCTCAGCTGGTAGAGCAGCTGATTTGTAATCAGCAGGTCATCGGTTCGAACCCGATTGCCGGCTCTGCATGAATATCAACGACTTACGCAGTTTGCTTCGTTCTCCCGCCTTCGCCAAGCGGCTCGACTGAGCTCGCCGAAGTCCTACGGCGCCCCAGGCCGTCCTCGATTCCTTGCGAACCGAGTGATGCACAGACTCCTGGTGGCCAGGCCCTGGTGAGCCCTCAAACCGAAGATAAGAGGTAAACGGCAGACGACTGAAGCCAACGAAGTTGGCGCCACCGAATGGCGTTAAGTTAAGGGCGGTTTGGGTTGTTTCTGGCCCTTTAGGCGCTTTGGAGTTTGGACATTCCAAGAGCTATTCAGGCCATGGGGTAAGGCGAGACGCCTTACCTACTTGTGACTGCTTCATCATCGGCTGTTCGTCCTAGAATAGAACCTCAATAGTGAAGCCGCCAGGAGCATCAAAGTAGAACGTCCATGATCCATGTTGTCTTGAAGGTGGCGGCACGTCGAAACCCCCCGCCTTAAGGCTTCGGTTGATTTCGTCAACCTCCTGTTCGCTCTCCTGGATGAATCCAACGTGAAAAGTAGCCGGGTACTTGACCCCCAATTCTTTGCCCGGCTTCATGCTCATCAACGAAAGCACCATTCCATTGTCATCCGATAGAAAGGCCATGTTCTTGTTGGCTTTCCCAATGGGCTTCAATCCGAAATACCTGGCGAGAAATTCCTGCGTTTCCACTGGATTGGTAACGGTAAGGTTCAAGTGATTTAGTTTCATTGGTGAAGTTAACGGGACTGAATCTTCTGATCGTAGTCAGGCGAAAGCTTCTGCGTGAACGCGTGCCCATTGAGAGAAGGTGTAAGGCCGTCTCCCGGTGAGTTCCTCGACGGTCGGGAGCACTTTCGCCGCTTTCCCACTGCGGATGTATGAGGCAAACGGCAATAACGCGTCAATCAGGTAGGCTGGCATGCCTGATTTTTCCATCCCGTTGCGTGCGGTTTCATCGGTAATGGGCACGTATTCGATTTGTTTGCCGAGAATGTCCGATAGAATCGCCACCTGTTCCCCTACGCTCAACGTTTCGGGGCCGGTGACCGGGTAGGCCTTTCCTTCATGACCATCCGTGGTAAGCGCGAGCACCGCGACCGCGGCGATATCGCGTGGATCGACGGGCGGCAGCTTGCCGTCTCCATAGTTCGAAAATACTTTGCCCTCACTGCGGATAGTGTCTCTCCAGAAAAGGGCATTCGACATGAAGGCTCCGGGGCGCACAAATGTCCACGGGATGCCACTTTCCTGAATGGCCCGCTCACCCGCCTCGTGCCAAAGCGCCACTGCGCTTCGCGGCTCAGTAGCGGCACCAAGCACAGAGAGCTTCACGATATGCCGCACTCCCGCTGTGCTTGCCGTTCGCGCGAGGTTCGCTTCCTGCACACCCAACCCTGGTCCAAACGCGAGCGAAAACACACTCTTTACCCCTTGTACGGCTTTGGTGAGTGTCTCTGGTTTGCTGAGATCTCCCCTCATCACTTCCACGCGCTGGTCAAACTGCGCCTTCGAGGGATCACGCGTGAATGCCCGCACTCGTTGTCCGTCTTGCAGCAATTGCGCTACGACCTCCCGGCCCACTGTTCCGGTAGCTCCTGTTACCAGGATCATTTGGCTGTCGGTTCTTTCGAGCTTCGTGGATTGCAAGTTCATGGAGTTCAGCCTACAACCTCAAGTTAAGTTGAGGTCAATGATGAAAATCACGATTAAACCCGCTACGGGCCGGATCTCCCGCGAACTTAGTGTCGGCGAGCTTGCCGCGCGCAGCGGCGTGGCTGTTTCCACCATTCACTTTTATGAATCAAAGGGACTTATCAAGAGCTGGCGGAACAGGGGAAACCAGCGCCGGTATTCCCGCGAAGTGCTACGCCGGGTCGCGGTTATCAAGGTCGCTCAACGTACCGGCATTCCGCTGGCCTCAATTCACAAGGCGCTGAAGGCCCTGCCCGGTGAAAGGACTCCCACGGCAGAAGACTGGAAGAGTATGTCAGCTGCTTGGAGAGCGGAACTCACTGATCGAATCGAGCGGTTGACCCGGTTGCGCGAACAATTGGATGGTTGCATAGGGTGTGGTTGCTTATCCCTTGGTGTCTGTCCCCTGCGCAATCCTTGGGACAAGCTCTCGGAGCAAGGTCCCGGGCCAAGGTTGCTCGATCCAGGATGCATTCGGAGTTCGAAACAGTGCGACGAGCTGGCGTGAGCGAATTTTCTATTTTGAATCTTTTCACAAAGAGACGCATAGTTGCAAAAAACTTATGGAAATAGTTGGCTCGGTCGGCTCGATCTTGGCTAATAAGATTTCTGTAGTCTGGTCGATTGCCCCAAATTCGATGGTTTTTGACGCCATTCAGCTCATGGCTGACAAAAATGTCGGCGCGCTGCCGGTGGTGGACAATGGTCAGTTGGTCGGAATGATCTCCGAACGAGATTATACACGGAAGGTCATCCTGAAGGGCAAGTCGTCGAAAGACACTCCTGTCCGGGAAATCATGACGCAGGAACTGGTCACTGTGAACACAGCTGACTCCGTCAGTGATTGCATGCGCGTGATGACCGACAGACGCATTCGCCATCTTCCGGTAATGGAAGAAAAAAGAATGGTTGGGCTTGTTTCCATTGGGGACTTGGTAAAATGGATTATTTCGGCGCAGACGGCGACAATCGATGCCCTCGAGAAATATATTACCGGGGATTATCCAGCCTGAGAATTGCGTTCCGAGAGGGGGCGAGAGTCGATATAGGCGGTATGAGAAAACCCCTTCGGTTACGCTGGCAAACGCTGATCTTTAGGAAATTCTTTTCAGATTGGCCGGGCGACTACCACATGCTTTTCGAGGAAGGAACGGAGTACTGTGCCGGCTTCATTTAGGAATGTACGGAAAGAAAAAGCAGCCTGACTTTCCACAGGCCTTCCCGGGAAAGGTTGAAACGGGGAAAACCCCTTCTCCGAACGATCCTCTGCAGGTCCTTGCCGGTTTGACCCATACGAAAAACATCCTGACGATCGCGTTGGCCCAGTCTAAGAGCCAGCTTCTTCCTCCCGAGGTCATCGTAGACGCAAGTCGAGTCTTGCGAGAAATTGAAAAAGAGGTTCGGCAGATTAGAAACGAGTTTGCCATTCAGGTTCATGGCCTTGAGGGCGTAAAGGTGAAATTTGTCTTCGACACGAACTTGGGGAGCCTGGCTGTCCACGCCGACCGCTTCGCCGAGGCTCTCTCTGCCGTATGGAAAAAGCCGGGCATTGACAAGGCCTCCGTCATCTTCGTGTCCTGGGACGGTCATCCCCCGCATATGTTGAAACTCATGGAACGAAGTGGCGGCGATACGACCGTTCCAATGCAACGAAGTGCCGACGATACGACGATTGGGGAGTTCTTAGAATTCGCGGCGGATACCCACTCGCCTGGGCACAGATTGATTGGCAAAAATTAACCAGCTCTTCACTGTCAATGTCTCCGTCGGCGAGCAACTGCGCTAAATAAACGTCGCCAAGCTATCGCCTCCCCATCGATAGCTATTCATAGAGCGCCAGTGTAGCGATCCAGTGGTAGTAAGGCACCCGAGGTCCCCACGCGGCAGCTGTCGGGGATGAGACAGCGATCTGACCGTTTGTCACGATGTCGGCTTAAATACCAGCTATCGCGAAGGAGAGGATTGCTTTTGTCGGTCAATCCGGGGCATGATCGCCGACAAGAACGAACCCCGAGACATTGGAATCATGAAACTGAAAAAACAAGTGAAAAAGCTTAGGAAGAAGCTATTCAAAACCTTCGCCGAAACGCTCACATTTCGGGCGTATTTGCAATCGTCGATACGCCAAACGAACTCAAAGGTTGCGTCCGACATTTGAGTCGCCGCCGCGCCATCTTTACGCAAACCCAATGAGAGAAATGGTAATATTTTTGGCGGTAGTTTTCCTGGCAATCGCGTCCCTGCTACTTTGTTCGTGCTCCGACGTTGACCAATCGCATTCCTATCAATCTCATTACTCGAAAATCCCCGGATCGGGCGCTGTGAACTATTAGTGGGATTCAAATGAATCATCGTAACCTTGGTAATGGAAACCCGTGCCGGAAAACGCTCGCTCGTTCGCGGACCGACCCGATAGCCGGTAAGGGAAGCGTGAAATCCTCCGTCATCGCGGCGCTTGTCACATTCGGATTAATGGCGTGTGAATCTTATTCGCCAATCGCTTCGGCGCCGAAGACCATTCAGATCATTTCCGATCCGCCCGGTGCCCTGATCGAGGTCAACTACCATTACGTCGGCAACGCGCCCATCTCGATTACGGTTCCGACGCGGAACGGCAGTTTTGCAAAAGGAGCAATGATTCGGGCGCTTCCGACGCGGCAAGGGAACCATTTGCAAGAAAAGTTTTTCAATCCGGGCATGTCAGTGCCTTCGCGCATTCTTTTCAGTATGGGCTTAGGCCCGGCACAGCAGTAAGATGGATTTTAGCTTCAAAATCACAAATCACGCCGGCTGAATGGAGGAACTTGCAGCTTTCGCGGCAATCAGAAAACAAATACCGATTAGCAGTCCGCCGATCCCGCCGACCGCCGCGACAAAGCTCTCTCCGGAGGGCCCGTTCAAGTCTGCTCGATGCCGGTTGACGATAATCAGGACCCCGAAGACCGAAAAGCCCAGAGACAGGCTGACTAAGCTCATCATCGTCCATATCCGGCGAAGTAGTTGCCAATGGAACAGTCGTTCGGACGTTTCGGTTTTCGGCTCCGTGCCCTCAGCAAACCCGAGACTTGAATTAAAAGGAACATCCATAAGTCGTTTCTCCGTTTGAACTACGACGAACGAGCGACCAGGTTTTGGACATAAAAGACGACGGAGATTTGCGTTTATCGCTTCGCACTTAGCAAGGATTGGTAGACCGAGCCCTTTAGAAGTAAATGAACCCAATCGGGCTGCGAAATTCAGCGGCGATTAGCGTTTACCGCTTTCTCCGTGGAGTTCTTCTCCGTTCCCGGCGAACGTTGAACGTTGAACGGTGAACGCTGAACGCTGCTGAACGGCAACGCCTTCGGCAAAAGCCTAGCGATCAAAGAGTCAACTGGCGCATAGTGCGGGAATATGAGCGTTCAAGTCTATGGGTGCAATCACGTGGCGATCGAGGTCGATGATCTAGCCAAGGCGCAAGCCTTTTACGAAGACGTTTTTGGCCTCAAACTTAAGTCGCGTGGCGAAAGTAATGCGTTTTTCCAGCTCGGAAATCATCAGTTTCTCGCTATGACCGAGGTTGATCAGGTTTCCGACAAGGGAGGCTGGCATTTTGGCCTTATTGTCCGGGATGAGCGGCAACTGGCGGAGGTCAGAGACAAAGTCACGCAGAAATACAGGTTACTACTGATTTCCGGATTTCGATGCGCTTTCCGCGACCCGTTCGACAATCGGATTGATGTGGTCGACCTTCACGATGAGTCTTTAGTGTGGCTTTTGCCATACCAGGAAGTTCAGGACGCCGGCATTCGTTTTGGCGAGTAAAAAATGCGACAGGCGGACGCCACAAAAACCGCGACAAACCGCTTAGAGAATCCAATGATTTTTCAAAGTCGGTGTTTGTGACTGAAGAAGGCGCAAAACGTTCGGAAGAATTGTTTCGTCGATTCTTCGCTAAATAAAACGAACCGTGATGGCAGCCGCCGAAATAAGTCCTTTGGGCAACCGTCGATTGAGCGGCTTCCGGGTCGGTCCCTCGGCGTCAGAACAGCACCATTCGGGTCAGTCAACAAAGTTGACTGACCCGAATGGCACGAAGATAAGGGCGTTTGGGATGTTTTTTTTTGCCCCGCAGTGGCTATAGGATTCAGCCCAGGGTTTCAACCCTGGGAAACATCCAAAAAAGCGGTTCGCCCTGGAAGGGCGAGAGATCACGTGCGCCAAATGCGTCCGATTGCTACCGAAAAGGGAAGAGGTATTCGCTAGGCAGAGAGACAATCTCCCAATGGCTAAAATAATGCGCACCAGCACAAAATGGAGCGATTGCAGCCCTAGATAAATATGTTCCTCGCGTCCGTTTCTTCTACGTCTGATCTGGCGCCCTTTCAGGGCGCGTCGCCCGGGTGGGCGGTTCTCAGGGTTGAAACCCTGGGCTGAATCCTCTAGCCCCTCCGGGGCGATGAATCGCCCCAATGCTCCTTATCTTAGTGCCATTCTTGACTGACCCCTTTCAGACTCCACTCGCGGCGCTCGACCGCCACCTCTCCTCGTATCTGATTCCGGTAGCTTAGACTTTGAGTC
>CAWJVG010000005.1:0-835169 GCA_963846195.1 uncultured Verrucomicrobiae bacterium
GGATGTAATCCGTCTCTCCGGCGACCCAACAGTTCCGAATCTGTCGCCGCGAAGTTCAACAATAAATTACTTTGTCTCTGCAGCGGGGGGAGCTGAGTCGGAGGCACGGAGCTTGCGCAGTTTCTTTTCTTCCTTCTTGGCCTTTTTTTCCATGTCCCTTTTACGCTTTTCGAACTGATAGTTTGGTTTTGGCAAATTTTAATCCTCTTACCATTTCGCCGGAGTCGCGACGCGTTTTCGAAAGTTCAGCTACGAAGTGGCACCAACGGCAAAGGGGCAATCTTTGGCACACTCGTGCATGTCGGCTGCTAAGTCGAGGCTATTCGCATTTTGGAGAATCGACGTAGAAAAAGTCAACCAGGTGATTGAACAGAATTCGCGTCAGGGTCGCCTTGCTGGATCGTCCCGAATGGGAACGACTGACCCGCTTTCAGGCCTGTGCTAGCATATTCGACGCAAGGCTTTCCTGCTAGAACCCGGGCGGGTGAAGATGAAGAAAGTCGGTCGCTCGCTGATAAGCCGCTGCAAAAGCCAGGAGCGTGGAGTCATCGTAAAGCCGGCCAAGAAAAGTCAGGCTGACGGGCGTGCCGGGACCGCCAATGCTGTCGTCCTCCCCAGTGTCGAGAGCTGGTGGTTTGGGCGCATCGTTGCCGCGAAGGCCATTGGGCACGATGACCGCGGGATGACCCGTGAGATTCGTGAGAATCAGTTGCACATCCGAAGAGGATGGAACCACGATAATATCCAGGGTCTCGAACAGCTTCGCCATCTGCCGCATTGCTAAAGTTCGCGCCCGGTTCGCCTGGATATACTCTACCGCTGGATAGAAGCGGGCCGCACGAAAGATGTTAGGCCAATCGTCGGGTCCCTGATCCGTAAGGAGTTCGTCTCGACCGGTTATCGTCAGATCATCGAACGCCGCCGCAGCTTCTGCGTTAAGCAAGAGAGAAATCGCATGCAACGGCAGGTCAGGCAGTTCAACGGCTTGAAGTTCGATGCCCATCGTCTGCAACTTCTCTAATGCCGCGAGATCGTACGGACGATCGTTATCCCGGCGCGCTCTCGCGCTTGCGCGGTCCTCCTTGTGGGACTCCCATTCTTTCAATTCCTCCGGCATTCCATTTGCCGGCGGATTCTCCGCAGAGAATTTGTCTTCGAACAAGTTTTTGGCGTAGCCTACCCGAAGCTGTTTCCAATTGATGTTCGGATCCCAAAGAAACGGTGCCGAATGCACCGTCGAATCGAGGCCGTCCGGCCCATAGATAGACGCATCACCAGGGCGCAGTCTTCCGCGGCGCGGCAGATCGGGCCGAGCTTGTCCAGCGTCCACGCCAATGCCATCGCCCCGGTCCGCGGAACAAAGCCGAAGGTCGGGCGGAAACCGGTCGTTCCGCAGCGAGTCGAAGGCGATGAAATCGACCCCAATGTCTCCGAACCAATCGCAAACGCGACACAGCCGCTGGCGGTCGCGGAAGCCGATCCTGCGGATGAACCACTTGAGCCTTCGCTGGTGTTCCAGGGATTCCGTGTGCGCCCTCCGAACCACTTATCACCCATCGCCAGCGCACCCAAAGAGAGTTTTGCGATAAGAACAGCTCCAGCCTCATCAAGGCGCTTCACAACCGTGGCATCGTCGTTGAAAACCTGCTGTTGAAATCCGCCTGCTCCCCAAGTCGTAGGGTAGCCGCGCACCGACAGCAAATCCTTGGCACCCCAGGGAATCCCGTGCAACGGTCCCCGGTATCGGCCGCTGTCAAGCTCCGCATCAAGTTCCGCGGCTTGCGCCTTCGCGCGCTCTTCGGTCAGCGTCACGAGAAAAGCAAGTTGCGGATTGAACCGTTTCAATCGCGCGAGATACATCTCCGTGAGTTCAATGACAGTCACCTTTTTGCTCTGCAGCAACGCTCCGAGTTCACGAACCGTGGCGAAAGCCAACTTTTCCAGATCTTTCGGAACATCGTCGTCCGCGATTGCGGGCGGAGCGCCAAGTGAGGCTGAAAACCGAACCGGCGCCGATTCAGTCGCGGGAACGGGATGCCCGGAGATCAACGGATCAAAGCGGAATGCTGGTGGAACATCGTTGGGCAAACGGAGACGGCGAATTGTCTCGTACGCTCTCCGTTGTTCATTGAGTTTGGAAAGGAGTGCTTCTTTCCTGTCGGGCGGGATATTGATTCCCGCCAACACGGCGGCTTGGTCGATCATCTCAATCGTGATTTTCGCTTCCGGGTTCGCGGCGGCCACAGCATGCAGAGTCTCGGCAAAAAAGGTCGAACCGACGCCAGCGGCCGAACAAATCGTTAGAAATTCCCGACGGCTTTTAGCAGAATAGGACCAGTCCATTTGAAACCCAAGAGGTAGAAACATTCGAGCAAGATGAAGCCAAATGTCACACGGGAATCATTGGAACAGCTCTGGAGTAATCCTGCAAACTGGAAACTAGGCTTATTTTATACTTGTAAGGATGATCCGCGCGTCATCGTGCCCAAGCGGCAAAAATGGCGCGGTTGGACAATAAATCTTGCCCACCGCCACGCCATTCCCTTTTCCATTCTTACCCTGCTGGTTGCGGGTCTACCGCTCTATCTTGTGGCCCTGGCCGGCTTGGTGGGAACGTGGACCTGGTGGAGCACGCTCATCGTCACAGTGGCGATGGTCAGCTTCGTCTGCTGGTATTGGGCTTCTCCCGACAGATACACAAAAAACTGACTCTGCAGCTCTGTATCGTTAACTGTCGATAGCGGAAAGGCGACTTACGCTCCTGTCTTCGTCACGGGAATCTCGATCAACTGGGGTTGGCCTGAGGCCAGAGCTGCTTCGACCATGCCGCCGATCTCGTCTTTGGATGTCACCTTTTGCGCAGTGACACCCATTGATTTGGCGAGGAATTGGAAGTCCACGGGCGGATCACAAATGTCCATCGCCAAAAAGCCATGTTTTTGGGCGTTGTATTGCGGCTGACTCAACATGAATTCCTTGAGAATTCCGTATTCGGCATTGTTCAAGACAACGAAGACAACCGGCGTCTCCTCGTGCACTGCGCTCCAGAGCGCTTGCGGAGAATAGAGCGCGGAACCGTCCCCCACCACGCAAAGGACCGGCACTTTGTCGTGAGCCAATGAAACCCCGACAGACGCCGGCATACCCCAGCCTAGAGCTCCACCGCGATTATGAAAATATTGTTTTGCAGCGGTCGAGCGATGCATCCGCTGCGTAAACGCGTTCGCGCAGGGCGCCTCATCGACAACCAGTGTTCCGTCGGTTACAACTCGCATCATCTCTCGCGCCGCAATGATTGGTCGAATATTCGGATCTTGGTCAGCTATTTCCGCTTGCTGCCTCAGTGCGCTCTCCTGAGTTTCTTTTGCTTCTCGCGCCATGCGCACGTTTCGGTCGACGCTCTCCTGAGAAACCCGGCGCTCGAGTTCCGCCGCCAGAACTTCCAGGGTTGCTTTGACATTTCCCACGATACCCAGCTTGGGCGCGTCGTTGTGGCAGAGATCGTTGCCATCTTCCGAGATGTGATAAAATGTGATGTCTTCGGGGATCGGATCCCTTGCCGTGTAGACGATCGCGACCAGCGTCTTTCCACCTAATCCCAGCATGCAATCGTATCGACCGAGTATCTCGGAGATTCCCCTGGCGGTTGTTGGCAATGAGCCGCGCCAGAACGGATCGATAGAAGCAAAGTTATTAACAGACGGCCAGGAAGAACCGTAGACCGGCGCGCCTAACAACCGCGCCACTCTTGCGATAGAATCATCCACGCCAGATTCGGCAATATCGTTTCCGGCAACGATCACGGTGCGTCCAGCCTTGAACTGCAACAGCTCCGCAGCCAAATCTGGAACTCCTGAGCCGACGCTCGCCCTTTCGACACGGCTGGCGGGAAGCATCGGAGGAAAACCTGATTCGTCGAGGATATTCATCGGAAGCGAAAGGAAAACCGGGCCGCGCGGCGGAGACATGGAATTGTAAAAGGCGCGCCGAAGAATCAAGGGAAGGTCATCGAGCGAATTTGGTTCAAAACACCATTTGGCAACCGGAGCCGCCATTCCGACCAGATCAGCAGCGAGCAATGGGTCGGCTAGAAAATGGCGGAGATCCTGCTGGCCGGCGGTGATAACCAATGGCGTCCTGGCGATCTTCGAGTTCATAATCGCTCCCATCCCATGCCCCAGACCGCCTGCGGTATGCAGGTTGACGAAGGCAGGCTTACCGGATGCTTGCGCGTACCCGTCCGCCATGGAAACCGCGGTCGCTTCCTGAAGTCCCCACACGTATCGGATGTCCGGAGCGTTCACCAGTGCATCAATCAAAGGCAACTCAGTCGTACCCGGGTTGCCAAAAACGTGGTTTGTTCCCTGTGACCGCAGCACATCCAGAAGAATGTCCGCTCCTCTGACGCCGGATTTCATGACTTCAGACCCACCGATTGCTTCGATGCTTGCTTCCATAGGTTAGTCTCCTGTTCGAAATGGGCCGTTCGCAAACAATTTTTCGCAGGCACCGGTGCTCTGTCGCCGAAATAGCATGTTATTTCGGGGACAAGACATTAGGGTCAACTGGAAATTCACTGGAATAATTCTAACCTATGGGAATCGATCCCGATGAACGATGACCTGCAAAACATCCTGAGCCCGGAGATTCGTCAATTGCCGCAAGCAATGAACGTCTTTCTGAAGCGTGCGATGCCGCAGTTCAGCGTCGAGACCTGTGCAGAGGCATTCGTTCTGACGCTGGCGAGGCTCATTCCGAAGGGGTACCTGCTTGGTTGCCTATGGAAGCCTGCTCGTCAGACAAGTTATCGGACCCGGTTGACTCTCAAGAATGGCGAGATTCTGCAGGAGCGAGAAGCGGCTCCTCCCGCGGAGATTGTTCAGCGCGAAGCGTCCGCAGAGTCAGAGGAGGACCTGAAAATAGTCCTGCACCGTTCGTTGAAATCGCTTCAGTTCGACACGGCGGAACGGAAGAACCTTGAAGACCAAGGGTGTCGAGCAGCGGTAGAAATCCATTTCTCCTACTACAGTAGACCGATTTTGAGGGTCGTTCTGGGATTATCCAATGCTAAGTTGCTACCCAGCACCGAGGCCCAGAATTTTTTGCTGGTGTTTTGCCGATGCTGTCTCGTCTCGTTGAACGGCGCCTATCTGGCCGAACTCGACGAGCGGGAAGGACGACGCGAAAGACCTGAACTGGACGAACGCTTTGACCTCACCTTGAAATGGTTTCATTCGCTGATGCGCCACTTGAATATTGGCATCGCCGAACTCCAGACCGGTCAAGCCGCCGAAGCGGAGGACGCTCTCGAGCGAGCCTCGATCGTGGCCGGCATTTGTCTGGCCGAAATGCTTGCGCTGAAGGGCGAGATCCATCCTCAATCGTCTGTAGAATCGGTGCCATCTGCGGCTTAGCCCGCATCTTGAGATTCGAGGCGAAAACGGTTCCGGGCAAATTGTGACTCGACACATTGCCTTTTTTCGCTTTTAACCACTCTTTAATGCGCAAAATCCTCAAATCCGATCAGGGACCTCTTGAGATACAGCCGCAGGAAAAATCCGTTTGGATCTGCATGTGCGGTCTTTCCAAGAATCAGCCGTTTTGCGATGGATCGCACAAGAAGACCAGGGACGAAGAAAGCGGCAAGACCTATGAGTACGACGACGAAGGTCACAGGCGGGAAGTCGGCTAAGCCGCGAAAATCATACAAGTTCTTCGGCTTGCAAGATTTTTGAGCTCTGAACTCATGTCAGAATCGGGTTCGCCGGCGCAAATTTCAGGGGATCATACCCATGCGCAAGGTTCACCCTATCGCACGTCGCCGGACAGGAGTCTCTCGAGCATGCCTCCCGGCATCCCTTACATTGTTGGGAACGAAGCGGCAGAGAGATTCAGTTTTTACGGAATGCGCTCCATTCTGACGGTCTTCATGACGACTTATCTCATGAGCGCCGGCGGCAAACTCGCTGTCATGAACGATACCGAGGCGACCGCATGGTTTCATGAGTTTGTTTTCGGCGTTTACTTTCTCCCGATTCTGGGAGCGATCATTTCAGATGGATTTCTCGGCAAGTACCGCACGATCCTCTCGTTGTCGGTGGTTTATTGTCTGGGCCACCTGGCTTTGGCGATGAACGACACGCGGCTGGGACTTTTCCTCGGCTTACTTCTCATCGCAATCGGATCTGGCGGGATCAAACCGTGCGTTTCTGCGCACGTTGGCGATCAATTTGGCGCCGGCAACCAACATCTGCTCTCACGTGCTTTTGGCTGGTTTTATCTTTCGATTAATTTGGGATCCTCGGTCTCCACGTACGTCTGCCCGATCTTGCTGAACGATCATAGCTTCGGCCCGCACTATGCCTTCGGGTTGCCCGGCTTGCTAATGCTGGTGGCGACGATCGTGTTCTGGATGGGCAGAAAAAAATTCGTTCACATTCCAAAGGGCGGCCTTGGTTTTGTTCGTGAATTTTTCAGTGGCGAAGGGCTCACCGCGATCGTACGACTTTTCATCGTCTACCTTTTCGTCGCAGTCTTCTGGTCGCTCTGGGACCAAAGCTCCGGCGGCGAATGGACCCTTCAAGCCCGGAACCTGAATCTACATTTTCTCGGCTTGAAGCTTTTGCCGGAACAGGTGCAGGTGGCAAATCCGCTCCTGATTTTGGTCCTCATTCCGATCTTTAATTATTTGATCTATCCCGCCATCCACCGTGTCTTTCCTCTGACTCCGTTGCGAAAGATAGGGATCGGCTTGTTCCTGATTTCGGCATCGTTCCTGGTCATATGGTGGATTCAGGCGCGGATTGACGGAGGCGCCAGACCGGGTGTGGCCTGGCAGCTTCTGGCCTATGTCTTGTTGACTTCCAGTGAAGTGATGGTTTCGATCACCGGCTTGGAATTTTCCTACACTCAGGCACCCAAAAAGATGAAAAGCATCGTGATGGCGACCTGGCTCTTCACAGTCGCTTTGGGCAACCAATTTACGGCGATCCTGAATTTCCTGATTCCGACCCTCAGCAATCTCGGGATCGATCTCAAACATGCGGCCTACTTTCGATTCTTCACTCTGTTGATGTTCTGTACGGCCATTCTCTTCGTTTTTGTGGCCCGCTTTTATCGCGGAAAGACCTATATCCAGGGAGAAGCGCCGATCGAAGAGACGGTGACTGCGCATTAGTCGCACCAAGTCTGAGGCTCGTATAGTTGAGCAGGGACAACATATCCCAATTTTTAGGGATCCGTTCCACCTACCAACTACTGACCAGACACTGCGTGCGGCCAGAAAGGCCAGAGGGAATAAACGGTAAGAAAAGAACGCCTTTCCAGCCTGTGCTGCGCCGCGTGAAAGCACTTATTGTTGAGATGCTCACTCCCACGAGCCTCATCTTTCATCAATCGGACAAAGGTCACCAGACTATCTTTCGCCGTAGCTACGTCCGCTGCCGCGATGCGGCGCTCAGCATGCATCCGCTCCACGGCGTTACTGATCCATGCTTGCAGAAAGAGCTGGCAGCTTGGATCGATCGTAAGAGGGTCGGCAGACTCTATAGCGGTCGCCCAGAGTTGTTCCTGCAAAGTCGCGGTGGACATAATCAATGACCTTTCTTTCGCAATGACCCAGAGCCACCCTGAAAGCCGCCGTCTCGCCACCCCAAGTAAAGGAACGCTATCACTTTTTTCTGGAGCGTCGACAAGCATTTTCGCTAGCAAAGGACTCCGGCTAACATTTCCTTTCTGAGATGACCATGAAATCAGACAGTTTAACAAATAGAGTCGCCATTGTCACAGGGGCTAGCCGCGGGATCGGAAGTGCCATCGCAACCGACCTCGCACGAAATGGGGCGAAGGTAGTCGTTGCCGCACGGGATTCCGTTAAGTTAGGCGAGGTTCTCGCAAGAATTCGGGAATTCGGCGGCGAAGGTATGCCTTTTCGAGCGGATCTCCGAGAGAACGATGCGCCCCAGCGCCTGGTCGAGGCCGCAATCGTGCAATTCGGTGGGGTCGATATTGTGGTTAACAACGCAGGCGCCACTAGACGCGGCGCGTTTTTGAATCTCAACGAAGAAGATTGGCACGACAGTTTTGCCCTCAAGTTTTTTGGCACCGTGCGGCTGGTGCGAGCCGCTTGGCCGCATCTCAAAACTCGATCCGGCTCGATCGTCAACATCGCTGGTGTGGGCGGACGTACTCCAGGGGCCGAATTCGCCATTGGCGGGTCGGTCAACGCGGCGTTGTTGTCATTTACGAAAGCGATCGCGGAACTCGGGGTGGAAGATGGAGTTCAGATCAACGCTATTAACCCGGGTTTCGTCCGGACTGACCGGTTAATAAAACGCCTGGAATCTTCGGCTGCAGCGCTGGGTGTCACGATGATCGAGGCTGAAGAAACGATGGTCAGGGAGGCCAATGTGTCCCGTTTGGGAGAACCCGAGGATATCGCCTACCTCGTTACATTTTTGGTTTCACCGGAAGGCCGTTTCCTGCATGGCTCATTGATCGACGCGGATGGAGGCCAGACGAAGACGATCTAACCGCTTCACCAGAAAATTGCGGCGAAGAGAATAAAACCACAGATTACACAGATTTCACAGATGATGACCAAAACCAAGGAGCCTGGCAGTGACCGCCGGAAGAATTTCTCCTGGGATCTAACTATCACGGTGATGGGTCTGTCGACGGCGCTCGTGGGATTGCTGCCGACTCAGCGACATAAGTCGCGGCGCCTCCATATTCGCCGCCAAGGGCCAGGCCAACTGCCAACTGCCAAACCGCGATCGCCAAGACCTGCTCCCTTCCTCCTGTCTGTGAAACCTGTGCAATCTGTGGTTTAATTTTTCTCTTCGCTTTTGGATCGGGCGTACACACGGCCTTTCCACTCCGATCGTTTGCCGCGCCAATAACGCAGGGCGGAAGACCATGTCATGAGGAGATACAGACCGCCGACGAGCGGGAGTAACGGTGCCCACAAAGCCGATCGCCGAAAGTAGCTCAGGGTCGGCAAGTAAGACGATATCATGGCGCAAATCCCAAGAACGGCGAATCCCCTGACGACGAGCGAGGACGAGAGAAGGCCAGCCAACGGAAACCAAAAGGTGAGCAGCATCAGAAACGTCGTCGCGAGCAGCAGTCCCATGGAATAACCCAGTTGCGTAAATGCCGTGCGTTCAATCATTTCGCAAAAGTTCGAAAAGCGCACGTAGGCGCGATGGCTTCGCACCGAATGGCTCAAGCCTGTCCAGGTGCGTCCTCCAGATCGCTTGACGCGGCTGGCAAGCGAACAGTCATCAATGATGGCGTCCCGGATCGAGAGAAAAGCACCTGTTCTTCGGAGTGCGTCCGAGCGAATCAGAATGCACCCGCCCGCTGCCACGCCGAGACTGGAACTCTGGCTATTGCCGACCGAAAAGGGATAAAGCAGCTTAAAAAAGTAGATAAAGGCCGGCGCGAGCAGTTTCTCCCAAAAGGTTTCCATGCGTAACCTGGCCATGATTGAGGCAAGGTCGAGCTGTTCGTCGATTAATTTTTGCTTCAGCGTTCCGATCATCCGAGGCGCGAGCTCGATATCAGCATCCAAAAGCAGAACCAATTCGGTCTTCGTGTTCCGCCAGCCCTGTTCGAGCGCCCAAAGTTTACCGGTCCAACCGGGAGGAAGCGGCTCCCCTTGGATAACCTGCAAGCCGGTTGAAAGCGTTGAGAAAGCGAGAGCAGCGGTCTCATCCGAGGATTGATCATCCACCAGAATCACTCGGAGACCCAAGCCCTGGTCTTCCAGCGCCGAGAGCGTGCGCTCGATCACCGTCGCTTCGTTCCGCGCCGGAACCAGCACCGTGACATCGGAAAGATTCCGTTCAGCCCGTTCATCCCCCGGCTCGAGACGTTCCCTCGTGCTCCAAGGCCGCCAAGGCACCAGGATCAATGCGAGCCACAATAATGAGCCGGCAATTATCAGGAAATCCATTCATGCAACACCGGGATCCCGTTATTCTTTGGGCTTTGCGTCGTCCGGTTCGCTGTGCTCGGAGTTGAGATCCCCGCAGAGGACAAAAACACCGGCCACCGCCAGCACAAAAAAAACGAGGCAAAATCCCAGCCAGATGTTCCGCCAGAGAATTGTCAAATCCAGCATCGTCGTAAACATGGCGGTAATGAAGAAGAGCAATCCGGCCAGCGCGGAGGCCGCCATTTTTGCCATTACGGTACGATCTTCCATAAGTGAACGATTTTTGATCTTAGAGAGCGGCCTTTCTGAACGACGTCAGCCGGGGAAGATTATAGCCGGTTTAGAGTTCGCGTTAAATCAAAAAAAGGGATTTCCCCTTCCGGGAAGCTTAAAAGCTTTGGAAACCGCGAGACGCCGGAATAAATAAAGAGCGCGGAAGAACCGCCAGAGGGTAAATAAAGTAGCACGTTTATGAAACGCATTGGTATCCTGACAGCGGGTGGCGATACGCCGACGATGAATGCCACGATCCAAGGGGCGGTCGTTCGCGCAAACCAGTTGAAGATCGAAATTGTTGGGCTGATCAAAGGGTTCAACAGCCTCTTTAACCCGCGCGTCCCGCATGTTCATCTAAACCCGCTCTATCAGGAGATTCCGGAGATGGACCCTACCAAGGGCGGCACGATGATCGGATCCTCGAGGGATTACGTGGATCCGACCAAAACGGAGGAACTCGATCTTGTTGCCCATCGCTTGGAACGACTCCGCATTGAGGGCCTGATCTGCGTGGGAGGAGACGGCACCCTGAACGGCCTGCAACCGCTCGCCGAACGCCTGCCGACCGTGTTGGCGCCGAAGACAATCGATAACGATCTCGGGCTTAACTATCCCGAAGAGCCAAATGAATGGATTCGCGTCCATGAGCCAAAATCGAAAAACGGTTTTCGCTACGAGCATCGAGAATCGCAGGCGATTTTTGATCTCGATTATATCGTGAACTATGTCACGCCAGGCTACGCGACTGCCGTGTACGTCTCGGCCAGCGGCGTCGAACGAATCCGGACAACCGCGGAAAGCCATCGTCGAATCGCCATCATTGAGGTCATGGGCAGGCATTCCGGTTATCTCGCGCTCGGATCGGCCTACGGACGCCCAGACATCATCCTGGTGCCTGAACATCCACTCAATATCGAGCACCTGGTCGAACGCGTGAAGACTCTCTACGATTTGCAAAAGAACGTCGTTATCGTCTGCGGTGAAGGCATCGTTGACGAGCAAGGGAACGAACTTGGAGCGGAGACCAGAACGACGGATCCGGCCGGGAATGTTGCCCTGAGCGGCGCGGCGGAAGCGGTACGCCATAAATTGATCCAGATGATCGGAGATCGCTATTTCCAGCTGTACCGGCGCGGAGAGTCTGCTCGGGAAGCGATTTTTACGAGAAAGGTCGGACACACTCAGCGCGGCGGACGACCGATTGTCTTCGATCGTTTCTACGCAGCGCAACTTGGGGCGAAAGCGGTCGAACTTTTGCTCGAGGGTCGCAACAACGCTGTTTCGATCCTGCAGTATACCGCCGCCAAAGGATTCCAGGTGAGCGGTTACGACGCGAACCGGTTCCGTGACCGTTGGGGGCATATCCATGCAAGGCGCATGTTTTCGCAGTTTTACGATCCGATCCAAATGAAACCTTCAAAGCTCGGGATCAACTATCTGCTGCCGATTTTCACGGACGCAGTCGGTGACGATGATATGGAGCATATCCGGCGGACGCTTTTTGCCCCTGGTAACCTTGCCCAGCCATATCACTCGATTAATACCGATATCAACAAGCGGATCCGCTACCTGGAAGAGGAAAAGCAACTATGAGGAAGAATTCAGGAGTCAGGAGTTCAGGAGTTGCAGAACAAGCGAGCAAAGTTTCTATCCGAAATCCAGGACAAGCGCAAGCTTCCCGGGTTGCCCCTCGCGTCGTAAGTAAGGCGAGACGCCGCTTACTTCGGAAATGACAAGCATCTACCAGGGAAAATCTTCACCCAAGCCTCCTGAACTCCCGCAACTCCTGACTCCCGAGTTCTTCCTTACCATCGCTGATGAACGAGCGGGCCGATTTTTTCGGCATAGAGCTTCTCCAACACAGCCATCTGGTCAGGTTTCAATGGCGGTAAATCGGAAGCGGCGGCGTTCTGTAGGACCTGCTTTTCGTTTCGCGCTCCTGGAATCACGCAGCTAACGGCCTTGTGATCGAGAATCCATCGCAGCGCGAAATCGGCCATACTTACCCCGTCCGGGACCACTCGGCGAATTTCATCAACCGCGTCCAACGCGCTCTCGAAATCGACGCCGGAAAATGTTTCCCCCCGGTCGAACTGCTCACCGTTTCGATTGAAACTCCGGTGATCATCCGCGGCAAATGCGGTGTTGCGAGTGATCTTTCCCGTAAGCAGACCGCTGGAGAGCGGCAGTCGGACCAGGATGCCGACGTCCCGCTGCTGTGCGACGGGGAAAAACAGGTCTTTGGGTCGCTGCCGGAAGATATTAAAAATAATCTGCACCGTGGCAATCCCGGGGAATTCGATTGCTTTCAGCGCTTCCTCCACCTTTTCCACGCTGACACCGTAGTGAAGAATTTTGCCGGCTTGCTTCAAATCGTCGAGCGCGGCAAACACTTCCGGGCGATAATAGACTTCGTACGGCGGACAGTGCAATTGCACCAGATCGAGTCGATCGCGCCGCAAATTTTGCAGGCTCCGTTCAACGAAGGCCGTCAAATTTTCGCGATTGTACCCTTCAGCGGTGTGCGGCTGCAACCGGCGCCCTGCCTTTGTCGCGACGAAGACCGTCGTTTTCGTTTCGCCTAAGACCTTGGCAATAAAGCGCTCGCTCCGGCCATCACCATAAACATCGGCTGTGTCGATGAAATTGATCCCGGCTTCAATCGCGGCGTGCAACACTCGCTCCGCGTCTGTGTCGGAGACGTCGCCCCAACCTCCGCCAATCTGCCAGGCGCCCAGGCTGACTTCCGATACTTTAAAATTCGTTTTCCCTAATTTGCGGTAGTGCATTGAACCGGAGCCTATTCTCTGGCGTAACGGTTGTAAATAATCAGGCCGCGCAGCGCATCGACCGCCCGGTCGAGCTGCGTATCCGGAGTTTCTTGCACCAATTTTTGCTCTTCCGGTGTTAACAGTCCGCCTCGTTGACGCAAAAGCAGGGCCCGTTCGCGGTCAGTGTCGATCGTCGCTTCAATGTCGGGAACAATCCCTTTTTCCTGAATCACTTGTTTACCCGGCGTGTAATACTTGGCAGTTGTCAACCAGAGCGCAGAACCATCTGGTAGTGGCATCGGCGTCTGGACAACCCCTTTGCCAAAAGTTGTCTCGCCAACGATAATCGCCCGTTTCAGATCCTTCAGTGCGCCAATCACAATCTCGGCGCCACTGGCACTCAACCCATTGGCCAGGACCGCCATCGGGAAGTCCAATTGTCGCTTATTGCCGCTATCGGTATAATATTCCCGGCGTTGCGCAGGGTCGCGGCCTTCCGTGTAAGCCACCAAGGTCCTGCGCGGCAGAAAAAGTCCGCAAACATCTACAGCGCTTGTCAAGAGCCCGCCCGGATTGAAGCGAAGATCGATGACCAAAGCCTCCATTCCGGCGGCCTGCAGGAAATCAAGCTTTTCAGACAATTCATGCGCTGTTGGCTCGGTGAATTCGGTAATCCGGAGGTAGCCGATTTTGATGCCGCCTGTTTCTTCGGGATTCAGAATTTTTGCGTCCACGACGCTCGCGACTTTGATCATCTCGCGTCTCATTTCGTAATCCTTCGTTTCTTTGGTCGAAGGACGATAAATCGTCAGCGCAAGCCGTTGATTTGGTTGACCGCGCAGGAGTTGGTTCAAATCCTCGATGGGCATGTTGACGGTGGATTTTCCTGAAATGGCGACGATTTGATCCCCCGGCAGAATGCCGGCCCGGGCGCTCGGACTGTTTTCCATCGTCGACAACACGGTGACCGATTGTTCCTTGCGCGAAATGGTAAAACCGAAACCGCCGAATTCACCGCGAGTTTCGTCCTCTCGATCTTTCAGATCTTCAGGCTCTAGGAATTGGCTGTGCGGATCCAGGTGCGGCAGCATCGCGTGCAGGGCCGCGTAGGTCAGCTTTTTATAGGATACCGCACTCCGATCCACATAATCCTGCCGGATCACCTGGATCGCCCGGGTAAACCCGGCGATTGCGGCATAATCGATGCCATGATCGTCCGTTGCGGCGCTCGAATTCAATATCCTGAAGCCGATTAACAAATTCAGAAAAACGCAAACGGCTAGAAAGCCGCAGAGAACCTTCCGCTTCATCCAAGTCCAACCGTAGCACAGGTCCGTTGTTGCGCGAGAGGCGGCGATATTGGAATTTCAATTTTCCAGGAAGGAAAACCATATTGAACAGTTAAGTTTCACCTTGACGATCCTGGCAAAGGTGCGGATCTTCCGGGCTCTTCATCAAGAGGAGTCATTATGGCTAGAGAATGCAGCATCACAGGCGCCAAACCTGCAAAGGGTCACGTAATCCACAGGCGCGGTATGGCCAAGAAAAAGGGGGGCGTCGGCCAACACGTCACCGCCAACACACCACGATCGTTTACCCCGAATTTGAAGACAAAACGGATCTGGGTACCCGAACTTACTCGGTTTGTGACTGTGAAGCTCAGCGCCCGTGCCTTGAAAACCATCACCAAGAACGGGGCTTTCAAGACATTGAAAAAGGCCGGTCTGGTGTGAAACAATTTTTGGGTTATTGGTAAGGACGTAATCTGCGTCGCCGGCCGATCCTTAGACATCGGTGAGCCACGCACTCTCTGCTTTGGCTGCTTCTTATGACTGTGAAAAAAGTGATCCCTGTCAGCGTCCTCACAGGCTTCCTCGGTGCGGGCAAAACCACCTTGTTGAATTACATTCTGAAAGAACAGACCGATTACCGGTTCGGAGTGATCATCAACGAGATCGGGGAGGTCGGGATAGACGGGAGACTTGTTGAGACCCAAACCGAAGATGTGGTGGAGTTAAGCAACGGTTGCGTCTGCTGCACCGTGCGCAAAGACTTGGTCAAAGGGGTTCAGAAGCTCCTCAAGAAGGATCACCTCGACTACATCCTGATTGAAACGACGGGGGTGGCAGATCCCGGTCCGGTTGCGCAGACATTTTTAAATATTCCTCAACTTCAACAATATGCTCGCCTTGATTCGATCATCACGGTCGTCGATGCGGAACACGTTTCGGCTCAACTGAAAGAAGCGGAGGTTGCACGGGAGCAAATTGCGCTAGCCGACTTTATCCTGATCAACAAAGTCGACCTGGTGACCGGCGAGTCGCTCGAGGCTCTTGAAAAACAAATCCTGGGGTTGAACCCGCACGCGCGAGTCTTTCATACCGAACGTTCTCGTGTGAACCTGAAGCAACTCCTGGATCTGAACGTCTTTGATCTGGATCGAAAACTCTCGGTGGCCCCAGCTTTTCTGGACGAACTACAGCCGAGCAATCATTCGGATATCACCTCGTTTTCTTATAGTTTCGAGCAGCCGTTCATGGTGGACCGGCTCGAAGCGGAGTTGCAAGAGCTCTCTGAAAACTCGAAAGTGTACCGTTCAAAGGGCATTCTCTGGATCGAAGGGACACCGCGACGCGCTGTTTTTCACGGAGTTAACAATCGTTTTACGATCTACTGGGACCGGCTGTGGGAGAAAGAGGAATCACGGTTGAGCCAACTCGTGTTCATCGGCAAAGCGCTGGACCGATTGGCGATTGAACAGACATTGAGACGTTGTCTCGCGTGAGCAGAAAAGTATCGGCGGATCGGCGTGTCGGCGTCCTTACAGAATCAGGCGTTAGTACCTTATTCTCGTAAGGAAAATGATCCCGCAACCGGAATTCCCCTATTCTGCAACTCCTGAATCCTGAATTCTATCCCAAATGTACATCCGCGAGCTAGAGACCCCGGTCCCCGTCGTCGATATTGAGATCGTCCGTCGAAACATCCGTCGCCTCCAGCACTATTGCGATGGACACGAACTTAAGCTGCGACCTCATGTCAAAACACATAAATTACCGCTGTTCGCGCATGAGCAATGCGCGGCGGGCGCCATTGGCATCACGGTACAGAAAATTGGCGAAGCGGAGGTCATGGCACAGACCGGCATTACGGACATTTTGCTTACCTACAACGTGCTCGGAGAGGCAAAAGCCGAGCGCCTGGCGCATCTTACACATTTTGCGCGGGTAAGTGTGGCAATCGACAACGAAAAAGCGTTGGAATCCGTTGGCTGGGCGGCCAGTCGGGCAAGCGGTCCGATCGGCGTCCTCATTGAATTCGAATCGGGAGGCAATCGACAGGGCACCCAAACCCCTGTCCAGACAATTGCCCTTGCCAAGAAGCTCGTGAAGCAGTCGATGATTGAGTTCAAAGGATTGATGACTTACCCGACGACGTCGAAAACGGCCGAGTTTCTCGAGGGAGCATTGCCGTTGTTCAAGAGCGCGGGAATTGAAGTCCCGGTAATCTCCGGGGGTGGAACGCCCGATGCGTATCGCACGCACAAATTCGCCCCGGTCAATGAGATCCGGGCAGGAACTTACATCTACAATGATCGGATGATGATGGCCGCCAAAGCCGCGAGCCTTGAACAGTGCGCATTGACGATTCTTGCCACGGTGGTGAGTCGACCGACTCCCGAGCGGGCGCTGATCGACGCCGGCAGCAAAACACTTTCCAGCGATCTGTTACCACCGGGCCAGGGGGATGGGTATGGCCTCTTTCCGGACTACCCGGATGCCGCGATTACACGACTCAATGAAGAACATGGCGTCATCGACCTCAGCCGTTCCGCACGCAAGCCGGAAATAGGAGAACGAGTGCGGATTATTCCAAATCACGCCTGCGTTGTCACAAATCTTCACGATCAGGTCTACCTGCACCGGGACGGTGCCATTCTCGCAACCTTACCGGTCTACTTGCGCGGAAAGACGGTGTAGCATCACCTCATCTTCGGGTCGCTCATCTGTGAAATCAGTGGTTTATCTCTTATCTTGCGTTTTTGGGTTACTATCCCCGAATTTCAAGGCTCTCCGGCTCAAAGCTCTGGAATCCCAGCCACGGAGGATCGCAATAAATCGCGCTGTTTCGCGATGAGCTGACGGATCCCGGTTTCTCCGAGCGCAATCATTTTGTCGAGCTCCTCTCTCGAAAAAGTTGCTTCCTCGCCCGCGCCCTGCAGTTCGACAAACGAGCCGGCGCTGGTCATGACCACGTTCATATCGACCGATGCATTCTTGTCCTCTTCATAGTCCAGATCGAGGAGTAGTCGTTTGTCGACCGCGCCCACGCTGACGGCAGCCACCAGACACCGCAGCGGCCAACGGGTGAGTTGCCCGCGTGCCCGCAGCGCGGCGCACGCCAGCGCAACTGCCACGGAAGCGCCGGTGATCGATGCAGTCCTGGTGCCGCCATCGGCCTGCAAGACATCGCAATCAACCCAGAGTGTCCGCTCTCCAAGGGCGTCTAGATCCACCGCGGCCCGAAGGGCCCGACCAACCAGGCGCTGAATCTCCACGCTTCGACCATCCAGCTTCCCTTTCGAAACGTCCCGAGGGCGACGCGTTAAAGTGGAGTACGGAAGCATGGAATACTCAGCCGTAATCCAGCCTCCAGTGACACCCTGCTCTTTCATCCATCTGGGGACCGACGGTTCCACCGTAGCCGCACATACGACCTGAGTGTTTCCGGCGGCGATCAAAACAGATCCATCCGCGTTTGGAGCGATCCCAACAGTGAAACGGAGCGGTCGCAGTTGGTCATTCGAGCGCCCGTCGGCCCTTACCGCGAGCAATTGTGAGTCGGATTGATTCGCCATGGTCGTAAAGAACCGGACATCAGAGACTCGGACGGCACGGGTGTCAAATTTTTAACAGAATTCAGGAGTTGCAGGAGTTCCAGAATGTCGAGGTATTCAGTCTTCTCTGAAGGATCCAGAGAGGAAGCTTGACTTCCAATGCTTAATTCTCAGCCCAATAAGACTGAACTCCTGCAACTCCTGACTCCTGAATTCTGACCTCCTGAACTCCTGTATTGATCCTTCGCTCCTCGTGGTCCAGTTTGGCGGTCCTGCTTTTTATGGTGATATCCGTTCAAGTTCCGGCATCGACGACAAACCTGGGTCCCGGCTTCGATTGCCTGGGAGTTGCCCTGCAGCTATGGAACCGCATAACAATCGAGGTTGATCAGGACGACCGCCCGGCTCCAGAAATGGTCTTACAGGCAGCGGATCTTTTTTTTTACCACACCGGCAAGCCGCGGCCCCCGTTCAGCTTCTCAGTGAAAGGCGATGTTCCCCAGGCACGAGGGCTCGGCAGCAGCGTCACTCTTCGCCTGGGAATCCTGATGGCGTTGGACCGGGTCACCCAAAGTGAGCTTTCAAAGGAAGCAATTTGCGCGCTTTGCGCGGAACTCGAGGGTCATCCCGATAACGCGGCGGCAGCTCTTTTCGGCGGGTTTACGATCATTACCAAGACACCCACCCGGGTCGCGCGGTTTGACGTCGATCCCGCGTTGAAGTTTGTATTGTTCATCCCCGATTTTGAAGTGAAGACCAGCGAGGCAAGAATGGTCGTTCCGGCCAATTTCTCACGTCAGGAGGTGGTCGAGAACCTGGGGAATGCCAGCCTGATCGCTGCCGCATTCGCTTCCCGTGAATACGGACATTTGCGCAATGCCTTCGTGGACCGGCTTCATCAGCCGTACCGCGAGAAATTTGTACCATTCTTACCAAAGTTACTCGAAGCCGCAGCTGACGCCGGTGCTTTAGGAGGTTTTCTGAGCGGTTCAGGGTCTACGATAGCCTGTCTGACGCTCTCGGATGGCAAAGAGCTTGCCTCCGCGCTCGAAGCGGCCGCACCCGGGGAAAATGCCAGAATTCTGATCGTGAGCGCCGACAACGATGGAGCGCGGATCGTTTCGGGGACAGGACACTAAAGGAATAGGCATGCGGCGGCGTCTGGAGGAACTTGAACAATATGCAATCGAAGTCATCCTCGATAAGAGGCACGGTTTCCGCGCGACGTTATTGCGGCTGACCCTTCGCCTTCTTTCCTTCCTCTACCTCGCGATCGTGCAGGTCCGTCTTTACCTGTATCGCAAAAGAATTCTGAAAGAGCGGCAACTTGGATGCCTCGTCATCAGTATTGGCAATCTGACCGTCGGTGGCACCGGAAAAACCCCCGTGGTCGAAAAATTCGCCAGGGCCCTCCAGAAAGGGGGCCGCCGAGTTGCGATTTTGAGCCGCGGGTACAAAAGCGTCGATCGGCGCCGCAAAAAAAATGTGTGGGAGAGCTTTTTGACTCAAGGAGTGGAAATTCCGCCCAGAGTTGTTTCTGACGGAAAAAGCGTGCTGCTGGACTCAGCCACGGCAGGCGACGAGCCGTACATGCTGGCCTCGAATCTCAGAGGCGTGTCGGTCGTCGTGGACAAGGACCGGGTGAAGGCCGGGTTGCATGCCCTCAGAAAGCTGGATGTGGATACTCTTCTGCTCGATGACGGTTTACAATATCTTCACCTTAAACACCGTCTGGATATCGTGCTGATCGATCGCCAGGCGCCTTTCGGAAATGAGCACCTGTTGCCCCGCGGCACTTTGCGCGAACCCCCGCGGAACCTGCGAAGGGCAAGCTACATTTTCATCACAAAATGCAACGGCGAACGAAATGACGAGCTGATCGGGAGAATTCGGCGCTACAATCGGACGGCGGAAATCATCGAGTGCCGCCACACTCCTCTCTACCTCAGGCATGTCTACAAAGACGAGCGACTGCCGCTGGATTACCTCAGGGGTCTTTATATCGGCTCGTTGTGCGGCATTGCTGCACCGGAAAGTTTTGAAGAGGGCCTCCAGAATCTGGGAGCCAAGATCGAGTTGTCGCGCCACTTTGCCGACCACCATCGTTACACAGAAAAGGAACTGACTCAGTTTCTCCAACGATGCGTTCGCCGGGATGTTAACGCGGTCATCACCACCGAGAAAGACGCCGTTCGCTTTCCGGTGATCGATCCACTCGAGGTTCCCATTTACTATTTGCGGGTAGAGATTGAGATCCTCAACGGGCTGGAGACCTGGGAGCAGTGCGTGCAACGGATTTGCACGCCGCCTACCATGAGTACACCTGAGGATTATTTTCAATAGTGGCAGATATTTATTGGCACCGGATTCCGAAAGAGGGAGTCTGGACCGAAACTTTAAACGAACAGGCATCCAGACTGTCTGACTGAAGAACCTCGACATGGCATCGCGGCAATCCAAACTAAAAATCGGAATCATCGGCGCCGGAGCCGTGGTCAAACACCGCCACGTACCGGCGCTCAAGAAAATACAAGACGTGGAGATTGTCGCGGTTTGCAATTCATCCTATGAAAGCTCGGAAGCCTGTTGCAAAGAACATATCCCTGAAGCAACGCCCTACGCCAACTGGGCCGAACTTGTCGGGGATCCGGATATCGACATCGTCTGGATAGGTACTCCCCCCTATCTCCATTCAACGATCGCGATCTCCGCTCTGGAAGCGGGTAAACATGTCTTCACCCAGGCGCGTATGGCGTTGAACCTTTCGGAAGCAGAGGAGATGTTCGCGGCCTCTCAGCGAAATCCGCATCTTGTCACGATGGTATGCCCGCCTCCCCACGGCATGCGCGGAACGCTTTTCATTCAGAAGTTGCTCGCGGAGAATTACCTCGGGGAACCCCATCATTTACGCCTTCAGAGTCTCACCGGCACTTATCTCGATCCAGACGCTCCCCCGCATTGGAGACAGCGTGATGAATTGTCGGGATTGAACGTCCTGACGCTGGGGATCTATGCGGAGGTAGTCCAACGATGGTTTGGCCCTATTACCGACGTTTTTGCCCGTCAAAAAACGATTAACCCGGTGCGTCATGGGTACGAGATACGAATTCCGGACATGGTCGTCGTCCTTTGCCGGTTCGAGAATGGCATGGAAGGGGTGATGGAGTTCAGTGGCGTTGCTCCGTTCGAGAACTCGGACCGACTGCAGGTTTTTGGAAATGAAGGGATGCTGACCTACGATTTCAGCTCGGATCGAATCACCGGCGGAAGACTTGGAGAAAAAAGCGCTACGGAAATCGAGATACCGCCGGAGTTGGAGCAACGATGGCGGGTTGAGGAGGATTTTATTGCCGCGGTACGGTCCCCAGCGAGCATTCAGCCGCAGCCCAGCTTCGCGCAAGGGTTGCAGTACATGCGCGTCGTCCAGGCCGTTGCGGATTCGATCGCACTGGGAAGCGAGATCCAAATTGCGATTTAGGCCGGACCTGCAATTCCACCGCAGTCGGAACCATGATAGCGTCGCGCATCCCATGGACAATTTTTTTGTCCGCCGGCACAATCGTGGCAAGTGCACCGCCCAGACGTACTTCGTTATCGGACAAAACAAAATAATAGGGACAAAGACGGACTCGCCCGACCAGAGTCTCGATCGATTTGGTTGCCGGATTGTAAAATGGTTGTTCAACGAGGCGACCTTTGAAAAACTTCTGAAGGATAAAAGGTCCACGACTGAATGAGCTCACTGCCAGTTCGATGCCATCCGACCATTCCCTCTGGCGAAGATCCTGCCCGACATAGACTCCGCGACTGCCCCATGCCAGCTCCGAAAACCCGCTCACTTTCAACACGAATTCCCGCTGCTTTTGACTGAAAGTTTCTAGTTCGCGCCAGTCCTGAATTTCCAGCCCGGGAATCACCGCGTGATGGGGCACGGGCGCAGGATCGATCACCCAGGTCTGAGGGATCATAGACTTCAACTTCAGCCAACGGCTCGCCCGCAATTCGCGCCGCCAGAATTTCTGCAGAGGTTTAGACCAGAATAAGCCGAACCAAAGCTTTTCCTCCAAATACGGCTTAAGGGGCGGGGTAATGCGAATCTTTCCTGATTCGGCCGCTTCAATCAACGAGCCTCTGGAGGGGAGGTTCGGAAGGTCAAACATTTCAAAGAACCGATAGAGAGGCTCCGGTGATCGAAAGTCCCACGTCTCAGCTTCCGCCACACTCCAGCGCGCCCCATATCGGATCGTCAATTGCTCGCATAACCATTCCATCTCCGGCCGATACGTCTCTGATTCTTTCGAGACCGTGATAACGCCCTTCGGAAGGATGGATCGAAATCCGTCAATCATTCCGTCGCCCCCTCCCAGAACGTCAAAGCCGAGTTCGCGATAGGTCTGGTTCAACCACCCGGTAAGCCCTATTCCGCCGGGCACCGAATCAAGCTCCGATATCGCATACCCGCCGTCGGTCAAAATGAGATCGGGCCGAATGACGCGTGGAATTTCGTCACGATAGTTTCTGGAAATGTCCACTAGACCGGAAGGTTTCCCCGCGTCGAGATAGCCAGCGATCCAGGCGGGCTGTTTGCCTTTTACACTAAGCTGATAGAGCAGATTGGACGCCTTGACAAACTTGAGCAACCAATGCCCGAGCCGTTGCAGTTCGTCCGCAAACTGCGCACTGATCAAAAAAGGTTGAGGCGATATCAGCCACTCCTTTTGTGCGAACAATCCGCTTTCGGGAAACCGTTCACTAACGCGTTGGATACGCTCTAGAGCGACGGAATAATCCATTAATTGTCCCTACGCCAACAGCTTGAGCGCGCGGCGAACCAGTTCTTCTGTATCGATCTCTTCCGTTTTCACCCGGGAAAGGATCTCACGCACAGTCTTTTGCGCTTCAACTTGTTTAAAGCCTAAGGACAAGAGTGCAAGGACCGCATCGTTCACTTTGGCTTGTTGATCGTTCCGTCCGGAAGCAGCCAATTCCCAGGCCGCAGCAACTCCGACCTTATCCTTCAACTCCAAAATGATTCTTTCGGCGGTTTTCTTTCCGAGCCCGCTGATTTTCGATAGCGCGTTGGTGTCCCCGCTCACGACAGCAGCCTTGAACTGGCTGACACTCATTCCGCTCAGCACGGCTAATGCTAATTTCGGTCCTACACCCGTCACATGTTGAACAAGAAGGCGAAAAAGATCTCGCTCGGCGGCAGTCATAAACCCAAACAGCAAGTGCGCATCCTCTCGTACGACGAAGTGAATCAATATTTTCAAGCGCGCGCCAAGTGCCGGCAACTGCTCAAAACTTGAGAGCGGGATCTGGACGAGGTATCCAACGCCCTGCACGGAGATGACTACCTGGGTGGGCAACGCCTCAACAAGATCGCCATCGAGAAAGGATATCATGATGCTGAATAGAAGTACGCGAGAGGAAGGAAACTGCAAATTCAACCGCCGATTAGTGTTGCTCTTCTTGTTGATGGTCACGGCAGGGTGGCGAGCAAACGCCGATCAATATTTCCTGATCCTGGATCCTTATTTTTACAGGTCACCCGTCACGATGCCCATCGAAGGAACGAATAAAACCCTCCTGGCTTTCTATCGAGCGAGTCGACAGCGAGCACCTGGCGCCGGCCAAACCACAAGAACTGACGGAAAAGGACCGATCCACTTTGACCCAGCAAACGATCGATCACGCGCGCCGGCTTCTCGGAATAGTCAAGCCGGAAGTCATCAGAGACTCCGACGGAGTGATCACTGCGCTCCGCCTGGAGAGTTTTGATCCAACGTTCTCTTCCATCCTGCTATTGCCCGACCTGGGAAACCGTTATGCGAGCTTGCTCGGACCGGATTGCTATTTTGCCGTTCCCAATCGCCAAACGATTCTCTGTTTTCCACGGTTGGCAACGGATATCCAATCCTTTGCCCCTTTGGTCCACAGCTTGTACCACAACAATCCCTGGCCAATCTCCACGGAGATCTTTGAGATCAGGGAGGGCCGCCTCCGCGCCTGCGGGCATTTTAACGACGACTTTTAATTTAGATGAACCTCAAAAACCGGGGAGAGATCACACAGATTACCAGATTTTTGGGGACAGAATGTGGGTTAGCGTTCAACGCGTGACCCGGCGTTCCAAATACTCATCCTGGTAATCTGTGAAATCTGTGGTTAAAACTTCCTGACGGCCTTCTCCTCACAAATCGCCGACCAGATACCAGTTTTTTGCAAAGTATGAAATTCCGGACCAGAGAGTCAGGCCGACCGTAAGAAAAATGAGCGTTAAACCGACTGCGTTGAGCGACGCAAGCGCCGGTGGATTCAGCAAGCCTGCATACTGGTCGATGACCGCGACGAGGATCAAGCAATAGAGGATCGTGCCGATCTGCAGGGCTGTTTTCCATTTTCCCAACCGCTCGGCAGGAAGCACCTTTCCCCGCATCGCAGCGATCAGGCGCAGCCCGGTAATCAGAAACTCCCGGCTCACAATAACGATCACCGCCCAGGCGGGCACACTTCCAAGAGATACCAGGCAAATGAAGGCGGACATCGTCATGATCTTGTCGACGAGCGGGTCCATTAGTTTCCCAAAATCAGTGATCAGCTTGTACTTTCGAGCGATATATCCGTCGGCGTAATCGGTCACACTGCTGACGATAAATAGGCCCAGCGCCAACAATTTAGCGCCTGGAAACGGAATGCTGAGCGCAGCCACGAACGGGAGCGTCAAAATCAGGCGAAGAATTGTCAGTTGATTGGGTAGATTCATGCGATCTGAGCGGTCGCGTACACAGGGTGTTTCCAGATTGGAACAGCCTGTTTCAGCCGCTCGATAATCTGACTGCTCCCTTCGAATGCGGCACGACGGTGGCGCGCGCTCACCCGAACAAACAGAGAAGCTTCACCGGCTGGCACAAACCCGATGCGATGGTGGATGATCACCGAGACAAGTCCGTACCGGTCCCTCGCCTCATCGGCAATCAGGGCCAGCTGACGCTCCGCCATCGCCTCAAATGCTTCGTATTCGATCCCGTCGATTAATCGCTCGTTCTCGATCGTGCGAACGACGCCAAAAAAATCGACCACCGCGCCTTCGGTCCTTGAAAAGCGCAGGCCCGCTGCATCCAGAGGTTGTTTAGTTATTCTGATGTCACAAAACTGCATTGCCAACCTCCCGGGATGTTAGATACTTCGGGAAAGCCACAGTCAATTCAACCTTCGATCCCCAACTCATGAATCCTTCAGATATCGGACTAATCGGCCTCGCTGTCATGGGCGAAAATCTCGTCCTCAACATGGAGAGCAAAGGGTTCTCCGTTTCGGTTTATAACCGCACAACGGAGGTGACGGAGAAGTTTGCCGCGAACCGCGCCGCAGGGAAAAATATTTTGGCGACGCGGTCGATTGAAGAATTCGTCGGGAGCCTGGCCAAGCCCCGCAAAATGATGATCATGGTCAAGGCGGGCGCAGCGGTCGACGCGGTCATCGATCAACTATTGCCCTATCTCGATAAGGGCGACGTTGTCATCGACGGAGGCAATTCTTTGTACAGCGATACCGAGCGTCGCGAGGCTGCCTTGTCCGCAAAGGGCTTCAATTACCTGGGAATCGGGGTTTCGGGCGGTGAAGAGGGAGCGTTAAAAGGCCCTTCCCTGATGCCCGGAGGTACGAAGGAAGCGTGGGATATCGTGTCGCCAATCTACCGAAAGATCGCCGCGCAAGTGGATGGAGAGCCGTGCTGTCGGTATATGGGCCCGGGAGGCGCCGGTCATTACGTGAAAATGGTGCACAACGGCATCGAGTACGGCGATATGCAACTCATTTGCGAGGCGTACGCAATCCTGCGCGACGTGCTCGGGCTGAATGCCGATGAATTGCACGAGGTCTTCGATACGTGGAACAAGGGGGATCTCGACAGCTTCCTCATCGAGATCACCGCCAACATCTTCCGAAGAAAAGATCCTGAAACCGGCAAGGCCCTGGTCGACATGATCCTCGATAAAGCGGGGCAGAAAGGGACCGGTCGATGGACCCTGCAATCCGCGATCGAACAGGCCGTGGTGATTTCGACGATTAATGCCGCCGTAGAGGCGCGGGTGCTCTCCTCGATGAAGGAGCAGCGCGTTCGGGCCTCGAAGCAGCTCCCCGCACCACCTCAGTTCAAGTACGACGGAGATCGCCAGAAACTGGTCGACGCGGTCCGCGATGCCTTGTATGCATCGAAGATAATTTCCTATGCGCAGGGGTTCACTTTGTTCGCCGCGGCCGGGAAACACTACAATTGGACCTTGAATTTCGGCGACATCGCAACGATTTGGCGAGGAGGCTGTATCATTCGCGCGAAATTCCTGAATCGGATCAAAGAAGCATTCGATCGGAGCGCGCAGTTGGAGAATCTGATGCTCGATCCGTTTTTCAGCGCGCTCCTGGAGGGAAATCAGGCAAATTGGCGACACGCGGTTTCGATCGCAGTTCAAGCAGGCGTCGCCGTTCCTGCATTCAGCGCGTCCCTGGCCTATTTTGATAGTTATCGCCAGGAACGTTTGCCGGCGAACCTGCTCCAGGCCCAGCGCGACTACTTCGGCGCTCATACCTACGAACGGATCGACAAGCCGGGAAGTTTCCATACGGAGTGGCTGCAGTAGACGGCTTCAAGTTTGACATCTCGTTTCCGGATCTTCGTTTCCCGAGAATCCGATCGCTAGCTTCGTCTGCGCGACCTCCCAACAATGAACACAAAAACGGGAACCAAATGTATTTGATCGATGGAAAGGTCGTCGCGGAACGAATCAACGAGCAGACCCGAGAGAAGGTTGCGCGTTTGAAGGAACGCGGAATCACGCCGGGATTGGCGGTCGTGCTGGTCGGCGACAATCCGGCATCTGTTGCCTATGTCCGGAACAAGGACCGGACCTCCCAGAAGTTGGGATTATTCTCCCGGAAGATCGAGCTGCCTGGAGAAACATCGCAGTCACACGTACTGAGCGTTGTCCGCGCTTTGAATGCGGATCCGGCGATTCATGGAATCCTGGTGCAATCCCCTCCCCCTTCGCACATCGATGAAGCCGAAATCGTGATCGCGCTCGATCCGGCAAAAGACGTCGACGGGCTTCATCCGATGAATGTCGGGAAGTTGGCGATGGGTGATCCGACTGCCATGGTCCCTTGCACGCCTTTGGGATGCCAGCGGCTTCTGCTGGAAAGCGGTATCGAAACAACCGGTGCGCACATGGTGATCATCGGGCGCAGCATGCTGGTGGGCAAACCGCTTGCCCTCCTGTTGATGCGGAAAGGAAAAGGGGGAGATGCCACCGTGACGGTTGCTCACTCGCGCAGTCGGAATCTGGCGGAGATCTCTCGAACCGCGGACATTCTCGTGGCGGCGATCGGCAAACCTGAATTTGTGCGGAGCGAATTTGTCAAGGAAGGCGCAGTAGTGATCGATGTCGGTATTAACCGCGTGGAGGACCAGGCATCGGACAAAGGGTATCGAATCACCGGAGATGTCGCGTTTGAGGAAGTTGCTGCAAAGACGAGAGCTATCACACCGGTCCCCGGCGGGGTAGGTCCGATGACTGTCGCGATGTTGATGGCCAACACAGTCATTGCTTGCGAGAACCAGGCGAAATTCGCCGCTTAACCATGCACTCATTTCACTATCAGCGAGGCAAGCTCACCTGCGAATCTTATCCTCTCGACAAAGCCGCCGAGCGATTTGGCACGCCCCTCTACGTCTACAGTTCGCAAACCATCGTGGATCACTACCAGCGACTCGATCAGGCATTGCACGAGCTTCGTCACGAGATCTGCTACGCGGTCAAAGCAAATTCGAATCTCTCCGTCATTCGTCTCCTCGCCGATCAAGGCTCCGGGTTTGATATTGTGTCCGGAGGTGAGCTTTATCGCGTCATCAAAGCCGGAGGCAATCCGACCAAGTGTACCTTTGCCGGTGTTGGCAAAAGTCGCGAAGAGATCGAGTACGCTTTGCGCTGCGAAGTACTCAGCTTCAATGTCGAATCGGAACAGGAATTGAGCGCGATTGACGAGATCGCAAAATCGTTGAACAAGCGAGCGCCGATTGCCATACGGGTGAACCCGGACGTTTCGGCAAACACGCACAAATATATCAGTACCGGTGAGACCGAGAGCAAATTTGGCATTGCTCTCGATCGCGTCGCGGAGGTCTACGCCCGCGCGCAGAAGATGAGCCACATCAAGATTCGCGGCGTGCAAATGCACATCGGTTCACAGATTGTCGAAATCAAACCGTTCGTGCAGGCGATCGAAAAAATGTTGCCCTTGGTCTGGCACTTGAAGTCCGAGTGCGGCATCGAGTTCTTCAGCATCGGAGGAGGAATCGGCATCGTTTACCGGGGTTCACTGGAGAGCGGTGACAGGATATGGTGGAAGGAAGACGAACCGAAACATCCACTGACCATCCAGGAGTACGCCGCGTCGACGATCCCTCTCCTGAAGAGCCTCTCGATGCGTGTGTTGCTTGAGCCGGGAAGGTTTCTGGTAGGAAACGCCGGCGTCCTGTTAACTCGCGTTCTCTACGTAAAAAAGACACCAGCAAAAACTTTTGTCATCGTCGATGCCGGCATGAACGACCTGATTCGCCCGGCGTTGTACCAGGGATATCACGAAGTCGTACCGGTCCGGGAATCGAAGGATCTATCGGCAACCAAAGTGGATGTGGTCGGTCCCGTGTGCGAAAGCGGCGATTTCTTCGCGCTGGACCGTGATCTTGCAAAAGTGGAATCCGGGGATTTTCTAGCACTGATGAGCGCTGGCGCTTACGGGTTTACGATGGCGTCAAGTTACAACTCGAGACCTCTACCCGCGGAGGTGCTGGTTTCAGGTGCAGAAGCGAAGCTCGTACGGCGCAGGCAAAGTTACGCCGACCTCATCAGCCTGGAACTTCCTGAAGGTTAGAAGCCGGTTTTCAGTTGGCGGTCGCCAGTTGGCAGTTCCGATATTTCTGTAGTCAGACATTTCCGTTTCTAGCGAAATGGAGCGAGCACTACGGAACGCTGTCTTTGCAGTCCACCGCGTTTTCACCAGCAACCGACAACTGACAACTAACAACTGGCCTTGGCGTGAACGCTCATCGCACCAGCACGGTTCGCGTCGGTTCATACGCCAGGTACGGCCCTAGCCAGCGTTCAATTTCTTCCAGCGACATCTCTTTCCGTTGCTGATAATCCAACACCTGGTCCCTGTCGATTTTTCCTACGCCGAAATATTTTGCGTCCGGATGGCCAAAATAAAGTCCGCTCACCGACGCACCGGGCCACATCGCGAAACTCTCCGTCAATTGAATCTTCGCATTCTCTTCAGCCGCCAGCAGGTCAAACAAAATCTGTTTTTCGGTATGATCCGGGCACGCCGGGTAACCCGCAGCCGGCCGGATGCCTCGATAAGCTTCTCGAAGCAAATCTTCTTTCGAAAAGTGCTCTTGTCTCCCGTATCCCCATTCCATACGAACGCGTTCATGAAGGAATTCGGCAAATGCTTCGGCAAGCCGGTCTGCCAGCGCTTTTGCCATGATGCTGTTATAATCGTCTTGATCCGCTTCAAATTGCTTCGCCAATTCGTCTGCGCCATGGCCGGCTGTGACCGCGAACGCTCCAAGATAATCTGCACGGCCTGATTCCCGCGGCGCAATGTAATCGGAGAGTGAATGGTTGTACTGATCCGCCGGTTTTGCCATTTGCTGGCGCAGCATGTGAAAAGTGGTCAGCACTTCCGAACGCGACTCGTCCGTATACAACTCAATGTCGTCGCCCACACTGTTGGCCGGCCAAAGTCCATAAACCCCTTTGGCAGTGAACAATTTCCCTTTCACGATATCCTGGAGCAGTTTTTGTGCGTCCTCAAACAATTGCCGAGCCTGCTCTCCGACTTCCGGATCATCGAAAATCTTTGGAAAACGCCCACGTAATTCCCAGGTATGAAAGAACGGCGACCAATCGATATAACGCGCTAATTCATCAAGCGACTGCGTCGCGATCACTCGCCTGCCGATAAATTCGGGTACATCAATCTGGGTGGTTGCCCAGTCTACCGGAGTCCTGCGTTGGCGCGCGTCTCCGATCGAGATCAATTTCTTATCGGTGTTTCTGTTGGCGTAGTCGTCGCGCAGACGCTGCTGATCGTCGCTGTTCTTGCCGACAAACCCTGGTTTCTGATCGTCGCTGATCAACGCACTGACGACACCAACAGCGCGCGAAGCATCGAGGACATGGACGGTCGGCCCACTATAATGGGGAGCAATCTTCACCGCGGTGTGCGCGCGGCTGGTGGTGGCGCCCCCGATCAATAAGGGCAAGTGAAAATCGAGCCGCTCCATTTCCTGAGCCATATGAACCATTTCATCGAGGGAAGGGGTGATCAATCCACTGAGGCCAATCACGTCGACGGATTGTGTTTTTGCGGTTTCCAGAATCTTTTCAGCCGGCACCATCACCCCCAAATCGATCACCTCGTAATTGTTACAAGCGAGAACGACCCCGACGATGTTCTTCCCAATGTCGTGAACATCGCCTTTGACCGTCGCCATGAGGACCTTCCCCTGAGCCCGCGGGTTCACCTGAGCCGCGCGTTCCGCTTCCATGAAAGGGGTAAGAAATGCCACCGATTTCTTCATCACCCGAGCGCTTTTGACGACTTGAGGCAAGAACATCTTACCCGCCCCAAACAGATCACCCACGATACTCATCCCGGACATCAGTGGCCCTTCAATCACAGCCAGCGGTCTGCCGTATTTGAGCCGGGCTTCCTCCGTATCCTCCTCAATGAAATCGACGATTCCTTTGACGAGTGCATGCGACAATCGTTCTTCGACTGGACCCGATCGCCAGGCTTCGTCTTTCACTGCGATCTTGACCGAAGACTTAACTTTCTCCGCGAAGTCCACAAGACGTTCAGTAGCGTCGGGACGCCGGTTGAGAAGAACATCCTCCACCAACTCGAGCAAATCCTTCGGAACCTCCTCGTAGACAGCTAACTGACCGGCATTCACGATCCCCATATCCAGCCCTGCATTGATCGCATGGTAGAGGAAAGCGGCATGCATCGCCTCCCGCACAACGTTGTTGCCCCGAAAAGAGAACGAGATATTGCTCACCCCGCCGCTGACACGCGAAAACGGCAAATTTTCTTTTATCCAGCGCACCGCGGCGATGAAGTCCACCGCATAGTTGTTGTGTTCCTCCATGCCTGTCGCGACGGTCAGGATGTTCGGATCAAAGACGATATCCTCGGGAGGAAACCCAACCTCTTCCGTTAATATGCGGTAAGCTCGGGCACAGATCTCTTTTCTTCTGGCAAGATTGTCTGCCTGGCCTTGCTCGTCGAAAGCCATCACCACCACGGCCGCTCCGTACCGACGCACCCGCCGCGCATTGTTTTTGAATTTTTCCTCTCCCTCTTTCAGGCTGATCGAATTGACGATCCCCTTCCCTTGAATACACCGGAGACCAGCTTCCAGGACACTCCCGCGGGAGCTGTCGATCATGATCGGCACCCGGGAGATGTCCGGCTCCGCAGCGATCAGATTAAGAAACTTCACCATCGCAGCCTCGGAATCGATCATCCCCTCATCCATGTTGATGTCGATCAGGTTCGCTCCCCCTTCCACCTGTTGACGCGCAACGGACAATGCACCGTCAAAATCTCCGGCCAAAATGAGTTTCGAGAATTTGGGGGATCCGGTAATATTCGTCCGCTCCCCGATAACGCTGAAACCGAGCCCGAGCTTGTAGGGCTCAAGGCCGCTGAACTGGGTCACGCGAGGCAGAACAGGCACCTGGCGCGGTGGAAGACCTTTTACGACCTTTGCGATTGCCGCAATGTGGGCCGGAGTCGTCCCGCAACAGCCGCCGACGATGTTTAACCATCCGAGTTCCGCCCATTCCTGGAGTTGAGGCGCAAGGGTCTCGGGCGTCTCGGGGAAACCGGTCGGCGATAAAGGATCAGGCAAACCAGCGTTTGGATAGCAGAAGACATAGATCGGCGCGATGCGCGATAGTTCCTCGATGTACGGCCGCAGTTCCTTCGGTCCGAGAGCGCAGTTGAGCCCAACGCCGAGCAGCGGCGCATGAGAGATCGAAATCCAAAAGGCTTCAGTGGTCTGGCCCGTCAATGTCCGCCCGCTGGCGTCCGTGATCGTCCCTGACGCCATCACCGGCAAGCGATAACCCAATTTTTCGAAATGCTCCTCAATTGCGAATAGCGCCGCCTTGAGATTTAACGTGTCGAAGGTCGTCTCCACGAGCAACAAATCGACGCCTCCTTCGACCAGAGCGGCAACCTGTTCCTGGTAAGCGTTCTTGACCCGGTCCCAAGTGACCTCCCGTTTGCCAGGATCATTGACATCGCGCGAAATCGACAGAGTGCGATTCAAAGGACCGATTGCCCCGGCGACATACCGTTTATGCGTCGGGTCGCTGGCCATCACTTGCGCTACCGCTTCCCGGGCTAAGCGCGCAGCGACTCGGTTCATCTCGGGGACATATTCTTCCAATCCGAAGTCTCCCTGGGAAATGGACGTCGCGTTAAAGGTATTCGTCTCGATGATATCCGCGCCTGCCTCAAGGTATTGGCGGTGAATCTGCATGATGAGTTCAGGCCGTGTCAGACAGAGGACGTCGTTGTTGTTCTTCAGGTATGTGGCGTGATTTGCGAACAAATTCCCCCGATAATCGACCTCCTGGAGTTTGAACTGCTGGACCATGGTTCCCATGGCTCCGTCCAGGATCATGATCCGCTGTTGAAGAGCTTCGACGATATCAAAAGAGGCGGCTTTTTGAAGGTGGCTGGCCATAGGCGATGGAGGCGGGAACGCTAACATCAGGGCCGGGTACCCGCAATGATAGATTGATCTATCTTGATGGATTGATGGATCTCACGCGAATACGTCCGCAGTGACCGCTAGGACAAAGACCAGGCTTACGAAGGCGTTACTTTGAAAGAATGCCTTGTTGATGCCCACAATGTCCAATCGCGCCGCTGCGCGATGCTCGTAAATCAAGGCGCCGAAAACCAGTACCAGCGCCGCATGGTAAATCGCACCGAGACCACTGACCAAGCCGAACAGTATCAGGCAAAGGAACAGAATTCCGTGCATGACCTGAGCCAGTCGCAGACTGCCCGGAATCCCAAATTTCACCACCATCGAACCTAATCCTTTCCGCTTATCGAACTCGTAATCCTGGATCGCGTAGATCAGGTCAAATCCGACCAGCCAGAACACGACCCCAAAGGCCAAGACAAGCGGCGGAAAGGCGAACTGACCTTTTACCGCTAACCATGCCCCGACCGGGGAGACCGCCAAAGCCAGCCCTAAGAAAAACTGGGTGAACGAGGTAAAGCGCTTGGTCAACGAATAGAAGAATATAATTGCCAGCGCGACGGGCGAGAGCGCGAAACAGAGCGGATTGATCAGCCAGGTCACCAGGATAAATCCAACAGATGGCACCCACACCAGGAACCACCCTACTCGCTTGGAAACCAGTTTGTGCCGTCCGGCGGTCCGCGGATTTTCCTTATCAATTTCCCAGTCTGCGACCCGGTTGAATGCCATGGCCGCAGTCCGGGCAAAGACCATGGCCAAAAGAATAAGCACAACAATCCTGAAGCTCGGAAATCCATGAGCTGCGACAATCATTGATCCCGCGGCAAATGGCAGGGCAAAGATGGTGTGTGAGAACCGAATGAATTTCAGAATGCGCTGGATATAGTCGAACACGATTGGAAGAACGAATAGTTGCCAATCGGCCTGATTGCAAAGGAAGGCATGGGCGCTTCTTCATTCGTCCCGCGCCCGTAAGTAAGGCGTCCCGCCTTACCCATTCAAAGCGGAGCAAACCGGGACGGTTTGCTTACGGAAGAGGTAAGGCGGGACGCCTTACTCACTTCCACTCCAGTTGCTGGCTCACCATCTTTTCTCCGTCGAACACGAAAAAACCGCGGAAACATTTACCGTCGAGCGCTCCGCGCAGCCAGAGTTCATCGTCCTCCCACATCTCGTCGAACGGAAGCTCGCGGATATCGAACCAGAGCGGCGCAGCCTCTTCCGTTTCGATGGGTGTTCCTTCAAAACGGGAGGCAACAAACACGGTGCAGGAAAGGCTGTAACCGTCCAGAAACTGGAAATGCAGTTCGCCCCGCGGTACGGCATCCAGTGGCGTAATCCCGAGTTCCTCCTGAGCTTCGCGGACGACCCCGACCTCAGGTGCCTCGCCCTTTTCAAGCCTCCCTCCCACCCCGTTGATCTTTCCGGCGCCTAGACCGCGCTTTTTCCGGATCATCAGGATACGAAATTCCTGGCGAACGAAGCAGAGCGTCGCCAGCTCTCTTGGTTTCCAATCGGTATCCTGTGCGCGAAATAGCATCTGTTATGCCGGAGAAGTAAGCGAAGCGTCCCCGCTTTGCTTCCTGAGGAACGAGCAAAACGAGGATGCTTTGCCTACATAATACAATTCATTCCGGGGACGGGACACCAGGCTGAGTCGCCGGCCGGAACGTGCCATACATCAGCCGAGCGCCTCTTGCATAAGTGAAATAAGCCCAAATCCACTGAAAAAACACCTGCATCTGATTCCGTAGCCCGACCAGGAACAGGAGATGCACAAAGAGCCAGCTCAACCATGCTAAAAACCCACCGAATCGGACGAACTTCAGGTCCGCGACTGCCTTATTCCGCCCGATCGTCGCCATGCTTCCCTTATCCAGATACTTAAAGCGAGTTGTTTTTCCACCTGCTGCGAGTTCCAGGATATTCCGGGCGGCCTGCGTTCCCATCTGCATGGCGACAGGACAAACGCCCGGAAGCGGGTTTCCAGTTTGATGCGAAAAGTTGACCATGTCGCCGATCGCAAATATTTCAGGGTGACGCGCGACACTCAGGTCTTCTGCGACCAGCACGCGACCTTGCCGATCGGTTTCGGCATCTAATTGTTTGGCCAGCGGAGAAGCTGCATTTCCTGCGGCCCAAATCACTGTTCGCGTCCGGAGAAACTCTTTCTCCAATTGGACCCCTTCTTCAGTGATGTTGAGCACCTTGGTTCCGACGTGAACTTCGATCTCCATCTGTTTGAGTTGTTCTTCGGCCGACCTCGAAAGCTGCGGGTTGAATCCGGGGAGAACTCTCGGCGCGGCGTCCAGCAAGTAGACGCGCGCATGTTTGGTGCGGATGTTGCGGAAATCATCCACCAGCGTTCTTTTCGCCAATTCCGAAATGGCCCCCGCCATCTCGACTCCCGTTGGGCCGGCTCCGACGATGACGAAAGTTAAAGCAGCTTCACGCAACGCTTCGTCGGTGGTTGTTTCGGCGAACTCGAAAGCGCTCAGGATACGGCGGCGCAGCTCGATGGCGTCCGACATACTTTTCAGTCCCGGAGCGAAGACCTCCCAATGATCGTTGCCGAAGTAGGAATGTCGGGCACCGGTCGCCACAATCAGGTAGTCGTAGGGGTATTCTCGAGCGGCGGAGGTGCGAACGACTTTTGCCACCGGATCGATACCTTCGACGGCGGCCATCAGGACAGAGATATTCTGCGCATCCCTCAAAATATGCCGGATCGGCTGGGCTATGTCGCCCGGAGAAAGGCCGGCGGTGGCAACCTGATAGAGTAACGGCTGAAAAAGATGATGATTCGTTCGATCAATCAATGTCACTTCGACAGGCTTGCCGGCTAACTCTTTGGCGGCATACAGCCCACCGAAGCCGCCCCCGATGATGATCACTTTACGCTTGGCGCCGCTGCTTTGATTCTCCATCTCCATGTGTTTCTCCGGGTTTAGTTTCTTGTCCGCGAGACAGGACACTAAGATCGCTTGTGAAATATTTCACAAATTACGCTTGCGAGCCTAAATGAGAAAAACCTATCTTCACGTGGCCGCTGTTTTTTCGCTATGGCAATCACCACCCGCGACATCGAAACACCTGATACGCTAGCGCGCGCAGCCAGATCCCTGGAGGCAATCAGTGACTCCGAATTGCTGGGCGAAAAATTGACGCTCAACATGGGGCCTTCCCATCCGGCGACCCACGGCGTTCTGCGAATCGTGCTTCAGCTCGACGGAGAAATTATCACCGCCGCCGATCCCGATGTCGGTTACCTGCACCGCGGAGATGAGAAAATCGCGGAAAACATGCAGTATAACCAGTTTGTTCCGTACACGGATCGGCTGGATTATCTTGCGCCGTTGGCAAATAACGTTGCGTATACTCTCGCGGTCGAAAAACTGATGGGCTGGGAATTGCCTCCGCGCGGGAAAGCAATCCGGGTCATCTGCTGCGAAGTGGCGCGGCTTTCGGCTCATCTTCTTGGTATCGGGGCGTTCGCGATGGACGTCGGGGCGACCACGGTATTTCTTTACACGTTTACCGAGCGTGAAAAGCTTTACAATTTAATCGAGCTGTTGACAGGCGCCCGCTTCACCACTTCGTACACACGGGTTGGCGGCATGACGCGTGATTTGCCCGAGGGATTCATCCCGGAATTGAAGACTTTTCTGGATGAATTCATCCCGCATCTGAACGAACTCGACAATCTTCTCACTCGGAACCGGATTTGGGTCGACCGCACCAGGGATCTCGGACACATTTCCAAAGAAGACGCTATTGCATACGGGCTTACCGGTCCGAACATTCGCGGGAGCGGGATTGACTACGACGTTCGAAAAGCGCAGCCCTACCTTGATTACCAGAAGTACGATTTCGACGTCCCGGTTGGCACCGTCGGCGACGCCTACGACCGCTATCTCGTGCGGCTCGAAGAAATGCGTCAAAGCGTCCATATCCTGCGTCAGGTGATCGAGAAATTACCCACAGGGCCGATTGCGGTGCAGGATCCAAAAAATCTGCCTCCGGAGAAACCGAAAGTTTTGATGAAAATGGAGGAATTGATTCACCATTTCATCATTCACACCGAAGGGGTAAACGCGCCGCCCGGCGAAGTTTATTTCAGTGCGGAAAACCCGAAGGGCGAGCTCGGGTTCTACATCAACAGCCGGGGGGGCGGTGTGCCCCATCGGTTAAAGATTCGGGCTCCATCTTTCGTGAACCTGAGCATCCTGTCAAAGATTCTCCCCGGCCATATGATGAGTGACGTGGTCGCGATTCTCGGCAGCTTGGATTTCGTGATGGGTGAGTCCGACCGATAGAGATGCAATGGCGCGAGTTTCCTCTGATCGCAGTCGCAATTCTGACGATGACCGGCTGCCAAAGAGAGTTCGCGAACCGAAATTTAGCGCAACTGAGGGCCAACATGACCCAGAAAGAGGTCGAGTCGATCCTCGGAAATCCGGATAAGACGGAGAAAGTAGATCTGGAACTGGAGACGCAGAAGAAGACCATGGCCATTACGCGGTATTTTTATGTCCACGATGGTGAGACGGTTGTCCTTCACTTCCAGAACGGGCGTCTGATCAACGAGCCTGATAAATTGAAGGAAAAATGAAAATGGAAATACCGGCCGAGCTTCAAACCAGGATCGATGAAGTGATCACGCAGTATCCGGTTTCCAAACGCAGCGCCGCCTTGCCGTTGCTTCACCTGATACAAGAACATTCCGGCTATATCGAAGATGACGCCATCACCTGGGTCGCCGCGAAGTTAGGCCTTGAGCCAATCAACGTTCTGGAACTCGTGACATTCTACCCGATGTTTCGCCGGGAACCTGCTGGAAAACATCATATCCGGGTCTGTCGTACTCTTTCGTGTGCGATGTCGGGCGGCTACGAACTCCTGGATACATTCTGCAAACACGCAGGTATTCACCGGCAGGGAAACGGACACGGCGCTCATCTGCTCAAGAGTGAGGATGGGAAATACAGCGTCGAATTCGTCGAATGCCTGGCCAGTTGCGGATTCGGGCCGGTGTGCATGATCGACGATGACTTTTATGAAGCGGTGGCCCAAGAGGAAGTTCCACAATTGCTCGAAAAATATCAGTAACCATGGCCTCGACTACTCGCACTGCACACCCGCGCGAAAGCCGGATCATCTTCAAGAATATTGATCGCCCAGGTTGGACGAATGATATCGGCTGCTATCTCAACGATGGCGGCTACGAAGACATGAAAAAAGCGTTTGCGATGAATCCTCAGGAGATCGTGAACGAGGTCAAGGCTTCCGGTTTGCGAGGACGGGGCGGCGCTGGGTTTCCCTGCGGGGTGAAATGGGGGTTTATCAAGCCGGGCGGGTCAAAGCCGGTCTATCTGATCTGCAACGCGGACGAGTCGGAGCCGGGCACATTCAAAGACCGGTACATCATCCATCAGGATCCTCATCAGTTGTTGGAAGGAATGATTATTTCCTGTTTCGCAGTGAATGCGCGCCTGGCCTACATTTACATCCGCGGCGAGTTTCCTGAAGGCGCTAAAATTCTCGAGCGAGCTCTCGCAGAGGCAAGGGAACACGGATTTCTTGGGAAGAATATTCTAGGAACGGGCTTCGACCTGGAGATTTATGTTTTTCGCGGTGCCGGAGCCTACATTTGCGGGGAGGAAACCGGGCTGATTGAATCGATGGAAGGAAAACGCCCGTATCCACGCATCAAACCGCCCTATTTTCCCGCCGTGCTTGGGTTGTATTTGTCCCCCACCATTGTCAACAACGTGGAAACGCTCTGCAACGTGAAGAACATCGTGCGAATGGGCGGCGCAGAGTTTGCCAAGATCGAGACCCGAGTGCTTTGCGTGAGCGGAGATGTCCAGAAACCGGGCTACTACGAGTTCAAGGTGGGAGGGATCACGATGGGTGAGTTGATCTACGATATATGCGGTGGCCTCAAGCCTGGGCGGACGCTTAAGGCGGTTATTCCCGGCGGCAGTTCAGCCAAAGTGCTAAGCGCCAAGGACCGTTATAAAATCAAAACCAAACAGCCGGATGGCACGACCCTGGAGAGCGAAATCGGTCTTGACGATGTTCCGATCGACTTTGATACGCTCGCCGCGGTCGGCTCGATGGCAGGATCCGGAGGCGTCATCGTCATGGATGATACTCGGGACATGGTTTGGGCATTGAATAACATCAACGAGTTCTACGCCCATGAGAGCTGCGGCCAATGCACACCATGTCGCGAAGGTTCGCTTTGGATGAAAAAGATCACTGAGCGAATGCTCCATGGAAGGGGCGTTGAGCAAGACACCGACACGCTTAAGAGCGTTGCGGATAATATCGCCGGAAGGACAATCTGCGCATTTGGGGAAGCCTGCGCGTGGCCTACCCAAAGCTTTATCGCCAAGTTCCGGGACGAGTTCGTTGCGACTGCAGGCAAGAAGGGAAACGGATCTACCAATCACTAGCGATTAACAATGAGCGCACCAATTGAACCCCTAAACGTCCAGATCGACGGCGTCTGGCATCAGTTTCCAAAGGGCACGCGAGTGATCGAGGCGTGCGCTCAAGCGGGCAAGTTTGTCCCCCACTACTGTTACCATCCGAAGCTCAGTTCTCCGGGCAATTGCCGCATGTGTCTCATCGAAATGGGCATGCCCAAACTAGGCCCCGAGCGCAAGCCGGAGATCGGACCCGATGGCAAACCGGTGATCAATTGGATTCCACGACCGCAGATTTCTTGCGCTCAAGATATCGCGGAAGGGATGGGGATTCGAACCGATTCGCCGATGATCAAAGAATGCCGGAATGGGGTGATGGAGTTTCTTCTCATCAATCATCCGCTCGATTGCCCGATTTGCGACCAGGCCGGCGAGTGTCATCTCCAGGAGTACAGCGTCGAGTACGGAACCGCGGGTTCCCGTTTTCTCGAGGAAAAGGTAAAAAAACCCAAACGTGTCGAACTCGGTCCGCGGGTCACGCTCGATGATGAACGCTGTATTCTCTGCTCACGCTGTATACGGTTCATGAAGGAGGTCGCTCACGACGATGTCTTAGGATTTGTGAGCCGTGGAAGTCATACCTATCTGACCGCGCACCCCGGCAAATTGCTCGATAGCAATTATTCGTTGAACACGGTCGACATTTGTCCGGTCGGGGCTCTGACCAGCAGCGATTTTCGATTCAAGATGCGAGTATGGTTTCTTAAAGAAACCAAGAGCATTTGCACAAGCTGCGGGACCGGTTGCAACACGCTCATCGGCACGCGGCAAAACGAAATCTTCCGGCAAACACCCCGGGAAAATGATGCCGTGAATTCTGCCTGGATGTGCGACTACGGCCGTTTGAACTTCCATTACGTCAATTACCCCGACCGACTTAAAAATCCGCAGATTCGAGAGAACCAGGGCCTTGTCAACACCGCCTGGAACAGCGCGCTGGTAAAGGCAGGAGAAGCGTTGAAGCAATATCAGAAAAACGAAGTCGCCGTCGTGGCCTCCGCCAGAATGACCAACGAGGAACTCTGGCTGACCAAAAAGCTAATCGATTCGATCGGCACTCGTTTTCACGATGTCGTGCCTCGAAGTGGAAAAGCCGATGAGATTTTGATGAGCGCTGACCGGAATCCGAACACCCTGGGGGCACAGCTCATCGGTGTCACCGGTGAAGAACCCGGCAGCGGATTAAAGGAGATTGCCGACAGGATCCGATCTGGCGCTATCAAGGCAGTCGTCGCTCTCGGCGAAAATCTCACAGAACTTGGGTTGACCTTGGATGAGATGAGAAAATTGGCAGCATTGATTGTCGTTGGATATCCTGCCAAACGAAACGACTCGAAGCGCCACCGTCCTGCTTCCGTCTTCCGCGTTCTCGGAGAAACGCGGCTCGATGATTAATATCAAGGGGCGGTTGCAGCGTTTGAACCGTGCGACCCAGCCGCCCGGGATAGCGCGAGATGATTGGGAAATTATCCGTGACCTCATCCAACAGTTGACTGGATCGAACGGGATCTATCTGATTGAGGATGTTTTCAAACAGATTACGGACTCGATTCCCGATATGAATGCGCTATCGCATAGCAGGATCAGTGACCAGGGCATCCAGCTTGTGGAAGAGACTGAGGAGACGCCTGCCGCGGTATGACCCACGTTTTGATAGTCGTCCTGGTTTCGCTCATTAAGACCGTGGGATTGATCTTCGTGATCATTCTCCCGATGGTTTCCTACACCGTCTATGCCGAGCGACGTGTGAGCGCCATGATCCAGGACCGGCTCGGCCCGAACCGGGTCGGCATCCCTCTCACTTTATTCGGGTTCCGCAAAGACATTCCGTTCTATGGCCTCGCCCAGCCGATCGCAGACGCCGTGAAGCTTTTGTTGAAGGAAGACTTTACGCCGGCACACGTTAACAAATTTTACTACTGGTTGGCGCCGGCCTGCGCGATGGCACCCTCCATGATGGCACTCGCCGTTATTCCATTCGGAAGCCAGCTTTGGGGCGAGCCGATGGTCGTTGCCAATGTAGATATCGGAGTTCTATGGGTCTTCGCCGTTTCTTCCCTGGGCGTCTATGGAATCGTATTGGCCGGCTGGTCGTCCAATTCGAAGTACCCGTTCCTGGGCGGGATACGATCCAGTTCCCAAATGATCTCCTATGAGCTTTCGCTCGCTTTGTCGGTCATCCCGATCTTCATGATCTGCCGAACTCTCAACTTGTCGGAAATCGTGAAATATCAAACCGTGAATGGCTGGCTGATTTCTCCGATCTGGATCAAGGGCATCAGCCTTTTTCCGCTGAGTATCAATTTTCAGGAGATCATCCAATCGTTCGACATCCTGAAAATCATCCTCTGGATGCCCCTTTTCATTTCATTCATCGTTTTCACCATCTCGATGTTCGCCGAAACGAACCGCCTGCCCTTTGACCTGCCGGAAGCCGAGACTGAGCTCGTCGGCGGATATCACACCGAATATTCATCGATGAAGTTTGCGCTCTTTTTTCTCGGGGAATACGCCGCCATGATCGTCGGCTCGGCGGTCATCGTCACTCTTTTCTTCGGGGCGTGGCATGTTCCATTCCTGCCGACAACGCTTCATAATCCTTATACGTTTTGGGGAATCATCCTCGGGCTCATTCACATTGCGGCATTCTTTATCAAGGTGGCTCTGCTGCTCTTCTTTTTTATCTGGGTCCGCTGGACGTTGCCGCGCTTTCGATACGATCAATTGATGAGGTTAGGATGGTATTTCTTCATCGAGATCGCGTTGGTGAATGTTTTCATCGTCGCAGTGATTTTGCCTTTCATGCGAAAATAAGGAGATAGAGCCATGGCCTACACCGTTGCCCGTCCAAAACTAACTTTTGCTGAAAGGGCGTATCTACCGGCGATCCTGACCGGTCTTGGAATTACCATCCGGCATTTCGTGAACATTCTTTCCGGCAAAAAGAAAGTCACCATGCAATACCCGGAGGAAAAATGGGATAAGCACTTACCGGCACACTACCGCGGCGCGCCAACGCTGGTGACGGATGAACATGGGCGCGAGCGCTGCGTCGCCTGTCAGCTTTGCGAGTTCATTTGTCCACCGCGCGCGATCACGATTCATCCCGGAGAAATCCCGCTCGAAGACCGTTGGCGTAAAGTTGAGAAGTTTCCGCGGGAATTCGAGATCGATATGATCCGCTGCATTTACTGCGGCCTCTGTGAAGAGGTTTGCCCGGAACAAGCCATCTTTCTCCTGAAGGATTACGCCATTACCGGGCTGACACGGCAGGAGATGGTGCACGACAAGAAGAAGCTTTACGAACTGGGCGGTGTCATGACCGGGCTGGTCAACAAGTGGAACGATAACAAATAGTCGAATGTCACCCCTACTTTTTTGGATTTTCGCGGCGATCATGCTGTTTTTCGGCAGCATGGTGGTTCTGAACCGTAATCCCGTCGCGAGCGCCTTGAGCCTTGTCGTTTCCTTTCTCGCGTTAGCCGCTCTGTATGTGTCGCTGGATGCTTATTTTATCGGGGTTATCCAGATCCTGGTGTACGCGGGAGCGGTCATGGTTCTTTTTCTGTTCATCATCATGCTGCTTGATCTCAAAGCGGAGGTCCGCCGCCGGGTGAATCTCCCGGCAATGTGCGGCGGTTTTGTCGTGATCATCCTCTTTGTCAAGGTTCTGTCCGATGTCAGTTACAGTTTCGAGGGAGGGAACGCCAGGTTTCAAGCCATCTCGCAGGGGCCACAAGGCGATGTCTGGCATGTCGGGATGGTTCTCTTCCAACAGTATAACATCTCGCTTCAGGTGGTGGGAACACTGATCCTGGTGGCGTCTATCGGTGTCGTGATCCTCAGCAAACGGGAGCTCAAATAACCATGGTGACGCTCAATGACTATCTGATTGCCAGCGGCTTGTTGTTTGCCATCGGGTTTGCCGGCGTTCTTCTCCGCCGGAACGTCATTATCATTTTCATGGCACTGGAGTTGATGCTCAACGCAGCAAACCTCTCGTTGATTGGATTCTCGAGATACAACGTGCACGACGGTCTGCCAGACTATAACGGACAGGTACTGGCATTTTTTATCATCACTGTCGCTGCCGCAGAAGTCACCGTCGGACTGGCCATTATCGTCGCGCTGTTCCGCGCCAGGCAAACCACCCATGTCGAGGACATCAATACATTGAAATTCTAACGAATGAACTCGAGTCCATGGATCATTCTCTTTGCACCTTTTCTCTCGGCGGTTGTCATCGCTTTAATCACTGAGCGGGCCAAGAAGCTGAGCTCTTATATCTCGGTGGCGGCGATCGCCATCTCATTTGTTTTCAGCCTGGGAGTGTTTTTCGGTCCGGACGGATCCGACGCCGGCTTCAACTGGATCGATTTGGGTATCTTCCAGGTAAAGATCGGTTATCTGATCAATGATTTAACCAAGCTGATGCTTCTGGTTGTCACCGGTGTCGGACTCCTGATCCACATTTATTCGCTCGGCTACATGGCGGATGACAAGGGCCGTTCGCGCTACTTCTGCGGACTTTCCCTGTTCACGTTTTCGATGCTTGGGATCGTGCTGGCGAACAACTTTATCATGATGTTCATCTTCTGGGAGTTGGTCGGGGTCAGCTCCTACCTCTTGATCGGCCACTGGTTCTTTCGCCCTGCTCCTCCCGACGCCGCCAATAAGGCGTTCCTGGCCAACCGCATCGGCGATTTCGGTTTCATGCTCGGTATATTATTGGTCTGGTCGGCCTCAGGGACAGTCTCTTTCGATGAGCTCAGCCAGCACTGGTCGACCCTCGGCTTGAGTCCCGGGTTCATGACAGTCGCGGCGCTGCTGATCTTCTGCGGCGCAGTCGGAAAATCTGCGCAGTTCCCCCTGCACGTCTGGCTACCAGACGCCATGGAAGGCCCGACGCCGGTCTCCGCATTGATCCATGCTGCAACCATGGTTGCCGCCGGGGTTTTCATGCTCGCACGCTCGTTCTTTCTCTTCCAGCCTTCTCCGACGGCGCTCACGGTCGTCCTTTGGATCGGTTTGCTTACCTCCCTGCTGGCGGCGTTGATGGCGACTCAGCAGGATGACATCAAGCGCGTTCTTGCCTATTCGACGCTGTCGCAGCTCGGTTTGATGGTTGCCGCCGTCGGTCTCGGGGTTCCCTTGGCGGGGATGTTCCATCTCTTTACCCATGCCTCTTTCAAAGCGCTCCTGTTCCTCGGCGCAGGCTCGGTCATCCACAGCCTGCATCATGAGCAGAATATCTGGCAGATGGGCGGTCTCCGTAACAAAATGCCGGTGACGTTCTGGACTTTTCTGATCGGCACCCTGGCGTTGATTGCCTGCCCGCCTTTTGCCGGCTTTTGGAGCAAAGACGCAATCCTGGCCTCGGCCAGCGAGAATATTCCCGCTTTTCTGGCAATTGCCGCAGTCACTTTCCTGACCGCTTTTTACATGTCCCGGCTTTTTGTCGTCGCTTTTCTAGGGGAAGCCCGCTCGGATCACGCCAGCCACGCTCATGAATCGCCCAGCGTCATGACCATTCCCTTGATACTGCTCGCGATACCCGCGTGTATCGCCGGATTCCCGTTTGTCGCCTCGATTTTCATCAAAGTTCCTGAACATGAAGGTTCGCCCCTTGGAGCGATCGCGGTTTCCCTTATCGCGTTCGCGGCAGGGGCCGCTTCAGGCTTCTACCTCTATAAAGGAAAGAACAAGGACGGCATCGAGATTCCTCTATTCGAACACAAATTCTACTTCGATGAGTTTTACGGCAGCCTGATTAAATGGACTCAGGACCTGCTGGCCAATATTTCGGGGTTCTTTGATCGCTGGGTCATTGACGGCGGCGTCGTGCGGGGTCTCGGAGGATTGACCTGGGGCGCCGGATTCGCCCTGCGTTTCCTTCAGATCGGCAATCTACAGGCCTATGCCTTCCTCTTCGGAGCCGGGGTTGTATTGCTGCTTTACTTCATTCTGTTCGGCACAAAATGAATTTACTTGTTCAACTGATTTATCTTGCACCGATTGCCGCGGCTATCGGTATTCTTCTCGGGCTACCGGCGCGGAGAACTGCTGTGATCGCTGCTCTGATCGCGCTTCTCTCGGCTCTGGTTGTCTTCGTTGCTTACGACCGCGCACACGCTGGATATCAGTTCGCCAGTGCCCTGCCCCTTGTCGCCCCCTGGGATTTGAAGTTTTTCGTGGGCGTCGATGGACTGAGTGCGACGCTCCTGCTCCTGACCTCCATCGTCGAAATCGCCGCAGTGTGGCTCGCGCCCAAAGTGGACTATGGAGAAAATCGTTATTACGCCTGTATCCTGTTGATCGCGGCTGGAGCCGCGGGGGCCTTTGCGTCTCTCGATCTTTTTTTCTTTTATGCGTTTCACGAATTGGCCCTGATTCCAACGTTCCTTATGATTGGTATCTGGGGATCTGGCAATCGGCAAAGCGCTGCCTGGAAGATCACCATCTATCTGTCGATCGGTAGCATCATCCTTCTGGTCGGCTTAATTGGCCTCTACCTCTTGCCTCCGGCCCAGGAACGAACGTTCGATATCGCCAAGCTTCAGCAGCTTGCTTCCGCTTCACCCGGCATATTCGCGGGACCGGGATCCAAATCAGTTTATATCCTGTTATTGATAGGCTTCGGCATTCTGGTGTCGCTCTTTCCATTTCATACCTGGGCACCTCAAGCATATGCTTCGGCGCCGGTACCGGTCGCAATGCTGCACGCCGGTGTATTGAAGAAGTTCGGACTGTACGGTCTCCTGAGAGTGGCTCTTCCGCTGATGCCGGAAGCCGCACGGCATTGGGCCGCGCTGCTCCTGATTCTGCTGGCTGGAAACATTCTCTACGTCGGTCTGGCCACGATCTCTCAAAAGCAACTCGATCTTACCCTCGGGTATTCGAGCGTGATGCACATGGGGTACATCTTCCTGGGTATTGCCAGTTTTAACGTGATCGGATTGAACGGCGCAGCTCTGCTCATGCTGGCCCACGGGCTTTCCATCGCGGCACTCTTCGCCATGTGCGGGGAACTTCGAAAGCAGACCGGGACGCTCAATTACCTCGATCTGGGAGGATTGGGAACGAGCATGCCGACGCTTTGCTTCGTCTTCGGACTGGCAACTTTTGCCTCGATCGGACTCCCTGGATTCGCAAATTTCGCTTCCGAGCTTCTCGTTTTCTTCGGCGCCTTCAAAAACTCGACGCCCGGCGCCGGATTTAACGAATTTCAAGTCGTTGGCACAATTGCTTTGTGGGGCGTTATTATCTCCAGCGTCTATATGTTGCGCGCTTATCGGGCAATCTTTATGGGTGAACCCCAGGCCCGCTGGCAAACGGTGAAGGACATGCCGATGAACCTCGGCTGGGCCGTCATTCTGCTGGTGGCCGCTCTGGTCGTTGTCGGTCTGCTGCCCAGGACCGTTTTAGATGCTGTTGAACCAGGAATTCGACTCTTCGCTAAATGACCATGCCCCCAGTCTTTCTAGAGTTGTTCGTCCTCGCGCTCGGAATACTGATTCTGGTACTGGAATCATTCGCCGAAAAACAGGACCGCAAGATTTTTGCGATCATTGGAATTGTTGGATTGGCGATCGTGTTCCTGGTTCTCCAGGCAAGCGGCCCTGGACCTAGTGGAATGGCCTCTTATGTTGCCGATTCCGCCGCTATTTTCTTCAAGAAGATGTCGGTCATAACGACGATCGTCGTACTGATCATGTCGATAGACTACGCCGACACGATCAAGCGTTTTTTGCCCGGCAGTTCAGCGCAATCCGGTCTCGGTGAGTTCTTCGCGCTGCCGATTCTTACCTGCGCCGGGATGATGTGGATGTCGTCTGCGATCGACTTTATCCTGATTTTCGTATCCCTGGAGTTGGTCACGATTTCTTTTTATGTTCTTGTGGCTTACACGCGCCGGAATGCTGCTTCTCTGGAAGCCGGCGTCAAATACTTGATCCTGAGCGCCCTTGCCACAGGCTTTACCGTTTATGGCATCACCTGGATCTATGGCGTCACCCGGCAGACCAATCTCAACCGGATAACGGAGATTCTGCCATCCATTCCTCTGAACAATCAGCCAGGTCTTCTGTTTGGGGCGCTCCTCGTCCTTGTCGGTCTCGGGTTCAAGATTGCAGCTGCCCCATTCCAGTTCTGGGTTCCTGATGTCTACCAGGGTGCTCCGACGCCGATTACGGCATTTCTCTCTGTTGGTTCGAAATCAGTCGGATTTATCGTGCTTTTGCGGGTCGTACAATCGTTTCAGAGCCTCCCGAGTGTGGGAGATAAATTGATTACGGCGATCATTCTTCTGGCGGCCGCCACCTTGCTCTACGGCAATCTCGCGGCATTGCCGCAGACAAACTTCAAACGCCTTCTGGCCTATTCCAGCATCGGCCATGCAGGCTATCTCCTCATCGCAGTGGCTGCAATCGGTGCTCGGGATTCCGGGCTGGCCGTAGCCGTTTATCTTGCCGCTTACCTGTTGATGACTCTCCTCTCGTTCCTGGTTCTGGTGATCGTGACCGCTCATGCCGACGGCGACGACATTGTTCATTTTAATGGACTCAGCAAGCGTTCGCCGTTTCTCGCATTTGGCCTCCTGGTCGCCATGATGTCACTCGCGGGTGTGCCGCTGACGGCGGGATTCCTGGGTAAATTCCTCGTATTTAAGGTGGCTTTTGAAACTCAGCAATTTTTCCTGATCGCTCTTGGGATTCTGACTGTCGGCTGCGGTTTCTACTTCTACTTAAAGGTCGTAAAGGCAATGTATTGGCAGCCAGCTCCGGCGGACTCAGCGCCGATTCCGGTCAGCAAACTCTCGCTGGTCGCCATGTGGATCATGGTGGTGCTGATCTTCGCGCTGGGAATCTTCCCAGGAATCGCGGTCGGCCTTATGCCTTCTGCTGCGCATTAGAAGCCAGGCTCTGAGAGAGGCTCCGACCGAACCGGGGCGCGTTGGCCGCTGCAGACCCAAATTGCGAAAGATTCTCTCAGTTTGAGGTTCCAAATCGTAATCGTCCTCGAAGTCTTTCGGTGGGCTGCGCATTCCACCCGTCCTGCCACGGCACAGCTCATCGGAAGGCCGGCTATCAGCCCCCTTCCGCAGGGCACCTTCCTCTTTCTCATTGAAAATCCTTCCGGGAGCATCCACCTTTCTCCTCCCTATGTTGGAATCGATTCGCAAGAGACAGCGGACTTTGCTCACGATCGTCACCATTGTGGTGATCGTCGCTTTCGCCTGGTTTTACAATCCGTCAACGATGCGCCATGGCGGGGGTCCCGGCGGAGTCATTGGGAAACTGAACGGACGAACCATCACCGCCGGCGACATTCAGAAAATCGAAAGAAGCATTCAGTTGGTCTTCGGCCTCGGCATGCACGATCTCGTCGAGGATCTGACTACCGAAGGCCGGACACGAGATGACCAATCTCTGAGCTATGCGTGGAACTTGCTTTTACTTCGCGACGAGGCCAAACGACTCCAGATCGTGCCAACAGCCGATCAGATACGAAACTCTGAGAAGGGGTTATCTCAATTCCAGACCAATAACCAGTTTGACCCCGCAAAGTATCAAGTCTTTGTCGACGCAGCGCTGAAGCCGAACGGGTTTACGGCCGCTGATCTCGATGACGTCGTGGCCGACAATTTGCGATACGCTGGGGTCAGCCAATTGGTCAGCGGCGGTTGCCCACTCCCGGAAGCAATGTTCAGGCAGCAATTCGAACAGCTGAACCAAAAAATGTCTCTGGCTATTATCCGGTTTAAACGCGCTGATTTCGAGTCCTCGATCCAAGTCTCCGACGCCGATGTCCAGAAATATTACGATCAGCACAAGGACACCATTCTCTCGCCTGAAAGAAGGAAGGTCGAACTGGTGACCTTTTTGCTGACCGACGATCAGAAGAAATTACCGGACGAAAAGAAGATCTCGGCCAAGAAACCTCTCGCTGAGCAGGCAGATTCATTTGCTCAAGCCGCACTGCAGAATCCGTCGACTTTCGAACAGGTCGCCAAAGACAAAGGGGTCCAGGTGATCCAAACTGAGCCGTTTACCCTGGATCAACCGGACAAGGCGCTCTCCCAGGACCCGAGCCTTGCCCACGAAGCATTCGATCTCTCTAAAGATAATCCAGTTAGCGATGTCACGGAAGGAACGGAGGGGTTTTACGTGATGAAGCTCACCGACATCGAAGCGAGCCGGCCGCTCACGCTGGCGGAATCGAAGGACCGGATCGTTGCCGCGATCAAAGACGAGAAGGCTCAGGCGGCAATCCAGACGAAAGCCAAGGAAGTCAGAGAAAAGATCGACGCCGACGTGCAGAAAGGAATCAGTTTCGTTCAAGCCGCCGAGAACGCCGGCTACAAGCCCGAGACCCCCGAGCCGTTTGCCCTCACTGATCCCGGAAAAAATGTCGAACTCGCCCGGTTCATCGCCGTAAACGGCGTCGAACTCGGTACAAACGAGACTTCCAAGCTTTTGCCAGATCAGGACTCGGCTTTGTTCATGCACATGATCAACAAGGAACCGGTCGACGAACAGAAATACGCCGAGTTCAAAAAGACGGAATACGCTCAGCAAAATAGCCATTACGAAAAGCTCGCAATTCGCGAATGGCTGAGAGTGGAGCTGCAGAAGGCCGGGCGCCCGCCGATCTCCGGACCGGGAGCGACTGGGTAAGATCTTGCCTCCAGTCATCTGTGAAATCTGTGAAATCCGTGGTTTAAATGTATCTTCGTCTTCGGGCTTAGGCCTCACAGGAACGAATGGAAGAAATCCCGCCGGAAATTGAAGAGCTTTTTGATGATGCGAACGGCGACCTGGCAATCGGCGAACTGCCAGCCGCAATCGAGAAATACCAGAAATGCGTCGAACAGTTTCCCGATTTTTTTGACGGCTGGCATGCTCTCGGCATGACGCTGATGAAAAATGGGAACTACACCGAAGCGATCGAGGCGGGTAAGAAGTCGGTCGAACTCCGGCCAAACGATCAGCTCGCCTGGTCCAGTCTTTCGCTCTTCTACGTTCGGAACAATCAGATAAAGGAGGCGGAAGCCGCCGGCGGAAAGGCTCGCATATTGTCCTGGGGCGGCAAAATCGTGCGCGACTGATCGAATGAAATACTTCATTACCACGGCAATTGATTATACCAATGGCGAACCGCACATCGGGCATGCCTACGAGAAGATCCTCGCCGATGTCGTTGCCAGGTATCATCGGACTTTTGACGGGCCGACTTTCTTTTTGACCGGTGTCGACCAACACGGACAAAAAGTGCAACAGGCAGCTCAGAATTCTGGGGTTCAACCGCTGGAGTTTGCGCAAGAAGTCACCGCGAAGTTTCTTGCGCTGTGGGACAAGCTCGGGATCAAAAACGATGGCTGGGCGGCGACCACGGATCCCAGGCACAAAAGAGCCGTGCAAAAAGTTCTGCAGTCCCTCTATGAAAAGGGCGAGCTTACAAAGGCGAAGTACTCCGGGTATTACAGTGTTCGCCAGGAGCAGTTTCTGACTGACAAAGAGAGAAATGAGACGGGTGACTTCGGACCCGAATGGGGTGAGGTCATTCTTCTTGAAGAAGAGAATTGGTATTTCCCCCTGGTTAAACACAAGGAGTGGCTCAAGAATTTCGTTGAAACACACCCGGATTTCGTCATCCCGAGTTTACGTCGGAACGAATTGCTCAACGCGATTGATCGGCTTTCCGGTGACCTCTGCGTTTCACGGCCAAAAGAGCGGTTGTCCTGGGGCATCGAGTTCCCGTTCGACACGAACTACGTCACGTTTGTCTGGTTCGACGCGCTCTTGAACTATATTTCCTTTGCCGGGTACCTCTCGGAAAACGATCCGAGCCTGCCCGATTTTAACGAGCTCTGGCCCTGCAAGGCCCATATCATTGGCAAGGACATCCTCGTTCCAGCGCACGGTGTTTACTGGCCGATCATGCTTCATGCGATGGGGTTCTCTGACGAACAGATGCCGAGGTTAGTCGTTCACGGCTGGTGGAATATAGCAGGCGCAAAGATGAGTAAGAGCCTCGGAAACTCGATCGATCCGGATGCTTTGGCGGATAAATACGGAGCCGACGTCCTTCGCTATTATTTGATGAAGGATAACATCGTCGGTCAGGACTCGGATTTTAGCGAAGAGAACCTGGTGAAGCGCAACAACAGCGATCTGGCCAATGACCTGGGGAACCTGGTCAATCGAACCGTCAGCATGAGCCAGCGCTATCGTAACGGTCGTGTCGATGCCAGCGGGCTGGACGATCCGGAGCTCAATGCGATTCGCGATCTGGCGGTCTCCGTCATCAGGCGTTACCGCGCCGCATTCGAGCGATTTGAAGTGCACGCTGCCCTGGAAATTGTCTGGGAACTCGTTGCTCGGGGCAACGCATTGGTTGAACAAAAGGCGCCTTGGAAACTAGCGAAAGAGCCTGAGCAATCCGGGGTGTTGAACGCGGTGCTTTATGCCCTCGCGGAAACTGTCAGGTTGCTGGCGCTCCTGGTAAGCCCGGTAATTCCGGCAGCCAGCGAGAAAATCCTGGACCAGTTGCAGGCCGGGAACTTCCGAGTTTTGCAATGGGGCGAGTTGCCCTCTGGGCATGAGCTGGGCAAGCCAACCCCGATTTTCCCAAGGCAGTAAGCAAAGCGTCCCGCTTTGCCTCCGTCAATCTGTGTTGTCTGCGCAATAGTGAAATCTGTGATTCCAGAATCCGAACTTAGACTATGAGTCCTTAGTCCTGACCAACTGACAACCGACACTGACAACTGCCTCCAATCCTCCAATGAACACCATTTCTCAATCCGTCGCCTGGTGGTGCTTTGTCCCTGACAAGCTCACCCCGGAACAGTTTGTCCACGCCGTCGCCGAGGCCGGCTTTGCAGCCGTCGAATTGGTACCGCCCGAGTATTGGTCTCTTGTGAAGGATCACGGTCTGGCCATTTCCGCAATTGCAGCCCATCAGCCGCTCACAATGGGACTAAATCGCCGCGATCTTCACGATCGACTGGAAGACGAAATCCGTACGAGCATCGCAAATGCCCAGCGCTTAGGGATACCGAGCTTGATTTGCTTTAGCGGCAATCGAAATGGCTTGAACGACGAAGCTGGCGCAGAGATTACCGCCGAAGGCTTTGTTCGCGTGGCCTCTGAAGCGGAGCTCGCGGGCGTCGATCTAGCCTTGGAGCTCCTGAACAGCAAAGTCGATCACCCGGACTACCAGGCTGATCGTACGGCGTGGGGCGTACAAGTCTGTCAAGCTGTTGCTTCACCGCGCGTGAAGCTGCTTTATGACATCTACCATATGCAAATTATGGAGGGGGACGTCATCCGCACGATTCGCTCGGCAAAGGAATACATTAGCTATTATCACACCGCAGGTAATCCTGGACGGAACGATCTGGATCAGGATCAAGAGCTATATTATCCTGCAATTTTGCGTGCTATTAAAGAGACAGGGCATACTGGATATATAACTCACGAATTCGTCCCGAAGGGCGATCCAGTCATCGCGCTGAAATCGACCTTTCAGCAGTGCGCGAAGCATCTCTGAGCCTTTGCTGCCGACGGCGGACCATGCCGGCTGGTTCGGGCGCGCTCGCCGAAAACGCCTGGTGCACTAGTCTCTCAACCGGCAGCGAAGGCTGGAACGATGCTACTTGAGCGTCTCCAGCTACTTAGGCTTCGGGACTTGCTTTGCGCTGGAGGCGTTGCTCTTTTTCTGGTTTGCGGCGTTAGCTTTTGCTTGTTTTTGCGCCGCCTGCTTGTGTGTGGCTTTCGGAGATTTATCACCCATGATCTCCAGGTTAAGATCCAAGACGAACAGAGTCAATACGGACACCTAGACGATTTTACCCGCATCGATTTTCCGGTGCCGGAGGGTTCCGCTGAGACAGGCTGCCAAACGCCGGAATCAAGAAAGCTCTATCCTACATCACAGCCCCGAGCATCCAGGGGACGAACTCTTCCGCACCAAACCCGTGCGCCTCCGAACGAGATTGTCGACCTGAAGCGGTTTGCAAAATCAGGTCGAAAATGCGTTGCCCAAGCTCCTGGATTGACGCTTCTCCGTCCAGAATTTCGCCGCAATTGATATCCATGTCGTCCGCCATCTGCCGGTATAGCCGCGAGCTGGTCGCCAATTTCAGCGAGGGCGCCGGTTTGCACCCGTACACTGACCCGCGTCCCGTGGTAAAGCAGATCAGATTCGCGCCGCCTGCAACCTGGCCGGTTGCAGAAACCGGGTCGTATCCAGGAGTGTCCATAAAAACCAAGCCCTTGGCGGTAACCGGTTCAGCGTATTCGAAGACGTCCACCAGATTGGTTGTCCCGCCTTTTGCGACTGCCCCCAGAGATTTTTCCAGGATCGTCGTCAGGCCGCCCACTTTATTTCCAGGCGAAGGATTATTGTTCATCTCGCCTCGCTCCCGCTCCGTGTAGGCCTCCCACCAGCGAATTCGCGAAATCAACTTTTCACCGATTTCAGGGGAAGCAGCCCGCCGTGTCAGCAAGTGTTCGGCACCGTAAATCTCAGGCGTTTCCGACAAAATCGCGGTGCCGCCATGACTGACCAGAAGATCGACCGCAGCGCCGAGCGCCGGATTTGCGGTGATACCAGAATAGCTGTCCGAGCCCCCGCATTGGAGACCGATGATCAAATGATCGGCAGACACGGTCTGACGGGCAACTTGATTTGCGACCGGCAACATTTCCCGGATCCGTTCGACTCCTCGCCGGATCGCGCCGACGGTACCTCCTGATTCCTGGATGGTCATCGAGGATAACAGGGGCCCTGGCGGAAGATGCTGAGTGGAAAACAAGTCCTCGGCCTGATTGACCTCGCAACCCAGCCCGATCATCAGGATCCCGCAAAAATTGACGTGCCGCGCATAACCGGACAGGGTGCGGCGCAAGACTTCCATTCCCTCCCCGTTAATATCCATCCCACACCCCGTAGTGTGAGTGATCGCGACGACGCCATCGACATTGGGATACTCTCTTAACGCTTCACCCGAGAATGTTTCCGAAATTCTCTTGGCCACCGTAGCGGAACAATTCACCGTGGTCAACACACCCAGATAATTTCGAGTGGCGACGCGGCCATCACCACGGACGATTCCGCTGAACGTCGCACTGGAATGAACGTAGCTGGTCGGCTTGGCTTCCGTGCAGAACGCGTAATCGCGTTCGAAGGACTGGACTCTCAGATTATGCACATGCACATGTTCGCCTGCCGAAATCGGCTCCGACGCGAACCCGATAATCTGGCTGTACCGCCGTACAGGTTGACCTGCAGCAATGTCCCGGATAGCGACTTTGTGTCCAGCCGGAACGGCGCTCCGTACCGTCAGATCGTATTCATCGAGATGCGTTCCGGCCGCCAAGTCCTGGCACGCAATGACCACGTCATCCGCACGGTTTAGTTGAATCACTCGAGCTTGCTCGGTAAACATCCTTTGAATCCTCCAATTTTAAATCATCGACGTGTCGGGGACAGGAGACTAGGACTAGGGGCGCTGAGCTCCCGTCGCTGCGACATACACAGCGTACAATGACGTCGTAGCCGTGATAAAGATCCGGTTCCTTTTGGGACCGCCAAAGGTCAAATTAGACACCGGTTCAGGAACTCGTATTTTCCCCAGGCGAACTCCGTCCGGGGCGTAACAGTGCACGCCGTCCCCGGCACTCGTCCAGATATTGCCCTGCTGGTCGACCCGGAGACCGTCCGCCAGACCGGGAGAAACTTCGGCAAAAACCTCTCCGCCGCTCAATTGTCCTTTCTTATCTAAGGAGAAGACCCGGATATGATGTTCACCAGCCATCGCGTGGGAACCGCCGGTATCGACAACGTAGAGCTTCGATTCATCCGGGGAAAATGCGATCCCATTCGGCTTATTGAAATCTTTGACAACCGCTTCAAGATCTCCGGTCGCGGGGTCAAATCGAAAGACATAACAACCACCGTACTCACCGTCGGCAAGGTGCCCTTCATAGTCAGATAAAATCCCATACGGCGGATCGGTAAACCAGACCGTCCCATCCGACTTAACGACCACATCGTTCGGAGAGTTCAGCTTCTTGCTTTGAAATCGATCAACCAAAACTGTGATGGAGCCGTCCGGCTCAGTCCGGGTCACCCGTCTCGCCCCGTGTTCGCAGCTGATCAACCGGCCCTGCAGGTCACGCGTGTTGCCGTTGCTGTTGTTGGAGAAATCGCGAAACACACTGACGTGACCGCCAGCCCAACGCAGCATTCGATTGTTCGGAATATCGCTCCAGATCAAGTAGTCGCCGTCTGCAAAATAAACCGGGCCTTCGGCCCAAAGGGTCCCGGTGTGTAGCTTCTCAACCCAAGCGTTTCCAACTGTCAGATACAGAAAACGCTCGTCGTAAATCTCGATTTCGTCTCGTATTCCGGATGTTCTGGTCATTATATGAACCGACTACAGATTCGTCGGGTCGTCATTGAGGTCCACCGGGGGAGGCGTCGGCAAATCGACCGGCGGCGGCGTTTGCTGCCGATCGAGTGGACCGACCGGTTCGGCACGGCGAACTTCAGGTGGGGGTTTGTCAACAGGAAGGGCGCGAGGAGCAGGCGTCCAATCGGCCTTGCTCGTCTGAGCGAGCTGGGGCGGTTCTTTAGGGCGCGGTTTCACGGATTGATAGGGATCGTCGCCAAGCACCGTTGGTTCACGGACCAGGACGGGCGTCATCTGAGCGGGGTCGGTCGCATTCGTCGCTCGTGGCGCGTCCTGAGACCGCAGCCTCCGCACAAAAGAGCGTGTATCATCTCCATGGAGCCAGCATGTCTCGTTCGGAAGCTGTTTGGCTGTCGAAAACTCGAAAAAAGTCCCTTTCCGAGGTGGTAACCAGGGATCCGCGACGGATGTCAGCATACATTTCGGCGAAGCGGGCAACCCGGTATCCAGACACACCTCCACCCGTTTGAGATCGATCGGTCGGCCAAGCTCTCTGGGAGGCTGCTTAGGCAACGACGCGTTCATGACATCGGTCCAAACGGGCAGCGCTATTTGATTGGAAAATGCTCCACGCATAATGGTTTGAGGCTTGTCAAAGCCGGCCCAGACACCGCAAGTCACTTCGCTGTCGTATCCAACAAACCAAACATCGGTGAAGTTGTAAGCAGTCCCGGTCTTACCGGCAGCAGGAAACTCTTTCAGACCGAATTCCTGGCGAGCTTTCGAAGCCGTGCCGGTCTGCATTACTTCCGTCAGAAAGGAATGCATCTCAAATGCTACCCCTGGATCAATCACCCTCACTCTTTGCGGTTCCGCGCGATAAATCTCCTGGCCATCCTGCGTTTCAATCTTGACCACCATCATCAAACGCTCCGGGCGCGATCCGCCTCCCGGAAACATCGTGTATGCGGTGACAAGATCCGCCAAGGTGACATCGCTACTGCCAAGAAATGTCGCCGGATAGGGGCGCAGCTCATCTTGAATGCCAGCTTTTTTCGCCAGTTTCAGGACGGAATCCAAGCCGGCATCCACGCCAACGCGGACCGTGGCCGCATTTTTTGACTCTGCAAAAATGCGTCGCATCGGCAGGGCCCCTTCGTATTGGTTATCTGCGCGTTCAACCCCCCACTCGCCCAGAATCCCAGTCGTGCCTCCAATCATAACCTGACGATTATCGAGCGGCGAATCTTCGAACAACGAACCCGGAAAAATGCCTTTTTCCAGAGCGGCAGTGAAGACGAACGGCGTAAACGCGGTACCAGCCCGACGCTTCGACTGGAGCGCACGATCGTATTCGCTCTGTGTAAAATCCCGTCCACCGACGAGCGCTAAGATCCCGCCCGTCCGATTGTCCACAGCCACCACAGCTCCTTGCAGATACTCGGGCAACGGCGGCGATCCGGGAGCCGCGTGCGTGCTCTTCCAGGTCTTCAGGAAATCGGAATAATCCGCGTATTTCTGATGCTGATAGTTGGGCTGCGCCTCCACCTTATCCAACTGGCGTTGGAGCGATTCCTCGGCCGTCCGTTGAAGAATAGGGTCCAAGGTCGTGTAGATCCGATATCCCTGGCTACCAATCGACTCCAGCCCGATTTGCCCCTGCGCCTGCTGCCGGATTAAGTCGATCGCGTAGGACTGTGACACTATGCTGGTCTTCGGTTGCACCTGCAGCGGCTGCTGTTTCGCGTCCTCGGCAACTTCCTGCGAGATTTTGTGTTCCTCGACCATTCGGCTCAGTACGTAATCACGTTCCTGGGTTGCGGCTTCCAGATTATGCCATGGCGAAAGGTTGTTCGGGCTTTTCAAAAGGGCCGCAAGCATTGCCGCCTCTCCTACGTAAAGATCTTTCGCCGGTTTTCCAAAATAGCCCTTGGAAGCAGCCTCCGCACCATACAGCCCGCCTCCGAAGTACACCCGGTTCAGGTAGAGCTCCATGATCTTTTTCTTTGGAACGGACCGCTCGACACGCATCGCCAGAAAAACCTCGAGTATTTTCCGATCGTACGTCCGATCTCGCAGATCGAAAACGTTCCTGGCCAACTGCTGAGTAAGGGTGCTGGCTCCCTGCCGGATACGTCCCGCCTGGGTATTCTTGATCAGCGCCCGAAACATCCCGAATAAGTCGACCCCGCTGTGTTCGTAGAAGCGGTTGTCCTCCTCCGCAATGACCGCGTCGACCAGATAGGGCGAGATTTGGTCCAGGGATACCTGTTCCCTGTTTTGAATGAAGATTTTTCCGAAGACCTGTCCATAGCGGTCGTAGATCACGCTCGCCGATTCGACCGAATCCAGTTTCGCCAAATCGAATTCCGCCGCCTTCCGCTCGTATCGACGGATAAAGTCCCACGCGAACCATGCTCCAACCCCGGTCACCAGGAGCAGGATCAAAACCGTGATTACGAAAAACCTTCTTAAAAAAAATGGAGGGCGGCGTCTCGGTTCACTCATAAATATACGGCTAGGTGCAAACCCCTTTCACGGGCTGCCGCCCGGATCAAATGGAAAGTTTAGGGGCACCATCCTCGCTTGGTCCAGGGGATTCCGGTTGACTATCTACTCGAATTTTCCATTGTCGAACATTCCGCTGCTCCATGCCAGGATCCTCGCCGCTCGTCGTTTTCATTCGGGACCATCTCCGGCGCCACGGTCCCGCCCCGTTTCCTTGGTTCATGGAGCAGGCGTTATATCACCCGGCCTACGGATACTACACCTCAACACGCATCCGGATCGGCAGACAAGGAGATTACTACACTAATGTCAGTGTCGGCCGCCTTTATGGGCAGTTATTGGCATCTCAGCTCATCGAAATGTGGAAGTTGCTCGGGAGCCCGTCACGTTTCACGATCGTCGAACAAGGGGCCGAGGATGGTCAATTGGCGATGGATATTCTTTCCGCGATAAGGGAAGAATCCGTCGAAGCCGCCAAATGCATCGGTTACGCAATCCTCGAACCGATACCTGGAAAACAGCGCCAGCAGCGTGTGCGGTTTGAGCCAGACCTTCTCGCAAAAGTGAGATGGCTGACTAGATTGGCGGACCTTGATCCGGTCACCGGAGCCTTCATCTCAAATGAACTGGTCGACGCCATGCCTGTCCACATAGTGGTTTATCGCGACGGTGCATGGTCGGAACTGCTGGTGGACATTGCCGGCGAAGATTTCGGCTTCGTTCCCGCGCGGATCGAAGCGCCTGAACTCAAGCAAGCCCTCGGTAAACTCCCCTTGCCTGTCGCGGCATCGTATCGAACCGAAATCAATCTGGCAGCCGTGCGCTGGATCCACGAGGTCAGCGCCAGGCTGGAACGCGGATTTGTCTTGACCGTCGACTACGGATTTCCGCGTGATGAGTACTATAAGCCGGACCGTACCGAAGGCACCTTGTCATGTTATTCGCGACATCGCCGTTCATCCAATCCGTTGGAACGACCAGGGGAGCTCGACATTACAGCACACGTCGATTTTACCGCGCTTTCGGAAGCGGCGACCAAGGCGTCTCTCACTTTGGCCGGATACACGGACCAACACCATTTCATGGTCGGGGCCGCCGAGTCTCGGCTCCTGGCGCTTGAGAAGGCGGTCGAGAAGGAAGGATTAGCGCCTGATCGCGCGGCGTTTCTCAGCAAATACCGAGCGCTGATGCATCCTGGAACCATGGGCATGGCCTTTAAATTCTTGCTCCTCACAAAAGGCCTCGACGGGCCCCCACGATTGACTGGATTGAAATACGCATCCGACCCTTGGCGAGCGCTCGCGTAAAAGTAGCAAAGCCACCCTGTGTCTTGCAGGGATCTCGGCAGCAATCTGACCTGTCCCGAATGCCGCCCAGTTAAGGGCGATTTGGGATGGTTCTTCGTCGTCCTGGGACAGGAGGATTCACCCAGGGTTCAACCCCACAAGCGCTAACTTAATGCGAGCCGCTTCGATGGGTGAATGGCTTTTGTCCCGGAGGGACAGGCTGATAGTAGCCAGGCACGAAGTGCCTGAGTGGCGATTTGTCCCGGAGGGACAGGCTGATAGTAGCCAGGCACGAAGTGCCTGGGTGGCGATGCGGAAAAGCCCCCGTCCCGGAGGGGACGGTCGAAGTCATTGTCAGTCCCCTTGTCAGTCCCAGAGATATTTGTCGTCGAAATCGAGCTCATGCCGCTTAAGAAACGCTAGGTATTCCTGTTGAAAAGTTCGGGTCCGATGATGTTCGACCTGATTTTGGATGTAATGAATGGTTTCTGGCAGCTGGGAGACGCTCACACTGAAAGCGCCATAACCCTGTTGCCAACTAAAGTTGTCCAGTTGTCGAAAAGTCTGATGGATCCAGGCCGATGATCCAGTCTTTATTAATTGAATGGCTTTGGCGATGGGAACTGTGGTTGGCAATGACAGCAGCAGATGAACGTGGTCTGCAATCCCGCCGATGCATCTGGGCATGATACCGTTTTGTTTGGCAATTCCGCCCAAGAAAGGCCAGAGCCGTTCCCTCAGCTCAGGGTTCAACATCGGGACACGCTCTTTGGTGCTGAAAATACAATGAATATTGAGAGAGCAAAAGGTGTTGGCCATGGCAGGATTATATTCTGGCATTTCAGGTAATAACATACTTTTTATACGTTTTTACTACTGGCGTCTAATCTAAGCCGAGATCCGTTCAACCGTCCCGCTGGGACGGGGCTATTTTCCTCAGGTCCAGGCACTTCGTGCCTGGCTACTATCAGCCTGTCCCTTCGGGACAAAAGCCATCCGCCCATCGAAGCGCCTCGCATTAAGTTAGCGCCTATGGGGTTTCAACCCTCGAAGCATTCGAATAAACGGGTCGCCCTGAAGGGGCCTGCGCCCTTACAGGGCGCGTCGCGACGGATGGTCCGTTCCCAGGGTTGAAACCCTGGGCTTGAATCCTGCGGCCCCTCCGGGGCAATAAATCGCCCAAGCCCTTCTTATCTTGGCACCATTCTGACCCATGTCCCTAAAACCACCCAGGCTGGAAGCCTAGGCCATTGTTCCCCGGAGTTTTCCGGGCAAGCAGCAAAATGCAGCGCGCCGAGCTTGTAACGGATCGCTTTTAGGATTAGCGATAGCCTATGATTGATCGGATCAGGGCCCTATTGAAAGCCAAAGACTGGCACCCGTTCACGATCCACCGTACCGGTGGCAACTCGATCCATGTAACCAGCCGCGAGCAGGCGTGGGTCAGTCCATACAGTCGATTAGTCGTCGAAATCGCTCCGGGCTGGATCGAGATTTTAAGTCAGGATCAAATCACAGGCACAGATGTGGCCTCGGTTACCTTTTCCGAGATCCAAAATCAAACCGGTTAGGAAGCGGCCCCGGGGCGAAAATTGTTCGAAAAACAGGCAAACGCCTTGAATGCTTTCGTTCTGCCAGCGGCTCAAGTCTCCCGGATATGTTGACTGCGATAGTTTTTCGGGGCAACACCTGTGTACCTCTTAAAATCCCTGCTAAAGAAAAACGGATCGTTGTACCCGACTTGCTCCGAAATTTGTTTGATCGAATCGCCGCTCTCCAATAGACGCCTGCGTGCGTGGTTGATTCGCTCCCGCCGCAACCAGTCGATCGGAGTCGAACCGGTCGCTTGTTTGAATTTGCGATAGAAATGCGGTTCGCTCAACCGGCAAAGGCGGGCAAGAGCAGCCACTCGCCACGAACGATCCGGGTAGAGCGCCATTTTAGTGAGTGCCTCGCGCACGTCCGCCGAGTCCTCTGGAAAAGCGCCGAACGAATCCAGAGGTTCTGCCTGCCTGTTTTCACAGAGGAGCGCCAAGACCTCGGCGACGGCTGCATTGAGTATCGCATCCAACGCCAGCGGACGGAGGTTCATCAATTCAAGGATTCGGAGGAATTCCTTCCGCAAGTTCTCCGTCGGAATTCCCGAAAAAACAGGAAGGCGAGGCACCGATAGTATGTTGCATGTCTCCTCCATTGCCCGACCATCGATCCTAAGCCACAGCAACTCCCAAGGATCCGATTGGTTGGCCCAGTGAGCATGTGGATGGTGACCGGAGATCCACGCCATCTCGCCGGGTTCGACTTTGAATCTTCTGTTGCCCGTTAGAACAAAGCCACTTCCCGACAAGCATAGAAGAAGATCGTGTCCCGGCAGATGATCTCGTTCCACCCGGTATTCTGGCGCTGATCGAAGATGCCCTGCACGAACCACGACGTAAAACAGGCGACGCGCTCTTTCCGACGGGGTGTTATAACAGGAAACCAAAAACTCGGTCTTTGCCGGTATAGGTCTTCTGATAGGATAATTCATGTTTCCGGCACGATCCTGCATTCTCTTTTTTGCTGGTCCAGCTATTTTTTGCGAAGTTCCAGCCAACGTTTGTCCCCCCGCTCCGAGTTCAGCATGAGTTTGACGAATTTCTACCTCCGAGGCGATCAACCACGCGCACACTGGAAGCGCCTTGATACGGCACAAATCCTCAAGCGGTTCTTTTTTTGCGAACGCGCTCTGATCGTCGGTGCCTCCGCCTGGATCCCCCGTCTCCAGGATCTCGATGTCAAAATTGCGGTTCCCTATCTCTGTTGGCAGAACGCTGAAACCGCCAACGACCTGCGGGAACGTGTGTTTGAGCTCCGATTCCCGAGCAGGATGATGGAGCGCGAAGGTGCTGACCGGCCTTTGGGGGCACTCCTGTCCGAGATTAGGAACGCGCCGACGGCTGCTGCGTTTCTGACCGCCTGGGGGAGCGTGGCTCTCACTGCGCTCCGGGATGCGTACCGGGAATTCCTCGACCACTCCGACCCGCTGGCTGACGCGCCCACGTACCGATTTCTTGAGCTTTCGCTCAGGGAAAAAGAGAAACAGATTGTGACGCTCAGGGATTGGGCTTCTCAAGAGTTGACAAAAGATCTTACCAATCGCACTCGAACCGAGAATTGGATCACCGGATTTTCGAACCAACTTGCTTCTCTCGGAGGAATCGGGACGGACGCTGCTCCTCCAGACGTCGAAGTGACACCGATTCCAGGTTCACAATTCGTTCCGGTTCCCGATAAACCGGCACGCGACCCGCGTTATTGGTCATGCCGATTTTATTGGCCGGATATTATCGACCCGGAATTCCCGTACGGCGAAGGGCTTCTCCTCCAGTTGCGTTCCGCCGTCAGCCACCTGAACGAAGTCTGGGCGGTTGAACATGGCGGTATTATTTTGAGCGAGTTTGCCGAAGTGCTGCCCTGGGAATGGATCCGTGACGCTGCTCGGTGGACTTACGACGAATCTCGTCATTGCCGAATGGGCCAGAATCGCCTGGCCGCGTGGGGATTTGATCCATCAGAGGTGCCGCTCGGATCCTACATCTACGATAGCGCGAGAGGGGCCGAACCGATCTATCGCCTTGGTATGCTCTACTTTTTTGAGACCAAGAATATCGGGCGCAAGCCTGAGCGAACGGCGGTTTTCAAGGAAATCGGCGACGAAGCAAGCGAACACGATATGGACTTCGACTGGGCCGACGAGACAATTCATGCGACTTACGGCAATCGTTGGCTGCACGCCCTGCACGAACTCAATCCGGAAAAATATCCGGGGACAGCGAAGGTGCGGGATGACTGCGAGTTTCTGGTAAAAAGCATGATTGCCTCCGCATCCCCCACCGAAAAATCGGCGATCATCGACCGCGCTCACTCTATGATCCAACGAGCGAACGCTTTGGCCAGACAATAGCGCTCTCGGACCCAGTACGCAGTATCATGGAACAGGCAACAACCAAGATAGTTTCCGGTTCCGTCGGATTCAACCGCCGGCTCAAAAGCCTTTTTGCCGTGCGAGAAACGGGCATCCTTCTCGCCCTGTTGATTATTTGTACTCTCCTTACTCTGACGACGTCGAACTTTCTAACGGTTCAAAACCTCTTGAATGTCGGGCGCCAAGTTTCGCTTTTAGGCATTATGGCAATCGGCATGACATTCGTGCTGATCTCACGCGAAGTTGATCTTTCCATTGGGTCGATATACGCCGCCGGCGGTTTGAGCACCGGGTTGCTGATCGTGCACGGCTGGCTTTTGATTCCCGCACTCGGAGCAGGGTTGATTGTGGGGTCGGCAATCGGTTGTCTGAACGGTCTGCTTTCAACCTATGGAAAGCTCCCGTCCTTCATTGCCACTCTAGGAATGTTAAGCGTTGTGCGCGGCGCGGCGCTGCTTGTCACAAATGGAGAACCGGTCACGGTAAACACCTCTAAAGGCGGCCGGGAGGATGTCATCAACCAATTCTATTTTCTGGGTCAGGGCCACATTTTTGATCGCATCCCGATGCTCTTGATCTTCTTCATTCTGGTTGCTCTTTCTGCCTGGTCTCTCCTTTCGAAAACAACGTTTGGCTTTCGGGTTTACGCCGTCGGCGGCAGCGAGAAAGCGGCCCGACTTTCCGGCATCCACGTGTCTCAAACAAAAATTCTGACGTTTACTCTGATGGGGTTCCTGAGCGCCCTGGCCGGAATTTTGAGCCTTGCCTTTCTTCCCAGCGGCCAGGCCGGCCGCACGGGCGTGGGATTGGAGCTTGATGTCATTGCCGCAGCGATCGTCGGAGGGGCATCGCTCTCCGGCGGTGAAGGCACCATCCCAGGAACGATTCTGGGCGTGCTGATTATCGGTGTTCTGCGAAACGGATTGATCTTGCTCGGGATATCCCCTTTCTGGCAAACCACGATCATCGGACTCGTCATCATCTTTGCGGTCGGACTCGACAAATGGACCGAGCAGCGCCGCTACACTTAACTTCCCTTCCCCTCTCTCTATCAAACCACTGCTGTTAACCCCCAGGATCATGAAAGTTAATATCAATACTATCAAAATTAGTCTCGGGTTGCTCTGCCCGATCTTCCTCTCGCTGGCCCAATCCGTTGCGTTCGCGGAGGACCAACCGGCGTTCACCTTGTCAAAAGATGTCCAGGCGCATGTCGCAAAAGGAGAAAAGCCGGTCATTCGCGTCTCTTACCACGACGTCTCTAACGAGTTTGCGCCGTTTATCAAGAAGGGCGTCGAAAAGGCTGCGTCTGATTTCAATGTGGACGCTCAGCTTGGTCGGACCGGTGGGTGCGGATGCAGAGAAACAGGTTGCAGAAATCGAAAGTCTCATTCAAAAGGGAGTTGACGGACTCGCAGTATCCTCCGTGAGCACGGACGCCTTGGCGCCGATTATCCAGCGAGCTCTCGCACAGGGCATCCCGGTCGTCACCTATAACACCGACAACCCGACGAGCCATCGGCTTGCATTTGCCGGACAGGATCTGGTCGAATCGGGACGAATCGCCGGAAAGCTTCTAGCAGATACCCTTTCCGGGAAAGGAAACGTTATCATTACCACGCTTGATGCCGCCGCCCAGTGGTCGTTGGACCGGGAAAAAGGTGCGCGCGAGGCCCTGGCCAAATACCCCGGGATCAAGATCCTCACCACGGTCAACACCGGGACTGAACCCCAGCAAATCTACAGCTCCGTCGAAAACGCGATGCAGGCCAACAAGGACGTAGACGGCATCCTTTCGCTGGAATGTTGTTCTACCCCGGCGGCTGGGGACTATGTCGATCGGAATAAGCTGACAGGCAAAGTCAAAATCGTCGGCTTCGATATGCTGCCTGAAACAATCAAACTGGTTCAAGGCAACGTTGTGTCGGCAACGATCGATCAAGCTCCAGAAAAACAAAGCTATGAAGCAGTTCGACTTCTGCTCGATGTCCTGAAAGGAAAACAGGTCAAGGATGTCGACACCGGGGCAGCAGTTTATACTCAAAAGAATATCGGCGATTACATTGTGACCTCGAAAGGCGGCTAGCATTTGCACGATGAATTCAGGGGTCTGATCAGAGAAGTGAGTATTCATCCGATCATCTTTGCTTGCGGCATCAGCAAACGCTTCGGTAATACGCAAGCGTTGCAAAGCGTGGACCTCACGTTGCATCCGGGCGAGGTCCACGCGCTCCTGGGTGAAAACGGCGCCGGCAAAAGCACCCTGATTAACATTCTCGCGGGAGAACTCCAACCTGATGCCGGTGATATCTTCGTGCGCGGCGAACAAGTCCGTCTCAAGGATCCCCAGCATGCCAGCTCGTTGGGCATCAGCGTGGTTTACCAGGAACTATCGCTCTGTCCGAATCTCACTGCAGCCGAGAATATTTCGCTTCATCGGGCCGCGCATTCCGCTTTCCTGAACAAGGTCGATCGAAAACAGGTCAATTCATCGGCGCGAGAGTTACTCCGGCGGCTTGGGTTACTCAATCTCGATGTCACGATACCCGTCCGATCATTGAGTCTCGGGCAACGCCAATTGGTTGAAATAGCTAAAGCTCTCACCACCGATTTGAAAGTACTCATTCTGGATGAGCCAAACTCCGCGCTGACCCAGGAAGAATCGGCCCACTTGTTTCGAGTCGTTCGGGAACTCCGCGATCGAGGAATCGCCATCATGTACGTCTCACATCGATTGGAGGAGACCATGCAACTTGCCGATCGAATTACCATTCTTCGAGATGGCTGCCTCGTCGACAGTGCCAGGCGCCAGAGTTTTTCGATTCCCCAGCTTATTCAAAAAATGGTTGGTCGTGAAATCGACCATCTGTTTCATCGGGTGCCGTTGCGCGAACCGGGGCGAGACCGCGCTTTGGTTGTCACCAAATTGAACGATCGCGATCTGCTCAAAGATGTCAGCTTTGATCTACGCGTTGGCGAAATTCTCGGGATCGGCGGATTGCCGGGGTCGGGGAAGGATGAACTCGTCGAATGTTTAAACGGGAACAGACGGTTCACCGGCAACGTCGAGATTGATGGGCGCCGAGTCAATGTCCGATCGACCGAAGATGTCATCCGCGCCGGAATGGCTTTTGTTCCTTCCGACCGTCGAAACGCAGGCGTGTTTCAAGTCTTGAGCATTCTTGACAACGTCGCCGCTGCCAGTCTCCGGCAAGGTCAGTCGTTGGGGTATTTTGAACCGGAAGCGGATCAAAAGCCTGGCCGATAACTATCTTCCGCGCATGAACCTGAAAGCTGAGTCGACCGAACAAAAGGTCGGAACGCTGAGCGGTGGCAATCAGCAAAAGGTCGTTCTCGCCCGAGGTCTCGCCACCGAGCCGCACATGCTGCTGCTCCATGAACCGACTCGAGGCATCGATGTCGGCGCCAAGGCGGAAATTTATCAGATCCTGAATCAGCTCGCCGCTCGCGGAATTGCAATCTTGATCGTCTCCTCAGAACTACCGGAGCTCATCGGGCAGTGCGATCGAATTTTTGCGATGCACAACGGTAGAATCACCGGCGAATATTCTCGTCGGGAAGCCAGCGAAGAACGGATTCTGGCGAGCGCTATGGGCCAATCTCACGAGCCCGTTGTTGAAAGGAACAATCAATGAACCGGCCGGTCGTCACGGTCGTTGGCAGCTTTGCGGTCGGCATGACGTTGTGCACTCCACGCATGCCTGTGTTTGGAGAAACCCTTGTCGGCTCTCAATTCGACATGGGTCCGGGGGGCAAAGGATCCAATCAGGCGGTCGCCGCCGCCCGCCTTGGAGCCGAATCCCACTTTGTCGGCATCATCGGATCAGATCCTCTTGGAAAGATTGCGCGCGCTTTGTACGAAGAAGAAGGAGTTCACACCGAATATTTGGCGGAGACGAGGGAGAAGGCGACCGGCGTCGGTTTTATTATTGTCAATCCCGAAGGGAGGAACGGCATCATTCTCGACATGGGCGCAAACGAACTGATCGACCGCCAGTTTGTCAGAAAGGCAGAGGCGGTGATCGCTGGCAGCGATGTCGTTCTTTCGGTCCTGGAAATTCCGGTAGAAGGCGCAGCCGAAGCGATGGCACTCGGGCGCAAGCATGGAGTCAAAACCATCCTGAACCCGGCGCCCGCCACGCCTCTGCACGAGGAGATATTGCGTGTTGTCGATTTGATAACACCAAACGAGACGGAATTGCGAATACTGATGGACCTTGCGCCGGACGATGCCGCTCCGACCCGGGAGCTGGCCCTTGAACTGCAGAAGAGATTCGGGATCACGGTGATTGTCACGCAAGGCGAATCCGGAATGATGTTGGTAAACGCTCACGGGATCTCAGAATTCCGTTCTGTCCCAATCAAAGTCGTTGACTCGACTGGAGCCGGCGATGCATTTACCGCCGGTCTGGCCGTCTCCCTGGCTGAGGGCCGCGATCTGACCTCAGCGATCAGATTCGCCGGCTGCAACGGCGCGCTCGCATGCACCAAGTACGGGGTGATTCCCTCACTTGCACCTCGATCTGAAGTGGATCGGCTCTTTTCGATACACGCCGCTTCCCTTCGTTAGTCTATGAAAAGAAATGGAATATTGAACCTTGGGCTTAACCAGGCAATCGCCGCGATGGGTCACGGCGATTTGATGATCGTCTGCGACGCCGGTTTTCCAATCCCGTCTCAGGTAACGCGAGTTGACCTCGCCTTGGTCGCGGATGTACCCGATCTGGAAACGGTCTTGACTGCCATCAGCTACGACTTCATAGCCGAGAAATTCGGCTACGCTAATGAAATGGCGGAAAACAATCCTCGTCTCAAAGATAAAGTGGACCGGATCTTTGCCGGGGCCGAGCTGGTGACCTTTCCACACTCCGAGATCCTCACTACGCTCGCCGCAAAAGCGAAATTCATTGTGCGGACCGGAGCCTTCGATCCGTGGGGGAATATCGTGCTCTACTCCGGGGTCGACGTTTCAAAATGGTTTACCAAGCCGGGCACGGTGGTGCCGGAATATTACGCGACCAGGATGAAGTAACCGGTTTTTGTTGCTGGGTCCGATGCCGTTTCTACGCCAAATCGCCAGCCTCTGGTCATTGCGAGATTACCCGAGCGCCGAGGCGCCATGGGAACCCGAGGCGCAACTGGACGCCATTCATTCGGCAGGTTTTGACGGTGTGACCGGACGCGTCGGACCGCAGCACGGGACGCTGGCATCGGACCGTAATCTAATCGTAGTCGGTTTCGTTTCGTCTGGGGACGACACAGAATTCGCACAGCTCCTGGAGACGCAGCGCGAGGCAGGCGCCAGACACGTGAACGTCCAACTAGCCGATCACGACACCTCCACGCAAGAAGCGCTTCGGCTTACGCATCGTTTGTTTGAGGAGGCCAGCCGGATCGGCGAACTGGAAATATCGATCGAAGTCCATCGCGACACTTGCACGGAAACCCCTGAAAAGACCTACGCTTTAGCCGACGCCTACTTCGCGGAGACCGGATACCTCTTACCGATCACGTGGGATTTTTCGCATTGCGCGATTATCAAGCATCTGCAACCAAAAGACTTTTCGGCGCGGCTCCTCGAACGACCCGAACTTGTAACCCAGCGCCTCCCAATTTCACTTTCGTCCATTTAACGGCCATCATTGTCAAATCCCAGTCACGAGTGGGGATGGCTCTCTAACCCGTGAAATGCGAGAGTGGTTACCGTTCGTCGCAGACACATTCTCCCTCTGGCTGGACGCCAACAGGCACACTGAACGGGAGATTTTTGTGGTGCCTGAGATGGGTCCTGCGAGCAGCGGGTACAATCTCGACGGACTTCCAAACAGTTGGGAAGACGCCGTCAAACTTCGTCCGATTCTGGAAAATCTCTGGCGGTTAGCCTTCGTTGGTCGGTAAGGCAAACTCCAGATAATTTCGCCCAAGCTGGCTGCAGAGAGCTTCCGTTTGCCACGTGGTTCCCGGCCTTATTTGCAGCATGGGTTTCCAGTTTTGAGCATTTGTCCTGATGACGAATCGTGTGCGGCCGCGGAGAGACTAATAGGACGATTTGGGGTGGTTTTTCAAACGCTGGAAGAGAGGGCGGGCATGGCCTCTATTTTTTAGCGGGTGCCGGGGCCAGCACCGTCGCAGTGTTAGCCATAGAAACAAGCCAAGCAGAACTTGAAGAGGTGCTTGAGCGGGAAGGCGCTGGAGAACTAGATTCGCACCGCCTGGTGTTTCGGGTGATCACCGCGCCGATCTTCAGCAACTTGAGCCGGATGGTGCCCACCTGAGCAAGAGCTAATTCCGTGGATTTGAGGCCAAGCCGACGCAATGCTTCCAATAAAACGTAGGCGCAACTGGAGAGCAGCAACCGGAACTGGTTGGGCCACCAGTAGTGACAGCTGGTCCGATCGCTGAAGAGTCCGAGCTGTTGTTCCTTAATGCGGTTTTCCATCTCACCTCGAGCACAGTAGATCTGGTCATAGATCCTTTGTGCGCTCCCGATCAGGTTGGTGACCACAAAGCGAGGGTTGGCTCCTTGGGCGGAGTGCTCGGCTTTGGCAATAATCCATCGCTTCTTATCCCAACTGCCGGCCCGATACTTGAAGCGTTTAAAGAGGCGGACTTTTTCGCCACTTTTGCCATGTTTACGTTCGGCGCGCTGCCCCAGCTTGGCACTCAGAGCCTTGAGCCGCTCATTCTTGGCGATGCCGACGATGAAAACGACTTGGTGAGCCTCCACCAACGCAGCATTTTCCAGCGACAGAACCCGCTATCGGCACGCAGGATAATTTTAACTTCAGGCCAGCGTTCTCTGAGCGCACTGACTAACTTGGCTAAGATCGCCCATGCGTGTTTGGCTGGATCGATGTTACTGGACCGAAGGTAGCTGACCAGCAACTGTTCTACGCAAAAGACGTATAGCGGCAAGAAGCAATAATCGTAGTAGTAACCATGGAAGGCTCGGCTCACCTGCATGCCATGCACCCGATCATCGGTGCAATCAAAATCCAGGATTAGTTCTTTGGGCGGCGCAGAAAAACTCTTCACGAATTGTTCGAACAACACTTGATGAATCAGCCATGCTTCCTTTCGCTCAGCCCGGTTCTCCAACCGGCATAAGGTTGAACAGCTTCCTAACTGCTCGGCTCGATCCGTGGCGGTCTGCCAGAGCACATCGTGGCGTAGAGAGTGGTGATCATTGAGGTCCTCGTATCCGAGCGCTAAGCCATAGATGCGCTGTCGCAGATGACTTTCCTGAGAATGTTGAATTAAGAGCGGGTTTCGTCGGTCGGGCAAAATCCGGTCCAACCGTTTGGTAAAACCCAGCCAGCGATCCACCTGACGCAGCAGCATCACACCCCCGTCACTACTGACTTGCCACCCGCAAAATTTGCCTCGATTTTTCTTCGACCTAAGCCTGGAAATTCGAATCCAAGTTGGTTATCTTGTTCCACTAGCGAAGCCTCCTGTTAAGTTTGGATTTAAGCACCTCAACCATAACAGGTTACTTAAAAGGCTTCGCTACTTTTTTGCTCAAAACGATGCAAAATTGGGGTTAGTTTCGCCCAAATACCATTACCGGCTGGCCTATTAATCATGTCCGTCAGTGCGGCCTGCGCCAAGGAGATGGTGGCGGTGGGGTCTGCGGAACGCCTTGCTGATTCTTCTCAAGTTACTGATCCGCAGGCTTTTTATAATTCTTGAGAGGTTGGGTCCAGTCGGAATTATACAAACTAGTACCCTCGTTCATTATCAATGGGGTGGGCGTAGGCCGAGGGCTGGCGGCGGCAGGGCTAGAGTTAACACGAGGCTTAGCAGCGGCGGCAGGGCTAGAGCTAACACGAGGCTTAGCAGCGGCGGCGGACCAACCAGTTACATGATGTTTATTAGCAGGATACCATTTCCATTTGCCATCGACCTGATGCCAAATACGGCTACCGTTTTCGTCATCAAAAGAAACATGCTCGTCATTTTGCCGATTATGCCGTTTAGAGGATGGTGTCGGAGTTTCCGTAGCTACCGGCGTTGATTCAGGTGTGGGTGTTGGCAGGGGAGTGGGTGTCGGTATAGGCTTGACGAAATTGGTGATATTTTTTGTCACAGTCCAATAGGTTGTTGGCCCGCTCAAAAAGCGGAATTCGACTGGACTTTCGGGTGTCGATCCACTTGTCAATACTACAACATCCTTCGCCTCCTCTGTTTGGTCGCTTATATGGCCAGTCTTAATTAATTCAGCAATGCCTTCATTATCATGCTGTTCTGATAAATTGATCACTTCCTTTAAAGTTTGTTCTGAATCAAAGTAGACGGCGCCAGCTACCAACGTGTCTGCGAAAACAGGTGTTGATGTAATGAACAACGCAATGATCACGAACGTCGCTGCTAGTGACAACTTCGTTTGTGTCAGTCTCACGGCGGATGCAACAAATATGCGATCTACTTGCATCATTTCCTCTCGCTTAAAGTTATCGAAGAACCCTAAAACAGAAAAGGTAGAGTTTTGGATTCTCTTTCTAGGAGTTATGGTAAGGGTGCCGTTGGCACGGTTTTATATGGTCTCTGTGGGTAAGCATCCTCTTGGTTTCGCGCATTGCAGTTCAAATCCGCCAGGCGAATATTCAGACCCGGACTTTTAGATGTCCGCGATCAAGCCAACTTCGGGGACGAGATGTTGGGCCAGCAGGTCAATAGAGGTCTGTGCCTTGGGGTTTTACAAAACGATCGTTTTTTTGAACTCCACCTGCGTTTTAGCGGTTCGAAAAATTGAACTGCCAGCACATTGCAGTTGATCGTTGTCCTCACTGCGGATAGTCCGAGTTCATATCCGGTGGTGCCTAAGGTTATTCCCTTGGATGCCCTTGGTTCCTTCTGCTTTGCAATAAGGTTCAGCTTTAGAAGAGGAATGGCCGAGAATTTTGACCGTTTGATTTAACTGCTCGATCTTAAGCGGCTTTTTCAGAACCGTCACGGGACTTGATCTGCAAAATTCTGTCCAGCATCTCGCTATCCGGATAGCCGGTAATCACGATGACATTCAGATCGGGATCGAGGCTCTTGGCGGTCTTGTACACTTCATCTCCGGGCGCGTCCGGTAATTGCAGGTCCAAAAACATCAGATCGAACTTTTGTTTTCTTAAACTATGGATAGCGTCCTTGGCCGTTCCGACAACGACTCGACTAAATCCGATTTTTTTCAAAAATGCTTTAAATAGTTCTTGAAGATCAGGATCATCATCCACCACCAACACGGTCGGTTGACCCTGTTTATCTTGCCGGAGAATATCTCGATCCAGCGAAGATTTCTTAATTCGCCACCGTCCGCCAATTTGAATCGCGGGTATCTGCCCCCGTTGAACAAGGTAGTAAACCGTGGGAAGCGGTATCCGTAAATACTCGGCGGTCTCTTTTACGGTAAGAAGATTATGACGGGAGTTTCACTCACGGATTAATAAGAAACAAAAAATTTAACGCAACTCCGGCCTGTCTACATTCGGAGAGTGGGTATGGCTGTAAAATTAGTAGATGACCATGATGTTAAAGAATGACTACAGCCGCATTGCCGGTTCTGGCTGAACAATCATGCCGTTTAAGAGAAAAACAGGAAGATCCCGTATCGCAGTTTTTGAGGCTGCTGTTATGCTCTGAGAGGAGTTCGCGATGCCGACATTCCGCATGGAGCCGAATCATGGCGAGCTGAAATTCCGCTCTCCGCATCTGCCCATGCAAATCTGCGGCTTCTGGAGGTATGCGTGCGGGAAAACAACCGGGTGCAAGCCGCCCATCGTGGTCGAAGCATTCGGGATTGGCTTTGATTACAAACGCGAGGAGGCGTTTGTGCAGCAGGGTTAATCGCTTTTGCACCCGCTGCCGGTAAAGCTGATTATGGACGACTTGCACAAATCTATAATATCCATATTTTCCATACTTTCAAGTTAAAAATTCGGGTGGATTCGAGAAAGCCCGAGTTGGTGATCGAACTCATGGGGGACCGTCACGTGCTCAGTCGATATTTGATCCTTCATCCAAACTCTTCTTCTGACATAAAAATGAGATAATCCCCGCCTTACCAGTGTACCGTCGTCACATTTGGACAAGAGCATGGCGGTGCTGCAACGCCAACTGCGCGATCGCCTCGGCCGCACGAGCAAAGTCCATCCGATCAGTGTTGAGCGTCACGTTGTAGAGGGTCGGGTCGTCAATCTCAGAATTGAAGTAGCGTCTTACGTAGCGGCGTCGTGCCTGATCTTGTTCCCTAACGAACTTGGCCGCTTCGGCTTCGCTCAGATGGTAGTATTTGGCGGTATGCCGAATTCGCGTCGCTACCGGTGCCACCAGTCGCACGTGAAACACGTTTGGGAGGCTCGCGGTGATGACGTTGCCGCCCCGCCCTACCAGGATCGTCCGGCCTAAGCCAGCCAATCGAAGGATGGTTTGGGTCGTGTGTTGCACGAGCGTCCAGTTCGCCGGATGAAGGCCCAGGACTTCTTCCACTATCGCCTCAACCGGGAGGAGGCGAGCGTCCTCGGTCATGAACTGCTCTAGTTTGGCGGGCAACTTGTGGTCTTCTAAAACATGCTTGGCCAAGTTGGCGTCAAAGACGGCCCAGGGGCTCGTGGCTGGCGTCTTTTCGGCGGCGGTCAACCGTTGGCCCAGCAGTTCGGCGATCGTTCTCCCGCCAGCGCCTACCTCACGTGAGATAGTGATCGCCAGCGGCTGCGGTTCTCGGTCGGTTTGTGGGAGCGCCGCCTGCGATTGTAGGTAGCTGCCGAAAACTTCAACTTTCATAAATAAGTGGGGGGTGCTTTCCTTCCTTGTTTAGGGTTTTAAGGTATCAAAGCTCAGAAATTTCGGCAAGGAGCCGCTTAACGACTACCCTTTCAGTGCTGCGAAAGCAGGCTGGCGGGGCTTTACTTAGCTCGACAAGGTACTTCGACATTTCGTTCTCTTTGCTTTACAGAGGTCAGCTCTCTGTAATCCTAACGGGTAAGTCCTGCCGTGCGCAAACGGTGGTCAGCCTTTTCGATAGCGATGATGTCGCTGTTGCCGCAGCCCACTATGTATCGCAGGGATGCCAAATACTCGTGGCTCCGTTCGACATCACAATTGGGAAATGCGCGGTAATCAGAGATCCATTTGGTACGAGACTTTTCACCCTCGATACCACCAATGGCCTTCGTTCTCCTAACCTCGCAGAACCACCAACGACAGGGTTTGATGTCTTGAGCCGATGAACCCGCGAAAGAGGCCGCAAGCCGAAGACTAAACCGAATCAGCGTGCACAAATTCTCCGAACGGGTAACTCCGGCAAAACCAGCGTGGCTGAAGCTGCACGGTTGTTTGGGCTGCATGCGTTCGAGCGTTGCTCGACTCATTTCTCAGGCCCGCGCTAGAAGACCACCGCTGTCGGGTAAATCCCGACTAGTCACCAAGTCTGAGGCTCGTATAGCAGCGTTGGGAGCGCCGCCGGATGACTCGCAAGGCGCTGGCGAGGCGAATAGCTGAGGTACTATTTAACGAGCCAGCAACGCGGCGAGCCGCCGCGTCACCCCAACCCGAAGGGTTGCGCGGATTTTGGCAGGGTGCTTTGTTGCTCGTCGGTCAAAGACCACAGCGGGTATTCTCCCTCCTCGCGCCGCGCACCCAGCCAAAATTCCCAGCAGCGCTGCTATACGAGCCTCAGACTTGGTGCACTAGATTCGTGACCACTTTAAGGAACTTCGCTTTTTTCGAAACAGATCACACTAATCGTGTCGCCTACTTCAAAGGGTGAGGTTCCGTTACCGGTAATGTCAAAGGCATTTCTTCCAGCTTTTGCGTTCATCAACACCGTCGCACGAACACTGTAGTTAACGCCCTTTAGTTCAAGTTGGGCGTGGCTCACATCTTGGGCGAGGATCAACTCTGCTTGCGCGTAAAAGCTGTCATTCTCATCGTTCTCCTGAACGTGATTAACGATGGCGACACTGGGAAACATGCTCGCAATGTAGCGGTTGGCGTTGAGCATTTACGAGACAAACCATTCAACGTTGACCTAGACGGGACGCTGCCCGCAAGCGTGGCTATATCGGCGGGCATCCAGCGACAGTATCGCGACTTTTGGCTAGAGCCGGTATCGGGACTATCAGGGTGAAGGTGTGATGTCCTCAAACTGCACCTGTGGGATGAATACCGACAAAGCCGAAGCAACGTGCCGAAATCTCGGCATGATAAATTCAGGTAAGACCAGTGCGGCTGAAGCGGCCCTTATGCTCGCCCCGATGATTGCGGGCATTTTGGTTGAAACCGGACAAGCGGCTATCCGCTTGCCGCGACTTCCTTTCAACATCGCGCAAGGCATCATCGGTTGTCTGGTCGCCGATGCCCTTACACCGGTAATCATTCACTCTTTCATGCAGCAGCAATGGCCCATTTTTCTGGCTATCGTCCTCATTATTATCGTCGGACCCTTGGTTGACTTCTGATTGAGCCTTTTTTGCTGTCCTATCGAGCCGGAGAAAGGATTCGCGTTGCTGCTCTTGCCAGATTTTGAGTCGCCGGTCTTGCCAAATCTTGAAATGCTCTCTTCTTTGGCGCATTTTTTGAGACCAAATTTCCGCGAGAAAGACTGAAGTCCCGGCAGAAAGAGCTGTAAACACCCCACCAAATAAAAGCAGGGCGCCTAAGCTCCAATAACTAGGAATTTCGCTCATCCGCAATTCTTGTTTTCACAATAACCGTTATTATCATAATCTCTTTTCAGTCTGTAAAGCCTAAAGTTGGTGTGTAAGTCCGCCACTGAACTGTGCCCCGTATGGCTTTCGATCGTTAGCCGGGATATTTTTGAAATCATCCAGAGTAAACCCCATGTCGCCGACCATGCCTCCTCGGACATCGCGCAAGTAGGGCCGGTATTCGCTCAACGGGTCGAGATGGTGAATGTGGTGCAGCACTGACGGATTAGTTCCAACTTTAGGCGATAACCGCTATACGAGATCGACGTAGGCAAGTTGCTTAAATGTGATTGTTTCCATCGGAGTAAGTACATTTCATGAGGTTTCAGGCCGGATGGCCGAGTACGCAGCGATTAAGTCGCGCTATCACCACTGGTATAATCGCTTATGCTAATTTTGGCACTTCTGGCGGTTAGACAGCGGTCTTGAGGAATTTTTCTTCGCGTTACCTCACCTTGATTTTGTCGAATTGGCGATCTTTGTTCGGGATGGCGTTTATTGTCCGTAACGCTTATCAGCAATCTCCCCGTGTGGGAGATGATAGCGAAGGAACCGTCGAAAGCGGAACGCGAGGATGAGCATAGCTTGAAGCTCGATTGGGTTTGTATACTGATCCGGCTGAACTCGATCAACTTGAGAGGAAAAGCATCCGTGAACTCGTGGGTTTGGGTAGTTACATCGTTAACGCTCAAGGCGGCTGCAACGATTGCCATACCTGCATCCTTCGTATACCAAGGGACATAATCCATTTCCTCCACCGGTTGGAGTGTCTGGAGATGGACAGATCAACAGCGCAAATTACTTGGCTGGTGGCGTCAATTTTGGACCTGCTGTTTCCAAAAATCTAACCCCAGATGCGACGGGCAAACCCGAGGGGCTGACGTTAGAACAGTTCCAGATCGCACTACGAACCGGTCACGACCCGATTACAAATGATCCTTTGACCATTATGCCGTGGCCCTATTATCGGCACATGACGGGTCAGGACCTCGACGCTATCTATAGCTATCTGAGTGTCCTTCCTCCTGCAACACCGGGCTCATGCACGAATGCTGGAGAATAAATTGCCGAATACTTGACCGCGCAGAAACCGCTTTGGTACTCCCTCCGGACAGCTCGTATTTGTTAGCCAAAGTCGAATGGTACCGGATCGTTTATCGCGACCTCAACCAACGAGGTGACACGGAAATTGACGGGAGTTTAAAAATGGAACCTGACCGGTCCTTGTTGGCTTCCGTTCGAGATGACCGCTTCAAACAGCTTCGGATCTGCGTTTGGGTGTAGTTCTACGATCCGGAAATTGTCCAAGTTGGGCTCAGAGGTGATCTTCTGAACGTCGTTCGTCTCCGTATTTTGGACATAGATGACATCCTTTCCAGCATCCTCAAGCCAACTGATCAGCACAAGGTTACCAAAGGCCCCGCCCCGCGCTTGTGGCGTTATCTGAGTGCCTTTTGCGGGCGGTTGAGTAGGTTGCGGAAATGCCGGAGGCACGAACGTTCTTGGATCGGCTCGCGGTCCAATTTTCTCGTTCGGGTCCTGCATGACTGCGTCGGTCGAACTGTAGCCGGTATTGATGTACGCAGCATTGGGGCTTGAATCCTTAGGCCGGGAATCGCCTGTGTTGATGATTACAACAACCGGATGTTCAGCGGCAGGTTCGGAGGATTGCGGTTGGACAGGCGCGGACGAATTGTCCCGATATTGGTAATCCGGCCCATAATCCAAATAGGAGTAATCGTAAGGATAGCCGTAGGGATACCAGTAAACAGGCCAGAAAAACTGTTGAAAAAAGACACGATGGTCGCGATCAAAGAAATGCCGCTTTTCGTCGCGATGAAAGAAATGCCGGTTTTGATCAAATGCGAAGGCAGGGCGAGGCGTGAAGTTACGGCGAACTCCGGTTCCCATCTTGAATGCCGTGCTGGCACTGTGCGCAACGAACCCACTCCGAAAACTGTTACCGTGGAACTCACCGCCGCGAGGGGCCGCGTGAGAGGTGACGGATAGCGTCAAAAAGGCGCTCGCTATGAACAAACGCATTTTCACACGATTGAACCGCCCTCCAATTCAGAGACAATCTTTGTTTAGCATCGCTAACCTCATCAAACATCGTCACGCGTTCGGGCTTGTCAAATATCTCAAGCAGCAACGAACGACGACGAACCGACCAGCATCGCCCCGGCAAAAGGCGCAGCGCTCCGGGGTGGATTAGGCGGCAATCACCCGCATTCCTGTATCCGTAAAGATTGTTAAAATGAACCGGGCGGTTTAGCCTTCGTTGGTCGGTAAGGCAAACTCCAGATAATTTCGACCAAGCTGGCTGCAGAGAGCTTCCACCACAAGCTCGTGATCCGCCCGCTGCGGGAGCCCGGAGATGGTCACGGAACCGATCACTCCAGTCCCGGCCACTTTCAGAGGAAAAGATCCGCCATGCGAGGCGTAATCTGCTCCGGACAGCTCGTATTTGTCAGCCAAAGTCGAATTGGTCTCTTTCAGCCCAACGCCAATCGCGTAGGAACTGCGGTGAAACCGCGCCACCATGTTTCCTTTGCGCCTTACCCATTCAGCGTTATCCGGCGTGCTGCCGCTCAACGCGCTGTAGAAAAGCGGTTGTCCAAACCTCTTTATTTCGATCGCCACCGGCAACTTTCGGGTCGAAGCCAATTCGCGCAGTCGCGATCCCAGCTCCCACGCCGTTTCTTCGTCGAATTTGGGGAAGACCAGCTCCTCCTCCTGCTTGGCTATTACCTCAAGATCTCTGCTCAGGTTCATTGGGAGGATTCTACTCTGATTCTCCGCCGAAAATAAGCCCGCGATCCAGTTTTATTTGAAACACCTCGCCGACGCGCAGCGCAGCATCCCGATTCAAGAGCAGGTCGGGGAATGGCTCTATGGCCTTAAGCTTTCCCATGAGCATCAACAAGCTGCGCTCGACCTAGAGGAGCCACACAGGCGGGACGCCTATTCTACAAAGCAATTCCGAAACTGCGCCAAAGGCTTCGTGGGGAAAGCTGAGGACGACTGGCAAAACGCCGGAGCGTCACCGAGTTCAAAGTATCATACGCGTCCCGCCTGTTCTTCTCTCAAGCGGAAAAGGCTTTCGTGCTCTTTCTTGACACTAGAATTGGCTTCAGGAGGTAACGCATCGGGCGGGCGTCCGGAAGATTGATCATGTTCAAGAGGTACTCCACGCCGACTTCTCCCAGCGCTGCAAAATCCTGATAGATGGTTGAAAGAGGCGGCTGATAAAACCTCGTCTCCGGCAGGCCATCGAATCCGATCACGGAAATTTCGTCTGGGACCGCGATGCCGTTGTCGCCGAGCGCACTGAGCGCTCCGAGAGCCATATGATCATTAGCCACCACGATGGCCGAGAATTCGCCTTGATGGGAGCGGATTAATCTCTGGGTCGCTTCGTAACCGCTCTGTGCGGTCCAATCTCCCTCCAGAATTGGACCCGGGGTGAGCCTTGCTCGCTTCAGCGCCTTTATCCAACCGTCCAAGCGCAACCTCGCGGCTCGCCATCCGGCGGGTCCGCGAATAAACGCGATCCGGCGATGCCCCAACCCGGTGAGGTGCCGGATCGCAAGAAGCGACCCTCTATCCTGGTCAACCAGGACCGAAGGCAGACTTGAACCCAAATCCACATCAATCGCTATAAACGGGACATCCCTGCAGACATCGCGTATGAATTCCATTTCGAGCTCGAGAGGAATCAGAATCACAATCCCGTCCACCTGCCGTGCGCAAAGCTCGTCAATCGCGCGTCGAACCTCCTCCGCGTTCACTTCCGGAAGCTCCGCGAACATGACATTGTATCCATGTTTCTTGGCTGTCTGTTCCACGCTGACCATCACTCGGACGGGGCCGTGAAAGGTCAGCGACCCGATAAAACCGATGATTCTCGATCGTCGACTCACCAAATGTCGCGCGGCGTTATTCGGGCGGTAGCGAAGCTCTCCCATCGCTTCAGCAACACGCGCCTGCGTCTCGAGCTTAACGTGAGGACTTTCGTTCACCACTCGAGAAACCGTCTGGTAAGAAACGCCGGCTCTGGCCGCAACATCCTTCATCGTGGCTGCTTTGGAGCGCTTGAATTCCCCGGTGGACATGGATCAACGAATCGCGAGCCGACGGCGGGCGATTGAATACCGCCGCAGCCTGCAAAAGCAAATAAAAGTGACGGTTAAAAATCTGATTGTTGAAGTTGGGAACTCAGTGTATGCCTTGTGAACGTTCACAAGGTACTTAACCCCCCCGAAAAAGGCAAAGGATCTCCAACAGTTTTTCTGTGCGAACCTGAACCGCCACTGAGTTATTATCATGATGCCCTCCAGCGTTCTCTCCTCTCTGTTTCGCCTACGCGATTCGGATGCCATCCGACAAGGCCGACCGAATCTCGGCGGCGTCGTATTTCTTACCTTCCTGACCGCGTCACTGGCTCTGGCCTCCGCCCAGTCGGCGACCGGGTTCAAAGAACCGGACTACAGTAAATTTAAAGTCGAGGATGGCCAGTACACCCTCGAGTTCTGGTCCTGGGTCGGCGGCCTGGATAATACGGTCAAAGACTTCGAGAAAGCCTACCCGAATATCAAAATTCATGTGAATAACGTCGGAGGTGGACCAGCCGAATATGAAAAGCTGCAGACCGCGCTGAAAGCCGGTTCGGGCGCACCGGACGTCGCACAGATTGAGTACGATTTTCTGCCGTCATTTATCGTGACAGATGGTCTCGCCGACATGGCTCAGTACGGAGCAAACGACGCGAAAGAGTTTTTCGTCCCCTGGACCTGGGGTCAGGTTTCACCGGATGGGAAAACGGTATTTGGCATTCCGCAGGACAGCGGGCCATTAGCGCTGAACTACAACAAAAAAATCTTCGATCAGTACGGTCTCTCGGTTCCGACCACCTGGGACGAGTATGCTCAAGAGGCGGAGAAGCTGGCCAAGGCCAGCGACGGCAAAGTGAAGATGGGTCACTTTTACCCCACGCAGGCTCCCTGGCTGATCGGCCTGGCATGGGCCAGTGGCGGAGTGTTTTTCAAAGCGCAAGGCGACACCTGGATTCAGACGCTCAACAACGCGGCAGCCGAAAAAACACTGACCTACTGGAACGACCTTGTGAAGAAAGGGTATGTCTCGACCATCCCGGGATTTACGGCGGAATATTACACCGCCCTCGGAGCCGGACAGATCGCTTCGTCCGTCGAGGCAGCATGGGGCCCTGGCGTCAACGCCGCTTCATTGATTGACAAAACAGCCGGCGATTGGAGAGCTGCGCCGCTCCCGCAATGGACCAAAGGTGAACCGTTTCGCAGCGGGAACTGGGGCGGGAGCTGTGACGCTGTCACGAAACAATCGAAGCATCCGAAGGCAGCTACACTTTTCGCCATCTGGCTCAATGCAGCTAAAAATCCGATAGTTGCCAACTGGATCCAGTTCGGGATATTCCCAGTTTCTGTCTCCGGATTGGCCGATCCGGATCTGGTTGCGCCGGACAAGAATCCGTCCAAATTCTACGGCGGTCAAAACCTTGTCCAACTCTACTCTGATGCTTCGAAGGCAGTCAGTGTCGATTTCGCGTGGGCACCCTGGTTTGCATTCGCGAACGACAATTTCAACAAGCAGATCGACGCTTTGTTTACGGGTAAGATGACGCCCAAACAAGCTCTGGACGCCTGGCAAAACGAGTGTCTCAAAAACGCCAAGGACGATGGTTACGACGTTAAAGGCCAGTAACCAGGCAATCGGCGCAACAGCGCCTTAAGTTCAATTTGTGAGGCGATGCGCTATCGTAAAACCGCCCTGCTCTTCCTGGCGCCGTTTTTGACCGTGTTTGTGGCGTTTTATCTGGCGCCGGTGGTTTACGCAATTTACCTCAGCCTCTTCATCAAAAAACGAATCGGGCTCGGTCCGGCCAAAGAGATTTTTGGCGGGCTAACGAACTATGCCAGGGCCGTTCAGGACGCAGATTTCCTGAACGGCTTGAAAAACATGCTCGGCTTTCGGGATTGTCCAAATCCCCGTGATGCTCGGGCTGGCGATTCTTAGTCGCCCTGCTGCTCGACCAATCTCGCGGCATCTTCGTCCGAGTTTGCCGCACCGTTTACTTTATGCCGTACGGCATTCCCACGGCAATTGGTGCACTGATCTGGGGATACATGTATGCGCCGAACCTGTCCCCCTTTAACCAGATTTTGCGTGCGTTACATCAAGCAACGATTGACTTTCTCTCTCCAGACCTCGTGCTCTTCTCGATCGGCAATATCGTGACCTGGACCTGGACAGGGTACAACATGATCACCCTCTTCGCCGCCTTGCAAAACATCCCGAAGGAACTCTTCGAAGCGGCCCGGGTGGACGGAGCGACCCCATGGGAAGATTGTTCGCTACATCAAAATCCCTCTCGTGATTCCGACCATTCGTTTGCTTTTTATTTTCTCGGTGATCGGCACTTCTCAGCTTTTCACCGAAGCGCTCGTCCTGCGCCCTCTCGGTTATGTCGCAGACAATATTACCCCCAATCTTTACCTTTACTTAACGGCGGCTCGGGACGCTAACTACTCCTATGCAGGCGCCCTGGCCATCCTGCTTGCGGTTCTGATCTTCGCTCTAAGCGGCGCATTTCTGCGTCGTGTCGGCTCACGGTGAGCAAGAAAGCCTTCATGATAAATCCACAACCTTCTCCGATCACTTCTTCCGGCCGTGGTTTGGTTCGCAGCGGACTTCGCTATGCCGTGTTCGCCATATTCTTTCTCTACTGCATCCTGCCCGCCACCTGGATTCTGGCTGCCATGACCAAGGATAACAGCCAGATTTTTACTACCTTCGGTCTATGGTTCGCTTACCCGCTCCATTTGTTTGAAAACATTGCCGGCCTGTTTGAGTATCGCGACGGAATTTTTGTCCAGTGGTTCGGGAACTCGCTGGTCTACGCCGTGTCAATCTCGATCGCTACCACACTGATCTGTGCGCTGGGCGGATACGCGTTTGCCAAATATGATTTTCCCGGCAAGAAATTTCTCTTCAGTTTTATTATCGCCACGGTCACCGTTCCTTCCACCGCGTTAGTCCTCCCGCTGTTTCTGATGCTGAATAAGCTCGGTCTCCTGAACACGATGTGGGGCGTCATTTTGCCAAGCTTGGTCAATCCCTTCGGCCTTTATCTGATGCGTATTTTCTGGGAGTCCGCTTTTCCCACCGAGCTGATCGAAGCCGCCCGCATCGATGGAGCTGGGGAAATACGAATCTTCTGGGGCATTGGAATGCCTTTGATGCTTTCAGGGCTGGTGACGGTGGCGTTATTGAGCTTCGTGGGGGCTTGGAATAATTTTTTCCTGCCGTTGGTGGTCTTGAGCGACGATCATCTATTTCCTCTGACCTTGGGATTGAACGTCTGGAACAGCGTTAGTCACGCTGCCGGAGGCGGCAAACCGGTGTACAACCTGATTGCCTTGGGATCGCTTATCAGCGTTCTGCCGTTGCTCGCAGCATTCATTCTCCTCGGAAGGTACTGGCGCAGAGGGTTGACCGCAGGCGCAAGTACCGGTTAGTCGTCCGCCACTTTAATGGAAAAGCAATTTCGCTACGGAACGTTTCTTTACGGCGTTGTCTATTATCCAGAACAATGGCCGGAAGCAAAATGGGATGTCGACCTTTCTCGCATCGCGGCGACCGGCATGAATGTCGTCCGGATGGGTGAAGGCGCATGGAGTTTCTGGGAGCCAGAAGAACACGTCTACGACTTTTCTCTCTTTGATCGCGCATTGGAGCTCTGCAATCGGCACGGGCTGAAAGCGATCATGGGGACGCCCACCTACACACCTCCGGCATGGCTAACAGAGCGATATCCGGAGGTGCTTCGCGTGAGTTTTGACGGAAAACGACTGACCCACGGTTCTCGGCGCCATTATAATTATACTTCACCGATCTATTGGAAAAAATCGGAGGAAATAGTCAGAGCGCTCGCCGGGCATTATCATGAACATCCTGCGGTCATCGGCTGGCAGATCGACAATGAGCTCAATTGCCACGTCGATGACAGTTTCGCGCCCAGCGATCATCTCGCTTTCCGCTCCTGGTGCAAGGAACGCTACGGGACGCTGCAAAGATTGAACGAGGCCTGGGGAACCGCATTCTGGTCCCAAACTTATACGGATTGGGAGCAAATCTGGCTGCCCCGCCCAACGGCGACTTACCAGAACCCGACTCTGCTGCTGGACTTTTATCGATTCAGTTCAGACATCACGATTCGATTCGCAGCCATGCAGTATCAACTCCTCAAGACGATCGCACCCGAACATTTCGTTACCCACAACGCTTTTCAAAGCATGACGAACGTCGATCTTTACGAATTCACGGAGGAAACTGTCGATTTCCTTTCGTATGATTCCTACCCGGAATTCAAGGTTTGCAACACCAGGCTTCCCAGTGACTTTCGCGAACGCTCCGAGGGCCGGCTTCTCGGCAAAATACGCGGCGTGTCACGCAAGTTTATGGTGCTGGAACAGCAATCGGGCCCGAGCGGCCAGATCGGCGGCATTCTCAATGGCAACCCCGACTATCTCCACCCGACACCCAAACCTGGACAGATGCGCCTTTGGTGCTGGAACTCGATCGCTCACGGAGCGGACGGCCTCCTCTTTTTCCGTTGGCGGTCTCTCCCCTACGGTTCTGAGTCGCACTGGAACGGCCTTCTCCTCCATGACGAAAGGATTACCTGGCGTCTGCAGGAAGCAGAGCAGTTGGGGAAAGAGATCGCCCGGTGCGCTCCCGTGTTGCTCGGGACAAATTGTTTCTCGCAGGCAGCAATCCTCTACGATTTCGAGAATGAATCGCATAGCAGGATCGAGCATTTCACAGGGCAACACAGGGAAACCAGCGAACTTGCTGTCTACCAGGCGCTCTCTGAAAGGCATCTGCTAACAGATATTCGTACCCTTTCGAGTGTTCACGACGCTGGCAACCTCTCTTCGTACAAGATCGTGTTTTATCCGCACGCGCACATCCTGACGGCATCCGATACCAAGGTTCTGGAGGAATACGTTGAAGAGGGGGGTACCCTAATCTTCGGTTGCTGGAGCGGTTACCGAGACAAGAACCATTGGTGTTATGACAAGGAGGGACGCGCGTTTTATGAGGCATTTGTTGGCATTCGCGTCGCAGATTTCACCGTCGTGCCACCCGATGAAAAATCGGAAATTTGTTTTGCCGGTTCGACGGGATACGTTGAGGCGCCCATTTTCAACGAGGTGCTCGATGTGCATCGACCGAGGAGTCGAGATTCTCGCTTCGTACGCGGCCAGTTATTACGCAGGAACCCCGGCCGTGACGTTACGCAGGAAGGGCAAAGGCAGAGTCATTCATTTCGGAAGTTTCTTCACCCGCCAGAATGTTTCCGCCCTGGTGAACGCTCTGGAGATCCAGGATCCGACTCAGATCTGGGCAGAGGTTCCAACCGCGGTCGAAGCGATTTCACGTTCGAATGAAAGAGAACAGTTCTGCTTTCTGCTGAATTTTACCGGTCAACCGCAGTGGCTGAATTTCTCGCAACCGGTGCTTGATCTTATCGGAAACCGCAGCCTTCTAGGTCCCGAAGTGATGCCGGCATACGGCGTTTTCTTCGTTCGCATTGGATCTGCAACTCAATGACTATGCAAACAAGCTCCCCACGCGTCCCACACCCTTCTCTCGGTGTTTGTTATTACCCGGAACAATGGGCGCCGGAAAAATGGGCGACCGACCTTGATGCGATGCGCGACCTCGGCATTCGCTTTGTTCGCATCGGCGAGTTCGCCTGGAGCCGACTCGAGCCAAATCCGGGAGATTATCATTTTGAGTGGATGCAGGAGATTCTAGATCATGCGGCTCAGCGACAACTCTCGATCGTCCTCTGCACACCGACACCAACTCCTCCAAAGTGGCTCGTGGATCAGATACCGGATATGGTGGCTGTCGATGAAAACGGATTGCCGCGCAAATTCGGTTCCCGGCGTCATTATTGCTTCTCACACGGCTCCTACCGAAAAGAATGCGCCCGAATCGTGACAGAATTGGCCCGACGTTTTGGAGTTCACCCAGCGGTGGCAGCGTGGCAAACCGACAACGAATACGGCTGCCACAACACGGTATTGAGTTATTCGATTGCGGCTCTCCTGGGCTTTCGCGAATGGCTAAAAATCAAATACGGATCAATCGATCAATTGAACCGAGCATGGGGGAACGTGTTCTGGAGCCTGGAATATCGCAATTTCGATGAAATCGAACTGCCAAATCTCACAGTCACGAAACCGAATCCCTCGCACGAACTCGATTTCATGCGTTTTTCGTCGGATCAGGTAAAAGTTTTCAATCGCATTCAAGTCGAGATCATCCGCCAACACTCTCCCGGCAGAACGATCCTTCACAATTTCATGGGAAGGTTTTTGGATTTTGATCATTTCGCCTTGTCCGAAGACCTGGACGCCGCCGGTTGGGATTCCTATCCGCTCGGATTTCTAAGCGAAATGAAAACTCCGGACACGCACAAGATCCCGATACCTTCGATTCGGGTGACCCGGATTTTGTCGGGTTTCATCACGATCTTTATCGAACCTGCGGCCGGGGACGCTGGTGGGTCCTGGAACAACAACCGGGTCCGGTGAACTGGGCCGCCTACAATCCCGCCCCCTACCCTGGAATGGTTCGATTTTGGACGCACGAAGCTTTCGCGCATGGCGCTGAAGTCGTGAGTTACTTTCGCTGGCGTCAAGCCCCTTTTGCACAGGAACAGATGCATGCGGGTCTCAATATGCCAAACTACGAACCTGACCAAGGTTCCTTCGAGGCAGCTCAAGTCTTCAAGGAACTCTCCGGACTGAACCTCGGCGCTGTTCCAAAGGCAAAAGTTGCAATCGTGTATGACTACGAGGCTGCATGGACGCTCGGGATCCAACCGCAAGGGGATAACTTCGACTATATGGAGATTGTGCTGCGGTTTTATCGTGGGTTCAGGCGGCTTGGGTTAAACGTGGACGTCATTCCCCAGAAAGCAGCGCTTGATCCTTACAACGTCGTCGCAATCCCATCTTTGCCAATCGTGCATCCTGAACTCGTGGAATCGCTGAAGAGATTTCGCGGTCAGGTTTTAATCGCCCCAAGAGCGGGATCGAAGACTGCCGATTTTCATATCCCTCAGGAATTGCCGCCCGGTCGCCTGCAGGAATTGATCCCGATTGCCATCCTCCGAGTGGAGTCGCTGCCGGATTTTGCTCCCATGGTAGTCAATTGGAATTCGGCTCCCTACGAATGTCACAGTTGGCTGGAGCATGTCCGAACAAATCTGCCACCGTTTATTCGGCTACAGAACGGTCAAGGTGTCGCCTATCGGCATGGGAAGATCAGCTACCTGGGAATCCTCCCGGACCAAACTCTTCTCAATGGTATCGTCGAAGAACTGGTTCGGGCAGAAAATTTGAAGGTAGAAGTGCTTCCGAGAGATATTCGATCCCGGGAAAGAGGCGCCCTCCGGTACTTCTTCAATTACGGTCCTGAACCGGTGACCTTGCAATTTCCGACAGAAACAAAATTCCGGCTGGGCGGGCCCGAATTGCCAGTGGCTGGCGTCACAGTCGTCGAGCGGGAATCGGAGTAATCGTGCATCGACTCCCGACATCTAACCGCCCGAGCGTATGCCACCGCGCGCCATTTTCGACTGTTCGCATTTTTTAGGTCGGCGAGGGCTCATTTGTCGATTATCGCGATGGCGCTTGTGTATTCCAGTATTTATGGTAAATATGATTACACAAAGAATGAAGACCTTTATACTGATCCTTCCGGTGGCGGTCGGCCTGATTGCGACCATGATTGCTTCTCGAGTTCAAACGCCTGCCTTGGAATTCCATCCGGCCTACTCAACTACGACTTACAGCTCCACATCTGATGCGAACGGCCATTATTACAGGTCCGATGCAGCGGTATACCAGGCGCAAGCCACACCCACTCCCGGTCCGACAGCAGTTCCTCTAAAATCATAACCGCTCACAGAATCAAGCGTCTGAGGAAGGCTGTTTTAGCTATCTTTCCAGACGACTCGATCGCCCGATGCCGATGACGCTACGATACGGGCAAACAGCGCAGCTCGTTTGTGTCGCTGGTCCGACCCTTCAAGGTCGGTTTCGTTGCACAAGGTGGCATAACCATGCACGAGCGACCAAGCGACAAGACTGAGGTCGGCCACAGCGTCCGGCTTGGCGATGCCACCCACAATCTCGCGCAAGTGCGCGAACGCGGCAGCGCCAGCAACCTGGGCCGCGGGGTGGCGTGACAGGTCGACAAGCTCTTTGGAAAACATCAGCCGGAACAAGGCGGGCGAGCCTTGTGCGAAGGAGATGTGCCATCGTTGATCAGGCGTTGGTGCCACCGTCGACGGTCAGATTCGCACCGGTGATGTACGACGCTTCCGGACCAGCCACGAACGCTACCAATGCGGCGACTTCGTCAACAGATCCATAACGGTCGAGCGCTGTATTGGCCTTCTGGGGCGTGGCCCAATCGCCCGCGGCGGGATTTAAATCCGTGTCGATCGGACCCGGCTGGATATTGTTGACCGTGATGTCCCGGGCCCCCAACTCCCTGGACAACCCCTGACTGAACATCTTGACTGCTCCCTTGGTGGCCGAGTAGGGCACCAAGCCGGGCGTCATGACACGCTCGCCTACGCACGAGCCAATCATGATGATGCGGCCGCCGCTCTTCATGTGCTTCAGCGCTGCCTGGGTCGCGACGAAGGTGCCGCGAACGTTGATATCAATCACGCGGTCCAACTCCTCCAGCGTGGTCTCCTCGAACCTCTTAGGAATGGCCGTGCCGGCATTGTTCACAAGCACATCAATTCCGCCGAAGGTCGTGACGGTCTTTTCGACCGCGCCTTTGCTGGCGTCGGCATCGGCGGCGTCCGCTTGAATGGCGATCGCCTTTCCGCCGGCGCGTTCAATCTCCTTGACAACCGACGCAGCCGCGTCGGCACCTTTCGTGTATGTGATGGCCACATTCGCTCCGTCCGCGGCCAGACGCTTAGCGATTGCAGCACCGATGCCGCGCGAACCGCCCGTAACAAGTGCAATCTTTCCTTCGAGTTTCTTAAACATTGTTTTTCTCCCGTTCCTTTTGCTGAGTTATCGATTAGTTCAGTTTACTTATGGGTAAGGCATTTAGGCTTTTCCGCCAAAGCTGACGTAGTCGTCGAGATCAAGGGCGTCGAACCAGGACTTAATATCTTCGCGAGTCTTGCTATGTTGCCCGACGTATTCGGCAAAACCGGCGAGAGTTTCGGCATCGCTGTCGGGACTCCTCTTTTCCATATACAAGGACCATGCTTCGATTTCCCACGGAGCACGCGGGGTCTTGGCGTGGGCGTGGACCCATTTCAGGATTTCGCCGTCACCTTTCCCTTTGGCCAGTTCCTCAAGGAGGGCTTCTAGATCAAGGCTGAGAAACCGAACAAGATGCTGGTCTGTGGGCGAATTGTAGTTGTACTCGCCGTTTTTCTTGACGAGCTTGGCACGGCCTTTGTCGAGAATGCGGGGCAGGAGGACGAAGCCTCCAAGGCGTTGACGCATGCTGCGCGGGGGGCGTTGGGTTAAATCGTGGGGAGCGATGGGAGTGCTCATGTGGTCGATCTATTCTTGGGAAAGAGTTTGGTAACGTGAACAATCGGATGAAAGGGCCACTTTGGGATTTCAGTTTGGCGGTTTGAGGTTGTTATCTATTCGGTTCTCGGATATAAGAGACCTCTATTCTCTAAATAAGAGACTCCGGTTCTCTTGTCAAGTCATCTCAAAGAAAAAGTTGAACTATGCCGAAGACCAAACTCCCTCCCTTCCAGCGAGCGCGTCAGCCAAAGCAAATCGAACAACGCCGGGAAGCCATTTTGCGCGCCGCGCTGGTTTTATTTCAGAAAAAGGGCCTTGAAAATGTCACACTGACCGACATCGCAGAAGAAGTCGGCACTGCCAAATCCAACCTCTATCGCTACTTCGACAGTCGGGAGCATATCTATTTGCGAGTGCTGCAAAGGCAGGGCGCTGAGTGGGAAAAACGAGTCATGCCGGCACTTGATAAGCTCAAGGGAAAGGGAACGGTCACCAAGGTGGCAGAGGTTGTTACCCAGGCGTTTATCCAGTCCGAGGAGTATTCTACCTTGATCACCGTTATCAACCCTGTCCTTGAGCAGCGCTTGGCACCCAACCTCGTGATCGATTTTAGATCAGCCTTCTTTGAGCGTAGAAAACGCTTTGCCCAAATTCTGGCGTCGTCCTTGCCCAACAGCAGGGTCGAGGCTGTATTTCCCCTGACCTTGCACATATTTACCCACGTTGCGGGACTATGGCCCCTTTGCCAACCGTCATCCGATTCCAAGAAATTGCTCGAAGAGTCTCGATTCGCTCATCTCAATCTTGATTTCAAGGTTGAGATGTCGAGCTTCCTTACCCAGCTTTTGAAAAATGGCCTGGAGTAAAAAACCGTATCAAGTGAACGGGCCAAAAGGTCAGCCGTTGACTTAGGACTTAAATCGCTGTTGTGGTTGAGAACTGCCCAAGCATTATCTGTGCTGTCTTAAGGGGTTGAGCACAAAACTAAACTTGATACCCCACTGAAGGAGCCGGCACAGCAATCACAGCCGCACGGTCTCCAGAGAATGTTTTTTCTGAAAGTCTGATCTGGACAAGTCACGTGGGACTAAGGTGCTATAGCGTGACCATGTGCGGCGGGCGAAAGCCTGCTCGAACTTAGCGGAAATGAATGGCGTAAATAACATTGATGGACGCGCAGCGAGCCGCGCCCGGCTCACCAATGGGCTCGCGAATAATGAAGCCAAATGGCTGCTCCCAAGCGGCCGCGGCGTGCAGCGGAAAATCAGCCGAGGACTCAAACTTCTTGCTAGTTGGATCGCAACCTGCGCTTTGCTTTTCAGCCCGTGCGTTCCGGTTCACGGAGGATTGCTAAAAGCGGATGTCGACTTCTCAAACTATGATACGCCGCTAATCGCGCAGATCGTCAACCGCATCAAGGCGAAGGTCGCAGCGCGCTTAGGAGAGGGCGTAAATAGGCAAGACCGTTATTTCATTGTTCCTTTCGCTTACCAACGCAAATGGAATAACCCGCAGTTTTCGCACTCGTTCATCTCGGTAATACGCGTGCTCGGCGACGGCAAGCAGCCCAACCTCACGCCGGGACTCAGACGAGGAAGATTCAAGAACCGAGAGTTTGAAGCATTTACCATCAGCTGGCTGCCTCACGATTTTGATACTAATCCGCATCTCTGCGTTTTCGATGGCTTTGGCAGCCGCATTTTTCCGACACTGAACAAATGTCCTATCTCTGTCGGGAGAAACCACAAGCTGGATGAGACACTGAAGCTCGCGGTAAGTGACAAAAGTGCCGTCGGTATGTGGGGACCCTACGAGATCAGGAAAGCCGCGTTTAATCTTGGCGTGAAACGGAAGCAGTTGCTCGACGGAGGAACTATTCGTTATCGAGCCGATGACCGCCTTACTCGCAAGGATCGAGTCGCGATCAATTGTTTCCATGCGATGGCGGGGCTGGAAGAACTTTACCCTAACGGCGGATTTCTTGGGACGGGATTTAGGATGTGGGGTATCAACGGCACCGCACGAGTTCTGATCGAATACACTAAGGCGGTTCGTGACAAGGGCCTGCTCCTTGAGCCGGTCGATATCAAGAAAGATCTCTACGGATTTGTGTACGCCTCGGAGCGGAATAGCGGTGGCCTCTACGATCCTTTCCCGAACGCATCTGCGTACCACCAATAGTTATAACTCCTTTTCCCGCGACATCCCAGACGGCGGCGGAACGAATCCGTAAATTTACCGACTCCCCGGCGTCCAGAAATACAACCTGTGGCGAACCCATTTTTGGCCGATCATCAGGACGTTTTGCACCTGCGCCCGGTGCTGGTTCTTATTTCGACGTGGCCGCTAGACGAAAAAAGACAATGGTTAAAGGTAAATACAAGGACCTGGCAGACATCGTTCGCATCTCCGCTGAAGCTGAAGCGGTTGTTTTGGTCGTCCTCAACGGCAAAGATGGCTCGGGATTCAGTGTCCACGCTGGAAGCGGAATCAACGAACTCTTACCCTCGATCCTGCGTCGGGTTGCGGACGACATCTCAGGCCGTGAGGAACACAATCCATGGTTGTAAAACCTAAAAACATCGACGAGTACCTCGCCGCATTGAGCGATGGCAAGCGAGCGGCGCTTGAGAGAATTCGAAAAATAATCCGGGCTGCCGTGCCAAAGGCGGAAGAGTGCATCAGCTACCAGCTACCGGCTTTCCGGCTCGACGGCAAATGTTTCGTATGGTTTGGCGCAGCCGCGAATCACTGCTCGATTTACGGCGTGGTGGGCGGCCACCAGGACGAACTCAAGGATTATGACATCAGCAAGGGCACGATCCGTTTTCAAGCCGACAAGGCCATGCCGGCTGCCCTCGTCCGGAAGCTGATCAAGGCCCGGATCGCAGAGAAAGTGGGTCGAAGCAACAAAGCACGGTAACGTCGGGCTGTGCCTGTTGGCTCAGCGCTTGTCATACTCGTCGTGGCGGCGCCACCAGATGCCCGTATTTTCGTTGCGCCCTTTGGGGGCGCGATCGATCCACTGGTACATACCCCAGAGGCCGTCCAGTCCGCGCGCATAGGTGGAATAGGTATGGTAGACGACGTCGTCCTCGAGCACGAACGCGCTCATGCCCGGCCTGTCGCGCGAGTACGTGGCCGCGTCGGTTCCGCATGTAGCCGCGAACTGGACGACGGGCTCGGGGACCGGTGTCGCGTCCATCGCGTGGCCGCCGCGCTCGTAGTTGTATTCGACGATCCCCTCGCGCTGTTGCTCCTCGGTGAACGAAACGTTGAAGTCGAAGTTGAAGTCGCTACCAAGCGAGGACGCCCATGGAAACGTCCATCCCATCCGCCGCTTGTACGCCTGCAGCTTCGCGAGCGGCGCCCGCGACACCGCCGAAAGCGTGACGTCGTGGTTCGCCAGGTGGACGACGAAGCCGTCGAACCCGTCCGCGATCGTCGAGCAGGACGGACAACCCGCCGTGTAGTCGGGCCCGAACATGAAGTGGTAGACGAGGAGCTGCGAACGCCCTCTGAAGAGGTCGACCAGCGAGACGTTTCCTTCCTCGGTCTGGAATCGGTACTCCTGGTCCACCCGGACCCACGGCAGCTCCTGACGTCGCAGCGCCAGCTCGTCGCTGCGCCGCGTTAGCTCTTTCTCAGCGCCGAGCAGCTCGAGCCGCGCTGCCAGCCACTCTTCACGTGTCCCGGTCATGTGCCTCGTCATCGTTCTACTCTCCTGGTGTTGCCGCCTTTACTCTCGTATTGGTCGTGATAGCGCAGCCAGGCCATTGGCCATTCCAATTCAGCTTCATCGCGGCCCTTGGGCACTAAATCGAGATAGTTGTAAGCGGGATTCAGTATGTCGATGCCCCGAGAATATGCCGAATAAGTGTGGAAGATGTCGCCTTTGCCATCCCGATAAAAGACACTCACTCCCGGCAAGTCCTGCATGTCGGTCTTCTGTTTAGCGTAGTTGTATTCGACCTCGTTTTCGAGTGCTTCCGGAGTAAACGACACCTGATAATCATAGTTGAAATCGTTGCTGCCAGATGACAGCCACTTGAAATTCCAACCCATCCGCCGTTTAAACGCTTCCAGCTTTTCGATAGGAGCGCGCGAGATCGCTACCATCGTGACATCACGATGATTTACGTGCACGCCAATGGCATTGAAACCGTCGGCCCAAAACGAACAACTGGGGCACCCTTCTTCCCAATCCGGCGCGAACATGAAGTGATACACCACTAGTTGGCTTCTTCCTTCGAAGAGATCCGTCAGAGTCTCCTTCCCGCCTGGTCCTTCAAAGACATAATTCTTCACGACCTTAACCCAGGGCAGTTCCCTTCGCTCTTGGCTCAATCGATCCCTCAGCCGAGTGAACTCTTTTTCTTGAGTTAGTAAATGCTTTCGCGCCTCAAGCCATTCGTCCTGGGAGACTATTTTCTGTGCGTCTAGAGTTTGGACCATACAAATTTTCTGATTTGTTGCTTAATAGGTTGTAGTTAACTCAGCTCAAAGTTGGTTTTTTCTCTGCTTTCGAGATCCTGTCCGCTGTTCTCGATATGTACTGGTTGGTGGTCATGGGACAGATTAGTATCAGGCATTGAACAGTGTGAGTGACAAGTGTGGCGGGATTCAGATGGACCCGCTGATCACGGCCGCGGCGCGTGCGCTCGCGGCGGGTGATCCCCTCGGCGCACTGAACCGGATCGCCTTGCGCGACGACGCGCTTGCGCTCGCGCTCCGAGGCATCGCGATGGCGCGGCTCGGCGATCTCGTTCGAGCGAAGGTTCTCTTGCGAAGAGCGATCCGCGCCTTCGGTCCGAAAGAGGCCGTGGCCCGGGCGAGGTGTGTGGTCGCCGAGGCCGAGATCGCGCTGGTCTCGCGCGACCTGGGCTGGCCTGCGAAGGCGCTTGATGCAGCCCGGGCGACGCTCGAAGAGCACGGGGACCAGGTGAACGCCGCGCATGCGCGGTATCTCGAGGTCCGGCGCCTGCTCCTTATCGGGCGCCTCGACGAGGCCGAACGTACGCTCGCCGAGCTCGACCCCTCCCCCTTCCCACCCGCGTCGAGGGCCGCCCACGAGCTGGTCGTTGCGGGGATCGCAATGCGACGCCTCCAAACGAAGACGGCGCGGGCTGCGCTCACTCGGGCCGAGCGCGCCGCGCGCCACGCAGGTATTCCTGCGCTGACGGCGGAGATCGAAAGCGCATCCCTGGTCCTGAACACGCCCGTGGCGCGCCTGATTGCGTGGGGCGAGGAGCGACTCATCCTGCTCGAGGAGGTTGAAGCGTTACTGGCGTCGAGGGCGCTCGTCGTAGACGCGTGCCGTTATGTCGTGCGTGACACACACACGGTGGTCTCGCTCGCAAGGCGTCCGGTGTTGTTCGCGCTCGCACGCGCGCTGGGCGAAGCCTGGCCCGGAGACGTGCCGAGGGGCACGCTCGTCGCGCAGGGCATTTGAAGCGAAGCGCATCGATGAATCGCATCGCGCGCGCTTGCGAGTCGAAATTGGGCGGCTTCGCAAGGTGATTCGAACGTTGGCCGGCGTGATCGCGACGAAGCGAGGGTTTGCGCTGGTGCCGCGCCGCGCCCACGAGGTCGTCGTGTTGGCGCGACCCGTCGAAGAGGAGCATGCGGCGGTACTCGCCTTCCTCGCCGACGGTGAGTCGTGGTCGAGCTCGGCCCTGGCGCTTGCGCTTGGAGCCAGCCAGCGCACCGTGCAACGGGCACTTGACTCGCTTGCCGCAGGAGGCAAGGCGCAGTCGTTTGGTCGCGGGCGAGCTCGTCGTTGGACGACCCCGCCCGTGCCTGGATTCGCGACGACATTGTTACTCCCCGTCCCACTGCCGAGTGACTAGGATGGAAGCATGAATCGATCAGCGGCTGAAATCGTTTGTGAGTATGGACCCTTTCCGGGTGTCGACCGCGTGAATGGGGTCACGTATGACGGTCAGCAAGTCTGGTTTGCTTCCGGAGACAAGCTCAACGCCTTCGATCCGGCGAGCGGAAAGACGCTGCTGCGCTCGATTGATGTCGCCGCGCATGCAGGAACGGCCTTCGACGGCCAGCACCTGTTTCAGATGGCTGAGGGTCGCATCCAGAAGATCGATCCAAAGACCGGCCGTGTGCTCGCCACGATTCCGGCGCCCGACGGCGGCGGTAACTCGGGACTCGCGTGGGCCGAAGGGTCGCTCTGGGTGGGGCAGTATGAGGACCGGAAGATCCATCAAGTCGATCCCCAAACAGGGGCGGTCCTTCGCACCATCGAGTCCAGCCGTTTCGTCACCGGAGTCACCTGGATCGACGGAGAGCTCTGGCACGCCACCTGGGAAGATGACGAGAGCGATTTGAGGCGAATCGATCCTCGAACGGGAGAGGTTTTGGAGAGCCTCGGGATGCCGCCTGGAGTAGGCGTGTCGGGACTCGAATCCGATGGCGGCGACCAGTTCTTCTGCGGAGGCGGAAGCAGCGGAAAGGTGAGAACCGTCCGCCGACCCAGGCGAGGTTCCGCCGCCGGCAGAGGCCCCGAGATCCCCTTCGACTCCACAAGCAAGTAACCAAAGCGGCCTTCATGCGGAGTCAGCCGTTTACTTATGACTTATTTGATTCTTTAAAACTTTCAGAGTTTGGGCGTCGTGGGCCTTGGTTCGCCGAATCGTCTGGGCCACCGAATTGCTGCTGGGCAGCCGGAATAACGCCGCAATTTCGCCATGACTCAAGCCGGCGTGATCCCAGCACAGCGTTATGGCGCACCGCCGTGCCAGATTGTTGCGGATGCCGCGTTCCTTAAGCGTCTCAAGATCGGCTTGAAAATGCTCACTCACCCGCTTAAGGACCTGCTCCACTCCAACAGTTGACCAGTTTCTCTTCTGTCCGTAATTCCTGGGCCGCTCCACTCTTTGATTCCAATGATCCTTGAGTTTGCGCAAAAATGCTTCCCCACCCAAGACCTGCTGCCATTTGACCGCTTCGAACGGATCTTCAATCTCACCAATCAACCCCTCTTCCACCCAGCGACGATACTCCCCAGCCTTCCAGCACCGACCGCTATAGGACTGGAAGACCCCTTGAATCGGTTCACTGTCCAAGAACGTTTTCACTTTCTCCAATCCGGCGTAACCCCGGTAACTGCTCCAGCGGTACTCTCGCAGGCCTTTCCGGCGCTCAATTGGCGTTCCCTGGCCCAGCACCCCTCCGCGCACCGGATTGAGATGCAGATATCGGCTCACTTCCAGCAAATATTTTTCGGCCTCAATTACCGTACTCTTGAATCTGCCCTGAAACAGATGCCCGACTACCTGATGCCGGCGATTAAAGTAGACCGTGTAGGCAGTCTTCAGCTGATGAATCCACTTCGAGAGGTTGCCCTCCGGCGTCGTCGCGACCAGATGAAAATGATTCTCCATCAGGACATAACAATGCACTTTGACCCGGTAACGCTCTGCGCCTTCCGCCAGATAGCCCAGAAACTGCGACCGATCTCGATCATCCCCGAAAATCTCTTCCCGTCGATCTCCGCGCGCCATGACGTGGTAAACCGCACCGGCAAACTCAATTCGAGGAGGTCGTGACACCCTTCTCCATAAGCACACTTAAGTCACAAGTCAACGGCTGACCCCCATTTGGCCCCCGAGAGAGGAAACAATGAGAATACGCTTCATACTTGCCCTTATAGGATTGGCAATCAACTTGGCTTTGCCGACTTTTGCCCAACAAAAAAGCACGCCCGATCCACAACTACGCCAGCAGTTTGTCACGCTCTTCAAAGAATTTGACGAGGTATGGAACAGCAACGATCACGCCGCCTGGGCCGCGCTCTTCACGGACGACGCGATTGAGGTAACGAACACAGGACCGATTTACGGCCGAGACGCTCTTGAGAAAAATTAGGCTGACCTGAAACTGCATTTCAGCAACCATATCATCACGGTCGATCAATGTTTTTCTCACAAATTAGGTACGGCTGGCAATGAAGTATGGATGAACGGAAAATATAGCTTACTGTTAAAGGCCAGAACTTCGGTCCGGTAGAACAGAAGGGCTATTTGTGTTCCATTCTTGTTCGTGAAGGCGATGCTTGGAAGACGCGGATGCTAATCTGGAACGTAGCCCCGGAACCGGCCGCGACTTCATCCCCGACGACAACCCCGAGCAACAAATAGTATCCTGATTCGCGCCAGTGACGATTAGAAGTAGCGGCTTCGCGCGCGTTCTTTTCGAAACAGGCCACTTGGAACATGCGGACTACTCTCATTCTTGTGCTGCTGCTTCTCTCGAACCTTTTTTCGCGGGCGGATTCGATTCCCGATATCGTCAAGAGGACCAAGCCGGCTATCGTGGAGATCGTCGCAATGGACGAGCAAGTCTCGCCCACAAAGCTCGGGACCGGTTTCTTTATTTCTCCCGATGGTTTGGTTGTAACAAATTTTCATGTTATTCGAAGCGCAACCTCGTTGGCCGCTGTAAACGACAATGGGGCACTATTTCTCTTTGAGAAGATCGTGGCGGAACCAACAGGGGTTGACCTTGCCATTTTGAAGTTTCGTGCCAACGACGTTCCTTTCCTGAGGCTTGGCGACTCAACGGACAAGGTGGAAGGTGAAAAGGTTATTGTTATCGGAAATCCTGGTGGTTTTCTCGGAACGGTATCTGAGGGTATCATCTCTGGCTTTCGCGAAAATCGTTTCCTCATCCAAATTACCGCGCCTATTTCGCATGGTTCGAGTGGCTCCCCAGTTATGGACGAAAATGGTCAGGTAGTCGGCGTTGCCACATGGCTAAGCGAGCCGGGTCAAAACTTGAATTTTGCAATCGCGGTTGAAAAAGTCTCTGCCGCAATTGGCTGGTCAACGAAAAACGCGTCCGCTTCTCCGTCCCCTTCTCAAAGCGCGGCACCAAGCCAACCGGGCGTAGCTCCATCTGCGCAGAACAACGTAGAACTGAAACCAATTCGGCGATTCGAGGGGCACACGGACAGCGTGAACAGCGTGGCGTTCTCGCCCGACGGGCTCCTGATTGCCTCAGGAAGTTACGATGGAACCGTCCGGCTCTGGGACGTGCAAACGGGAAGGGAAATCCGACGATTAGAGGCGCACAGAAAGGCGTACACGGGTGTCCTTAGCGTGGCGTACTCGCCAGATGGGCGTTCGATTGCCTCTGGGGACCATGACGGGACCATGCAGCTCTGGGATGTGCAAACGGGAAAGGAGATCCGACGATTAGAAGGACACACGGACAGCGTGATGAGCGTAGCGTTCTCGCCGGACGGTCGCAGGATTGCATCAGGGGGCTGGGATGAGACAGTCCGGCTCTGGGACGTAGAAACCGGCAAGGAGATCCGACGATTGGAAAGAGACATCGACGTTCACAGGAAGGCGCGCCCGCCGGACAGCGCCTACAACGACGTTGCGAACAGCGTCGCCTTCTCGCCGGACAGCCGCTTGATCGTATCAAACGGCATTCCCGAAATCGTCCTGCTCTGGGATGTGCAAACTGGCAAGGAGATTAGGCGATTCAAAGGGCACACGGATATGGTGAGAAGCGTAGCGTTCTCGCCGGGCGGTCTCCTGATCGCCTCTGCAGGTGACAGAACGGTCCGGCTCTGGGACGTGCAAACGGGCGAAGAGATCTGGCGATTGAGCCCCTACACGTTTGATGTGTACAGCGTGGCATTCTCGTCGGATGGGCGCTGGATCGCCTCTGGGGGTGCTGACAGAACCGTCCGGCTCTGGGACGTGCAAACGGGAAAGCAAATCCGACGATTAGAGGCACACACGGGCTTTGTATACACGGTAGCGTTTTCCCCGAACGGTCGCTCGATCGCTTCAGGATCTTCAAAGGGAGAATTGTTCTTCTGGTCAGCGGCGAACCAAAACGCTGAAGGGAACTGACATCCTCCCCGCCCTGAAAAACGGGGATATCCGTCAAGTGGCCGAACTTCCCTTGGGCAGAATATGAACCACCCTTACGGTAATGGATCATTCACTGCGGGCTGGTTAAAAAGGCTATCGAAATACTGTTTTGCATGCGCATCAATCTGGCTTGGTATCAGCTCGCTCTGATCGGCATGTCCAGCTACCATAGAGGCTCTACCGGAGCCCGGAAACGCTATATGAATAATCCCCTTATTTAGGTGTTTCATTGTGTTCGGATCTATCCCACCGCTTACTGGATTGGAGTTGATGCCGAGCGCGTTCGCCAGGTGGACTGAACCTTCACCAATTTTATTAGGAGGCCCATGGTCTCCGTAACAAAGAATGCGGAGCGCACGTCCCCTACACTTGCACCTCTAAACATTGCGCACCCAACATCACCAATATGTAACCTGTCGGCGAGGTAATCGACCCTATCTATCGCGGAAATGACGGCAACCGCGAGCGCTGCCTCGCCGCCGGGATGGACGATTGCCTTTTCCAAACCGCTGAAAAGGGCAGAAATGCGTGCGTTACTCTATCGAATATGCGCAGGTCTGTCAGTTCCAGCGCCGGTGTCAGTGTCAGACGAAGTAGAAGAGCAGCGAGAATCCCTCAGCTGCGGCGACTTGCCTTGGGTTGACGACTGCTTATGCGATAGGTGCAGCGTCGGGCACCGGCCAACAGGTGTTCAACTCGCTCGACTCGAACATCTTTCCCGAGCACGTGCTCGAAAATGGCCTTTTCTGAACGGCAAAAACCACTGCATGCGCTGGCCGCCGCGCAGATCGGGCAGTGGTTCTCCACCAGAAGGTAGCTTTCGCCCTCCTCCTTTTCCCAATTCGCCATGTAACCTTCCTTGTTTCGAATTTCGGCCAGTCGAGCGATCTTCCGGGCCAAACTTTGTTCGCCGGAAAGCAGTGCGTCATACCGTTTGCGCGTTCCAGTCTCTCGGACCTGGATCAACTTCTCCATCGCATCTTCCCCCAGCACTTCTCTGATTTCGCCGATCAATTGTGCCGTCAGCTCCGCGTGGGTATCCGGAAACCGTCGTTGCGCAGCAGGTGCAAGATGGTATACCTGCGCCGGACGCCCTACTCCACGAACTTCGGACCTGGTGTATATCATCCCTTCAGCACTTAGCCGCAGCAACTGCTGGCGGGCCGCCTCCGACGTAATCTGCAATCTCGTGCCGAGATCAGCGGCAGTCTGCGGTCCCCTGGTTTTAAGCAAAAACAGCAACCGATCCGCGGGGGCTAATTTCTCGACTTCTCTATTTTCAAAGTCAGGACTTGACATATTCAACACATGGATTTACCAAGTGAATACTTCTTAAATTAAATGCCCTCCGGAGTCAAGGCCACTCATCGAGGGCAGTGGAGATGTTTCATGAAACAGCTATCTGATAAATTTGCGCTTATTACCGGCGCTTCGCGGGGTCTTGGCCGTGAACTCGCGCTCGCGTATGCACGGGAAGATGTCCGTGGACTTGCCCTGGCCGCCCGCGGAAAGGAACAATTGCAAAAATTGAAATCGGAAATTGCTACTATCGCGCCAACTGCGACGGTGGAACCTATTCAGGCGGATCTCGGCTCGACGACTGATATCGAAAGGCTGGCCGCGATCGCCCTGGAAGCGTGCGGCGGGCGTTTGGATATCTTAGTCAATAACGCCTCTACCCTCGGACCAGTCCCGATACCTTATCTGCTGGATTATCCGGTAGATGATTTCCAGCAGGTACTGAACGTCAATCTCGTCGCCCCTTTACTGCTGATCCAGAACTTGATGGCCGCGATGATCGACCACAGCGGATCCATTATAAACGTGACGAGTGACGCCGGTCGAGTCGGCTATCCCGGATGGGGCGCCTATGGAATCAGTAAATTCGGTTTGGAAGGCCTGTCGCAGACATGGGCTGCTGAACTGGCGGAAACGCCAGTGCGAGTCAATTGGGTTGATCCAGGGAACATGAATACGGCCATGCATCGTGAGGCGGAACCTGACGAAGATCCGACTGCTTGGGCGGATCCTGCGGCGGTCACCGATATCTTTGTCTTCCTTGCTTCGGAAGCAAGCCGGCACGTGCGCGGCAAACGTCTGGAAGCACAGTCGAACTGGCGCGACTTGATAACGAAAGGATGAGCTATGTTGCTGCCGCAAGACGTGCCTCCAATCAAAAGCGTCCGCAAGATAACAAGACTAACGTCAGTCGATCTAACTTCCCCTTTTCACTTACCCTTGGCATTAAACGCCGATCGACCCCCAGAGCGTCGCGGACTGGCTAGGGATCGTGTGCGGTTGTTAGTGCTCGACCGCTATACTGGAAATGTGACCCACACGCGATTCGATAGAATCGCAGAATATTTCGAACCTGGGGATTTGCTGGTGTTCAACTCCAGTCGAACGCTTCCAGCCACATTGGTTGGCAGGTTTAAAGGCTCCCCGTCGAGAATCGAAACACGATTGGCGGAGGCGCTGCCGGATGGAACATGGCTTGGGCTGCTCCTGCCCGAAGTGGGAACGGAAGCCCAACATCTGCTCGGAAAAGCCTCGATCCTCGATTTCGGAGGCGGCCTCCATTGCCAAGTGCTTGAGCAGGACCAACGGATACCACGCCTGTGGAAGCTACAATTCTCGAAGACCGGGACCGAGTTTCTCGACCTGCTTTATCGCATCGGACAACCGATCCGTTACCGTTATCTCTCCGCGCCTTGGCGGCTCGGGTACTACCAGAACGTTTACGCGCTGCAACCCGGCGCAGCGGAAATGCCGAGCGCAGGACGAGCATTTAGCTGGCGCCTGCTTCTGCAATTGCGAAATCGAGGCATCGAAACGGCCTTCCTCGCTCTCCATACGGGACTGTCTTCTTACCTGGATGACGAGATCGATCGCCGACATCTTGCTTCTGAGGAGGAGTATTGGATTAGCGAAGAAGCGGCCGCCAAGATCCGGCGAGCGAAAAATGCTGGACGACGCATTGTGGCGATCGGGACAACCGTGGTCCGAGCGCTGGAGTCGGTCGCGGCAGAATCCGGCGGCGAAGTACGCGCCTGTCACCAGTACACCCAATTGCACATCGCCGCTCAATATCGCCTACGGATTGTCAACGGTCTTCTCACCGGACTACACGAACCAGAAGCAAGCCATCTCGACTTGTTGGCCGCGTTCGTCCAGCCAGCAACCGTTTATGCAGCGTATTCGGAGGCGATCCGCTTACGCTATCTCTGGCATGAATTCGGCGATCTGAATTTGATTCTATAAGTCGGTACCAAGGTCGGTGATTGGCTGGACACCTAAAAATAGTGGGAATGCCCAAAGCTGGAAGCGATCTCTTGCTGAACACCAATCCTGCTCCAGCGGGAATCGCGGTTGCCTGTTTTTGGATTCGAGCCTCCAAGGCCGTATCGTGGATTTTCAATGTTCATCCGCGGTTCCTGACTATGGCTCAGCTCTGGCGATGCGAACACAAGCAGAGAATGCCGCCCACCGACTCGTTTACGGCACGGCCCACTTCTTCTTAAGTTGATTCATGAACTCCGTCCCGCTGCATCGCCGCAAGCGCGCCGTTCACGGCAGCCACGAGCGTCGGCTGATTCTTCCCAAACCCGTTGGTCTTGCTCGCCACGATGCACGATGCCGTTGCAGCGTAGGCCGCAGAGCGCGCTTGAGGCGCGGGCGAGGAATCATAGCGCGAAACCACCGTCAAGAGGTAAGGCTATGCCGGTAATAAAGGATGCTTCCGGTGAACAGAGATAGAGAACCGCAGAAGCAACTTCTTCCGACTGGCCGAAACGTCCGACCGGATGACGGGACATGAGAAGGGCGCGGCTCTGCTCGTCGCCTCTGATCCGTTTGGTCAAATCGGTCTCAATAATAGCAGGGCAAATCGCATTGATTCGCACGCCTTTAGGAGCGAACTCGAGGGCGGCCGATTTCGTTAGAGCGACTACGGCAGCTTTGCTGGCACTATAGATTGGTGAATTGGCGTCCGGCCGCAGCGCGAGTACCGAAGCGTTGTTCACGATGGCGCCGCCGCCTGATTGAAAAATGGCCGGGATCTGATGTTTCATCGAAAAAAAGACGCCGCGTACATTGATGTCCATGATGCGATTATAGATGTCAGACGTAGCGGTCATCGTGGCACGTCCTTCTCCCCCAACCCCAGCGTTGTTGAACGCGAAGTCCAGCCGGCCAAAACGCCCTAGAGTCCTGGCCACGAGCGCTTCAATCTCTGATTCCTCGCTCACATCGCCGCGGACAAATAAACCTTGTCCGCCCGCTTTCTGAATAAGCGACACCGACTCAGCTCCCTCAGCCTCGCGCCGCCCAGAAATGACGACATTTGCGCCCTGTTCAGCAAAAGCGACTGCCGTCGCCCTTCCGATTCCGGAGGTTCCGCCCGTGATCAATGCAACTTTTTCAGCAAACGATGTGTTCATTGTGGTGGTCCATTTTTAGTGAAAGATGGATCAACAGTAAATGTCGTGATACAACTTCATCCCACACAACCGAGGAGGCAGCCATAAGCACGGACGAAGTAAGCTATAACGAAGCGGCCGAAAGCACGAACGTCGCCAAGGCCGCCATGAAACTCGAAGTGGTCATCATCCCCGTCTCGAGTGTCGATCGCGCCAAGGAATTCTACGCAAAGCTGGGTTGGCGGCTCGATGTAGATCGCACAGCGGGCAACGCTTTCCGTCTGGTCCAGTTCACGCCTCCTGGTTCCGGCAGCTCAATTCAATTCGGTGTGAACCTCACATCGGCCGCGCCCGGTTCCGCCCAGGGAATGCTCTTGGCCGTCACCGATATCGAAGCGGCGCGCCAGCAACTCGTAGCGCAGGGCGTGGATGCAAGCAGCGTCTTTCACTGCGAAACAGGGACTGCCTGCAGGTTTCCGGACATCGGTGTGCGAGTGAATGGGGCACAGCCGGAGCGCCTTAGCTATAGCTCCTTTGTTTCTTTCAGCGATCCGGACGGCAACAGCTGGGTGCTGCAGGAAGTTACGAAGCGGCTTCCTGGGCGCGTCGCCGGCTACACGGCCTATGCCTCGGCGGCTGATCTTGCCCAGGCGATGATTCGCGCTGCGGAGGCGCATCGGCAGCACGAGAAATTGGACAAGCCGACCCAACTGGCCGGCCTGGTATGCCGAGTACATGGCCCGCGAGCAATCCAACGAAGAGTTGCCAGAATAAACCAGGCCGTTACGTTCTAGCACGGTCGTCCTTACGCCCGATGCTGCTTCTGGGTATAGTCTGCGATGTATCCCGAGAATAAGGCGATGTCATCTGATGGCACCGATTTGTTGAAGGTCCCTTTCACCTCTTGGTTGCCGGGATCGTTGAGAAAGAGGTGCGTGACCATCGGCAGGCCCCAGCGTGACACCTGCACCTCGGGAGCATGGCCGTAAAGTGACACGGTGGCCCAGGCGTGGACCGTTCCCTTGCCGATGAGATGGTTTGGGACTTCGAGGACAATCGCAGTGATATTGCGATTGTCGAAGAAGTTCTGACGATGGCGCAGGAACGCATCGCCGTTGCGACCCCCAGCCCCCAGCTACCTTCCGGAATCTCAATGACTACGACGTGGGTGCCATGGTACGACATCCTTCTGTTCTTCCTTCGAGTAGGGCTCACCAAAATATGGGAACTCGGTACGGATCCGATTGCGATCAGGGGCAGCGCCGTCCTGGAGGGGCATGTTTGACGCCAATGTAAGCATCACATCCTGAACATCATCAACCAGTGGCCTCCCATTGAATTTCATGACAGATCCTGCGTAGGTAGTCATCTTACCTGTGTTCGTTGTAGAAGGCATTCTGAAGATCACGCATTGCGACAGCGTCGGCGGCGAACAGATCGGGAGCGATTCCGACGAAGGCGCGAATACCAGACTTGCTATGGACTTTGCCCGTATCGCCTTCTATCAGAAGCTCGCCCTTGTCCCCGCCGATAGCCTCGCCAGTGGCTCTACGGACCTGAAACCTCTGAACATGGACATGCTCGTCCCCGTTCACATGTCTCGGTTCGTTGAACCTGAACTTGAAGACAACGTCTTCGCGAGCGTCACCAGTCAGGTCCAGGCGGAAGGCATACAAACCCTCAATGTGAAGGGTATCCGGTGCAGAGAGGACAACATCAGGATTGACGGTCATCGCCATCACCGTTGTGTCGGGAGCGCCCTGAAACAGATAGAAATCACACACGTTCAGGCTTGGATCCTCTTTCGCAAGTTTGGTATCAAAATGATGGGACATAGGTTTTCCTCTCTGCCAATGCGTTATTGATTATTCGCGCTTATACAGACGTTGCGCCAGTATTTGAAGTAAGGAAATGTCTTAACGGGGCTGCCGTTACTCCCCAATATCGAAGAGCTTCATGCCGGTAATATCCGGTTCAACGAAACGATCGTTTTTTCCGAACATCGAGAGCCAGCCCGAAAAGAGAAATGGCTATTCTCACTAATCTGGTCCAGTCGCTGATGTTCTCGGGCGCCAAGGCCAACATCAAGTCCGGCAAGTGGAAAGAATTCAAAAACGGAGAATAGCGATTAGCCTGTAAACAAGGGCGCCGAGAATCTCGGAAGAAATTGAGTTGAAAATGCCGAGAAATTTTTGGGCGTTCATGAAATCTGAACCATTTAGCTTTCGTGGAGGCTTTTGGCATCGGCGCCGGGTTCTTAATGCTACTGTGGATGTTGTTCTGCGGAGTGTACGCAATTCTTATCTTCTTCATCCCGTTTATCCTGTACGCAATCATGAAGAACACGAAACAAACTGCTGATCTTCTCGCCAAGTTAATATCCTTAGAACATCCCTCTCCCGATCCAGCGTCTACCAAAAGCCTTGCACCACCCGCCTTGCCAACGCGGACTCTGGGTCCAATTCTGGTTAAAAAGCCAGCAAGTGCATCATCAGAAAAATTGCATAGGGAGCCTGCCGGAGAACCTCCTAAGTTTACCGCACAAAAATGGGGATCGACCTATAGCGAAACTGACGAAAAGAGAGAGCCTTGATCGGTCTAAATCGGGATCGTTTTGGCGCCATTCGATTTTGAACCTGGCCGGATCGATCGAAGGCCACCGTCTTCTCCGCTCCCACTTGGTGGAACAGATTTCATTTACGCATCCAAACCTCCTTAGTGGATTCGTCCTAAAATGTCAGCTCGGATTTGGCGATTTCCGGCTTCGGGAGATCCCGCTTGGACGAGGAGCAACGTTGAGCGTGCCGATCTCGTTACCAGTGAAACGTGTCGGCAAGTCGCATTGAAACCAGCCATTATTTTACGTTTTAGCCGGTAGAAGATGTTGTGGAAAACAGAGTGACTTAACATTCTTTGGATGATTCGAACGAAAGGCAGGGCGTTGCAAGCACTTGCTAAAGAGGTAGTCGGAATCCACGTCCTCCCGACGCGCTTGCTTTTCGCCTGCGATATTCTGCGTAGGTTCCTTCGGCGCGTTTCTCTAGCGAAACCGACTTCTGCTCCTTTGCGATTCTGATGGCTTCGCAAAACGAAGCCTCAACCTGGGTCTCGTCCCCACCCAGAGCCGCGAGAAACACACCGCGAAGCCGGTGTAGTTCGGCATAACACCAGCGCTCTCCAGTTCTTTCCACCAGGCTGTCTGCCTCTTTTACTGCCTCAAGAGCTTCGGAAGTGCGATGTGCGAGGTACAGAGCTTCAGCTTTTAGCGTCAGATGATACTGCGTCACCAGCGTCGCACCGAGTGGGCGATAGTCCCGTATCCCGTCCTCGATCCACGCGAGACCTTCTGCGGCAGCACCGGAAGCGCTACGCGCCCAACCGCGCAAAACAACTCCTCCGGGCAGCCAAGTTGCAAAATTCTGACGTGTTGAAAGTTCTATGAGATCCGATGTCAAGCGTTCTACTTCAGCAGGATTACGTTCGCAGGCACCGAGAACCGCCGCAAACCATAGTGCCTGGGCTAGTGCATGCATGTCCTTCAGCTCTTTCGCTAGCGAGATCGCTTCCGCCATGGTCACTTGGCAAGAGACGATTTCTCCGAGGTGCCACTCGGATAGCGCCTCATAGCACAGACAAACCACGCTGGAGGCGCCGACTTCTTCGACCGGAGACTGTACGCCTCCCGAGCGCCAGATCTCAACACCGCGCATTGCGTGCTGTCGTGCGGGTTCGAAATCACCCGAAAAGTAGAGCGTGGCCGCTAAAGCGCGATAGGCTCCTATCATCAGCGCGGACTCGTTCTGCTCCTGTGCCAGCGAGTAAACTCGTTCGGCAACTCGCATTGTTGCCGTCAACTTGTCTGTCATGAGGGAATAGCGCCACTGACCCATGAGCGCCACGAACAGAAGCACGGGACGACTAAGCGAATGACACAAGGGCTCTGCGCGCTCGTAACAAATCCACGCCTCCGGTGCTCCCAATCCTCGCGTGGCTGTGAGGTAGAGCCCTGACTGCGTGAGGATGAAAAGCTGGTCTTCCGCAGTGAGACCTTGTCCCTCTAAGCAGTTTTCTACCAATGACCCCCAACGTCCGTGTTCAAAGAAATGAACTAACACCAAAAGCAATGCCCCTCTGGCCCCGAGGACATTAGCAGCGAAGTAGACATCTCCCCGCTGAATCCGCGAAATATAAACTTCATGTAGCGCTTCACGAAATAATCCGGCATTGCAACCGCAGATAACTGCCAAGAAGAGTGGTTCCATCTCCCTGAAACTATTCGGCAGCTGTGGCGCGAGCGTTTGGTAGTAATGAAAGAGCCGCCTATTACATTCCTTCCACGCATCTGTTTGTTGACTCCGAAGCTGTTCGCCAAAATATTCACGAACCAGAGGATGCGTATCCAATTGCCCAGGATTCAGCGGATCTTCCCCAGCCAGGAGTCTTGCCCTTCTTAACTTGGCAAGAATCGTTCGCCACTCGGTTGGACTCAAATCCACTAACGACTCCGTAAGGCCACGGATAGCAGGTGGTTTGAGCAGGGCTCCAAGCGCCTTTTCGTCAGCCGGACGATCAAATAGACCTAACATGCGGAGAACGGCCAACTCGGGACCCTCTCCAAGCCAGGTTTGGTAGGATTCCATGACCTTTCGGGCGTGCACTCCCTGTCTTACATCGTGAGCAAGACGTTCTGACACTTCTTTTCGCAAGCGGACATCGCCACCAAAAGCATCCGTCAGATATCCGCCCAGTAGAGTTAACGCCAGACAATGGCCGCTGAACTCGTCGCTAGTACTCCGTAATTCTGCCTCATGCCCCTTAACACCAAGCGCTCGGAGCAGTTTCGCACCAGCGTCATTGGATAGATGTTCCAGGTCACGACGCAGGGCTGAGGTGCCGGTGTGATCCGCCAGATCAGCGACCGGCGTCCGCGTGGTAATCACGCAAAGCCCCGGATTGAAGGCAGCGAGTTCGCGCAAGAGCGCCTGGAGGGAAGGCTCACGTAACCGTCCTTCTTGTGGACCAGGCGGATTTTGGAGCGGCTCCAAACCGTCCAGAACCAGTAGGTTTCGGCGATGTGCGACAAGCTTCGCGAGTCTCTCGCCTTTCTCCCACGCCGTTCCGAGCCGTGGATCTGGGTCGCCAAACCAAGTGAGAGCCGCATCAAGAAATTCATCCGCGGACGAAGTGTCCCCACTGCTGCCCTGCCTGTAAAAGGACCAGCCGAAAACTAGCTCCGCAGAACGATAATGTTTAGCAGCCATTCGTCGCAGCCAGTGGTTGACAAGCGTCGATTTTCCGACTCCGCCCCAGGCAACAATTGTGACAACATTGACCTGCTGGTTTGCCCATGCATCGTCCAGGAAACCGATGTCCTCTTCGCGACCAAAAACATCACTTCCTGTAACGGGCAATCTGGCAATGGAAATCTTCTTCGGTGCAAGTCTTGCTGGCGGCTTGCGAGTTCCGACATGCGAAACGGTAGAGGGCGTCTTCTGCAGGCCCTGACGAGTGATTCTACGCCGTGCGTCGATTGCGCCTGTTATCGTCGGTATCGCCTTCAACAGCTCGTTCGGAGTCTGGAAACGCTGTGCCGGATCCTTCTGAAGGAGTTTCTCAAGGAGAACTACGACCGGCTGTGGAACATCTTTGAGTCGTTCACGCGGTAAGGGCGCGTGTTGATGCTTAAACATCACCTCAGCGGAAGGACCTCGGAATGGTGTTTGGCCAGTGACCATCACCCAGAGCGTTACTCCAAGCGAGTACAGATCCGACCGGATGTCCACGCCAACGCCCCCAAATTGCTCGGGGCTCGCAAACTCGGGTGTCCCGACAAATGTCCCGGGCGATGAAATCCCCGCTTCAGAAGCCGAGTCGTCTAGTGTCTTCGCCAAGCCGAGGTCGATAATCTTCGCCGTTACACCTCGTTCCTCCTTCAACCTCACCATGATGTTTGTTGGCTTGATATCTCGGTGGACAAGGTTCTGTTCGTGAACTGCGGCCAATCCGGCAGCCACCTGCGTTACAATTTCCAGCGCCAGTTTTACGTCCAGCCGACCTGAGCGTTTGATAAGTTCTTCGAGCGTTTCTCCCTCTACGAACTCCATCGCGTAGAAGTAATTGCTCCCAGTTCGGCCCAGGTGCAACACAGAGGCAACGTTTGAATGCCGAAGCCTCGCCGCTGCGCGGGCTTCGCGTAGAAAACGAAGTCTCGCCGATTCATCAGCGAGGTATCGCTCGCTGATGACTTTCAGTGTCACGGGGCAGTGCAGGTCGATGTCGAACGCTTTGTAAGTGACACCCATTGCACCGCGACCCAACTCGACTGGTTTCCCGTCTTCTCCCGTTACCAATTCATAATGCTCAAATCGTTGCGCTGGCCGGTCCGGTGTTGTCGGCCTCACAGTATCCTCGAAAACAGAAGACTCGCCGGACTCAACCCCGCCAGCAAGACCCTTGCGAAGCATGCAGACCGGACAAAATTCCGTCGCTCCAGAAAGCTCATTGCCGCAGGTCGGACAGGTGCGTTGGGGCTCCGTTTTCATGGCTCTAACTGCCCTTCAGCAGCAATCCGAGCCGAAAGCGACACCACGCTCCACCGAGTGGTGCGAAATCGGTCAGCACAGCGCCTGGCATAATATTGTCCCGTTGCACAAGCAATCGCGTGTTCCGCTACACTAGCGTGTCAAATCACGTTTCGGAACAAAATTCCTGCCGCTCGTGTCCTGCGGCGTCCGGTTGTTAATAATGAGCTTCAGCGAGGCGGCGGTTCGATGGCGGAATGGGTGGATCATTTTCGATGACTTCAAATGGACTTATGGTTCCAAGAACGGCCTCCGAGAAGCAACTGATGGCATAACTCATCGCCAATTATCGAAGGATGAACAAGAAATTCCTCAAATCCGAGAGCTCTTTGAGCTGTTGGTAAAACAACATCCCAATTATGGAGATCTTAGGCTGTTAGAGGATGAAGACCATGAGCGATAAAAAGTCTATACCATAGATTATCGGGAGACTGCAAAGGATAAGAGTATCTTGGCATTGAAGAGTCTAGCCAAGCGTTCCGCTACACTTACAGGTCTTTATCGAAAGATAAAGAACTTGAGAAATTCGTAGCAAGGCGAGCGTCTGACGTGGCTCGAGCTTGGGGACGACAGGCGTGACCACAACTGCTCGTTCATCTCCTCTCCTCCACAAATCCTCCATGGGTGCTCAACAGCCCCTGTTTATCACCTCGACGATTCAGACTCTCTGGTCCACCGCGCCACCATAATAAATGTGATCGCCGTCGCCCCCAAATAATAATTACCGCTGGCGAAGCTGCAAGGCGGTTGGGTCTATAAATCAACAATCGCTGCACCCGCCGACTAGTTGATCCTGCCTCTTTCGTTGAAGCGAGATTGGCCGAGTGAGCCACCTTTTATAAACGTGATCTCAATCGCCCCTCGAATAATTACGCTTTTGCAATCAGCACTGCTCGAACTGCTACTCAACGGAATGGCTTGCCGTCGGCGGTGAATGCACTGGCAGGTTCGAACATTCTTGACCCGAACCGATTACTGCATCGTATCAATCATATTCAATGCACTCTTCCGGCTTAATCCTCCTGCAAAAGACCTTCTGGCCAAATAAACCCGCTTTGAAAGCACTGAGACACTGCACCTAGTCATGCGGCTCAAGCTGCGATAACAACTTAGCAAAGCGCGGATCTGTGCGGAGAGAATCCAAATCAGGATCTAGTTTAAGTTCCCCGTAAGTTATGCCCAGTGGTAATTTTACCGAGATATCTAGCGTCTCAAAGGCTAGGTTGGACTCGTCCGTCAAAGCGTAGACTATTGCCAAGATGAGCAGCAGTTCAGCGCCGTGGATTGCATCCTTAGAGATCGGTAACATTTCCGTGGCACGTTTTGCATCTCGAATGCCCTCCTGTTTTCGACCCAAATAAGCGTCAAATAACCCGAGCGCGCTGAGTTGATCGGGATCTTCCGGATGTTCAGCGACTTCTTGTAGGAGCTGGTCTCGGGCCGCTCCAAACGCAGCATTCATTTCTAGATGTTCACTTTGATATTTTGCAATCTGGATCTCAAGGCAAACACGAGGAACGAACGGACGCCAACCACAATATAATCTTTCTGCGGAGCTACTTTGGATAAGCTCTTTGGCTCTCGTCCAATCACGGGAAAAAATTAAATTGCCTAGACGCGAATTTAACACGTGCAGGTTGGTGTTCATCGAAGATGGAAATCCTTCGAGAGCCGCACGCCACTCGCTCAATTCCCCCTTTTCCCAGAAGCTTATGGTAGCCTTCTCGAGTTTCCACCTTGGGTTTTCGGGCTCTAGAGCAATTAGACATTCAAGGATTCTCTCCGCGTCGCGAAATTGACGCCGCCAAAGATAAGTGTCCTTCAGCGTCGCAAGAATCTCGGGATTTTTAGGGTCCAAGTTTCGTGCTCGTTCGAGAGCTTTCGTGCCATCCTCCCAGTCACCCTGCCGTCGATCGAGATAACCCTCCAGCTCTAGAACCTCAGCACTATTGGCTAAAGACTCCTTCGCTATCGCGATGTGAAAGCGTGCATTCTGATAATCCCTATAGCACGCGTACAGGTGAAATGCCGCTGCCAAATGAGTCTCAGGAAGATTCGGTTTAAGCCGTAACGCTGCGGCGACAGCCGCATCGCCATGCATACGCCTCTTTAATGTGTCGCCAAATTTTAGATAATATAGCCAGTCGTCAGCTTTCGCGATTTGGCAGTAGGCGAGGGCGAAGTCAGAATCCAAGCGCGTCGCTTGCTCCAGCAACTCGATGGCGTCAAGAAAATGTTGACCGCGTTCTCCGGGGTCACCGCTAGCCGAAGAGTTCGCGATTGATGCTTTAGCCTGAAGATAAAGATCGTAGGCTTCCAAGTTGTTTGTAGGCCTTTCCTCAATGTCGTTACGTTCTTTCGGGGACAACTGGGCGCTCAATTTCGATGCTACTGTTTGGGCGATTTCGCTTTGAATGGCAAAGATGTCCGTCAGATCGCGATCATAGCTCTCAGACCACAGAGTCTCGTCGGTTCGAGCGTCAATAAGTTCCGTTGTGATCCGGATTCGGTTATTGCTCCTCTGCACCGTGCCTTCCACCACATTTGCGACAGAGAGCGCCTCCGCGATCGAACGGAGGTCACGATTGATGCCGGGACGGTACGTCATTACTGAGGTTCGACTAATTACCTTTAGTTGGGGGACTTTGGCTAAGTCAGAAAGGATCTCGTCCTGCACTCCATCCGCGAAATAGGTGTCGCTTTTGTTTTCGCTCAGACTTTCAAAAGGAAGCACAGCGATACTTTGTGACGGGGGCGACAGCTTTACCCCAACCGGAGTCGTTCTTTCTCCCCTGTCAGCGTTGAGCCAGACTGTCAGCACCAAGATGACTCCGCCTAGAAGAAACAGCGTAATGGTAGGCCAGACCATGAGATGGAAATTGACCGGCAATTTGGTTGCCTTTGCCGCCCGAACGTCGAGGTGCCACCCGGCGAATAGGGCCACGGAAAATCCCAGTAAGAGAATTCCCAGAAGTGCCCTTAGCGTCCAAGCCGGGAGGCCCAGACTAGGCGCAATGACCGACGCAACTTGCAGAACCAGCCACGCGCTAACCACGTAACCACCGGCGATTCGGTAGATCCGTTTGGACCGCAGTTCTTGCGGGAATGCGCTCACTGCTAAAGGATGATGAACTATTAAGGACCTACATTCAATCTATCGGTTTAAACATGACGATTGACCCAGAAAGCAAAACTCTTCGGGCCGGGATGCATCGACAAATCACGCCGCACAACCATGCCGGTCCTTCGTGCCGATTGAGGTAAATGATGTTCGTCATCATAAATGAAAAAAACGTTTCAATCAGTCTTGACGCCAATAGTGTTCTTATGAACACTTTCGTCCATGTCGATCACTCCAAAGGCGATCCAGAGATTTGCTCGACGAGTTGGAAGCGTCAAAACGAAGCCGGTTGCGGGCTTGGAATGTCTTGCAGAGACTCCGTTTGGTTCTTTCCGAGGCTGGAAACGTTGCGATTCCGTCCCCCGGCCCAGAAGGCATTCGATGCAGAGGGCGAAGCCTTGGAACATGCTTCGACCAAATCCCTGGCACCTCCGGAACGAAGCGGTCAAAAGTTTGTGCTCCTCAGTCCGGCGATTTCGTGATGCGACCATCAGAGAGGAATGTAAATCCGATTGTTCGCACGCTCTTCAGGCGTTGTGGAAAGCCTAAATCGGGCGGAGGATCTGATCCACTACGTTTGAGAGGGGCGAGGAAGTGCTGAGAGACGGGTGTTAATCGGGGTTTGACTCAAAATTTCAAAACGCGATGAGGCGCGGCTCGGTTCTACGAGCGCCGATTGCGCCCCATGCAGTTCAAGGGGTTAGACAAGGCGATTGATCGGGTAAAAGTTTTCGTGCAATGATTTTCCATGTGCGGACGATACAGACGAACGACTTCAGAAGAAGAACTGGCTCGCCGGTATCATATCCCGATACCCCCACAAAGGGATCTGCCGATCAGTTGGAATATCGCTCCAACGCACGCGAGCATGTGTGGAGATTTGCAAAAAAATCCGATGACGGCGGAACCGTATCGATTCTTGTCTCGGGAATGTGCAGTCTCCCTGCCGCAGCAAGTACCTCACTACAATCCTGACCACCCTCTTGGCTGGCGGTTCCAGCCATGTCCCCTGAGTTGTTTCTCTACCGAGGCGCTGCCAAGGATGGCGATACACTGTGAAACGGAGCCCTTTCATCAAGTGACATTTAGTCCGGAGTCATAAGGAAAATTTAAGTGTCCTTGATCGCCAGCGGCAGCGTGCCTTGTCACTTTTTTATCCAGAGCGGGAACGACTTCCCCGCTATAAGGCCGGGATCCCGGTAGTAAAAAAGATCGAGCCGACCGTGATAGCACGTTCCCGTGAATGGTTTGTTTTTTCCGAATCTAAAGCTTTGGAAAGAACCCAAGGATTTCTCTAATTCGATCTGAACGAGTACGCGATACTGGCTGCTCTGCTCATCGACGGTAAGGTTCTCGGCGGGAATGGGAGTCATTTATGCCACCTTTTACGTCTGACTTCTCCGCTGATGCCACTCGTAATCAAAACCTCAGGCACCGAGAGGTACCAAGGGAAGAGAGAACGTGCTGTAGACTCGCGCATGCTGCCAATGAAGTCGAGTTTATTCACAAAACACAGCATCGTCTGCGGACGTACCGCATTTTGACTACATAACCGGTCAAAGCCATCCGCGAGAGGATATTTGAATATTGTCCGGATTTTGTTAATAATTCAACAGACGAATCGCCAGTGCTAGGTCCGATTTCTCGGAACAACTAGACGAAGAACTGCAGTTTTGCCTTGAAACGCACTCTGGTGGCTTGTGAATAACTCTCTTCTCAGGAAAGCACCGTTAGCAACAAGCAACATGACAATGAGCTGCATCAGGTTTTAAAGCAATGCAGCCCCAACGTAATCCCTCCGAAACATCGCTAATGCACTACGGTTACGCCAAGCGTACTGACATCTTCGCACTCGAAGTGCCCGAACCTCACCAATGCGGCATCATTGCGGATCTGGGTTACTTTTTGTCTTGAAGTGCACATTTTTCTGTGGGTACTCTAAAGCGTTTTCACGAACGTTATTTTGGTCGAACTCCTTCTCCCCCCCAACGCGGTTCGTCTTTGGCGTAGCTCGGTCTAGGATTCGCTCGATTTCTTTGTTGATACCCGAGGTCTGCACAGAACTCTCCACAAGATTCTAAGATCTGCGATAACCGGACAATAACCAATAAAAAGATGAACACTAGGAGGTCCAGATGCCACATTACCTACAACAGATTGCGTATTCGATTGAGGGTTGGAAGGCGTTAGTCAAGAAGCCGCAGAACCGCATTGAAGCGGTGCGACCAGCGATTGAAAAGCTTGGCGGAAAGATCGAGAGCGCTTGGTTCACGTTTGGGGATTACGATATTGTGCTAATCGTTGAGATGCCTAGTAACGTGGACGCGGGCGCGATTGGCATAGCCTTCGCGGCGGGTGGCGCTTGTAAGGCCGTTAAAACTACGCCTCTACTAACTGCTGAAGAGGCGGTTGAAGCGATGAAGAAGGCGTCAGGATCTCAATATCGCGCTGCAACATGAAAATTTATCCGGTCCATCAAACAACACAGCTTGAGGGAGAGCAAATCATGGCAATAGAAAACGACGTCCGCGCAGCATCAGAAGAATTCTACTCGGCGTTGAACCGCATGCTCAATGGGGATGCCGGTCCGTTAGGAGACATCTGGTCCCACAGCGCGACCGTGACGACAATGCACCCAATCGGCGGTCGCGAAGTTGGGTGGGATCAGGTTAGAGGATCATGGGAGCAAGTGGCTCAGCTCAGCACGCAGGGGCAGGTTAGCCTAAGCGATCAATTCATTCAGGTTGCCGGGGATGCGGCCTATGAACTGGGTGTCGAGCATGGGCAATTTACGCTTGCTGGACAGCCGGTGACCGGCGACTGTCGGGTCACGAACATCTATCGTCGAGAATCTGGAGCTTGGAAGATTGTCCATCACCACACTGACACTGCGCAGTCAATGATAAATGCGCTCAGCCGTCTGGGAAAGAGTGCTACGGAAGTGGTTCGGGAGAAGGCAAGCTAAAGAACTTCAGGTTCAAGAACCTTCAACCGGGCAGATTCCTTTAACAGGCTATAGCTGGTTTTTTATTCGTCCGTGAGTGAAACTCCTATCCATAATCTTCTTACCGTAAAAGAGACTGCCGAGTATTTGCGGATACCTCTTCCCACGGTTTACTACCTCATTCAAAGGGGGCAGCTACCCGCGATTCACATTGGCGGGCGGTGGCGAATTAAGAAATCTTCACTGGATCGAGACATTCTCCGGCAGGATAAACAGGGACAACCGACAGTGTTGGTGGTGGATGATGATCCTGATCTTCAAGAGTTATTTAAAGCATTCTTGAAAAAGATCGGATTTAGTCGAGTCGTGGTCGGAACGGCTAAGGATGCTATCCACAGTCTAAGAAAACAAAAGTTCGATTTGATGTTTTTGGACCTGCAATTACCGGACGCGCCCGGAGATCAGGTGTACAAGACCGCCAAGCAAATCGATCCCGATCTGAATGTTATCGTGATCACCGGCTACCCCGACAGCGAGATGCTAGACAGAATTTTGCAGATAAGTCCCGTGACCGTTCTGAAGAAGCCGCTTAGGATCGAGCAATTAAATCAAACAGTCAAAATCCTCGGCCACTCCACTGCTAGAGTTGAATCTTAAGGAAATTGCAAGGCAGCGGGAACCAAGGGCATCCAATGGGGAGCCGGGAAACGGGCAATCCGGTCCGGCAACTGACGGACGGCTTCGCTATCGGAAAGTGAACGAGTGAACGAACCGATGGTAAGAAAAGGTCCCGAGATTGCCCACGCTCTGAGTCCTCCCGGTCCTTGGTCTGACAAATTCTCCCAATTGCCGGTTCCCGGCTAAATGCAGGATCGCCAGAGGAAGTGCAATCGCGGAAGCGTGGCTAAATTCAAATAATCGTCCACAGCGGGAACGATTTCCCTGCTCTTAGGCCAGGATCTCGGTAATAAGAAAGATCAGGCTGGCCATATGACAGGGACCGGTGAACGGTTTCTTTTCTCAAAGACATAAGCCGCCGCCAGCCTTAGATTAATAATTAAGGAGGATCTTAGTTGAAAATCCTTAAAAGCACAGTGATACAGGCTGCTACAATCCAGATTGAGGATTGGGAGGAGAGTAACCCTGAAAACCGGTATACCGTCCTGTGGAAAGCTAAAGACGAAGAGAACCGATATTCGGCAAGATCATTACAAGATGCCGAGGAATATTACGAGTACCGGTGCCTTCTAATGGAGCAGAGAAAAATTTAGAGATGCGGGAATCGTAGCAGACAGGCCACAGGAGGCATAGGATGCTCATCCTTGCTCTGGTGTCGTTTAAGGTAGTGCGTCATCCTGTTTTCCGATCAGGAGGAAAGATCATCGCTGTTTCTGCCTGACCAAGTTGATCCTGCCTCTTTCGTCGCAGCAAAACGTACCGACTGAGCCACCGCCTGTAACGTGACCTCAGTCGCCCCCCCAAAAGATAATTACCAGTACGGGACGGACGTGGTGGGATTCTATCTGGGCTGGCGGCACGAACCCTCTTAAGGGATTCATTTCATTGCGAAAAATCCGACAAACCTCCACGCTCGCCTACGGCCCACTCCAGCCGTGGTACGAGAAGACTTGGCGACCAAGTGAGATCGAGCTGGGAATCAGGCCCCACCGCAAGGTGTCCAGGGCGCGTTGCTTCGATTTTGGATTGAATCGGATCGCAAGGATATCCTGTGTCGGAACAAAAAGCGTCGCTGCCTCGTTCCAGCGAATGGTTTCTATGAATGGAAGAAAGTTCTCGGCGGTAAAATTCCGTACTCGATCAGTATGAAAGACGATTCTCCTTTCGTGTTTGCCGGGTTGTGGGAAGGCTGGAAAGATCCGGCGATTGATGAATGGCTTCACACGTGCACGATCATCACGGGCGAACCAAACGAGTTTGTGCGGCAGATCCACACCCGGATGCCGGTCATCCTACCGGAAGAGCATCACGATGCTTGGTTATCGGGTGAAGCCGGAAAAGAGGTTTTGGTTCCATTTCCGGCGGACCGAATGAAAGCATGGCCGGTCAGTGCTCGTGTAAATAGTCCAAATAACAACGAAAGTTGGCTCCTTGCAAGGCTTGGCGGCTCAAGATGCTAAACCAAATCTCAATCTGATTGAGCCAGGAGGCGTGGGTTGGAGTGAAATGAAAATGCACATGAGGGTGAGCTCTCAGCCAACGATCCTCTTTGGGCTTGTGGCTGGAAAGATTATCCAAAACCACATGAATTTCCTTATCGAGATGTCTGGCCAAGACTCGGTTCATAAACTCGAGGAATTCCCGGCGACGCCGGCGCCGGTAGTGGCCGGCCTGAATTTGGCCGCTGGCAATGTTGAGAGCGGCAAAGAGGGTTGAGGTGCCATGGCGCTTGTACTCATGACTAAAACCCGTCAGCGCCTTGCCATTGGGCAGTCGGATCCAACCTTGCGCCCGTTCCAAGGCTTGAATGGCTGGTTTTTCATCGATGGCCAAGATGAGCGCATTCTGGGGAGGATTAAGATAAAGACCCACAATGTCGGCGGCCTTGCGCGCAAACTCCGGGTCAGTGGAAATGCACCAACTGTGGCGCCGTTCCAATTCGATGCCTTGCTGGCGCAAAATGCGCCAGACTTGATCGGGGGTAACATCGGCCAGATGCTGGGCAATCAGCCGCCCATTCCAGCGCCCATAGCCTGCCGGTGGGTTTCTATCAAGGAGCTCCAGCACCCGTTGGACTGTGACTTCATCATATTTGGCCGGCTTTCCACTGCGCGGCGCGTCCTCCAATCCAGCGATTCCGTGACGCAAAAACCGCCGGCGCCACTTGCTGACTGTCACCTCGGGAATGCTCAAACTTTTGCCAATCTCACGCCCACTGAAACCTTCTGCCGCCTTGAGAATAATTTGACTCCTTATTTTAAGCCGATGTTCCACTCGCTGCGCTCGACTCCAACCCTCCAACAGCTTGCGATCTTCCACATCTAGTTCGATTCGACCCGTTGCCATCGGCCCATCAAACCATAATCTTTAATAAATATAAAGAACTAAAGCAACTAAGTACTAGCTCGCGCTCGAGTGGTTCGGGATGTCTTGATTGGCCAAAATTTCACCCCGCTATTGCTTCCGTTTCATAACTTCCGGTCCGTCGTTCTGGTGCCTCGAATCAAGGAGCTTTTCGACAACCTTGGAACTGTGGCAGATGTTCGCGCAGAACTGAGCAATGCTAGCCAAGCCATCATTCGCCATCATCCACTTCAAAAGGGCATTGTCGCATAGGCCTTTCTTCCAGGATGATCGCAATCTGCGCTTCAAGAGCCCTGGTCGCGATCGGCATGGAATGGCGAGGATGCCCACAGGTGGGACGTATCTCTTCCTGCGCACGCGTGGGCGGGATGCAAGTAAGGGTCCGGCACCCACGCCGCCATCGGAACCGGTTGGCAGGGAATCCTCAAATCTTAGCGGCACTTTAGTGGCACTGAAAAAATATCGCCTTCGAGACTCTTGCCAACTTCTTCTAGTAAGTTACTCATTTTCAGATATTTGCCGAGGAAGAGATTCGAACTCATACCCCTTTCGGGACCAGATCCTAAGTCTGGCGCGTCTGCCAATTTCGCCACCTCGGCTTGAGAACTCCTAGTTTGCCACGGGGAAGTTGTCAGTGCCAGTGCCAATGCCAGTGTCAGTGCCAGTAAATGGTAAGCCTCTCTTTGACCCAAATCCGGCCGTCGTTCGCCGTTGATGCAGGCGCCTGTATTGAGTAAGTTGAAAGCAATGCCGACTGATTCGTTTGTCCACCTGCATCTTCATACCGAATACTCTCTCCTGGACGGCGCCATCCGGATTCCTGACCTCATGAGAAAGGTGGTCGACTGCGGCATGCCGGCCGTGGCGATGACCGACCATGGCAACATGTTCGGCGCCATCGAATTCTATCAAGCAGCAGGGAAGGCAGGCGTGAAGCCGATCGTCGGCTGCGAAGTCTATATGTCGCCCGGTTCGATGATCGATAAAAGCGCCTCGTCCGCCAGAGACGCAGCGTTTCACTTCACGTTGCTGGCAAAAGACCTTCGCGGATACAGCAACCTGGTGAAACTGGTCTCCGCTGCCCACTTGGAGGGTTTCCACTATAAACCGCGTATCGACAAAGAGTTACTTGCAAAACACAGCGCCGGTCTGATCGGGATGAGCGCCTGTTTGAAAGGTGAAATCAACGTGGCGATCCAGGCGGGCGACCTGAACAAAGCCCAGAAATCTGCCGGCGAATTCACGGAGATCTTCGGTCGAGACAACTTTTACCTCGAACTCCATGATCATGGAATTGAGGCGCAGCATCTTTGCAACCGAGCGCTGCTGGAAATTTCCAAAAAACTCGGCATCCCCGTCGTGGCAGCGAATGACGTTCACTTTCTCGAACGATCCCATCATGAGGCTCATGACGTCATGATCTGTATCGGTACCGGGTCGATGGTCCATGACGAGCGACGGATGCATTATCCGACCGAAGTCTACTTCAAATCCGCGGAGGAGATGCGGGCCATTTTTTCGGAAATCCCGGAGGCCCTGACAAACACACTTCGCATCGCCGAAACCTGCGATCTGAAACTTGACTTCGGAGTTTCTAAATACCCGGCCTATACCCCGCCCGAAGGGAAAACGCGCGAGGAATTTCTGCGGGAACTTTGCCATAACGGGTTGCGAAAACGTTACGGGAAACGAGCCGAAACCGATCAAGAGCTCCGGCAGCGGCTGGACTATGAGCTCTCGGTGCTGGAGAAGGCGGGCTTTAATAGTTATTTTCTCATTGTCTGGGATTTTATCCATTACGCGAAACAGCATGGTATTCCGGTGGGTCCCGGACGCGGATCTGCCGCAGGATCATTGGCGGCCTATGTCCTTGAGATCACAGATCTGGACCCGCTGCGGTTTGATCTGATTTTTGAGCGGTTTCTGAATCCGGAACGCGTCAGCCCGCCGGATATCGATGTGGATTTCTGCCAGAACCGAAGGGGCGAAGTAATTGAGTATGTCCGACGCAAGTATGGCTCGCGCGCGGTCTCACAGATCGTCACGTTTGGCACCCTGGGGGCCAAGAGCGTCGTTCGAGATGTTGGCCGGGTGATCGGCCTGAGTTATTCGGATGCGGATCGGATCGCGAAGATGATTCCGAACGAACTCGGCATCACGCTGAAAGGCGCGCTGGAAAAGAATCCGGAACTAAAACAGGCCGTTGAAACCGAAGAAAGCACTCAGCAGCTTTGGAGCTATGCAACTGTGCTCGAAGGTCTGACCCGGAACACCGGCATTCATGCCGCAGGGGTGGTGATCGGCGATCGACCACTCGACAATTACATCCCGCTTTGCCGCGGCAATGACAATGAGGTCGTGACTCAATATGCCATGGGCCCGCTCACGGATCTGGGCATGTTGAAAATGGATTTTCTCGGACTCAAAACACTCACCGTTTTGCAGGATGCAGCGGTCCTGATTCGAGACCGGGAACCTGATTTCTCGTTCGAGACGCTGCCGCTGGATGACCGGGCGACGTTTGACCTGCTGAATCGTGGCGAAACGATCGGCGTGTTCCAGCTGGAGTCCGGCGGGATGGTGAATCTGTGCAAGCAGTTCGATGTCAACAGCATCGACGATATCATCGCCTTAATCGCCCTCTATCGCCCTGGCCCGATGGAACTGATTCCTGACTACATCAAGCGCAAGAAGGGCCAGACGAAAATCAAATATGAGCACCCGCTGCTCAAAGAGGTTTGCGCCAACACCTACGGGATCATGATTTACCAGGAACAGGTGCAACGCGCCGCCAACGTCCTGGCCGGATACACCTTGGGTCAGGCCGATCTTCTCCGGCGCGCGATGGGGAAAAAGGACAAGGAAAAGATGGCGAAAGAACGCGTCAATTTCATCGAAGGATGCAAACGCGTGAATGGCATCGAGGAAAAGAAGGCAAACGCCATCTTCGATCTCCTGGAAAAATTCGCCGGATACGGTTTTAACAAGAGCCACAGCGCCGCCTACGGGTTGATCAGCTATCGAACAGCGAATCTGAAAGCGAACTATCCGGTGGAATTCATGGCCGGGCTACTCAGCAACGAAGTCAACAATACGGGTAAAATTTCAGTGTTTGTCGCGGAATGCCAAAGACTCGGCATCACGATTCTGCCGCCGGACATCAACCGGAGCTACCTGAAGTTTGTGCCCGAGGCAGAGCAGCGCGGTATTCGATATGGTCTCGCCGCGATCAAAAATATCGGCGAAGCTGCGATGGAATCCGCCATTACGGAACGAGAGAAGAATGGACCGTTCAAATCGGTCGAGGATTATTGCAGCCGTTTGGACTCCAAGTCGGTCAATCGCAAGATCCTGGAAAACCTGATTCGAGCCGGAGCGTTCGATTATACCGGAAAAGACCGGGCGGAACTCTTTGAGCGAATTGATCAAGCCTTGTTGGCCGGCGCCTCGGCTCACAGAGACCGACGGAGCGGCCAGGTCTCGTTATTCGGCGAACTGGAGATAGCCGCAACTCCCAAAACAAACGGCGACACGATCCATTTCACACCTTGGTCAACTATCGAAAAACTGGGACACGAAAAGGATCTCCTCGGATTTTACGTAACCGGCCATCCGTTGGACGCGCATCGAGCGCTTATTGAAGGAGGCGAATACTTACGGATCAATGATTTAGCCGATCGGGACGACAAAGACACCGTCAGGATCGCCGGGTCAATCTCGGTTTTCGATAAGAAGCTTACCCGCAAAGAGGGAAAACCGTTCGCGATCCTGACGGTTGAAGACTTTACTGGATCGGTGGAGGTGATGGTTTGGGGCGAAGTGTACGCAAAAACAGCCAAGGAAATCGATAAAGGTAAAATCGTGGCTATCACCGGCAAACTGGATAAGCGGGAGGAGAGCGCCCGGATTGTAGCCAACGAGATTGGCCCGATTAGCCCAAGGAGATCAGTCAAAGCTCTGACAATCGATATTCCTATGGAAAAGGCTGATGAAGAACGGTTGATCGCCATCCGCGACCTGGTTCGTCAATTCCCGGGGATACAACCGCTGTACCTGCGATTCCTGTCGCCGGACGGACACGAGGTTCGACTCAAAGCCAACGGGGATTTTTCCGTCCGGGATGAGGAAGACTTCCGGGCAAGGCTCGCGGAGTTGCTCGTCTGAGCGACAGCGCGCTGCTGTCCTCTTCTTGCAAAAGAGGATTTCAGGATTAGAATCCCGGTTCCTTTTGGTCTGGCTATGACCCCTTTCAACCGAGAAATGAAGATATTTTCAGGATCAGCGCATCGCGATCTGGCCCTGAGAATTTGCAAGGCGATCGGTGCCCCTCTCGGCGACGCTGTGGTCAGCTCTTTCCCGGACGGCGAGACACGGGTTAAAATCAATGAAAACATCCGGGGCCGAGACATTTACATCGTCCAGCCGACCTGCCCGCCCACCAATCAGAACTTGATGGAACTCCTGATCCTGATCGACGCGGCCAGACGAGCAAGCGCCTATCGGATTACCGCGGTGATTCCCTATTTTGGATACGCGCGACAAGATCGCAAAGATCAACCACGCGTACCGATCACCGCCAAGCTGGTCGCCAATCTGCTGGTGGCGGCTGGAGCCAGCCGCGTATTGACGCTCGATTTACACGCCCAGCAAATTCAGGGATTCTTTGATATTCCGGTGGATCATTTGTACGCGGCACCGGTATTGATCCGCTATATCCGCCAGAAGAAAATTGCCAATCTCGCCGTGGTCTCACCAGACGTTGGCGGCCTGAAATTAGCCTCTGCGTACGCCGAAGCTTTGGGCGCTACTCTGGCAATCGTTGCCAAGCGGCGGATCAGTCCTACTGAAACGGAGGCGCTTACGGTGATTGGCGAAGTAGATGGAAAAAATGTCATCATGGTGGATGACCTTACGGAAACCGCCGGCACACTGACGAACGCCGCGTCGCTCTTAAAGAAATATGGCGCGCAAGACATCTACACGGGCGTTTCCCACGCTGTTTTTACCGAAATTGCCCACGAAAGGCTGATAAAATCGGAGATCCAGGAACTGATTACCACCGACAGCACTCCGGTAAAACTTCACCCGGATTGCAACATCACCGTCCTCTCCATCGCGGAGATCCTCGCAGAGGGTATTCACCGAATTTACACGAACGAATCGGTGAGTTCGCTTTTCGAGATTAATGCAAAACAATCGTAAGAATCATGGCTCAACAAGTTAAACTGAAAGCGCACAGGCGGACCGTGCTTGGCCGGAACGCTGTAAAGAGAATCAAAAACGAAGGGCTGGTTCCCGGAGTCATTTACGGCTCTCAGGCAGAGCCGATGGCGCTTCAAGTTGAAGGCCGCGCATTGACGAATGTGCTTGCGCACGCGTCGAGTGAACACGTTTTGGTGGAGCTGGAGATCATGGACGGGAGCCAAAGCACCAGCCGACTGGCTCTAATCCAGGAAGTCCAGCATCATCCTTTGAAGCGGCAGCTGTTGCACGTCGATTTTCACGCTGTCTCCGCCACCGAGAAGATTACATCCGAAGTCCCGATTGAAGCAGTCGGTGACCCCTTGGGAGTCAGAACCTTCGGCGGCCTGCTTGAATACTCTTTGCGTTCGCTGGAAGTCGAGTGTTTTCCGCAGGATCTGCCCGACATCGTTCGCATCGACGTGACGAACCTGAACATTGGCGAGTCGCTGCATGTCCGCGATATCCCGCTTCCCGCCGGAGTTGAAGCCCTCACCTACAGCGATCTGACCGTGGTTAGTGTGGTTGCGTCACGTGTCGGCGAAGAGGTTGTGGAGGCCGCAGAAACCCCGGCGGCCCCGGAAGTGATCACCGAGAAGAAAGGTGAAGTCAAACCGGAGACTTCGCAGTCTCAATAGTCCATGGCTGATCTGCGTCTCGTGGCTGGCCTGGGAAATCCCGGGCTCCAGTATAGCGGAACGCGGCATAACGTAGGATTCATGGTGATCGATCAGCTGGCCGAAAAAAAAGGAGTGACATTATCAAGATCGGCAGCCTGGAGCTCCGAATTGGGAAAATGGGGTGATATCCTGTTGATTAAACCGCTCACCTACATGAACCGTACCGGGGAAGTCCTTGGCCGATTTGCGCATTATTTCAAGGTCCAGTCGGAGGAAATCCTGGTCATTGTGGATGATGCGGCACTCCCGGTGGGGCGGCTACGCCTGCGGCCGACTGGCAGTGACGGCGGGCACAATGGGTTGAAGTCGATCATTGTGCATCTGGGCGAGAACTTTATGCGCCTGAGGGTGGGAATAGGGCCCTCGAGTGACGCCGAACCATTGACCGACCATGTCCTGGGCGAATTCGATCGGTCGGAAAAGCCGGCGATCGACAAGGCGATCGAACGCGCGGCGGAGGCGATCGAAGAGGTGGCGCGCAACGGGATCGTCTCTGGAATGAATAATTACAATAGAACGGAATGATAATTGACACATTATGAAACATCGTTATGAATGCTTGCTGGCCGTCGATACCCGTGGCCAGGAGGACAGCGTGAAAGAAACCATTGAACGTCTGGAATCTGAGTTTGCAAAAGAGGGCGCCGATATAGAGCAGGTCCAGAAAATGGACAAGCGTCCGCTCGCGTACAGTCCGCGTCACATAGATTCCGCCTATTATGTCAATTTCATATTTGAGGCAGATCCTTCCCTGATTGTGAAACTGCGCGGAAAATTTAAGCTCGACCCCATCATTTTTTTGCAGCATTACCAGAAGTTGCCTCTTCGAGTGCCTGTGCGAATTTCCAAAGCCTAGATATCATTTATGGCAAATCTCAACCGCGTCCTGTTAATCGGCAATCTGACTCGCGATCCTGAGGTTCGTTATACGCCCAAAGGCACCGCGGTGACGGAGATTGGTCTCGCCGTCAATCGAGTTTACTCCGGCGAAGATGGGGAGAAAAAGGAGGAGACCACGTTCGTCGACGTCACGCTATGGGCGCGGCAGGCGGAAATCGCGGGGCAGTACCTGAAAAAAGGGAGACCGGTCTTTATCGAGGGCCGCCTCCAATTGGACAGTTGGGACGACAAGCAGACGGGCCAGAAACGGTCCCGTTTAAGAGTGGTCGCCGAAAATCTCCAACTGCTCGGCAGCCGGCAGGAAGGTGAAGGGTCCTCCGCACCCTCAGCAAGTTCCGCTCCTCGTCGTAGTCCCACTACGTCTGCTCCCCCAGCCCGGCCCGAACCGCGCGATCCGGACCTCGACGCCGAGCCGGACGATATACCGTTCTAATTGAATTCACGACACAATGCGGCGCACGATTTCCTTCTCCGCGGTACGAACAAGAACGTCTGATGCAATTCGGGTGCCGCCTTTCCCTGGATTGGTGACGGTCGTTTTTGCGAAGCCTCGACCAGAAGTGCCGATTTTTACGGTGCCATATTCGAAACGAAACAATTGTGGATGGATCATGGCCAGGGCGGCTAAAGGGTCGTGAGGATGATTTCGGTCCAGATCGCGAAAAGTCCACCAGGTGCGGATTTCATTCTCCAAAGTATTTCCTAGCTGATTCGGCAGGGTCGCTATCTGCTGAACGTCTCGCTCTGTAATCCAGACGCGAAGTGTCAAGTCAAGGCCGATCGCGGTGATCGGAATGCCGGACTCGAAGACGATTTGAGCTGCGTCCACGTCGCATCGGATGTTGTGCTCGGGACGGTCGAGCCAGTATGCGCCTCCCATGATATAAAGATGTTTTATGCGGCCCTTGAATTCGGCGGAAAATTGAATCGCCTTGGCAATATTCGTCAACGGTCCGATGGCCAGGATTTCCAATTCACCCGAGGATTGGTCGGCGCTGGCTACGAGATATTCTTCCGCCTTGATGGAAGTATCGATCGAAATCGTTTCCAGACCCGGCATTCCCTCTCCTTCGTGCCCGGCCCAATACACTTGTCTCCCTGAAATTGGCTTGGGAACGCCTGCGACGATTTTTACCTCCGGACGTTGAAGCATCGCACAGGCGGCTTTGGCGATTCTGGCTCGGCGAACGGTGTCGCCATACACGGTGGTGACTCCAATGAGCTCCAGTTCGGGGGACTTCGCAAGCAGCACCAGTGCCAGGATATCGTCGACATCAGATCCAATATCAGTATCTAAAATAACAGGTCGCATAATTGTTTCTTACCTTCTGTGGTTTACCTCTTTTCTTCCGTTTCTGGCCTTAATCCTCGCCGCGAATGCTGACCGGGGGACAGTACAGTCCGGCCTCTTCCCGCCGCCACCACGCTCCGGTCTGCTTTTTCTCTAACGCATTTGTAAAGTGGTATTCAAAGAGTCGTGCGCGAATGTAACGGGGCGGAGCGTCGGGAAACGGATTCGTTTCAATCAACCTCAGAACGGCTGGAGATCCCTGGAGCAGCCGCGCCAGGAAATTCATGAACCACGGCTCCCCTCTAATGTCGTCCAAGGCGGCAAACCACATTTGCCAATCCAACCTCGGTTGATGAGGAGCAACGATGGGCGGCGCACGCATCGGGTCGCCCGCTTTATATTTGAATTCGTACGCCCGCCAGGTGTAGCCATCCTGGCTTGCCTCAACGATGATTTCGGGACGCGTCTTGGTCATGACTCTGAACAACCCGTAACCGTTCAGCGACCGGAATGGCTCGAGAAAAGCGTACGGAACGCTGAAGAACGACGGCCAGTCAGCCTCGGGAAATAAGCCGTTCCAGACCAAGGGTCCGCTCAATGCCAAGTCGATCGCAACAACCGGAACGAGGATCCAGAGAGGCCACGCAGCGCCTCGCACTTGCGGGCGCGGGCGCGGGCTCGCCTTTCGGCCGATGCGCGGCCAGCAAGCATCGTCCACGGCGAGCAGACAAAGCGCCGCAGTCAAAAGATTGAAAAAGCAATAGTTGCCCGTCATCGCGATCAGCACCTGGAGCGTCAATAGACCGAGAACTCCTATCAATCGCAACCGTCGCGGGGCAAACAGCAGAAATGGTGCTCCTAACTCGATGCCGAACATCACGATTGTTGAGAATGCCTGAAACCAGGGAGGAAGTTGATTTGCCCACCACGAGAGCGGCGTCGGCAATGGCTGAGTCTCATAATGATAGTGGAGTGCTGTCAGGTTCGACCAGGATTCGTCTCCACTGGTCAGCTTGACCACCCCTGACATGAACACTAGTCGGAACAGAAGCCAGAGGAGGAGAAAATGCGCCCAGGGGGAGATAGGACTTTGGTAGCGTCGCGACGGGAAGAGTCGAAATGGCGCCAGGAAAATGCTCAGAAAGCCGACTTCCAACAGCAGGTAATCCCATTGAAAGTTCATAAAAACCTGACCCGCCACGCTGAGCGAAAGATAGAGAACCCATAAAAGAATCAGACAGAAAAGAGGCGCGATCTGCAGGGCGAGCAAAAGACTCAGAACGACTCCAGCTCCACATATAAAGTGCAGAAAAGGGTCGCTGGCATTGAACCAGCAGAGCGTTGGAAACAATCGGTAAGCCTCCGGCCCGAATCGGTTCCGCAATTCGTCCAGCCAAGGCGCCACCGGCAGAATTCCATCGTGTCCAATCAATCCATCGATCTGCGACCAGAACGACCAGAATGCGATCAAGTAAATCAATCCCAGCACCCGTAGAAACCAGGCGCGCGCCTGGAAGTAGGCGGGGCGGCAGACAGCCTCTTCCCCCTTTCCCCAGAGCACCTGCGTGACAGTGGCAGCGAGCGTACGGTGGTCGGCGACGAATCGATACCCATACTGAGACGCAGCCGCAAAACCAGGAACCTGGCGGTAACACCAGAGCCCGAATCCGCTCCCGACGCGGGAGCCGTAGCTGAGCACCCGAAACACCGCTTCCGCGCCGCTGTAGACGGTTGCGTCGGTCTCCATCAAGTGAACGGCCGACCTAAAACTTTCGATCGGTACGTCTTGAGCAAAACGCTCTCCGACAGATTGGAATGAAGCGAAATCAACGCTTTCGCGCGTGGACTCCTGCCATCGCCGGATCCAGCGGATACAAAAGGCGCAGTCCTGGTCGTAAACAAGAAGCGGCTTCTCAGATGGCGCGGCGCTGTGACTCAGGCGGTTCGGGCTACGAACATGCTTCATCTTCTCTTTTCATGGATTGCGCAGAGTAGTCACAATTCGCTTTGAATTGAACGTCGTAGTATACTGCGGGGCAAATATCCGCTCAAAACCAGACCATCCTATGGAAAAGACCTCCGCGCAGGACGAGGCAAAAAAGGCCGCCGCGGCCCAGGCAATCGAAACATTCCTGAAAGAGGGAATGACAATCGGGTTGGGATCAGGAACGACATCTCGGTGGTTCGTTCGCATCCTTGGCGAACGCGTCGCGAAGGGTCTCCGTGTCACTGGAGTGCCGAGCTCAAAATCGACCGGTCAGCTTGCTCAGGAAGTGGGCGTTTCGCTGGCAGATCTGAATGATGTCGCACAACTGGACCTGACAATAGACGGCGCTGATGAGATCGACCCCAAAGGCCGAATGATTAAGGGAGGCGGGGCAAATCTGTTGTGGGAAAAAATTGTGGCCTGCGCTTCAGCCCGAATGGTTTGCATCGTCGACGAATCCAAATTAGTCGGAACCCTTGGCAGATTTCCTCTTCCAATCGAAGTGATTCCTTTCGCGTGGCGAAGCACCGAGCGGCATCTGCGAAAACTGTTCGAGAAAAGCGGCTTAGGGAATCCTAAAATCGACATGCGCGGCGGCTTTGATACCCCGCTCATAACGGACAGCGGCCACTACCTTCTGGATTGCCATCTGGAGCAAATTCCGGAACCCGAAAAGCTCGGAGAAAAAGTAAAACAAATTCCAGGCGTCGTCGAGCATGGCCTTTTTATCGGGATCGCAACCGACGCGGTTGTCGGGCACCAAACCGGCGCGGCGGAAGTGCTGGCTTTCCCGCGGTAAAGCAGCACGGGCTGATAGCCTGTGCGCTGGGGTTTGGACATTTGGTAAAGCGGGACGCTTTACTTACATGAGGGAACTGCGCGGACGGCCCTACTCGACGATTCGGGAAACCGAGCCAAAAATCTGGTTGGCCGGAACTACGAAAGTAAACGGACGACTGTACGCCTTCCCAGCTTTGCTTTCGATGTCCCAGAGACCGCACTTTTCGGACAACTCAACGACTTCACTAAACGTTAATGCACGTTCGAAAACTCGTTCAGAGATCGCGGCTACGGAACATTCATGCGGAACTACATTCGACTCACTGTTGAAAAAAAACGTCTTGGCATTCATAGATCGGTGATGGTTTACCTGACCGGTTAGTTAAGTTCTAATAAAAAAAACTTGACGGATTCGTCTCAGACAACTGATCTCGCGGGACTGGCACCCATAAGTCGGAAAACACCCTTTTTCAGGCACTTCAAGGCGCCTGGATTGTTCTCTATCTTAGCCTGCATGATCAACCCGCCCGCGTAACAGAAAACCTGGCGAGCAAGTTCAACGGGATCCTTGGTATCCAAAATGCCCTCGGCTGCAGCGTCCCGCAGCGTACAGGCCAAATATTTCATGGTCCGTTCGGAAAGTTCGTGAGCCTTCTTTCGGATCTGTTCGTCCTGGGTGCTCAACTCGGAGCCAATGGAAGCGAACGGGCACCCGCAAAACTTCCCTACCTTTTCGTATTTTTCCATCTGGTCCTGAACGACTCGGTCGCAGTACTTTTCGAGACGCTCAAGCGGAGGCAGCTGCGAAGAAAAAATCTCATCCATCATCCCGCGCCTTTTGTTCCAATGATCTTCAAAGGCAGCGGCAGCGAGATCGGACTTCGATTTAAAGGCGTAGTAGAAACTTCCCTTGTTCACGCCGGCGCGGTTGCAGATGTCATCGACGCTGATTGAACCGTAACTACTCTCGGAGATCAGCATGACGGCGGTATCCAGGAGTTTTTGTTTGGTATCACTCTCGCGCTTCACGTAGGGAGCTTAGTTGACCGGTTAGTATAGTGCAAGGGGAATTTCGCAAAAAGTGCAGATGCTGGTAGCGTCAAACCATAGACGACCCTTGAGAACCTGTTATTCTTTTTGCTTTCATGAAGGTTCAACGCGCACTCATTTCTGTTTCGGATAAGACGGGCATTGTACCGTTCGCCCGTCGACTCACCGAGATAGGTATCGAGATCGTTTCGACCGGCGGCACAGCGACACTCCTCAGGAAGGAGTCGATTCCGCATCTCGAAATCGAAAAATTTACAGGGTTCCCTGAGATCCTGAACGGACGCCTAAAAACCCTCCATCCGAGGGTGCACGGCGGTTTGCTCTACCTCCGGGACAACCCGGAACACCAGCGACAGGCGGCGGAGAATCAGATCGAGCCGATCGATCTGGTCGTCGTGAACCTCTATCCGTTTGAGAGTACGATCGCTCGGCCGGACGTGAAGATGGAGGAGGCGATCGAACAGATCGACATTGGTGGGCCCTCGATGCTGCGGAGCGCAGCCAAGAATTACCGGTCCGTCACGGTCGTTACCGATCCCGCCGACTACGAAGCGGTATTGAATGAGATCGAACAACACCACGGGGAGACGACCCTGACGGTCCGGGAACATTTTGCGATCAAAGCTTTTCTGACCACTGCCCGATATGATGAAGCGATCGCTCATTATCTGCGTCGCGAACAAGGAGGTAGCGGAACCTTTACCCTCTCATTGCCTCTGGAAATGCGCCTCCGGTACGGAGAGAACCCGCACCAGTCGGCAAGCTTGCACGGCCATTTTCAAGAGTATTTTCAGAAGCTGCACGGCAAGGAGCTTTCCTATAACAACATTCTCGACATTGACGCTGCGGCACGGCTTATCCGGGAATTTTCCGAATCGACGGTGGCTATTCTGAAGCACACAAATCCTTGCGGAGTCGGTTCGGATCCGGATCTTCGCGAAGCCTGGATCAAAGCATTCGCCACGGATAAACAGGCACCGTTTGGCGGTATAATCATTTGCAATCGCCCTCTGACGGAATCGCTTGCTCGGGCCATTTCGGAGATATTCAGCGAAGTCATCATTGCACCAGAATTCGAGCCGGACGCCAGGGCGTTGCTTCAAAAGAAGAAAAATCTTCGGCTGATGAAGATGCTGGCCGGGCGGGCCGAACAAAAGGAAGAACTGGACGTGCGATCGGTAATCGGCGGGCTGCTGGTGCAGGAACGGGATGGCGCCGAGCTTAAAGAACCCGAGCGACACGTGGTCTCGGCCAGGCCGCCCACGGCGGAAGAGATGAAAGCAATGCTCTTCGGATGGCGCGTTGTAAAGCATGTCAAATCGAACGCCATCGTTTACGCGTCCCGCGATCGAACGCTTGGGATTGGTGCAGGTCAGATGGCGCGAGTTGATTCTTCACGGATCGCGATTTGGAAGGCGCACGAGGCGGGACTGTCACTGAAAGGAAGCGCCGTTTGCAGCGACGCATTTTTCCCTTTCGCAGATGGCTTGATTGCGGCAGCGGAAGCTGGCGCGACAGCAGCCATCCAGCCCGGCGGCTCCCTTCGCGACAAGGAAGTTATCGCCGCGGCGGACCAACGCCAAATGGCCATGGTTTTCACCGGAGTACGGCATTTCAGGCACTGAGAGAACCTGCACTGCGCGGACAAGCCGCTTTCTCTACCGATTTTTTTTTGCGCGTTCGATGCTGATCCGGAGTCTAACAATCCATGATTAAATTAGGAGTGAATATCGATCATATCGCGACGCTTCGGCAGGCTCGCTATGCAGACATGATCGATTCGCCCAATTGCGAGCCGGATATAGTCGCGGCGGCATCTGCTTGTGAGCGAGCGGGGGCCAGCGGCATCACGGTGCACCTGCGAGCCGACCGGAGGCATATCCAGGATCGAGATGTGTTTCGCTTGAGAGACAGCATCATGACGAAACTGAACCTCGAGATGGGGAATACGCCGGAGATTGTGGAGACTGCTCTCAGAGTCCTGCCCGACGAGGTCTGCCTGGTTCCAGAAAACCGCCAGGAAATAACGACCGAAGGAGGCCTCAATGTGACTAAACATTTCAAAGCGCTCAAGCAGACCGTACAACGTATTCACACGGCAGGAATTCGCGTCAGCCTGTTCATCGAACCGGATGCTTCGCAGATCCAGGCGTCGAGCGACCTGGGTGCGGATTCCGTCGAGTTGCACACGGGCGCATTTGCCAACCTCCCTGCGGCATTGCAGCCGGAGGAAGTGGATCGACTGGAAGCGGCGGCGCGTTTGGCGAAGGAAAAAGGCCTTCTAGTTAATGCCGGCCATGGGATCAATTATTCGAACGTTCGTTTGCTAATCTCAAACCCGGACTGGAACGAATTCAATATTGGCCATTCGATCGTCTCTCGCGCAATTTCAGTTGGCCTTGAAAATGCCGTTCGTCAGATGTTGGAGCGCTTAGAGAGCTGAAGATGATTCTCGCGATCGTTGAAGTTCGAAGAGAAGCCAGGAGTAAATCTCCCATCGTTCCATTGCGAACTTCCGATCGATGCAAAATGATTACAAAGTGAAGCTGGAAGTTTTCGAGGGTCCACTCGACCTGCTGCTGTACCTGATCAGGAAGGATGAGGTCGATATTTACGATGTCTCGATCGAACGGATTACCGGCCAATATCTTGAGTATCTGGAAACATTTCGGATGCTGGACCTCGAGATCGCCGGAGAGTTTGTCGTAATGGCAGCGAACCTTATTTACATCAAGAGTCGAAATCTCCTGCCTGTGCACCAACAACCCCCGGATGAAGAGGCAGAGGAAGAGGACCCGCGCTGGGATCTGATCCGGCAGCTGATCGAGTATAAGAAGTTCAAGGACGCCGCGTTTCAGCTTCACCACAGAGAGTTGCTGCAGGAAGGGTTAGTCGTCCGGACGCCGGAGAAACCTGAATTCGAAAATTCCGGCACGTTGCTAAAATCCGAAGTCGGCATCTTCGATTTGATCAACGCGTTTCAGAAGGTGCTCAAGAAAATAGCACTGAAGCGCGAAGATCTTCGTGAGATTTTTGAGGAATCCTACACCGTCTCGGACAAAATCGAATTTATCATGCGCACTGTTGCGGGCCAAAAATCGATCGCCTTTTTCGATCTCTTCGAGAAGGCGGCGAGTCGAACCGAAATTGCGGTAACATTTCTGGCGCTGCTGGAACTCATTCGCATGAGCCAGATCCGCGTCTTTCAGGACGGGCTATTTGCCGAGATCGAAATTCGCGGCGTATTAAACTGAGGGATGAGGAATAAACCGTATTTCGGAGACTGGAATCGCCGCGAAATCTGCGATTTCAAATTTCGATCAAACTGCGTTAGTCTCCTGTCCCCAAACCCATGGTCACTTTAAAAGCAGTCATTGAAGCCCTGCTTTTCGCGTCGCAAAAGCCGCTTTCGCTGAAGGATATTGCGGCAGCTCTGGCATCGGCGGCAGAATACTTCGAAGAAGGGCCCGAGACGGGGTTAACGAAGGTGAAGGAGGCAGAGATCAGCGAGTCTTTACACGCGTTGCAAAAGGAATATCTCGACATGGGCCGGGCGTTCAGCCTGACTGAGCAGGTTTCCGGCTGGGTGCTGGTCAGCCGCATCGAATATCAGGTCTGGGTGCGACAGCTCTTTCCAGAGATGCGACCGACCCGGCTGAGTGCACCGGCACTCGAAACCTTGGCAATTATCGCTTACCGTCAACCGATCACTAAAGCTGACGTCGAGGCTATTCGCGGCGTAACGGTGGACGGAGTAATGCAGAAGTTGCTCGATGCCGGACTGGTAAAAATCACTGGACGTGCGGAAATTCCCGGTCGCCCGCTCCTATACGTCACCACGCAGCATTTTATGGAACATTTCGGGCTCAAGAATCTGGATGAGCTACCAAACGCATCCGAACTCAGAATGGTCGCGCTCCCGAAAGCCGAGCTGCCGGCAAATCGTCCCCCCGCGACGGGTGTCGAAACAAGCGATCCGTCGGATTCGAAACTGGAGAATAAAGAGCATGGAGAACTCGAAGTTGTCCCTGGAAGTGATTCGAACGCGAATTGACGAGGTCGACACCAAATTGCTGGAGCTATTGAATCAGCGGGCGGATCTCGTGCACGAGGTTGGAGTCCTGAAGAAGGAGGCAGGCCTTAATATCTACGCTCCTGACCGCGAAGAAGCTCTGCTGCAAGGCCTCGAGAGAAAGAACAAAGGTAGACTTCCGGCAAAAGCGATACGTGCCATTTATCGGGAAATCATGTCCGCGGCACTGGCGCTGGAGAAAGGACTGACCATCGCGTATCTGGGTCCCGAAGCAACGTGGTCACACCAGGCCGCGCGGGCTAAATTCGGGGCATCGGTCGATTATTCTCCGCAGGGTAACATTGGCGACGTTTTCGATCAGGTGGCGCGACACCGAGCCGATTATGGTGTTGTGCCGATCGAGAATTCGGTGGAAGGGGCGGTCAATCACACCCTGGACCTCTTCATGGATTCGGAGTTGAAGATCTGTGCGCAAATTCTGCTACGGATCGAAAACAATCTTTTGTCGAATGAACCGAGAGAAAGAATCACCAGGATCTATTCTCACCCCCAGGTGTTCGGCCAATGCCGGAAATGGCTCAAAGCGAATGCGCCAGAGGCGGAATGGAATGAAGTCTCAAGCACAACCAAGGCGGCAGAACTGGCTTCTCGCGAACCGGGTGCCGCAGCGCTGGCCGGTGCCATGGCCGCAGAGGTGTACGGGCTGGAGATCCTGGAACGATCGATCCAGGACAGTCCGAATAATACCACGCGATTTCTGGTGATCTCGCACGACACGTGTCCTCCCACCGGCGCAGATAAGACCTCACTGATGTTCTGTGTTCAGGATCGGGTTGGTGCTCTCTACTCGGCGATCGAGCCGTTCAATCGGCTTAAGCTGAGCATGAGCAAGATCGAGAGCCGGCCCTCCAAGCGCAAAAACTGGGAATACTTTTTCTTTGTCGATATCGAAGGCCACTGTGATGACGAACAGGTCAAAAGCGCCATCAGCGAGTTAGAAAAACACTGCACTTTCGTGAAGGTGCTCGGAAGCTATCCACGGACGGACGCGCCGGGAGGCTAAGTGCAGCATTCTTCTGCCGCCCTTTCAGGGCAGTCGTCGATGGAGAATCTAACCAGGCCAAGCCAGGCTTCAGCCTGGGTTTACCTTAGCGTGGTTTTCTGCGGCCCGAAGGGCCAAGAAGGCCTAGCCCAGGGTTTACCCTGCAAGCGCCAACTTAATGCGAAGCGCTTCGAATGGCTTTTGTCCCGGAGGGACAGGCTGATAGTAGCCAGGCACGAAGTGCCTGGGTAGCGATGCGGAGAGGCCCCGCCCCGGAGGGACGGTCGAAGTCATTGTCAGTCCAATTGTCAGTCCCCAGAGATATTTGTCGTTGAAACTGCGCTCATGCCGCTTCAGAAACGCCAGGTATTCTCGTTGAAAAGTTCGGGTCCGATGATGTTCGATTCAATCGTCCCGCTTGGACGAGGCTACTTTCCTCATGACCCCAGGCACTTCGTGCCTGGCTACTATCAGCCTGTCCCTCCGGGACAAAAGCCATTCGCCCATCGAAGCGCCTCGCATTAAGTTAGCGCTTATGAGGGTTTACCCTGAGTTAATTCCCCCACCAGAATAAGCCCTGCTTGGGCCGTCAGGTAGGGCGGTGATCGGCTCCCGATCGGACACATACAAAGCCTAGGCTAGCCTTGCATGGCCCTTCGGGCCGCTCAAAGTTCGGCCAAGTGGCGCCCAGCCCTTATCTCTTCGTCTAGTGCCGGGGGCAGCCGGACAGCTTCTCTCACCGACCGACATAGATTGCCTCATCAGGCCAGTCCGCCTTCATCAAACCGTTCTTCATGTTCACCAGCGGCAAATAGTTACGCATCACCCGGACAGGCGAAAGGATGCGCACAGTCGATATTTCCTCAATCAGTTCCTTGCCGTGATTCTCGAGAAGTGTTGGGATCAACTCCTCGTGCATTCGCTGCACAATATCGACGTCGCTGTCGCCGTCGATGTAGAGGAGGAGCGCCACTTTGCCATCGATCTCCGCAATGTGACTTTCAAACACTCTTTCGGTGAACACGGTGTTGCTAGGCTCCATTTTAATGTCGTCCACCAGCTGCTTGTAAGTGATACCAACGCCGAATTTAATGATGTAAAGGTGGCGCGCAGTAAATTGGGAAGCGCCGTTTGCGGAAAGGTCGACGTTCGCATAGTACGAAAGAATCCCCTCCTGCTCCAGTCGCTGCCGTTTCCGGCTAACCGTGCGCACATTGACCCCTGTTAATTCTCCGACCCCGTTGTCCGATTCGCGCGGGTCGCGAATCAGGTGACGGATGATCGCCTTTTCTTGCTCATCTAGAATTCTCATGGCAGTATCCCTTTCCAGGCTCGAAAGGGAAGCATGGGCAATCCTCCCGAACCGGCTCTTTGCAATTGTTCCGCGTTACAGAGGGCATAAATTATTCGAGAAACTTGTTTTGGGCGACAAAAATTCGTCAGTACTCTATGGAATTTCGTCTTGAATCACGCAGATGAACTCTTAATGTCAACGAGCTTTCCGTCATGAATCACGCAATCACGCTAGCGCTCAATGGGCTTCCGGACTCGCTTTATCGACCGGAAGAGGAACACGATTCGTGCGGCGTCGGTTTTGTGGCCGCGATTAACGGTGAGCGGTCCAACCGTGTGCTTCGGCACGGGCTCACCTCGAAGTGCAACATGGCACATCGCGGAGCGATGGACGCGGACGCCAAGACTGGAGATGGCTCGGGCGTGATGACGCAAATTCCGTACAAACTTTTCCGTAAAGAGATCGCGAAACTCGGACACACTCTCTACAACGACACGGATCTGGGTGTTGGGTTCGTGTTCCTGCCGCACGACAACGCCTACTCGCAAGCGCGAGCCAAAGCGGTCATCGAAGAGGTCTTAGAGCATCGCGAGCTGTTCCAGTTCGGCTGGCGCGAGGTCCCCCTCAACGTCCTTGTGTTAGGCGAAAAAGCGCAGCTCACGATGCCGCGAATCGAGCAAGTGCTGATCGGCCGGCCAGCCGGCATGAGTGATGACGAATACGAGCGCCGTCTCTTCCTGGCCCGGAACGAAATCGAGGCCCGTGCGCATCTCGATAACATAAAAAATTTTTATATCGCTTCATTTTCGCACCGAGTAATTGTCTACAAAGGTTTGTTAACTGCAGTCTCGCTCGAAAAGTTTTATCGGGATCTCGCTAATCCGGAGTTCGAGACCGCGATATGCCTTTATCACGAACGATATAGCACCAATACGTTTCCGACCTGGCCTCTCAGTCAGCCATTTCGCGTTCTTGGGCACAATGGCGAGATCAATACGATTCGCGGCAATCGCAACTGGATGCACGCGCGGGAGTCGGAGTTGGTGGCCGAAGTTTGGGGCGAGGATATCGATCTTCTAAAGCCAATCATCCAGCCGGGAGGATCGGATTCTGCCAGTCTGGATAACGCGATGGAAGTTTTAATGTTGTCCGGACGCGACATTTTGCACGCGATGACCATGCTCGTGCCGCCGGCCTGGCGCGCGGACGAAAGAATGGATCCCGAACTGAAAGCTTACTACGAGTATCACCGCTGTTTTACCGAACCTTGGGACGGTCCGGCAGGCCTTATATTCAGTAACGGAATCGTCGTCGCTGCTTGCCTCGATCGAAACGGACTCCGCCCGGCACGCTACAAAATCACCGAAGACGGCCTGGTGAGTCTCGGCTCGGAGGTTGGTTGCAACGAAATCGATGACGCAAAGGTCATCGAGAAAGGACGGCTTGCTCCAGGGGAAATGATCGCAGTCGATACTCGCGCCGGCAAACTGCTGCGTGACGCCGAAATAAAGAAGCAGCTTTCAGCCGGGCAGCCTTACCTGGAATGGGTCAATACGCATTTGCTCCGGCTGCAGCAAATTGCCGGCAAATCGATTTCGGCTCCGGTCGAGGATTTGGACATTCTGGAATTGACCCAACAGCAGGTTGCCTTCGGCTACACGAGTGAAGAACTCGAAATGGTGTTTAAACCGATGCTCAAGGATGGTCAGGAAGCGCTCGGATCGATGGGTGATGACACGCCGCTGGCGGTACTTTCTTTGCAGCCGCGCTTGCTATACACCTACTTTAAACAACTCTTCGCGCAAGTGACCAATCCGCCGATCGATCCGATCCGCGAGAAACTGGTGATGTCCCTGGCAACACTCTTGGGCTGGCGTCGTAATTTGCTCGGAGCGACACCGGAACACGCAAAAATGGTACACTCGGATTCGCCGGTGCTGCTCCAGCATGAACTGGATGCCTTGCGGTCGATTCCGGATGTGGAACACAAATCGGCGACCATCTCTGTTCTGTGGAATGTTGGGGAAGGCGCGGACGGTCTCGAAAAAGCCGTGAATCGAATCTCTGCGGAAGCCAAATGCGCCATCGATGATTCGGCGCGATTGATTGTTCTGTCGGACCGAGGAGTAGATCATCAACGGATCGCGATCCCGATGCTGCTCGCCACCGCGGCCGTTCATCATCATCTGACCCGGATTGGCAAACGAATGAAGTGCAGCATCATTTGCGAAACCGGGGAAGCGCGCGATGTGCACCAGATTGCTTGCCTGATCGGGTATGGCGCGAGCGCGGTCTGTCCCTACGTCGCCTATGGGACGATTCGAGAATTACTTGAGAAAGGTCAACTCGGTGAAGCTGCGACTTACGAAAAGATGCTCCTCAACTACAAGGGTGCGATTGAGAAGGGGTTGCTGAAGATCATGTCAAAAATGGGGATCTCAGTCGTAGACAGTTATCGAGGTGCACAGATTTTCGAAGCGATCGGCATCAGTAGCGAGCTTATCGACAAATGTTTTGCCGGAACATCTTCCAAAATTGAAGGGATCGGTTTCAAAGAGATCGCGACGGAAACTCTGACCCGGCACAGACTGGCCTATTCGAAGGCGTTGCCGGAAGAGGACAAAACGCTCGAGCTGGGTGATCCCGGCTATTATCGGTTTCGTCGGCAGGGTGAGCAGCATGCGGTCACGCCCCCGGTAATCAAGAGCTTCCACGCGTTTGTAAAGTCTAATAAGCAAGAGGACTATAAAACGTACGTCGAGGCGGTCAAAGCGGTCCGGCCAAATACATTGCGAGATCTGTTGGAACGAATTCCCACCGGCAAACAATCGATCCCGATCGAAGAAGTGGAACCGATCGAAGAGATCCGTCGACGATTCACGACCGCTGGGATGTCTCTTGGTGCGCTGAGCCCGGAAGCACACGAGTGCCTTGCCATCGCGATGAATCAGATCGGCGGAAAATCCAATTCAGGTGAAGGAGGCGAAGACCCGCAACGTTTTCATCGTCGCAAGAATGGCGATTGGCCAAACAGCGCGATCAAGCAAATCGCGGCGGGCCGGTTTGGCGTCACAGCAGCTTATCTGGCCAGCGCAAAAGAGATCGAGATCAAGATGGCTCAAGGCGCTAAGCCGGGCGAAGGAGGGCAGTTACCAGGGCACAAGGTCACCGAACTGATTGCGCGGCTGCGAAAAAGCACACCCGGGGTGGCATTGATCTCCCCACCGCCGCATCACGACATCTATTCGATCGAGGATCTCGCTCAGTTGATTTACGATCTCAAACAGGTCAATCCACGGGCTAAAATCTGCGTTAAGCTGGTCGCGGAAGCGGGTGTTGGAACGATCGCCGCGGGCGTCGCAAAGGCGCATGCAGATATCATCTTGATCAGTGGACATGAAGGAGGTACCGGCGCTTCGCCGCTGAGTTCGATCAAAAACGCCGGGAGCGCTTGGGAACTGGGAATTGCGGAAGCGCACCAGGTCTTGATGCTGAACAGCTTGCGCAACCGCATTATCCTCCGCACGGACGGCGGCCTCCGAACCGGCGAAGATATCGTCTTTGCGGCGTTGCTTGGAGCCGAAGAATTCAATTTCGGTACCACCGCGCTGATTGCCTCCGGCTGCGTTTATGTGCGGCAGTGTCATCTGAACACATGTCCAGTCGGCGTGGCGACGCAGGATGAGCGTTTGCGAGCAAAATTCAAGGGGAAGCCTGAATATGTCGTGAACTACTTCAATGGAGTCGCAGAAGAGGTACGCGCGATTATGGCGGAGATGGGTCTTTCCAGTTTCACGGATCTGATCGGCCGCGTGGAATATCTGCGCCAGCGCTACGTTCAGGATCATTGGAAGGCAAACAAGGTCAATCTGAGCCGATTGCTGGTGAACGTTGCGAAAGATGACGATTCACAGCCGCGCCACAACACCTGGGAACGAAATGATCCCCAACCGGGAAGACGTCTCGACGATTCGATCCTGCAGGATGCGCGTGAAGCGGTAAACGATCAGTTGCCGATTACGCTCTCTTACCGGGTGAAGAACACCAACCGCGCGGTTGGAACCAAGCTTTCCGGAGAGATCGGTTACCTCTGGGGTGAGCAAGGTCTGCCAGAAGGAACGATCGAACTGGAACTCCGCGGCAGCGCAGGTCAAAGCCTCGGCGCATTTCTAAGTCCCGGTGTTAAAATCACTCTGACGGGCGAGGCGAACGACTATGTCGGCAAGGGCATGGGCGGCGGCGAGATCATTGTCAAACCGCCCACCGACCGGAAATACGTCGCACACGAAAACTCAATCGTTGGCAACACCTGCCTGTACGGAGCCACTGGCGGCGAGTTTTTCGCGGCGGGGCGCGCTGGAGAACGGTTTTGTGTGCGGAACTCAGGCGTGACTGCGGTGATTGAAGGGGTCGGCGATCACGGGAGCGAATATATGACCGGCGGCCTTCTGTTGGTCCTTGGAAGTACTGGGAAAAACTTTGGAGCCGGGATGACCGGAGGAGTCGCATACGTGCTCGATCTTGACGAGTCTTTCCCACTCAATTTGAATCCGGAACTCGTGGCCCTTGAGCGGCTCGAAACTGAGGCGGACATTGTTACGGTCAAGAAGCTCGTCTACAAGCATCTTGAGCGCACAGAAAGCGATCGCGCAAAAGAGATCCTGGGTGACTGGCATCGCTATGAGCCAAAGTTCTGGAAGATTCGCCCGATCCACTTTCCGACAGCTTCGAAACCGGCCCTGGTCCCAGCCGGTGCCGCTGCGGAGACGCCCGCAACAAAGAGTTAGCACATGGAAATAACGACCCAACTCGCGCTGTTCCTCGCGAATAAGCCAGGCACACTCGCCGCCGTTTGTGATGCCCTGGCTGCAGAGGAGATCAACATCTATGGTTTAACGATCTCGGACACCGTAGATCACGCTGTCGTCCGAATGGTCGTCAGCGACCACAAAAGGGCGTTATCCATTTTTGAAGAACACGGCACGCTTGTTCTGGAAAATGAAGTCCTGATGCTTGAGCACGACAACAAACCCGGTACGCTTTCCAAGATTGCGAAAAAACTCGCCGCGGAGAAAGTCAATATCGAGTACGCGTATCTGGCGACTGCGCCAAATGCGGAAAAAGGAGTCCTGATTTTCAGGCCGAATAACCTGAAGAAAGCGTTCGAGATTCTGAGCTAGTCCGAAGCGCAATGTAGCGCGGGCTTCCAACCCTGCGTTTGCCCGGGGTTTGCCCCATGCGCGTCAATTTAAGCGCATAAACGCATAAACGGGAGTCTTAAGCGCCGAAGGCGCGTGGGAGCTTAGCCCAGGGTGGAGCGTAGCGGAACCCTGGGTAGTGAAAGAAAGCGGCTTAGCTGGCGCATATAAACCAGGACCCCGGAGCCAACCTCGTTGATGTGCCCCAGCGCAGCGTGCAAGCACTCACTGTGGACGCGTACGAGAGTCGGTAGCTCTGAAGGAGCGCAAGAATCCGGCCGCCGAGACCATAAAGACTCGCTTGGTATTTCCATAGCGTCGGCGATAGTCCGCGACTCGGGGTTCGTCTCTTCCGCTCCTTCAGAGCGGCTGTGCATATTAATTCGAATACCCAGGGTTCCGCTTCGCTCCACCCTGGGCTGAGTTCTCTTACGCCTTCGGCGTGCAGCCGTTAACTAAGTTGACGCGCATGGGTAAACCCTGGGCTAGACTTCCATGGCCAGTTGGGCCAAAGACACTACGCTACCCCCATCGAAGGCCCCGGAAATGTCCAGAACCCAGACGAAGGCTGGAACGGGCGCTACAGACATCGTTCGAAGCACCAAGACTGTTACTTCTTCTCTGTGGTTGCCTTGGTTTCCGGCTTCGTTTCGGCTCCCGGTTGATCCACAAATTCAAGATAGGCCATCAGTGCGGAATCGCTCTGTCTCGGACCGAGTTTGACGATTCGACAATAGCCGCCCTGCCGATTCGCGGTGCGAACCGCCAGTTCTGCAAACAATCTTCGGACGGCTTCTTTCTGCCGCAGAAACGAAAAAGCCACCCGACGCGCATGGAGATCGCCCCGTTTGCCCAGGGTGATCATCCTCTCGGCAAAAGGCCGAACCGCCTTTGCTTTCGCCAAGGTAGTCTTGATTCGATTGTACTCGATAAGGCTGCAAACCTGATTCGCCAGCAAAAGATTCCGATGTTCGGATTTGCGGCCCAACTTGATCGTTTTCTTTGCGTGACGCATAAGTTTTTAAAGAGAGACCAGCTTTCCCTCGTCGCTTCGTTCGCCGCCCATCGCAGGTTCAACCAATCCTGATTCAAATTTCATTCCGAGACTCAGACCAAGCTGTTGCAATTTTTCCTTGATCTCGTTAAGAGATTTTTTCCCGAAGTTGCGATACTTCAGCATCTCGGCCTCCGTCTTCATTGCTAACTGCCCTACGGTCGTGATGTTGGCGTTGTTCAAGCAGTTTGCAGCACGCACGGAGAGTTCGATTTCGTTTACACTCATGTTGAGGAGTTTCTTGAGCCGGGTGTTCTCCTGGCTGACTTCCTCAGGCGTTTCGTCGAACTCGACCTGGCTGTCGTCGTAATTCACAAACACGTCCAGATGATGACGCAGGATTGCGGAGGCCTGGAGAAGCGCATCATCCGGAGTGATTCGCCCATCTGTCCAGATTTCCAAAACCAGCTTGTCATAGTCCGTACGCTGGCCGACGCGGGTATTTTCGACGCTGTACTTCACCCGGATAACCGGAGAAAAAATCGAATCGATCGGAATGACACCAATCGGCATGTCCGCCCTTTTGTTCTCGTCTCCAGTGAAGAATCCACGGCCCACACGAACGTCGAACTCGGCTTCGAACCTCTGGCGTTTGTCGAGGGTGCAGATGATCTGATCCGTATTCAATACGTCGATCCCCTGAATGGTCTGGATGTCACCAGCAGTGACTTGACCCTCTTTATTGACATTGATCGTTACCGTTCGCGGCTCATGGTCGACCGCCTTGAATTTGATCTTCTTCAGGTTAAGAATCATGTCGGTCACGTCTTCCACGATCCCAGGCAGGGATGCGAATTCATGTTGCGCCCCCGTGATTCGGACGGAGGTGATCGCTGCACCTTCCAGCGAGGAGAGAAGAACGCGGCGCAAAGAGTTACCGACGGTGTGGCCGTATCCGGCCTCAAACGGTTCTGCGGTAAATTTGGTATAAGTTTCGGTGGCGGTGGCCTCTTCTTTTGTGAGGCTCTTTGGCATCTCGAAACGACCTAAACGAACGGGCATATGCATCCTATTTTTTCTTAGCCGGGTTTCCCCTGGCGCGTGCGGTTGCAGGCCAAGCGGCCGCAACCCAGGGACCAACGGCAGTTCTGGCTCGCGCGGAGCGGGCAATCAGCCATACGAGTCAGTGGATGTCAAGATGAATTCGGGTTCGCCGCCGGGCCGGCCAGTGCAAGGACAGAAATAGCAGTAGCTGACTTGCTGCACTAGACTAACTCCGCGATGGCTTTCCCCACTTCAGTGGTCGACGCAGAGCCGCCAATATCTCGCGTCCTTGGTCCGGATTCGAGCACCTTTTCAATCCCCTTGAGTATAGCTTCAGCCGCATCCTGCTCCCCGAGATGCTCAAGCATCATTGCACCAGACCAGATTTGACCGATCGGATTGGCAATGCCTTGACCTGCGATATCAGGCGCAGAACCGTGTACCGGCTCGAACATGGAAGGAAAAACGCGTTCCGGATTCAGATTCGCCGAAGGAGCGATGCCAATCGTACCGGTGCAAGCGGGTCCGAGGTCCGAGAGGATATCTCCAAAAAGATTGGAAGCAACCACGACATCAAACCAGTCCGGATGCAGCACGAAGTGAGCTGTCAGAATGTCGATATGAAACTGGTTGGTCTTTACCTGAGGATATTCGGCGCTAATCGCCTTAAATCGCTCATCCCAGAACGGCATCGTGATCGTGATACCGTTCGATTTGGTAGCCGAAGTTACCTGTTTTTTTCCCCGTTTGGAGGCGAACTCGAAGGCGCACCGCACAATCCGATCGACTCCACGGCGTGTGAACACCGATTGTTGCGTCGCAAACTCGAACTCGGTGCCTTCAAACATTCGTCCGCCGACAGAAGAGTACTCTCCTTCGTTATTCTCGCGAACGATGATGAAATCGATATCGCCATACTCCCGGTTTCGCAACGGGGATTGGATTCCCGGCATTAACTTTATCGGGCGTATATTGGCGTACTGCTCGAATACGCGGCGGATCGGAATTAACAGGCCCCAGAGTGAGACATGATCGGGGACACCCGGGAAACCGACAGCGCCCAGAAAAATTGCGTCATGATGCCGAATCTGGTCGAGGCCCTCTTGGGGCATCATTCGCCCCGTTTCGTTATAGTACGCGCAACTCCAGGGGAACTCTTGCCACTCAAATTGAAAGCCGGCCTTCCCGGCCGCCGCATCGATCACCCGAATCCCCTCCGGCACTACCTCCTGACCAATTCCGTCTCCCGCAATCACCGCAATTCGATATTTCTTCATCTGGCTCGAGAACAAATAACGAAATAGTTCCTGCCTCGCAACGGTTCCATCGCTAGCTATTCGGACAAAAGGAGTAATGTAGGACCAGCTTTTCTCGATTATGTCGTCTCCAGACGAAGCCTTTATTTTCGACGCCATTCGGACGCCTCTCGGACGCGGGAAATCAACGGGTAAGCTCCACACTCAGACGCCGTTGGGTCTGGTGAATTCTCTTTTACGGAACGTGAGCCGCAGATATCCGCCGGTTGCCCAATCCACCGATGAAGTCATACTCGGTTGTTGTGAACAGTATAATGATCAGGGCGGCAACTTGGCCAGAGCGAGCGCGCTGCAAGCCGGTTACCAAGTGACAACGCCCGGGTTCATGGTGTCGCGTTTCTGCGGATCCGGATTGGACGCCGTGAACACCGCCGCGGCGAAGGTGATATCAGGCCAGGCAGACCTGATCATCGCCGGCGGGATCGAAATGCTTTCGCTCTTTTCAATCTTCGGTTCAGGAGGTCCTATGATCTCCGACGTGTCATTCAAAGATGCAACCGTTCAGATCCCCCAGGGCCTGTCCGCTGATCTCATCGCGACTCTGCATGGATACACCCGAAACGACGTTGATGCACTGGGCGCAAGATCCCAGCAGCGCGCCCGCGCAGCATGGAGCCAGGGTTTTTTTGATGATTGGGTTGTGCCAATAATCAACGAGAACGGCGATCCAGTTCTTACCAGAGACGAGCTTGTGCGAGATAATGTCACAACTGAGAGTTTGGCGAAACTAGCGCCTGCCTTTGAGCGAATCGGGGAAGAGTTTTCCGATTACATCCGGTTACGATATCCGCAGATCTCCAGGCTTCGTCATGTCCATCACGCCGGCAATTCTTCCGGCATTGCGGACGGTGCAGCCGTCGTGTTGATCGGCAACGGACGAATCGCGAAAAAACTTGGACTCTCGCCCAAGGCAAAAATTCTGTCGACCGCCAGCGCCGCTGACGACCCCTGCATCATGCTGACCGCCCCGGCAGCCGCGACCCGCAAAGCGCTCGATCGAGCTGGCCTGACCACCTCCGATGTCGACCTTTTCGAGGTTAATGAAGCGTTTGCCTCGGTCGTTTTGTATTTCATGGAGAAGACAAAAGTGCCGGTCGAACGAATCAACGTTGCCGGCGGGGCAATTGCGATGGGCCATCCGGTCGGGGCGACCGGCGCGGTCCTGATCGGCACGCTGGTCAACGAAATGCACAGGCGAAACGTCGAACACGGCGTAGTGACAATGTGTACCGGGCTTGGGATGGGGGTTGCGACGGTCATTCGACTTGTATGAACCCCAATCGCACCGCTCGAATTTCGTGCCAACGCCCCTTGGAGTCGAAGGTCGCTGATCAAATCGAGGCAGCCCTCTCCGATCCGGAGATAGACTTACTATTGATCGAATTTGACTGCCCCGCGGACACCGAAACGATCGAGGTGGACCAGATCCTGGCCGAAGACCTGCTGATTGGCCGTCTACGCACCTTGATCCGGCAGATGGAGCAAGGTCCGAAGCCGGTGGCCGCCCTTTTATGCGAATCAATAGGCGGGCTGCAGCTCGAGATTGCCTTGGCGTGTCATGCGCGATTTGCAAGCGTTGGAACCATCAGTCTGGATTTTCCGTGGCTCAAATATGGCTTGATGCCGGTTACTGGAGGAACACAACGGCTTCCCAGACTCTGCGGGATCGATGTGGCGGCGCGACTCTTGTTACAAACCGAGAAAGTGTACGTCTCTGAAGAGACCTCGTCGGGTTTGTTTGTGATGCGGGATCACCGCCTTCCCGAGGCTGCAATGCAGTGGGGCGAGACCCATTCAACGCCAGCGCAACCATGGGACCAGGTTCCCCAGGAGCTCTCGTCGACCTATTCACAAAGATCGTCAAATCGCCAACTTTTCGAGAAGATCTATTTGACGCTTCGACGCCGCTTTACCCCCGAGGATTCGGCGCCCAATGCCATCCTCCGATGTCTTCAGGACGGACTTGAACGATCGATTGACTCTGGCATTCGCCTCGAAGCGGAGCAGTGGTCCGCGGTGCGCCGTTCACCGTCGACCTTGAACCGCCTGAAGACCCTCCGGGTAGCGCGACAAAAGGCGCGGCACAAGGTCGTCAGCCAGCGCGCTGCGATCGAACGTGTCGGTGTGCTCGGAGCAGGGTTGATGGGAACTGGAATTGCCTACACGGCCGCTCGGGCGGGCTTAGAAGTTCTCGTTGTGGACATATCGCAAGAGGCTTGCCAGCGGTCTCTTCAACGCGTGAAAAAGATTGCCCAACAAGACTTTATTTCCGGCTTGTTAAACAAGGAGACACCAGAAGCCTTGTTGAACCGGGTTCGTTGGGCTCCTGAAATTGCCATTCTCAGCCGGTGTGATTTTATCATCGAAGCCATTTTTGAACGCGAGGACTTGAAGAAGACCAAACTCGCCGAGATAGCGGAGCTCGCTGATTCCGCAGCTACGATCGCTTCTAACACCACGACGCTTCCAATCTCCAACCTGGCATTGGCATGCGGCCGCCCGGAGCGATTTCTCGGAACACACTTTTTCGCTCCAGTGGACCGAATGGAACTCCTGGAGGTTGTGGTTGGAGAGAAAACATCTCCCGGAACCGTCGAGAAAGCTCTCCTTCTTGCCAAGGTACTTGGGAAAACCCCGGTCGTTGTGCGCGATGGTCCGGGATTTTTTACCAGCAGGGTGGTGGCATCTTATCTCCAGGAGGCTCTTTTAATGGTTCGAGAAGGGATCTCTCCCTGGACGATCGATAACGTCGCCCGGAACGCCGGCATGGTTCTTGGCCCTTTAACCGTGGCTGATCTGATGTCGCTCGACCTGCTGGTCGATATATTCGAAACCCTGGCCAGACACCGACGAGGCGCCGCGATCGACGCTGGGGAGAGCATCAAAATCCTGAAAGAATTTACGAGTCGGTCACGTTTCGGACGGAAAAGTGGAGCCGGCATTTACGAATACGGTTCCAGGCAGGAGCGCGTCGACTCAAATGAGTCCGGCAATCTGTTTGCGGCGGCGACCGCCCAATCCTCACCGGACGAGATCGAACGGCGCTTGTTCATGATTCAGACAATCGAGGCGCTGCACGCAACGCGGGAGGGCATTATCGAAGACCCTGCGATGGCCGACCTGGCTTCTGTGCTCGGATGGAGTTACCCGGCAGGCCGGGGTGGCGTGATGGCCTACCGCGATCACATCGGCCGGCAGGATTTTGAGCGGGTACGGATTCGTTTGCAGGAGAAATTCGGCCCGCGCTTTGCGATGCCGGAATAGTGCATCGTCTCAAAAGCGGGAGGCATGCGGTTGGCTTCAAATGGGTTCGGAGGGCTAGAATGCTCTTGTATCAGAGATTTTCCTTCGAGAAAGTCGCAACGGCTTTCTATATTGGAGGCTGAAGCATGATCCAACGTGATTATCTGATCGTCGGCGGGGGCGTAGCGGGAGCCAGCGTCTGCGACTCACTGCGCCAATATGACACTAAAGGCTCGGTGACACTTGTCAGCAATGAACCCTACCTTCCCTATCAACGTCCGCCGCTGTCGAAGTATTTTCTGAAGGATCCCGGCGTCTCTTTCGACAAACTGGTCGAAAAATCGGAGGAGTGGTATAAGAAAAAGGGCATAGAAGTCCGACTTGGGACGTACGTACGGGAATTCAATATTGAACGTCGGCTGGCGGTCCTCGAGAACGGTCAAACGATCGAGTTTCGCAAAGCCTGCCTGGCCACTGGTAGCCGGGCTAGACGCCCGCAGGTCGCGGGTGCAAACCTTGGCAACGTTGTTTATCTCCGAAGTTTCCGGGATGCTTTGGCTATCCGGGAGATCCTTTTAAGCGAAAAGCATGTGGTGGTCGTTGGATCCGGGTACCTCGGAGCAGAAATATCCTCTTTTTTGACACATTCTGGCGCAAAGCTGAGTCTTTTGAGTCGGGATAAGGTTATCTGGCAGGATCTGCTCGACCCAGAGAGCGCACAGTGGCTGACCGATTCCTATCTGGCGGCCGGGATCCAATTGCTGCTCAGTGAAAATTTGAATGGATTCGAGGGGAAAACAGTAATCAAAAACATCCAGACTAAAAGCGGGATGCGATTTCCGGCCGGACTCGCTGTCGTTGCAATTGGGACCGAGCCTAACCTGCAACTTGTAGCAAACACCCCCCTGAGCAGCCCGAGCGGATGTCCCGTCAACGAGTACCTGGAGACGGACGAAAAGGGTATCTACGCGGTAGGCGACATCGCACTTTTTCCTGATCGCATTTACGGGGGCGCCAAACGCATCACGAACATTGAAATGGCGCGGCTGCAGGGTCTCACAGCCGGAGCGAATCTGAGCGGACGCAAACGTCAGAAGTTTGAAGGTATCCCGACATGTTCCAGTCAGGTTCTCGGGATGCATTTCGATTTTGTGGGCGACTTCAGCACACCGCATCTATTGGCAGATATTGAAGGGAGCAGAGAAAAAAGAAGCTTTATAGCACGCTATCGACGGGGCGAAACCGTTATCGCCGCGGTGCTCTGCAATCGTCTTCCTGAAGATGTCGCGACGATCCAGGAAGAGGTGAAAACAAGCGTGTTGTCCCGCACAAGAAGGTAGTTTGCGGGGATCGGATGTGTCGTAGTCGTTCTCGTCCTCTCCCCCGATCCTAATCGTCCTTCGTCGTCGTACTTCGTCCTCGATTTCTTCAGAAACGAGCAGAGCATTGATTGCTTCCTCCGTTCCCGCGTCTTTTCCTCCACGGGAAAACGCTTCAGCTATGACCGAGAACGAAGGACGACCACGACGACGATCAGCAAAGCAAGCACTCATTATTTGATCTGTCCCTCATCTCATTGTTTATCAGGAATACGACACTCAAAAGCCGGTATCTCAGAGGCTAGAGCATTTTAAATAAAACTATAGCCGAATGAAGCAATCCAATTCATGGCGTCCTGAGGTGTGATCGCCGCCAAAGCCGAGGCCATTGCCTGGATAAGGGCAGGCTGGGAACGGGCTTGGGCGCTGCGGAGAAGCTCTTTGAGTTTACTCCACATTTTCTCGATCGGATTGAGATCCGGGGAGTAAGCCGGCAGGAACAGGACATGGGCGCCGAGCTTTTGGATAAGCCCAAGAGTTTCCGCGCTTTTGTGCGGTGAAAGGTTATCCATGATGACCACATCGCCCGTGCGTAGGGTTGGGCACAAGACTCGGCGCACGTAAGCTCGGAAAAGCTCCGTATCGGTAGCCCCTTGGACGGCCATGCAGGCGGTCGAACCATCCAGGCGCATCGAGCAGATCATGGTGGTTGTATGCCAATGGCTCTGAGGGGCACTGGCGTAGAGGCGCTTTCCTCGTAGGGCTCGACCACGTAGGCGCGTCTTGTTCGTCTTGGCGCCCGATTCATCAATAAAGACCAGCTTGGCGGGGTCAAAGCCTAGTTGTCGGCGCCGCCACGCTTTGCGCGCCTGTGCAATGTCCGGTCGGTCCTGCTCACTGGCGCGGAGTGTCTTTTTTTATATGTCAGCCCCATATCATTCAGAGCGTAATGAATCGCAGGCAGCGAGCAGTCCAAGCCCAAGGCCTCGCGCAGTTCCTTGAGTGTCATATCGGGCTTTCGGCCAAGGAAGATTCGCATCTGGTTCTCATGGGCCTGGACAATAACGGGCTTGCGTCCAGAATAGGCGTGGCGTGCAGCGATCTGTCCGGTCCGCTTGCGTTGTTGCAAAAGCTTTTTGACCATTCCCAGCGATACCCGGTAACGATCCGCAATCTCCTGTCGGGTACCTTCCAGATTATCGTAGGAAGCCAGGATTCTTTCTCTGAGGTCTAACGACAGCGTCTTCATGCCCCTCAGCATACCTCAGGGCCATTATTACGGCTACACTTTTATTTAAAACGCTCTAAAGCGGTATCAATCCTTCTGACCGGTCAATCGCCTTGTCCAACTCTAGAGGCAAAGTCGCGTATTGAAGCTGGAACCAAAATCCCTTACGTATTGGCGTGCATTTCCTGCTTAGGACTCATGGCTGGTGGTGAGTGCTGGCCGTGGTCGCCAGTCGCGCAACTCGTCAGCAAAGCGAAAGCTACGAAGAGTAATGGGGCTACGATTTTAGATATTGTCCATCTTGACATTCGTTTACCATGAATGCCTCCGTTTGATCCTGACAATCAAAAAATCCCATTGTGGCGATTTGTTCACCTGACCACTGACCGAATCACGGACATTTTCCGCATCTCAAGCAACTCCGTGAAACCGGCTCACATCAGCGAGAACAGTAGAGCGAAAGCTCTACAGTGCCTCCGCTCTGTTTCCTCTAACGCAACGAGTCCGATACTGTCCCGCTTGATCGATCGTTTCGACACATAGTTCCTAGTTGCTGGATTCTCCGTTTCCCCTAATCGTCCTCGTCGTCGTCCTTCGTCCTCGATTTCTTCAGGCAGCGAGCAGAGCATTGGTTGCTTCCTCCGTTCCCGCGTCTTTTCCCCGCGCGAAAACGTTCAGCTAACACCCCCATGAGCGAGGACGAAGGACGACCACGACGACGAGGACGATTCAGAAGATGGTGGGTACGCCTTCCTCCATCACGACGACTTTTTCTTCAATCTCGGAATGTACCACGGCCGCGCGCAAACGGGTCAGGGGCTCCTCGGGAGGCTCGAAACTCAATCGAAAGGATCCGTAGTGCATCGGGACCATGATCCGCGCTTTTAGCTCCGTAAAGGCTCGGATCGCTTGTTCGGGATTCATGTGCACCTCCCGTAAGCTCGGCGGATCGTACGATCCAATTGGTAACAAGGCGATCTCCGTCGGTAACCGCCGTCCGATCTCGGCAAAACCCGGGAAATAGGCACTGTCCCCACAGTGAAAGATTGTTCTCGTCCCAAGCTTTAAATGAAATCCACCAAATCCGCGGTGCCGATCGTGGAGAACACGGGCTCCCCAATGATGGCACGGCGTGAGCGTGACTCCGATTTCTCCAATGTTCAGCGTCTGCCACCTGTCAAGCTCGTGGACCCGATTGAATCCCAGGTCCTGCACCAGGTTCCCGACTCCGTTCGGGACGATGATGGGCTGAAATGCAGAGATCCTTCGGAGAGTTCGCCGGTCCAGATGATCAAAATGGGCGTGCGTGACGAGAACAAGGTCAATCGAAGGCAGGTGGTTTAACGAGACTCCCGGGCGCCGAATCCGCTTAATGACCTTCAGCCAGAGCGACCAGATCGGATCCACCAGAATGTTTAATCCCCGCCAGCCGATGAGAAACGAGGCATGACCAATCCAGGTCAAACAAATCTGTTCGGGTTCAAGCTCGGGAAACTCTGGTCGACGCGCTACCCCTTTTCGGCGTGTAAAGAGAGAGGGAAGATAGACCTCGGTAATAAAGTTTCGCCGAAGCCAGCCCTTGCCAGGTCTTAAGCCGACACGGTGCCCTTGATTCCCGGAGATATTCGACACGACAACCTAGTCATTATTGATTTGTGCCACGATGGCAATTCCCAGATCACACTTTTCCAATAAATCTCGCTTGCGTGACACGATGCGCGAACGTCTCAAGCAATTATCTCGAAGCGAACGACACATGCGCTCCCTGCGGATTTGCGATAATCTTCTCCTCCTTTTTCAGAGAAAGCAGAGCCTCGCTTTGTTCGCGCCAATGCTCACTGAACCCGACCTGGACCTTTTGTGGGACCTCGGCCTGCGCGAGTATCCTCTGGTCAGCTATCCACGCTGCCAAGGCGCCTCTCTTTCGTTTCGCCCGATCTCGGCGCTTTCAGAACTTGTACCCGGAGAGTCTGGGATACGCGAGCCAGTTCCGGGTCCGGGCCTCGCGCAGATGGACCTCATCGTTGTGCCAGGGCTTGCTTTTACGGCCGAAGGAAGCCGACTCGGTCGAGGGGAAGGATTTTATGACAGGTTTCTCTCCACGATCCCAAAGACCACGCTCAAAATCGGCGTCTGTTTTGAGTTTCAATTGTTTTCTGAGATTCCTCAAGAATCGCACGACGTGAAGATGGACGCCGTGGTGTACGCCTAAAGCGCTATGAGGCTTTTGGCACTTCCATGGTGAATTGTGGAATACGCACCACAAACGGCGATCCCTCATCCGTGAGGCCGATGAACGCGCCTTCGGCCAGACTATCCTTACCGATGACGTGATAGCTGTTGTAAGAGAACCGTTCTCCCGGTCGCAGACGCGGGTACTCGCCGACTACACCGTCTCCTTCGACGACGATTTTCTGACCGGCCTGGTCGGTAATGACCCATTTCCGGCCTTTGATCGTGACCGTCTCGGCCGATTGATTGTCGATCGTGATAAAGTAAACGAATGGATAGGGTCTGTCCGGTGGCGCTTCAAGTGCCGGCATATAGACAATCTTGTCGATAATCACGCGGAGATTGTTTAGTTCCCGAAACACTGGGCTCACGCGATTACAATGCGCCATATTGAATGAAATGTCTCTTACTATGGAAACACCTGTAGCTGTTAGTATTGCTGGGTCGGACAGCTCGGGCGGCGCCGGAATTCAAGCCGACCTCAAAACTTTCACCCATTTCAACGTGTACGCCGAGACGGTTGTCACCTGTGTCGTCGCCGAAGTGCCGGGTAAGGTGCTTTCGATACAGCCCATCGACCACAGCGTCGTCCGGGACCAACTGAACCTGAGTCTGCTTCATTTCCCGGTTACGGCGATTAAGACCGGAATGCTTTACAGCCGGGAAATCCTGGACTTGGTTTGCGAGGTCTACGAAGCACTTCCGATGGACGAACGACCTTTCCTGGTCGTTGATCCTGTCATGATCGCCAGCTCAGGAGATTCACTGATCCAGCCTGATGCTCTTGAACAATACAAGGCTCGAATGTTTCCGCTTGCCGATCTGGTTACACCGAACCTGGACGAGGCGGGAGCGATACTCGGGGCGAAGTTGGAAACTCTCTCAGGAATGCGGGATGCAGCCATCGAACTCTACGATCAATATCAGGTCGCGTTCCTGTTGAAAGGGGGACATCTCAAATCGGCTCAGGCCGTGGATTTGTTGATCGATTTCGAAGGAGTGCACGAATTCTCCGAACCCTATCGCCGGGGGGGTTCCACGCACGGGACCGGCTGTACCTATTCCGCGTCGATCGCGGCGAATTTAGCACTCGGCCGGCCGCTGAAGGAGGCCGTCCGAATCGCGAAGAAGTACATCACACGCGCTATCAACGACGCTTTCCATTGGAACACAAAAGCGGGAAACACGTCCGCCTTGCGTCATTTCTGGACCTAGGCCCCTTAGGCGATCTGGAGTTTGGAAATTCCAAGAGCTATTCAGGCCACGGGGTAAGGCGGACGCCTTACTTACACGGATAGGCGGGACATAATGGGATGGAAGGGGCAATCAAACAACTGCGGTTCGCCCGCGGTCGTAAGTAAGGCCGTCCCGCCTTATCTCCCGGGCTCAAACCTTGGGCTGAGTTCTCCAGCCCTTTCGGCTTCGGGGCAACAAATCGCCCCAAAGATTCCTTTGCTTAGCACCATTCGGGTCAGGATACTAGCGCACCAAGTCCGAGCCTGGTTTAGCGGCGCCGTCGCAGAATTGGAGAATCTTTGTTGGACCGCCGGATGGAACTGAGGTCTTGCACGGCCCTTGAACGTTCGATCGCGATGTGTCACTCTGGCGTCGCATCCCAGATATCCTAACGCTCACGCATGTATCGAAGCACTTCCCTCCTTTTCGCAGTCATTCTCCTGGCTGGCTGCTGGTCACGACACAAACACACCGAAGCGGCTGATGTAGGGCCCCGCGAGGTAACGATCGAATGGCTAGGCCATGGCTGCTTTCGAGTCACGTCGTCGATTGGCCTGACGATTATTACGGATCCATTCAATCCTCATGCATCCGGTAAAGTTGCCACCGTCGCCGCGGACATTATCCTTATTACGCATGAAGACGACACGTCGAACTACACCGATCTGGTGAGCGGTTCCCCGATTATCTTTCGAAGCTCGATGGCCAGCGGCGTAAATCGGGCAAGCGGCGTTTTGATTCGCGGGGTGCAAACAAGTTCGGAAAACCTGGTGGCACCTGCCAAACTGAACGTGGCGTACATCTGGGCGATGGATGGCATCCGGTTCTGCGATCTGGGCGCGATCGAAGATGCCGTCACCCCGTCGGAAGCACTCAACATCGGCAGGATTGACGTGCTCTTCGTACCGTTTGGCGGTTCGCAAAATTTCACCGAGGCTAAACTCCGATTAACGATTGACCGGATTCGCCCGAGGATCATTGTGCCCATCGGCGGTGGATGGCCATCCGGTCAACCGGGCATCGTTCGCATCGGAGGGAATCGATTCACTCTTACCGCTTCGCAGTTGCCAGCGACAACAACCGTGTACGCGCCGTCGTTTCGGTGAAGGCTCATCATGAATGTTCTGGTGATCGGCAGTGGCGGCCGCGAACACGCGCTTGCCTGGAAGATTCGTCAATCTCCGCGCGTCAAGCAGGTATTCATTGCGCCCGGAAACGCCGGAACCGCGCAGCTGGGCCGAAACGTCGAGATCAAACTATCTGAGCTCGATCAACTGCTGAATTTTGCCCGGCGGGAGTCAATCGATCTCACCGTGGTGGGCCCGGATGACGTACTTGCAGCCGGCATTGTCGACCTCTTTGAAAATGCCGGTTTACGCATCTTTGGGCCCTGCCAGGAAGCGGCACGATTGGAAGCATCGAAGAGTTTTGCGAAACGCTTCATGGTGCGCCACGGGATTCCGACCGCGCGGTTCGAAGAATTCGAATCGTCACAGCAAGCGAAGGCCGCTCTCGGCGGATTTGGATTTCCGCTGGCAGTGAAAGCGGACGGTTTAGCTCTCGGAAAAGGAGTCGTCATTGCGCACGACCGGAGCGAGGCCGAAACCGCCATCGATGATATGATCGAACGACGCCGCTTCGGAGACGCAGGCCGCAAAGTCGTTATCGAAGAATTTCTTTCCGGCGCCGAGTGCTCTATCCACGCCCTGGTGGACAATCGCTCATACTTGCTCTTCCCAACGGCGCAGGACCATAAACAACTCTATGACGGGAATCGGGGCCCGAACACAGGAGGGATGGGAACCTTCAGCCCTTCGCAACGACTGGATCATGCCCTCTTGCAGGAGATTCGGGAGAAGGTTCTGGACCCCTTTCTTCGTGGCATCGTGAAAGATCACCTCAGGTTTCGCGGGCTGCTATTTCCGGGGCTGATGCTCACAAAGGAAGGCCCACGCGTGCTGGAGTTCAATTGCCGGTTTGGGGACCCAGAGACCCAGGTCCTCCTGCCAAGACTCAAGACTGACGTTGTAGATCTGCTCGAAGCCACGATTACCGGGCGACTCGATGCGGTCACGGCAGAATGGGAGAGCCGTTCCGCCGTCTGCATCGTCATGGCCTCCGGTGGCTATCCCGGCAAATATAGGACTCGAAAAACGATTGTCGGATTGGAGGATGTCGCCAAGATGGAGGATGTCTTCGTTTTCCACGCGGGCACTCAGAGGAGCGACGGTCGGATCCTCACCGCGGGCGGGCGTGTTTTGGGCGTGACCGCGGTAGGCGAGACGTTAATGGCAGCCAAGCGACGAGCATACGATGCAGTCGACAAGATCGAATTCGACGGCAGCTACTTCCGCCGCGACATTGGGTCCACCTAACATCAAACGATCTTCTGGATGTCAACGCGAATTCTCTTTTGTTTTCTGCTGCTCTGCCTTGCCCGCACCGTCGGCGCCCAACAAGCGCCCGCGGGTTCTCCGGACCCGGCGCCGACCCTCTCCGTGGCGCCGGCAACGACAAAGCCTCTTCGAGACCTGGTCAACGAACTGGACCAAGGCGGTCTTCAACGGGTGATCGAGCAACTTCGATCCAGCTACGTCGATTCAAGCGCTCTGACCAATCAGGAAATCAATCAGGCCGCGGTCGAGGGCCTCCTTTCCCGCCTCGGCCCTGGTGCCAGCCTCCAAACCAAAACTCAGACCGACCAACCGATACCGACCCGTCCCTTCAAGTCCGAACTCATCCAGACGCAGTTTGGCTACGTACGTCTCGGAAGCTTCTCTGAGGATCGACTGTCGCAACTCGACGAGACTCTTGATAATTTCCGCAACCGGGGAGTGACCGGATTAATCCTGGATTTGCGAACAATGCATCCCGGTAACAATTTTCGACTTGCGGCAGATATCCTGAGTCGGTTTGTGCCCAAGGGTAAACTGTTGTTCAACCTCGTGGAGCCTAAGGGGGGAGAGGCTCAGGCCTACAACTCATCCGCAGACCCGATCTTCGGGGGTCCGGTCGCCGTCCTGGTGAGCCATGACGATGCCGGGACGGCCGAGGCGATTGCCGGAACGCTCCGGGACCAGCTACACGCATTGACGATCGGTCAAAAGACCTCCGGGCAAGCCGTGGAGTACGGGCACTACCCCATAGACGATAACCTGTTGTTGACGGTTGCGATCAAGGAATTGGTGATTCCTGGCGCACCTCGCATTTTTCCGGACGGCCTTGTCCCTGACATCGCGGTGCCATTTCCAAAACAGCAACAAGATGCTGTTCTTGCGCTGGCGGATCAGAACGGCGTTTCGGAGTACATTTTTGACGAAGAAAGGCCGCACACGAACGAGGCCGCTCTCGTCGCGGGGAAAAATCCAGATCTGGATGCGTACGAAGCGGACCATGCCAATGGAAAATCGAAGCAACAACATCCCAAAGACCTGGTTCTCCAGCGGGCGATTGATTTTCTGACAGCCATCAGCGTTTTCCGGGCAAAATGAGAGGAGATTTTATTTTCGGCTTCTGGCTTTCATCAGCGGCGAAAAACCGTCCGGCGTGCGAACGGCTCCAGAAAGCGAAACAAAGCGATACCCGCCGCCCACACCATCAGACGCCGGACTTCCTTTCGAGATACTTTAATCCCAGCCCGGTATCCAGGCGCGTCGGCTAAGAGATGCAGGGTTCGCACTCCGATGAATATTGGAACCGCACAGGCAAACCGAACTCGCCGGGGCCGGACAGCGATCACATATTTCCAAGCTTCTTCGAGATATCCGGAGGCCCGCTGCCGCCATCGTACCCACTCCGGGCGCGCTAGCATCGGCTGCAAAACGACCTCCTCCAGGTTGGGAACGGGAAGATAGGATCTCCCAGCCTTTAAATCGAGCGGATAGTCCCGCAGAATGTTGACGAGTTGAAGGCCTTTTCCGAAATTTTTTCCTAACTCCAGCATTTCCTCCGGAGGTTTTCGTGCGTAATTCGGCCACTCCAACAGGCAAATCTTTGTCCAGAACTCGCCGACGCAACCTGCAACCAAGTAGATATATTCATCAAGCGCAGGATCATCCGGCAGTCCGGAAACCCTCGCTCCGCACTCGAATCGCATGATGTCGAGAGTCTGACCATGAATGATTTTCGTTAAAACCTCCGTTAGCAGTTCCCTTTGCGCCAGCGAAACATTTGAGAGGCGTTCCAACACCCGGTCAATGTTTGCGATCAGCACTTTCTCCGGTCCGTCCGCCTGCGCCGCCAAGCAGGCCACCAACTCTGGCGAATGGCCAGGTTCCCGGCTAGAAATAGAACCCAGGAATCGCTTTAAAAATTCGATTCGTTCTGGCGGCGGGAGTTGATTCGTATCGGCAATCGTATCCGATGCTCGGGCTAACAGATACCCAAGCGCGATCGGCGTGCGAATCCGGCGCGGGAGGAATCGGACACTGACGTAGAAAGACCGAGAGACTCCTTTGAGAAGAGTAAACAGCTCGGTTTCACCGGACATCGACCACCTCGATCTTGCTCAGATCGGCGTTCCCTAGCCCGTAACTAAACGCAGTCTGGAGATATTTTGCACCTTTTGAAGCAGGCTCCATCTGAGCCCTGATGCGCCACTCATCGATGCGCTGCAACGCGACCGCATCCATGGCCACGGGATCCTTGCTGGCGTACAATGTTCCAAAGTGGACTGCATAGTTCGCATCTCCCATCGGTGCACCTGCGTACAAGGCGATTAAGCCATCCATGACTTGAAAAACAACTTTGTCGCCAACACGCGGATCGGCATAGACTTCAGGAATGGAAGGATCGCCGTTCACGGGATCCTGAACCAGCCTCCGCCAATTGTCGAGGTTCTGGATCGTCATGTTGAACAGGGCGCCGGAAAGGCCGCAAAATACGTTATCGGACAGAACTGGCACGTTGATCACTTTGGTGATGACGCGGCTCAAGACGCTGCTCAGGTGGCTTTCATCGCTTAGATTGTCCATGGTTCGCGGTCTCTTCTTATCTTTCTCAACCGGATCCCCCTTCAACTCTTCCCGCAAAGTGTCGGGCATTTTGGCCATAAAAAGCAGATCGCCGTAAATCAGTTTCCCACTGATTGGAGAAGTGATGACGGCTTTCGGATCGTAGTTGTCTTCGCTCCACATGAGGCGGTAGCCGGCGTTCCTCGCTCGAAAGCCTGCTACTTTGAGCAGGTGCTCTTCACGATCCCAGACAATAATATTCTGAGCCGGCACGCCCGCGTCTGCCAACCCGGCGACGATCGCGTTGACGACCGCCGGATGAGAACTAAAGAGAGGCGCGCCATTTGTGCAGACCTTGATGCCAACGACATCGGACGGCTTAACGAGAGATCCCCACGCAGAAGCGACTGTCGGCTCGCCCGTCGCAGCCATCACTAGATCGTCTACCATCCGGCGAACAACTGCAGAGTTTGCTTCGTAGTCCGCAATTGCGTCCGAATTCTCGACTCGGTAGACGTACGATCGAGCCGGTATCGGCGTGGGTTGTGGTGCGGCGGGGACCTGAGGCGCGACCGATGGACCTTCGGAGGGCTGCGCAGACTGGCTCAAACACCAGATCGGACTGGAAAGGACGCCACAAATCATTAACGTCACGACAGCTCGGAACACGAGGCTGGATTATAGTCACGTTTATGCAAATCCAAAACGGAATTGAAGAGACCACGGAATTGCATCACCTTTACGTCCATATTCCGTTCTGTCCGAAGGTTTGTCCCTACTGCAGCTTTTATAAAGAAGCCTCGGACCGCAACAAGACACAGGCTTTCCTGGATTCGGTCCTGCTCGATCTAGACCGGCGTTTCGAAAAGGTGCCGAGCTGCCGGATTGAAACGATTTTTTTCGGAGGTGGCACTCCCTCCGCCCTTTCGGTGAAGCAACTGGAGCTTCTGCTCTCCGGACTCCGTCGGCGCCTTGATCTGAGTGGATTGCGAGAATGGACCCTCGAAATGAATCCAGCCACGGTCTCATTGGAAAAGGCTCGAATGCTGCACGGCTTCGGGGTGAATCGTATCAGCATGGGAGTCCAATCCTGGGATCCTGAAATACTGAATCGGCTCGGTCGGGTTCATTCGGCGCTGCAAGCCGAGCGCTCCTATCATATTTTGAGGGAGGCAGGATTCACGAACTTGAATCTCGACTTGATTTTCGGCGTGCCGGGTCAATCCGTCGAGACGTGGGAACGGAGTCTGAAAAAGACGGTTGGGCTGGCGCCACAGCATATTTCCGCTTATTGCCTAACGTACGAGGAGGACACCGAATTCTTTCGGCGGCATCGACGAGGCGAATTGCCTCAAGACACGGAACAAGACGCGAATTTTTTCGAGCTGACGATGGCGGTTCTTGAGGCCGGCGGCTACCGCCAGTACGAGATCTCCAACTACGCAAATCCCGGGTACGAATGCCTGCATAACCTCGCTTACTGGCAAGGTCGGGACTACCTGGGATTGGGGCCGAGCGCCTTTTCAACCGTTGGTGAAAGACGTTGGCAGAATACGCCCGATACCAGCCGGTATATTGAACAGCTTCAAGCGGGCGTTGAACCGATCGAATTTGAAGAACAAATCACACGGCAAATCCGAAAGGCCGAAGCGATCGCATTCGGTCTGCGCACGTCGGCCGGAATCCCTGAATCGGCGATGGCAGGGTGGAGCAGTGAATTGCGAGCGCTTCGGAGCGAAGGTTATCTTGAGGAGGAAAACTCACAAGTTCGATTAACGGCCAAGGGCCGGATGGTCGCTGACTCCATCGCCGAGCTCTTCGTATGATTCGGTTCGACGTCCTGGTCGTCGGAGCCGGGCCCGCCGGAGCCACTGCAGCCGCTCTGACCGCGCGCGGAGGCCTGTCGACTCTTGTCCTGGAACGAACCCATTTTCCAAGAGAGAAAGTTTGCGGAGACTGCTTGAATCCAGGTGCCTGGGAAATCCTGGATCGCCTCGGCGTCAGCGATCTCGTTGATCGACTACCCTCTGCTCGATTGCGCTGGGTTGAATTCCTTGATTTGGCCGGGGGCTCGATTCGATTCGAGCTTCCGAACGAGACCAGGGGAGAGCGCGGAATCCGCAGAAAAGATTTCGACGACGCATTGATCAGACATGCCATCTCGGCCGGAGCCCAAGTCCAATTCGGCAACCCGGTGCTCAAGGTTCAGAACGGCGCCATCTGGGAAGTCACCACCAATGACGGAACGGTCCAGGCGAGATTCCTTGTCGCCGCGGATGGACGCAACTCGTCCGTTGCGAGGCTGCTGGGAGAATACCCGAAGACGCGGACGGACCGAGTTGGCCTGCAGACTCATTTTTCGGCGGACGCGGAGCCCCATATCACGCTTCAATTATGCCCGTACGGTTATCTCGGGCTGGCTACGATCGGAGAGGGCCTGACGAACTTGTGTCTGGTCTGCCGTCCGCAGCATGCGGAACGATTTCGCCAGGAAGCGGCGGAGAAGTTCGGGCTCACGCCGGAACACCGTTGGCAATCGATCACCCCTCTCACCAGGTCGGCGATTCAAACGCAACGTGCAAACCTGATGTATATCGGCGACGCCGCCCGCGTAGTCGAACCATTGACCGGGGAAGGAATTCTCTATGCGCTACAGAGCGGAATGCTTGCTGCGGACGCCATTTCCAGCGCGATAACCAGTTCTTCGGACCCTGCCCTCATCTATGCCCGGCAGCATCGGAACGTCTATCATCATCGGCTCTGGGTCAATCAGTTGGCGAGACTCGCAGTCCTGCATCCCAGGATTTCAAACAGGTTCCTTAGGCTTCTCAGGTTTAATCCAGCTCCCCTGAAGTATTTGACGAGCAAAGTCGTGCGCGAAGAGAAGAGAACCGTGCAACCGCGAGAAGGTTTGAGCTAAAGCGAAAAGGGGAGACCAACCACAGATTCCGCAGATTTAAGGATGAGGAATTACGGGTAGGGTGAACTCCGACTGAGGTGGGGACAACGCGACAACCCCCGGCTCGGGCAGAGCCTTGCCCTACCGTGACACCTCATCTGTGTAATCTGTGGTTGGAAATCTTGGGGCGTAGAGAAGGCTTACTCGGCGCGAATCGCTCCATAAACCAGGCCCGAACGGGCGGCTGTTCGGAGATCCAGGACAAAAACAATGCGGCTAGAAAAAGCTCGAACGGAAGCATCGAACCGTACGGTACTCGCGCGGTTGGATTGGACAAATTGGTCCACACGAGCGGCTGCATCTGGAGCACAAGAAACAAACACAAAAAACGGTACTCACGCGCAGAAATTCGGAACGCGATCAAGGCCCCGCCGATGCTGAACAAAAAAAGCAAGGGGAACCGCTCCATCATGATCGGGATACGAAAATAGATATTCCGCAAACCATGGATTAAACGCGAAAGGACATCCCGTACGTGATGGTGCGCAAAATAATCGCGCCAGGTGTAAGTGGCGTAGCTTTCGCCCACGTGTCCCTCTTTGTAGGTGTCGACCCACATATAATTTTCGAGATATCCGTGATGAAAAGGGTTGCCAAAACAGACTAGTCGCGGAACCCAGCTTGGTATCGATACGGCAAGAAAGATGGCCACCGCGACGAGGTAGATGCCAGCGAACTTCATGAGCCACCCAAAAAAAGAGAGACGGCCCTGGGTCACGGCGAAATAGCCCAGCAAACTGCCCAAAGCCATTGTGCTGATCGCCGCGCCCGCCATGAAAAGACCGTTTGGACGAGTCAGATAGTCAAGACCGAGGACAGCAGCACAGGTGAAAAGCCACTGCCAATTTTGGCTCTGGAGATGCCTCAGAAAAGCGAAGATCGCCCAAATCGTCAAAAGCAGATGGAGCGGCTCGGTCAGAAGCCGTGCCGTAATTTCACGGTCAACAAACGGGTTTGCCGCAAGAGCCAAGGCGCTCGCACAGGCAGCGAACCGGTTATTGAACAGCGCCAGCGTCAATGCGTAGACCGAGAGGATGGAGAGGCTCGCGACAAGGATGTTCACCGCCCCGAGCATGAACCGGTTGCCGTTCCCGAGCTTGATGGCAATAGCAAGCAATGCCGGATAAAGGGGTTGCCGATGGGGACGCTCCTTCACGTATTGCATCGAAAAGTCGCCCGAGGCAAAATCATTGGCGATATCCACGTAGTGGACAGAGTCACTCGAAAGAAGCCGTTCGCTCGTTTTAGGATGACTGACATTTTTTGCCAGCACCAGTAAGCAGATCGCAAGATGAACGCAGAGCACTACACCGATAAAGAGGTGCGGTTTCGATTTCGAATGGACTCCAGATCTCGGCAATTCATCCGCTCGCATGTGGGAAGCTATTACCTGCTCTTTCCAAAATCGTCCAATGGAGAAGCGCCAGGAAATCCGCTTGATTAATTCTCTGTGAGGCTGAATGCTTCGCCCGATCTGAATGCTGAATGTTTTTGGTTTATTTTGCCGGCGAACTTTTCTCTTCGAAACACCTGGTGGGCAACGCGGCCTTGGCGGATTCTATCGCGAAGGTCTCAAACCTGAATTTCACTTGTGTCCTTCCGCAAACCCTGGAGGACCGTGGGATGAGTGCACAGGATATCCGCGACAAAGACATTGTTACCTTGATCGGTTGTGATCTGGCTCTGTTTAACTTCGACGGGCCGGAACTGGATTCGGGTACTGTGACTGAATTTATGTTTGCCAAGTTCGCCGACATTCCTTCGCTCCTCTTGCGGACTGACTTCCGGCGCGCCGGAGATCAAGAGGATGACCCTTGGAATCTTATGATGAGCTTCTATCCGCGTACGCGGACGCTCTGTTTGAATAGCATGGAGATCTACAAAGAAGCTTTGAGCACCGGTAGATCGCCGGTGCAGGCCGGGCAAAGGCTGGTCGAAGAGGTCGCAGTAGCGACCGCCAGGGAGTTGGAGCTGCTCAGCAAATTGGCTCCGGCAATTCCTCAAGAATTAGCTGAACCCGTTTTTCGCTGGCTCAGCAAAATGCCGGGATTCCATTCCCCTGAGAGTAGTGAGAAAGTGATGGCTGCACTTGCAAAGAAGAGAGCGAACCGACTTCTGCCCTAGCAGCCGGCCCACTCAGACTTCGATTTCTATGGCGAAAACTTTCCAACCTCTCATTGATGAACTGCGGGCTGTAATTGAGAGCTCTCGCACCGGACGGCTTTCCCCTGCCGACGAACAAAAGGGCGCCGCGTTGTTCAAGGAATTGGTCGCGTCCGGAGGAAAACCGCTATCGAGTGCGCTGGAACTACTCGGCGATCTGCCATGGTTTGTTCCCGTAAACGGCACCCTGGACGCGTGGCCCCAACTCACTCCCGCCAAGCAACGAGCTTTCTTCGCCGCCCTGAAACCGTTGGCGTCGGAAGCCTCAAGGCGAATGCGTCTGAGCATCGCGCGAGGCCTGTATAAGCTGGATCCCACTTCCGCTTTGAAGCTGATTGTTGCCTCGCTGCAAAATTTGCGCACGGAGACCGGCCTTGACCTGAAAGACCGACAAATATTTTACAGCGTTCTGATTGGGAAAAATAAGCCGTGGCTTTTGCAGCTTGATCTGAAAACCCTTAAGCCGGCCGAAGCGGAGCTCGTAGCGCTCACGGCGATCGAATGTACGGTGGGGGCCAACCCGCCGGCTGCAGTGGCGGTAATTCAATGGGCCAAACCCTTCCAACCGCTGTCAACGATCCCGGAGCCGCTCCAGGAGGAGTTGAGCAAGACTTTCAGAAAATGGAGTTCGCGCTGGCAGAAACAACTTGCTGACGCGGATTTGCCCCCCATCCTGAACGAGGTCCTTCAGGCTAAATCGGTCAAATCTGGCGAAGAACACCCGAATGCGCAGGCTCCGGAGCAAGGTCGGCAGCTGAACCCGCAAGAATCGACGCAACATTCCCATCCGCAGAATCGACTCCGGCTGCAGCATCAACAAGGCAAGACCCAACCAACCGGTCCGACTGAAAGTCGACACGAAAAATCACACAAACAGCGGCACGAGAAACTGCCTCCAAACCCTCGAAGCCCAGGCGCGGACGTGTCGGATCTTTTGAGGCAAATTCAAGCGCAATTCGAGGTTCTGCGAGAGGAGTTGCAAGTCGCCAGGAATCAGCTTCTCCGAACCTATCAGCCCACAAAGCAGGGAGGGATGCCCGGAAATGAAACCAATAAAGAATTTGCAAAGCTAAGAGAAGAAAACGCGCGATTGACGGAGACTGTGTCTGCTTTGCGGGAAACGTTGAGCGATCTGGCCAGCCAGAACTTTGATGAGGCCGTCAGTCGGAAGGCCGATACCGGAGAGCCAGTGACGGATCCCGTTGAGCAATATAAATCCCTCCTCACCTTAAGAGTTCGGGAAGAGATCGTGAACTTTCAGACCTTGAATCGCGAGCAGAATGTCGATGCCCTCCCGCTGCTGCTTGATAACATCTTGCGAACGCTGCAGGAGAGCGGTATTGACCTTGAGAATATTGAAACCCCGCCGCCGCTAGCTCGAAGAAAGTACTAAGACGCAGCAGACCGCCGAATATGCGGAAGCGTGTCCATGCCGTCATGCGCTACCTGGTCGCCCCAGATAAATTCAAGGGAACACTTACGGCAGACGCGGTCGCGGAGATCATCGGCTCGGCAATTCATTCCATAGATCGCACCGCACAAATTGAGCTGCTTCCGATCGCGGACGGAGGCGAAGGGACGGCCGCCTTGCTGGCACATCACTGCAATGCCCAGAGACAGACCGTCGAAACGGTAGATCCCCTAGGGCACTCGATTGAGGCCGAGTACTTCGTGCAAGGTTCGGAGGCGATCCTGGAAATGAGCGCGGCTTCCGGGCTTTGGCGTATCGACGCCGCGAAGCGGAACCCGTTGGAGTTCAACACTTACGGAACCGGCGTCATCCTGTGGCATCTGGTCGAGCACGGATTCCAGAGGATCCTCATCGGTCTCGGCGGAAGCGCAACGGTGGATGCCGGACTCGGAATGGCGGCAGCACTCGGATACCGGTTCGAAGACGACCACGGGCGCCCAGTCGATCCGATTCCTGCGCGTTTCTCCGAGATCAGGAAAGTCACTCCCCCGATCATCGAACGATTTCCAGAAACGATCGGTTTAGCTGACGTCGAAAATCGGCTCACCGGACCTGAAGGCGCAATTTATGTCTATGGTCCGCAAAAGGGCTTAAGCCCGGCTGAGGTCAAACAGCTTGATTTCGAACTGCGAGCACTGGTCAAGCGCCTGGAAGGGAATCTGGGCGTCGACTTCTCGAATGCCATCAGCTCCGGCGCAGCCGGGGGCTTTGGGTATGGCATCCAAACTTTCCTGAAAGGGAAATTGATTTCCGGATTCCAAATGGTTGCGGAACGATTGAGACTCTCGGAAAGAATCGCGAAAACCGACGTCGTCATTACGGGCGAAGGTAAGATTGACGCGCAATCGGTCCAGGGAAAAGGTCCAATTGGAGTCGCAAAAATTGCTATGTCACTCAACAAAGCCGTCTGGGCGATCGCCGGTCTTGTCGAGGATCGTGAGCTTTTAGCGCCCCATTTTCACAAGATCGCGGCACTCGTTTCGGACGAGACCTCTGTTGCAGAGGCTTTGGCGCAGCCGCGGAAGGTGCTCTATGAGAGGGCAAGAGAACTGGTCCGGATGTGAATTCCAACTACTAAGCAAGGGCCTGGTAAACGAGATTTGCGAACCGCTGAAATAGCCCATGCTCGTCGTAGGGGAGATGTTGGGCGAAACAGAGTGCTACGAGTTTTTCCGCAGGATCGATCCGGCAATAGGTCGTCGCCATCCCCGTCCAACCGAATGAACCAATCGTGCCCAGAGTGCCTGCCAATCCATCGTCTAGCCGCACACCAACACCAAGACCAAAACCATGTCCCACGCTCAGATTTTGGAAAGGAATTGTCAAACCGGTCAGGTGATTGGCAATCATCAAATCCAAGCTCTTGCGCCCGATGATCCGCGACCCCGCCAACGTGCCGCCGTTGCACAGCATCTGCCCAAAACGAGCGAAATCATCGAGGGTCGAAAACAACCCACCTCCGCCGCCAGGGAAATCCCTTTGCCCCTCCACAGCCTCTCCTCTCAGCGATGTCACCGGCCGCAAAGCGCCATCGGCGCCATGTTCGTAGACCTTTGCGAGCCGCTCCTTCTGGATGGCGGTCAGTTCGTACGTGGTATCGATCATCTCTAAGGGGTCCAGAATTCTCGCGCTCAGATAGGCGTCGAGACGTGCCCCGGTCACAACTTCGATCACCCGTCCGAGCACGTCTGTGGAATAACCGTACTCAAACCGGGTCCCAGGCTGCCACTTCAGCGGCAGCCGCGCCAGACGTGTCACCAGTTGTTCCAACGATTTCCCCTCTCCCTCGGCCAGCGGGAGATTGAACTCCCCAATCGGTTCGTCGGGAGCTTCATAGATTAGTCCAGAGGTGTGCGTGAACAGATGTTGGATTGTGAGCGGTTTGTCGGCGGGTACCAATTGCGGGTCCCGGGCAGTACCACCAGCGAGCACGCGAAGATCTCGAAACTCCGGGAGATAGTCCGTCACCGGATCGAGCAACCCCAATTTTCCTTCTTCAAGAAGAGTGAGCGCCGCGACACTAACGACAATCTTGGTCATCGAGTAGACGCGTGCGATCGTGTCACGCGACATCGGAAGGCCAAGTTCCAGATTCCGAAACCCAGTCGCGAACGTGTCGGCTAGCTCTCCGTTCCGCACCAAGAGCAGACTGATGCCGGCATGTTGACCATCGTCGACATACTGCTGGATTCGCAAATGCAACGGCTCCAAACGCTCCGAAACAAATCCCAATCTCGACGGCTCGCCTGATGCCAATACTTTCGAAGAACTCATCCTCACTGGTTACAGTAAGGGCGTTGAACGTTCAACGTTTAGCGTTCGGCGTTCGGCGTTCAACGCGCGCTTTGAACGTTGAACGCTGAACGCTGAACGCTGAACGCCCTAGTCCAACCGCGATGCATAAGCCGCGTACACCTCATCTCCAAAACAAGCAAAGCACACACTCGAAAGCGATTGATTCGCCTTCAGTGCGGCGACAGTCTCGCGCACCGCGATCTCGGTCGCTTGTTCGATCGGGTACCCGTAGGCTCCACAGCTTATCGCCGGAAAAGCGAGGCTTCGGAGATGATGTTCATCGGCTAGTTTGAAACAGGATTTGTAGCAACTGGCCAACAGTTCGGGTTCGTTTCGGGTTCCCCCATACCACACCGGTCCTACAGTGTGGATAACCCATTTCGCCGGCAATCGATACCCCTTCGTGATCTTTGCAGCCCCGGTCTCGCAACCCCCCAGAGTTCGGCATTCCTCCAGCAACTCCAGGCCGGCCGCACGATGGATCGCGCCGTCCACTCCGCCCCCGCCAAGCAACGAGATGTTCGCGGCGTTCACGATCGCGTCGACGCGCAAGCGGGTGATATCTGTCTTTGCTGCGGTCATTCGGCTCTTGACGGTCATACTGGTGTCCTTTCCCCGAAGTAAAATGCTCGTTACAACAACGGCCTTCAATGTTCAATGTTTGGCGTTTCATGGCGCAGTCGAAAAGCAGTCCCGCTTTCCCAAACGCCAAAACGCCGAAACGTCTCCTCTGTCCGACCTGCGGAAACAGATTTTAGCTGGTTCGGAGTTCAATTCGCGACTAGGGTGTGCGGAGTGTACCGATACCCAGGCGACAGCGACACCACACCCCTAGCAACCGTCGGTCTAAGGAATACCCTCCTGGTAGTTTTGTGCTTCATGGGTCCGTTCATCGCCCACGGAGAGGACCTCACCACAACAGAAGGCAAGACCTTCCATGATATACAGGTATTGAGTCGGAGTTCGTCCGCGCTCTTGATCCAGAGCAGAGAAGGTGAATACCAGTTCTCCCTGTCCGAACTCAAACCCGCTGATCGCGAGAAATTTTCAAAAGACCTGACGAAGGCGATCGAACTGCCGGCAGTGACCGTCATTGGCGAAGAAAAGGTAGACTTCAGCACTTCGCCTGAGCGCTCTAGAGGCGAAACGTTCGTTCAAAAAGAAATGCAGCGACAGGATGAGCAAAAGGCAGAGGCGCACAAAAAGCGGGTCGAATCGTATCAACCAGTCCAACTCTTCAAGGGCGTTACGTTCAGCCTCGGAACCACCGACCCAAAAAACGACCTTGCGATCCTTCCCGATTATCTGAGTGCGGATTACGGACGCCAGTCTCCCGACGTCGTCGAGAAAGATCTTAAAGTCTTCCGCAAGTCCCTGGACAATTCCTCACCCTGATCGGCCGTAGATTTTTTACGATTTGCGATACCTTGAGATGACCGCTGAACTGGAGGACCTGGTAGCGTTCTTACAAAAGGCTAGCCGGATAATGATCTTTACCGGCGCCGGAGTTTCGACCGGAAGCGGAATCCCGGATTTCAGGGGGCCGCAGGGTGTTTGGACTCGTCGCAAGCCTGTGTATTACCAGGATTTCATGAGCTCCGAAGCTGCTCGAGTCGAACACTGGGATTACAAGCTCGAGGCCTGGCCAGCGTTTCGTGCCGCGCGGCCAAATCCTGTGCATCGTGCGATCGTACAACTGGAAAATGCGGGCAAGGTCGTTGCGTTGCTCACCCAGAATATCGACGGATTGCACGCTCTTGCCGGCTCGCAAAGAGAGCACCTGATCGAACTGCACGGGACAAACTTGTTCGTGGAGTGTCAAACCTGTTATTGGCGTGGCGATCCCGAGCCCTATTTCGAAAAATTCCGAACTCATCGCGAACCGCCGCTCTGCGACTGCGGCGGTTACCTGAAGCCGGCAACCGTCAGTTTCGGCCAAAGTCTGGATCCGATCGTTCTGGAGAGGGCCAGTGAAGCGGCGTGGGCTGCGGATCTCGTGGTTTCGCTGGGATCAACGCTCTCTGTTTATCCGGCTGCATCATTTCCGTTGCTGGCTGCGAATCGCGGCATCCCGTATGTGATTATCAATCGTGGTGCGACAGACCACGATGACCGGCCGTGCGTTTCGCTGCGGTTGGAAGGCGAAGTCACCGGGTTGTTCCCAGCCGCCGTTGAACAGGCCATGGCCAATCTCCTGTCACCGAAATAAACTTTGGAACAATTGAGCTCCTGGTGCGTCGTCTTGCCTAAATTCGCGGACTCGCTCGACAAGGAAAAAGAGATCTGTAGCTTCGAACATGGCAAAAATCAGTTCGACCGATCTCGATGTTTTTCCTATCGCGCTTGGAGGGAATGTTTTTGGATGGACCGCAAACGAAGAAGAATCTTTTGCCGTCCTGGACGGATACGCAGCGGCCGGCGGAAATTTTATCGATACGGCAGATGTTTACTCTGCGTGGGCGCCCGGCAATTCAGGCGGCGAGTCGGAGACCATTCTTGGACGCTGGATTGCAAGTCGAGATCGGCGCGACCAGACAATCATCGCAACCAAAGTAGGGAAACATCCTCAATTTCAAGGACTCTCTGCCAAGACGATCCTGACCGCGGCGGAGAATTCTCTTAAGCGCCTCGGCACCGAATACATCGACCTGTACTACGCGCACGCTGATGACGAGAAGACGCCGCTGGAAGAGACGCTTGGTGCGTTTGATGTCCTGGTCCGCGAAGGCAAAGTCCGGTACATCGCTGCCTCAAATTATTCGGCTCCCAGGTTGGCAAAGGCGTTGGAAGTCTCTGAGCGCGAAGGATTCGCCCGATACGTTGCTCTCCAACAACATTACAATCTGATGGAACGTCATCAATACGAGGGCGAACTCGCGGACCTCGTGACGAGAGAGCACCTTTCGTCAATACCTTACTTTGCGCTAGCCTCCGGCTTCCTGACCGGCAAATACCGGCCGGGCGCGAAAATTCAGAGCCAGCGAGCGCAGACCGCGGGCGCTTACTTGAACGAGAAAGGGATCAAGGTCCTGGCAGCGTTGGATGAGATCGCGACCTCGCACAACACCGCAATCGCCACGATCGCACTGGCCTGGCTTGCGGCTCAACCCACCGTTGCCGCGCCGATAGCCAGTGCACGTACCACCGAGCAGCTTCCTGATCTGTTGAGCGTTTCAAACGTGCGGCTGAGCGATGCTGAAATGCGCAAGCTGAACGAAGCCAGCGCCTCTTCGGGAAGCAACGGGACGGGCTCTTGATAAAAAATGGTAGCGCCACCGCAGAAACCAGGGTAAAGGCTCGAGCTTTTTGATTTGCGTGAAGACGTTTAAATTGCAGAAAAGCCCAAACGAACCCCCCGGCCCTTGGGTGGACCCGGAGTATGCAAATGCCTGGACCTCCTATCGCCGGCGCCGACTGGTGGTGTTTTGCCTCTTCTTTGCCGCGATCTTTGAAATTCGATTTGCCTTCTATGTTCCGGGCTTTTTCTTTGCGTTGACGTTCGTCGCTTATTTTTTCATTGCCGCCTGGCTGGCAAACTGGAAATGCCCTCGGTGCGGGCAAGCGTTCTTCCGGGCAGCATTTTATCGCAGCATCCTGTTTGGGGGTCGCTGTTTCCATTGTGAACTTCCCAAGTGGTGCGTCTCGGAGACTGGAGATATCATTTCCCGGCCTAAATTTCCCTTTGGCTGGGCGATAACCGATCAGCGGAGTCATTTAGGGTGTTGCCAGGGCCAACGGAAAGGTCTATGGCGTCGATGATGCTTGCGCTTCTGGTGGTAATGATGATTTTGGCTGGACTTTTTGAGGTGGCCCCACTTGGACTGTGAATGAGCTTGGCGGGAAGCCTTGGGCGGGGGCGAATGACTTGGTCGAGGGGCACGCGGAGATTGATCAGATTGCGTCTCACGATGATGAGACGCCGGCGGCGGTGGATCGTAGGGAGGAAGCGGAACGTCTACATGCTCCTGCGCGGCAACAGGAAAAATTGGTAAAACAAACGCCACACAGAGCGCGGTCAGAGTCAGAGCAGGCTTCATTCTTTAGACTAAATCAAGGAAGTCTTGCGAGCGGCACGTCGAGATTTTCTCTCTTCCAGAACTGCAACTCCGTCAACTTGCACATAGAAACATTGACGAATGAATTACAGAACACTCGTAAGACAGGCTTGAATGTCTCGGAAATCGGCTATGGCGCCTGGGGGATTGGCAAAAGCAGCTGGATTGGCGCTAAGGACCACGAGTCGCTCAAGGCCTTGCACAGATCCGTCGATCTGGGTCTGAACTTCATCGACACCGCCCTGGTTTACGGGAACGGTCACAGTGAAGAACTCGTTGGGCGACTCATCAGAGAGCGCTCTGAACGGATTTATGTCGCCACAAAGATTCCACCAAAGAACCGTGTCTGGCGCGCACAAGCTGGTGTGCCGGTGGCGCAGGTATTCTCCGCGGAGCATATCGTTGCGAGTACCGAAGAAAGCCTGAGGAATCTCGGCCTTGAAACAATTGACGTGCAGCAGTTTCATGTCTGGTCGGACGAATGGGTGGACAAGGGAGATTGGCTGAGAGCCATTCAACAGCTCAAGGAACAGGGCAAACTTCAGTATTTTGGCGTCTCCATCAACGACTACCAACCGGAGAACGCGATCAAACTTATTGAAACCGGGATAGTCGATACGGTTCAAGTCATCTACAACATCTTCGAGCAAAGTCCGGAAGATAAGTTGTTTCCCGCGTGTGAACTTCACAACGTCGGTGTCATCGTCCGGGTGGCATTAGATGAAGGAGGGTTGACCGGAAAGATCACGGCGGACGCCACATTTGAAAAAAGTGACTTCCGGAGCAATTACTTCCGGGGCGACCGGAGACAACAAGTCTATGATCGTGTGAATCAGATCGCGGCCGATCTCAATATTACTCCGGATCAGATGGCAGAAACAGCATTGAGATTTGTGCTAAGTCACAAGGCGGTCTCTACAGTCATTCCCGGGATGCGGTCAATTCGAAATGTGGATCGAAATTGTGCACTAGGCGACGGACGCGGCCTTCCGGCGGAACGGGTTGAGAAATTGAAGTCTCACCGTTGGATTCGTAACTTTTATAAGTAAGGCGCTTCCAGCCTGTGTCGGGGCCGAATTCACTCCATGTCGACTGTGGCTTACCTATTCTCTTCGTTTTTGCTTAATTGAGACGGCTTGCTGAAAGTCACCACGATTTTTGTGTAACGGGCGGGAGAACCTTCCAGAGATCGAATCAAAGCACGCGAAAAACCAGCTAAAGCGAGTTGATGACCGAACGCGGTTCTCAGGGCCGCTTCTTCAGGCGTGGCTCCCGCAGCCACGGCCCGATTGAAAGTCGCCAAATTCTCCCCGGACCACCAGGAAGTGCGGACGCTTTTGTAGCGCGGGAAAAAGTGCGCGAGTATCTTCCTTAATTGATCCGCTCCATTCAAAACGGCAGAGCGCTCGCCGGACTCGAGTTCGGTGCGAACGTCGATCAAAAGCTCTTCCTCCTCGATCACGGCGGTGGCGTGAAGGCAAGAATGGACCGGATCCGACACCGAGTAACGCCAATGATCCATCGCTCGAGAATATCACGCGCTAATCAATAACTTGCACATCGAGCCTGGCTGAGAGTCCTGGTACATGAGCGGGACCTGATTTTTAAGTTCTGGGGTGGGATCGCGGGCGATGATGCGGCCGTTTCGCCGGGGATTGGTGCTTGTCTGAGCCCCTGGACATCGGTGCATAAATTTCCGGGACCGGCGCAATACCAGCATCACCCAGTTTGCGCTCCCGCAAGATGCCTTGAGCGATGCCATCAGCGATACGTTGCCGGTAACTGTCCCGGGCTGCTTTCTGCGCTTCAGCCGGATTTGTCACATAGGCGCATTCGCAGAGGACACATGGAATTTCCGGGTTGCGAGTTAACCTTAACCGCCGTCGAATCACGCCCTGATCCGTTTCGTCCGTTGCCGCCACAAGTTGCTGTTGAATCCGCGTAGCCAATCCGTGACTGTCCGCTCGCCAGAAAAAAGTCTTCGCCCCGTGCATCGAGTGATTGGACACCGCATCGTAGTGAATGCTAACAAGCACTGCGCCAGGACCTTGTCGGTTGGCAAAACGCACGCGATCATCTAACTCAATAAAGTGATCGTCTTCGCGCGTCATGACGGTCTTCAAGCCGGCGCGGCGCAATTCATCGCGAACCCGTTTCGCCGTATCGAGCGTCAAGTCCTTCTCCCGCAGAAAAATCGGAGCCCCTCGTCCACTGACGCCGCCGCTGTCCTTTCCGCCATGACCAGCATCGATCACCACAGTCGAAAAATGGCCGGCGCCGGCTGACACATACGCGTTCGGCGTTTCGGAGCAACCGCCTAAAAACAGGACAAAAGCAATGGGCAGCGAAATGGATAAGTAAACGAACCGCATGATGCCGAATTCATTCATGAAGGGCCTCAGTAATAATCGTTCCTGTGCGGCGTTGGCGTGGTTAAGACTGGTGCCTGCGGGACCGCAGCAGGGAGTGACGGCGTCCCGGCTTTGTCGAGGAGCTGATACCAGTAATCGACCATCCAGGCTTTAGATCTGGTCTTCCGGGCTGTAAACCAGCATCCGACCACCAGCCGCGCTCCTTTATCCGCAGCCAGTTTTGTTATCTCGTAGGGATCGACAAAGTATTCGGATCGAACGGAGACGAAACCTATCTTGCGATACCCCTGATGCAGGTAGGTCTGAACGCTCTTTTGGAAATCGCTCGGATTCACTCTTTGAAATCGAACCTGATCCAACCAGACGAGTGCGACCCGAGTACCTCCGGTTTGATCGCGATAGACACTCTCCAGATCGCCATAGTAATTCCAGGGCCAGCCCGCCTTTCGCGTGTTGACATTGGAAGTCATTTCGCAGCCAAAGAAGCTGGGCGCAACGATGAGCAGCAATAAAAGTCTATTTTGGAAACGGACCAGCGAACCGGGCGACATTTTATTTTTTTGGGCTACCAGTAATCCGGGTTTATTGCCTCTGTAAATTTTGGACTGCAAAAATCCGTGCCAGATGCTCGCGAAAGGATTCAGCATGCCTGATGCCGCCCCGGAACCCGATATAACCGTCCGGACGAATGAATAGCATAGCGCCCGGTTCAGCTTCGTAAAGAGCGTGTGCTGCACCGTCCCAATCGAACAGGACTTCAGAAAAGTTCGCTTCGCTCCCGCGAACCACCAAATAAGCATCGATCAACCCTTGGAAATCGCGACCGAAGGCGACTCGCAAGTCATTGGATTTCGAGGCAATTTCGGTGCCCGCATCGACAAAAAACAGAAGGTGATGAACAGGCTTGCGTAACAGATCGAATAATCGGAAAGGCTCGCGGTCCTTCTGCCTTTGCAGTTCGCAATCTGGCGCGCGATCGCCAGCGTGTAGCGCGTGCCCCGTCTTCCCAGATACAATCGAACTTCGCCGGTACTGAATCCCTAGCTCAGCCACGGTTTCTGCGATTCGATCTTCTACCAAATCGATACCAGTCAGCATCGGAAGCAGCGCATCCCTGACCTGTTGGCCGAACGCGCCCTGCAAAGTGGCCATGCGGGTGAGCCTGTCAGTGAGACTCAGCACCATCTTGGCAACCGGCTCTCGCTCCTGGTTGTAACTATCAAGCAACGAATCCGGCGATTTGTGGTGGACGACGAGGGCGAGCTTCCAAGCCAGGTTACAGGCATCCTGGATACCGGTGTTCATCCCCTGTCCGCCCGCAGGACTGTGGATATGAGCGGAATCGCCTGCCAAAAAAACACGGCCAACACGAAAATCCGGAATTTTTCGATGAGAAAGATGAAAACGCGAGAGCCAGGTCGGATCCGTCAGGCCTATCCCGGAATCGGTTCGGCTATCCACGATGGCCTGGATCTCGTCAAGCTGGAGCTCTCCGGCCGGTTCCCGCTCTGCTGGCGTCTGCGTGTTGACGATCACCCGGGCCCGGTCGCCGCGGAATGGAAATATCCCGACGACTCCCTCCCCGGTGAGAAACAAGTGTATGTGGATGTGATCGATAGGACCAGCCATCTTCACGTCAGCAAGAAGAAACGTTTCCGCGTAAGCGTCACCCTCAAACTTCAAGCCTAGCAAATGCCTTACGCTGCTGTGTGCGCCGTCACAGCCAATCAGCCAACTCGATTCAGACCGGTCTTCGAAGCCGGCGGAGTCCCGAGTAACCGCGTGAACCACATCGGCTGATTGCGAGAGGGCCACAAGCTCTTTTGCCCTGTCGACAACAATCCCGAAGCCCGCCAGTTGCTCAATCAAGATGCGCTCCGTCTCACTTTGGGGAAGGCTGATCGCAAAGCGGTACCGGCTTGGCAAGTTGCTAAACCCGATATGCCCGATCTGACCGCTTCGGTTGTAGATGGCGACACCGCTCAATTGGTGGCCAACCTTAAGCACCGAATCGCTCAATCCCATCATCTGAAACATCTCCAGGGTGCGAGGAAAGATCGCCAGCGCTCTGGAAGTGGAAGCCGGCCTGGCAGCTTTGTCGATGATCCGGCATCTCACACCGCTCCGAGCGAGTTCGCAGGCCATTGTGAGCCCAGCGGGGCCAGCACCGACCACCAGAACATCGGAAGAAGGTTTAAGGCTCATCAATCGTTCGATCATTCGATTCAGTGGCTTCTACGACGCCGCGACCCTTCAATTTTCAGATTCAGTTCGACCTGTTCCTCCTGCAGCCTGCGATTCAGCCGAGCCCTCGCTGCATCATCAGAGCATTTTGCTATCTCGTCGCTTAACCGCTTGATTTCTTTTAGTCGTTCCACTTCCAAAGGAACGCACCCTGAATTCTTGAGAAGAGAAAGCCCGATACGCTGGTCCTCGGGCCAGCTGAAGTATTCATCAAGATTGAGCGGTTTGCCTGTTCCAGGTAATTCCTCGCTCTCTTTTTCGGCCAGCCATTCTTCGATAAGCTTGTCGACGGAATAAGACATACTTCTCGTTTCAGAAGGAAATGTATCCGTTTTGGCTTATATCCTTTAGCCTTAATTCCGAATTCGAAGCCACAGATTTTCGCGGCGGTTAATCTATTTTCTTCGGCATCCGGCCTACCTATCCTGCATACCAGAGGACAGCACAAAAATGGCAGGCTGTTCCGGCGATCACAAAAAGATGCCAGACGAAATGATTGTAAGGAAGCCGTTTCGCTGCGTAAAAGAGAACCCCAGCGGTATACGCGACGCCTCCGGCAAAAATCCACAACAATCCTGGCAACTGCACGTGAAGCCAAAAAGGACGAATGGCGAATACTGCCAACCAGCCCATCCCGAGGTAGGTCAGGATTGAGAGCCGTTGATGCTGCAAACCGCCTAACACCTTAAAAGAGATCCCCAGCACCGCCAAACTCCAGATAACTCCGAAAAGTATCCAACCCCAGACGCCGCGCATGGCCCCTAGCGCGAAGGGCGTATAAGTGCCGGCGATAAGAATATAAATCGCAGAATGATCGAGCAGATGGAAGATCTGTTTGATCCTGCCCTCCGGGACCGCGTGATAGATCGTCGAGGAAAGATAAAGGGTAACCATTGCCACCGCAAAAATGATCGCTCCGGCCAGACTAAACTCGTTCCGGCGCTGAATCGCAGAATCGACAAGCAAAGGAATCCCGGCAATTACCGCCAGCAGTCCCACTCCTGAGCTAACGCTGTTGGCGATCTCTTCGCCTGGTGTTTGCAGGCGCCGGGCCGGTGCCAGCGGTTTTGCAATGCGTACTCCTGACATAGAGGTTCTTCAGCTCCGTCCGTCCGCAACCGCCACAGCCGCCGATCCCACACGTTTCCGCCCGGCAACTTCTTCCCCTGCGTCTCGCGGGAGGCGCGAAAAGCTAAAATAAGAGGTGGCGGCAATGAATCCGACCGCGACAAAAGCTGGCAAAAAATCCGATGCTTTCAATGTGGAACTGTGACGGATCGTAAGTGAAAGTTGGAGCATCAAAGCGCCCACCGTGATGCCGAGGCTCAGTGCGATTTGCTGAAAAGCGCTGGTGAAACTAGTCGCCTGGCTCATTTCCGGCTGATCGATTTCCGCGAATCCGATTGCATTGATGCAGGTGAATTGCAGGGACCGAAAAAATCCGCCGACAAAGAGAATTGCGAGCATCATCGTGATCGGGCTCGTCACCGAGAACAGTGCAGGCGCAGCAATCATTATTCCGCTCACAATTGCATTAAACATCAGCACAGAGCGAAATCCGAATCGTTTCAAAATGGTCCCGGCGGCCGTCTTCATCCCAAGGGCGCCGATCGCAGTCACAAATGTTAATAACCCAGACTTGAGCGGAGTCATCCCGAAACCGAGTTGAAGCTGGAGCGGCAGGAGGAGTGGCATCGCTCCTACTCCAATCCGAAAAAACGAGCCCCCGACTATTCCCGCCCTGAACGTCGGGAATCTCCAAAGCCTCAGGTCAAGAATCGGTGATTCCGCTCGACGAGCGTGTACCACATAAAGACCTATCGCGACAGAACCCAGAAGAAAAAGGCCGACGACCGCCCAAAGGGACACTCCGGAGGCCTCGAGCGCCGCGGAGGCAGAGACCAGGCCTGACAGCCCTAGTCCGGACAGAACAAAGCCCAAATAATCAAACCGGGTGATTGTTTCGCCACAAACATTGGGGATGAACAAGGTGGCGAGCGTGATGCCAAGAGCGGCAATTGGCAAATTTATCCAGAAGATCCATCGCCAATGAAAATAGGTCGTAATAAAGCCGCCTACCGGCGGCCCCATCACCGGCCCGAGCAGAGCCGGCATCGTTAACCAGGCAAGTGCTCCGACAAGCTCCGACCTCGGGATTGTCCTTAAGATCACGAGCCGCCCCACCGGCACCATCATTGCACCGCCCATCCCCTGAAACGCCCTGGCCGCCACCAGCGCGCCGATCGAGTTGGCGAAACCGCACAGGGCGGACCCCATCGCAAAGATCAAAATCGCCAGCCGAAATATAATTCGCGTGCCGAAGCGATCGGCAACCCAGCCCGAGGCAGGAATAAACACAGCGAGAGTAAGCAGATAGGAGGTCAGCGCCAGTTTGAGTTGAATCGGACTTTGATGAAGATCATGCGCGATCGCCGGCAAAGCTGTCGAGAGGACCGTCGCATCGAGATTTTCCATAAACAGCGCACAGGCAACGATCAGCGGCACAAGAATTCGAAGAGGTATCGTTCGGCTTCGTTGACCTTCGGAACGTGGATTGCTGGTCCGTGCGTTTTGCTCTGCGTCCTGCATTTAAACGGTGAAAGATGGGGAATCCACATCGCATCCCGGAACCCGTGACGCAACTCCGCTCTTTCCGAGGTCACCCCGTTCTCTCGGATCAAGTTCTCGAACTCCATCTCGAATTTTTCTCCTGGTGGGGCGAGGCTCGTCCGAGCCGGGGAACGACGCCTCATCCTGGATCCACTGCATGCCGTATCGACGCGCCCTCCCCGGCTCAGACGGAGCTTCGCCCTACCATCCTTTATCATCGCTGACACAAACCGGGGAACGACGTGTCATCCTGGCTCCACTACATGCCGCATCGACGCGCCCTTCCCGGCTCAGACGGAGCTTCGCCCTACCATCCCTTGTCGTTTGCCGGCACCAGGCCTTCCACGCCGATACGCCGAAACGCCGATGCGTTTCTCTTCCTTCACTCGCGTTTTCTGAGCAGACGGATAATCTCCCGTCCTTCACGTCCAGGGTACGCCCTGCGAGGCTTGAGCTCCTCGATAAGCACAAAATAGGCTCCAAACAGACGGTCGAGCTCTTCCCGGGTCACCGCAAACGGCGGACCGCCTCCTTCCGGCGCTTCCCCAGGATCCCACGGATCCAAGAAAAAGATCGCCAGCAACGCACCCCCGGGTCGCAAGGCTCTGATAACGCTACGGACGTAGTCCGGACGCAGGCCCGGTTCGATTGCACAAAAGCAGGTGTGCTCAAACACCCATTGAAAGCGGTTTGTCAATTCGACGGGGAGATCAAAGAGACTTGCCAATTCGTACCTCTCGTTTCCGGACCGATCAAATCGGCGTGCCCGGTCGAGCGCACTCGCAGCGACATCCAGGCCAATCACCGGCGCAGTCGGGACGGCTGCTGCAATGGCCCGTACGTCGTGACCCACGCCGCAACCTGGCACGAGTACATGGCCCTGCATCGCGCCGCGATTCGCAAGCCATTCCAAAAGGGGCGGCGCGGGCCCCCCTTTATCCCAAGGCGTATCTCCAGACCGGTATCTTTCTTCCCAATCCATCTTCGAACATCCAGATGACTTTTAGCTGTAGGGTTCTCGGTCAGTGGCCGCCAGCCGTGAAGAAAGACTGAATCAGAAAAGCGATCCCAGCCAGCCCAACAATCAAACTGGCCAGCCAGAATCCCCGACGCCGGATCAGGACTGCAATCGCTCCGACCGCGATAGCAATCTGGAACATCGTCACGCTGCTCGCCAAGACCTCGTGGGTGCGCAGATGAACCTGGGCCTCCTTTTCCAGATCACCGGCCTTTTTCGCAATCTGCTCTTTGTCCCGTTCGTACTGCGCCACCTTTTCTTTGTCGGTGCCGGACCCCGGCTTCCCGAGTGCGTCGAGAATTTCCGTCTTGCTCGTCAGCGCGGTTTCCTTGATGCCCTTGGATTGGTAGTAGCTCCATTGGTCGGATGATTCAATCTGCGACATCATCGCTTCGTTCGCGTGATGCCCCGCCATCAACGAAGAGACAGCGGCGAGCCCGGCTAGCAGGGCCGAGCTGAGAGCAACGCCCAGCACCCATGCTTCGCGGGAGTGCTCGGCACGATGATGGATTTCTTCGTGAAGATGTTCAGTTGGTACTTCAGGATCTTCCATAATGTCCGGTATCAAATAGCGCAGCGAAAGCTCGCCCACAATCGTTCTCGCGGTTTTCGGATTAAAGATGACGATTATTCGACGGCAGTCTAGAATACACCAATCACGTGGAATCACCCCTTTCCTCAGAACCAGGAGATCTCAGTCTGGGGCAGGATCTCCTCAGCTTCCTGCTCGAGAATACTCCGGACCAGGTCTATTTCAAAGATCTGCAGGGTCATTTTCTACGCGCCAGCCGCGCGGTCGCAGAATATATGGATGTAGCAAACCCGCAAGATCTCATCGGGAAGAGCGATTTCGATTTTTGGTCGGAGCAGACGGCGCAAGAGGCGTTTGACGACGAACAGCGAATCATCAAAACAGGGCAACCGATGGTGGGCAAAATTGAGAAGTTGATCTACCCGGATGGGAGAGTGACTTGGGACTACACCACCAAGCTGCCGCTGAAAGATTCCAAGGGTCAGATCATCGGGATCTGCGGGATCAACAAAGACTTTACGACCATAAAAAAAATGGAGGACGCGCTCGCAGAAGAGCGCAACCGATTAGGTATCACGACCGCAGAGTTAGAGGCAAAAAACGCCCAGCTCGAGGCCGATCTTCGCATGGCGCGAGAGATCCAGTTAGCGCTATTGCCCCGAGACTACCCGACGCTCTCGTATTTTGGCAGTTCCGGATACAGCGCGCTAACCTTTGCGCACTGTTACCGCCCGGCTGAGGCGGTTGGAGGCGACTTTTTTGATATCTTTCCACTCTCATCGACCCGAGCCGGCATCTTCATCTGTGACGTCATGGGGCATGGGTTGCGCGCGGCCCTGGTCACGGCAATCATTCGGACCTTGCTGGAAGAATTGCGGCCAATGATGCAGAATCCGGGCCGGTTCCTCAGTGCGCTCAATCTGCAACTGCGCGCCATCCTGGAACGTGTCGACGAACCGTTCATCGCAACGGCGTTCTACTTGACGGCCGACACCGCGACGAAAGAAACGCAGTTTGCGAACGCGGGTCATCCTGCACCTTTACGTGTCAGACGGAACGAACGAATGGTTGAACGGATTTTGTCGGACGGGGGAAAAACCGGACCAGGCTTGGGACTGTTCGACGGCGTGAATTATTCAACCTCCTGTTCTGCATTTGAACAAAATGATTGCATCCTGTTGTTTACGGATGGGTTGTACGAGGTCGAATCCCCGGATGGAGAACAGTTTGGACTCGATGCAGTGATTTCGAGCCTGCGCTCCCACGCCGATTTACCAGCCGAGAAGCTGTTCAACGCATTATTGGCAGATGCTTGCGATTTCTCCAAAAAGCGGGATTTCGACGACGATGTCTGTATCGTTGCGGTCGAGCAGTCGTGACGTTGAGAGGCGACGACAGATTGGAAAGACGGCCCACCTATTGGTTAACGCGATTCATTCTATTGCGATTGCTGGGAGTCGTTTACGCCGTCGGGTTCCTCGTTGCTGCCAACCAGATTTTGCCTTTGATCGGATCCGATGGGCTGCTCCCGGTAGAGCTTTTTATCGAGCGCGCCCGCCCGATCTTCGGCTCCACGTTTTCGGGTTTTTTGCATTTGCCGTCACTTTTCTGGTTCATCCATTCGGACATGGCGCTCCTGGTTGCAGCCTGGACAGGATTTGTGCTGGCCTGCGTGGTAGTGGCCGGCTATGCGAACGCTATTCTCCTTGCAATCTTGTGGGGTCTCTACATGTCGTTCGTCCACCTGGGACAGGATTGGTATGGGTTTGGCTGGGAAGTCCAGTTGCTGGAAACCGGTTTTCTCGCCATTTTCCTGTGTCCTCTCATGGACGCCAAGCCTTTCCCACGACGCGAACCGCCGCTCCCCATCCTTTGGCTATTCAGATGGCTAATCTGCCGCATGATGCTTGGCGCAGGTTTAATCAAATTGAGAGGCGATCCGGCTTGGCGTGATTTCACGGCGCTCTATTACCATTTTGAAACTCAGCCCCTGCCGAATCCGTTGAGCCGATGGTTTCACTTCTTGCCTAAAGCGGTGCTCCGTTTCGGAGCAGGATTCAATTTCCTGGCGGAGCTCGTAGCTCCCTGTCTTGTTTACTGGCCGCGTTTCGCAAGGCAGATCGGCGGTGGGATTATTATCGCTTTTCAATTGGTGTTGATTTTGAGCGGTAACTTATCTTTCCTGAACTGGCTCACGATCATTCCGGCCTTGGCCTGTTTCGATGATGGCCTCTGGGCTAAGGTTTTACCAAGAGCTCTGGTCAAACGCGCGGAACTGGCGGCGGTCTCCGCAGTGCCCAGCAAGGTAATGCGCGTGACATCCTGGATCATTGTTTGTCTGGTAGCGGTTCTTAGCATCCAGCCGGTTGCGAATATGGTGTCATCACACCAGATTATGAACACTTCGTTTGATCCCCTCGATCTGGTGAACACGTACGGCGCCTTTGGAACCGTCGGCCGTGATCGTCTAAACGTCATCTTTGAAGGCACCGACGCCTCCGTGCCGGACGAAAGTGCCGATTGGAGACCCTATCTGTACAAGGGACTTCCAGTGAAATTGGAAAAGATTCCGCCGCAAATCGCTCCATATCAATTACGCCTGGATTGGCAAATGTGGTTCGCCGCGATGTCGGCGCCGAATCAATATCCCTGGACGCTTCATCTGGTCTGGAAGCTTCTGCATAACAATTCGAGTGCACTGAGCCTGTTTCAAGATAATCCGTTCCCTGGAAACCCTCCGCGCTATGTGCGTGCTGTACTCTACCGATACGAATTCAGCAACCCCGCAAATTCGAACGGCGATTGTTGGAGTCGCAAGGAACTCGGATTATGGCTTCCTCCTCTTTCAGCGGACGATCCCCGGCTGATCGAATGGCTCCGGCGAGCCGGCTGGTTACGGGCAGGCTCCTTCTGAAAAGGAACAAACGCGCGTGAATAAGCCCTGATGTGCTTCGTCCAAAAATGTGACCCAATCCATTTATGAGAAAGTTCTTCTTTGTTCTCGTTATCGTTCTTTTCGGAGGATTTTTTGCGGTCGGCGAATCGAAGGCAGGTATCCATGTGTTCGTGGGTCCCGCCTACTACCCAGGCTATTATTACGGCCCAGGATATTATGCTCCTGGCTACTATTGGGGACCGTACGGCTATCGGTACTACGGGCGTCCCTATTGGCGGCATCGGTACTGGAGGCATCACCGCTGGTACTGGCATTGAGTTACGACGCAGTAGAATTCTGACGATCAGCGGCGCGTAATGTAGTACAGGCTTCCACCCTGTGGTTAATTCGTGCCGAGCAATGCCTCTGAGACCATTCGAATCAGTGTGCCGCTTTTTAAGCGACGCGGCTAAGTCGTCATTTTTTCGGCAAGGTCGACCAAGTCGCTCGCAATGATATCCCAGGATTGGTCAGCACACAGATCGGTGGTCTGCCCTGGACCATGTTCTGTTGGACGCGGAATAAATGCCGTTAGCAAGCCTAGCTCTCTCGCGGCTGCCAGATCATAGTTGTGGGCTGCTCCCAACATGACTTGCCGGGGCCGCAGTCCAAGGTAAGCGCAGACACCAAGGTATGTTTCAGGGTCAGGTTTGTAGTGGCGGAACAGGTCAGCTCCGAAGATGACGTCCCACGGGAGATCAGCGAATTTCGCAAGATTGACCAATAGGGAAAGATTCCCGTTCGAGAGTGGTCCAATGATGTACTTTCTCCTCAAACGGCGGAGCCCGTCGATCGCGTCGGGCCAGGCGGAAAGTCGGTGCCAGCAATTCGTCAAGAAGCGGAGATCTGATTCCGGCAGAGACGCAATGCCGAATTCTGGCAAGAGTTCAACGAGAGCCGCATGGTGCAGTTCGTCGAGGGCGGTCCAGTCCAATTCGCCACGGCGGACGCGATCAAGGTTGGGCCGGTAAGCTGCGCGCCATCGGTCCGCGACCTTCTCCCAGGGTGCCTCCAGGCCACGCTCGATTCCGAAGCTCTTGAGAGAACAAATCAGGCTTCCGCGCCAATCGACAATCGTGCCGAAAGTGTCAAAAACGATGGCTCGCACCGCGCTTTGCGAGATGTCAACCGGGTCGCTCGTCGTCAGGCTTGCCATGGTTTCCATTTACGCTTCGAAGCTTGCGAGGTCCAGAGCGCGCGCCAGGAATTCGCAGGACGACGACATTGACGCAACGTAGAATTTCCGCGTAATCTCGCCTGATTCAATATCCCCCAGAATCGATCTATGGCCGTCACAAGCAATCTTTCAGAATCGGACCGAACAAACCAAAGCATGCTGCTTCGCGCGGTGATCGCCAGCACGGTCGGCACATCCATTGAATGGTACGATTTCTTCCTCTACAGCATCGTCACAGGACTGGTATTTGCCAAAGCTTTCTTCCCGAATTCGGATCCGTTGGTCGGAACATTGCAAGCCTTCCTGATTTACGCAGTCGGTTTTGTCGCGCGCCCAGTGGGCGCAGCGATCTTTGGCCATTATGGCGACAGGATGGGCCGCAAGGCAGCGCTCGTCGCGACCTTGTTGCTGATGGGCGTCGCGACGGTCCTGGTCGGCTTTGTGCCCGGCTATTCGCAGATTGGCATCTGGGGCGCCGTTATCCTGACGGTTCTGCGGTTCGTCCAAGGAATCGGCGTGGGAGGCGAGTGGGGAGGCTCCGTCCTGCTGGCGATGGAATGGTCGAAAAGCCACGGCAATCGCGGATTTATCGCCTCCTGGCCTCAATTCGGCGTGCCAGCCGGCCTGTTCCTGGCGAACCTGGCGGTAATTGCCTTCAACTTTATCTCGGGAGACAAATTTCTCGAATGGGGTTGGCGCGTGCCGTTTATTCTCAGCGCGATTCTGATTGTTATCGGGCTCTGGATCCGTCTCGGGATTCTTGAGACCCCGGTGTTTTCCAAGCTGGTGGCCGAAAACAAAATCGAGAAAGCGCCGGTACTCGAGGTGATCAAACGGCAACCAAAATCGATCATCCTCTCTGCGCTGATTCGATTGGCGGAACAGACTCCTTTTTATATTTTCACCGCATTCGTCTTTTCGTACGGAACCACTTTCCTGAAAGTGGACAGAGGGGTCCTGCTGCAGGCCGTACTGCTGTTCGCCGTGCTCGAGCTTTTCACCATCCCGCTATCCGGATACATTTCGGACCGCATTGGACGGAAACGCACCTACCTGCTGGGCGCGGGCCTGATGGCGGTGAGCGGCTTTGTTTTCTTCGGCTTGCTCGATACGCGCAACCATGAGCTGATCGTGCTCGGCATCCTGTTCGGCGCCATTCCGCACTCCATTGTTTACGGGACCCAGGCTTCGCTCATTGCCGAGCAATTCACACCGCGCATGCGCTACAGCGGCGCCTCAATAGGGTATCAACTGGCTTCCATCATTGCAGGCGGTCCGGCCCCGATCATCGCCGCCTGGCTCTTTTCCATTTACAAGACCGGTTCATCCATCGCCATCTACATCCTGGTTTGCGCGCTGATCGGATTTATTGCGACCCTGTTTATGACCGAGTACTCGCACAAAGATATCTCCGAGGAGTACAAGAATGTCGGCCAGAGCTAGGGGCCTGTCCCCCCACAGGCGAGACGCCTATGACACCTTGGACTGACGAAGGACAGGAAAGATGTTCAGGATTTCATCACGTGTCGGGCGGCCCAGACGCGTAATCGTGACTGTTTGCTGGTTGCCGTTGATCTGCGCCGCGAACTGATCGCCTGCTCGATGATTCAACAACAGACAGCCGAGTGGAGAGTTATAAGGGATTGGAATAATCTCCCCTTCATTTGGAAAATGATGATCTCTCGCGCCCGCAATCAGCACGGTTTGCTTTTCGCCGCCAAGCTCGATCTCGGCGACTGTCCCCAGTTCCACCGCAGTTACCGGCTGCTCGATCACCCAGGACAAGGGATCGACGACGGTGTGGCCTTGCGAGATGAGCTTGTTCATTTCCCCAGTGAGCCGACGCTGGATACGGCCCATCGTGCGAAACTTCTCCTTTGCTGCCTGATAGGGAGCGTTCTCACTCAAATCGCCATCTTGCTTCGCAATTTTAGCTTCACGAAGAGCTTCATTCTTCTGAGCCCTGGTTGTTTCGAATTTATCTCCTAGTTCCCAGGCACTGACCGTTGAGAGAATTATTTTCTCCTGCATGGTATCTCACCGGAGATAGAACAAAGCCCAATCATGAGTGTCACGAAACGGAGCGTTATTCACCTGATTACGGAAGTATTGATTTATGTCGCGCTGGTCTCAGTTTATCTGGCAGTAGTGCTGCATTTTCTCGTGGGATGGCTTAAGGAACTGTCCGGCAAAGATCCCATAATCTACGCATTCGTCGCGATTTTGTTGATGATTGTTCAGGCCGTCGCACTGGAACGTGTGGCGTCCGGTCTAGTCCATGTCACTCGGCGCCGGAGAGGACAATAACCACGATGTACTTCCCCATCTCCGGTGTTCACCTCGATCCGATTTACCTGGTTCTCATCGGATTTGTCATTGGAATTCTGGGAGGATTTTTCGGTGTCGGCGGGAGTTTTCTAACCGCTCCTGCATTGTTTGCGGCGGGGCTTCCGATGAACTATGTGGTCGGGACAGATCTTGCGCATATCGTCGGAAAGTCGATTGTCGCAGCGCGAACCCATCGTGTTCTGGGCAATATCGATTTGAAACTCGCCGCAATCATGGTGGTCGGGACGATCGTCGGTTCAGAAGCCGGTGTACAGGCCATCGAGATTTTAAAAAAGGGAGCCCATGTCGAACTAGTCGTCGGCAGCGTGTCGATCGTTGTTTTTACGGGGATCGCGCTGTTCTGCGCGTGGGAGAGCTGGATGGCGTTGCGTTTAAGCAAGGCCGGAAATCAGCGCTGCGAGTCGACTCAAATCAGGAAACCGGACGTCACGGCAATCGACGGTTTTGCCAAGGCGCTTCAGCGGATCAACCTTCCGCCGCGCGTCAGTCTGCCGCATTCGGGAATCGAATCGATTTCGTTCTGGGCGATCCTTTTCGTCTCGTTCATTGGCGGAATTTTCAGCGGGTTTCTCGGCGGCGGCGCGGGCTATATCCGCATGCCGTCGATGGTCTATTTGCTGGGAATCCCAACTCATATCGCGGTGGGTACGGACCTCTTCGAGATTATCATTTCAGCGAGTTACGGCACGATCAGGCACGCGATGAACGGAAACGTCGACATTGTGATCGCTTTGGTCATGCAAACCGGGGCGGCGCTCGGAGCTCGAATCGGCGCCAACTTGACGCAATATTTTACGGGTCCGCGCATCCGTCTCGCCTTTTCTCCGCTTCCCCTCTTAGGGGCCATCGTTATTGCTCAAAGACTTCTTACCAATCATCATCCGTGAACAAGTATTTATGAAGATCCTGGTTTGCAGCGACGGTTCGGAGCGGGCACGCAGGGCGCTCGCTTCCGCAGCAATTATCGCCAACGCCACGAAAGCCGAGACGACGATTTTCGGAATTATAGAAATCGGGCAGGACGATCAGAAACTGCTGGAGACGTTGCGCGAGGAGTCAAAAGTATTCCGGGAACAAGAAGTTGACCTACAGATCGTTACCAAATTCGGCGACCCGGTTGCGGAAATCATTCAGCACACCCAGCAGACGGTCTATGATCTGGTCGTCATCGGAGCGGAACGCCGAGGCGCCCAGGAGTTTTTCCTGCCTTCGACCAAAGCCTATTCGATCACCGAGACGATTGCTCCGCCCGTGCTGGTGGTTCCGGTGTTGCGGACGGCCATCAAGCGGATCCTGATTTGCACAGGTGGTGGCACTTATATTGACAATGCGGTGAGATTCACGAGCAAAATCGCCAAGGATCTTTTTGCGGAGGTCACGCTCTTGACCGTGATCCCACAACCGCCTGCGATGCATGGGAGCTTATTCCGGCGGCAGGAAGACATGACTGCCTTATTGAATTCCAATTCAGCATTGGCTCGAAATCTTCGGACTGAGAAAGAGATTATCGAACGCGCCGGGGTGCCTGGGATTGTGCAGATCCGCCACGGAATCGTGATTGAGCAGATCGTCAAAGAAGTCGAGCTCCGCGATTACGATCTCGTGGTGTCCGGTTCATGGCCGGTTCGCGATGCGTGGCGCAATTACGCGATTGGAAATGTCACGCGCGAAATCGTGAATCGAACAGATCGACCGGTGCTGGTGATTCGTAGCGACGTCACTCCTGCGCCTTTAGCGCAACGATTGAGAGAATATGGTCAAAAAGCTGGGCGGGAGACAAGATTACATGGCACGGATATCGCCCGGTTAAAGATGCCTCCGAGGGAATATTCTCTGCCCAAAAAAACCGTCCTGGCAGCAGCGGTGCTTTGCGCGATCGCATCGCTCTCAACTCTGGCATTCATTCTGATCAACGGAGTGAACGTTCCTTTCGCCGACGAATGGTGGTATGCCAGCCTCGTTAAATCGGTGCTATCAGGACAGGCGACCTTCGACCGTTTTTGGTCCCCGAACAATGAGCATCGGATGCTGATCCCGCGACTGGAGTTTTCCGACACTCGCCGTGCTTACCCATTGGGATTCGAAGGTAATGATGATCGCGAACTGGCTCGTCGCGGTGGTTGCGATGCTGTTCCTGTTTTCGCAGTTCAAGAGGATTTATCCGCGAACGCATCCGACACTCTGGATCGCTGCTGTAGCCGTGAGTGCGCTGGCCTTGTTTTCTCTGGTGCAACTGGAGAATTGGTTATGGGCGTTCCAGTTCGCCTTCTTCTTCATTCAATTCGCCGTGATAGCGAGCCTGGTCATTCTCAGTCGCTCGAACATCGCGCTCTGGTTTCGTCTGTTCGCGGCTGCGGCGCTCGGCGCCGCGGCCAGCTTTTCGTCAGCCCAAGGACTTCTGATCTGGCCCGCGCTGATTTTCTCGTTTTCCCTGACCAACGATTCTTTCAGGAAGAAAATAATTGGTTTGCTTTGCCTCCTGGTCTCCGCGGCGATTACGTTCTCCCTCTATTTCTCCGGTCTGCCTCGCACTACGGAATTGCACCTTCGGCCGGAGCAAATCATCGAAAAAGCGCAGCTGCCGCTTTTTGGATTTTTAGGACTGGTAGGGAATCCACTGGCTCATTGGATTTCTTATGAACACTTGCCCCATCGCGCCTGGTTTATTGGTTTGTCGATAACGATCGTCTTCCTCTTTCTAACATCCATTGTGATGAAGCGTCGTCGACTTCCGGATGCGGCTCCATGGCTTGGGTTAGGTTTATATGCATACTCCTTCTGTCTGGTCACCACTTACGGAAGACTTGGAATGGGTTACACAGGAGGCTTTCTTGCCAGCCGCTATACCACCCACGTCACTCTCCTGCTAATCGCAATCCAGGCGCTCATCCTCATCGCTCTTGATTCCAGCGAGCCCGGCATCTACACTCTCCAACCCGCGGCTCAATCGCATTCGCAGTGCTTGCGGCTTTCGGCGTAACGTTTGCTATCGCTGCGTTGTTAGTCATCGGCGATTTCGAATCGTTTAAGTCAGGTGGCAATCGAGAGGCGAGACAAACTGCTCGCGAAAAGGCTAATCCCTTTTTCTGCCTACTTTGATCCAGCAGGTGGACGGAACGATGACAGGGCCTTTTTATCCTCTCTGCCCCCTGAGATGCCAGATGATCTTTGATATCGGCATCAAACAGCTTTCCGACGCAGGCTATTTTAGTCGATTGGACGATATTCGTTTCGTCGATCCTGCGGTGCAGGCGACCGGTAACTACGCGATCAGCCGAAAAATCGTCGAAGCTAGATATCTTGGGATCGTGGAGCGAGGTTGGAAGTTATCCGGCACGGTTCTCGCTCGGTCCCCAATATTATCGCTAACCTGATATTTTTTAAACCGGTAGGCAGCGGCTCTTTTGTCGCTGCGACAGAGTTGCGGCCGGTAGTTGATCTCCCAGATGCACGGCACACGCTACGATTGGCATCTGTTTCTGTCTCCATTTATTCTGCCTGACCCGGGAACCCCTCTTGAAATGTGGGTGTATAATCTGCAATCAAATGAATTTGTGAAGATTCATCAAATGCCGAACGATGGGAAAGAGCCGACAACGTAAAAAAACCCGACGCCTGCTCCGGTCTCTCCTGATTTGTCTGGTCTCCATTTATCAATGCCTGTCGGCCAAGGCCGCGGGCAACCTGATCGTGCACGATCTTATTCCAGATCTATACAGTTATTTGCGAATTGCTCCCGAGGAAAGAGAAAGCCGGGCGAAGCTTTTTGCGCAACTATTGATCCGGCCGCATCCCGAGATCTACGGCCGGCCGCAGATCTTCAAGACGGATATCGGGACCCTGGAACAATACCTCGACGGACTTCCAGCATATCTTCCAGCGATCGAACACATTCATCGACGCTTCGAGGAACAACTCGAATCAATCCAGGCAAGATTTTTGAGCGTCTTCCCAGATTTCGATTCTTCAAGAGCCAAAATCTACCTGATGCTTTCTTTATTTCGCTTCGACGGAAAGATTCCGCATGACGATCCTCGCATGCTCTTGCTTGGATTGGATGGATTGGCCAAATTCCACGGAGCTGAGGTGCGCCTGCCAGTGATCCTTTCTCACGAGTTATTTCATCTCTACCATTTCCAGGTGAACCCACCGCCACGCGACGCCGACCAGATAGAACTATATCGCCTGATCTGGCAGGAGGGACTGGCAACCTATGTCAGTCAGGTGTTGAATCCTGAGGCGACGTTAGCCGATGCTCTTTTAGATCCAAGGCTGGCCGAAGAAGGCCCGAAATTCGCCCCGATCCTGGCCCGCAGTTTATTGACGCAACTCGAATCAACAGACGACACCACAGCCGCGCTTTACCTTTCCTATCGACGCGGCGGGCAGATTCCGGCGCGCATGGGCTATCTCATCGGATACGAAATTGCCAAGAGAGCAGCGGACGCGCATCAGATAACAGAGCTGGCCCGGTTGCGAGGGCACGCGCTCCTGAGCATGATGCGGCGGGAGACGCAGTCCCTGGCGGCGGAAAGCATCCAAAACTAACTCAAGAAACACCTAAGAGCATTTCTCAGGTTTAAGGACTGCTTGGCTTCCTGAGGGTGATGTGCTTGAGTCTGCGCCGTGCTGAGTAATTCGGCAGCCAATCTTGTCCGTTCATGTGGCAACCTGTGTTTGTAACCTCTCGCAGCCGTGAGACAATCGGAAGTGCTACGACCGTTTTCGGGATCAACCCCGTTTTCAGGCGGCGCGCCTCCGCCAGGCATCGCAAATTTCTCGGAACGTTTCTTTCAAGCCCTTGGTCACTTTCCAGGTCGGATAGTGCGCATTAATTTTCGACAGGTTGGAGATGTAACAAATGTGATCTCCTTTCCTGTTCCTATCCACGAATTCATAAGACATCTTTTTCCCTGAAATCTCTTCAATCAGGCTAAAAGCTTCCAGTATAGAAATCGAATTTTGTCGCCCACCGCCGAGATTATAGACTTCGCCGGCTCTCGGAGACTGAATGAAGTGATCTATAAATTGTGCAACGTCGTATGAATGAATATTATCTCGCACCTGCTTTCCTCTGTAACCATAAACTCTATAGGTATCGACCTCCAGGTTGCAACGAATCAGGTAGCTCAAAAAACCGTGCAGTTCGACTCCGGAGTGGTTAGGTCCGGTTAAGCACCCGGCGCGCAGGCAACAAGTCGGCATTTGAAAGTAGCGTCCATATTCCTGCACCATCACGTCTGCGGCGACCTTTGAAGCGCCAAAGATCGAGTGCATGGAGTTATCAATAGGGAATGTCTCTTGGATGCCATCGAAGTATTCCGGATCCGCGTAGTCCCAGCGCGTTTCCTTTTCGACCAAGTTCAGTCGATTCGGAGCGTCACCGTAGACTTTGTTCGTCGACAAGAAGATGAACGTGAGCCTCGGGGCGCGCCTGCCGCACCGCCTCCAGCATATTCAGTGTGCCCGCGGCGTTCACATCAAAATCATCGAATGGCCTGGTTGCAGCAAGATCATGGCTCGGCTGGGCGGCGGCGTGCACGATGGCGTCCGGCTTGATTTCGCGGACGATTTCCAGGACCCTTGCCCGATCTCGGATATCCACTTCGTGATGGCGAAACCCGGCTAGTTTTCGCTCGAGGCGCCTTTTGTTCCAGGAGGTGTCTCCGCTCGGGCCCGAAAAAATCCTGCCGCATATTGTTATCAAGGCCGTTGACCTGCCACGCCTGGCCACAAAAAAATGTTACCACTTCGCTGCCGATCAGGCCACTTGAACCGGTAACCAATAATTTTTTCGACATCCGAAACCTTCAAAAAGCAGATTGTTCCCTATTCGTCAAGCGGTTGGTCCCGGAGGCCCAACTTGTTTGCGCCGGGGGCGTAAAAGAAACTTGCCACTTTTCGTTGTTCGGCCTATGGGGCGCCTATGATCCATGAGGCTTCTCGTCACTGGCATTTGCGGGTTCGTCGGTTCGACTTTGGCACGCTGTTTCCTTGAGACTCTCGAAGAGATTGAGATCTTCGCGGCTCGAAGAGACCTTGACCGAGATTGCGGATCACGCAGAACGGAACCCAGAATGGCTTCAGATTTGCAGCGGCTGAAGATCCGCCTGATTTTTTGCGATCCATGAAGCGCGCCGGAGCCGGGACGAATCGTCCTTAATAAAGAAAGTTACCCCAAGGAATCAGAGTGACCCAGAGGCCAGCTATACAGACGGAAAGGAAGCCGGATCCACTTCGCCTCCTGACCATTGTAATTCCAGCTCGGGATGAAGAAGGGTGCATCAATTCCACCGTCGAGGAGTTGCATTTGGAGCTGCGACGTCATCAGATTCCTCATGAAATAATCGTAGTCGACGACGGCAGCAGCGATCAGACGTGGGAAATACTGCAGAAAGCAGGGAAGCAAATCGGGGAGCTTCTACCAGTGCAAAACCATGGATTGCACGGATTCGGAAGAGCTATCATGTGCGGTTTCGAGCGGATGCACGGTGATGCCGTGGTCATCATGATGGCAGACGAATCTGACGACTGCCGCGACGTCGTCCGTTACTGGAACCTGTTGAATGAAGGTTGGGATTGTGTCTTCGGAAGTCGCTTCGTCAAGGGAGGCGGCGCAATGGACTATCCATGGGTCAAACTTGTATTGAATCGATTGGCAAATGCGTTTTTGCGCTTCCTTTTTAATATCCCGCTGAATGATACGACAAACGCCTTCAAAGCCTATCGCAAGACAGTGATCGACGGATGCCAACCATTGATCGCTCCTCATTTTAACCTGACCGTGGAAATTCCACTCAAGGCGATCGTCCGCGGCTTTTCCTGGACTGTGATCCCCATTACCTGGCGCAATCGGAGAATCGGCGAGGCAAAACTCAAAATTAAGGAAATGGGGAGCCGTTACCTGTTTATCTGCTTGTACGTCTGGCTCGAGAAATATTTCAGCCGCGGCGATTACAAGAAACGAATTAATGCGCCGCAGGACCACCCAGGTGACCGGACAGACGAGCCTTGAGATGTAGGGAGGCATGACGCCGAGCTGATGGTAGCATAGGCGTCCCGCCTGTGTTCTGTTCTCGGCGCCCACCGCAACGCTGCCAAGCCCAGCACAAAGAGGGCTGCTCTTCGTTCGCCGCAAGCTTCGCTTTGCCGGCGCGATCCCATCCCGAATCAGGATCTGTCCGCTCGCTCTGGAGATCGAAGCCGGCGCCCGGGGACACACAGGCGAGACGCCATGGAGAGACGCCTATGCTACTTTGGACTGACTACCGTGCCTACCTTCGGGCCCCGGGCTGGCGTAATCGGCGTTTCAGCATCGACAGGACAACATTGTTCAGCCACATTCGGGGCCTCTATGTGGTCTCAGGTTTATAACCCCCTCCATAGCATAGTGCTTTCGGCTCTTCTCGCAGCCGTACCCGTAGTTGTCCTCCTTGGGGCACTCGGCATCTTCCATCTCAAGGCACATATTGCGGCATTACTGGGTCTTGCCGCTTCGATTGCCATCTCGATGCTCGAATTCGGGATGCCCGTTCAGATGTCGGCGATGTCTGCGGTATACGGTGCCGCATACGGTTTGCTACCGATCGGTTGGATTATCCTCAATGTCATTTTTCTCTATCAACTAACATTGGAAAAGGGACACTTCAAAGTTCTGCAAAACAGCATCGCCAACGTCACGGAAGATCGTCGATTGCAGCTTCTTCTGATAGCCTTTGCTTTTGGCGCGTTTTTTGAAGGAGCCGCCGGCTTCGGCACACCGGTAGCAGTGACAGGCGCGATCCTGATAGGAATCGGTTTTTCGCCACTGGCCGCCTCCGGTCTTTGCCTGATCGCTAACACCGCCCCTGTGGCTTTCGGAGCCATCGGCACACCAGTCATTGCGCTTTCGGCGGTCACCGGTTTGGATCTACTTCAACTATCAAAGCAGATTGGTCACCAGCTCCCTTTCTTTTCGGTTATCATCCCGTTCTGGTTGATCTGGGCGTTTGCCGGTTTCCGCGGAATGATCCAGATCTGGCCGGCCATCCTGGTCACCGGAGTCTGCTTTGCCGTACCCCAATTTCTGGTTTCGACGCTTCACGGCCCCTGGTTGGTTGACATTGTTGCGTCAATCATGTCGATGGCAGCGTTAACGCTGTTTTTACGCATCTGGCAACCGCGCACGCAGTGGCTCTCCATGTCACGCCCGAACCCGACTCTCAACACGGACGCGCAGAGCAGCAATGGCGAACCGATCGCGACGATCTTCCGGTTTCAGCCGGAAAATGGAACGCAGATTACCCGCATCGACACGGTGAAAGCCTGGCTCCCATGGCTCATCCTGAGTGTCGCAGTTTTCCTCTGGGGCATACCGCAGTTCAAGGCATTGCTGGACGGGCTATTTAACCCGAAGCTGTCGGTGCCCGGACTTGACAAACTTGTTCTGCGAGTTCCACCCTTGGTGCCGCAACCTCGGCCCGAACCAGCGGTCTACGCACTTAGCTTACTATCGGCAACCGGTACTGGGATTCTGGTCGCCGCGATTATCAGCGGTTTTCTGATGGGTTATTCTCCCGTCGGACTCGCGCGCGTCTATTGGCGGACGCTCAAAATTGTGCGCCTTTCATCTGCTCACGATCGCGTGCATGCTCGCTTTAGGATACGTCACTCGTTACTCCGGGACTGACGCAACGCTCGGGCTCGCTTTTGCTCAGACCGGTGTGTTGTACCCGATGTTCGGCACACTCCTTGGCTGGCTGGGGGTGGCGCTTACCGGCTCGGATACCTCGTCCAATGTCTTGTTCGGCGGTCTGCAGAAAACAACCGCGCAACAGCTGGGGCTCAACCCGGTCTTAATGGCCGCCGCAAACAGCAGCGGCGGCGTAATGGGTAAAATGATCGACGCGCAGAGTATCGTTGTCGCTTCCACCGCGACTCGCTGGTACGGACACGAAGGTGAAATTCTCCGGTTCGTTTTTTTTCACAGCATTTCGCTCGCGGTGCTGGTGGGCGTCCTGGTGACGATCCAGGCGCACCTGTGACGAAAAACCCGTCGAAACCGGCGTCTATTCTCAGGTTGTGACTGAAAACGGCGAACGCAAATCGAGCCAAAAGTTGGTACGGCGGCGATTGGCTTTTGAAGCCTTGGTCCTTTTTGCATTTGCCTGGACCTCTGCCATCGTCGCCTCCCTTTTCAGGGCCGGCCCCGTCAACTTATCCGCGAGCCCGGGTGTCTTCCAGTTCATCGGATCCACCTTCATCACCGCATTAGAATGTTTTGTTTTTGGGTATGTCTTGTCCCGCTTTTTCAAGCAATTCAAAACCGGATGCGCTTTGGTGATCATCTTGTTTTTTGTCTACCTCGTCTGGGCGGGAAGGCACCCGCAGTGAAGAGCTATTGCGCGTTCCAGCCTGGAACGGTGCTTCGAAGCTCGCGAATCAGAGAAATGATTGCGGTCGATACCCTATGCACAGTAATGCCCGCTAGCCATCTCGAACATGCCGACCCGTCATCCGCTCCGCCTATGGAAAGGCCGGACGGTTCACATCTTTGTAATAGAGATATCTTGCCGGCGATTTGCCCATCGCGGTAAACCATTGCGGACAGTAAGGAGCCATCCAGATGCAATCCCCGGCCCCAACAGGATACCAGCTATCTTCCAGGCGATAGACCCCGTTTCCCTCCAGCATAAGGAGGCCATGCTCCATGATATGGGTCTCTACGAATGGCAGGAAAGCGCCGGGATTATAATTAAAGATGTTCACCGCCATGTCGAAAGAAGCCTGTTCCGGCAAGAGGATCTGGAGTCGGGCATCTTCATCGCCCAGATAGGGGCGCCCGGCCACCAGGCTCTCGCGCCCCACCACCGTCTCCGGAAGAACCGAGCCGTCTAGAGGGACATATTTTTTGAAAAACAGATTCACCTGGGTTCCATCTGCAGGCGCGCTCAGTTTCCAAGCCTGGCCTGCCGGCACAAACAGGTAGCCGCCTGTGTCTAAGGTGCAGGTATTCCCGGGGATTTCCGCGCGCACCGAACCTCCGACGACATACGCGAAAGCCTCAGCTTCATTGGAATGAAATGTTGCGTTTCCATCGGTTTGGAAAGTTAGCAACAACTGAGTAAAGCGAGCCCCCATCTCCAGGGATATCAGCACCACCGCTGTCGCATTCTCAATACCGGGCAACGAACTGGGGACATGACCATCCGGCGCAATCAATGCGTGTCGTAGGACCGACGTGAGTACGGGAGTCTCCGAAGATTAAGGGCGTTGTAATCATAACAAATTTGGCCTGTCCAGTTCCGGAGTTACCTCCCGAATAAAAAGTGCAGGATAAAGAGCACTGCCAAAGCGTAGGTGACCGCGCCAACTTCTTTCGATTTTCCGGTCCCCACTTTCAGCCCCACATACGTGAGCAAGCCGAAGGCGATTCCTTCGCTAATGCTGAAGGCCAGCGGCATTGCCAGGATCGTGATGAAGGCCGGCGCAGCCTTCTCAAAATCCCTCAGATCAAGTTCCGCCAGGCCTTGCATCATAAACGCGCCTACGATTACCAGAGCAGGCGCCGTTGCCACAGAGGGGATGACCAAAATCAACGGGGTGAAGAACAAAGCCAGAATAAAACAGAAAGCCGTAACGATTACGGTCAATCCGGTTCGTCCACCCGCTTCGACTCCTGCCGCGCTCTCGATGTAACTCGTGACGGTCGAGGTTCCAAGAGTTGAACCAAACATGGCCGCTCCAGCGTCCGCCATAAACGCTCGCCCAATTTTTGGCAGGTTCCCGTCCTTATCGAGCAATCCAGCACGTTTGGAAACTCCGATCAGGGTCCCCATGTTATCAAAGAGATCAACAAATAAGATGGAGAGCACGACCGGTAGAGTGCCTAAGAAATTCTTCCAAAAATAGCTCAGATCCAGCTTCAGGAATGTAGGTGCTAAAGACGCAGGCAGATTAACAATCCCGTTTGGCATCACGGTGATCATCGCTTTCCCATCGGGTGCTGGAATCATTAGCCCAAAGATGGTGAGCGCCAAAATCACCAAAATGATCGCCCCGGGTATTTTGCGCGTCACTAGAATCGCAATGGCGATAATCCCTGCGATCACCAGCAGGGGGCCCGGCTTCGATAGATCACCCAGCCCGACAAAGGTCGCCGGGTTCGCCACCACGACACCGCCGTTTTTGAGTCCGATGAACGCGATGAAGAAGCCGATTCCAGCCGTGATTGCCAATTTCAGTTCAATCGGGATGGCCTCGACGAGTTTTTTTCGCAGGCCGGTGACCGAGAGGGCCAGAAAAATCAAGCCGCTGTAGAAGACCAGGCCAAGCGCCGCCTGCCATGGAATTCCTTTTGCCCCGCAAAGTGTAAAGGCGAAGAAGGCGTTCAATCCCATCCCGGGCGCGAGTGCGATCGGGTAATTGGTAGCCAGCGCCATCACAACGGTCATCACGCCCGAGGCGACGGCGGTCGCTGTAATCAATGCACCCTTATCCATGCCGGTCGTCGAAAGGATGGACGGGTTCACCGCGAGAATGTAGGCCATCGCCGCGAAGGTCGTCAGGCCCGCGACTACCTCCTGTGACCCTGAAGTCTGATGTTCCCTTAAAGCAAAGAAGCGTCGGAGCATGACGGCGACTCCCTAAATTTCGCGACAGGTTGCGGAATAAGCGCGGCGCAGCGCAAGAAAAAACCGAAAAGCTTACTGAGTTTTCGGTAGTGCGCTTGGATCAGGTGTGAGTAGCCTGCCTTGCGGCGGACCCAGGAATCTGCCGTTTCGATACACTGCGCGACCGCGTACCCAGGTGCCCTCGATCACAGCGCGCAATTCCATACCAATGTATGGGCTGACCGCGTGACGGTAGAACAACTGCTCCGCGGTGATCGTTCCAAACCCCTGGAGATCGATTAACACTAGATCGGCATCGAAGCCCTCGGCGATCCGCCCTTTCGCGCGACCGATGCCGAAGCGATCTGCCACAGTGGTAGCGGTCACTGCCGCAAACCGCGGAAAACCATCCGATCCTGAACGGACATTCCATTCTGCCAAAGCCAAAGGGAAAGCATGCTGGCAACCAGCAATGCCACCCCAGACTGAGAAAAAGTCGTCTGATATTTTCATTTCCGGCGGAGAGGGCGAATGATCCGAGCCGAGCGTATCGATCGTACCCATCAGAATTCGCTTCCACATTTCTTCGCGTCGCGCCGCGTCGCGCAATGGAGGCGCGCATTTGGCAGAAGCCCCGATCTCACCGACAGACTCGTCAGTCAGCAACAAATAATGTGGACAGGTCTCAGTGGTGACCTGAACACCACGATCTCGGGCGGCCTGAATCAAATCAATGCCTTCCGGGCAACTCACATGAACGATGTGCAAGTCGCAGCTGGTCTCTCCCGCGAGCTCCAAGGCAACCCGAATTGCGCACAGTTCTGCCTCGACAGGACGCGACTCCAGATAATCCCGCCAGCCGACCTTCCCTTGACTTCTTCGTTCTTCGGCCAAGGTGTAGGTCATAAGATCATCTTCAGCGTGTACCGCCACTGGCAGACCACGCGCAGCGGCGGTTTTCATCCCTTGCCTAAGCACCTTCGCATTTGAATGAGGAAAATCTGTCGTTCCGCTCCGGCTCATGAAAGCCTTAAACCCAATAGCGCCGGCATCCGCCAGTTCCTCCATCGTAGAAAGGTTAATCGGCGTCAAACCGCCCCACAGCGCGAAGTCCAGGACAGACTTCGCCTCTGCACAGGCTCGCTTTCTCGCGAATCCTTCTCCGTCCAAAGTCGGTGGCGCGGCATTCAAGGGCATTTCAAAGAAGGCGGTTCCCCCACCCGCTGCCAAGGAACGAGACCCGGTCGAGAGTCCTTCCCAATGCTCGCGCCCAGGTTCATTGAAATGAACGTGCGCATCGATAAATCCCGGAAACAGATGCAGGCCCGACGCCTCCACGACCTCCGCGGCCTGACCCTCCAATTCCGGCCCGATCGCTACAACTCGCCCACCCACCACGGCGACGTCCGCCGAAACCAGCATCTCCGCGCTGACTAATGTCCCGCCACGAAACAGAAGATCGTAAGCACTCATTTCAACTCCCACGAACGTAGAAACTCCACCGTCACTTGAAGTGCGACGCCGATGTCTTCCAACGAAACAAATTCGTCCGGATGGTGACTCAGACCTTCCCGGCAGCGCACAAAAAGCATGGCCACCGGAAACAATAGGGCCAGAATTGCTGCGTCGTGACCGGCTCCGCTTGGCAGCAGGCGGGTTGAACCAGTCACCGTTTCGACAACCCCATGCAGTCTTCGGGACAATGCGGCGTCACACTCTTTTGCGGGCGTTGCCTGGAGTATTTCCCAGGTGGACTCCAGTCGACGCGCCTTGGCAATTTCACCCGCGCGTTGCTCTAGCCATGTGCTGGCGTCATTTAAGACCGAGTCCGACTGGTGCCGCACGTCCAAAGTATGCGTCACGAAGGCCGGAACGACATTGCTGACATTCGGCTGGATCGCGAGTCGCCCAACCGTCGCCACCAGACCATCAAATAGTTCAGATGCTCCTTCTACGGCGCTAATAAACTCCGCCGCGCCGGCTAGCGCATCACGTCGCAACGGCATCGGGGTAGTCCCGGCGTGCGAAGCCTTTCCAGTCCAGGTTAATCGACAACGAAGCTGGCCCGCGACGGCTGTCACTACACCAACTGCAAGCCCTTCATTTTCGAGCACTGGCCCTTGTTCCATATGGACTTCCAGATAGCCGGCCAGGCGGCCGAGGGCAAAGGTCGGACCCGGCGGCACGAACCCAGGCCCGCTCAATCGCTCGACGACTTCGCTCAGAGTCAGGCCATCTCGATCCGGTATCGCCAACTCCCTCGCGGTCAGCAACCCACAGAAAGCTTTGCTCCCGATGTAAGCATTTTGAAACCGGACACCTTCTTCGTCGCTAAATCCGGCGACAGCAAGAGCAAATGGCAGGACCACATTGGCCGATCGCAAAATGTCCACCGCTTCAATCGCCAACAAAACGCCAAGCGGTCCGTCGAACCGCCCGGCATCTCGTACGGTATCCAAGTGTGATCCAAGGAGAAATACCGCATCCCTGGAATCCAGTTGTGATTGGCCCAGGAGATTGCCGACGCGATCTTCGCTGGTCGCCATCCCGGTTTCCCGCATCCAGCCGGCTACAACCTGGTTTGCGCGCAGCGTGGCTTCGGACAAAAACGTGCGCATGATTATCCCGTCCTGGTCGCTGATCGCAGCGAGAGCATCAATCCGATCCTGAATCCGGGAGGCATGCGTAATCCAGGAAATATCAAGCACGGCTACCTCCCGAGCAACGGCTCATCGGTTCTGCCATCGAGGCGGTGAACACGTCTTTCAATAACCCCATCTCCTCCTGTTTTCGCCGAAGTGAGACCGAAAAACCGGCGGCGGTCCAGCGTTCGGGATTTCTAGCATATAAGTCGATAACTTGCCATCATCCGCTGCGACCGGTATCCGAATCTGCCGCTGTTTGGCGTCAGTCCCCGCAGAAGGGGCCACGCTCTTGCAGGACGTCACTCAACCCATCGTTGTGCGTGGCGATCGGAATGTCGCGGTCTATAATAGATATACTTTGCTTCAGCCCTAACTTGCTGATTATCATTTTGCCACGGTCACGCGGACCGTTTGCTTGGCAGGTGCGGCGGTACTTTCGCGTCCAACGAGCGTGGGCCGACTATGTCGCGATGCGGCACCCTGGTTCCCCCTGGGGTTGGAGCCAAGGGCTAAGTCACATCGCCCGCTTTCGGGTGAAGAAGAGTTCCAAAATAGCTTCTCAACTTCGCGCCATTCGGCGTAATCCTGATAAGGCCATTGGATTCTCGGACAGGCTGAGAGCCCATGCTACATTGCCGGAAGCGGATGGCCCTGAGGGAAAACAGAGAATCAAGAAACCCGTTGCTGACGTGCACGCGCCTAAGGATGTTCGACCAGACTATCTTGCTGCAGCTCGCGCTGCAGCACAGTGGATCGAGACCCGCGTATTCGAAGGTTATTGGCCAAGCAAGCCAATTGAACCGCTCCAGGACCAAGTCGATATCTACCATGGCAATGCGGGCACGATTCTCTTTTTCCGGGAATTAGCCGAGTCGACTGGCGAGGGCAGCTACCAGAAAGTGGCCCTCCGCGGCGCCGGCCATATGGCCGGCCACATTGAGCAAGTAAAGGATTCCGGACTTTATCGCGGTCTGGCAGGGATCACATGGGCGATCGACCGGATCATTCGAACCAGTAAGGACCGTTTCCTGCTCCGCTCGCTCAATCGAGCCATCAACCGGCTTCAGGCCGACGCGAAACACGACGATGCAGGCGTTTCATGGAATGAATCAAATGATCTCTTTTCCGGGACGGCCGGAATTGGGCTGGTGCTTATTTATCTTGCCAGGCAAACCGGCAGAAACGAGTTGCTGGATTTAGCCAGGAGAGCCGGTGATCGTCTCCTCGCGCTCGCGCATGAGTCGGTAAAAGGCATCTACTGGACCATCTCGGCCAGGCGTTCGACGGAGTATCCGAATTTCTCCCATGGCACTGCGGGCATCGGTTATTTCATGGCCGAACTGTACGCTGCGACCAATGACGAACGCTGCCGCGTGGGTGCACTGGCGGCAGGCAGCTATCTCCGGTCGATAGTCTCGCAGGCGGAGTCATCCAAGTACCTAATCTTTCACGACGACGCCGGCGGCCGCGATCTCTTCTACCTGGGCTGGTGTCATGGACCCGCCGGCACGGGCCGGTTTTTCTATCGGTTATTTCAGCTGACCGGAGAACTTGACTGGCTCGATTTGGTCAGGAAACAGGCAACGACGATGATGTCATCAGGGATCCCTGAACGACAAACACCGGGATACTGGAACAACGTCAGCCGATGTTGCGGCGCGGCTGGAGTTGGCGAATTTTTTCTCGGTCTGCATGCAGTAACCGGGGAAAGCAGCTACCTCGCATTTGCCGAACGCGTCGCCGGCTATCTGATCGCCCGTGCTGAAGCGGATACGACCGGAATCAGATGGACGCAGGCAGAGAGGCGCGTTGAACCTGCCAATATTGTCGCGCAAACTGGATTGATGCAGGGTGCAGCTGGGGTCGGGTTGTTCCTCGTTCATGTCGATCAAGCATTTCGCGGGCAGAATCCGCTCATTCGATTTCCGGACGAACCGCTGTGGATACAAGCGCCGTCGATGTCGTAAAGGCTCGGACCGTTCTGCCTCAGCCTGCGTGCGCTTTTTCCGGGAGATAGAAAAACAAAATCCCGAGAATCAGGTAGAGGGACAATAGCTGCACTCCCTCGAGCCAATTCGTTTCGCCGTCGCCGCTGATTTGGAAGATCAATTGCACGGCAACAATCACCGCCACGACCTCGGGCAGAGTAAACTCCAAGTCCATCGGAGTGCCGAAAGGATACGAGAAAAAGACGAGCACCGGCGCGACGAAGAGCGCGATCTGCAAACTCGATCCGACGGCTATCCCAAGGCTGAGACTCATCTTGTTTTTCATCGCCATCATTATTGCCGACGAGTGCTCGGCGGCGTTGCCGATCACCGCAATCACGATCACACCAATGAACACCTCGGTAAGTCCCAGCGTCGATCGGGCGGCCTCCACCGCGCTGACCAGAAACTCAGACATCAACGCGACCAGGGCAGTTGCAGCGACCAGAATAAGAAGGGATTTGGAAACGGACCAGCCGCCGGCAACTTCTTTGCGATCTTCGCCACCGTCTCGGGAGGCGCCGGCGTAGAGTTGTTTATGAGTGACTAACTCGAAGCCGAGCACGCAGGCGTAGGTGGCAAAAAGAACGACCGCGATGGCGAGCGACAGCTTTTGTTCTGTCGCCTGGCCCCACGTGCCAGAGCGTCCAGCGGCGCTCAGATGAAAAACCGTGGGAACGGTCAGCGCAACGGATGCGAGCGTCAACGTCGTCGCCGAGGCGCGGGCGGCGGTTTTGTTGAAGCGCTGCTCCGAAAATTTCAGGCCGCCCCCGAGAATCGATGCACCCATCACCAATAGGATATTGCCGATGATCGAGCCTGTGATGGACGCCTTCACCACACCGGTCAACCCTTTCGAGAGCGCCATCAATGCGATAATCAACTCTGCCGCGTTGCCAAAGGTTGCATTCAACAATCCGCCGACTCCCTGGCCCAAATGCTCGGCGAGTTCCTCCGTTGCTCGGCCCATCCAACCCGCCAGAGGAACGACCGCCAAGCACGCGCAGATGAACAGGGCGGTTTCGTTCCCGAGCTTTGGCCAGATCCGCAGCGTGGCGGAAATGGGAACAAAAACCAGGAGCCAGTCTAACGAAGGCTTCAAAAACCACTTCAACGCTGGGTTACCTAAAATTTGCACCTGAACTTCCCTTGAGATTGAAGCTGCGGCGGTAGACCGAACATCGGCTTAGCGAATCATGGAATGATGGCAATTTTGATGCCTTGCCGAGCCCAGGCCAGATCCAGTGCCTTGTCGTAGTCCTGCAGTGGAATCTCATGGGTGACAAGCTCGTCGACCTTCACCTTTCCGCTCTCAAGATAGTCCAGCGCCCTCGGAAAAGAGTTCATCTGCGCAAAAGAACCCTTGATCGTCAGTTCTCGACGCATAATATCGGCCGGTTTGATTTGAGCGAGGGCATGGTCGGGATAAACCGCGTAGACCAGAACTGTGCCGCGCCGGCGCACCAAGCTCATCGCATCCTCTAGCATTTGTGTCGACCCGGTCGCTTCCACGACGTAGTCGAATCCGTTCGGACTCAGCTCTTTGAGCCGCCGCCGATGGACTTCCGGATTCTTGCGATCAACCGCCACGACATCGTCAGCGGCCAAGCGGGCGATGAGATCCAATTTCGGCCCCGCCGGCGCCGCGACCGTCAGACGGGATGCGCCGTTCAGCTTGAGGAGTTGGCCTACGACTTGCCCCGTTGGACCAGCACCCATCAAAAGAACATTGCTACCAGGCTTCATGGCGAGGACTTCCATGCCGTGACAGGCACAGGCCGTAGGCTCGATCATGACTGCCTGCCGAAAGGACAGCTTATCAATTGGGAACACTAGATTGGACCGAAGTTTAATGTATTCCGCAAAGGCTCCGTTGACCTCCACCCCGATCCCTCCGAGGTTTTCGCACTCCAGAAAGTCGCCACGCTTGCAGTAGAAACATTCGCCGCAAGGCATGGTGGTGCTGGCGGTGGCGCGCTGACCCATCTGCAACCCTTTAACCTGCGAACCAAGCTCCACGATCTCACCGGAAAATTCGTGACCCGGCGTGAGCGGGAAGCGCGGTCCAAACTCCCCTTCGTGGACGTGCAGGTCGGTACCGCAGAGGCCGCACGCGTCCACGCGCAGGAGGATTTCATCGTCCCGTATTTCTGGGGTTTCAATCTCACGATAGGTGAACTGTCGCGGCGCGTCGTAAACAATGGCTTTCATAGGGAGGAGTTGATGTGCAGAAAACGATCATTCCGCGGGCGATGATCGAGGTCAAAGCTTTATTCCGCCTTCTCCAATCGTAATCGAACTCGAACTCGAACTCGTCCTCGTTCCGTAGCAGCACCGACGCGCGGCACGCGGTCGATCGTGTCGATCACGAGGTGGAAGCGGTCCAGAGCATCGGTGCCATACCAAAAAACGATGCTAACCCGTGAAGGAAAGTATGGGAGAAATCGCTTGAACAGGGCGAGACTCACTTGGAATGAGCACCGAGACATTACTTATCATCATCTTGCTTGTCCTCCTCTTTGGCGGCGGAGGCGGTTATTGGTTTTCGCGGCGCCGGTAAAAAGTAAGAGCTTCCTGGCGAGCACCGTCTTACAATTCGGCTCGCCTTGGTACCAAGGAGAACCATCCCAACCCTCCTGAACTTAGCGCCCTTCAGCTCAATTGTGACTCGCGGAAACTGAGTGAATCGTGCTACATTTTGCAGATGCTTACCCGCCCAAGTTTGTTGCTCCGCGCTGAAGGAGGCATTGTTTTCGGAGCTAGCCTTCTTCTTTATGCAGAATTGCAAGCCAGTTGGCTTCTGTTTGTAGTGCTCGTGCTGGCGCCAGATATTTCGATGTTAGGCTATTTTATGGGCGTCCGGCTTGGAGCCGCTCTTTATAACTTGGTACACGCGCTGGTGGTTCCCCTGCTGCTCATCGCGCTTTCCATCTTCTTTAAGCAATTCTGGTTGCTGCCCTACGGGCTGATTTGGACCGCCCATATTGGCGTGGATCGCCTACTCGGATTCGGTCTGAAGTATCCTACCCGGTTTCACGATACACATATTCAACGCTCTCAAGGCTAATAGATCTGGAAGAGAATGAGCGTCTGAGAGGAAAGAACAGTTCGTTCCAACGGGCACCAGGGAGGCAGGTCCTGGCCGAAAGGGCAATCAAATGACTACGAATATTCAGGACCCGCCGAACCATAGTGCGCCTGCAAAACCAAAACCCAATACGATCGGTGTCGCGCCGATTCTACTGGAGCTGGCTCGCATAGAGAACGCCGAGGTTTTCGCTAAGCTAAAAACTTCGTTAGACGGCCTGTCCCTGGCCACGGCTGAAGCGCGTCTGGCTGAATATGGACCTAATGCGGTCGCGATGGAGAAGCAACGTGGCTGGGCGTGGCGGCTTGTCAGGGCGGCGCGTAACTTGCTGGTAGTTTTGCTCGCGCTCCTGGCAGCCGTCTCGTTCGCAACTGGGGATTTGACCGGGGGCACTGTTATAGCGCTGATGTTAACCCTTGGCGTGGCTTTGCGGTTTGTTCAGGAGTCGCGAGCGGATGCGGCGGCGGCAAAACTCAAAGCGATGATCAGCGTGACTGCGGCGGTCGTGCGGGCGGGCCAGGAAAAGGAGATCCCGCTCAGGGAGTTGGTTCCCGGGGATATTGTAAAGTTGTGTGCCGGCGACATGATCCCCGCGGATGTGCGATTAGTTGCATCGAGGGACCTCTTCGTAGCTCAGTCTGCGTTGACCGGCGAGTCCTTGCCGGCGGAAAAACTGGATACTCGAGAGACGCGAGAAGGGATTTCCCCGCTGGAACTACTGAACGTCTGCTTCCTTGGAACAAGCGTCGAAAGCGGTAGCGCGACAGCGGTGGTGGCCGCGACAGGAGGGCAGACCTATTTCGGAAAGATGGCCAGCAGCATCCTCGGGCCCGAAGTGAAAACGAGTTTCGACAGGGGCATGCAGAGGTTCACCCTACTGATGATCCAATTTATCATGGTGATGGTGCCGCTTGTTTTCCTGATCAACGGTTTCACCAAGCATAATTGGGGAGAGGCCTTCTTTTTCTCGATCGCTGTCGCGGTCGGATTGACGCCGGAAATGCTGCCGATGATCGTGTCGGTTTGCTTATCGAATGGCGCGCTCGCGATGTCGAAGAAAAAGGTCATCGTAAAGCGGCTGAACTCGATCCAGAACCTGGGTGCAATGGACGTGCTTTGCACCGACAAGACCGGCACGCTTACTCTCGACCGCGTCATACTCGAACGCTACTGCGACGTGCTGCAGAAGGAGAACAAAGACGTGCTGCTCGACGCCTATCTCATTGCGCATTTTCAGACCGGCTTACGAAACGTGCTCGACCGCGCCGTTTTGCAGTACCGCGAGATCCATGAAAAATCTGCGGTTGAAAACTACCGGAAGATTGATGAAATCCCTTTTGATTTTTCTCGCCGAATGATGTCGGTCGTCGTCGAAACAACCGATAAAGAGCACCTCCTGCTCACGAAGGGCGCCCCCGAGTCGGTTTTCCCTCGCTGCAGTTTCTTCGAATTGGAAGGCGAGATTAGCCCGATGGAACCGATTCTCATCGGCGACCTAATGAAACAGTACCAGGAACTCAGCATGGACGGTTTTCGCGTGCTGGCTGTCGCTTACAAGCACCTCCAGAAACGCGCCGCTTATTCCAAGGAAGAAGAGTCGGGACTAATTCTGAAGGGTTACGTCGCGTTCCTCGATCCGCCGAAGGAAACAGCCGAAAAGGCGATTGCGGCGCTGAGAAAAATCGGGGTCGCCGTTAAAGTGCTGACCGGTGACAACGATCTCGTGACGCGGAAAGTCTGCAGGGAAGTCGGCTTGGGAACGGTGGAAATTATCCTCGGCAGTCAGGTAGAAACGATGACCGATGAACAGCTCGAAGTGGCCGCAGAGCGCGTTCACGTGTTTGCGCGCGTCTCGCCCGCACACAAGCAACGAATTATCCGCGCCTTGCAGCAGAAAAAACACGTTGTCGGTTTTATGGGCGACGGAATTAATGACGCACCAGCGCTGCGGGTGGCGGACGTCGGTATTTCTGTGGATAGCGGCGTCGATATCGCGAAGGAATTGGCTACCGTTATCCTGCTGGAAAAGAGTCTGATGGTGCTTGAAGAAGGCGTGATTGAAGGCCGCAAGGTCTTCGTCAATATCCTCAAATACATTCGGATGGGAGCAAGTTCTAACTTTGGCAACATGTTCAGTGTTCTCGGAGCGAGCGCCTTCCTCCCGTTTGTGCCGATGGCGCCGTTGCAGGTGCTTACGAATAATCTGCTGTACGACTTTTCGCAGGTCCCTATTCCGACCGACAATGTCGGACCAGAGGAGACCTCGCAACCCCGCACCTGGGAGATCGGCGCTATTACGAGGTTTATCCTGTTTATCGGGCCGATCAGTTCTATTTTCGACTATACGACTTTCTTCGTGATGCTGTACGTGTTTCACTGCTGGGATACATCTCGCGCCCCGCTCTTCCAGACTGGCTGGTTCGTCGAATCGTTGATGACGCAGACCCTGATCATTCACGTGATACGCACCAAAAAAATCCCGTTTATTGAAGGCCGCGCGAGCTGGGCACTGACTATCACGACGGTCTTGATCATGTGCATCGGCATGTGGTTGCCGTATTCGCCATTGGCCGCAACGTTAGGCTTTGTCCATCTGCCAAGGCTCTATTGGCCGATCCTTTGCCTGACGCTGCTCTGCTACATGGTGCTGACACAACTTGTAAAAACCTGGTTAATGCGCCGATCCTGGCTTTGAGGAAGTCGGGAGTTGCAGTAATTGCAGCATTAGATTCCATTTCGGTCTTCCAATTTTTTGGTATCCGTAATAAATTTTCCTGGTCCTAACTTCCCCCAACAAATGCGAAAGCAAATGCTTTGCGTTTCTGCGCTTCTAGCACTTGTCGGCTCATGCTTTGCAGAGCCGTATCGAATCGTCGCTTACGGAGATTCGATTACTTATGGATGGATCCCAAATGCCAATCCCCCGAGCACTCGATACGGTCCCGAGGATCGCTGGCCCGGTGCTTTACAAAAGGAACTAGGCGACAACTATCAAGTAATCGAAGAAGGCCTCGACGGCAGAACCACAGACGCGCTGGATCCTGGATCGCCGATCAGTGGCGCTCAACTAGATGGGAGCGCATACCTTCCCGCATGCCTGGCTTCTCATTTGCCGGTGGATCTGGTGATCATCATGCTCGGAACCAACGATCTTAAACCGGTATTCAATCGGACGCCGCTGCGAATTGCGCTTGGTGCCGCGCACCTTATCGAACTGGTGAACACGTTGAATGGAGGCGTGGGCACAACCTATAACAATCCAAAAGTTTTGCTGATCTGCCCTCCGGCATTGAATCCCGAAATCGAAAAAGGACCTGTCTTTGGGAAGATGTTCGAAGGGGGTCGATGGCTTCATCTGACCGCCGAATCCGAGAAAAAGCTTGGAGTAGCCGTCGCCGCAAAGGTCAAAGAGATTTTAAAATAGAGATAGACAAGGAGGCAGGGCGAGGCTCCGTCTAAGCCGGGGTTGTCGCGTCATCCCCGGCTCAGGCGGAGCTTAGCACTACCCTTATCAGTTCCAGGCTCGTTGCCACTCCCAGCTGCAAAACTTGGCTTGGAAACCCTGATCCATCAATAGAGCGATCTTCTCGTGGTTCGCCTGAAGGAAGCGAAATTTTTCCCGGAGCAGATCCATGGCGTCAGCAGCCTGCTGAAAGGATGACTTGGCGTTACGATGGAGACGCGAGTTTTGAGACAACTCCGCGACCCGCGGATCTTTCGCGACGGATTCATCGAGGCTTGCTTCGGTCACCTCATCGGTGCCGCCTTCAGTCGCAAGTCGGATCTCATCGCGTGCCAGGCTGGCGATGGCCTGTTGTAGCCCATGGCGCCATCTTTCGAGTTCGATGCATGTTTTCGGGATCGGCATGGACGAAAGAACATTCGCTTCCAGATCTCGGGCGGTCTGCAACAGGTCGGCTTTAGCGCGAGCGGCATTTCTAGCCTTGGTATTTTTCAGCGCCAATCTCGCCGGTTCGCTCGTACGGTCGTCATTCAGTTGAATGATCTCGTCGTTTGCCAGTTTGAGCGCCAATTCGAGTTCGATGATATCTTCGTGCCGCTTTGTTAGCTTCGAAAATGCCTTGATCAAATTGTTCACAGAATCCTGGGCGGTAGACTGAAGTTCCGGCAGCAATTTCCTCACGGAGGGATTTTCCATTTCTGCCTGCCGTGCTGCTTCCGCCGCGCGTTGTCTTTCCGCCAGCCCGAATGAAATTGGTTGTTCGCTCAAGCTTTGGTGTTCATTCGAGTCTAACTTTTTCATCTTTTCATAACCTTGGATCGGAGCGCGGCCCAATGGCCGAATTCCTCGGCCAGTTTACGGACTCTTTCGTCGGCAGGAATGAAGAACCGACAGACTTCGAGCCCGATTACCAATCTAAGGATTCGTAACATCGTCCGTATTTCGGAAATAGCGAGGAATATTTTCCTTCGCCGTCCGGTAGGAATAGGTAAGCAACCTCAAGAACATCCGGATAAATCGAGCCGGCTGATGATTGAGCCCGAGAATGGAAGGAATAAAAATGAAATCAATTGCGCTATCGAAATTCACACCCAATTGGAGAGCAGCAGCGATCCTGCTGGCGCTCGCCAGCACCTCGAACAGTGAGGCCACGACGACAAAACATCGTGCCTGCCCTATACTTGACGGACGAAAGGAATTGACTTTCCGTTTCATCGTTCCCCAGAGAAAGCAAACCGATGGATGGTATCAGCCGCCGAGAAGTCCTGGATTCAATGAGGATTTCGGTGGTTAAAAGCTCTATATAAGAATGCCACAAGATGGAAATCCATGACTCTGCGGGGCAGAGAAACTATCTAAGAAGTACAGCACCGCGCATGAGCATAGTGATCCTCGCGCTGGGGTTTTCGGTTCTAGGTTTGCTATCTCTTATATACAAGCACCAATCGTGCGCGGAAACCGGTCTTTCGTTTGAAAATGTTCTATCGATCATTGGAGGTGCCGCCAGCTTTATGTTAGGCGGGATATTCCTGATCGCCGGCTCTCTCCATTGGAACCGTTGGTTCCCCATTCGCTAATTCACCGTTACCCCAGGCTAAAGCCCATGCGCGTCAATTTAAGCGCATAAACCGGAGTCTTAAGCGCCGAAGGCGCGTGGGAGCTTAGCCCAGGGTGGAGCGTAGCGGTAACCCTGGGTAGTGAAAAAAAAGCGGCTTAGCTCTGAAGGAGCGGAAGAATCTGGCCACCGAGACCATAAGACTCGCTCGGTATTTCCATAGCGTCGGCGATAGTCTGCGGCTCGGGGTTCGTCTCTTCCGCTCCTTCAGAGCGGTGTGCATATTAATTCGAATACCCAGGGTTCCGCTTCGCTCCACCCTGGGCTGAGTTCTCTTACGCCTTCGGCGTGCAGCCGTTAACTAAGTTGACGCGCATGGGCTAAAGCCTGGGCTATGTTTGGCTCTCCGGGCTGGCCGAGATAGGTACCCTAATCTTAATTTCAGACTCTGCCATACGGCATTGAAGATGTCCAAGGGCTGTTGCCCCACGGGCCGCAAAAGCTCGTCGGCCCATGCGCATTTGAAACACCGGTTTTCGCAGATCGGAAGTACTGGACGCTGGGACTCTCCGCGATCTTCATTTTCAACCATCGCGCGGAACTTATGAACTTGCCGCATTTTATGGCGGGAGCTCAGGCAGGATGACTTGTTTGCTTTCAAGCGGTAACATCCCGTGTATCATACCACACAGAGGATTGCCCCAAAATTGTCGACCACCCGAAAGGCCCGGATAGGATGAGGATGCGTGAGCAACGACGTGCAAAACAGGAAATTGGAACCCGGTCTATGGAACAAGAAACCCCCGCCGTTCTGTCGGATCCCTCGCTCTTTAACAACCGAGAACTAAGCTTGTTAGAGTTCAATGAGCGGGTTTTGGCAGAGGCTCAGGATCCGAGCAACCCGATTCTTGAGCGCTTGAGATTCCTTTGTTTTGTGGCCTCAAACCTCGATGAATTTTTCGAGGTGCGGGTTGCTGGTCTTAAGCAGCAGCGCCAAAGCAATGTCAGTGCGCCCGGCCCGGATGCGATGAGCCCCGGCGAACAGCTCGCGGCTATTTCGGCGAGGGTGCGAAAGATGGTGGATGAAAAGTATCGTATTTGGAGCGAGGAACTGGTCCCTGCTTTGGAGAAGAACAGCATTTTTTTCCTCCGCCACGACGAGCTCACGAATGCAGAAAAGCAATATTACGCGAAGTACTTTGAAAAATCTGTTTACCCCGTACTCACACCCCTCGCTGTAGACCCGGTGCATCCGTTCCCTCAGCTCCTGAACAAAAGTTTGAATGTGGCCGTTGAGCTTGAAGGCACCGAGATCAGCACCAATCTCGCCCTCGTTCAGGTTCCACGCATTCTGCCCCGCCTCCTGTTATACAAGGCGGGGGAGAAAGGCGTATACCGCCATATTTTTATCGGGAACCTGATCCAGGCACACGTTGCGTCTCTTTTTCACGGGGTCAGAGTGAAGGGGACCTATCAATTCCGGGTCACTCGAAACAGCGAACTGTATCTCGATGAGGAAGAGACAGACAACTTGCTGAAGTCGATCGAACTCGAGTTACGAAAACGGAGCCGCGGAGCCGCCGTCCGTTTGGAGCTCCAACGAGATTGTCCACGCCACGTGGCAGATCAGTTGCTGCAAACGTTCGGACTGACCGAAGATGAACTCTACCAAGTCGATGGGCCGATCAATTTTCTGCGCTTGATGCCCGTGATTTCCGAAGTGGACCGGCCGGATCTCAAGTTCCGTCCATTTGTGCCGGCGATCGTGACTGCGCCCGATGACGAGGAAGACATTTTCGCGCAAATCCGGCGCAAGCCGATCCTGGTGCATCATCCGTATGAGAGTTTCCAGACAGTGCTCGATTTTATCGAGCAGGCCGCAGAGGATCCAAATGTTTTGGCAATCAAACAGACACTCTACCGGACGAGTGGTGATTCCCAAATAGTGGCCTCGCTGGCCGAGGCTGCGCAAAGCGGGAAGCAGGTCACCGTGGTGATCGAGCTCAAAGCTCGGTTCGACGAAGCAGCAAACATAAAATGGGCCAGGTTACTCCAAGAGGCTGGGGCTCATGTCGTCTACGGGATCGCCGGTTTAATTACGCGCGCGAAGCTGGCTTTAGTCGTTCGAAGGGAAGAAGATCGTATTCGCCGATACCTGCATCTTGGGACCGGCAACTATCATCCGTCGACCGCGAAACTTTACGAGGATTTCGGGCTGCTGACGTGCGATCCGGAAATTACCAATGACAGCGCGGAGCTGTTTAACTGGTTGACCGGAGTGTCGGTTTTTCCGGATTTGAAAAAACTCAAGGCGGCGCCGAAATCCCTTCACGAGTTCGTGCTTGAAATGATTCGACGTGAAACGCACCACGCGCAAAGCGGAAAACCGGCTGCCATCTTCGTGAAGGTGAACGCACTTGTCGACGAAGAAGTCATCCAGGCCCTGTATTTGGCTTCCCAGGCCGGCGTGCAGATCAGGCTATTGGTAAGGGGTGTTTGCTGCTTGCGTCCGGGCGTGCACGGAGTGAGCGACAACGTGGTGGTGCGCAGCATTGTCGGCAGGTTTTTGGAGCACAGCCGCGTTTATCGCTTCGAAAACGCCGGCCAGCCGGAAATTTATCTTGCGAGCGCAGACTGGACGGCTCGAAATTTTTTCCGGCGGGTCGAGGTCTGTTTTCCGGTCGAGGATGCGGAGCTGCGTGAGCGGGTCGATCAGATACTGGAGGTGTATTGGAAGGACAATGTGAAAGCCCGCCAGCAAGCGAGTGACGCAACGTACTTTCGCAGGCATTCGGAAGGGGAACGAATAGACGCCCAGGCGCTGTTCCGTGAACAAGCCCGGCAGCGGAAGAAGCCGAATGTAGACGTCAGGTCGCTGGTGATAAAGACAAAGGTCAACAGCAACCTGTCGACTCAGCAAGAACAAAAGGTAGGCCAGCCAGCTTGAGGCGTGAGGCGTTCGGCGTTCGGCGTTCAGCGTTCAGCGTTCAGCGTTCAGCGGGCGCAGTCAGAACATAGGTAACACTTCTGGTTCAATACATGGGTAACACTTTGGGATCGAAGGTTACATGTTCATCAGCTTCCCGCCCACCAAAGTGTTACCTATGTCTTGAACCTAGTTGTGTTACCTATGTTCTGAACCTGCACCGAACCCTGAACACTGAACACTGAACGGCGAACGCTGAACGTTAAACGTTACGACCGCTTGATCGAATAAACCTCAGGAATCTGGACCAGCTCCAACAGGAATTCTCGGGCGCGCCGCGCCGTAAGCCGGAATTGGATTACCCATCGTTGCCGTCCGTCTGGTTCGTCGGTCCGGTGAATGATACTCTTCGCAATCGCATACTCGTCCAGCAGACGTTCAATTTTAATCTCGGTCTTGCCACGGTCTGGATCAAAAACCACCCCAATGGTCAATTCGTTCCTGCCGCCGAAATGGCTCAATTCCCAGTTTCCGACCAGGCTGAGCACACCCCTGGTCAACAACGCCACACCGACTCCCCCTGGAACATATCCTGCCCCGATTGACATTCCCAACGCAGCCACGATCCAGATTGTGGCTGCGGTCGTTGTGCCCTGGACACCGCCGGGCCCGCGTAAAAGCACGCCCGCGCCGAGAAAGCCGATCCCGGCGACGATCTGCGCCGCGACTCGGCCAGAGTCCCCGGTGCTACTGGTAAACGCGTACCCGACCATGGTGAAGACACAAGAACCAAGCGCGACCAGCGCCATGGTCCGCAGGCCTGCCGGTTTTTCCCTTCGCTCCCTTTCGAGTCCGACCCAGCCACCGCAAAGAACGGCAAAGATGCCAAGCACGATTGCGGCCCAAGGCTGGGGTAAAAGATGATGCCAGCTTTCAGTGAACCAAGTCATTTGACGTTCAACGTTCGGTGTTCAACGGTCAACGGTCAATGTTCGCCGTTGAACGTTGAACGCCAAAACGAATTCCGCTAAGTTGCCAGACGTTTACACGTCCCCCACCCACCTTAGACGAAGGAGCAGAATATGAATGTCGCTGATGATGCAACAAGAGCCAGGCGTACGGTGTTCGTTTCGGAGCTGACGGACGGTATTTTGGACCCGGTAAAACCGATGCTCGGCCCTCTGATCGACGGCGGGACGATCGTCGGCAACACCGCCCCAGGATGCTGGGGCCCGATGATCACTCCTCGCATTCGCGGAGGACACGAAGTGACTCGACCCGTGTTTGTCGCAGACGCGGAACCTGGCGATGCTGTGATTATCCGGATCCGCGACGTCAACGTGACGTCATTCGCGACATCTTCCGGCCACGATCGCTGGGTCGAGGGCCATTATCTGGGAGATCCTTATGCCGCCCCCCGCTGTCCCAATTGCGAAACACTTTACCCGGAGACCTATGTCGTCGGCATCGGTCAACAAGCTGTTCGCTGCGTGAAATGCAACACTCCCGTCACTCCGTTCCAGATTGTCAATGGGTACACGACCGTGTTTGACGACCGGCGGCAGGTCGGCGTGACCGTTTCCAAGGAAGCCGCAGAGAAGATCGCCGAGTCAGCAACCAGATTCGCCGCGCTGCCGGAAGGCTCTGTCCAGCATTCAATCCTCACATTTGCGCCGCATGATCTCGTTGGCCTCGCGGTGAGGCTTCGCCCGTTTCTGGGTCAACTGGGAACAATGCCGGGCGTACGGATGCCCGATTCTCACAATGCGGGCGACTTCGGCTCAGCGCTGGTCGGTGCGCCGCACGAATACGCCATCACGGCTGAACAACTTGAACTTCGGACGGACGGCCACATGGACATCGACGCCGTTCGGCCTGGGGCGATCGTGATTGCTCCTGTCAAAGTGCCCGGCGCGGGAATTTATTTCGGCGACATGCATGCGATGCAGGGAGACGGCGAAATCGCGGGCCATACGATGGATGTGTCTGGAACCGTGACTTTGCGCGTCGACCTGTTGAAAGGATGCACCTTGCAGGGACCGGTACTATTCCCTCTGCTTGAAGACCTCCCGCCGCTTGCCAGGCCTTTGGACGAGTCGGAAATGACAAGGGCACGTCATTTGGCGGCGAAATGGGGGATCGGCAAGGTCGAGGAATCAGCGCCCATCTCGATCGTTGGATCAGGTCCCAATCTCAACGGCGCGACTGAAGTGGGATTGCGAAGAGCCGCTCAACTCCTTTCAATGAGCGTCCCCGAGGTGATGAATCGCGCAACCATCACCGGCGGGATCGAAATTGGTCGGCACCCCGGGGTCGTACAGATCACGTTCCGGGCACCGCTCGCCGCTCTGGAGAAGGCCGGGCTGCTTCCATTTGTGCGAGAACAATATGGGATCGGGTAGAGAAGCGTTGCACCCGGGCGGAGCTGTGCAGGTTCTCGATCCAGTCTGGCTCGGTCATCTATTCAAAACAACCCCCTTCTTGATCAGAACACAGCCGTACGGACGCAACTCACCGGTCACCACGATTGCGAACGCCCGTTTCGCTCGCTCGTAAAAAGCGTGGCGCTCGATCTGCGCAAGGGGCCAATGGATTCCTTCTTCCTGGTCGATGACTTCCTGAAACTGTTTTTGGACTTCGGGAATCTGGTGCGGATCGTCTACCACTTCCATTCTCGCGGCAGGATCGTCGACAAAAGTATCGAGCGGAATCAACCGCAAGCAGGCTTCCAATGCGGCTGGAGCGTCGACCCCATCCAGTCTTACAAGTCGTTTCGCCAATGAAACAGCGGGGAAGTGGGCGTCGACAATCGCAAGGTCGTCTCCGTGTCCCATGGAGGCCAAGGTATGCAGTAACTCTGGTGTATGGAGCGGGCTAAGGTTTTTGAGCATGGTATTCAGGCTAGTGTCCCGTTCCCGAAATAGCAGGTATTTTGTTGTGATCAAAATGGCTGGGACGGGACACTAGCGCACCAAGTCAGTGACTTGGTGCGCTAGTGAAAAAACTGCGAGCTATCTTCTTCAAAACAGATAACTTTCCCGGGACGCTCTCGTTTACCCTCTCGCCACGAGCAACCCCTATGCGTACGACATCGGTCGATAAGCCGAAAACCATTCAGTCGTTCGAAGCGCCTGGGAGAAACGTCGGCATCCCGCTTGATTTGGGATGGCTGAAACAGGTTCAGGTGAACAAAAGCGCAGCGGAAAAGCGCACTGCAACGCTGCCGGCGCGTCGAACGGTCAAGAAACAATGGCAGGCGGCGTGGCTGCTGAAAGCGGTCAGCTGCATCGACCTGACAACGCTCGCCGGAGATGATACCCCGGGAAAGATCCGACGGTTATGCGCCAAGGCGCGTCGTCCCGTCAGCGCTGATCTGCTTGAAGAATTGGGCGTCGCAGACCTCGGCATCACTGTCGGAGCGGTGTGTGTCTACCCGAGTATGGTCGCACACGCAGTCCAGGCGCTCGAAGGCTCAGGGATCGCAGTCGCCTCCGTTGCCGCGGCGTTTCCAGCCGGGCTCAGCCCGATGAAAACGCGGCTCGAAGAGATTCACTACGCAGTCCGAGAGGGCGCGACAGAGATTGATATTGTTATTTCGCGCACGCAAGTCCTTACTGGCAATTGGCAAGCATTATATGACGAAATTGCCGCTTTTCGCAACGCGTGCGGAGACGCGCATCTCAAAACGATCCTGGCGACGGGCGACCTCGCGACACTTCGAGACGTTCAAAAGACCAGCCTTGTCGCAATGATGGCGGGCGCGGACTTCATCAAGACCTCGACCGGCAAAGAGGTGGAAAATGCAACTCTGCCAGTCAGTCTCGTGATGGCGCGAGCTATCCGTGAATATCGTGAGCGAACCGGACACAAAGTCGGGTTCAAACCCGCTGGCGGAATTCGCACTGCGAGCGACGCCATTGCCTGGTTGATCCTGATGAAAGAAGAACTTGGCCGCGAATGGATGGAGCCGGAGCTGTTTCGGTTTGGAGCTTCCAGCTTATTGACCGACATCGAGCGCCAACTGGAGTACCACGTTACCGGATGCTACTCCGCCGAACACCGACACCCGCTTTATTAGGAACGCGTCGGCGGTTCGGCTATCGGCGGGTCGGCGCAACGGACCATACGAACCCTTGAACGATCAATGGCAAAACAAACGATGAACGACCAACGCCAACACGCCGACACGCCGACACGCCGAGACGTTCGCCCGTCCGTGCGCGAAATATTTGAGACGATGGATTACGGCCCCGCACCCGAACAGGAAGATATCGCATTGGCCTGGCTGGAGGGACATCCGCGTACGATGCGCCCGTTCATCAATGGGGAGTTTGCCAGGTTCATGGACGAAACGCATTTCGAATCAATCAATCCGCGGGACGGCAAACCGCTGGCACGCCTCGTCCAATGCGGCGAAACGGAGGTCAACGCGGCGGTGGCAGCGGCCAAGGCGGCGTTTCCTTCCTGGTCGGCACTCACCGGCTACGAACGCGCCCGATATCTTTATGCGATCGCGCGACAGATCCAAAAGCATTCCCGACTGTTTGCCGTCCTGGAGAGCCTGGACAACGGAAAACCGATCAGAGAATCGCGCGAGATCGACGTTCCATTGGTGGCGCGTCACTTCTATCATCATGCCGGCTGGGCACAGCTGCGGAACGAAACATTCATCGGCTACGAACCAATCGGTGTTTGCGGCCAGATCATTCCTTGGAACTTCCCATTGCTGATGCTCGCCTGGAAAGTTGCTCCGGCCCTCGCTGCCGGCAATACGGTGGTGCTGAAACCGGCCGAGTTCACTTCCCTCACCGCTTTGCTTTTTGCTGAGGTGTTGCAACAGATCTCTTTGCCCGCCGGGGTCATCAATATCGTCACGGGAAACAGCCAAACCGGCGAGCTAATCGTTCGGCATAAAGATGTCCAAAAGATCGCATTCACCGGATCGACTGAAGTTGGACGAACCATCCGACGCGAAACGGCCGGGACCGGGAAGAAATTATCGCTTGAGCTCGGCGGTAAATCTCCCTTCATCGTTTTTGAGGACGCGGATCTGGACGGCGCTGTGGAAGGCGTTGTCGACGCGATTTGGTTAAACCAGGGGCAGGTCTGTTGCGCGGGGAGCCGCCTGCTTTTACAAGAGAGCATAGCCGAAATAATGATCGAAAAGCTCCGGCGCCGCATGGAACATCTGCGTGTCGGAGATCCGCTTGATAAAGGGATTGATATCGGTGCGATCATCGCTCCGGTACACCTGCGGCGGATTCAGCAACTTGTCGAGCAAGGCAAAGCGGAAGGCGCGACCTGCTGGCAACCGAACTGTGCTCTGCCGGAAGAAGGATATTTTTTCCCACCTACGCTTTTCACCGGGGTCGAACCTGCTTCCACACTCGCACGGATCGAAATCTTCGGCCCGGTGTTAGTCACGATGACTTTTCGCTCTCCGGACGAAGCGGTGGAGCTGGCAAATAACACGGCTTACGGTCTGGCGGCATCGCTCTGGACAGAGAATCTGAACCTCGCCCTCGACATCGCTCCAAAACTGAAAGCCGGCGTCGTCTGGGTGAATTCCACCAACCTTTTCGATGCCGCCTCCGGCTTCGGCGGCTACCGGGAAAGCGGCTTCGGCCGCGAAGGGGGGAACGAGGGAATGTATGAATACCTGGTTCCAACCTGGGAAGTATTTTTGCCGAATTACGAGAAAGGTGAAGTCGCGCTTCGCCCTTATCCCGCAGCCAACTCAAAGCATACCGAGCGTATTGAGCCTTTAATCGACCGGTCGCCCAAGCTTTACATCGGTGGAAAACAGACGCGATCGGACAGCGGGTACAGTTATACCGTGGAGGACTCGGACGGCCGGTACATCTCCGAAATCGGATTGGGCAATCGCAAAGATCTCCGAAACGCTGTGGAGGCCGCTCGCAAGGCTGCAAGTTGGTCCCGGACAACTGCCCATCTGCGTTCACAAATTCTGTACTACCTCGCCGAAAATCTCTCCGTCCGAGCGACCGAATTCGCTGACCGGCTCACTTCGCTGACTGGAGCCAGTCGGACCGAATCAGTGTTGGAAGTTCGCAGAACCATCGAACGGGTTTTTTACTACGCCGGATGGACAGACAAATATGACGGCCATGTCCATCAAACCCCATTCAGGAACGTGACGCTTGCGATGCCAGAGCCGTGGGGTGTCGTCGGCATCATTTGTCCGGCTGAACATCCGTTGCTGGCACTGGTTTCTTTAGTTGCGCCGGTGATCGCCCTGGGTAACCGCGCGGTGACTGTGCCATCGTGGAGATTTCCGCTTCTTGCTACGGATTTTTACCAGGTCCTTGACACCAGCGACGTGCCGGGCGGCGTGATCAACATTGTAACCGGTCATCCGGATGAACTGGCTAGGGTTCTCGCGCAACACCACGACGTTGCGGCCCTCTGGTACGTCGGTTCGGCAAAGATGAGCGGGTCAATCGAACGTGAATCTGCCGGCAATCTTAAGTCCACCTGGGTGAATCACGGCAAGCGCCGCAACTGGTTCGATGATCACCAGGCTCAAGGCTGGGAGTACCTCCGCCACGCTGTTCAAATCAAAAATATCTGGGTGCCGTACGGAGAGTAGATGAAGTCGGGGATCAGAATTCAGGAGTCAGGAGTTGCAGGAGTTCAGAATACGGAGGCAGCCGCGCGCTCGCCAGGGTCCTGGCTCCTCACTTCCCATTCTGCAAAGAATTACGCTGCTTCGCGGACGGTTAACAGACGCATTCGCTATTCGTCTGTACCACCAAGCCTCTTCCTCCTGAACTCCTGCAACTCCTGACTCCTGATCCCCGATTCCTGATCTTGCACGAAGAGGGATCTGCATCAAAAATGCCGGTATGCTCATTGTTCATGTCCACGTTCAGGTGCATTCCGAATCCGTCGGCGCTTTTATCGAAGCTACGCTTGAGAATGCGCGGAACAGCATCCGAGAGCCGGGAATCGTCAGGTTCGATGTCGCGCAGCAAACGGAAGATCCGACTCGGTTTGTTCTTGTGGAGGTTTATCGCGATGAAACGGCAACGAAAGCGCACAAAGAAACCGCGCACTATGCTAAATGGCGGGACACTGTTGCTCCCATGATGAGCACTCCGCGCACCGGCATAAAGTTTTCTAACCTTTTTCCGCAAGATCAAGAATACCGTAATTGAAGGTAACAAAAGGATGCAGCTAAACACTCTATGCTGATCGGTAATATGCGATTCGAATTCGCGACTGCAGGACGGATTGTTTTTGGATCGGGGACAAACCAAGAATTTGCCTCACTCGCCGGAGAACTCGGCAAGAGGGCGCTCATCGTTCACGGCAGCCATGCTGACAGAACCCAGCCTTTGCTGACCGGCGTCAAGGCCGCGAATATGGAATATTCCTGCTTCGAAGTCCGCGGCGAACCGACGGTCGAACAAATTGCGGAGGGAGTGAATCAGGCCCGGCAGGCAGAATCTGAGCTTGTTATCGGTTTTGGTGGAGGGAGCGTGATCGATTCCGCGAAGGCGATCGCGGGCCTTGTCACGAATCCAGGTGCGATCCTTGATTATTTGGAAGTCATCGGAAAAGGAAAACAACTCTCAGTTCCGGCTCTGGCCTGCGTGGCGATCCCCACGACGGCCGGCACCGGGGCGGAAGTCACACGGAATTCCGTACTGGCATCCCTGGAGCACCGGGTCAAAGTCAGTTTGCGCAGCCCGTTTCTTCTGCCTCGACTAGCAATCGTAGATCCTAAGCTCTCGATCGATTTGCCCCCTGCAGTCACGGCGTCGACCGGTCTTGATGCGCTTACGCAACTGATCGAGCCTTACGTTTCGATTCGCGCCAATCCACTCACCGATGGATTCTGTATCGAAGGAATGCGGCGAGTCGCGCGCTCTTTGCGACGCGCCTACGAACAAGGGCAAGACCTGAACGCGCGCGAAGACATGGCTTTAGCGAGTCTCTTTGGAGGGCTGTCCCTGGCGAACGCCGGTCTTGGCGCCGTCCACGGATTCGCCGCACCAATTGGTGGGATGTTTCATGCGCCCCATGGCGCAGTCTGCGCCGCGCTCCTTCCGCACGTGACGGATGTCAACCTGCGCGCCCTGCGCAATCGCCTGAACGATAGCGAGGCTTTGTGGCGTTACGATTCAGTCGCCAAAATCCTGACGGGATCCGAGAAGGCAACTGCGATAGACGGGATCCGTTGGATTATCGAACTATCCAAGGCACTTCAGATCGCCGGTTTGCGAACTTACGGCGTTACCGAAGCCGAAATCGAAACACTCGTTGAAGAAGCCGCGAAAGCCAGCAGCATGAAAGCGAATCCGATCGTGCTTACTCATGAGGAATTGACGGAGGCACTGCAGGCGGCTTTGTGATGAGATTTCGAGCCGTCATTCGTCAACTCGATCAATTCATGAACTCATGAACATTCATTTATTACCTTTTGGTGAACCTCGCAGAGCTGCAGGCCTATCTTCGGGGTCGGCCCTTTGCGAGACGCCCATGTTCGTAATCGTCCTCGATTTCTTCGTTCTCTGGCTGGAACGTTCCGTTGTTTTGCGTCTTCTACACTAACAACCCGTTAACCCTAAATAAGACCGAGGCCGAGGACGAGTTCGAGGACGATTACGATTAGACTAGCCGCACCTGGTAGATGTTCACTATCATCCGGAGCAGACCCCGACGGTGTCGGCTCCGATTTCAGCCGACACGCCCACACGCCGATACGCTCTGCCGCCGTGCGCGTTATTGGTAGGCCGGATTCGCCCTGAAGACGGGGTCGTTGATATCGTACTTGAACGCTTTCGCCGCCCTCTTTGCCATGTAGTCGTCGAGAATCCAGGGGATCATCTTAGACTTGTCGAGCCCCTCCTTCTCGTAGGGCATAAAGTTGACAAAGACAGCTTTCTTATACGGCTTTCCGTCGAAGTAGGCAGTGACCTGCTGAAACGCGATATCTGCTTCGAGCGTTGGGCATTGGTTAACGTCCATGGTCGTCCAGTCCTTTTTCGACCCAGTCCCAGGACTTCTCTTTGCCATTGCTTGAACCGAGCCAGTATTTGCTCGGATCGAGCCCGGCTTCCTGCATAGCCTGGAGGGCGCCGGTCATCATTTCATCATTCTGAACATAAGCACCGTCAAATCCATCCGGTCCGAGGGATGTGATGGCGTCCTGCATGACCTTCTTGGCAGGGTCGGCAAACCAACCGCCCGAACCCCAGAATACAACCTGAAGGTCTTTGCCGCCCGCCCCTTTCACGCCAACACTATCAAGAAGGTTGCCGATATCCTTGCCAGCCTTCTTATATCCCTGAAGGAAACCTTGGGTTTGACCGGCAGCAGTGCCTTGGCCAAGCTTTCCTTCAATCATGATTAGCTTTTTGACACCGTGCTTGACGGCAGACTGCGCAGCGAGCTCTCCGTCGTACACCCAGTCAAAACCGGCGAACCCCGCGAGCCCGGGTTCGTTCGGCGGATTGTGCGTCAGGTGAAACTCCGGGATCCCGGCAGCATGCGCTTTTTTAAGACACTCTGAAGTGGTCTCCGGCGAGTTTTGAACTACAATGAGGGCATCGACCTTCTGAGTGATGAAGTCTTCGACCGCAGCAATCTGCTCTGGAGCAGTTCCCTGGCCTACGACGTCCAACACCTGCCAGCCCGCGTTGTTTGCGAGCGCCTTGAATACCTGGAAGCCTGCCTTGTAATAGTCATCCGAGGCGTCCATGTAATATCCAATGACCTTGGCCTTGCCTCCGGCCGCTGCTTGCGTGTTGCTGCCCGGGAAGCTCATGGCCCCCAGAAAAGCAAAACATACTAACATTAATCTGAGACGTTTCATCTATTTCTCCTTTGATCGTTTTTTTGTACACTTTTTATACTTTGTTAATGCCTTTTGTGGATTCCACCCTCATCCTCCTTTCACCACCCTTTGTCCTGCGCGCCAGCGCAGCTCCTTCCTCCGTGACATAAATTCAGAAACTCTGGCGGAGACGTCGCCCGCCGACACCGCGATGATTATGACAAGTCCCTTCGCGACGAACTGCACTTCTGACGGTAAACGTAGCATATTCATGGCGTTGCCTATTGATCCCAGAAAAAAGACGCCAATTAAGGTGCCTACGATGTTACCCTTGCCGCCTTTCAGCGCGGTCCCTCCGATGACGACCATGGCAATGCTGTCGATCTCCAGACCCTGCCCCAGGGTAATGATACCGGTGTTGACACGTGAGAGCAGCATGACCGCACCAATACCAACCAGAAAGCCCATGATCACGTATACCGAGAGCTTCATGTTCCGGACGTTGATCCCTGCCAGGTAGGCTGCATTAGGGTTCGTGCCAACGGCGTAAATTCTTCGACCGAACTTCGTATAGTTCAGAAGCAGCCCGGCAAGCAGCGCGATGAGGAAGAAGATCAGGACATAGGGTGGAATAATCAGATTAAGCCCACTGACCGGGTCCTTGGCGCCCTGTATGAGGTTGGACTTAAAGAAGTCTAGTTCTCCTTTCATGATCACCTCGCGTGAATTGGAGAGAAGGAGAGCTATTCCTTGAAAAGTGATCATACCGCCGAGGGTAATAATGAATGGCTCAATCTTGGTGCGGGAGATGATGTACCCCATCAGAGACTCGAGCACGACAGCCGACATGATTCCGGCCAGAATGGAAGGAGCAATCCCAAAGTGCCACTTCGATATTCCCATCGACGTCACGATGGAGACGAGCGAAGCCAGCATTCCGACTGAGAGATCGATCCCCCCGGAAATCATGACAATCGTCATACCGACAGCGACGATGCCCGGCACCCCGACCTGCTGCAGGATGTTCAGCAGGTTCACCGGGCTGATGAACGTCGGAAACCGGTGACCGCCCGTCATGATCAGTTGCAGTAAAACAATGATGACTACGAAGCCGACAAAGATAGACAACACCGTCAAATTCTCGTGTCGCTTAAAGAGAGATTCCCGAACGACCTGCTTCTGCCGCGCAATCTCCTCCCCGATCATATGGCCTTGTCTCCGATCGAATAGGTCAGGATGTTCTCTTCCGAAACCTCGTCGGAAGTAAGCTCGGCCATCTTTTCCCCGTTCTTCATGATGATGACCCTGTCACTCATGGAAATGACTTCCGGCATGTCGGACGAGACCATAATGATGGACTTGCCCTGTTTGAGCAGATCAACCATTACCTTGTAGATCTCCTGTTTTGACCCCACGTCGATGCCGAGTGTCGGCTCGTCAAAAATGAAAATCTCGCCGTTCGTATTGAACCATTTTGCCAGCACTACCTTCTGTTGATTGCCACCGGAGAGATTGATGACCCGCGTCCGGGAATCATTGGTCTTGATGTTGAGCAGCTTAACGAACCTGTCACCGGTCCGGGAATCATCGGTCTGCCGAACCACGAACTCCCTGGTGTTCACCAGATTCGCAATCGTCACGTTTTGCGCGATCGTCTGAGGCAGGAAAAGACCTGTGTTCTGTCGGTCCTCGGTGATGAAGCACATCTTGTTCTTGATCGACACTCTTGGACTTGAATGCTTGACGCGTCTTCCGTGAATCAGAATTTCGCCAGACTCCAGACGCGCGCTCCCGAACAAGACATTCATGAGCTCAGAGCGGCCGGATCCTGCCATTCCCGCGATTCCGAGTATTTCGCCCCGCCGGAGGACGAACGAAATGTTCTTTGCGCCATTGCCAGTCACGTTTCTCGCCTCAAAGACGATTTCACCGATTGGCACGCTTTCCCTTCGATAGAAGGTGGAAGGATCACGGCCGACCATATCTTTGATCAAGGTGGTTTTGGTCAAGCCATTGAGGTCGTACATGCTGACTTTGCGTCCATCTCGCAAGACCGTTACGCGGTCTGCGATCTTGAAAACCTCTTCGAGATGGTGGGAAATATAGATGATTCCCAAGCCGCTATTTTTGATCGTCTGGATGATATCGAGCAGGTTTTCTATCTCCACAGAGGAGAATGACGCCGTCGGTTCATCGAGGATGATCACCCTCCTCTTAAAGACTAGCCCTTTAGCGATCTCGACGGTTTTTTGTTCGCCACTGCTGAGTTCGCCCATCTTCCGATCGGGACTCAAATCACACTCGAGATATTTCAGAACTTCAACGGTCTGTCTCCTCATTTCACTTTTCTGGAGCACCCCGCGCTTGACGATTTCTGATCCGGTAAAAATGTTCTCCACGATGTTGAGATTCTCGAAGACCGTGTGCTCCTGGTAGATCGTCTGAATGCCCAGGCGCATCGCAAGACGCGGGTTTAGAACCACCTTTCTTCCGTCAAAGAAGATCTCCCCGCCTTCATCCGGTTGATAGGCGCCTGAAAGAATCTTGATTAGCGTAGACTTCCCGGCTCCGTTTTCCCCACAAAGGCAATGCACCTCGCCTTCGTTCAAGTCAAAAGCGATGTTCTGCAAAGCCAGCACACCGGGAAAGGTCTTCGATACATTTCTGAGCTGAAGAATCTCGCTCATAGACCAATCACTCGTGCGGTTCGCTCGTCGCCGGTCGTTCCCAGCGCCTCATCGAAACGTGCGACCACCTCTTTCGGTTAGATATTATTTTGGGGGGAAAAGAAAATGTTCGACCGGATCGCTGACGCGATCCGCCCGACGCCGCCAGACTAGAAGCCCCGCCACGCGCTGTCAAGGGATCAGGTCGGTTTTGGGTCAGGAAGCCTTTTCCCACTTCCCTGATCCCGCCGATCGGAGGACTGCAGCCACCACTCGCTCCGTGCGCATCGCATCCTCAAAGGTTGGTTCGGCCGGTTGTTCTCCATCGAGAGAGTTCAGAAAGTCCGCCACTTGATGGATGAACGAATGCTCGAACCCAATCGACAAGCCCGGCACCCACCAATGCGCCATGTACGGATGATCCCCATCCGTGACATGGATCGATCGCCAGCCGCGGAAGGATCCTTCATCCCTGTGATCAAACCATTGCAACCTGTGCAAATCGTGGAGATCCCAGGCGATCGATCCATGTTCCCCGTTGATTTCGAGGGTGTAGAGCGCCTTATGGCCTCGCGCATAGCGGGTAGCCTCGAAAGTCGCCAACGATCCGTTCTTAAACCGGCCAAGGAACGCGCTGGCATCATCAATTCCCACCGATTTCATTTTGCCCGTTAAATTGTGTTTGCGCTCCTTGATGAACGTTTCGGTCATTCCTGAGACGGAATCAATTTCACCATTCAGCCAGATGGCCGTGTCAATGCAGTGCGCAAGCAAATCGCCCGTCACTCCGCTTCCGGCCACATCGACGTCCAACCGCCACGCTGTGCCGCCTTGCGGCACTTCCGCGGAGATCGTCCAGTCCTGCAGGAACTTTGCCCGATAGTGAAAAATGCGACCCAGTTTACCGGAGGAAATGATCTGTTTTGCCAGCGTCACCGCCGGGATTCTGCGGTAGTTATACCAGACCATACTCCGGACGCCCGCTTTCTTGACGGCATCTGTCATTCGCTGAGCTTCCGGCAAATTTCGAGCGAGCGGCTTTTCACACAAGATCATTTTACCGGCTTGAGCCGCCGCAACCGCTATTTCGGCGTGCGTATCGTTGGGACTCGCAATATCGACGATGTCGATAGAGGGATCATCGACAAGCTGTCTCCAGTCTGCATAAGGGGTTTCGTAGCCCCACTTGTGGGCAAACTGTTTTACCTTTTCAGGGCTGCGTGCGGCGACAGCCTTCAGTACGGGCTGATATTTTAGATCGAAAAACTGGCTCACGGACAGGTATGCATTCGAATGCGCACGTGCCATAAAACCATAGCCGATCAGGCCGATGTTGAGCTTCTTCATACGGTGTGTCCCTATTCGTTCCAGCCGTGTGCTTCGCGGACCGAAATCATTGCGCCCAGAATGGAATTCCACGTTTCCTGCTTTAGCATCACCTCATTTGGGAACATGCAACCGTCCCAGCAGACGTGCTTGAAAGCCTTCGTCAATTGGCCCTTATCGTCCCGCAGCCAATAACCGGCGTCACGTGCAATGTTCAGTTTACCATTGGGGTCATCAGGCAAACAATGTCGCCCGGTTTTGTCGTGCGAGCCGGCTCCTTTCACCGTGGCATCGTTCTGGGCAACATGAAAATCGATCGTCCATGGACGCAGCGCATGCGTCATGGTTGATAAGGCGTGACCCAATCTCTCTTCATCTTTCCAGTCAAATTCCGGAGGCAGTAGTGCGTCTTCCGCAGCGTTATACCCCAGCGTATAGAGTAGCGTGTGAGCCATGTCGGCCTGAAAACCGAGGGTCTGGGGCCGGTCGACCAGTTCCAACAGCTCTACCATTCTTTTCCAACTGTGCATTCCACCCCAGCAGATCTCGCCTTCGGCAGCCAGCCGTTCACCATGATCTTCGGCGATGCTGCAGCACTGCCGGAAAGTCGACGCAATTTTCTTCGAGCCTTCCGGATCCTGAGCCCAACTTTCAGGATCGGTCGCGGAATCGATTCGGACAACCCCGTACGGTCTGATCCCGAGTTCACGCAGCGTCCTGGCAATCCCGCAGGCTTTCTTGACTTGTCCGATAAAACGATGCCGTTCCTCTGCGTTGCCCATGGCCGACCCGCCACCGGTGGGAGGCCAGACCGGGGCCACCAGAGAACCGACGGTCAGGTTCTTCGAAGCAATTTTATCGGCGAGTTCCTTCAATTGGTTGTCGGTTGAATCGATACTGATATGCGGATCTGCCAGGAACAAATCGACCCCGTCAAACCGGGTGCCGCTATTCTCGGCCGACGCCGTGAGCTTCAGCATCGTATCGAGATCAATAAAAGGCTCCGAACCCGGCCCTTTGCCAACCAGGCCGGGCCACATCGCATTGTGCAATTTTGGATGGTTATTCATGAGATGAAACCAATTTAACAGAGCCCGCAGCCGGCATCGCCAGACTGGCATTGCCCGACTCTGTATAGGCTCTTCGTGGGAGGTAGTTCCAGATTATCGGGAATGGGGGGTAGAAGATTCTAAATCAACTTTGAAATCGCACCAGTACCTAATCTGAGTCTTGCGCGAAACGCAAGATCGAGACACTTAGAACAATTATGAAAATTGGTATGAACTTGCTGCTTTGGGCTACTCAAGTGACTGAGGAGCACTATCCCCAGCTCGAAAAAATCAAATCGACAGGATTCGATGGCGTCGAGGTCCCGATCTTCGGCGGAGATGCAGCGCATTACCACAAACTGCGGAGGAAGTTAGATGAATTGCAGCTCAAAACTTCCGCTGTCACAGTCGCCACTCCCGAGGCCAGCGCTATTAGTCCTGACCCAGCCGTCCGAAAGGCCGCAGTGCAGCGATTGAAGACGATCGTTCGCCATTCCGCGATTCTCGGTGCGGACATCCTGTGCGGGCCGTTTCATCAGGCGTTAGGGGTATTCTCCGGAACCGGACCGACAGAAGAAGAATTCAACTATGCCGCGGAGGTACATCGCGCGGTGGCAGATGAGGCCCAGCGTGAGGGCGTCCTCCTTGCGATCGAATTTTTGAACCGGTTTGAATGCTATTTCTTGACGACCATGGGAGCTGCCGCGGCTTACGTGCGCCGAGTTGACCATCCGCACTTCAAAGCCATGTTCGACACTTTCCACGCGAACATTGAAGAGGAAAATCTGCCGGAGGCGTTTTCGAAGAATGCTGCACAAATCGCGCATGTTCACGTGTGTAACAACGACCGCGGTATACCCGGACGAGGTCACATCGACTTCCAGCCGATCTTTCAAGCGATCAAATCGAGCGGATACGACGGCTGGTTGACCATTGAGGCGTTCGGAAGGGCGCTTCCAGAGTTGGTCGAGCCCACTCGGGTCTGGCGCGATTTCTTTAAAAGCCCCGAAGATGTGGTCACCGAAGGCTATAAATTTATTCGCGACACCTGGGGAAACGTGCCGGCGTGATAGCAGAACGGCGTTGCCCGTGCTTCGAGAGCCACCCGGGGTAAGATGGACGGGACAAGCTCTGTTTGCCAAAAACGGGCAAATCCGGACGCTTACCTCCGCGCGATTCGAGGCTCACGTAAGTAAAGCGTCCCGCTTTACAAGAAAATCCGATTCGAAATGTCCAAACCCCAGGGCAAAGCGGGACGCTTTGCTTACGGTGGTCACGTGATCGATCCGGGGACGAAATTCAACGCGACTCTGTCCGGCCGACCGCCAATGAAGAGGCTGGTTACTTTTTCGGGCGTGCGCGCGATGATTTTTCCGCGCCGCACGACCAACAGCCGGGGCGCCTTCAACCGAATCGCCTCGAACGGATCAGCGGCCTGCAACAAGACAAGATCAGCTCGGCATCCCGGTGAAAGACCGTATCCATCCAGGTGCAAAATTTTTGCAGCATTCACAGTGACGGCGTCATAGCAAGCGCGAACAGCGTCCAGGGCGGTCAAATGTCCGACATGCACCGCCATGTGCGCCACCTCCAGCATGTCGCCCGAACCGAGGGCGTACCAGGGGTCCATAACGCAATCGTGCCCGAAAGCCACGATCACACCGCCGGCCATCAATTCAGGCACCCGGGTTAATCCACGACGCTTGGGGTAAGTGTCGTGACGGCCTTGGAGGGTGATGTTGATCAGCGGATTGGCAATAGCCGCTACGCCGGATTCGGCAATCAGCGGTAAGAGTTTGGAAACATAGTAATTGTCCATCGAGTGCATCGAAGTGAGATGCGAACCCGCCACGCGACCACCCAGTTCGAGCCGCTTCGTTTCGGCGGCGAGCGTTTCAATGTGGCGCGAAAGCGGATCGTCCGATTCATCGCAATGCATATCGACCAGGAGACCTCGTTCGGCGGCGATTTCACACAACCGCCGGACCGACGCGGCGCCATCCGCCATGGTGCGCTCGAAGTGTGGAATACCGCCGACGACTTCGACTCCCATATCGAGAGCACGCAATAAATTGCCTTCCGCTGTCGGTGACCGATAAATCCCGTCCTGCGGAAAGGCAACCAACTGAAGGTCAAGATACGGCGCGACACGTCTTTTTACTTCCAATAAAGATTCGACGGCGATCAGACGGTCATCGCACACATCGACGTGGCTGCGAATCGCCAGCAAACCTTGCGCGACGGCCATATCGCAGTATGCCAAGGCCCGGGCAACGACGGCTTCATGCGTTAGCCGCGGTTTCAGCTCCCCCCACAGCGCGATCCCTTCCAACAACGTCCCTGAACGATTCATCCGCGGCAGACCGAGCGAAAGCGTCGCGTCCATGTGAAAATGGGCATCGACAAATGGGGGTGACAACAATCGGCCCTCTGCATCGATTTCCTCCGCGGCGGTGGCTCGCAGTAACGGTTCAACAGCCGCGATGCGATCCTTTTCGATTCCAATGTCGATGCCGGTGCGGCCGTCCGGAAGATTAGCGCGGCGAAAAATGAGGTCCATAGAAGAAGTTGTCGGTTGCCAGTTCGCAGTTGTTAGTGGAGAAATTCGCCCAGCGAAGTCTGGATGTGTCGAATATGGCGGTTCGGCACGATTTGTCGACACGGAGCACTGCCGTCTTCGCTCCCCAAGACTGGCAACTGACCACTGACAACTTCTTTACCAGTTCGGAACGAGCACCGCTGCTCCCTGTATCCGACCGGAACGCAAACGGTCCAGGGCCTCGTTGGCGTTCGACATCCAGAACGATTTCGTTTCGGTTCGCACGGGGATGGTCGGCGCGAGGCTCAAAAAAGATCGGGCATCGGCTCGAGTCAGATTTGCCACAGAACGAATGCTTCGTTCTTCCCACAGCAACGAATAAGGGAACGAAGGAATGTCACTCATATGGATTCCGCCGCAGATGATCCGACACCCTTTTCGCACAGCGCGCAATGCCGCGACTACCAATGATCCGACCGGAGCAAACAGGATGGCGGCATCCAAAGGATGAGGAGGAAGCTCATCGGACCCGCCGGCCCAGATCGCGCCCATGGAACGAGCGAATTCCTGATCGTTTTTTTTGCCCGGTCTGGTGAAGGCATAGACTTTCCGGCCCTGATGGATGGCGACTTGCGTAATGATGTGCGCGGCGCCCCCGAACCCATAGATCCCGAGGTGAGCGGCTTCTTGGACCGAACCTGCCATCACCAGCGACCGATACCCGATTAGGCCCGCACACATCAGCGGCGCTGCCTCCACATCGCCGTAAAAGTCATGCAGCGGAAAACAAAACGCCGCTTCGGCCACCGTGAACTCCGCATAGCCGCCATCGATCGTGTACCCGGTGAACCGAGCGTTGTCACAAAGGTTTTCCCGGTCAGTGCTACAATAGGCACAATGGCCACAGGTCCAACCAAGCCAAGGAATTCCGACTCGGGTCCCCACCTCAAACTGCTCGGTTTGGGAACCGCATTCGACAATTTCTCCGACAATCTCATGCCCAGGAATGAGGGGAAGTTTTGGATTCGGCAATTCGCCGTCCACCACATGGAGGTCCGTCCGGCAAACCGCGCAGGCCAGCACCCGCACGAGCACCTGTCCAGCCCTGGGAGACGGTGTTGCGAGTTCGGCTTCGCGGAGAGCGTTTCCCGGTTTCTCAAGAATCATCGCGCGCATGGGAGCAACACCTATTCTAGCGAAAATCCGATTCCGCGCCGCATGGTTTTTTATCAGTGGCGGAAGGCGGGACAGCGCTTCGCCCAAGGCGCACAGAGAACGTCCGCAAGCTGTTCTTGCGAGTAATTTTCATCCAAAAAAAATCTGTGTAATCTGTGCAATCTGTGGGTTAGAGATCGGACTTCCCTTGAAATGAAAGCATCCGAAGCAGAGCAAGTCGCACGGCGGCCAGGATCTCGTTCAGAACCGGCAGCGGTCTTCCCATGGTGGGCCTGGATTAAAACCAACGGATTCATTCTGGGATTGTTCGCCGTCGTCCTTTTGGCATTTTTCTTTCCGGATCCTGCAGCACGGAATGGATGGTTACATCCGGATCTGGTCCAAAATATTGGCATCGCTTTGATTCTATTTCTCCAGGGGATCTCCATGCCTCTGGAAAAGGTAAAAAAAGGAGCCGGGAATTGGAAACTGCACGTGATCATCCAGAGTTTCACCTTCCTGATCTTTCCGCTCGTCGGCCTCGGATTTAGCTTCCTACTCCAGACCCTCTGGCCAGGCGAACCGCCGGGGGTCAAACAAGGGTTCCTCTATTTGTGCGTCTTACCTTCCACGGTCTCCACCTCCGTGGTGTTGACCTCCGTGGCAGGAGGAAACACGGCCGCCGCAATCCTGAGCGCGGCTTTCTCCAATATTGCAGGTGTGATCCTTACTCCCCTTCTCGTCAGCCTGCTTATGCACGCGACCGGCAGAACCGGATCCGGCTCGCTCGGACATTTGTTGCTGGCAATCACTATGCTCACCCTCTTGCCGTTCGCTGCCGGCGTTGGACTTCGCTCACTCGTTCGCCATTGGGTGGATGCAAATAAAAAATGGGTTAACAGGATCAGCAACACCGTCATTCTTTTCTTTGTCTACGGCGCTTTCTGCGACTCCGTGAAAGAAAAGATCTGGCACGAATACGGGCTGCTTTTGACTGCGCAGATCCTTCTCTGTGTCGCCATACTCTTCGGAACCGTCTCCCTTCTGATCTGTCTGGCGACGCATCTCGCGCGGCTAAATCGCGAAGACACAATTGCCTGCTACTTCTGTTCCGTGAAGAAGACGCTCGCGATGGGAATTCCACTTGCCATGCTCATCTTCGGTTCTCGGCCCGATCTGAGTTTAATTTTGCTTCCGATCATGTTTTATCATCCATTCCAGCTCTTCACGAACGGGATCCTCGCAAACCACTGGGCGAGACAACGGTTTTGATCGTTGCCCTTTCCGCGAAATCGTAATCGTCCTCGAACTCGAACTCGTCCTCGATCTTAGTTAAGACTGACTAACGGTATGTTAGTGTAGAAGACGCAAAACAATGGAACGCTCCAGCCAGAGAACGCAATGGGGTGAAAGAAATCGAGGACGAGTTCGAGGACGATTACGATTAGCTAGCACGCAAGAATGGTAGCGGATAAAGACTTAAAATAGCGTTGCACAGATAAGCATCTACGCCCGAAGGTCCAAGGAGAACATAGCCCAGGCTTCAGCCTAGGCTGGTGTTCCAATCGAGCGATAGTTCAGTGAGGGCGTTTCCAAAATGGCATAGTAATAGAATGTCGAAAAACGCTATGCTAGCATCGATGCCCAAACCGGTTTTCATTGCCCTTACAGGGCTGAACGCGCTCTATTGACTAACCCAGGCTACAGCATGGGCTATGCTTTCGTGGCCCTTCGGACCACCCAAGCTCGTCCGCCCGAATGGCGACAGACAGATAGAAAGCCTGAACATTTCGCCACTCTCTGGCTGAACAACTGCCACTCGAGTTACCGTTTTAACAAGCGAGTACCAATACGTGCCTCTGGGATTCATGATTTAAGCGTTTCATATCTCCAAAAGGAAAACGCTGACATCAAAAATATCATGCCCAACACGATACCGACAATGCCGCCGGCAGTCGGTATTCCCTCATCGCCTTTCTTAAACAGTATCAGGCAGCCCAGTAGCAAAAAACCTAGTGCGAGACCGACTAAGCTCGAGGCTGTCGCTATCTTCTCTAAACGTCGTTGAAAACTCATTTGCTTCGTCCTTCCTTTCGCCACTTTAGGCGCTACAGGTTAAGACATTCGCTACCAAGCCTTGTGACTGATCTTTCGAAGAAAACTCAGCGAGCAGAATCAATCTCGGCGTCAAAGCCAGACTGGCTGATGAGTTCTCGGATCCTGGTTGCCAGATCGGGCGCAGCGAGAAACCCGTGATCGCGGAAGAGTTCGGCATGCTTTCGGTCGAGCGTTTCGAGTTCGTTCAGGCGATCGGGCGCCACGTCGCTGACGCTGGCCAGCCTGCCCTTCGTAAATTCCATCCTGTCCGGGTTGACGTAGCCGGCCTGCATGAAACTGCGCGTCTTCTTCGCGCATCGGCAAGGATTCGCGGCGTTGACCAAACCGCACTTCTCATTCATGAATTGGTAGAGATCTCGCCGCGCACGGGAGAGGAGTTGCCGAAAATTATCCGGTGAGACTTCCATAACCTCACTCCCCACCTCGCTCGTGACACCAAAATACTCGCCAAGAATGAAGGCGAGACGCTGACGTCGGTCGAGGCACACGAGCATCCCGGTCATGCAACCAATGCGGGCCTCTTCAATTAGCAACGGCAATTCGACTGGCACGCTCTTTGGGTCGGGTAGATCAAAGTCGGGCGTTTCATCGAGAGCACGACCCATATCGGTAAAAGTGATACTTTGCTCTTCGAATTCGGACTTACGCACGTTGAGCAGATGATTGAAAGCGATCCGGTAAAGCCAGGTCCGAAATTGGCTCTCACCTCGAAATGTGCTCAGTTTGGTGACAACCTTAATAAGAATCTCTTGGGTCGCGTCCTCGGCTGCCTCACGGTACCAAACCATACGGAGGGCGATGTTAAAAACCCAAGGCTGGTGACGACGGACTAACTTTTCCAAGGCGTCCTTGTCCCCGGCCTGAGCATTGGAAACGAGTTCTTCATCCGCTGGGCCGGCACCCTGTGCGCCTCTTTCAGTGAAAGGGTTAAAGCGCTCTCCCCCACTGGCAATTCCGGAAAAATCGTTGGATCTCTTCATGTTGTCCAATTTAGACACTCTGAAAGCCATAGTGTGACAGTGCGCAGAGTCTTTTCGCCAATAATCCGAAAATTTAAAATCACTCTAAGAGAAGTAGGCGAAGCGTGTCCCGCTTCGCAACGTCTTAAGAGGTGAAGCGGGGCGCCTTGTAACGTTCTTAAGAGGCAAAGCGGGACGCTTTGCTTACTGCGCCACCCGCGGGTTCGCCGGCAATGCATCCGTCGGGATTCGCCATGAAATCGGCTATTTCCACGACGTGGTCATGGAAATTGCGGAGCGTGCCCCGGTGACCGACGCTGACGATCGTCGGGTGCCACGAGGCAGCGCACAAAAGGCCGTAAAGGTGTGCTTCGGAGCGTTCGTCCAGCGCCGACGTCGCCTCATCCAAAAACAGAAGCGTCGGCTCGGATCAAAAAGATCCGGGCAAAAGCCAACCGCTGCTGTTCCCCGGGGGACAACCGTTTAGACCAGTCGTGGATGGCATCCACCTCACGAACGAGGGCCCCGAGCCCCACTTCCGTCAGCACCGTCGCAAGTTTCGTCGCCGGAACGCCGTTGTGGGCTCCGTCTCCGCCTGGATAAAGCAGCGCGGCGGCCAAGGTGCCGAGCGGCAAATAGGAGCGTTGGGGCACGAAAAGAATGCGTCCTTTGGCCAGGCTGATTTCGCCGCGGCCGTACGGCCAGAACCCGGCTATCGCCCGCAACAATGTGCTTTTTCCGGCGCCGCTTGGCCCGGAAATCTGCAAGGCCGCTCCTCGCGCCGCGGAAAAGGCAACGCCACGTAGAAGCGGCGTGCCATCGGGAAGATCCAGATCGACTTCATCGACGTCGATTCCGACTTCGGCATGACGAACGACAATTGTTCCTGGCTCCCGCGCCGAGTGATGGATCGCAGAAAGCCGTTTCTCGAAACCGCTCAATCGCTCCGTCACGGCCTGCCACGCAGCGATGTTGGTGTAAGAGCTAATGATAAAGGAGAGCGAACTTTGAACCGATGAGAAAGCGCTGACGACCTGCATCAAACCGCCCAGCCCGATCTGCTTTGCAAAGTAGCGCGGCGCGACGACGACGATCGGAAAAATCAGCGCAACCTGGGCGTAGCCCGATGTAAACCAGGCCAGCCGCTTCTGACGCTTCATGATCTGCCAAAAATTTTCGAAGACGCTCCCGAACCGCTGCTGGAAGACGCCCAGTTCCACCGCCTCACCTCGATAGAGAGCGATACTCTCCGAATTCTCCCGCAAGCGCACCAGGCTGAAACGGAAGTCCGCTTCAAAGCGTTGCTGATCAAAGTTCAGCGGCACCAGCGGTCGCCCGATTTTGATGGTCAGCCAGGTCCCTGCACCCGCGTAGAGCAGCGCCGCCCAAACAAGGTAGGCCGGGATATGCAGCACTCCCCACGCGCCAATCGGGATGTTTGCAGGACCCGACAACCCCCAGAGAATGACCAAAAATGAGACCAGAGATACGACGGACGTTAAAAGCCCAAGCGACAGAGTCAGGACATGAGAAGTGAACTGGTTCAGATCCTCGGATATACGCTGGTCCGGGTTATCCGTCGCGCTCTTGAGTTCCAACTGATAATACGCACGGTCGGTAAGCCAGGCGCCAAGATATCTCCGGGTCAGCCAGCGCCGCCAGCGAACCTGCAGCATCTGACTGAGGTACAGTGCATAGACCGCCATCACGATGAACAGAGCGGCCAGGATGCAAAAGACACCGAGTTGGCGAAAGAACTCGCCGCCGTCCAATTTCTGGAGCGCGTTATAAAACGCATTGTTCCATTCGTTGATGCGTACACTGATGTAGACATTGCCCAGGTTCAGAGCCACCACGGCGAAAAGAAGTCCCCGGGCGGACCATTTCTCTTCGGATGCCCAGTAGGGCTTCGCAAGCCGCCAGGCATCCCGGACCGTGTTCCGCTTTGAACTGCCCATCACCTGATACCGGTGTCTGGGAGAAAAATGGTCGTTCCGACAAAACTCATAAGCCTGGCTCCGCGCGGGTAAAACTACCGAACACTCGTGAGCCAACGCTATTCGTCTGACCGGGAGCTTTCTCCGATATTACAAATCCGCCATGCAGTTTCGTTTCAGCCCAATACTGTCCTTGACGCCTGGAAGGGTCATCGCCATCGGCGCAAAGGCCAGGCCAGATGAGACGTTCATCAGGGCGGAGCGTGGTTGGTTCTGCAGGTAAGGCAGAAGAGCCGCGGTCAATCGAATTGGGCCAACACTGACTTGGTGCACTAGGTTCCGTAGAGCCGGTCGCCAAAATCTCCAAGTCCGGGCAAGATAAATTTCCGAGCGTTGAGTTCGCGGTCCAGTGCGGCTGCGTAAATCTTAATTCCGGGATCGAGTGCTTCGACCGCGCTCACACCTTCTGGAGCGCAAACAATACAGACGAGACTCAGATCTTTCAGTCGGGCTCCATGCGCGTGGACCAGTTCGATTGCCTGAACGGCTGAACCACCGGTCGCCAGCATCGGGTCGAGAATCAAAACCCGTTTGGTACCGAGCACAGGAAGCTTGCAATAATAGCTTCGCGCAACGGCCGTGTCCTCGTCACGTTCGAGTCCGATATAACCAACGCTGACGTCGGGCAGTAAATCGGTGAACGATGGCACCATCGAAATTCCGGCTCGAAAGATTGGCACGACGACGATTGGTTCAGACAAGACGCGGCCGGGATGCGCCTCGAGCGGAGTTTCCACGGTTATTTCGCGCGTCGCAAGATCACGCGTCGCTTCAAACGCGAGTAACGAGCTGATCTGGAAAGCCAGGGTGCGAAATGTCGCCGGTTTGGTCGTCCGATCCCGCAGATGTGTGACTATATGGGCGCCGAGCGAATGATTAAGAAGATGTAACATGAATGACGCTTGATTTTAGATCCCAGTTTCCAGTTGTCTCGCAAATTTCAAGCGCGCGCGGTTTTCTCAGCAGCTTCGGCAATGCGTTCGATATGCGCCCTGAAATCTGGATCCTCGCCCTCCAATAACTCCAACAACGCGTGGCGAAAATCGGCACGACGGCACCACTCGCGCATGTAGTCTTCCCAGGACGACCAGAGGCGGCGTGTTTGCTTGTTCATCCGCTCCTCGTACACGAGGATATACGCACGCTCGAAAATCGAGACCAGGATGCCAAACAGCGCCAGCTTCCGTTCCATCTGTTCTTCGGTTAGCTGCCCGAGAGGCGCACTTTTGCGGAGAAGCTGAAGGTCCGAGTTATCCAGCACCAACTTCAGGAAGTTCGTGTACTCATCAGAAAGACGCTGATAGATCTCTTCTTCATCGACGAACCGCTCTTTGCGGCGCTCGATCACAAACACCAGAATGGCAAAAGGCAACGCGAACGTTTCGACGAGATAGAACGAGAATTCGACAACCTGGATCCAATGCACAGGACTACGTTCGGCGTTCGGCGTTCAACGTTCAACCGTTCAACGTTCGGCGTTCAACGTTCGGCGTTCGGCGGGCGCAGTCAGTTGTAAAGGAAAGGTCCCACTTTGTTCCTTCATTAACGGGCCAACAGGGACGGTTGCACCTCGGCGCCGAACGTTGAACGCCGAACGTTGAACGCTAAACGCCAAACGTCACCAGGTCGGGCAGATCAGCTAGAGAATCGAGTATGGTGTCGGGTCGGATGGAGGAGTTTTCCAACTGCTCAGGCTGAAATTTTCCGGTCCGGACCAGGACGCCGCCACAACCCGCCGCTAACGCCCCGCCAATATCGCCCTCCAAATCGTCCCCAATGACAACGGTGTCTTCGGGAACGACACCCATGCTTTGGCAGGCAACGAGAAAGAATTCGCGAGCGGGTTTTCCGATCAGGACGGCCTTTCTATCGGCCGCATACTCCAAAGCGGCAACGGTGGCGCCCACGTCCAGGCAGAGGCCGTCGCTGCCTCGGAAATAACGATTTCGGGCTAACGTGACAAAGACGACTTTCCTGTCGAGCAGAAAACGAAAGCCTCGGTTCAGTGCGCCGTACGTAAGTTCGTCCCCTAGATCCCCAACCAGCACCGCTTGCGGCGAGCATTCGACAAATTCGATGCCCTCCAAGTCTTCACGTAGCGAGTCCCTAAGCAGAGGGAAACAACGCGTAAGGCCGCGTCGAAGGAGATATTCGCGCCCTATCAGCGGCGCCGTGATGATCGCCTCGGATGGATCATCCAAGCCGAAACTCCGCATTTCGGCCATAAGAGCTGAGCGAGGCCTGCTGGTTGTGTTGGTAACGAGCCGGTAAGGCACGTTTCTGGCACGCAGAAATGCCAACGCTTGCGGAGCGCCAGGAACAAGGTTTCCAGCTTCCGTCACTGTTCCGTCAATGTCGATTAAAAAGCCACGGACCTGCCTGCGAAGCGTCATACCCACCTTTCCACAGCACATTGCGGACCGCCGATTGGAAAATTGGGGTTTCCAATTTCCCGGCGAATCCAGATTTCGCCTTTCTTCTTACACCGATTAGCCATCTCAGGCGACTTGACCGGGATGTTGGCGTGTCGGAAAATCGAAAAATGCGCGTAGTGGTTATCGGTGGAACCGGACACATTGGAACTTATCTCGTCCCACGATTAGTGGCATCAGGACACGAGGTCTTCAATATCAGCCGCAGCAAACGCGCGCCTTACCATGACCATGGTGCGTGGAAAGCGGTGACAACCCTTGAACTAGACCGTGCAGGAGGAGAAGCTTCCGGCAAATTCGGGAAACAGATCCGCGATTTACAGCCGGATCTAGTGATCGATTTAATCTGCTTTACCGTTGAAAGCGCGCGCCATCTTGTTGAAACGCTTCGCGGCGAGATTCAACATTTTCTTCATTGCGGGACCATCTGGGTCCACGGACCCAGCGTCCAGGTTCCGACCACTGAAGAAGCGCCACGCAAACCGTTTGGAGAATACGGCGTTCGAAAAGCAGCGATCGAAGCATATCTCTTGCGGGAGGCCCGCCTGACAGGATTCCCTTCCACCATACTGCATCCGGGTCATATTGTTGGACCCGGATGGGAGCCATTAAATCCGGCCGGACACTTTAATCCGGTGGTATTCGAACGTCTGGCTCGCGGGGAGGAAATTGCCCTGCCAAACCTTGGCCTCGAAACGGTGCATCACGTCCACGCCGACGACGTTGCCCTAGCCTTCGCGCAGGCCGCGCTTCACCGGAGCGCTGCCATCGGAGAAAGTTTTCATGTGGTTTCACCGGCCGCGCTAACTCTGCGCGGGTATGCAGAAGCTGTCTCTGCCTGGTTCGGAGCGCAAAGCAAATTGCGATTTTTATCATGGGATGAATGGCAAAACACCGTCTCGAAAGAGGAGGCAGTCGCCACTTGGGATCACATCGCTCACAGCCCAAGCTGCAGCATTGAAAAAGCCCGCCGGCTGCTGGAGTATCAGCCAAGATACAGTTCCCTGGAAGCGGTGTACGAATCGTTGCACTGGTTGATCGAGCACCAAGTCGTCAAGGTTTGAGGCCTTGGCGTTCAACGTTCAACGTTCAGCGTTCAGCGTTCAACGTTCAGCGTTCAGCGTTCAGCGTTTGCGCTTGCGGTTCGTTCAACGTTCGCCGGCGAGAGCGATGTTGATTTGGTGCAGAGAATGGCCGCGTGTTATGGTAGCGAACAACGTGTACGGCGTCTTTTCACTCTCCAATCATGAATCATCGCGTCATTGGCTCAACGTTACCTGTACTCGAGTTCCAACTTCAACCCGGCGAAAGTGTCGTGGCTGTTTCAGGGGAACTCTCCTGGATGAGTCAGTCGATCCAGCTTAAAACAGGCGCGCAACATGGCGGAGGGGGTTTGCTCGGAGCGTTCAAACGGGTTGCGGGCGGTGGTTCACTTTTCATGACCGAATATTCGGCCCAGGGTGAACCAGGTTTACTGGCCTTTGCCACCCGTGTGCCGGGCCATATTTTACCGGTCGAAGTTCATCCCAACCAGACTTACATGATTCATCGTCATGGCTTTTTATGTTCGACTCCGGGAGTTGAACTGAGTGTCGGATTCCAGCAATCGCTTGGGGCGGGAATATTCGGAGGCGACGGTTTTCTGTTGCAGAAGATGGCCGGCGCTTGTCAGGCCTGGATCGAACTCGACGGCGAGGTTGTGACGTACGATCTTCGGCAAGGCGAGACGATGCGGGTCCATCCCGGACACGTCGGTATGTTTGAGGGGAGTGTGCAATTTCAGATCACCCGGATACAAGGCATTCGAAATATGCTCTTCGGGGGCGATGGGATATTCCTGGCTGCGCTCACCGGGCCGGGCCGTATTTGGCTTCAATCGCTTCCACTCTCCAACCTGGCGCATGCCCTCAGACCCTATCTTGGCAGCCCTGGCGAGACCGCCACAGAAGCCGGTGCAGGGGCAATCATCGGGTCGGTGATACGCGGGTTGACGCAGAAGTAGGCGTTCGGCGTTCAGCGTTCAGCGTTCAGCGGTCAATGTCGCGTCTCGCTTTCTCTTCCACGATCGAGAGGCCGAGTTCGCAGAGCGGAGAAATCAATCTCTAAAAAGAGACCGTAACAGTGTTACCGATGTCCTGAACCAGAAGTGTTACCTATGTTCTGACTGCTCCCGCCGAACGCCGAACGTTGAACGCCGAACGCTGAACGTTGAACTTGAACGCCGCCCTCAGACCGGCGGCGGATTTCGCTCCGTGAACCCCCGCTGGTGCCAGTAAGGATAGATCGGTGTTGTGGCACTCGCGGCATCCAGTTGAGCGACGTGCGCGGGGTCCAGGTTCCATCCCACGGCGCCCAGATTTTGGCGTAGTTGATCTGCGTTGCGCGCGCCGATGATCACGGTCGACACGGTCGGTCGTTGAAGCAGCCAGTTAATCGCGGTTTGCGGCACGGTTTTTCCAGTCTCCCTCGCCACTTCGTCGATGGCGTCCACAACAGTGTGAACATATTCATCGGCTACGGGCGGTCCGGCTTCAACGATGGCCCGGCTATGGAGACGACTGGTTTCGGGCAGGGGTTGCTCGCGACGTATCTTGCCGGTAAGCCGTCCCCAGCCAAGAGGACTCCAGACCACTGTCCCAACCTTTTGATCCACCGCCAATGGCATTAGTTCCCACTCGTAGTGGCGCCCAACCAATGAGTAGTAAGCCTGATGCGCGACGTAGCGGGAAAGCCCGTATTTATCGGATACCGCAAGCGACTTCATGAGGTGCCACCCGGAGAAGTTTGAACAGCCGATGTAGCGCACTTTGCCGCTTCGGACCATGTTGTCGAGCGCGCTAAGCGTTTCTTCAACGGGACTGAGAGCGTCGAACCCGTGCAATTGGTAGAGATCTATATAGTCGGTGCCCAAACGACGGAGACTCCCCTCACACGCGTTGATCAGGTGAAATCGGGAAGAACCGACGTCATTGTCGCCCGGACCGGAACGAAAGGTGGACTTGGTGGAAATAATGACCTGGTCCCGTCGCCCCTTGATTGCCTTACCAAGAACCTCCTCCGCAGCGCCATTCGAATAAACGTCGGCTGAGTCAAACATGCTCAGGCCCGCTTCCAGAGCCATGTCGACCAATTTAGTGGCTTCTTCGACGTCAGTAGTGCCGAAAGCGCGGAAGACCTCATTTTTACCTCCGAATGTTCCTGTGCCGAGACAGAGGGCCGGCACCTTGAATCCCGAACCGCCAAGTTGTCTGAATTCCATTATAAATTTTCCTTTTGTGCTTAATGCTGAACGCTTTACGCATTGAAACGCGCCTCCGGTTAAAGGAGTGCTACTCAAAGTGTCCTTACCGCTTTCGGTCCATTCCCTGGTCTCGGGATCTCTCCTCGTAAGCCGTTCTGCGGGCGTACTCCGGCGGATTGCACGACTTTTCGAGGAAACGGGAAATGCAGTATGCTGGTGAAATCAGCAAGAATCAACTCAACGCGCGATCGAGACCGTTACACGCGAGCATTCATCTGGTTGAATAGACCTGAAAACCATTGAATCTCATGCCTTAGAACCACCGAGCGGAATGTGGATTCCGCCTCCGCACAGGGCAGGACTCGACGAAAGGTCTCAGCCCCTGAATTGCCTTGCCGGAGTTTACAACGATGTTTGGACATCTCGAGACGCCCAGTTCCGTGCCTAAAGCAAGACTTAGATCAACCCGGACTTTGGCTTCTACGTCGATCGGGCCGCTCCGATCGCGGTAGCGCATTTCTGCATAGTCTGACGGCGCTGAAGATTCTGGGTATTGGTATTCAATCTGTGCGACGAATTTGAAATATCCGTCGGCAACCACCTGAACTTCGTCCCCTTTTCAGTGCATCGACTGGGTTCGCCACGTACTTCAAGACGTTTGACTCCCTATCTCGAAGTCTGGTACACCATGCTGCGCTTGCAGATGGATGAACGCCCGGGTATTAAGGCCAAGGGGTATCAATCGAGACCGGGTGCGGCGCATCAAAAAAGCATAACGAAAACTTTCACATCTGCTTCCAGCTCTCGAAGAATTTCAGAATGTTTCTCAAGACCCGTTTGATGCAATCCTTCGATCTTTTGGAAATCGTCCAAACGTCTTCCAAAGCGTGGTCTCCTGGAATATCTTGGCCAGACCAGATTTTCTTTTGTGTCCAATCGGCTACGGGAGCCAGCCAAAAGGGGTTATTTGGCGGCAACCCCAAATGAAGCAAACCGGTGAGACAGATATATAGTGAGCCGGTGGCATTGCAGGACTCGCGAATGCTCGGTTGATGGCCGACCGCGCCGATTTCCAGCCAACCGTCTTTATCGAAAGTTCCGGGGGCTTCAATCATACGTCGAACCACGGCGGTTATCCCGCTGCGAGCTGCGCCAGGCTTAATGGCTTCAGGCAACTGCTCCCAAAGAATGATCTGGGAAAGCGCCTGAAAAGCAGCGAACCGATATGCGCTGGAACGGCCGATGACTGGAAAGGTAGCCTCCGGGGAAATCAAGCGTTCCTGGATAACGGTATAACGCTGAGCCCGCAAGAGTTCCTTATCATACATTACACTAAGCCGGTCATTTTTTTCCCGACAGACTTTCAAAATATCCATCAACATGGGATGGATGACGTACCCGTTGTAATAGTCCCAATGAAAATTGGGCCCATCACCATGAACGCCGTCGCCAAGATACCATTGCCTGAATTTATCAAGGCCATATTTGAGACGGCCCTTTTGCAAGTCACCCGTATAATGCCAAATGGCGGCTTCCACCATGGAGGCGAATAGAAGCCAGTTGTTTTCGAACGGCTTGATGCTGCGCGACGTTTTCAATGAGGCGATGACATTCTGCATTTGGCTTTCCGTTAAAGGCTCCCAAAGCACCTTGGGAGCTCGTAGAAGGGCTTGGGCCACGTAAGCCGCTTCCACAAGGGCTTGCCCATTTGCCATTAAGGAATGCCCAAAACTAAGGTAATCGGGAGATTTGGGATCCGTAGCGTTGATCAACGATCTTCGGGCCATGAGACCAAATTTTTCTCGCAACTTGCCCTCCGTGGTCGAGTCAGGACCGAGTTCAACCCAAGGAGCCACTCCGGCTAGCGTACGCGCAAACGCCTCGGTACAGGTGCAATCCTGACGATGTTTGTCCCAGTCGCGTACGGGAAATGTTTCTTTGAGCTTGTTTTCACTTAAAGCCTGAAGAACAGGTCCGGAGACACGCGTCATCACACCCACGAGGTAAGCCCGGTCTTCGGCTCCGGCGGGGGCACTCGTCTCATTAGCGATATTCAGGATTTCTACGGGAATGGAAGTCATTTTGCGTCCATTTTCTAACATCTGGCTTCGCCAGAGACTTGCCAGTTGCAACTTTTAAAGCTCTGAAGATAAGCCACTTACAACAGTAGTTTCCACTATAAGCTTGTTGTGCGGCTTAAGAGCCTCTAATTTCTTCGCACTTCAGTCAAGTTACCTCCTCTCTCTCGATCATGCTTTTGCCTAACGTTACCACCGGATTTCAACGGTGGATTGGCAGTTGAGTGGCAAATGTGTCAGTAGCTACACTGACTACACGACACAGCATTTATGTTTGCTGCTGACGATGCCGGGGGAACATGAAACCCGAAAGTTCTTACACCGGGTCCGATCTTTATGAACACCAAAGTGGAGACTTTTCCAAAGGAGACTCCTGAACCAGCCCAAACGATAAAGTGGTTACTCGCCCATGAAGGGGCCTACTGGAGTCTCGTGCTTTTGCATGGTGGAAAATCCAAGCACAAGAGACAAGAATTCACGAACTCGAGGCCAAGCTTCATACACTCGAAACTAAGGTTCGGAAACTCAAGAAACCATAGCCGAGGGCTCCCATCTCGTTTGGCTATCCCACCTTCGATCGCAGCAACTCGCACTCTCTCCCAAACTCCCAGATGCAAGCGGAGCGCAGCTGGTTCGCGGGCACTTCGTCGAAACGCCATTCAGCATCATTTTTGATCGCCCACTGGCGACGCTTCATAACAAGCTCGGCATTTTGCTAACCGCGCTTCTTTGCAAGTGCAGGTCGAGGTGGCAATAGCGATCGTGAACTTGGTCGCCGGAGTGCCCGACAATTTCCTTCCGTACATCCGCGCCCACCTCGAGATTGGCCAGTGTTGAAAGGCAGGTATGTCGTAAACTATGGAATCTGAGCTGCACCATTTGTCGGCCTTTGCCGGTCTTCGGTCGGCCCATCGGTGAGATGACGCGGGCCTGCGTCATAAGTGACTGATGCCATAATGTAAGTGACATCCTAAAGTGCTACTCAGTACATATCAATGTCAATCTGTGTCAAACATCGCTTCCATAGGAGAATTACACTAACAAAGTACTAATAAACCCCTATACAAGGAAGTCTGAATTCCATGGTTAACAATGTTGCGTCTATTTCGGTGAGACGCAAGGCAAGACCAGGAGTCACCGGCTTGGTGCACTAGAGCCGCAAACAGACTGGAAAACCGAAGCTAACTAACCCAAGCAGTCTGTGGACGACCTTCCTCCAGGTCGATGCAATCGAACATCGTGAGGGCCGAGTCAGTTGGCAAACCGGCTTCCTTCAGGCGAACGGACAAACGCGGGGCGTATTGATCGCGCCAGCAGCGCTTCGAGAGATAGTCGTTCCAGGTTTCGATCTCCTCGTCGGAGGGCTTCCGTCCGTGCACGAAAGCCCATTGGAGGATCTGATCGTCCGGTCCACCCTTGAGTGTCTCTTCTTCCAGCGCTTGATAACCGACTCGAAGAAGGTAGCAACAGACGCCGTCAAATCCGGTTACGGATCCTTTCGCTGCTAGCCACTCGGGAGGCAGTTTGCCAAGTTGAGCCAACCGCATCTTGTCGAGCATCCGGCCGAAGTGCACAATCCCTCCGACTTTTTCCCTTGGGCTGCGGAGGCCAGGAACCCGCCCAATGCCACAGACCGCTTGACTGGGAGTGGGCGGGTCGTCCGGAAAACGAGGCGGACGACCTTCATCCGCATCGAAGAAATCAAAGAAGGTAGAGACAACTCGATCACTGATTCCGGCCTCCTGCATCTGCTCATGCAGGCGTCCGGAGCTCTCGTCACGCCAGCCACGCTTCTGCATGAAGGCATTCCAGATTTCGACATCTTTCTCAGATGGTTTTCGGCCAGCCTGACAGGCCCATTGGAAAAGCGCCTCGTCTGTTCCTCCCTGGACTGCCTGGGCGGCGAACGTCGTATATTCGATTTGTAGAAATCGGCTGCAGCGACCGTCAAAACCGCGAGGGTTGACGTTGCCCAAAGCAGCTGGTACTCGAGGGGTAACCTTCCAGCGGCATGGAGCCGGACCTTGTCGATCATGCGCCCAAAGTAGACAACACCTTCTACGGTCTCATAGGCGCTGCGCAAACCGTGAATTTTCATCCTCTTAGTCTACAACAAATTCTATCACAGCAAGGGCGTTGGGTTGCAGCGATACGGACAATTGCCCGTCTACAAGTTTGGCATTCAATGGAGGAGGTAATACGGCAGCTTTGCGCAAGGCGGCCAGTTGTTCGAGACTCGGGAAATCGGGACTGCCCATCGCCTGCCACGATTTCAGAGGCGAGCCGTGATCGTCGTCCACCAGGAAGACTCTGGCACGCTCCGGATTTTTTTCAAAACCCTGCAGTCGGAGGTTTACGACCTTGGATTGACCGGTCTCTCGCGGAGGGACGTAGTTCCAAAGTGCGAGCACCAGTCCACCGTCGCCGGATCGTCGTGTGAGGAGGGCCGAAGTGCTTTCTAATGCCAGTTGTTGATCGCCCAGGTAGTGCAATACCTTGAACGCATTGAATGAGGCTTTGGGAATCCGGCCCGTCGCTATGAGGCCAAATCCGTTTGAGAACACACTTTTAAATACGCCTCCCTCTTCGAAGAACGCGTCCGTAAACGTCCAGTAGGACATCTCCGTAGCAAACCCGCCGGTGCACAAACGAATGTTGTTCGCCAACCAGGCGCCCACGTAAGGAGAATCCAATTGCACTCCGTCGAAGCCGGCATTGTACTCGGTCCAGATGATCGGTAATTCGGGTCGAGCCGAGGCCTGGACCTGCTGGTAAACTTTGCGAACGGCAAGGGCTACCATGTCGGATTGCGGAATATTCTCCTCTTTCCCGAAGACGTTGAGCGCAGTGTCGTTTGGATAGATGTGCGTGGAGACGAAGTCGACAGGGACATTCTTTTCCACGCAATGCCGGACAAAGCGGTCAACCCACGCAGCCTGGGCAGTGGCTGGTCCCCCTACGCGCAAACGTGGGTTCACATCCTTCAGAGCGGCGGCGGCAAGGTCGTACAAATCATAATACGTTTCCTCCTTGGGTTCGCCCGTCCAGAAATCGATATTGGGTTCATTCCAAACCTCGAAATACCAATCTGCCACCTCCTCGATGCCGTACCTCTCAATCAGGTGTCGGGCGAACTGGAAAATCAGCTGGTACCACTGACGCGGATCGCGTGGAGGTGCCACATTGGGATGGTACCAGAACGGGTGGGGGCTGGGTCGGGCGGCTATCTCTTCCGGCATGAAACTGAGTTCGATAAAGGGACAGACTCCGATCTCCAGCAAACCGTCGTAGATCAGGTTAATCCGGGTAAAATTCAGCAACAGATTGCCAGCGGCGTCCTGACCACTATAGATTCCTGCCTGGTGCTCAAAGATCCCGTGAAATCTGACGTACTTCACGTCCACGATTTCTCGGAGTGCCCGTAGATCCTTGCGCCAATCTTCACAGAGGGTCACCGAGGCATGGCAGGAGCCGAACATGTGTTCCCAAAAATGCGGAAAAGCGGTCGCAGGACTTTGCGCGTCGATAATAGTCTGTTCTTCCATAGAGGGGCTGGGTGCGGAAAAAAATGGGAGATTTCCTTTGGGAATGCAATTTGTATCGACGACCGCACCGAATCGACGGTTGCTGATAATTAGGGCACGGTGGGACGGAGAACGTTCCGATTCTGGGATCGTGAATCTCGGATTCGGAACAATCGTTGACCGGCTTTTTGCGACGCACCGACCGATCCCCTAGGAGAAAGTCCTATGAATAGACCGTGGCACGGACGATGCTTCTACCTCAGGCATGAGCGGCGAATTGATCCACCCGACCCAAAATCGGAATCAGGAGACTCTGCCGAGCGAGTTCGACAAAGGATTGAAATTGAACAAACGAGAAGGTGCGAAGATGGCTAGGAAGAAACGGGTGATACTGCGATCGTATTTAAGCCAGCCGCTCGAGGAGCTGCGAAACAATCACGCTCGTCACGAGATCGGCATGGGAATCTTCTGGGCTGTCCTGGCGCTGGTCTGCGGGGGACTAGGCTGGGTGTTGCTCACAATTTTGTTGAAATAAATGTCGAGACTACGTTTCCTCCTCCTCTAATGTCCGGTCCCGAAATCTGTGAAAGCGGAGCGGCGTTTTCAAATTTGGAATTCAGTCTAAAACAGTTCGCCTTGCGGTGACGACACTTGTTTCGCTTCTTCTTCGACTTCCGCCAGTAGAGTCTTGAATTCGCATTTCTTTAACCCGGCGATGTACGCCGTGTAATCGGGCTGAATCTTTAGTTCCGTCACCGGTACCGGAAGTTCATGATCAAGTTCCAGCCGCACCATCTCACGGTTCTGTTCGATTCTTTCGCGGTTTGCCAATAGTTTTTCTTTCAACTTCACGTTCGGGAGGCGCTCGAGGTTCTCGAACAACTGTTTGATTGTTCCAAACTCCCGGATCAGGTTGGCGGCTGTCTTTTGGCCGATTCCATCGATCCCCGGGATATTATCGACACTATCACCGGTAAGGGCCAGGACTTCGCCGATACACGCTGGAGGCACCCCCCATTTATTCGTCACTTCCTCGACTCCAAGCAGCGCGTGCGGATCCTTCGGATTTTTGAGATCGGCCTTATTCGTGGAATAGACTTTGACCGAATCGTTTACCAACTGAAAAAGGTCCTTATCGTTTGTCGCAAGAATCGTCTCAAGCTCCTTGGCGGCGGCGGCGATCGTATAGCAAGCCATCAAGTCATCTGCCTCGGTATTTGATTTTGCGATGGAAGCAAATCCCATGGGGACGCAAAATTCCCTGATGAAATCGAGCTGAGGGATCATTTTTTCGGGCATCGCCTCGCGCTGCTGTTTATATGCGGGCTGCAATTCGACGCGTTTGGCCGGAAGCCCTTCGTCCCAGAAGATTGCCGCCAGGCCGGGCTTAAGATCCTTCAACATTTTCCGGACGGTCTTCACAAAACCAAAGATCGCGTTAGTCGGTTGACCACGCGAATTGGTCAAAGATTGGATCGCGTGATAGGAACGATAGACATAATAATGGCCGTCGATCAGAAGGAGTGTCACGTAGCACCAGTAAGCAGGGTCTGGAGACCTGTCTAGAAAAGGCAGAGAATTCCGGAGGCAGGGAATTGGGAGGCGGGAATTCAGGAGTCAGGAGTTGCAGGAGTTCAGGAGTTCGGGAACTAGGCGGCAAACCCTTGATTGGCTGCGAATGACGAGCATCCGCAACTATCAACAAGGCTGAAAGGCGCACATTCTTTGGCCCCGAAAACTCTCGAATTCCCCATCTCCTGAACTCCTGCAACTCCTGACTCCTGAATTCTGAATCCTGAATTCTCTCCTCATCAAATGAGCTTCAAATTCGGATCAGCATCCTCATTGAGATCAGATCGGTATCCGAGCAGGTAACGCTCAAGCGCTGCATATGCGATCATGGCCGCGTTATCGGTGCTGAGAGACGGACTGGCCAGCTTCAGATCCAAACCAGCAGCAGCGATCGCATCTGTCATTTTGGAGCGAAGCCGCGAGTTTGCGCTGACACCTCCGCTGACGGTCACGAGGTTTACTCTAAACCTCTTGGCCGCACGAATCGTTTTTTGGACCAGAACATCGACCACGGCTTCCTGGAAAGAGGCACAAAGATCCGCGTGAAAATCGCCCTTGAGTTTCGGCAAAAGATAGCGAACGGCGGTTTTCAATCCGCTAAAGCTGAAATTGAAATCTCCGCTATTCAGCATGCTTCGCGGAAGTTCGAACTTTTTGGGGGTTCCCTGCTGTGCGCAACGATCAATCTCCGGACCGCCGGGATATGGCAAGTCCAGGAGTTTGGCAACTTTGTCGAACGCTTCGCCGGCAGCGTCGTCGAGTGTTCTTCCGATCAGATGATAGGATCCGACGCCGGTTAAGTGGACCAGCATCGTGTGTCCGCCGCTCACGATCAAACCAACAGAGGGCCGAGGGCGATCGGATCCTTGAAGGAACGGTGACAATAGGTGGCCTTCCAGGTGATTGATGCCGATAAAGGGCTTTCCCAAGCCGATTGCAAGACCTTTTGCTGCGCTATAGCCGACGAGCAGTGACGTAAGCAACCCCGGGCCGCGCGTCGCGGCGATGCAATCGATCTCTTCCAAAGAAGAACAGCCGGAACGCTGAAGGGCGACCTCGATGAGCGGACGGATTCGCGGCAGATGATTCCTGGAAGCCACTTCTGGAACGACCCCGCCATATTGCTTGTGCAGTTCGATCTGGCTCGCAATTTCGGAAGCCAGAATTTCGCGCGGCGCTCGAAGGAGCGCCACGGCGGTCTCATCACACGAAGTTTCAATTGCCAGGACCAAGGGTCCGCTCACTGCTGAGTCGCCTGGGGCTGTTTGTCGTTCTGATTATAGATCATAGCTCCCTTCAGAGCGTCCACAGCGCGATCCAGTTGAGGATCCTTTTGGTCATTCACAAATTTCTGCTCGTCCGGGCTGAGGAGACCATCGCGATGGCGTAAAAGCAGGGCACGCTCCTGGTCCCCGGTGAGCGAAGCTCTAATGTTAGGAGTGACCCCTTTCTCATGAATAACCTGTTTGCTAGGCGTGTAATATTTTGCGGTGGTCAATCGCAGCGCTGATCCATCCGGCAACTGGATCACACTCTGGACAGAACCCTTTCCGAAAGTGGTGTCTCCGACTAGGATCGCGCGATTCAGGTCTTTGAGCGCGCCTGCCAGGATCTCAGAACCGCTCGCGCTACCGCTGTTGACCAGCAGGACCATGGGAAAGTTAGGCCGTGGCTTCTCATTTTTGCTAGTGTAATATTCTCGTCGCTGAGAGGCGTCACGCCCTTCCGTGTAAACAACCATCGTCTTGGGCGGCAGGAACAATCCGCTGACATCGACCGCGCTGTTAAGTAAACCCCCCGGATTATACCGTAAATCAACCACCAGCGCCTGCATGCCGTGAGCCTGTAGTTCGTTCAATTTCTGATCCAATTCCTGAGCGGTTGGCTCGTTAAACTGCGTGATTCGAACGTACCCAATCTTGAAATTCCCAGTGACCGATTGATCGAGAATCTTTGCGTCCTTAACGCTGGCAACTTTGATGATTTCCCTCTGAAGAGCGTAGTCGCGGGTCTCTTTGGTAGAGGGTCGAAAGATTGTGAGCGTGACTTTCTGGCCCGGATCCCCGCGCAACAGATTAATTGCATCCTGAAGACTCATCTTCTCCGTGGTAGTGCCGTTGATCCGCAAAATCTGATCGCCAGGCGCGATGCCCGCGCGAAAGCCGGGGCTGTCTTCCATCGGCGAGACCACCGTGAGCACACCATCTTTGGTCGATACGACAATGCCGAGTCCGCCAAATTCGCTCCGGGTCTCGTTCTGCATATCCCGGTAATCAGTCGGCTCCATGAACTGGCTGTGGGGATCCAGACTGCCAAGCATTCCCCGCAGCGCTGAATAGGTCAGGTCCCGGTATCCAATCTTGTTCGCGTCGACGTAGTCCTGTCGGATCAACTGAAGCGCCCGGGTGAAAACCGTCAGGTTTTCGTAGCCTGCATCGTCCGAATCGGCGGCGGCCCTGGTGGTTAAAACCTTTAAGCCAACGACAAGGTTAAAAATCAGCAACAGGCTCAAAAAACCGTACAGAACTTTGCCCTTCATCGGAGCTGCACCTTAGCACACGTTTTGCCTCGCGCGAATAACCAATGAGCAACGTCTCAGCGCACGAGCCGGGCTCCAGAACCGAGGGGGGCTCGCCTACGGCAAAAAAAGAAACCTGCAACCCGGCCTCTGCTCCTATGCGGCGTCCTTGTCCTGTTTTCTTCTGATCAGGGGTGCGCGCTTGCCTTCGACCACAGCGCGATTGATCACGACGTCGGCAATGTCTTCCCGGCTGGGCACTTCATACATGACGTCGAGCATGATCTTTTCGAAAATCGAACGCAATGCGCGCGCCCCGGTGCCTTTTGTGACCGCCTGGTGCGCCAAGGCCCGCAAAGCATCACGGGTAACGACGAGATTGACTCCTTCCATCGCCAACAGCTTCGTATACTGCTTCACCATCGCATTGCGTGTCTCGGTCAAAATTAGCATCAACTCGTCTTCAGTTAATGCATCGAGCGCGGTGACAATCGGGAGACGACCTATGAATTCGGGAATCATTCCAAAAGAAAGCAGGTCTTCCGGCTCGGTGTTTCTGAGCGTCTCTTCTGATTTGCTTTCGTCTTCCTCGCTTTGGGCGGTGTGAAATCCAAGAATCTTGTTTCCGAGGCGCCGGCTGATGATTTTATCAAGGCCGACGAAGGCGCCGCCACATACAAAGAGAATTTTTTCCGTGTTAACCTGGATATACTCCTGGTGCGGATGCTTGCGTCCTCCTTGTGGTGGAACGTTGCAACTGCTGCCTTCCAGAATCTTGAGAAGCGCTTGCTGAACGCCTTCCCCGGAAACATCTCTGGTGATGCTGACGTTGTCGGTCTTCCGCCCAATCTTATCAATTTCGTCAATGTATACGATGCCGATCTCGGCACGCTTCACATCATAGTCGGCATTTTGCAAAAGGCGCAGAATGATGTTCTCAACATCTTCACCGACGTACCCGGCTTCGGTCAGGGTGGTAGCATCCGCGATACAAAACGGCACGTCAAGGATCCGCGCCAGGGTACGGGCTAAGAGAGTCTTTCCTGAGCCGGTCGGGCCGATCAGAAGGATGTTGCTCTTCTCGATCTCTACATCCGCGTATGGATCCATCGACAGATCCTTGCTTCCGCTCGCCTGCAGGATTCGCTTGAAGTGGTTGTGGACGGCGACCGCAAGCACCTTTTTTGCGGCCTCCTGGCCAACTACATACTGGTCGAGCTGTCGCCGGATTTCGGCGGGCTTCGGGACACGCAGACTGGTGGTTTGGCGTCGCGCGTCCTCGTTGAGCTCCTTGTCGAGGATGCCTTTGCAAACGTTGATGCAATTGTCGCAAATATAAACACCCGGCCCCGCAATGAGCTTGCGCACCTCGGCATGGCTCTTGCCGCAGAAAGAGCACATAGTCAGGTTAGATGCGCGAGCCATACTTTATCCTTTTTTATTTCGTCGAAACTATAATTCGTCCAGTGAGATAATCAATTAAACGGGTAATGCGGTCTCCGCAGCCGCAGGTAACTGTTCCGGAACAACATCTTTTCGCGACTTCACGACTTCATCGACTAGACCATAATCCTTGGCCTGTTGCGCAGTGATCCAATAGTCGCGATCAGAATCTGCCTGGATCTGTTCGTTTGTTTTGCCGGTATGGTGGGCGAGAATGCTGATAAGCCGCTTTTTCAGCTTGTACATGTATTCCACGGTGCGCTCAACGTCGCTCGCCGTACCTTGAGCTCCGCCGGAAACCTGATGGATCATAATATCAGAGTTTGGCAATGCGTATCTCTTCCCTTTGGTACCGGCTGTCAAAAGGATCGCTCCCATGCTGGCAGCTACGCCGACGCAATAGGTAGCCACGTCGCAGGTGACGTACTGCATCGTATCATAGATTGCCAGGCCAGCTGTCACCGAGCCCCCCGGCGAATTAATGTAAATATTGATATCGCGCTTCGGATCCTCCATCTGGAGAAACAACATCTGTGCGACCACTAGATTTGCCACATGATCGTCGATCGCCGTTCCGATGAACACAATTCGGTCCTTCAGTAACCGGCTATAAATGTCGTAACTGCGTTCCCCCCGGCCTGTTTGTTCAATTACCATCGGAACGAGAAGCGACTTCGGCGAATTATAGGTGTTGCTGGACATGTTATTGGAACCTTTAAATCAGCTGTTCACGACATCTTCGGGAGCGATTTCGACGGTAGCATTCGAAGTTAGGAAATCAAGAACCTTGCCAATCAACACCTCTTCGCGGACCTGTCCGATCGCTCTTTTTTCTTCTAGTTCCGTCATCATTTTTTCGAATTTCACTCGATATTGATTTGCCAGAATCTGCACGCGTTCCCGGAGTTCTTGGGGTTTGACCTCAATCCCCTCTTTTTCCGCGATTCTCGACAGGATAAAATTGGCCTTCAATCGATCTCTGGCGTTGCGAGAGGCTGCACTGATGATGTCCTTTTGATTCTCCCTGAGCACATCTTCGCTTATGCCGCGCATCTGGTTATGCTGCACGATTTCGGACATGATCCGGCGTGTCTCATCTTTTACATAGCTTTGCGGCAATTCGCACTCTACGTGAGAGGCCAGATAGTGGATGATTTGATTCTGCTTCAGCGTCTGCAACCTCTGCTGCTGTTCGGCGACGAGCTGTTCATGCAGAGCCTCTTTCAGTTTTTCTACCGTTAACCCTTGAGCAACCTGGCCGGCAAATTCATCCGTGAGGTCCGGAAGTTGCATGCTCTTGATTCCCTTCAGCGTGACATTGAAGTCCAACACCCGTTTCACCAACTCGGCAACGGCGTAATCGTCTGGAATTGTGAGATCGAAAGTCCGTGTTTCATCCGTTCGCATCCCGACCAACTGATCGCTGAAACCTTTCAAGAACGTGTTTTTGTCCAACTTGATCCAGAAGTCGGTACCGCCCCCTAGCATCTTGGGCGCCTTGGGTTCGACTTCCAGCAAGGGACGGCCCTCCAAGGTCGCGGCATAGTCGATCACCGCAAAATCATCCATTTCAAGAGGCCGCCCTTCCACATCGGAGAATGTGGCCTGTCGCTCCCGAAGTTTCTGAAGCGATAGATCAAGCTCATGATCGGTGATGCCGCCCGGCGGGATTTTCACGGAGATTCCCTTGTACTCCGGAAGCTCGAACTCGGGAGAGGTGATCAAGGTCGCCGTGAAGCGCATGCTGCGCTCGGGAGTGAATTCAACAGCGTCGACATCAGAAATCGACAGCACCTTGAGACCCTTTTCCCGGATTGCTTCCCGGGTCGTTTCCGAGACCAGTTTTTTTGTCAATTCCTCCTGGATCTCCTTGCGAAACTTTGCCTCGACAACGTTTTGCGGGGCCTTGCCTGGGCGAAACCCGGGAATGCGTGCGACCTGGCGAAATCCTTTAACGACTTCGTTCCATTCCTTCGTTACAAAATCCGGAGGCAATTCGATATGCAAAGAGGCGATACAATTTGGCAGAGTTTCAACTTCAACGTTCATGGAATTCCTCGAAACCTCTCAGCCTAGTGCGAATCGAAAAAACACGCAACGGGATGTCGCGAGTAGTTTTGCAGTTTAGTGGTAGGGCGAGGCTCCGTCCGAGCCGGGTCTAGCGCTAAACGCGGCTCGGACGGAGCCTCGCCCTACCATACCCTCAAAACCCGATATCCCCGATCCACCGTTCTACTTTGGCGCCTTCGATCGGTCCGACCAGACCGAGACCCATGCGCTGGGGAGCAAAACAGAGGTTGGCCACCTGCTGGATCTGCTCTGTTGTCACTTCTTTAAATTTCGCCTGTACTTCCTCAGGATCGACGACCTTGTCGTAGGCAATCAACGACTCTCCCATCCACATGATCTGATTGGTTGTACTCTCCAGGCCTAATTCGTTCTGGCCGATGGTGTATTCCTGGGCCTGGCGCAGTTCCTTTTTGCCCGGGGGCTTTTTGCGGAGCTTGTCGAGCTCCCGGTGTATGGCGCGCAACGCACTGCGAAGTTTTGCCGGCTCTAGTCCCACACAAATGCTAACGAGGCCCGAGTCCTCAAGGACCAGCGTCCCGCTGTGAACAGAGTAACAGTAGGCGTACCGTTCTCGGAGCTGCTGAAACAGCCGGGAACTCATGTTTTCGCCAAGGATCACGCTCAAAAGCTTCATGGCGTGCCTGCGATCATCCGTCCGGCTCATCGCGTGGTACCCTAACGCCAAATGCGTCTGTTCGGTTTCGTCTTTGGCAACCAGAACACGCTGGTCACGTTTCACTTCGCTCCAGCGCTGGAAAGCAGGGGCGCGGCCACGAGGTAGTTTCTTCAGTTTGGTTCGGAAATGCCTCACGACATCCTCGTGCTTACAACGGCCAGCGACCGTAATGACAGTGCTGAGTCCGTTATAGTTCTCGGCGACGAATCTCAGCAGATGCTCCCGCTGGATCTTCGAAATCGATTCGAGCGAACCGGTCAACGGACGCCCGAGAGCGTGCCGCGGCCACATGGCCTCTGTCAGAAGTTCCTGCGAAAACTGTCCCGGCTGATCCTTGTACATCAGAATCTCTTCACGAATGACATCCCTTTCCCGATCGATTTCCTGCTCGGCGAAAACGGAGTTGACGTACATATCCGAGAGCACATTTGCCAAGGTTGGCAGATGTTGGGAAGCCGCCTTGGCGTAAATGCAAGTGTGATCTTCCGTCGTGAAGGCGTTAACGAAACCTCCAAGACCTTCCACTTCTTCGGTGATATCCCTGCTCGAACGTTTGGCGGTACCTTTGAACAAGAGATGTTCCAGAAAGTGCGAGATCCCGCACAGCTCCTCCGGCTCATGCCGGCCGCCCACCGCGATCCAGATGCCCACGCTGACACTTTTCATCTCCGGCATCTCGCGCGTGGCGATCCTGACGCCGTTTTCCAAAGTCGTTGTCCGGTACTGCATTCTACGTTCAGGCCAAGTTGAAAAGAATCACGTGGAGGTAGCGACCTGTTTCAAAGCTAAAAGCTAACTTAAATTCATCATTTTTTCCGCTAAATCCAGATCTCTGGGAAAAGTAATCTTAATATTCCATTCGGTATTCTGCACCAAACGAATCGGGTATCCCGCTTCCTGCAGCGCTGAAACCTCATCGGTGACAGAGCGCCCTGAGTCAACAATTCGTTTATAAGCGTCCAACAGCCAGTCGAATCGAAAGACCTGCGGTGTCTGCATCGCCCAAAGCCCGGAACGATCAACGCTTCCTGTGACTCTCTGCTCCGGATCTGCTCGCTTGATGGTCTCCACGATCGGAGCGGCGAGAGAAACCGCTCCACAATCCTGGGCCAACAACACGCTTTGACTGATTAGGCTCGAAGAGACCAGCGGACGCGCCGCATCGTGCACGGCGACTATCTGGCAGGCTTCGGACACTCGAGAAATACCGTTCCAGACCGAGAGATGTCGTTCAGATCCGCCGTCGACCAGGCGGTTCACTTTAGCAAACCCGAAAGCGTCAACCACCGCCTGAAACTCCGCGCGCCGATCGGAGCGAACGACAAGCGTCACCTCGTCGATGCTGTCGCATTGCTCGAATCGCTCGATCGAATGCGCCACGACCGGCTTTCCGCCGATCAGGCTCAACAATTTATCAAATCCCATCCGCTGACTAGTGCCGGCGGCTACAATAATGGCGCAGACCATAGGAGAGTTGTCAGTTGTCAGTTGTCAGTGAGAGATGCAATGCAGGGTGCGGAAGTCGTTTAAGGAAGGCTGGTGTTCTGAAGTTCGCCAATCTCATACCATGCATTGCAAAACGTTCGCGCTCTGCCTCTCCCCCGTTGACAACTGCCAACTGGCAACTGACAACTTCTTATCCCAGTGCTTTCTGAACGGCTTCGCTGAGCTTTTTTCCCTCGACACGGCCAGCGACTTTTTCGGTAGCGATTTTCATGACTGCGCCCATCTGGGCTTTGGAAGTCGCCCCGGATTGGGCGATCGCGTCTTTCACAATCTGATTGATTTCTTCTTCTCCCAGCGGCTTCGGTAAATATTCTGCTAGAAAGTCAATCTCCTTACGTTCTTTCGCTGCAAGTTCTGGACGCCCCCCTTTTTCAAAACTCTCGATGGAATCCCGGCGCTGTTTGACCTGTTTTCTGATTACGCCGATCGCTTCGGAATCCGCGAGCCCGCCGGCCGCGCCACGCTTCTCGATCGCAGCATTGGTCAAGGCGGACTTTACCATCCGCAAGACTGACAACCGCTCTGCGTCTTTTGATCGCATGGCATCTTTCAGGTCGGCATCGATTTCTTCCTGGATAGTCATGAACCAAGTTTAAGCAGGCAACGCTTGTCCTGCAAATTTGGCTCTCCCTCGGGAACCCCTGCAGCCCGTTGCATTGCATCATTCCGATTCACTGGAACAAGGCGCCCGTTGTCGAGGTTTGTTCTGGAAATTCTCGTTGTCACAGCCGATTGTGCGCGCGTGATGCGTCTGCTGGTCTTGTTCGCGCCCCTGTTGCTCCTGATGAGTTTCGTTGCCGAGTCGCGCGGAAACATCTATTTGCCCTACGCGAGGGTATTCAAAGGGGACTCCGAGTTCGAAGAGTTGGTTCAAAAGGCACAGAGCGAAAATTGGCGCTCACTGCCGCTCGGCCAACGGACGGTCGCAGTCGGCTTGGCTCTCCTGGGAACACCGTACGCAAATTACACGCTGGAACTCGATGATCACACGGAATCGCCTTCTGTGAATTTGCGAGGGGTCGACTGCTGGACCTATTTTGAGATTTCGCTCGGATTCGCCCGCATGCTGGAGATTAAGACCGGAGGTTACTCACCCGCAGACCTCCTCGCGATGATCGAGCTCGATCGTTACCGCGGCGGCCGGTGCAATGGTAAATACACATCACGCCTTCACTACCTCGAAGATTGGATCTACGACAACGAGCGCCGGGGCTTGGTGACCAACTTGACGCGATCGCTCGGCGGAGTTCCAATGCGGGGACGCTATCTCAACGAGATGAGCAAATATTGGCGCGACTCACGATATCTTCGGAACAATCGCGGACTGGTGCCGGAAATGCGCCAGATCGAAAACAACATCACGAGTCGGACGATCTACCATATTCCCAAGAGAGAAGTCCCGGAAATCGAATCAGGAATTCAGGATGGTGACGTCATTTGTATCAGCGGAAACGGCCCGGAAGGGTTCACCGAACATGTTGGACTGGCGTATCGTGATCGCGCGGGTGTGCTTCATTTCATGCATGCCTCGAAGGATGCACGGAGGGTGATTGTGGATGTACCGCTCCACAGCTACCTGTACCGTTACAGCAAATTTGCCGGCATCATGGTTGTCCGGCCGAGGGAAGTTTCGCAGTCTGCTGCGGCCGCAGTCATTGCAGCACGTTGAAAAAGCAGAATTCAGAATTCAGGAGTTCAGGAGCAATGCGGTAAGCTCCACGTACTAGTGGACGGACGTTCCAGTACTCCAGTACTCCAGTACTCCAGTACTCCAGTACTCCAGTACTCCTGCAAATCCTGGCTCCTGAGTTCCCTGAGTCCCGGTTCTCCGATGCAGCTCAAAAAGATTGCATTTTCAAATGAGGTATTGCCGGCTTACCATATGTTCAAATGAGTATGCCAGATAATTCGGTCAATGACCGGGTCCGTGGGCGCGGTGCGAACATCAATCCGGCAAATCGGTTTGAGGCCCTGCGCTACGAAATGGAGGATTGGTGCGAGCCAAACCCTGAGGCGCACCCCATTCGTACTCAATTCTTCCGAGACGATTCCCAAAGCATTATCTCGTATAACAACAGCCCTGATGTCGGCTTTGACGCCAGTTTGAATCCGTACCGAGGCTGTGAGCACGGTTGCGCGTATTGTTACGCACGACCGACTCATGAATTTTCGGGATTTTCGGCGGGGATTGACTTTGAAAGCCGGATTTTGGTGAAACCAAATGCCCCGGCGTTATTGGCCGCCGAATTGGCGAAATCTTCGTGGACACCGCAAAATCTCGCGCTCAGCGGAGTCACCGACGCTTACCAACCAATCGAACGAAAACTGAAAATTACGCGGTCGTGTTTGCAGGTTCTGGCAGAGTTTAGAAATCCGGTGATCGTCGTCACGAAGAATCATCTGGTCACGCGAGACGTAGATCATCTGGGAGAATTGGCAGCTGTCAGCGCCGCCGCTGTATCACTTTCGATCACGACGCTTGACTCGAAGCTGGGCCGCATATTAGAGCCGCGCGCCTCCAGCCCTTCTCAGAGACTCGATGCCATCACCAATCTTCACGGAGCGGGCATTCCGGTCGGGGTCAACGTTGCTCCCATCATTCCAGGCATCAACGAACACGAGGTCCCGAAGATCACGGCGGCGGCTGCAAAGGCCGGAGCCCAGTTCGCATCTTACACCATCGTCCGGCTTCCGCTCACGGTTGCTCCGGTTTTTGTGGCCTGGTTGGAAAAGCATTTTCCGGAGCGAAAAGAGAAGGTCCTTAGTCAAATCCGTTCGATGCGAAACGGGAAGTTGAACAATCCGGATTTCGGCTCCCGGATGCGCGGGGAAGGGCCCATGGCAGAACAGATCCGTCAAATGTTCCAAGTCAGTTGCCGGCGGGCGGGCTTGAATCGGGACCGCACGGAACTGAGCACCGCAGCATTTCGACGGATTTTGCCAAACCAGATGGAACTTGCGCTTTGATCTCAGGCAGGCGGGGCGGTGTTTAGTCATCCATGAAACCTTTGGCGCCTCAAATATTCTGCCGCCCGAAGGGCGACAAAGCGGAGCCCAAGACTTTAGCCAGCCTGGACTTGACCGGGGTTCTAAAGGGGCTAGTTATCCCAAATGCGGTTGCTCCTTGTTTTGTGTATCTTTATCCGAGCATTCGCTTCAAATTTAAATGCGAGCGGACTCGGCGTGGTCGCAAGTGCAAGAGCTGAAAAACAAGACGGACGAAAAAGTGCCGGCCGGCACAAACGCGGTCGAGTTTTATGCGGACCGCGAAAAGGCGTTGCATGATGCTGCGACCCAATTCGTAAAGCAGTTTCCGCATGATGCTCACGATGCGCAGGCAATGCTTTGGAAGATCGAGACGACCGATTTTCCGTCCTCCACCGACCAAAGACTCGCTTTGCTGCATGAGAACGAGCAGGACGCTCGCTCAATTGCCGAGGATACAACGTCGCCCGACAGTATGCGATTTGAGGCCGAACGGACAATCCTTAGTCAGTGGTTGAACAATCCAGACCTGATCGCGACGATCGATCAAGCGAACAACATCGAGGAACGGATCGCTAGCCTGCTCCAGAGGAACCCGGCAGAACCGAAAGCCATCTCATGGCAACTGGCCAGAGCGGATCTGATGCTCCGGTTCGATCATGTCAAAGGGTGCGCGCTCCTGGAAGAGTTGACCAAAGCGCCTGATCAAGACCTTGCGGAGTCCGCCAAGGTGCGCCTGCTGAAGACACAAATGATCGGCAAGCCGGTGGATCTTCAATTCACAGCCGTGGACGGTTCCTCAGTCGATCTGCGGGCGCTCCGCGGAAATGTTGTGCTGGTGGATTTCTGGGCATCGTGGTGCCCTGATTGCCTTCGAGAGATGCCGATCGTCCGACGGGCTTATCAGAAGTATAAGGACAAAGGATTTACGGTTGTCGGGATTTCTCTCGACAAAGATGCGCAGGCACTTTCCAACTTTGTGGCGAAAAAATTAATCCCCTGGCCACAGTATTTTGACGGGAAGGGGTGGGAAAATGAATTTGCAGCGAAATATGGTATTCGCGCCATTCCCGAGATGTGGTTGATCAATCAACAAGGGGATGTGGTCAGCACGGATCTTTCGATCGAACAGCTCGATCGGAGAGTCGAGCAACTCCTGGGTTCCGGGGATCAGTTGAGTCGAAATTAGCGGGCCCTGATTGAACAGGCTGATTTACGGTACGCGGTTCGAATGTTCCCAGTTTACGATTGGCGATTCAGCCCCTAATGTTCGCCAGCATGAGTGACGCAACTCCCGCGATTGGGGTCATTGGCGGCAGCGGCTTGTATCAGATTGAGGGCTTGGAGAGACCCGAAGAACTCATGGTCGACACGCCTTTTGGACGGCCGTCAGACTCGTTTGTCTCGGGTTTTCTGAATGGCCGTCAAGTTTACTTCTTACCGCGGCATGCACGGGGACACCGGCTGCTTCCGACGGAACTGAATCACCGCGCCAACATATTCGCGCTCAGATCGCTCAATGTTCGCTGGATTCTCAGCGTTGGCGCCGTTGGGAGTCTCCAGGAGCAGTATCACCCAAGAGAGATTGTTCTTCCCACACAATTCTTCGATCGGACCAGTCAGCGGTCGGAGTGGACTTTCTTTGGAAATGGGATCGTTGCTCATATCGGTTTTGCCGACCCGGTAAGCGCGAACCTCCGAGCTATCGTGGCCCAGGAGGCTTCGAACCTCGGCTATAGCGTTCACAATGGAGGGACCTACGTGAACATGGACGGACCTGCGTTCTCGACCCGAGCGGAATCGGAATTCCATCGTAAAATGGGTTTCGATATCATCGGGATGACGAACCTCCCGGAAGCCAAGCTGGCGCGAGAAGCCGAGATTTCGCTTGCCTCGATCAATTTCGTAACCGATTACGACTGTTGGAAAATAGAGGATGAACCAGTCAGCGCTCAAACGGTGATCGGGCACTTGGTGGCCAACGCGAACGCGGCTCGTAATATCCTGCCAAGGGTCATCGAAAGAATCCCTCGGGAAGCAAACTGGCCGGAACATCGGGTACTCGACTTCGCCCTTGTCACCGATCGGAAGCTGTGGCCAGAAGCAACGGCGAAAAAACTGGAAGTGATTCTTAAGCGATTTCTGTAATTGTATGCGTTTTGAAGCTGGTATTCTCCCTCTCCTTTTATTGCTAAGCGTCCCGCGCACCGGCGCCCAGGATTCCAATTCCACCCCGAGCCCTACACCCTCTCCCGCAAGACCCGCTACCTACGGTCAGGTACGGGTGGACCAGCCTTACATCGCAATGACGTTCGACGATGGGCCAAGCGCCGAAAATACTCCGCGATTGCTGGAGATGTTGAAGCAGCGCAATATCAAGGCAACCTTCTTTCTGATTGGCCAGAATGTCGCGGCGAACCCGGATCTCGTTCGACGCATCCTCGCGGACGGGAACGAAATTGGGAACCATTCGTGGACTCATCCTCAACTTTCCAAACTCTCGGATGATCGAGTGACGGCGGAAATCACGAAAACCCAGGACGCCATCAAGGACGCGAGCGGGTATTCCCCCACTCTTCTTCGTCCGCCATATGGAGCGATTACACCGCGCCAGCGAGAATGGATCGAGAACCAATTCGGCTTGAATGTTATTCTCTGGTCGGTGGATCCATTCGATTGGAAGCGGCCAGGTGCATCGGTGATAACGCAGCGTATTTTGAGTCAGGTGCGTCCGGGATCCATCATTCTCTCACACGATATTCACAAGCAGACGGTTGATGCGATGCCGGCGACGCTGGATGGATTACTTGCGAAAGGGTACAAATTCGCAACCGTGAGTCAGTTGATCGCGATGAATAAGCCGAAGCCGCCACCCTCTGAAGCAGCGGAAGATGAGCGACCGCGCTCGGCAAAGAACCGAAAGAGCGTATCGGCGTCGGTTCAGTCTGAATCCGCGCAAACCCCGAAAAGCGGAAATGCTTCCGGGAGCGGGCCCACGCCCACGCCCGCCGGAGGGCATCCTTAGGAATCGCGTCCAACAATGGTCGCTGAGAAATACCTCGAACTTCGTTCCCAACTGGGGACAACGCTTGCGTCGTTAATCGCTCTCGCGCACCAGATCGGGGCACCGGAAGACGCTCTGCGCAACCTGCAAAACCTCGTCACGAACCTCGGCCAGCCGTTCCTGTTTGTGGTCGTGGGCGAGGTGAAGGCCGGTAAATCTTCACTGTTGAATGCACTTTTTGGTCGCGATTTTTGCAAAGTCGATGTGCTCCCGGCGACCGACCGCATTTACGAGTTCAAGTATGGTGAAAAGGATTATGACGTCCAAATTTCTGACCACATCACCGCCCTTTACAGGCGAATCGATTTTCTAAAAGACTTCAACATAGTCGATACTCCTGGAACAAATACCATCGTCGCGAATCACCAGGAGATTACCGAGAATTTCGTTCCGATGGCCGATTTGATCGTGTTTGTTTTTGCGGTCACAAACCCGTGGGCGGCTTCGGCTTGGGACTTTCTGCGACTAATCGGGCAACAATGGAAGAAGAATATCGTGTTCGTTGTCCAGCAGGCAGATCTGAGGGATCCGCAAGAGGTCGAAATAGTCTCCAAACATCTCGAGCAGACTGTCTTGCAAATTCTGGGAGCGAACTGTCCGATTTTTGCGGTGTCAGCAAAGAAGGCTTTTCTTGCCAAAACTTCCCCAAACGTGGACCGAGATAAATTGTGGAGTGAAAGTCGTTTCGGCGAGCTGGAGGATTGGATCACTGCAACCGTTTCACGAAGCGAAGAGCGCGGCGGCAAATTACGCTCGGTCGCGCAAACAGCACAAGTTCTGGCAGGCGGCTTGCGAGCGCGCCTTCAAGGCTCGCTCGATATGCTAAAGTCGGACCAGGAGAAACTATCCTCGATTCGCAGCACATTCGACGCGCGCAAGGAACAAACCCAAAGACAGGTCGGAGGATTTATCCGGGAGATCGAACAGGCGTACGATGCGTGCCGGGAACGTGGAGAAAAGATCCTGGAGGAACGGCTCACCTTTGGGCAGACATTCAAGATGATCTTCACTGGTGCCCGCTGGGAGAAAGACTTCCAGAACAAGGTCGAATCCGAGGTGAAAAGAGAAGTCCAGGCCAAGATCGAGCATGCGCTGAGCCTGCTGGAATCGGACCTCCGGTCTCTATGGCAGGATCTACAGGACAAGGTCAGCGTCCAGTTTGGCTCAGAAACGAAGAAACAGGTTCGGGCGGCCATGCCCGGATTTCTTACACAGCGGCAAGAGGTGCTGCAGCGGCTTCAGCTCACGTTGTTGGAGCAAATGTCCGACGACAAAATCAAGGAACAGCTGCAAAGTCTGTTCGGAGAAACCACTCGGTGGCTGAGGGTGCCGACAAGTGTCGCTGCCGCAGGCGGGATTGCCGCGGTGATCGCGGCGCTTACCCACACCGCCCTGCTGGATGTCACCGGGACTGTTGCGGGTTTGGCCGCCCTGACCGGTACACTCTATGCCGTTTGGCGTCGAAGAAAGATCCTGCGACAGTACCGCGAACAAATGAATGAAAAACGTCGGGATCTCACTCGAGCTGTGGAATCCCAACTGCACCACGCCATTGAAGCATTCTATCACGAAGTCGGGTTGACGTTCTCCCCGCTGGAGAGTTTCTGCGACTCCGAATCCAAGCGCCACGCGCCACTCCGGGAGCGCATCGAGAACCTTGACCAAGCAATTGGCGCTATCAAGGGTCAGCTCGGCTGACGGCGGTATTACGCAACTCCCTTGTCGATGAGTCGATTCTACCGGCGATTGATCAGCGCGATAGCGATGTGGGGAATCGCGCTGTTCGTGATCTTCTCCGGGAACGAAATGATTTTTTTACTGCTGATCGCTTCGCTCGGATTGGCCGGACTCTGGGAATATTTCCAGATGATCGAACAGTCCGGCACCCGCTGTTTTACCGCGTTTGGGATGGCGTGCGGCGCGGCCTCATTTATCGGCAGTTTTTTCGCGTTACGCACCAACAGCCAAACCGCGGCCTACGATTTCGAAAATATCGTTCTCCTGGTGTTCCTTTTCGGGGTCATCGCTCGTCAGATGTTTCGCCCGACCGGGAAAACAGCTCCGCTCGAGACGATGGCGTACACTCTCTTTGGGCTGCTGTACGTGGCGTGGCTGTTTAATTTTATGACCAAAATCGTTTATGTCGTTCCGAGAAACGCGCAGGGCGCTACGCTTGGTCAATTCTATGTGCTATACCTGGTAGTCGTGACGAAATTCGCCGACATGGGCGCCTATCTGGTTGGGAGCCGGATCGGGCGCCATCACATGATGTCGCACATCAGTCCGTCCAAAACGTGGGAAGGCTTTATCGGGTCCCTGGTTTTTGCGGTGGCCGCCAGTTGCTTGTTAATCTTTTTGATGCAAAAGCACTTAGCTTACCTGGACATATTCCACGGGACGATTCTCGGCCTATTGATCGGGTTCGCGGCGGCTGTGGGTGACCTGGGAGAATCGATTATCAAGCGGAGCGTCGGGGTCAAGGATTCCGGAGCGTTGTTACCCGGTATTGGCGGAATTCTGGACCTGATCGACAGCCTGCTATTTACTGCACCGGTACTATTCTTCTATCTGCGATTTTTAGTTCGATGAGAAAACGCCGAGTTATCCTCCTTGGGTCGACTGGGTCGATCGGTGTAAGCGCAATGAAAGTTGCCTCCACGATGCCGGGCCGAATGGAAATCGTGGGGATGGCAGCTCACCGGAGCGCACAAAAGCTGGCGGAAGCCGCTAACACTTTCAGGCCGGAGGCGCTCTGCCTCGTGGATCCAACGCGTCTGGAAGAATTAAGATGCGCTTTAGTCTACAGGCCAAAAATATTTACGGGTGCGGAAGGATTAATCGAATTATCGACTCTGGCGAAGGCAGACATGGTTTTGGTGGCCATTGTGGGTACTGCCGGTCTCCGGCCTGCCCTGGCCGCTATCGACTGCAACAAAGACCTGGCAATCGCCAGCAAAGAGATTCTCGTGATGGCCGGCGAGATCGTGATGAGTCACGCCCGAAATAAAAACGTCACGATTCTGCCCGTGGACAGCGAGCACAACGCAATTTTTCAATGCCTGGAAGCGAAACGAAACGAAGAGATCCAAAATCTCATATTGACTGCCTCCGGTGGTCCATTTCGCCAACTACCGGCCGAGCGTCTGGAAACAGTCACCAAGGCCGATGCTCTGCGGCATCCTACTTGGAAAATGGGTGAAAAAATCACGATTGATTCGGCAACCCTATTCAACAAGGGCCTTGAGATGATCGAGGCCCGCTGGCTTTTCAATGTACCGATGAGCAGGGTTCAGGTTGTGATTCATCCACAAAGCATCGTTCATTCGATGGTTGAGTTTGTGGATGGCTCGATCCTTGCTCAATTAAGCCATTCCGACATGTGTTTTCCGATCCAATACGCTGTAACGTGGCCAGACCGAGTACCGACCAGCTTAAAGCCGCTCCGCCTGGCCGAAGTGGGGAAACTTGAGTTCGAAGAGCCCAGATACGAAGTCTTTCCCGCCTTGAGTCTGGCGCGGCGAGCTGGTGAAGCAGGCGGTGTATTGCCGGCCGTATTGAATGCCGCGAACGAAGTGGCAGTCCAAGCATTTCTAGACAATCAGATCCCCTTCGTTGAAATCTGGCGCCTGGTGCAAAATGCAATGGGGCGTCACTCGAATTTGGCGAGACCCACCCTGGATGATATACTGCGGGCGGACGAAGAAGCCCGGGAATTCGTGCGTTGCGCTATACTTTAGTCGTTAGTTTATGATTTTGAACATCTTTCGCGTCATCCTCACGATTGCTGAGGTCATTCTGATCTTCAATCTTCTGATCATCGTGCATGAGTTGGGGCATTTCCTGGCTGCTCGGTGGCGCGGATTGCACGTAGACAAATTCGGAATCTGGTTTGGCAGGCCGATCTGGAAAAAGACGATCAAAGGGGTCGAGTACAGCCTCGGCTGGATTCCCGCTGGAGGATTTGTCCTGTTGCCGCAGATGGCTCCGATGGAAACCGTCGAAGGGAAATCCGGGACAGCACGCGAGGATCTGTCCCCGGTGAGTCCGCTGGACAAGATCATTGTGGCCTTCGCAGGCCCGTTTTTCAGCTTTTTGTTAGCGTTGGCGTTCGCGGTGATTGTCTGGGCGGTTGGAAAACCAACCGCGGAAGCGGACGCGACGACGACCGTTGGCTACGTCGCCCCAGGGGAACCTGCTGCGAGAGCCGGTTTCCAGCCGGGCGATGTAATCATGGCCGTGGACAATCACCCCGTTTCGCGGTTTGCAGGGATGGTGGACAGCATCACCTGGTACGTGGTGCGCAGCGAGGGAGAAACGATTCCTTTTAAGATTCGGCGTGGAGACAAGGTCCTGACGCTAGTCTCGAGTTACACGCGACCCGAGACCAGGGGTTGGGAAAGGCGATCCCTTCGCCAGGTTGGAATTGCCCCTGCGATTACGCCGATCGTGTTCAAGGTCGCGGAGGGTTCGGTCGCCGCGCAAGCTGGCATTCGAGCAAACGACGAGATCGTCGCAGTGGGCGGCGAGAAGCTTTACCATCCGCAACACCTTCTTGAATGGGAACAGACAAATCCCGGAAAGCCGTTGCCGCTGACCGTATTGCGGGATGGGCGGACTATTCAGCTCACGATGGCGCCTTCAAGGCCAACAGTCTCCGCGGTGATCAAGAATAGTCCGGCAGATGTGGCCGGAATCCAGGGAGGCGACCGCATTCTGGCGTTAAACGAGGAGCCGATTTACGACCCGACCGAAATCATCAAACGCGTCGAAACCAACCCAACTGTCCCGTTTTCATTGACTGTATCCGGCGCTTCAGGAGACCGGACCGTCCGCCTGCTCCCCGCCACGCCCGATGGCCAGGATAAACCAATTATCGGAATCGGTTTTGCCGGGGACTCGGACGGCATCCTCTGGGATGGAGGCGGGACTATGACCGTCGTTCACATCTCTCCGGTTGAGCAAATTTTTGCCGCCGTACAAACCATTGGCAACACATTCGGCGCCCTTTTGTCGCCTCAGTCCGACATTAAGCTTCAACACATGAGCGGTCCGATCATGATCATGCAGACCTACTATCGACTATTTGATAGCGATTTTGGCTGGCAGCTCGCGCTCTGGTTCAGCGTGGTCTTCAACGTGAACCTCGCCATGATCAATCTCCTGCCGATTCCCGTCCTCGATGGAGGACATATCGTCCTCGCGTTGATCGAAGGTGTCCGTCGCCGGCCGATTAATCTCCGCCTGCTCGAGGTGATCCAGAGCGGATGCGCTCTTCTGTTAATCGGATTTATGCTCTACGTCTCGTTCTATGACGCGCAGGATTTGCCCTGGAATTCGAATCACAAAGCAAAATTCAGCGTGCCGGCCAGACCGGCTCCCCCTGAAAATCAATGAGACTCACTCAATTTTGCGCTGACCCGTTCAGCTACCAACGCCGACTAACCCGCGAGGTCATGGTCGGGAAAGTCGGAGTCGGAGGGCATCATCCCATCCGGGTGCAGTCAATGATCACCTGCGACACGATGGATACCGAGGCTTCCATTCGCCAGACAATGGACTTGGCGGCTGCGGGTTGCGAGATTGTTCGGATCACCGCTCCGACCGTGAGGGACGCGCAGAATCTTCGATACATCAAGGAGGGATTACTCGAGAGAGGTTGCGACGTTCCGATCGTTGCCGACATCCATTTCAAACCGGAAGCGGCAATGGAAGCGGCTCTCTGGGTCGAGAAAGTTCGAATTAATCCTGGCAATTACGCCGATTCCAAGAAATTCGCCGTCAAAGAGTACAACGACAATCAGTACCTGGCGGAACTGGACCGAATTCGCGACCGTTTTGCTCCCTTGGTTCGGCTTTCGAAGGAACGCGGCATTAGTCTGCGGATCGGAACGAATCACGGTTCGCTGAGCGACCGGATCATGAATCGTTACGGAGACACGCCGCTTGGAATGGTCGAAAGCGCTCTTGAGTTTGCGAGAATCTCGCGGGATCTCCAGTTCCACGATCTCATCTTTTCGATGAAGGCGAGCAATCCGAAGGTGATGATCGCTGCCTACCGGTTATTGGTGGCTCGTTTGATCGAAGCTGGCCCGGATTGGAACTATCCGGTTCACCTTGGAGTGACGGAGGCCGGCGACGGAGAAGACGGGCGAATTAAGAGCGCGATTGGGATAGGATCGCTACTGGCCGATGGGATCGGGGATACGGTGCGAGTTTCCTTGACAGAGGATAGCGTGCACGAGATTCCTGTCGCTGAAGCGCTCGTCGCAGAATACAACCAACGTCAAACCAACGACAGAGAGGCAGAGCGAACGGATCACTCTCTTCCCGTTGACCCGTTTACCTACGAGAGGCGGGCCACCAAGCGAATTGACGTCGATGGGATCGGCATCGGCGGTGAGGAAACCATCCGGGTAATCGTCCGGCAACAGACGTTCGAAAGCGTTGCGCACAAACTCGACAAAATGGGCGATTTCCAGCCGGAAGTTGTCTTGGAATCTGCAAACATTGTAGCAGTGGATCCAAGCGATTCAGCGGCGATCGCCGGGCTCAACTCCTCGACAGAGGTTCGATTTGTCACAATTCAGGACAACATCAATTTGCCTGTCATCGCCGCTTACCGCTTACTTGCAACGGCGGTGGATGTTCGTCATCCGATTTTGTTGAAGGATACATTTTCTCCTTCATCCAATCCGAACCGCGACTTTCTGAAAACGCTGCTCGAGTCGGCGACGAATCTTGGAGCGCTGTTGTGCGATGGCATTGGCGACGCGATCCTGGTACAGGGAGAATCGGCTCCCGGTCAATCACTTCGACTGGCCTACAATATCTTGCAGGCAGCCGGCGCCCGGATCTTCAAAACGGATTACGTTGCATGTCCCTCCTGCGGGCGAACGCTGTTCGACTTGCAAAAGACGACTGCGCGCATCAGGACAGCCACCAACCATCTGAAAGGGGTAAAAATTGCGATTATGGGCTGCATCGTGAATGGCCCCGGCGAAATGGCGGATGCAGATTTCGGTTATGTCGGAGGCGCCCCTGGCAAAGTAAACCTTTATGTCGGCAAGAAGCCGGTGAAATTCAACATACCGGAAGCACAAGCTGTCGATCGGTTGGTCAACCTCATTCGGGAGCACGGGCGGTGGGTCGAGACCCCCGCGGAGACAGCGCCAGAGGCGCTAAGTGCGGTCACTCTCGTCTGACTTTTTGGGGAGCCAGTGAAAGGGGCGAAATCTCTCGCGACTGCGTCCTTTTGGCGATGGTGCGGGCTTCGCGTGATCGCTGCTCTCTCCTTTAGACGACCGGACGAAGCGCGTTGACCAGATCCACGCGCGGCCCTCGTCTCCGACCGCTGCGATCCAATTGTTATCCGGGGACCAAGCCACAGACCAAACCGCTTTGTCGGCGGTCAGTAACAAAACCTGTTGTTTCCCTTTCGGATACGGAACGCAGTCCACTCGCCCATCTTCGCCACATGAAACTAGCCAGTCTCCTTTGGGTGACCAGGCAACCCGCCGCGCTCCCCCTACCCCGGAGAAATGTAGCTGAGCCGCGAAAACCGAATCACCAGTCGCGGCGGAATGGACGATAACCCGGCCGTCTTGATGCGCGGTGGCAATCCATTTACCACTGCTGGAGTAACGAACCCCGTTCACCTCATCCAGGCCGTATCCAAACGGAGCGACGTAATTTGGGAGCAGATCTTGGCGCCGCCAACGCAAAACTCCTGACTGTTCATCGAAAAGAAGCAAACGGCTGCCTCCCTGTCCCGTGGTCACAGCAAACAGCCGTCCCTTGGGCGCCCAATCGACGCCTAAGCCGTCGCCATCGAGTTGAATGGAAGCTCGCAGATAACCTTGCACATCCCATTCTTTGGCGAGCCCGGTGTAGTCCACTGCGATCAGCGATGTGCCATCCGGATTCCAGCCAATATCCAAAATCCAACCACCTTGAAACAATTTCTTTCGCAGCACACCATCCTGCCAGAATTGGACGGTGCCATCCTTGCCGGCGCACGCTAGTTGAGTCCCATCCGGTGACCATGCAAGGCCCCAGATCTCTTCCTGACCTGTATCGAACGTTCGTTCGACCGCGAAATTGGGTGCGTGGCAAATTTGAACCGTGCCTCGCCCGCCGATCGCGAGAAGCTGACTGTTTGGGGACCAAGCCACACTGTAAAGACCAAGGTCAAGCTTAGAAACCCAATCGGGAGAGAGCGGCGTTTGGTTCCCCTGGGGGAGCAACTGTTGGGCGTCGGTTCGAAACGTGAAAGGAAAAAAGATCAGAAGGGCCAAGATATACTTCCCGATCATGGATAGTTTGCATAACCGGGATAGCTAGATTTCGTATTCCACAAGTTCCAGCTGCAACCTTGGAATCAAAAAGTCTAACAACCGCCCGACGGATTCCTTCACGGATTCGCGATCGGTATGAATTGTGATTTCCGGATTCTCGGGTTCCTCGTAAGGGGCGTCAATCCCGGTGAAGTCCTTTATCTCACCCGCCCGGGCGCGTTTGTAAAGGCTCTTCGGATCGCGGCGCTCGCACTCCTGCAAGGGTGCGGCGACGTGGACCTCAACGAAATCGACTGCATCGCTGAGGATTATGTTTCGCGCTCGGCTTCGATCCAAGCGGTAAGGCGAAATCAACGAGGTAATGACAATCAATCCCGCGTCCGCCATCAACTTCGCGACTTCAGCAACGCGGCGGATGTTCTCTACCCGATCCGCGGGAGAAAATCCAAGGTTGGAGTTCAATCCGTGGCGAACGTTGTCTCCATCCAGAACGCAGACCTGCATGTGACGATTGAACAGATTCGTTTCGAGACCTCGTGACAAGGTCGACTTCCCCGAACCGGATAAACCGGTGAGCCAGACCACCATCCCGCGATGCCCGTTCCGCTCCGTGCGGATTCTTTGATCAATCCTGCCTTCCGACCAGAAGAGATTTGTACTCTGAATCCGCTCACGTTCAACGTAGGTTCCGCCGAAAATGATCCCCCCTCCCGCCACGTCGCGTTCGTCCACGATCACAAAACGACCGGAAGTGTCGACCTTGTCGTAGTTGTCCATGACGATCGGCGAACGCGTCTGGATCGTGACTTCCGCCACCTCGTTCTTAACAACGGAAAGTCGTAGCCCCGAAAATGTATCCAAAGAAGTCGCGTCGATCACCCGGTCAACTGATACCAATTGGCACTCCGTCTCCTGGGTCAACAATTTAACCGTGTACCGTTTGCCGATGGAAAAGGGTCGGTCGCCCATCCAAAAGACCCGCGCCCGGAAACGCTTCGCCTCTATGGGATTCCCGGCATCGTGAGATCCGATATTTCCCCGTTCGACAAAGATGGGCTCGGTGAGGACCAGCCCAACGGACTCTCCAGCCGATGCGAAATCTCTCACGGGCGCGTTCCATCGTTCGATCGAAGCGACGCTTGAAGTCTTGTTGTTAGGCGAAAAAACAAGGGAGTCACCCAGTCGCATAGTCCCAGACTCGACTCTTCCGGCAATGATTCTACGTTCGTCAAACCGATAGACATCCTGAACGGCAAAACGCAACGGACCATCTGCCTGTGCGTTAGGGACCGGAAGCTGATCGAGCGCTCTCAAGAGGGTCGGTCCGGTATACCAGGAAGCGAGACCCGCGGCCGCCTCAACCAGATTCAGACCTTCTCGAGCCGAGATAGGAATGAATCTGACCGGACGAATGCCGAGCTTTTCAAGAAAATCCCGATATTCCCGCTCAATCTGCAAAAAGACAGCCTCGGAAAAATCCACGAGGTCCATCTTGTTGATCAGGACGATGACCTGATCCACGCCCAACATGCTCAGAAGATAGGCGTGACGCTTGCTCTGTTCCTGGACCCCCTCGTTCGCAGCAATCAGCAACAGGGCAGCGCCGGCGCTTGCGGCCCCGGTCACCATGTTCTTAAGAAACTCCTTGTGCCCAGGCGCATCGATGATCACGTACGATCGGGTCTCCGAGCGAAACCAGATCTGTGAAACATCAATTGTAATGTTCTGGTCTCGTTCGGCCTGAAGCGCATCCATCAGGAACGCCCATTCAAAGGGCATTCCGCGTCTCCGGCAGACCGCCTGAATCTGTTCAAACTTACCTTGCGGCAGCGAGCCGGTATCATGCAAAAGCCGGCCGACCAACGTCGATTTCCCGTGATCGACGTGGCCCACAATGACAATACGAAGGGCGGCAGCACCCGAATTGGGCGCTAAGTCTGGCGTTCTCACATGTATCCACTGGCGCGAAGCCGTTCAAATGCGTCTTCCGCCTCCTGGTCCTGAGCGCGGGTGCTCCGCTCCGAGATCCTGGTATTTCGCAGTTCGTCAATGATCTCCGGAACGTTTTGAGCGTCCGATCGGATCGGTTTTGTGCAGGGTGCGCAACCCAGACTCCGATAGCGCATCCCATTTCTTGAAAAATAAAGGCCAACGACCGGAATGCCTTCACGATGGATATACTCCCAAACATTCACCTCCGTCCAATTCAACAGCGGATGGACTCGGATGTGCGTTCCAGGATCAAAATCGGTCTTGAATTGATCCCATAACTCCGGTGGCTGATCCTTGAAGTTCCACTCAAAGTTTTTGTCTCGCGGGGAAAAGTACCTCTCTTTCGCCCGCGTTCCCTCCTCGTCTCGCCGTATACCCACGATCACCGCCTGATAATCTTTTTCCTCGATAATGGCCTGGAGAGCGTCCTTTTTCAGCAGGCTGCAACATTCAACACGAGTGATCCGGCCATTGGGGAAAGTCTCGCCGCGGTCCAGTACTGCGCGATTTTGCCCAACAATCAACTCGATTCCCCACTCCTTCGCGAGGCGATCTCGAAAGGTGATCATCTCCGGGATCTTATAACTGGTGTCGACATGCACACAGGGAACTGGCATATGTCCGAAAAAAGCCTTACGCAACAACCAGAGCATCACAGAGGAGTCCTTCCCAATACTCCAAAGCATCGCCAACCGCTTAAATTTACGGTAGGCCTCCCGTAGAATGTAAATGCTCTGATTCTCGAGTAAATCGAGATGAGCGTACCTGGGTTGCATTGCTAGATTTTATCCCCTAAAAACGTGTGGATGCCACACTCGCTCTTGTCAAATCCGGTCCAGCGTCCTGCTCGATCGTCCTGCCCGGATATCACAACCCTCGTACACGGGTAGCAGCCGATACTCCGAAAACCGCGATCCAGCAAAGGATTATACGGAATTCCGTGATGGCGGATATAATCCCATACCTGGTCTCGCGACCACTGCGCCAATGGATTGACCTTCAAAATGTTCTTCTCCCGCAGTTTATCGAATTCATAAAGCTCCAGAATTCGGATCCTGGACCTTCCGGCCGATTGCTCTCGGCGCAAACCCACGATCCACGCGTCCAGCTGACTCAGCTTTTTTTGCAACGGCTCTACTTTCCGCAAGGTGCAGCAGAGGTCAGGATTACTTAACCAGAGTTCCGGGCCCATATCCTGCGCCTGTTCCTCGACGCTGCGTTCGGGAACTAACGATTCGATGACAATCCCAAAATATTTTTCGAGCCGAGTCTTTAGTTCGAGCGTCTCGGGAAAAAGCAACCCGGTATCGATCGTAAATACGGGTAACGGTAAGCCAGCGACCACAGCGTGATGAATCGTGACCAGGCCCGCACCTTGAAAACTGGTACCAATCGCCGCCGAGCTGCCGAACTGGTCGAAGGCCCATCGCAGGACCTCGGTCGCAGAAGCCGATTCAAACTCTGTGGCTAGAGAATCGACTTCCGCGGGATTGGAAATAAGGGTCGCTGGCATTGAATACTTCTCTATGTACAAATAGGGAATTAGCAAGGGCTTTGTCCCATTTTCTGAGAGTTCGGCGACTGTGCCCTGCTTAACCGTCCTCGCTATCCCGCTGGTCTTCTTTATCGAATTAAGCCCGGAACGCGGCTCACCGCGTCCCGTTTATCGGTCAAACCTAAACTGTGAGGCTCTTTACGGCTTCGATCACCCTCTCCGCGGTCATGCCCAGTTCCGTCATCACTTTACCGCCCGGGGCGCTCAACCCGAATCGGTCGATGCCGACCACCTTCCCGTCCAGTCCCACAAATTTGTACCAAAGGATCGTCACACCGGCCTCGATGGCGACACGTTTGCGGCAGGTGGGCGGCAAAACCTCGTCCCGGTAACTTTGATCCTGACGCAAGAACCTTTCCGTACAAGGCATCGATACGACCCGAACACCGTCGCCGAGTTGCTTGGCCGCGTTAAGCGCGTGCTGGAGTTCACTGCCGGTGGCCAATATAATTGCCTCGAGCTTGCCGCTCTCCTTATGCGTCACGTAAGCTCCTTTCCGCACTCCTTCGCGGCGTACATCGACCGGCACTTCGTTCTGAATTGGAATTGCCTGACGGGTCAACGCGATCAGTGTTGGACCGTCCGTCCGCGAAAAGGCCGCAGCAAACGCACCTGCCGTTTCCTCCGGGTCACCAGGTCGAATGACGTCAAGGTTGGGTATAACTCGAAGTCCGCTGACCGTCTCAACCGGTTCATGAGTCGGACCATCCTCGCCGACGCCGACAGAATCGTGCGTGAAGATATACACGACCGGCAGTTTGGCGAGGGCTGCGAGACGGATTGAAGGCCGGCAATAATCGGCGAACACGAGGAAAGTAGCGCCGGAGGGTTTGAAAATGCCGTGATAGGCAATCCCGTTCAGAATTGCGCACATCCCGTGTTCCCGAATCCCGAACCGGATGTTGCGACCGCCGCGATTCTCGGGATTGAAGTCTTTGTCACTCTGGATGTAATTCAAAGTCGATCCGTACAAATCGGCGCTTCCACCAATCACCAGCGGCAAAGCCCCCGCCACAGGTTGCAAAACGTCGCTCCCCGCTTTACGCGTCGCAATTTTACTGTCTTGCGGGAAAGGCGGAATACGCGCCGCCAAGTCTTGCGGTATCTCGTGATGAATTCCTTGCTCCAATAAGGCAGCCAGATCAGGATTCGCGTTTTTCCAGGCGCTATATACTTCCTGCCAATCGAGATATCGCTTCTTGAGTATCTGCCTGTGCCCGGCAAAATACTCGTAGACTTCCTTCGAAACGAAGAATTTCTCCTCCGGCAATCCGAGAGTCTTACGGTCAGCATCCACGAACTTCACGCCCGCTTCACCGTGAGCTTTCTGCGTACCCGCCACCTCAGGGATACCTTTTCCAATCAATGTTCTCGAAACGATAAATTGCGGCTTTCCGGTCGTCGCATGCTTCGCTGCTTCGTAGGTCGCGAAAAACGCTTCCATGTCGTTGCCATTGACCGTGTGCACATCGTAGCCGTAGGCTCGAAACCGTTCGGCGGTATCTTCACTCTGCGACATCTTGGCCATTGCATCGAGAGTAACGTCGTTTGAGTCATAGATGAGAATCAGGTTGTCCAGCTTTTGGTGGCCGCCAAAAGCAGCGGCTTCGGAGGCCACGCCTTCCTGCAAGCAGCCGTCTCCCGCGAGACAGACGATTTTGTGTTTAAAAATCGTGTGCTCCTTCGTGTTGAATCTGGCCTCAGCCATCTTCGCGGCGACCGCCATTCCGACGGCGTTCCCGACGCCCTGCCCCAATGGCCCTGTGGTCGCTTCAACCCCGGGAGTCTCGCCGAATTCCGGATGTCCAGGAGTTTTGCTGTGGAGTTGCCGGAATTTTTTAATCTCCTCTAGCGGCAGGTCGTAACCGGCGAGGTGCAGCCAGCTGTAGAGGAACATGCTCCCATGTCCGGCGGACAGGACAAAGCGGTCACGGTTGATCCAACCTGGATCCTCGGGAAAGTAACTGAGGGCGTGTCCAAAGAGGACTGCTCCGACCTCAGCGCAACCAAGCGGCAAACCGAGGTGACCGGAAGCTGCCGCCTGAACAGCGTCCATTGCCAGGCCGCGTGCGTCGGTAGCGGCCTGAGAGAGAATTTTTGTGTCTAGTGCCATTGGGTGATTCCTTTGATGAACGATCTGTTGGTGAGTGCCTAAACAACGACTTTGACGAACTGACCTCAAAAAAGAGAGAAATCCAGAGAAGTTTTTACTGGTCAGAAATCTCCTATGGGCGTAAGTAAACGGCCCTTTTCTCAACGACCATGAATCAACCGTGTCTCCGCATAGGATTGCCTTCGGGTAGTCTGCAAGAGTCGACACTCGATCTCTTCGCCAAAGCAGGCTATCAGATTGCGGGTTCGAAGCGGTCCTACAAACCGACCATTGACGACCCTGAACTGGAAGTCAGGCTCTTGCGAGCTCAGGAAATCAGCCGATATGTCGAGCATGGGTTTCTGGATTGCGGAATCACTGGCAAGGATTGGATAGAAGAAAATAATTCCGACGTCGAACTGATCGAAAAACTTCAGTACAGCAAGTCCACTTCAAGTCCGACCCGTTGGGTTCTGGTCGTGCCATCGGGTTCGTCGATCCAATCGGTCAAAGACTTGGAAGGAAAGCGAATTGCAACCGAGGCAGTCGGGCTGACGACCCGATACCTGACCTCCAGGGGCGTGAGAGCCAAAGTGGAATTCAGTTGGGGTTCAACCGAGGTGAAAGTTCCTGAACTGGTCGACGCAATCGTCGAAATCACCGAAACGGGCACCTCTTTGGAGGCCAACAACCTGCGGATCGTCGAAGTAGTCACCGAATCCTATCCCCAAATAATTGGTAATCGGGAGTCGATGCAGGACTCTTGGAAGAGAAACAAGATCCAACGGCTGGTGTTGCTGTTGAAAGGCGCGCTGAATGCCCGCGACAAGGTCGGGCTTAAGATGAACCTTGAAGAATACAAGCTGAAGGATCTGCTGGAAAAACTCCCCGCGCTCCGGAACCCGACCGTGGCGCCGCTCACGCAGCCGGGCTGGGTCGCCATCGAAACTGTGATCGACGAGAAGATCGTCCGTGAAATTATTCCGGAGCTGAAAGATTTAGGAGCTGAAGGGATAATCGAGTATCCATTGAATAAAGTTGTTTATTAGGTATCAATGACCACCGGCGGCTGGTCCGGGAATTGTTTTTTACCAGCGTTGAACGGTTAAAATATGGGTTCACTCAAAAAGAGAAGAAAAGCGAAAATAGCCAAGCATAAGCGTCGCAAGCGCATGAAGGAAAACCGTCATAAGAAGCGTTTGCGATACAAGTCCTGAGTCCTAGATTACTTCCATGAGTACCTGGAAGCCGGCGCGCGTGCTGCTGTGCGCCGGGGCAAGTTTCGGCATGGTGCTGGGCGCGTTTGTAACGACAGGGGAAGCCGAACAGGAACTCCCCGTCGCCGTGGCGTCCAAGGTGAGTTCCGCGCCCAAGTACAGAAGTCTGGAAGACACCTTTTATTCGGATATTCGCCCAGCGACACCGGATCAGCAGCTGCCAAAAATCCTCGAAAAAAAGGCGGATGCTCAGGCCTCGTACATGGAGGGACTCCTCCTGGAAGAAGAGGGAGATTACGAGGACGCTTTGGCCGCCTATAGCAGGTCCCTGCAACTTGACCCGGGCGGCAATCCGCAGCTGGCGGTTCGCATCGCGCACGATTACGCCAAACGAGGAGACGTCGCCAACGGGATTGATGTACTCAAGGACCTGGCAAAAGCACGGCCAGGTGAGCCTTTGGCTTACCTCAACCTAGCGTACTTTTATCTCAAGCAACTGAAGAAGCCAGAGCTGGCGGTCAAGTACGCCGAACAGGCCGTGGCAGTCGATCCGAAAAATTTTACCGGATACCAGACGCTTTTTGAAGTCTACATGGCGCTGAAGCAAAAGAAAGAGGCGGAATCCACTCTGCTCAAGGCGCAAAAACTGGAAAGCAAGGATCCGAATTTCTGGCTTAGCCTGGTCGATCTGGCGATCCAACTCTACAGCAACAGTCAGGAGAGCTTTCCTCCGCAGAGAGTGGCGGATGTCGAACCGTTGCTAAAGAAAGCGGCCGATTACGCCGTCAACGACGGAACCATTTACGCTAAAATCGCCGATGACTATGTCTTGATTGATCAAGTGGCGAGCGCCATCCCTTTCTACCTTCGAACGCTCGAATTGAACAAAGAAAACGCGGATGTGCGTTACAAGCTGGCACAAAGCTTCCTGAAAACTGGCCAGCGTGACCAGGCGATCCGGAGCTTGGAGGAGATGCTGAAAGCGAATCCACTCAAATTTGAAATCTACGAGTTCCTCGCTCGCCTGTACGATGAAGCTGGAAACAAGGCGCGAGCGCTTGCAAACTACGAGCAAGCCCTCCTGCTTGCACCCAATCAACCCGAGAATTACCTGCACACCGCCGGCGTCGAACTGGAGCTGAAACTATACGATCGCGCAATTAGCACTCTCGAAGAAGCAAGACGCCGGTTCCCAGTTCCTCAAATCACCTACAGCCTTGCGATCGCACTATCAACCGCCAAGCGGTTCTCTGAGGCTTTGCCGATTTTCGAAGCGGCGTTGCAAGACGCTCAATCGAACGAAGAGGAACTCCTCGACGGAAGCTTCTACTTCAACTATGGCGCAACGGCTGAGCAGGCCGGCCTGATTGAGAAGGCTGCGACGCTGCTCAAAAAATCGATCGAACTCGATCCGTCCAAGGCCGCACAAGCTTATAACTACCTCGGTTACATGTGGGTTGATCGAGACATAAACTTGGACGAAGCCGGCTCGATGATCAAGAAGGCGCTGGAAATCGAGCCTGAAAACGGCGCCTATCTGGACAGCCTTGGATGGTTCTACTTCAAGAAGGGTGACTTTAAAAGAGCCATTACCGAGTTGTTACACGCCGCCGATCTCATTGAACCTCCGGATCCTGTCGTTTACGAGCATATCGGAGACACCTATCGCTCGCTCGGTGACGGTCCGCAGGCGCTCAGTTTCTGGCAAAAGGCGTTGACTCTCGATCCGCAAAGCCAATCTCTCTTGTCCAAGATCGAACAGGCAAAATCGAAAATGACTTCCAATCCGACCAATTCTCCCCCGCCTGTTTTGCCTGCTCCGTCTCCGGCTTCAACCGCCGCTCCCGGGATAGCCCCCTCCCAGCCGTAGTTCGCCGTCGTGCGCGAAGCCTACGCCTTGGATTGTCGCTTGAATAATCAGCAATTACCGGATAGAACGGAATCCGATGTTTCCGGCGGCGGGCGTGGCGCCCTATGGACTTGCACAATGCTATAAAGCTCCCCAGAGGAGTTTTTCGAGATTTTGGGAACGGAGCACTTAAGCTTTGCGCGGGACCCAAAGGAGTCCCTCCAGCAAGGAAGGAACGCATCCTTCGCCGCTCGGTCCCGGTTCCCCGATCGGGAGTCTGGTCGGATTTCAACCGGGCAAATGCACTTCGCGATGAGACTCCATCCATTCTGCATAGCACGCCCGCAGATGGCCGCAGTCTTGAACCGATCGATTTCAGGCAGTTGAAGAAACCTCTCGGCCTCCTGTTAGTGGCTCTGCTGACCGTGGGGGTTTGCTGGACTATCGCCGCACACCACCGTTCCTATCCTCTGACCACCTTGGCGTCGCATCCCGAAACAAAACTTGTAAAGAGGGTCCGTGGTGATTCCAGTTTACAACGAGTTAACGCGCTCCGCGAACCGAGGCTCCTTTCGATCCAGATCCTGCCTGACCCTGTGGTTACTCCGGGCGAAGCGCAAAGCATTTCTCTGGCCGAGGTAAAGAAAATGGGCTCTAAAGCAGCACACCTCTCGAACATCCCGCCCGACGTTAGGCGAGCGGTTTTCCGGGCGTACGGGTTGAGCCCGGACGAAAAGAACTATGAGCTGGATCACCTTATCCCGCTCTCCCTTGGGGGTTTAAACTCGGCCAAGAATTTGTGGCCACACAGTCGAAAAGGTTCATTTTGGACAATCGATAAAAAATTAGCGCTCGAAAAGCGTGTCTGTCGGTTGGTTTGCGCCGGCCGTCTGTCCCTGGTCTCCGCTCGCCAATTAGTAGCGTCGGATTGGCCCAAAGCTTACCGAGAATACGTTGACAAGACTGCTCCGGTCCTCCCTGAGCGTAGCCCTGACAAATTGTGATCCGAGACGTTCAACGTTCAACGTTCGGCGTTCGAGATTCAACGTTCGGTGCCCAGTTCAGTGCCCAACCGTAACTGGCTCATTGCGCGGAACGTTGAACGTTAAACGTTGAACGCTGAACGCTGAACGCAACTCTCTAGCTCACGAGCAATTCCGGATCACGCCTCACAAGAAACGGTTCGATACGCGCGTAAACCTTGGGCGATACCAAAGCAATCACGCTAACGTGAGAATCCTCGTAGCCCACGTCAATTACCAGACTCGTCCGGTGCAGGAGCGAAAGGAGATCCGTGCGATCCAAGGGTAAAGCGAGCTCCACCTTGGACACACGGTCCGCCAGCAGATCTGCCATCCGATGGAGAAGTTCCTTCAGCCCTTCTCCAGAGCGCACCGAAACGAGGACTCCATCGGGAAAGTGAAGTCGCAGGGTGTGCAGCGTGGATTCGTTGTTCACCAGGTCGACCTTGTTCAGAACGGTGATCATCCGCTTTGAGTCCGCTCCCAATTCTCCCAGGACGCCCATTGTTGTCTGATAAAAATCGAATATTCGCGGATGACTTGCATCGAGGACGTGGATCAGGAAATCCGAAAGCACGGCTTCTTCAAGGGTTGCCTTGAACGCGTCGACAAGCCGATGGGGCAAATTTCTGACAAACCCAACCGTGTCGGTTAGAAGCAATCTCTGACCGGATGGGAGAAGCACACGCCGAGTCGTGGTGTCGAGCGTTGCGAACAGCTTGTCTTCGACCAGCACATGCGCACCCGTAAGCCTCTTCAAGAGAGCCGATTTCCCCACGTTCGTGTAGCCGACGATTGCGGCGCTCGGAAGAGGCAGACGCTGCCGCTGTTTGCGCTGAGTCGCTCGACGCAGGCGAACGAGTTCAAGATCGCTCTTGAGCTTGTCAATCTGCGCACGCACCAGCCGGCGATCCGACTCCAACTGGGTTTCGCCTTCCCCTTTTCCGCCCAAACCACCTCCTTGACGGCTGAGATGGCTCCAGGCTCGAGTCAGTCGCGGCAGCGAGTATTCCATTCGAGCAAGATCCACCTGCAAACGCGCCTCTTTGGTCCGAGCCCTCCGTCCGAAAATATCGAGAATCACTTCCTCTCTGTCGATAACGGCCACTCCGGTCAACGCCTCCCAATTGCGCTGCTGGGCCGGGCTTAGCCCGTTGTCAAAAATAATGACATCTATTGCCAGCTGCTTCGCGTGTTCGAAAATCTCCTCTGCCTTTCCGGATCCGACGAAGTACCGGGGATTTCGCGCCTGAACCCGTACTAACAAACGATCGATGATCGGAATTTCCAGGGTCTCGACAAGAGACCCCAGTTCTTCCAAGAGGCTTTCGGATTCCGCTTTCTGTTCGGCATCCTTGTAAACGCCGATCAACAACGCTCGCTCGACCTGTTTCGGTCTCTCTTTGATATCAAACATCAGCTATTTATTGAAAAACGAGGTGACAGCTTCGGCGACCAATTCCACCTCGCTGTCGGTTAATTCCGGGAAGATCGGCAACGCCAGAACTTGCTGGGCCGCTGCTTCAGACTCCGGGAACGGCCCTGCCTCCAGGGACGCAAAACATTTCTGGCGATTCAAAGAAACCGGGTAATAAATTTCTGTCCCGATCCCGCGACCTCGTAAGTATTCGCGTAGTTCGTCTCGCATGGTCGTACGAATCACAAACTGGTGATAAATGTGCCCGCGCTCGCCAAGTTGCTCGGCATACGGTTCATCCTGCAGCCGCAGGTCCGACGCAAGATTCGCAAATTCACTCCGATAATGTTGGGCGATCCTCCACCGTCTTTCGGACCAATTCGCCAGATACGGCAATTTTTTAAGAAGAATCGCTGCCTGCAAAGCGTCCAGGCGGAAGTTCCCGCCCACCCATGAATGGTAGTATTTCGGCTCCATCCCGTGATTTCGAAGAACCTTCATGCGCTCGCCCATCCAATCGTCTCTCGCGATAGCCATTCCTGCGTCTCCAAAAGCACCGAGGTTTTTCGTTGGATAGAAGCTAAAATAGCCAAAATCTCCGATCCCCCCTGCCTGTTTGACCCCTTCCGCGGATGGATATTGGGCGCCGAGCGCTTGGGCCGCATCTTCAATCACCGCCAAGCCATAATGCCTGCAGATCGCTTGAATCTCGTCCATCGGACAGCAGAGACCGTATAAGTGGACTGGGATGACCGCCTTGACCCGAAGCCCTTCCCGCGTCCGAACGACGGTTCCATCAAATGTGCATTCCGAGGCGAAAAACTGCTCCAACTTCGCGGGCGATAAACTAAGCGTTCGAGGTTCGATATCGACAAACACCGGCTTCGCCGCAACTCGCGCGATACAGCCTGCAGTAGAGAAAAAGGTAAATGGCGTCGTGACCACCGCATCGCCCGATCCGATACCCAGAGCCAGCAGAATCAAAAGTTCTGCGTCGGTCCCGGAGGAAACTCCCACCGCGCTGCCCCCGCCGCACAGCGTCGCGATCGCATATTCAAACTGATCAACTCTGGTTCCAAGAATGAATGCTTGAGCATCGCAGACAGAAGCAATCTCGTTTAAGACTTCCTCTCTCAGAGGAAGAAACTGCCTCTTAAGGTCAAAAAAGGGTACTTTGGTCACTCGCCTGGCGCGCAATATCCGATGCCGAGTCGCGCTTCGCAAACCAAATTAAGGGACGACCGGCAGGCCCATCCGGACAAAAGAAAAGCGGGGTATGATCATTTGTAATGTTTCATTCCGGCCGTTTGCTCCCGTCCGTTTCTTGTCAACTGTCGGTTCTTGATGTTCATTGGACGAATCATACAGTCGCCGAGGTATCTCAATACGAACTAGGACGGAGATTAATTACTATGAGACATTTGGTCTTTTTCACTATTTTGCTGTTCGGCGCATCTCTAGGGGTGCGAGCGGAGGATCAGGGTCCAGTTGAAAAAACTGGCAAAACTGTAGAGAAAGCCGCGACAAAGACGGGTAAGACGGTCGAGCATGCGGCGAGCGCGACCGGCAAGACCGTGGAGCACGGAACCCAAGCCGCCGAACGAACGGTGGGGAAGGGTCTGGAGAAGACGGGAAAGACCCTCGAAAAAGCGGGCCACGCCGGGACCGGTTCTTCCCACCGCCATCATGCCGCAACAAAGTCGAGTACGAAGAAGGCGACCCCATCCCCTTCGCCGACACCTGAGAGCTCACCGGTTGCCTCGCCTTCGCCAACTCCGATGGCACCTTCTCCCACTCCTGCAGAGTCTACGCCTACTCCCGTCGAGACGCCCCCGACCCCCACGCCCACTCCGAGTTAATAGCCAGCCCTCAGTATTCAGCATAGGTCTGATCGAGAGGTCAGCCCAAATATCATAGGCGTCTCGCCAGGCCGGAAGGCTGTGCCAGGAGACTAGTGCACCAAGTCAGTGACCGGCGCACTATCTGCAGATTTCTCCGCGGAGATCGTACACCTGAGTGCCGGTGACTCGAACTCTCACAAACTCTCCGACCGGACCGTTGCTGCTCAGCAATACTCGCGTATCTACTTCGGGAGCATCTCCCGCGCTCCGAGCGACCAACGGCTGTTCCACGAGAGCGGTGATCTCCTTTCCCACCATCGCGTCCGCAAGTTGGCTCGCAATTTTTTGCTGCAGGCGCATCGCGCGGCGATAACGCGCGTTCTTCGTCGCGGCTGGTAAATGACCCTTCATTTGAGCGGCACGCGACCCTTCCTCCTGGGAATAGGTAAATATTCCCAGACGTTCAAAGCGCGTCCGTTCGATAAACTCGAGCAATGACTCAAAATGCGCCTCGGTTTCTCCCGGAAACCCTACAATGAAGGTCGTCCGCAGATGAATGCCCGGTATTTTGGCACGAAGAGCATGCACCAGTTCCTCGATATGCCGGCGTGAGGTCTCTCGCCGCATCAGTTTCAGCATTTCCTCGTCGATATGCTGCAAGGGCATGTCGACGTACTTTACTACTTTTGAACTTGCGGCGATCGCCTCCATCAGCTCCGTACTCCAATGCGCGGGATGCGTGTAGAGAAGCCGAACCCAAAAATCTCCCGAAATTCCTTCGATCCGTTCCAGTAACCGGGTTAAAGTGGGGCCGCGCGCAGAATCAACCGGTTGACGAGGCCCCGCTTTCTGGTCCCAGAGATCCATCCCATAGTAGGTCGTGTCCTGACTAATCAGGTTAATTTCCTTCACCCCTTCCCCAACAAGGTGACGAATCTCGGTTTCCACGGAGGTGATCGACCTGCTTCGATGCCGACCGCGCATCTGAGGAATCACGCAGAAACTGCACGGATGATTGCATCCCTCGGCGATCTTCAGATAAGCAAAATGCCTCGGGGTCAATCGAAATCGCGGCGTCGCGTAATCTGGTATGTACCGGGACTTGGGCGTCACAAAATTCAGCGGTGCCGCGCCTGTATCTTGCCGACCGATCACCTTGCGAACGATTTCGCCTGCTTGAGAAATTTGATCGAGCCCAATGAAGGCGTCAACCTCCGGGATTTCGCTCGCGAGCTCAGCGGCAAACCTCTGTGACATGCAACCGCTGACGACGAGCTTCTGCCCCTGCCGTTTTCCTAAACCGCGCGCCTGATGAGCATCCAGGATCGCCTCGATTGACTCCTCTTTGGCTGAATCGATAAAGGCGCAGGTATTGACGATGACCACATCCGCCTCTTCAGCGTTCGGCGTCACCTCCATGCCGTGCGCCACGATATCTCCCAGCATGATCTCGGCATCAACAAGGTTCTTGGCGCAGCCAAGGCTGACCATCCCGACCTTTATGCCGGACGGCGGCCGCCAGACGTCGGCGGCAAACAACGGACGACTAGATACTTCAGTTAAACCCATTCGATCAATCGATCACTATATCACCCGAGTTACCCGGGACAAGCTGCCCGTCCTCTCGCACCTCAACCGCCCCTTTGTCCAGAGCATGGACCCAAAATCGCTTTCCCTCGACAACAATTGGCCGATTTTCCGGCGCCGCGAATCCTTCAAACACCGGCTGAGTCCCCTGTTCGTCCTTCGTCACTTTGACATAAGTTCGTCTGAGGACCCTGACCTCCAACGTCTTTTCGGACAGGGTCGAGAGATTCGTCCGGACCGGCGTTTCGGTCGGAGTCGCCGATTGAGAGCCACTCGCCGGGAGCGCTCGTCTGACTTCAACTCCCCCTTCGAACCGCGGCGGGGTCGCGTCGGCTTTCAGTTCCTGGGGCGGAGAGGCGGACGGAGCGGCAACCGCGGCGGGTGATTGCGCCGCCAAAGACCGTGGAGAATCGGATTTCGACGGCGCCGTAGCGGCCGGTTTGGCCGGCTCGAGAGCCGATTGATTGTTTTTGTCGTTCGGGCCTTCCAAACTGGTTCCCGCCACCCGCGGGATATTGAGCGCCAGATACGAAAACAACGGGACCCCCACTAGCACCACCAAAACCAGGACAATGACCACCGCGGGAGGCACTCGAAACCCTTTCGGCTGGATTCTCTGGGTCCATCGCGGTTGCTGCACATGGTCCTGAGCGGGAGACGAACTAAGATACTGATAATCCCCCATGGAAATAGCCGGGGAAATCTGAAACCTATCCAGGTCATCCTGGATATCGAGCCCGAGGAACCTGGCATATTTCGCCAAGAAGCTTTTTGCGTACGTCAGATTAGGAAAGTGGGAATACTCGTCCGCCTCGAGATCAATAATGCGATCCGGTCGAATCCTAGTCCGCTCGGCTACATCTTCGATTTCGAGCTTCTGGGCAAGCCGCGCCTGCTGTAATTTCCTTCCAACAGATTCCACCATTTCTACAGACCAGTTTAAAACCCCACCGTGCGATCTAATGAGCCGGAACTTTCAGATCGTAGCTGACTTTACACCAACGCGTTCAAGTCGACCAAAATCTCTCGAGGTTTGGCGCCGTCACCCGGACCTAAAATGCCTCTGCGCTCCAGAATATCAACCACCCGGGCAGCTCGTGTGTAGCCGAGCCGCAGCCGCCGCTGGAGCATCGAGGTGGACGCCCGCTTCTCCTGACGAATAATTTCCAGGCACTTCTCGACAAGAATCTCGTCTTCCTCGCTCACATCCTCTTCCACTTGCCCTGACGATTCGAGCTGATTCTGGATGGAAGGATCGAACGCCGGCTGGCCTTGGGCAGAAACAAACTCCACCAGTTGCCGAATCTCGTCGTCCGTGACGAGGACCCCTTGAGAACGGATGAGTCGTGAGGTTCCCGGTGGCCGATAAAACATGTCTCCCTGTCCCAACAAGCGCTCTGCACCATTCTCGTCCAGGATCACCCGGCTATCGAGCGCGGATGCGACCTGGAAAGCAATACGAGTTGGGATATTTGCCTTGATGACTCCGGTAACGACATCGGCACGGGGCGTTTGCGTCGCGACGATCATATGAATTCCCGCTGCTCTGGCCATTTGGGTGATTCGAGCAATCGCGCTCTCCACGTCGGCCGGTGCGGTTTGCATCAGATCCGCCAATTCGTCGATGATCACGACGATGTAGGGCATGTGTTCCGGGATAATCAGATCATCATCCCTCGCCACCACCATCGTGGAATTGTCTGGTTCCTTGGACGAACGACCAGCTTCACCAGAATCTTCCGTCTCGTTTTCGAGGTCCAGTTCCCGCTGCGATTTCGGTTTAGGACGCGCGTTAAAACCAGTCACGTTTCGAACCCCGACCTTCGCAAAAATCTTGTACCGGTTCTCCATCTCGTTGACAACCCAGCGGAGCGCGAGCAACACCTTCTTCGGATCGGTAACCACAGGCATCACCAGGTGCGGAAGCGTATTGTACATCTGCATCTCAACGACTTTCGGATCGATCATCACAAAGCGCAGTTCATCCGGGCTGGATTTGAACAAGATGCTCGCGATGATCGCGTTGATGCAGACACTCTTGCCGCTGCCGGTGGTGCCAGCCACCAAGGCGTGCGGCATTTGCGTCAGGTCGCCTAAAATAATTTTCCCGTAGACATCCTTGCCCAGCACAATCGGAATTCGGTGTTTGGTCTGAGCCCATTCATCCGATTCCAGGATCTCTCGGAGGGTGACTTTGACCTTCTTCGAATTCGCAATTTCGATTCCAACCGTATCCTTGCCAGGGATCGGCGCCAGAATATTGATTCGTTCTGCTCTCGTCGCTCGGGCGAGATCGCGTTCCAGACTCGAGATCTTATCTACGCGGACTCCTCGCGCAGGATAAAGTTCATACCGCGTAATGGTTGGCCCCCTCGTAATATCGCCGGGACTCGCTTCGATGTTGAATTGTTTGAGCGTATCGATCAAGACGTGCTGTATCAGCTTCAGTTCTGCCGGATCTGCCGCCTTGCGCCCTTCCAGATCGATCGGCTCCAACAGCTTCACCGAAGGAAGCATATAATTTTCGATATGCTGTCCCGCGATTGCTAGAACCTGCTCTTTGTCGCGTCCTTTCCCTTTCACTTCCGTAATTGACGGCTTCGATTGATCCGGAATAGCAGCTGATGAGTCGATGATCCTAGGTTCCGGATAAGCGGATGGCTCCGCCTCCGGCTCTTCAGGTAGAATTCCTTTTTTCTTTAATTCCTTCTCATGCTTGCGAATTTCTTTCTCAATTTTTTTCTGATTCGCTTCCAGGCGTTCTCTTTCATTGGAGGCTTGCATCCTGCGGCGCTCGGACTCCGCAGCCATTCGGCGGAAAAAGTCCTTGCTGCTCTGGATCGATTGCTTCACCAAATAGACAGGCCGAATCCCGGTTAGCCATATCAAGCTAATGAGATAGATCACTGAAAGTGAGATGATCGACCCGACCTGCCCAAGCATATTCAAGAGTAGAGATCCGAGCCAGTAGCCGGCCCACCCCCCAGGTCCCATGATATTGAAATCGTGCCTCCAGGCGTGCAGAAACCAAGGCTGCAAATGGGCCACCGCCGCCCCACTGATTACGAAGACGACGGCCCACGGTAAACGCCCCAAGATCCGAAAGCCTGGAAGAAACAACTTGGCGCCGCCGAATCCCAAAAGGATAGTCGCAATCAGATAGGATGCGCTGCCGAGCGTCATATACAGAAAACCCGCAATGACAGCTCCGGTCGGGCCGATAAAATTCTGCGAAGGATTGTTAGGCGGACTGATCGAACTGAACCAGACCCAGGAAGGAACATCTTTTGGTGTGTAAGAAATCAACGCCAGGAATAAAACCGTCCCGACACCGAGCAACACAAGACCGATTACCTCATTCCACGCATTATGCTTTCGCGACTGCGGCATGTAGCTCCCAGTGTAATTCCTAGTTGTGGGCTTTCAATCGATAACCGCTCTATTTGCGTTTCGTTCGAGAATACGTTTCTAAAAAGCGTTGTAAAGGAGCGGATCCGGGGGCAGGCTTTTTTCGGTTGACGACGCTTCCACGCGCCGGTAGCCTTCCGGCTTTTGCGACTTTCATGCAACGTATATGCAAGCCGAATGCCTGACATTTGAACCATTGTACATGGAACGAATTTGGGGCGGTCGCAAACTGCAAACCGAATTCAACCGCGCACTCCCGGGCGAAAATCGAATCGGCGAATCCTGGGAACTCGTCGATCGCGAAGATGCGCAGAGCATCGTTTCCGAGCCCGAGTTTCGCGGGGCTTCATTGCACAAACTCTGGATTGACAACCGCCATGAGATTTTCGGCGAAGGGTGCGACTCCGCCCGTTTTCCGATTCTGATAAAAATCCTGGATGCCTCCGAGACTCTTTCGCTGCAGGTGCATCCAGGGCGGCCGGGAACCATTAGTGTTCTCGCGGAGCCAAAAACCGAGTTCTGGTATTTTGCCGCCGCTGAGGAGAACGCCGGTCTCTTCGTAGGCCTCAAGCATGGGGTGCTCAGAAGCGATTTCGAATCGGCTCTCGCAACCGGTGAAGTCCTGGACCTGTTGCATTGGATTCCGAGCTACCGGGACGATTATATTTTTATCCCGGGCGGACGGCTCCACGCCATCGGCGCTGGCAATGTGATATTCGAGATTCAACAAAATAGCGACACGACCTACCGGGTGTTTGACTGGAACAGGCTTGGCCTAGACGGCACGCCGCGACAACTCCACATCGAAGATTCGCTCAGATGCATCGATTTTAGCGACTTTGAGCCCGCTTTAGGCAAAAGCGACGCGGAAACCCTGGTTACTTGCGATTGGTTCCGCGTGGATCGGTGGCTCCTGAATCAGGGCCGCCGGGCCAACGACCAGCCTAGATTCTCAATTTTTCAAGTCGTGAGCGGAGTGGTTGGATTCGGCACTCGCTTTTTCCGCAGAGGAGACTTGTTTCTAGTCCCCGCTCGCAATCACGAGCTTGCTATCACGCCGTACCCCGGTACGGCCACCGTTCTTCGAACCACACTTTAGCAGGAAGCAGGAGTCAGGAGTTGCAGGAGTTCAGGGAATAGCTTTGCTGGTAAAGAGGAACTATTCTCAACCGTTGGTCCGATTCTGCAACTCCTGAACTCCTGGAACTCCTGACTCCTGCTTCCTGACTTCTTCCGAAAGAACGATTGTGGTTGCGGCTCCGCCGCGCCATGAGTAAACGAGAGCTTGGATTCCGGAGCTCTTTTGGCAAAATTGACGATGGTGACAATTCACACTACGATCGGCTTGTGAAAGATTTCACAAAGTTAGCTCTTCAGGCGATGGGCGCAGCCAAACTGCAGCGAGCCGTTGAGCTGATCAATCCGCATCTTTACACCGTCGAGGAGCGGATCCGGGAGCAAGCCAAGGCGTTCGATCCTGCAATCGAAGGCTACTTCCAGTACGCATGCGGCAGCACCGGAAAACGCCTGCGTCCAACGCTGACATTGCTCTCCGGCGCTGCGACCGGGACCGTGTGCACGAGTCACATCGACCTGGCCGTTATTGTGGAACTCATTCACCTCGCGACTCTGGTGCATGACGATATCATGGACGGGGCCGATATGCGGCGCGACCAGGCGACCGTCAATACAAAATGGGGCAATACGCTGGCTGTCCTGCTCGGAGACTGTTTATTCGCTCACGCCTTGAAACTCGCGGCGGCATTTCCAAACAACGCGATCTGCCGACGGATCGCTCACGCGGCGAAAGAAGTTTGTTCCGGCGAAATTATCCAGACCCAGCGTCGGTTCGATTTGAACCTGACCATCGACGAATACTTCCAGGTGATTGAGATGAAGACCGCTGCCTTGTTCGCCGTCGCGACAGAACTTGGGGCCTTTATCAGCGAGGCCAGCCCCGAAGTGATCACCGCAATGAAGGCTTACGGCTTGAAACTTGGGACAGCTTATCAGATTTACGATGACTGCCTCGACATCGCCGGTAGCGAGGAAAAAGCGGGCAAATCCCTTGGCTCGGATCTTCGGAAAGGAAAACTTACGCTCCCGGTGCTCTACCTGCTGCAAATGGTCGAACCAGAAGAACACCACCGTTTCAGCGAAGTATTGCTGCGTGCCAGCGCGGAAGAGTTGGACGGTCTGGCCGAGGAGGTTATCCGACGTGGCGCGCTCCGTCGAGCGGTCGATACCACGAAACGGTTGGTCGAAGAAGCGCAGTCAGAAATCCAGGGATTGCCGGTCAACAAATACTCCTTGGCGATGGGGGATATCGGTGATTTCCTTTCCAACATCGTAGACCAGTTTGCAGTTGCTGCCTAACAGTTTCTGCGCATGTTCTTCTATCGTGCGCGGGCTCGCCATACGCGAATTGCCGGATCAACAGAAACCTCGCGAGAAACTTCTCCAGCGAGGCGTCGATTCTCTCACGGATACCGAGATTCTGGCGATCCTTCTTCGGACAGGCGTTCAGGGTTGCAACGTTCTCGAGCTTGCCCAGAGGCTCCTTCACAAATACGGAAGCCTCGCCCAGCTGTCCCGCTGTCCTGTTTCCGAATTGTCCACTGTCAAGGGTGTCGGTGCGATCAAGGCTTTGCACCTCGCCGCAGCGTTCGGGCTTGGCACACGCCTGGCTGCGGAACAGGTTGTTTCAGAACCGCTCGATCGTCCCGAGGCCGTCTATAAGTTGCTCGGAGTCGAAATGCGCCAGCTTGATCGCGAATCGCTTCGCGTGGTTTTGCTGGATACTCGCTTCCGCTTGGTTGCGATCAGTGAGATTTCGAGAGGAACACTGAATGAAAGCCTTGCACATCCCCGCGAAATCTTTAAACCGGCGATCAGCCACTCGGCCTACGCGTTCATACTGGTTCACAACCATCCGTCCGGCGATCCCGCACCAAGCGAGGCTGATGTCCGGTTAACACGACGCCTCGCAGATTGCGCTCGGATCCTGCAGATCCAGTTTCTGGATCATCTCGTCCTGGGTTCACCGCAGCAGGAACGGCCCGGCTACTTCAGTTTCAAGGAAGCCGGTATTCTCACCTGAAACCGCGCAAAAGTTTCTTCTCAAATCGTTCACGCGCGCTTGCCCGTGGGGTGCTCCTTAACTTCTAAGTTCCGGCTCCTGACTCCTGGCTCCTGATTCCTGACTTAAGCTGCTCCTTCGTGTACTCAATGAATCGATGAACAAGAGGCTCGGACGGCTCTTTCCGCCAAGCTACACCGTAGCGAATTTTTTGAGCGCATGGCCGGAGAGGAATGAATGTGACTCCGGGAGCCGGTTGCCGGCAGATGTGCTCGCCAAAAATCGAGATGCCGAACCCGGCGGCAACATACTGGACTGCGGTCCTGGCGCGATCAACTTCCTGCACAACCTTCGGCGTGAATCCCGCTCCTTGGCAAAGCCGCGCCAGCCAGGAGCGATAGCTGGGCGCATTTTCTCGCGAGGTCAAAATAAAGCGCTCTTCTTTCAATTGCCCGAGCCGGACAAAAGGACGATCCGCCAATACGTGATCGCTTGGGACGCCCACCAGGGGTTCTTCTTCTGCGATACATTCCACTTGCAACCCGGGCGGCGCTTTTCCGTCGATCGCTCCGACTACCCCTAGATCGAGCCGGTGCGTCGAAAGAGCTTCCAACTGCACTGAGGGCACCATTTCTGTCAGAATGATGTCCACTTCCGGATACTTATGGCGGAATCGCCTCAACACCAGGGGCATCCATTCGTGGCTTTGTGCACCGATGAATCCTATTGCCAGGTGACCGGTCTCCGCTCTACCGATCCGGCGCGTCTGCCTGGTAAGTTCCTCCAGATCGAAGATGAGCTTCTTTGCGCCCTGCAAAAACGTGCGGCCTGCACCGGTCAATTCGACTCGCCGGCTGTTCCGTTCCAGTAGCGTCACTCCCACGGAATCTTCCAGAAACCGGATTTGTGCGCTCACCGCCGACTGCGCCACATGTAACACGGCGGCGGCACGCGTAAAACTGAGCTCCTCTGCGACGGCCAAAAAATAGCGCAAGTGACGAAATTCCATAGCTCAAAACCACGAACCACTTATCATCCACGCAGATTGCAGCTAGCACAACAAGCTATTTTCCTTATTGCTCTAAAACTGTTAAGTGTGATCCTATATGAGATTTCCGATTGCGCCGCAGGTCGCCCCTTCCGATTCGGGGGTCGCAACGCTTTCGTTGAAACAATTCGAGCCTGGTGCCCCTACCGTTTCAAAGCTACGCCGCACAGTATGTGCAACCCCCAGGCGCGAACCCACCAACAAATGGATCGCATTGGGCGTTATGCTCATCGGTCCGTTCCTGGGCGTCATCGACTTTTTTATCGCTAATATCGGGGTTCCCTCGATTCGCACCTCTTTGGGTGCCACGTTCAGCGAGATCGAACTCGTCATTGCCGGGTACGGGTTAACCTACGCCGTCTGCCTGATCACGGGCGGTCGCCTTGGAGATATCTACGGAAGAAAGGTGACGTTTATCGTGGGAATGGCCGGTTTTACGTTGACATCGGCTTTGTGCGGTCTGGCCTCTACGGCGGGCTGGTTGATTTTCTGGAGACTCGTTCAAGGCTCTGCTGCGGCGGTCATGTTCCCGCAGGCACTCTCATTTATTCAGGTCAATTTCACCGGGTCGTCGAAGAGGGTCGCTTTCAGCCTCTATGGGTCAATGATCGGGTTTGGATCGATCGTGGGGCAGTTGCTGGGAGGATTGATAATTCACGCCAATTTATTCCAACTTGGATGGCGCCCGATCTTCCTGATTAACCTCCCGATCGGGATCCTGACGATTGTTAGCGCATCGTTTGTGCTCAAGGAGTCGCGGGCGCCGGCAGCTCCGAGACTAGATCTCGCCGGAGTTGGGATTCTGACTATCGGCTTGGCTCTATTCTCTTATCCGTTCATGGAGGGTCAGGAGCGCGGTTGGCCCTTGTGGGCCTGGGTTTCTTTGCTGGCCTCGTTTCCCGTCCTTTGGGCATTCTGGCTTTTCGAATGCCGGCAATCCGCGAGAAATCGCGCTCCGCTGATTGAACCACGGTTGTTCCGAGACAAGGGCTTCGTCGTTGGGTTAGTGGTGACCTGTATCTATTTCGCCGGCCACTCCTCCATGATTCTCGTTTTGAGCCTTTACCTTCAATACAGCCTCGGCCTCAATCCGATGTACGCAGGATTCGCTCTGGTTCCATTTTCGTTCGCGTTCTTGCTCGGTTCGAGCGTTTCGGGAAAGATTAACGGCTACCTCGGGCGCCGTTCGCTCCATCTTGGTGTCGTTGTTCTTGTGATTGGGATCGTCGCCCTGGCGTTGCTGGCGGCCCCCGCACCGGGACACCTGACACCCAGTTTCGTCCTGGCCTGCTTCATCTATGGGCTCGGCCGCGGAATCGTCACCTCGCCTTTATACAATACGGTGCTGAGCGGTATTCCGCATAAGGACGCAGGCGCAGCCTCCGGAGTGACCTCGACGATGCCTCAATTGGCCAACTCGGTCGGCATCGCACTCATCGGTGCCGTAGTTTTCGGTATGATCCCGAAGAATGGTGCCACTCCTGTCGATTACGCTCACGGCTTCGTTGCCTCTTCCCTGATCAACCTGGTGATGCTTGGTGTAGCCGCAGCGCTCATCTTTATGATCCCAAAGAACCGGGGCCGCGATCTGCCGACCGGTAAACTCGCCTTGGCCGAGGGTTGAATCATTCAGCAGCTCTCGCAGGCCAAAACTCTGAGTGACGCCAATCGAACTCCGATCCTCCAGGAATTTCGCTTCCTGGATCGACAAGCAGCCTGCTTTCCATGCTAGAAAATCAGGATGATTCACTCCACGGCAGTGATCGATCCGAACGCTGAGATTGATTCCGATGTTGTGATTGGTCCCTACGCATTGATCGAAGGCCATGTTCGAATTTCTTCGGGCACAGAGGTTCAAGGCCATGCGGTGATCACCGGTTCGGTGGTGCTCGGGAAGAACAATCGGGTCGGGTACGGAAGTGTGATCGGTTCCTTTCCGCAGGATCTCAGCTTTAATCCGAAAGCAAACTCGGGGGTTGAGATTGGCGACAACAATGTCATCCGCGAACACTGCACGATTCATCGGGGCACCAAAGAGGGTAGCAATACCCGCGTTGGCTCGAACAACCTCCTGATGGTGGGCGCACATCTGGGACACAACGTGCGACTGGGGAACAATGTCATTCTGGCCAATAACGTCTTGCTCGGTGGGTATGCTGAAATTCATGATCGTGTTTTCGTGGGCGGCGGGTCCGTCGTTCATCAGTTCACCCGGATGGGAACCGTGTCTCTCATGCAGGGGATTTCGGGTGTGGGCAAAGATGTGCCCCCGTTTGCGATCGCCACCGGCAAGGACGGCATCGCCGCAATCAACGTCATTGGCCTCCGTCGCGCAGGATACGGCGCGGCCCTGCGAAAGGAAGTGAAAGAGGCCTTTACGCTCTTTTACGGCAGCGGATTAAATTCAAGCCAGGCTCAGGAGGAATCTGGAAAACGCGCATGGTCGAAAGAGGTTTCGCTATTCTGGGACTTCGTTGCGACCTCGAAGCGGGGAATTTGTCCGATGGTGCGCTGGGGAGAAGTCAAAGAAGCCACCTTTGCAGACAATGAGGGGTAATTTCCACTCTGGCGTCGACCGGGAACACGCTGATCTCTCCCACCTCATATCTTTTTGTTTGATCATTCACACCGTGTCGTTTAATACGGCACGCAAATGACCACCCCTCGGTAAATCCCGCTCGAAATGCTGGAACTGGGTCCGCAGCACTGGCCCTGACTGGCAGACGGTCTGAGAAAGTTCAAAAGCAAATGGAAAGCGCCAACTAGCTCGTGAAACTCTTTGTGACAGGGGGCGCCGGCTACGTGGGCAGCATCTGTGTCGAACAGTTGCTGGATCGAGGCGATGAGGTCGTCGTATTTGACAATTTGGCGGAAGGTCATCGTCAGGCGGTTGATCCCAGGGCAACCTTTATTCAAGGGGATCTGAATGATGCAAAATCGATTTCCCTCGCCGTCGAAACGTCCGCTCCATCCGCCGTCATGCATTTCGCGGCCAGCGCGCTCGTGGCGGAATCGATGACAGACCCGGGCAAGTATTTTCACAATAACCTGTGCGGCGGTCTGAACCTTCTTCAGGCCATGCTGGAAAACGACGTCAAACGTATCGTGTTTTCTTCGAGCTGCGCGACATTTGGGATACCGGACAAAATTCCGATTGATGAAAAGACGCCGCAACGTCCGATCAACCCGTACGGCGAGTCCAAGCTGATGTTCGAGCAAATTCTCCGATGGTTCGATCAGATTCACGGTATCACTTTCGTTACGCTGCGTTACTTCAATGTGGCGGGCGCTTCAACACGGCTCGGTGAAGTCCATCGGCCGGAAATGCATTTGATTCCACGTATCCTGCAAGTTGCTCTTGGCCAGTCGCCGCACGCTGAAATATTCGGGACCGACTTCGAGACTCCCGATGGAAGTTGCATCAGGGATTACGTCCATGTCCTTGACCTGGCTTCGGCGCATATTCTTGCCCTTTCAGTTCAGAAGAGTGATTCCTTCAATCTCGGGACTGGGGGCGGTACATCCGTGAAAGAGATCCTGAACACCTGTCGCAAGGTATCTGGACATCCGATTCCCGTCGTTGAAAAGCCACGGCGCGCTGGCGATCCGCCTTACCTGGTAGCATCCTCAGAAAAAGCAAAGCGAGAGCTCAAATGGAATCCGCAGTTTGCGGACATCGAAGCGATCGTTCAAAGCGCATGGCTTTGGCATGTCGCTCATCCGAACGGGTATTCGGACTAACCAGGAGTCGGGAGTTCAGGAGTTTCAGAATGCGGGAACGATTTAGTTCACCTTGGGAATTTTAAGAAGAGCCCATTGACTCGACCTGATTCCCGCTTCCTGACTCCTGCCAACGGCCAACTGCTAACTGACTCCTCGTGAAGGGGTTTTTCCTTGCATTTCAAGGGGCCAGATGTTGGCTTTTGTCTTGTTTTTTACCGCCGTCACCATCGCGCATGAGGCTCCAGGTCTTAGGTTTGTTCTTTCTGCTTGTTCTGCCGATGAATCTGTTTGCCCAAGCAGCGGCTCCTCCCAACTTGCCGGCGCCGACTCCGCCCCCTTCAAAACCTGGCAAGGAATCGCAGTTTAATCCATTGTCCCCGTTTCAGAGCGGACCAGGCGCGGGGCAAGTCCCCGTCGAAATCAACTCCGAACAAACCCGGTTTGAGGGCGGAATCGCGGTGGCGGAAGGGAATGTAGTGGTCCGCTACTCGGACGTCACAATTTACTGCGATTACGCCGAATACAATCCCTCCACGCACGAAATTGTCTTGCGCGGCAATGTCCGACTATACCGGGACAGATACGCGTTCACCGCAGATCGCGCCATCTACAACCTGCAAACCAAAGCACTCAAGATGAGCGATTTTGGCGGTCCGAAACTGCCATTTCAGGTGATCGGCGACACCATCCTCTCTGTTAAAGAAAACGAATACACGATCCTCAACGGATTCATCACCACGAGTGACTCGTCCAAACCTGACTACCAGCTCCGCGCCCGAACCATCCGCATCTATGCCAATGATCGGATCATTCTTTCGAACGTGACTCTGTTTGTGGGCCGTACGCCGATTTTCTGGTTTCCTTACGTTTACCAGTCCTTGAATGATCAGTTTAGTTATAACCTGTCGCCTGGATACAACTCGACTTGGGGCGCGTATCTGCTCACGTCCATCACGTTTCCGATAGCGACGAACGTGAGCGGGATTGTTCGCGTTGATTTGCGCACTTCCAGAGGCCCGGCGCTCGGACTGGATACCAACTATCACTTTCGAGAAGGCGACGAAACCTACGGGCACCTGCGGATCTATGGGTTGTTCGACCAAGAGCCCAATATCAATGAAACCGCCCTTAATCGTGCCCCGATCAGTTCCGGTCGATACCGAATTCTTTATCAATCACGGACCTACGTCACGAACGACATATCGGCGATCGTAGACTTCAACAAATTGAGCGACCAGTACTTCCTGCAAGACTTCTACCCCAACATCTTCGCCTACGACCCGCAACCGGATACCTACTTCGAACTGGTGAAGCGCGGCGAAGCCTACACGCTCGCTGCGCAGGCTCGAGTTCAGTTGGATAACTTCCAGGAAACGGTGGAACGTTTGCCCGAAATCAGCTGGGAGATCGCGCGAACTCCTCTCTTTAACGGTCCGATCTTCTACGAGGCAACAACCAGCGCTTCGTTGCTGCACCGCGCTTTTGCCGCACCAACCGGTAATGCGTCGATCGACTTGGCTTCTGGCGCGCTGAATCCGGATTACAGCGTTTTTCGCGTCGATTCCTTTCATCAGTTCCTCTTTCCCAAAACCTATTTTGGATGGCTCTCGATCGTTCCGAGCGTTGGTTTCCGCGGGACTTATTACAGTAGCACCGGAAATTTCGTCGAATCTGACCCCAGTAACCCACTCGCTCGAGGGCAACTGACTGAAAACGGAGCCCGGGTAAGGTTTGCCATGAATGCCGGCGTGGAAACCTCATTCAAGCTTTCGAAAGTCTTCGAAGGAGTCCAAGAAAGATGGCTCGGACTGGACGGACTGCGTCATGTGATCCAGCCATACGCAGATTTCTCATGGGAGTCCGAACCTACGGTTCGATCTTCCGACATCCTTCCATTCGATCAATACATTCCCAGCACCAGGTTGCAAGCGATCGACTTTCCCCAGTTCAATTCGATCGATTCGCTCGATCGCTGGACGATTCTGAGGCTCGGCGTCCGCAACCGGCTTGAGACGCGCCGGGATACGACGACGGTCAACTGGCTCTCCGTTGACAGCTATTTTGACGTCGACTTCGATAATCCGCTTGCCCAAGTCGTTCCACCATCGACTACCAGCGTTTCCCGTTCAAACCCGCTTACTCCCTCAAAAGAACTTTTCTCGAACGTTTTCAACCAGGTCAAATTCCAGCCTGTCCCCTGGGCTTATCTTTCCGTCGACTCACAGGTTCCCCTCTTGGATCCAGGGTTTTGGGAAGTCAATACCTACTTTGACTGGACAATAAACCCGAATATCGAGGTCCGGGTTGGACATCAATATCTGCAAAGCAACCCCTTTTACGTGGATAGCAGCGAGATTTCCTTTTACACCTATCTGCGGATGAACGAAAACTGGGCTTTCAGCGTTTACGAAGATTACGAATTCAAGACCGGCCTGTTAAATCAACAAACATATTCAATTCATCGGGACTTGAGCAGTTGGGTCGGCGCGCTTGGCCTGAATATCACCAACAACGGTTCAGGTAAACGCCAGGTCGCGGTGGTTCTTAGCTTCACTCTGAAGGACCTGCCCCGTTTCGGATTGCCAGTGAACCTGGATGTTGGCAGCGCTCTTGGCGAATGAAGGAGGATCGCGCCCATCGCGTGGAAAGCCAAGGGGGATTCCCATCAGGAACGTTCCACTGGACAAAACGCCGAAGCGGGATATGTGAAAGGCTCGTTTTCTTTGGAAGCGTACAATGGATATCGCGATTATTGGTTCAGGGTATGTCGGTCTGGTCACAGGCGCTTGCTTTGCCGATGTCGGGCATAATGTCATCTGCGTCGACAATGACCAAAAAAAGGTCGAGAGCCTCCAGAACGGGCATATCCCGATTTACGAACCCGGCCTGGAAGAGGTTGTTCATCGCAACGTTTCGGCCCGCCGATTGCGATTTACGAACAGCATCGCCGATGGCGTCGATCATTCTCAAATTGTCTTTATTGCGGTGCCGACACCTCCCCAACCCGATGGCAGTGTCGATCTCACCTACATCGAGAAGGTTGCTCGCGAGATCGCGGAAGTGCTCAAGGAGTACCGGGTAATCGTCGACAAGAGCACCGTGCCCGTCAAGACCGGCGAAAAAGTCGCGGAAACCATTCGGCGGTACAACAAGGCTGGAGTCGAATTTGACGTGGTCAGCAACCCTGAATTCTTACGGGAAGGTTGCGCGGTCGCCGATCTCATGAATCCGGATCGAATCGTGGTTGGATCGAACAGCGATCGTGCGTTGGCCCTGATGAAGAAGGTCTATGAGCCGTTCATGGCGCCCATCATGGTGACCGACGTGAACAGCGCCGAGTTGATCAAGCACGCGGCAAACTCATTTCTGGCGCTGAAGATCTCCTATATCAACGCGATTTCAGCGATTTGCGAAGCGAGCGGCGCGGACGTTGAGCGAGTTGCCGACGGGATCGGCGCCGACAAACGGATTGGCCGCAGTTTCTTGAACGCCGGCCTCGGTTACGGCGGCTCCTGTTTCCCGAAGGATGTGGCCGCCTTCATCGCGATTAGTGACCAATTGGGTCTGCCTTTTACCCTTTTGAAAGAGGTCGAGCGCGTCAATGGTGCTCAGCTTGAGCGATTCTTGAAAAAGATTAGAGACACGCTCTGGGTCTTGAAGGATAAGCGAATAGCCGTTTGGGGACTCACCTTCAAGCCGGATACCGATGATGTTCGGAGCTCTGTCGCCATCGACTTGGTCAACCATCTGTTAAAAGAAGGCGCCGTCGTCCAGGCGTACGACCCGAAAGGACTCGAAAAAACCGCTGAATTGAACCTGTGCAAGGGCGCGATCTTGTCGAAATCTGCCATTGAAGCGGCCACGAACGCCGAGGCGCTGGTTTTGGCGACCGAATGGAACGAGTTTCAAAACGCCGATTTCGTGCAGGTCCGAAAAGTGATGCACACGCCAATCATTTTCGATGGGCGCAACCTGTTCGACCCGGCGACCATGAATGAATTGGGATTCCGCTATTTCGGGATTGGACGCTCCAGCAAGTCATAATTTTGACAGTGCGGTCGACGGATCGTAGCTGGACGTGATGCAATTTCAGTAGAAGTTCGGCTGAATTGTGGAAGTTTAATAGGCTGTCCCGCACTTTATTTCTGCCTCCAGTGTTATAGCCCAGCGGGACGCTGGAGAGGTTCTATGGCAGGCAAAAATCCCCGCCTCTGTTGCTTGAAGGCGCTTCAGCGTTGGGAGACCGGTCGAGAATTCGCTGACGAGGTTCTTCACCAGGCGCTGCAGCGGTCGGGGTTGAATAGCGTCAACAAGTCCTTTGTAACCGAAACCTTCTACGGCGTAATCCGGAACCGGTCTTATCTCGATTTTGTCATCCAGCGGTTCCGCTCCTCGGGTCTCGACATGCCGACTCGCCAAGTTTTGCGATTGGGAGTTTATCAGCTCTACAAAATGCGGATCCCGGACCACGCGGCCGTATATGAGACCGTCAATATTGCCGGACCCGCCAGGACCTTGGTGAATGCCGTCCTGCGCAAGTCAATCGCTGAAAAAGACACAATCCTCCGGCAACTCCAGGATGCGCCGGCTCATATCCGCTATTCGCACCCGGAGTTTCTCTGGCAGAAATGGGAATCCCGACATGGAGGGAAGCTCGCGGAAGAACTTTGCGCCTGGAACAATGAGCCCGCGAAGATTTACGTTCGCACCAATCGGCTGAGAGTAACGCCAGGCGAGCTGGTCGAAAGCTTTCCCGAGGCCAGAGTCATCGATGCCCGCCCCGACTGCCTTGAGGTCGACCACCTTCCTCTCTCGTGGATTTCGTCCGGGGTTGCTTACGTTCAGGATCCGAGCACGCTCGTGGCGTGCGACTTGCTGGATCCGAAACCGGGGGAAGTGATTCTCGATGCCTGTGCTGCGCCCGGAGGCAAAGCGGGTTACATGGCCCAAAAGATGGAGAATCAAGGAAGCCTCGTAGCCTGTGACTACGACAAGCTTCGACTCGCGCGCCTCGAGCAAAACCTGATCCGGCTTGGTGTCGTCAATTCCACGATCGTCCTGATCGATTGGCTTCAGGACACCTCTCCGTTCAAGCCTGAAACCTTCGATGCCATCCTGGTCGATGTTCCTTGCACCAACACCGGAGTAATTCGGAGACGCACAGATGTGAGATGGCGCCTAACTCCGCAGGACTTTCCGCGAATGCAGCATCTCCAAGGCCGGATCGTGAAGGCAACGATTCAATTCCTGAAATCCGGCGGCCGTCTCGTCTACAGCACTTGCAGCATTGAACCTGAAGAAAACGAGAGAGTGGTAGACTATATCGATCGAGAGGTCCCTGAGCTCCGGTTCTCGGAAGCCAGATCATCGATGCCGATCCATGATCATCTGGACGGAGCGTTCGCGGCGCTGTTTGTCAAGGCGTAGGATGTGTCAGTGTCACTGTCAGCAGAAGACACTATGAAATTAAGAACGAAAACGAGAGCGAACAGGCCCTTCCAATGCCACTGGCACTGACACTTCCTACGCCGGACGTCACTTCAGGCGAACCACCTCATTCTTCTCGCCCAGAATGATAACCTTCGGACGATGAGTCCCGGCTTCCGCCGGATCGAACAATCCGAAACTCATAATCGTCAAAATGTCTCCGGGCTTCCCAAGATGCGCGACAGCGCCATTGAGCAGGATCGTCCCGTGATTGCGCACTGCATAAATGACGTACGTCTCAAATCTTTGGCCATTCATTAAATTTCCGACCAGAATTCGCTCGTATTCTTCGAGTCCAACCAGCTCCGCGAGATCTGCGGAAATGCTCAAACTACCTTCGTAATTCACGTCCGCCCCCGTGACTACAGCGCGATGAATCTTCGATTTGAGGAGCGATATGTACACCGCTCGAAAAGTAGCGTTTAATTTTGATTTGTCACCTTAGTTGCGCGGGAGATTCGTCCCTCTGCAGGCTGCCGGCAAAGCGGTCCGTTGCGATCAAATTTCAGACAGCATTCGAGCCAGCTCCTTGACCGGCCACTGCCCCGGCACGACCGCTCCCCCAACTGATCCGTACACCAGACAAGATCCCAAACGCGCCAGAACAAGCCGCGATAACTTGCCAAATTCTCCCATCCCCATCGCCGCGATCCGGGACTCGGGATTGCGCTCGACCAGGCGAATCAACGTTTCCACGTCCGGCCACCGGGAGACGTTGGTCGCCACTTTGAAGATTTGAGTCTTTGCAGGACGGCAACGATCGAGCATTCCCTGAAGTTCTTCCAAGGAGGGGGTTTTCATAAAATCATGGAAAGAAAGAATGACCTCCTTGCCGGCGGATTCCGCCTCCTGTAGCAGGTCGGAAAATCGGCTCAGATTGCGAAGTTCAATATCAAGCAAATCGCACCGCGGCAGCCAGCGTTCAAAAAGTTCAAGCCGGGCTATTTCCGGTAGCTCATTTGCCCCCCCCTCGCTGGAGTCCCGCACAGTAACGATCTTTGGGACCGGAATTTTTCCGATCAAAGCCTCTAGATCCCGAGAGGATCCATGAAGCAGGTCAATGCGCAACTCGCACAAGTCGAAATACTTGCCAGGCAAGTTTGAAATCTCGTCGAGGTCCCGAAGGGAAGCAATGACGGCCACGATCGCGGGCTTGCGTGGTATTGTCAGCATAAGGGAAAAGATCGTTCATCCAGGCGCAACTCGCACGGTCCAGGAAATCACAATGTTAATTTTTCATAAAATCTAAGCGCCTCAATCTCGGGCGCCAGTTTCCGCAACGGGTAGACCCCATTCACTCCCCCGGATGCCGGGTCCTGAATCAGATAGTCCAACCCATCTTTGCCAACGATAACCACGAAGTGCGTAATTCCACTCGATAGATGGACGCGAACGATCACCGGGTTTCCGCGCTCCAGATTCGAATCGATCAAAAAATAGGAAGGCAAATCTTCGTAGGCATGTCGCGCCAGACCAGGGTGATATTCGGCCGCTTTCTCCCAATACAGCCAGCCTTGCGGCGTATAACCGCCGATGCTGGAAAGAAAGGAGTTCAATCGCCCCGGGTCGATGTCCTCCCCATAGAAGGCCAAGACCATCGCCGCGGAGCTGACAGCGCACCCCTCTTCCCCCATCGTCGAGTTTGCCGGCCCCAACTCATCGTCTGCCCACTTCGGATCGCCCTGCGCGAATCGCTGGACCGGCAGAACAAGTTTCGAAAAAAAATAGAGCCCTCCGGTCGAAGGGATTTTTCTGGTTCCAACGTAGTAATACCAGCCAGACAGAATGATTATGACGCCTGCGCTTCCTGCCAGCACGTAAACGCCCAATTTTCGCAAGCTCTTTGAAATCGCGGAGAGAGTTTGCTCAGGCTTCGACTCAGCTATATTACTCGATCGCATCTGCCTTTTTGGTGGACCAGAATGCCACATAGCGCAACAGTTACTCGCCCCTTCTATGTTTCCTCGCAATCGCTCATGGCGCTGACGCTCCAAAGAATTTTCGATGAATGGCCATTCCCTAAAGCGCAATCAGAGGAATCTCAAAATCCTACTGATTATAGGGCCGCTTTTGATCGGCGGAATTTTGTTCGTGGTCTCGAAGCGGGTCTACGCAGACCATCGGGCATCGGTAAACCTTTTGAAGCAGAGCTACGAAGATCGGGAGCAGCTCAATGGATTGCGTGATGATCTGGACGAGTTGCAGGCCGGGGAGACTGGCTACCTGCTTACCGGCGATCAGTCCTACCTACGAGCACATCAATTCTCCTACGACGACACTTCCGTTCGCCTCGCTTACCTCGACAATTTGTACGCCATTCGTTCCCGGCAATTGGAACAATGGCGCCGGCTGCACCCGCTTGTCGAAGCAAAACTGGCCCAGTACCGCGACGTGACTGCGCTCAAAAAGTCCGGACAGGATGACAAAGCACTTCAGCTTGCGAATGGAGATGGACGCACACCGATCATCGACCAGATTCGATCGATCGTTGCCGAGATGCAGATAGACGAAGATACAACGCTTGCAGACCGCAAGCGCGCAAATGAAAACAAGCTCGATACGAGCGATGCAGTCTCAACCGGTCTCTTGGTCCTCAGCGCCACCGTCGTTATCTACGCCGGCGTTTTGATTTTGAGGATACGTCAACTGCGGAGCATAATCACGATCTGTGCGTGGACGCAAAAGGTGAATTTCAACGGCAAATGGATGGCAATGGAAGAATTTTTGTGGCGCCGTTTTCGGGTTAAGGTCTCTCACGGGATTTCCGAGGAAGCATTCGACGGAGTCATGGGAATGGTTGGAAAAAATCTCAAGGTCTCTGACAGTCGCTCGAACCGGTTAGATACCCCAACCGCCCAGCCAGATGTCGAGAAGGGGCCCTAGTGTCCTGTCCCCGTAATAGCATATATTTCGTAGGCGAAGCGTCGTCACTTTGCTCTGCTCTCAAAAATCAAAGCGAGAATGCTTCGCCAACGCCCATTGCTCGAACCCGAATCGCTCACGCGCTCAGTCAGCTCTGCCTGCTGCTCCTTATCGGTGCCTGCGCAGCAACAACCCCGGTCGCCGAATCGAAGGCGGCCCTGTGGAGGGTCCAGGGAGATCACAATCGAGTTTATTTGCTCGGATCCATTCACGTCCTGTCAAAGCAAGCCTATCCTCTCAAGCCGGAGCTTGAGCGCGCGTTCGATGATGCCAATCGGGTCGTCTTTGAAATCGATCTCACCCGTTTCACTCAGAAAAGCTTCAAGAAAGAATTCAGTCGGACCGCCTTTTATCCGTCCGGACAATCTCTTTCGAAAAAGCTAACGCCCAGAACGATCGAACTTTTGAACCGAGTGCTTCCTCTATACGGCCTGTCGTTGAAGAAGGTCGAACGCCTGAAACCCTGGTTTGTCGCCGAGGCCTTGAGTTCGCGCACCCTCGAGATGGCGGGTTTCAGCGACCAGCTTGGAATCGACCTTTATTTTTACCACAAAGCGAAAGCCGCGGGCAAACCTGTATTTGGGCTCGAAACCCTGCGCGATCAGGCGGAAATCTTCGCTCAATTCAATGACGAACAAAACGAGCAATATCTGCTGAGTACTCTCTCTAGCCTACCCGAGTACGCAGCGATGATTCGGCAACTGGTGAATGCCTGGAAAGATGGGGACACACAAATGCTCGATCGACTTTTAAATCAAGACAAGCGAGCCGACCCGGTCACCCACAATGCCCTGTTCGCCAGGCGCAATTCAAGGTGGTTACCCGAGATCGAACGCTTCGCTCACCAAAACGGAAACTACTTGATCATTGTCGGAGCCGGCCACCTTGTCGGTGATGACGGTGTCGTGGCGCAACTCAGGCGAGCAGGCTACTCTGTGCGGCAACTCTAGTGCATCAAGTCAGTGACTGTGCACCAGGAGATTGGAAAGCGCCGGTCATTCCCCGGTTTCACCGGGGTCGGCTTTTAAGGCGTCGGAAATTTTCTCGACCTTAATCAGGTTTGTCTTCCCTGGCATATTGTACGGTGTACCGGCGACGATCGTCAGGACGTCTTCCGGCTTGGCCCCTACAACCTTGGTCGCTGCGTCGACACTCAACCGTACCAAATGGGCAGTTCCCACGACGGGCTCATAAAGCAGCGGGCGTACGCCCCAGCTCAATGCCAACCTGCGACACACCTCCTTTGAAGAACAGAGCGCGAGGATCGGCATTTTTGGCCGATGGCACGCGACCCGCCGAGGTGTACTACCGGACGCGGTCGCTGCGATAATCGCTTTGGCCGTGACTGAATTGGCAATGGCATGAGCTGCATGCGCTACCGCCGCCTCCAGGTCTGCACGATCCGGAATTGACGGTGGAATTGGCAGCTCCCCGGTGATCCATGATTCTTCCGCCCGGGCAGCGATCGTGGCCATCGTGGCAACTGCTTCGACCGGGAACCGACCAACAGCCGATTCCGCAGAGAGCATCACAGCGTCGCTGCCATCCAGAATCGCGTTGGCAATGTCGGCTGCTTCCGCCCTAGTCGGTTTATGGAAAGTGATCATCGATTCCAACATCTGCGTCGCCGTGATCACCGGAACTCCTTCGTCGCGACACACAGTGATGATTCGCTTTTGCGCAATCGGGACGTCTTCGAAACTCATCTCAAGCGCGAGATCCCCGCGAGCGACCATTACACCATAACACTCGCGCACAATGTTTTTGATGTCGTCAAGCGCGTTCTTCCGCTCGATCTTGGCGATCACCGGGATAGACGCGCCTCGCTCGGCCAGTGCTTGCTTGAGAAAGCGTACGTCCGAGGACGACTGCACGAAAGAGAGCGCCAGAAAGTCGAGCTCCTGCGAAACAGCAAAATCGAGATCCTGGTAGTCTTTAGTCGTCAGCGACGGTAACGAGACCAGCCGATTCTTGAGGTTCACCCCCTTGTTGCTTTTGAGCTCACCGCCGCGCACAATGTCACACACGACATCTCCATTCGCTCTGATCTCCAGCACTTGAAGTTCGATGTTTCCGTCGTCCAGCAGCACAATGGTGCCGGGCGCTACATCGCGGTGAAGCCCCTTAAAACTGACAGCGATCTTAGCCGGTGTCCCGATGGCATTCTCCGAAGTTAAAATGATCTTCTTCCCTCGTGGCAACTCGATGCTGCCGTTCTCCATCTCCCCAACCCGAATTCTGGGACCACGCAAATCCCCAAGGATGCCGACGAACGCCCCCATCTCATCGGCCACCTTGCGAATGCGCTCCACCAAAGGCTTGGCCACTTCAGCCGAGCGATGCGAAAAGTTCAATCGAGCTACGTCCATCCCTGAATCAATCAATCGGCGCAGCATCTCTTCGCTATCGCTCGCCGGCCCTATTGTTGCCACAATCTTCGTTCTTTTTGAAAGTCCGCCCATCGGTCGATACTGACCGAACCACGCTCAGAGGACAAGGCCGAAGCGCAGCAAAGTCGAGTCGAAAAGGCATGTCAAGGTGTCCTCGGAGCGCAGCTTTTCCCTCGATTTGCCACCTCCTCAGACAAAAATGATTCCGGGCAAAATTTTGCGTCGCATTGGCAGCCGTTATTGGGCAAAAGTGGACGGCATTGCCCAGATGATCACGATAGCGAAAGAAGACCCTCGTTCCCCAGATGTGTCGCGACTGCTTTCCGCATTCGTCGATGAAGTGAAGAAGCGCTACGACTCGCCGCCGGCGGATGTTGGATTCTTCGATCCCGAACTCGTTTCGGTTCCAAGAAGCGCTTTTCTCGTCGCGCGCAGCGAAGGAAAAGCCGTTGGATGCGGAGCGCTTGTTCCGATGGACGAATACGCTGTCGAGGTCAAGCGAATGTTCGTCTCGAAGGAAGAACGTGGTCTCGGAATCGCCACCATGATCCTGGATGAGCTCGAACGGTTAGCCCGGGAGTTCGACTACGACGCGATGCGGCTCGAGACTGGCGTCAAGCAGCCCGAATCGGTCGCCCTTTACGGTAAAGCGGGCTTTTACCGGATCCCAAATTTCCCACCCTTTGATAACGATTCTTCTGCGGTTTGCTTTGAAAAGAAAATTTGAGAAATCAGACTTCAGAAGTCAGAAGTCAGGAGTTGCAGGAGTTACAGAATGGGCGGTGATCCGCGGTTCTGTCGATTGTGATACATCCGCTTCCACTCGATGAGGATTCGCGGCCGCAAGTGTCGATTCGAAGCCGGCATTAATTTGTGCGAGTCGGTTTTTGCCTCCTGAACTCCTGCAACTCCTGAATTCTGAATTCTGACTCCCAACTCAGCTTCCCTTTTCGACGACTTCGAATCCTGCGAAGCGCAGAGCTTTAATGGCGTCGCTTAACTGCCGATCGCGAACCAGGACATAGTCCGTTTCAAAAGTGCCAACCGGAAGAATGCCGATATTGGATTGCGCCAAAGGAACCGCCACCGAAACCAAACTCCCGACGAGGTCCAGATCCAGAGGCCCCACGATCTTGAACCCTCGCCAACCTCGGCTCGCCTGGACTCCGGCAGGCACGAAGTGCTCCTCACAAATGACCGAAAGTTCATCCCGGGTGCGGCTGATGGAAAGGAAACATTCACCGACAGCCCACTCTGGTATTGGAGCATTGGCATCGAGTCGGCAGACTGCAAGCCGTTCTGTCAGAATGACCAACTTTAGCAACGGAAGATTCATCGGGTCGGCAACATGGCACTAAAAACGATCCTGTGCCAACGAGAGTTTCAGAACAAGGCCGAAGATTCTGCTGGCGGCGGATAGGCGTCAGTCTCTAATAGTTGCTTTTCGCCGGGTTGAATGCATCCTTTCGGACTCTTTCTATGCAACGGCTACCTGGATTCCGCGATTTTTATCCGGAGGATTGCGCATTCCGGAATTACGTCTTCGAGCAATGGCGGCGTGTCGCGCGATCGTTTGGGTTTAAGGAGTACGACGGACCAACGTTGGAGCCAACTGAACTTTACAAGAGAAAGAGCGGGGAGGAGCTGAAAACACAATTGTTCCGCTTCGTCGACCAAGGAGATCGGGATGTCTGCATGCGACCGGAAATGACTCCGACCTTGGCGCGTCTGGTGGCGGCGCGGTCCCGCGAATATAAGAAGCCAATGAAATGGTTTAGCATCTCTCCGTTTTTCCGATTTGAAAAACCGCAGAAAGGCCGCCTCCGGGAGTTCTACCAAATAAATTGTGACATTCTCGGGGACAACTCTGCGGCATCCGATGCGGAACTGATCGGTCTTGCTGTCGCTTTGCATCAAGTTTTCGGTTTGACCGAAGCTGATTTTTTCGTCCGGGTCAATAACCGCAGACTCTGGGCGGAATTCCTTACCGCGCGTCAACAGCCAGTCGATCGGTTATCGGAGTTTCTCTCGATTATCGACAAACTGGAGCGTGAGAGCGAAGAGGCCAGCGCTCGTAAGCTCCAATCTTTTCAGCTCGACCTCACCACAGTCCGGGAATTTATTAGAACGCCGGCCGCATCAGTACCCGGTTTCAGCGAATTATTTCGCGAACTCCAGTGGCGCGGTCTGGAAAAATACGTCGAACTCGACCTGACAATTGTTCGTGGTCTTGATTACTATACTGGCCTTGTTTTTGAGATTTTTGACCGAAAAAAAGAGAATCGCGCACTCGGCGGCGGCGGCCGATACGATAACCTGGTTTCAGCGATCAGCGAAGGTGAGACGGACCTCGCGGCGGCCGGTTTTGCTATTGGCGACGTAACATTCACCAATCTTTTGCAAGAACTTGATCACACGCGTAAAGGAATCGAGGACGCTCTCCGGGAGCCGGCCGGCGTGTTCATTGTCGTTGCCGACGAAGCCCGGCGTCCGGAGGCACTCGGACTTGCAGATACCCTGCGTCAATCAGGAATAACAACCGATTATTGTCTCAGACCGACCAAAGTCGGGCGCCAATTTCAACAAGCGGAAACAGCCGGTGCTCGATATGCGGTGGTGATCGGTCAGGAATGGCCCCTGGTGGGAGTCAAACTGCTGGCAGAACGAACTGAGAAGATGGTGTCGAAAGACGATCTTCCCGGTCTTTTGGGAAGCAAGTGAGATTTATCAAATAAAAAATGTATCGCACGCATCATTGCAACGAACTCAGGACCACTGACATCGGTCAGGAAGTCAAACTTGCCGGTTGGGTTGATTCCACTCGCGATCATGGCGGCGTTATCTTCGTTGATCTCAGAGACCGGGAAGGACGAACCCAGGTTGTTTTTCGGCCTGAAGAATCTCCCGACGTTGCCGCCACCGCGCACACGTTGCGAAATGAAGATGTGGCCCAAATCGCTGGAAAGGTCGCGCGCAGGATCGACGGCACACAAAATCCGCGGCTTGCCACAGGCGAAATCGAAGTCGTTGCTTCCTCTCTAACTATTCTGAACCGGTCGGAAATTCTCCCTTTCCCGCTCGACTCAGAGGTCGGCAACGAAGACCTCCGACTCGCCTACCGCTACCTGGACCTGCGCAGACCTTCGCTGGTTCGAAACTTGAAGGCCCGCCATCTGGTCGCCAAAGTTACGCGGGAGTATCTGGACCGGAACGGATATCTCGAGGTCGAAACCCCGATCCTTTCAAAGAGCACTCCGGAAGGTGCCCGCGAGTTTCTTGTTCCAAGCCGGCTGATCCCAAGTCACTACTACGCTCTTTCGCAATCGCCCCAGCAATACAAACAATTGCTCATGGTGGGCGGAATCGAGAAATATTTCCAGATCGCGAAATGTTTTCGTGACGAAGATCCGCGCGCTGACAGAATCACCGAGCTGACCCAAATCGATCTCGAAGCATCATTTATTCAGCGAGAGGATATCGTTCGGCTTATTGAGGGTTTGTTGCAGGAGATATTCCGTGCGACGAAAGGCGTCGAAATTCACACACCATTCCTCCGCTTGAGTTATCACGAGGCAATGGATCGCTTTGGCGTCGACAAACCGGACCTGCGGTTCGGACTGGAGCTCGTGGACTTGAGCGACCTTTTCGCCCGATCGCAGTTCAAAGTCTTCCGCGGCGCCATTGACCAGGGCGGCGCTGTGAAGTGTATCAACGCCAAAGGGCTCGCCGGGATTACCACCGGCCAGATGGATGATTTGACCAACCTCGCGAAAGAATCCGGGGCCAAAGGCCTGGCCTTCATCAAAGTGGAAGGAGCGGAATGGAAATCACCGATCGTTAAATTTTTTTCCGACTCTGAGAAGGAATCTCTACGACAAAAAGTGGGTGTTGAGGAGGGCGACCTTCTTCTCTTCGGCGCGGATTCCTGGGAGGTCGTTTGCACCGTGCTGGGACGGATCCGTTTAAAGGTCGCAGAGATCCAGAAACTGATAAAGGACTCAAACGAATTGAAATTTCTCTGGGTCTTTGATTTTCCATTGCTGGCTTTTGACGCTGCGGAAAACAAGTGGAACGCGATGCACCACCCGTTCACGCGCCCTAAAAGCGAGGACCTCTCGTTCCTGGAGGCCGGCGAATACGGAAAAATACGCGCTGAAGCGTACGACGTGGTGTTGAACGGTGTGGAGATCGGTGGCGGCAGTATCCGAATACACGAACAAGACCTCCAGGCTAAAATGTTTCAGGTGCTCGGCATCAGTGCCGAACAACAGAAAAAATTGTTCGGTCACCTGTTGAAGGCCTTCACGTTTGGCGCTCCGCCGCATGGCGGTATCGCACTCGGAGTGGACCGATTGGTGATGTTGATTACCGGAACATCCAACATCAGAGAGGTGATTGCGTTCCCGAAGAACAGTCGCGGATTTGATTTGATGATGGACGCGCCCAGTGAAGTTCCGGAGAAACAACTCCGGGAACTTCATATCCAGAATCGGAAAGGCTAGTGCACCAGGTCAGTGACTGGTGTTGGTAGGCAAATCGTCCCGCTTTGCTTCTTAGTCTCTGCCTCTTTGTCGGAGCGAAGCGGGCCGCTTCGCTTACTAGCCACCCCTACGATCCGGCCGGCTTTTTGTCGGCGCCGCTATCGGGCTGGGCGTCGGGCCCAGGGGGAGGATTTGTGGCATTTTTCTTAATGCTCAGAAGCTCGACCTCAAAAACGAGCGTCGATCCCGGCGCGATGTCATCGCCGGCGCCTTCATCTCCATACGCAAGATCAGAAGGAACGTAGAGTTCCCATTTCGAGCCGACCGGCATCATTTTCAACGCTTCTGACCAACCCTTGATCACTCCATTGACCGGGAAACTGGACGCATTCGGATGTTTCGCAGTACTGTCGAATTCCTTTCCGTCCAGCGTGGTGCCTCGATAATTTGCTTCGACGACGTCGGCATCCTTCGGTTTATCCCCGGTGCCCTCTTTAATTACCTTGTATTGGAGGCCGCTGGAGGTCGTTTTCACGCCAGCCTTCTTGGCGTTATCATCCAAAAATTTCTTACCGTCGGCCTTGTTTTTCTCAGCCACTCCCTTCATTTCCTCTTCCTTCTTCGCCAAGGCCTCCTTCTGTTTCTGCATCATCTTTTGTTGAAATGCCTGGAGTGTCTCTTGCAATTCCTGGTCAGTCATCGCCATCGGCTTGTTGTCCAGCACATCCGCAATCCCTTGAGAGAGTGCCTTTTCATTCAAATCCAGCTGGAACTTTTGCAGCGTCCGCCCAATATCGACGCCTAAGCTGTAACTGACCTTGTCTTTATCGTCCTTATAAACCGAGGTCGGGGGAGGGTTATCTGCGAGGGAAGGGCTCGGTTTGGTGTCCTCGGCGTACGAAGCAAGGGCCGAACACATCAACAGAGCCACGAGAGTAATTCGAATCCGTTTCATGGTGGTGGCGTGCAGCCTCCACGCAAAGGCAACAGGCTGCAACCCCTTTCTGAGTGGCCAAAAAGCACCTCATTCGAAGCCTTTTTGGCTGGTTCACAGGACCCTAATTACTTTGATCCTGCGTCTTCGACGAGTTGTCATCCATCTCGTCAGATTCATCCGACTGGGGAGCTTTCTTCGGCGGAGCTTCTCCTTTGAAGAGCTCGCGCAACAAGTCACCAATCATCGGAGCGGCGACGGCTCCGCCGTGCGCCATTTCGCCGGGGGCACCTTCGTAGAGTGCCGCGAATGCGTACTTGGGAACTCCATCTGCCGGAGCAAACCCGGCAAACCAGGCCGCCGTCCGTTCCTTCTTTTTCGGCCCCCACTGGGCGGTTCCGGTTTTCCCGGCCACTTTGACATTCTTAAGTTCAGCAGCCCCGCCCGTCCCGTTGTCACCCGAAACGACATCCATCATTCCTTTCCGCAGCTCTTCCATCGTGACGGGGCCAAGCTTGAGAACATCTTTGGCCCGCGGATTGTACACATAGACGACTTCATTGTTGAGCGTCTGAACCTGTCGAACAATCCGGGCCTGATAGACAACCCCACCATTGGCGAGCCCACCCATGGCCTGAGCCATTTGCAAGGGCGAAATCAGAATGTCTCCCTGACCAATCGAAAGATTCGCCAGGTCGCCGCCCAAAATGTGCCTGTGGTAGGTCTGTTCCATGTATTCATCCGTCGGAATTCTGCCGTCAGCCTCCCCATTCAAAAGGATCCCGGTGCGCGAGCCCAATCCAAAACGCTTGGCCCAGGTCAACAACGCGCGCGCGCCGATCTTTTGACCGGCCTGGTAAAACCAGGTGTTGCACGACTGCTCGAGCGCTTGTCGAAAATTCAGGTCGCCGGCGTCTGTTTTCTTCCAGTTCCTGAACACGATGTTGCCGACCTCTAATGCGGATGGGCAATCGAATTCGTCCTTTGGACTGATAGCGTGGGTCTCGAATCCCGCTACTCCCACGAACATCTTGAAGGTTGATCCCGGCGGGTACGCGGAGCGATAGGCGCGTGGCAGCATCGGAATATTGGGATCGCTCGCGATCTTCTGGAACTTTTCTTCCGAAATGGTGGGAACGAAATCGTTTGGGTCGATCGTCGGCCAGGAAGCGAGCGCGAGGACTTCCCCGCTATTCGGGTCTATCACCACGATGGCACCCCGTTTCGCCCTTTTCTGCAGGATCTTTTCCGCAAGGCGTTGCATATCCACGTCGAGTGTGGTCACCACGTTGTAGCCAGGCTCCGGGGGCGCTGCGATTCGTTCGCCCGATTTGTTGCCGTCTTTGTCAAAAGTCAGATTCAACTGACCGGGCTTCCCGCGCAACTGGTCGTCAAATGTCTGTTCAATCCCTTCGCGACCTTCGCTCTCCGGCCAGAGAGGCTCGTTATTTTGGAGAACTCGTGTGCTCTCCCGGCTTGTGCGGCCGGTATATCCGACGACCTGGCCCGCGACAGTTCCCTGAGGATAAGTACGCACGTAAATGGCTCGCAGCGTCAGGCCCGACGGCACTCTCCCTTGTGCTCTTGTCACTTCGTCATTCGGCAGGTCCGAAGCGATGTCGAACGGAATAGCACCCCGGTTCCGGTAATGCTGGATGGCACCCTCTTCCGAAAATCCAACCGGACGACTGGTGAGTCCGCGAGCGGATGCGACCGCCCTGTTCACAAATTCGATGACCTGCCGGTCGGTAAAATCAAACGGTGTCGGGAAAACGACGCTCAGATTGTAACTGACCCGCGTTTGAGCCAAAGGCACCCCATTTCGATCCGTGATCTGGCCTCTCGGCGCCGGGATGGCCAAGGCATAGGTGGCAGCCTGGCGCTGCGTCTCCCAACTCGGCGTCATACGCGTTGGATTGGCCGGAACCGCCTCCTGCGACCACCCACTTGAAACCCACCAAAACAACGGGACGCACGTTCCAAATATCAAGCGGCTACACATGAAGAGGCTAAACTCAACACCCGCACCGAACCCGCGCAAGGAGATTCGTAAAGCAGAATTCAGGAGTCAGACGTTGCAGGAGTTCAGAATGGGACGTTGTCGTGACATTCTACCGATGATGATTAATATGCTTTGGTCAATGGAGTCTTTGGCTAAAATAACGCTACAACTCCTGAATTCAGAATTCTACTTGCCGATTCCCGCCTCCGCTTACCTCTGCAAAAAGTGAAAAATGACTTCGGCGAGCCTGGCGCTGATGCCATCCACCTGCTCGATTTCCGCTACAGACGCTTTCCGGAGACGCTCGACTGAACCGAACCGCTTTAGCAAGGATTGCTTGCGGTTCTCACTGATGCCGGGGCAATCGTCCAGAACGCTTTCCGCAACCCGCTTCTTCATCAGAAGTTGATGGTAGCCGTTTGCAAACCGATGTGCCTCGTCCCGGATTCGCTGAAGAATCTGTAAAGCGCCCGAATCATCGGGCAATTGCAGCGGCATCGGTCTGCCGGGTCGATACACTTCCTCAAATTCCTTCGCCAGGCCGATGATAGGAATATTTTGCAGACCGAGACGCTGAAGCTCCTTGCACGCGGAGTTGAGCTGACCTTTGCCGCCGTCCACGATGATCAGATCGGGCAGGCGCACCATTCGTTCGGGAGTGATGCGATGGATTCTTGCGACTGATACTTCCACGGCTTCCTGACTCATCTCGGCTACCTCTGGCGCCGCATTCCTGGTCTCCAAAAGAACGCGCGAATAACGGCGGCGCACCACTTCGGCCATGCTCGCAAAATCGTCCTGACCTTCAACGGTTTTTATTCGATACCGCCGATAATTGGATTTATCAGGAACGCCGTTACGAAAACTGACCATCGATGCCACGATGTGAGTCGTGGAGATGTTGGAGATATCGAAACACTCCATGACGTTAGGAGCAGCCGGCAGGAGAAGCGCGTCCGCCAAGGCCTGCAAATCCTCCTTTGGATCAATCGATGTCGGCAAGGAGCCGCGCGTAAAACGCCGAGTCGGCCTGGTGGTGCGACGAAGATCGTCCAGCATATTTCGCATCTCTGCCGCCTTTTCAAATTCAAGGTTTTCAGCGGCCTTCTTCATTTGCTCCTCGATCAGTTTCAACATCTCCTGGCTCTGCCCTTCAAGAAACTCGCAGGCTTCAAGAACGCGCGCTTTGTAGTCGTCGAGAGTCACTCGGCGGATGCAAGGTGCGGAGCAGTTTTTAATGATATGATCCATGCACCGCTTGTAGTCGGATTCTCCCGGTTCCAGAACCCGGCAGTTCCGGATACCGAACCGTTTCTTCATCCATTTCAACGTGGTGCGGAGCGCTCCGGCGTGCGCAAACGGTCCGAAGTATCTGTATCCATCTTCCTTCTTCAAGCGGGTCAACTGAAAGCGAGGAATCGCATCGGACAGATTCACCTTCACCAGAAGAAAGCGCTTGTCGTCTCGAAACGTGACGTTGTATTTCGGACGAAACTCCTTGATCAGCTTGCCTTCGAGGAGGAGGGCCTCCGGCTCGTTTCGAACAAGATGAACATCAAAATCCCAGATGCTGTCGAGCAAAGCACGCGTCTTGAGATCTGCGGCCATCCGGCGGGATGGCATAAAATAATGTCCAAGCCGTTTTCGAAGATCCCGCGCCTTGCCGACGTAGATGACACGTTTCAGGCGATCCTTCATCAGGTAAACGCCCGGCTTATGGGGAACTTCGCGTAATTTCTTGTTCGGGTCCGGCTTATCTGCGAGGAAAAGTCCCTCCATGAGTGCAACGTTACGCTGGCGTATAGGAAAGCTCCAGCAGATATCCGGCGTCGCCTTCTGTTGCGTCGTATTGCGTTCTTGAGTAAGCAGAACCGATAGACGTCCAACCCACAGGAACGGACCAAATTCGCAATATGACTCAGTTCCAAGGTTGAATGGAACGAGTTTGCACTTCGCCATGAGGTGCATTTAAATAGGGAGCTAATAGGAATGAATTGGTTTGTTCTCTTCAGTGTCCCGCTCCTGGCGCAGGCGGTTGAAGCATCACCGACTCCTGGCTCTCCGCAGGCGACGTTGCTCCAGCTTTTGAAATCGGGCGGCTGGGTTATGATCCCCTTGATTTTAACCTCGGTGATCACGCTCTCTTTGATATTTGCTTGTCTTTTCAGCCTGCGGCGCGGCACGGTTGTGACCCGCCGATTTATGGAAACCGCCGAGGCGCTTCTGCGAAAGCGGGATTACCTCGGATTGATCGCGGTTTCCAACCGTCATTCGGAGGCTGTGGCGCGCATCACATCGCGGACGTTGGATTTTGCAACGAAAAATCCAACGGCTTCGGACGCGGCTATTCGTGAAGTGGCGGAGACAGAAGGGGCCAGGGTTGCCAGCAGTTTAAACCATCGAATCGTCTATCTGGCCGATATCGCGACGCTTTCCCCAATGCTTGGTCTGCTCGGGACAGTGATAGGTATTATCAATGCGTTTGGAGTGCTTGCCAGTAACACCACTCAGCCGCGTCCGATGTTGCTCGCCCATGGCGTATCGGAAGCGCTGGTGGCCACCGCCTCAGGGTTGGTTATCGGGATCGTAGCGATGGCCTTCTACGCTATCTTTCGCGGCAAAGTCGCGTCTATGGTTTCGGATCTGGAATCGGCGACCTCCCATATTGTGAATATCATCACCTCTGCGAACCAGGTCCGTCGACCAGAGCGTTCCCGGGTGCTGGACAGCGACGAGATCTAACTCAATGAATTTTCGTAAACACGCGGAACCCAGGATTTTGGGGTTTTTGATCGCGCCAATGGTGGACATTTTGTTGGTCGTGCTGGTGTTCTTCATCGTCACCTGGAATTTCGCGCTGAGCGAGAACGAACTGGATGTCCGCGTGCCGACGGCCACCAAAGCGAATGAAGCGCAGCCGTATGTCGGCCAGGTCGTGATCAATATCGCCGCCAACGGAACCGTCATTGTCAATCGTCAGCCAAAAAGTTCGCAGGAACTTCTGGAACTGCTCAAAAAACTTTCCCAACTTTATCCAGACCAGGCAGTTATCGTGCGCGGCGATCAAGGTGTCGAATACAAGCACATTGTCGATGTCCTTGATATTTGCCGGCAGGCAGACATCTGGAACGTTGCATTTGCAACGGGCAAACTTGACCGATGAGATTGCGTCCTTGGCAAATACTTACCTGCAGCATCTGTTTTGCGTCAAACCTGCACAGCCAGGAAGTGCGACGTGCCCTACCGGTAACGCCGACGCCGGACCAGGCCGCGCCGCGCGCACTACCGGTCTATCCTGATCAATCGGCAGGTCAGCCTTCAATTCTGGACGAGAAAATGCCCTCCGCGCAAAGTGCGGAGCCTCGGCAACCCGCGGCGGCTCCCCAGGACGCAAAGGGCTCCGCCGGCAGTCCTGCCGAGCCGGATTCGAAAACCAGAGACGAAGCGGATCAGGATGAGATACGGCTCACGCCGGGGCAGGGCCCGGATGCGCAGAATGTCGACCCTGCGAAAGCGCAGCTTGCGATTGCCGATGGGCTCTACATCCGCAAGTTATACGATTTGGCCGTGCCCGAGTACGAAAAGTACCTGAACCAATACCTCAGCGATTCGGGTCGACCTTCCGCCATGTATCGTTTGGCAGACTCTTACGCGCTCCTGGGCCAGCAAGAATCCGCACTCAACACGTATCGCATACTGATCGATCAAGTCGGTACCGGCGAATTTGTCGGCAGCGCGGCGTTCCGGCTTGGCTCACATGAGTTCGACAAGAAAAACTTCCGCGACGCGGCACCGTTGTACGACAAGACGTATGTCAACGCGAAATCACCGGAGATTAAACTTACCGCAAGGTACTACGAAGGGAAGTGCCTGGAATTGACTGGCAAAAAGGCGGACGCGGCTACTGCCTACGCGGACGTGGCGAAATTCGCCGGCAAGAATCCGTATCGTGACGCAGCGCGTTTATCTCTGGCCTACTTCGCCCTCGAGAATAGTCAAAAGCAACAGGCCTTCGACCTTTTTAACCAGCTCGGAAGCGATGCTGCCAAACCGGCTGTCAAAGCTGAAGCGTTGACACGCGCCGGAATTCTTGCAGCCGACCTCAAACAAAAGGATAAAGCCGACCAACTCTTCAAGGCGGCCATTGCGCTGAATGCCGAAGGAAAATGGAAACAGATTGCCGAGCTGGAACAGATGAAACTGCAGTACGAAGGAGACAAATTCTCGCAGGTTCTCGATTCCTACGCGCAAAGCTCTAACACGCTCGGAGATGAGACCAGGCCCAGCGTGATGCTTTTGGTGGCGAACTCTTTTCGGCAACTGGGTAAACAGCAAAAGGCTCTCGACCTCTACAATCAGTTAATTCGCGTCTATCCGAAAACGGCTGAAGCGTACGACGCGCGCTATCAACGACTGGTCTCTCTCGATGCGCTAAAGGATCCGACCCTGGTAACGGAGGTCGACTCTTACCTCGCCACGGGGCCGAACCGCGATCGAGCCGACAAGGCTAAGCTTCTGAAAGCTCAAACCCTGTTCCAGCAGAAACGGTTTGAACCGGCCGCCAGACTCTACCTCGAACTCACCAACTCGTCGCTCGCCGACCCATACAAGGCCGACTGTTATTACGCGGCTGGATTTTCGTTCCTGCAATTGAACGATAGCCAGTCTGCGATCCACGCATTCACCGGTTTGATCGATAAATTTCCCAAACACCGGATGACTTCGAAGGCTTTGTTGAAGAGGGCCTTGCTTTTCCAGGAGGCAAAGAATCTCCCGGCCGCGGTGAACGATTTTAACAAGATCATCGCGGATTATCCCGCATCGGCTGAAACAGAAACCGCATTGCTTCAAAAAGGGTTAACTTTGGGTCAACAGGCGGACTACCAGCAAATGTCAGCCACCTTTCGTCTCTTGCTGAAGGATTATCCCAGCAGCACCGGAGCGGCTCAAGCCAACTACTGGATCGGGTGGGCAGCGTTCGAAGCGAAGCGCTACGAGGAAGCGATCGCTCCGCTCTCCAAAGCGCGTGAGCTCAATCCCGATGAGTTCGCGGAAAAGACTACGCTCCGACTGATTTTGTGTGACCAGAATCTGCACAAACAACCGGACGCTGCGAAAGAAGTCGACGATTTCATTCGGAAAGATCCTCAGCGAATCTCGATGGTGCTGGACGTCTGTCGCTGGCTCGGTTCCGAGTTTTACAATGAAGGCAACTTTGACCAGGCAGCCAAATATTTCGGGTTGATGACCAGAAACATGGAACCGGCCAAGATCGATAAGGGCATCTGGCTGAATTATGCCAAATCGCTCGACGCTCTGAAGAATTATCAGGACGCCAACAGCGCGGTGAACCATTACCTTGAACAGGCGACTGATCCGGCTGGGCGCGCGCAAGGTTTCCTGGTGTTAAGTAGCGCCCAACTCGGCACCAAAGATCTCGATCCGGCAACCAAATCGGCGGAGCAAGCGTTGGAGCTTCAACCGGAGGGCCGACTCAATGCCGAGGCCCGCATGTTAATCGGAGACATCGAATCCGCACGGGGCAATTACGAAAATGCGGCCCGTTCTTATTTAAGCGTAGCACTGTTGTACGAGGATCCAGAAGTCACGCCGCGCGCGTTGCAACGCGCCTATGAAGCATTTCAGAAGGCAGGAAACGAGCCTCAAGCAACAAAGACCCTTTCAGAACTGAAAACTCGATTTCCGAATTACACGATGAAGGTCTCGACCGCGGGCTAATCCTGTCCCGGAAGTAATATGACGTTTGCCCGGCTATTTCGCCTCTCCGACCGTCCAAGGAGTCGAGCGATCAACCAGTTCGTCGCATTGCTGGAGCCGATACAAGACGCGCAATTGGCGGGATTAGCCAATCAATCTCAAATGCTCACTCGGCGACTTTTCGGGCGAACGATGCGCTTGTTCGCTCCGCTATATTTATCGAGCGAGTGCATTAATAACTGCCAGTATTGCGGGTTTTCGCGGGATAATCCGATCCTGCGAGTGACACTCTCCACCGACGAAGTGGAAACGGAAGCGAGATACCTGATTCGCCAGGGATTCCGCAATATTCTGCTGGTCTCGGGTGAACATCCAAAGTTCGTCTCGAACGGCTATCTACAGGGCGTCGTCCGCCGGCTGGTTTCATTTGTGCCATCCGTCTCGATTGAAGTTGCGCCCATGGAGATCGACGATTACCGGCCGCTGGTTTCAGCGGGTGCGGAAGGTCTTGTCGTCTACCAGGAAACGTATGACCGCGCAGCCTACGCCGCGGTTCACACCGCCGGACCAAAACGGAATTTCGAATGGCGATTGGAAACTCCGGAACGCGCGTACGCCGCTGGTTTCCGGCGAATCGGGATCGCTCCGTTATTTGGGCTGGCGGAATGGAAATCAGAGGCGATCGCTCTCGCCGAACATGTCGAGTATCTCCTCAAGAAATGCTGGCGCTCACAGTTGACGGTTAGTTTGCCTCGCCTGCGGCCGGCGGCTGGAGGATTCCGTCCTCGTTATTCGTTTTCGGATCGGGATCTCATCCAGGTTTTGTGCGCGCTGAGAATTACCTTTCCGCAAGTCGGCATTGTCTTGAGTACACGGGAATCCCCGGAATTCAGGGATGCCCTGATGCCAATCGGTGTCACGATGATGAGCGCTGGAAGCCGGACCGAGCCGGGTGGTTATACCGGTCAGGGGACGCAATCGCTCCATTTGACGGTCAAAGGACGCGTGACCCGAACGACCTGCGGCGATTTGAGAGCGGGCAGCCAATTCGAAGTCGAGGATGGCCGATCTGCGGATCAAATTGCAGCGGCACTCCGAGCGAACGGTTTGGAGCCCGTCTGGAAAGATTGGGATTCAGCAATTCTTGCCGTATGAAGCTTACAATAAACGGACAAGTGCGCGATCTGGATAACGGCGCAACGCTCTCAGCTCTCCTGGCTTCGCTGCGGTTGACTGGAAAACTTGTTCTCGTCGAACTGAACGGCCGCGCTGTCGACCGCGCCGATTTTCCGGCGACGGAACTGGGCGAGGGTGACGCGCTCGAAATCGTACGCATGGTTGGCGGTGGCTGAGAAATGCCTCGAATCGCTAAGGAAACAGTTGAACAGATAGCCACCGCCTCGGACATCGTGGCGGTAATTAGCGGCTATTTTCCGCTTAAGAGAGCCGGGACGGAATTCCGGGCAATCTGTCCATTTCACCAGGAAAGGACGCCTTCGTTCTTCGTGAATCCATCCAAGCAATCGTACTACTGCCACGGATGTGGTGACGGAGGGGGCGTGTTCCACTTTCTGATGAAGTACGAGAATATTGATTTTGCGGAATCTGCGCGCCGACTGGCGTCTCGCGCTGGAATCGCGATCATCGAGGATGAGCTCAGCACAGAAGAAGAAACTAAGCAGATTCTCCGCAAACGATTGCTTCGGCTCCACTTTGAGGTTAGTGCCTGGTTCCACAGCAATTTGCTTCGCACCAAGGCAGCGGCGCACGCCCGATCCTACTTGAAGAGCCGGGGAATCAATATCGAGACGGCCAAGCGTTGGCAGATCGGTTACGCGCCGAACACCTGGGATTCGCTGATCCAATGGGCGACCACCGCGGGCTTCACCAAAGAGGAACTCATTGAGAGCGGACTCGTAAAGCTGCGCGAAGAAGGAAATCCGCGTTCAGGCATCTATGATCGATTCCGGGATCGCCTGATGTTCCCGATCCACAACGATTTCGGCGAAGTCGTCGCCTTTAGCGGAAGGGTCCTCGATCCCAAGGCCCAAGGTGGCAAGTATGTGAATTCGCCGGAAACACAGTTGTTTTCGAAAGGGAACCTGTTGTTCGGACTTCATCAGTCGAAGCGGGCCATCGCAAATGCTCGGCAGGCGATCGTGCTGGAGGGTCAACTCGATCTCATTACCACCTTCGAAGCAGGCATCCAAAACGTGGTAGCCCCGCAAGGCACTGCGTTAACTGCCCGCCACGCCACTCTGCTCCGACGTTTTGCAGATGAAGTGGTTTTGTTCTTTGATGCAGATGCGGCCGGCCAGAAAGCAGCTGAACGGGCGCTCGAAGTGCTTTTTGGTGCAGGCCTCCAGGTAAAACTCGGCGAAATGCCGGCTGGAGAAGATCCAGACTCGTTAATCCGCGGGTCGGGCAGCGATGCATTTCGCGCCAGGGTGCAGTCAGCCGAAGATTTTTTTGATTTTGAAATCAATCGTAAAATGAGCGCCGCAGAATCGAAAACAACCGCCGGCAGAGTTGCCTTCGCGCGGAAAATGTCTCAATTCGTCGGCCTTGTGCCCGATCCCGTCCTGCGGGATACGGTTATCAGCCGTTTGGCGTCTCGACTCAAGATTCCGCGGGAAACGATGCAGCAGATGGTTCACTTATCCGCCGGGCAAACTCCGGGAAGAGCGCTTGACGAACAAGTTGCGGCGCCCGCCACGTCAATGCCGCGGCATGATTTAGCCGTTATCATTAAGGCGGCTTTGGTTGTTCCCGACCTCTTAAAGGAAATCCGGCAACAGCCTTGGAAGTCCATTTTGCAACACGTCGACGGCGCCGAACTCGTCGCCAAAGTTTTCGAGTCGGCCCTGGAGCCCGGAGAGCCCGCCACTCTGGCTGCGTTCTTCGCATCCCTCCCGAAATCGGAAGCTGCGATCTTATCTCTCCTCCTTGCCAGCAAGGAGTTGAATGAACAAATGGGTTACCTCTATTGGACCCAATTGGCTGCCGCGGAACTTAAGCGCAGAAAGCGACAGATACAGAATATTCTTCGATTGGCCGGGGAAGATCAGGCCGCCGAGCGACAGGCGAACGAGGAACTCAAAGAAGTCCTTGACCTCGAATCTCGGTTCACAGATATTTCGCGACTTCCGAGCCGGCTACCGTGAGCAAAGTGCATTTATCCGATATCAATGATTACTCATCCCCCCTATCGGAGCCGCAGCGAAAGTATTCGTAGGTGGTTATGGCAAAGCTTACTTCTCAAAATTCATCCAAATCGAAGAGTGCCAAATCAAAGACCATCATCGAAGAGAAAAAGCCTAAGAGCCTCGGCAAAAAGGCAGTCTTTGCCGATAAGAAAATCCCCCAGCTTCCAGTAAAAGACAAGGTTCGGCTGGATACTTCTGAGGAGTCGCACATCGCCGCAGTATCGACCAACGGACACTCGGGGTTAGGGTCGAAATTGGTACCCGCGGATCCGGCTCTTGATCTTCAGGAACGAGTCCGGGATATGGTGAAGCTCGCCAAGGAACAGGGCTACGTCACCTACGACGACATCAACGAAGCCCTGCCGGAGAACATGGCTGATCCGGAGGAAATGGAACAGCTCATCAATCGGCTGCGCTCGATGGAAGTCGATATCATCGATGCATCCGAAGTCGATCGTTACAAAGACGGCAAAAAGGACATTGACGACGAGGAAGAGGAGAAGGATCAAAAGCTCGATATCCTTGATGATCCGGTCCGAATGTATCTGAAGCAGATGGGTCAAGTGCCACTGCTTACGCGAGAGCAGGAAGTCGAAATCTCGAAGCGGATTGAAGACGCCGAACTGATGGTTCAGAAATTCATCAACCGTTTCGGGTTTACTTCGAAATCACACCTGGATCTCGCTCAAAAACTAATTGAGGGACGAGAGCGATTCGACCGGGTCATTCTCGATAAGAAAATCGAGAGCCGTGAACGCTACATGAAAGGGCTCCCGAAACTCTGTTCGCAAATTGAACGAACCAGCGGCGAGGTCGCGGCGCTTTATCGCAGGCTGATGGAAGCCCGTGAGTCCGGAAAAGAAACCTCCGTCAAGTCCGAGTTTCAGAAGGCTCACACCAGCTTGATGAAACTCTACCCGAGATTCTATTTTAAACAGAAGGTCACTGAAGAGTTTGTTCAGCTGGCCGACGATTATCTGCGCATCCTCAATAATTTGCAGAATGAGATTACGCGGACCGAGCAAGGATCAGCGAGCGCGCGAGATCGTTTGCACGACTACCGGAGTCGGTTGCGCGAGCTCGAATACAAGCTCTGGCTCAAACCCGACGATTATGTTCGTCAGCATTGCGATCTGAAAGATTGGCTCAAACGGGCCCTGCGAGCGAAAACGGAGATGGTGGAGGCCAATCTGCGGCTGGTGATTTCGATTGCTAAGAAATACACAAATCGCGGCCTCTCGTTTCTCGACCTTATCCAGGAGGGCAACATGGGCCTGATGAAAGCCGTCGAGAAGTTCGAGTATAGGAGGGGCTACAAATTTTCTACCTACGCCACTTGGTGGATTCGTCAGGCGATTACCCGATCCATCGCAGATCAAGCCCGTACCATCCGCATCCCCGTGCACATGATCGAGACGATCAACAAGCTGATGCGCGTCCAGAAACAGTTGGTCCAGGAATACGGGAGAGAACCTACCCCTGAAGAGGTGGCCGAGGAAATTCAGTTACCGGTCGAGCGCGTCCGTGCCGTTCTCAAGATGGCGCAGCAACCGATCTCGCTTCAGAGCCCGGTCGGCGATAGCGACGACACCAGTTTTGGTGATTTCATTGAGGACAAAGGGGCTGAAAATCCGAGTGATATGACCGCAATCGTCTTGCTGCGGGAAAAGATCCGGGACGTGCTGGATACTTTAACCGAGCGTGAACGGCAAGTTCTCGAACAGCGATTCGGCCTTGTGGACGGTTACAGCAGAACTCTTGAAGAGGTGGGTCGACAGTTTCGTGTCACACGCGAACGCATCCGCCAAATCGAAGCCAAAGCGCTTCGCAAGATGCGTCATCCCACCCGGATCCGCCAACTCGAGGGCTTCCTCGAAGCCGGCGAGTAGGCAAAACGTTCGGCGTTCAACGTTCGGCGTCCCGAGTAAGCAGTGTCTCGATTCGCTTACAACCGCCGACCGCCGGTGCAGTTGAGCGCCAAATGTTGAACCTTGAACGTTGAACGCCCAACGCAAATGGCCCTTGAGCACCGCGCCGCTGCGTTGTACTGATTCTTTGCCATCGGATCAAAGAAACGGCCGCTTGGTCCGATTGAAACTTTAGGCAGTCTGTGGTGTTCAATTCTACGCAATGAATGATCCAGAACGCGACCAGCTTTGGTGCTTGCTTGGAAAGGCGAAGGTTGAAGAACCTTCACCGTTTTTCGCAGCCAAGGTCGTTGCTTCCGTGCGCAAGCTGAAAGAGGATCGAAGAATGTTCTGGGCGAATTGGTTGCGATTTGGTCTGCCGGGCGCCTTGGCGGGTGCGCTGGCCGTCTTTTTGACCGTGTTCAGCGTTCGCGTCGAGCACAAGATTGAGTCCAAACCAGTGATTATCACACAGACTGAGCCAAGCGACCTCGAGTTGATAGCCGACCTGGATTCTGCGCTCTCCTCCGAGGAATCTTCCGTATGGTTAGATTCTTCGTCGCATTGATTCTCGCGGGTTTCGCCGCCGCGGAGAGTCAGGCGCAGGTTGCATCCTCCTCACCGTCCTCGTCGTCCTCACCGGCCTCCACCGCCACCCCGCAAGCGACCGCTTCCGCTTCTACCGGTGCCGGCCGGTTTGAGCTCTTGCGTAAGGCGTTCGAGCAGCTTTCAACGGAGCAGCAAGAGAGAATCCTTCAAAACTTCCATCGTTGGCAGGATCTGAGCCAGGACGAAAAAGAAGTATTGCGGCAGAGAGAGCGCGTCCAACGGCAGAAGCTGGAGACCTCCATCACCGAAGCGTATCAAAAGTCCGGCTTACAGCTCAACGATGAGCAGCGCGCTCAATTTCGCAAGCGGTACCTGCAAGAACGACGTCGATTGGAAGAACAAATCGTACATGACGAACAAGAGAAACGCCAAGCCGGCAACTCAGTCATTATCGAGATGTTAAAGAAAGAATTCACCAATCAGAAGCCGCCCGCCGCCGCCGCGGCTCACTGATCGCGCTCAGTCTGTTTGCCTTCTCTTTGGCTTGTAATCCGCGGCATGATAAGAGCTCCGGACGAGCGGGCCGGATGCCACGTATTCGAAACCCTTTTGTTCGGCAACCCGCTTATATAAATCGAACACTTCCGGGTGGATATACTGCACAACCGGCAAATGATCGGGAGTCGGCCTCAGGTACTGGCCAAGCGTCAGAACCTGAACACGCGCCTCCCGCAAATCGTCCAGAGCCTCGAACAACTCCATTTCAGTCTCCCCAAGCCCCAACATAATGCCGCTTTTGGTGACGGCACCCGGGTCCAACTCCTTGGCACGTCGCAACACTTCCAGCGACAACCGATACTTGGCCCGCGATCGCACGACCGGCGTCAACCGTTCCACGGTCTCCAAATTGTGATTAAATATGTCGGGCTGCGCTTCTAAGACGCGCTGGAGAGAAGCCTCTTTACCGTTAAAATCGGGCGTCAGCACTTCGATAACAATTTCCGGATCGAGAACCCGGATGGCTCGGATCGTCTCCGCAAAATGACTTGCTCCTCCGTCGGTCAGGTCGTCGCGTGCAACAGCGGTGACCACGACATGCTTCAATTTCATCCGCTTGATCGCTTCCGCTACACGGGCCGGCTCGTCGATCTCCAAAGCGAACGGTTTAGCCGTACTAACCGCGCAAAAACCGCACGCTCGCGTACATCTCTCCCCGGCGATCATGAACGTGGCAGTTCCCTGACTCCAGCACTCCCAGCGATTTGGGCACTGCGCCGATTCGCAAACGGTATGGAGCCGAAGGTCTGATATGAGCGCCTTCGTTGAAAAAAAAACCGGATTCGAGGGCAACCGGACCTTGATCCACTCGGGCTTTCTAGCCTGGTGCAATGACGGATCGATTTTCGAGCAAGACATCAGTGAGGCCAAGCTACCGCTCGAATGCTGAAAAGCAACTTGGGGACAGAATTCAGGAGTTGCAGAATTGGAAACGATTGCTGCTCGTCCGATACATTAGGTCACGGCTCCAAGGGAAGCCCGAATCTTTGACGGCGGAACATGGAACCCCCTCATCTTCGAACTGGAAGAGCCTCTTCCGATTCTGCAACTCCTGAATTCTCTCGCTAACGTTTCGAGAACTGGAATCGCTTACGCGCACCAGGTTGACCCGACTTCTTGCGTTCTTTCATCCTCGGGTCGCGAGTGAGGAGGCCTTCCTCCTTCAAAACCGGCCTCATCGCCGCGTCATGCGCGAGCAGTGCACGCGAAATCGCCAAACGAATGGCTCCGGCTTGCCCTGTGATTCCCCCACCCGTCGTCTTTACCTTGACGTCAAACGAATTGCTGGTCTTCGTCACCTCGAAAGGTTTGAGCACCGTAAATTGCAAGGATGGAGTCGAAAAATATTCCTCCAACGGCCGCCCGTTCACGACTATCTTCCCCGACCCGCGAGAAATACGAACCTGTGCGACTGCTGTTTTGCGGCGACCTGTAGCGGCGAATACCTCTGACATATTAAGCAATAAAATTAGGGAACCGGGATGGGCTGCTGCGCTTCGTGCGGATGCTGTTCACCTCTGTACACTTTCAGTTTGGTGTAAAGCGCCCGCCCGAGGCGGTTGTGCGGAATCATCCCTTTCACCGCATGTTCAATCAACAACTCTGGCCGGCGATCCCGACGACGTCCAGCGGTTTCTGATTTGTGTCCGCCGACAAATCCGGAAAAGCTTGTGAATTTCTTTTGGATTTCTTTCTTGCCGGTCAGCCGAACCTTTTCGGCGTTGATAACGACCACGAAATCCCCTGTATCGATGTGGGGAGTGAATATCGTCTTCCCCTTCCCGCGAAGGAGATTCGCCACCGCTACCGCGACACGACCGAGTGACCGATCCTTCGCGTCAACGATGTACCATTTCCGGTCTATCCCGCTCGACTTGGCTGAAAATGTCCTCATGAAAATCTTTCGAAAAGAGCCCGGAACCTAGAATCAGCCAGACCACCTGTCAACGGGATTCTAAATCCGGCCCAAGACATCATCAGGTTGCCTTGCAAAGGCTCGCCCAGCCTCGATGATATATCCATGCGAATGTTCTCCTTCGCCGCGACGATTTGCTCCGTATTTCTTGCCACTGCGGCAGAGAGCCAGGACGTGTCGCTGTTGATCCACAAAGCCGATGAGCTTGATGCCAAGGGACGGACCGATGAAGCGATTCAAACCCTGAAAGAGGCGGAGAAAATTGATCCGAAAAACCCAAACTTGCTCATTCAGTTGTCGCAGGACTATTCCGACAAGATCGATGCCTCTAAAGATCGGTCGCAAAAATTGGCTTCCGCGAAGTCGTGCCTGGAATATGCCAAACGAGCCGTGCAGGAAGCGCCGGACAACGCCGACGCCCATGTCTGTCTTTCGATCGGCTATGGAAAGATGACCGACTTCGTCGATAACAAAACCAAAATGGAATCTTCCAAGGTCGTGAAATCGGAGGCGGAAAAGGCGGTTCAACTCGATCCGAAAAACGACATGGCTCTGCTGATTCTTGCCCGGTGGAACTTCGATATGGCGACCCTGAATCCGATTCTCAAAGCGATTGCTCAAACGCTGTACGGACAGCTTCCACCCGCATCCAAAGAAATAGCTGTCGAGTACTTTCAGAAAGCGATCGCCGCCGCGCCTGAGAAGATCATCCATCATGCCGAATTCGCGCGAGCATTGGAATCGATGGGCAAAACGAAAGAAGCCAGAGCTGAATGGTTAAAAGTCAAACAGCTCAAGCCATCCGACGCCGATGATCGGGCGTATATCGCCGAAGCAGAACGGAAGCTGAAATAGCCCGGTACCCAAGAGAAGTATTACCGAAGCGCCCAGTTCTGCCGTCGTTCGAGATTACAGATTTCATTATTTGACCTTTGTAACATATCGGCTATGCTCGCTCGTCTCAGCTCTGAAAGGTGCAAAACAATGAATAAAGCAATGAATAACACAATGAGTGAAGCCACGCTCGACAGCCGGTTCACGTTCCCCGGCACGTCACTGACGGTCGAGCGGGTAGGCTACGGCGCGATGCAGCTGGCCGGACCCGGCGTGTGGGGGCCGCCCAAGGACCCGGATGGTGCCGTCGCCGTTCTCCGGGAGGCCGTCGCCGCCGGCGTGAACCATATCGACACCAGCGACTTCTACGGCCCGCACGTCACCAACCAGATCATCCGGCAGGCCCTGCACCCGTACCCCGCAGGCCTGGTGATCGTTACCAAGCTGGGGGCACGCCGCCCTCCCGACCAGTCGTGGCAGCCGGCCATCTCGCCCCAAGACTTGACCGCCGGCGTCCAGGACAACCTCCGCAACCTGGGCCTGGACGCCCTCGACATCGTCAACTACCGCGCAATGGGGTCAATCCACGGCCCCAAGGAGGGGTCGATCGCCGAACAGGTGACGCTGCTGGCCGACCTCCGGCGCAAGGGAATGATCCGCCACATCGGCCTGAGCAACGTCACGGCCGCGCAGGTGATCGAGGCTCAGGCAATCACCGACATCGTGTGCGTGCAGAACAACTACAACGTGGCCCACCGCCACGACGACGCCCTGATCGACGACTTGGCCCGCCAGGGCATCGCGTACGTGCCGTTCTTCCCGCTCGGCGGGTTTACGCCGCTACAGTCGTCCAGCCTGTCGGCCGTCGCGGGCCAACTCGGGGTCACGCCGATGCAGGTCGCGCTGGCGTGGCTGCTGCACCGGTCGCCTAACATCCTCTTAATTCCCGGCACGTCGTCGGTCGCCCACCTCCGCGAGAACCTGGCCGCCGGGCAGTTGACGCTCTCGACGCAAACCTTGGCGGAGTTGGACGGGATCGCCGTCGCGGCGTTGGAGGTGAAGCACTGATTACGGCAGGCTCTCTGATCCCCTCTCTCGGATTTCCGAGAGAGGGAGCCGGCCTTTCGAGAGGTCCGCATGCTCCCCGCTGACGCCCCCCTAACCCGCGATCGGGTCCTGGCAACCGCCGAGGACGTCATCCGCCGGTTCGGCCCGGCCAAGGCGACCGTAGTGGACGTCGCCCGAGCGCTGGGAGTGAGCCACGCGGCCGTCTACCGGCACGTGGCAACCAAGGCCGAGCTGCGGCACCTGGTCGTCGGCCGGTGGGTCGAGGCAACCATGCCCCCGCTGCGGGCCATCGCCGCCCTGCCGGATCCGGCCCCGCAGCGGTTACGGCGGCTGTTCGACACCCTGATCGCCGTCAAACGCCACCGAGCCTCCGACGACCCGGAGCTGTTCGCCGCCTATCGGACACTGGCAGTCGATGCCCAGTCCGTCGTGGCCGCCCACGTCGCCGAATTGGTCGGGCTGGCCGAGATGGTTATCCGCTCCGGCGTAAAGGAAGGCGTGTTCCGCACCGTTGACCCCATGGCCGCCGGCCGGGCGGTGCTGCTCGCCACCTCCCGGTTCCACCACCCGGCCCACGCCCGCGAGTGGGTCGACCCGGGTATCGACGCGGCGTACAACGACGTGTGGCAGTTGCTGATGGACGGGCTGTGCGTCGCGAAGAGCTCCGGTTAGAGCGGGGCGCGGCCGGTACCCTGGCAACTACCATTGGGTTTCACTGCCAGCGTTGGAGTGAAACAGCCTGTTGTATGGCGACACTCTGCCGATCATGCGCGAAAGGATCCTACTCTTTTCCTTTCGTCAAGGCGACCACCAGCCAGCCGGCTAACATCCCGAGACCGCCTAGAGGCGTGATCGCACCGAACCATTTGAAGTCGGTCAGCGCTAAAGCATACAAGGAACCGCTGAAAACGATCACTCCGCCCAGAATCAGGTTATAGGCAGCTCGCGGCACAGGGCGCCATCCGCTTAGGACCAGGAGCACTACGGAGTGCACGAGATGGTAGAACACTGCGGTCCGCCAGATTTCTGTTGTTCCTGATTTCATTAACACGCCGCGAAGGATGTGCGCGCCGAAGGCTCCGCTAAAGACTCCGGCAAAACCCAAAAAACCCGCCAAAAGTCTCGCCCATCGATTACCATGACTCGTAGTCATTTCGCTCGCCGCTCGCCGAAGATCGCCGTCCCCACACGCACCAGAGTTGCGCCCTCCTCGATCGCCACCCGGTAATCTCCGCTCATACCCATCGATAGATGCGGGAGAGGAAAACGGAACTCTTTCTCCAATCGGTCACGCAATTGCCGCATTTGAACAAAGTACCTCCTCGAATTTTCTGGATTGGGCGCCAGTGGCGGAATGGTCATGAGTCCTTCCACCTGCACCCGCTCGGCATGAGAGATTCGTTCGACCTCTGATAGCAGGCGCTCCGGGGCGAATCCAAACTTTGAGGATTCGCCCGCGACGTTTACTTGCAGCAACACGCGAGGAAACAGACCGAGCTCGCCGGCAATACGCTGGATCTCAACCACAAGTTCCAATGAATCGACGCTATGAATCATTTCAAAAAGCGGCAACCCTTGACGGATTTTGTTTCTCTGGAGGTGTCCGATCAAATGCCAGCGGAGTTTTGCCGGCAGCTCAGGGATTTTTGCCTTTGCTTCTTGGATTCTATTCTCGCCAAACAACAACTGACCTGCTTCCACCGCCAGACGGATCGCTTCTGGAGGATGTGTCTTGCTGACGGCCACAAGCTCAACGCTTCCAGCAGCCCGCCCCGACCTCTGTTCAGACTCGGCAATATCCATCCGTACGGCGCGCAGATTCTCAGCGAAATCAGGATCCATAGATATATCCGGCTAAGGCTCCCAAAGTCCCATCGCAACAGCGCCTCCCAAAAGTAGCGCCCCGGCGTCGTACGCGGTAACCGGTCCGACCGATTCGTCGACGACGCCGTTCGCCACGCGATGCCTTGAAAGCACGATCGGACTCAGGTATTTGCTGATCTCGTCCGTCTCCGGAAGCGCCATCGCGTCGACGTACCGACTGAGAGTTGGCATCAGAACTATACCGAACGCGAGCATCGGCCTCGAAGCCTCATAGAATCTCTCAAAACCTGACTTTGCATCTAGATAGGCAAACAAGACGTTTGGTTCGTCCACCAACTTCGCGATCCCCTTGAATTGATTGTCTGCTTGCAGTCCGGGAGAGTGATTTTGCAACCGATGCACGAGCTCCGCAAAGTTCGACCGGCTCCCGGAAATCAAGAATTGACGCCCCACCAGACCGAAAACAATCGAGGCCCTTTCGTTCACCAACATCAAATATACGGGGACCGATGCGATCTCGATCTTTTTGCAGTTCTTAGAAAATTTCTCCATCACCACCTGATCGACCAGATGCTGAAATTTAACCGAATCAGTAACCTGAAGCGAAATCGCGCCGCTCAGAAAATCCGTTTTCGGGTCGCGATCTACGATGATTTCTGCGCCGGAAACAACATTGTCGAGGTCTCGAGGCTCGACACCGAACGACTTCACCTGGCCCATGTAGTTCCGAATCGTCTCGGCTAACTGAGACTCCCCTGAAAGTTGGCCGCACCATCGCCAGATCTCTGAAAAACCCAGCTGTGCCGCAAGGTAACCGATCGTTGACGGGCCCGTCATCGCCAACCCTGTTCGATCGAGAGATCTGGGAGTGCCGGTGGGACCGGTCAGGGTAAACACGGTATCCCGCAATCGTGTGCCCACGATACTCGTCGCCGCGAGTACCGCGCGATCGCCTTCCAGAGTATCTTGGCCGTGAAAACGCCAATGAATTCCGGCAGGCGGCCCAAGAGACAATCCACCTTGAACAAAAGAAAGCAGGTCATATTCGGTTGGAACGTTAGCCCTGCACTCCTGAAACAATTTCAGGGACCGTAGCCCACCCGTGGACGTCTTCGCATTTCGAACGGCCTTCGCCAACAGTTCGATACTACGGCTTAGCAAGATCCAGGAGCCGGCCCGGGTAGAATAGATTTGCGCCACGATCTTGCCGGTGTCTCCCGCGTCGGTCTCTGCGTCATTCAGAGACTCCGGCGCGACGTCTTTGACACTCTGTCCGAATAGAGCCTCGGAAATATTGGTGATTTCTCGCAGGCACGTCGGCCGGTCCTGGGAGGTCTGCAAACCGCAAATCCATCGGTTAGGCTCGGGGTCCGTTATTCCAATAAAAAGGGCGCTGCATCGCAGGGCTGCGAATGAACTCCAGGCACTCCGATAGTTCGCCGGGGCCTTGGAAATCGGCTGCCGCATGAACCGTTGAACGGAGGGTTCGCTCAGGATGTGGCAAAGATCGGAGTCAGGCCAGCGCTTCGCAGTCTGAAAGATGTTGGGCAACTCGACATACGCTAGACATTCGACGGGCGCAATTTGACTTGCGGACAACGAATCTCGGTTCTCCAGCCAGAGAAAGATTGCGATCGCTACGACCAGTAAAAGCAGCCCTCCGGCGATCAGTCGTTTCATTGCGAAAGCCCGATAACAAAGGCGCGCTTACCCGCTTTGTCGAGGAAGAGTTTTCAGAGGTGCAGGGAGTGAAACTCCGCACCCGTCGGCAATAAAATCCCCTGATCGGAAGATCTTGCGGCCGAATTGCAAAATCATGCGGCGGCCGGTTGCGTGCTCGTCAAATGCGTTTGCGATTCTTCCTGTTTGGATCGGTTCCGACGGCAGGACGACCGATACTGCGCAAGCGCACTTGCCCACGCAGGGTTCATCATTTCCGAAGGTGTCTTCCAGATGAGGTTATGCATATAGGCTAGAGTTTCGCCATCCCCGAGCAGGGCCCGCTTTTCCTGAGAAGTCAGACACTCCGGACCTTCTTTGAAAAGCCTGGTGGCAAGGCTCGAGACATATCCATCAACAGCCGCAGATCCTACATCCCGCGAACGCTGAAGCGAAACGTGCACGGCGTTATAGAAAGGATCGAGCACAGCGTGGACAAACTGATCTCCATCGCGAAGCTGCAACTGAAATCGGGCGGAGAGTTCCGGTGGCGGTTGGAGTTCTTCAGGCGTCAGGAAAAGGTTACGGAACAGGTCGGTCCGACCACTGAGTCGAGCGACTGGAATTGCCAGCAACAATCCAATGAGCATCGGCGAGAGCCATGCCAGATAACTGGGTGCGATCCACCACGCCAATGCTCCAAGGCCGGCCCCCGCAATGGGCAACGGCCAATACTCGAGCACGAGTTCACCTAACCGCGGACCCGAACCGCCATCGCGCGTCTGGGTGTGCCAAGTCACTGTTTGACCGGCAACATTCCGTAGCACAAAACGCGTATGGAACCATACCATGACCGGCGCTGTGAGAATTGAAAACAATGTCTCCAGCACAGCGCTCAAGAGTACCCGTGCCGGACCGCCAAATGAAGCAAGCTCCCTCGGACGGGCAAAAAGATGCAGTAAACTCAGTATCTTCGGCCCGAACAGCAGAATCAGCGTCAATAGAAAAAGTACGCTGGCTGAAGCCGCCGAGAACGTCCCACCCTTTCCCTGCAAACGGTCGATGCCAGCTTGTAACGCTCCGAACAGGACAAACAACACCAGTAAAGGCGCGGAAGCATACGCCAATATCCCCTGTATCAGGTGGATCCGGCTGATCGCCCGAATATTCTCGGCCAACAGGAACCAAACATGTTGCAAGTTGCCTTGGCACCAACGCCGATCCCTCTTGACGTATTCCGTCAAATTCGGCGGCAATCCTTCATAACTTCCCTCCAAATCATAGGCGAACCAGACCTCCCAGCCGGCATTTCGCATCAAAGCCGCTTCAACAAAGTCATGGCTCAGGATCTTTCCGCCCAGTGGTTCCTTTCCGGGTAACCCTGGAAGGGCGCAGCTCGACAGGAAAGGCGACACTCGAATGATTGCGTTATGTCCCCAGTAGTTACCCGCACCCTGCTGCCAGAAATTCAATCCCGCCGCGAAAATCGGGCTGTAAACCCGCGACGCAAACTGCTGGATGCGGGCAAACAGCGTTTCTGTCTTCGCCAGCCGCGGCATTGTTTGAATAATTCCAGCACGCGGGTTGGTCTCCATTAATCGGACCAGAGAAGAAACTGCTGCACCGGTCATCAGACTGTCCGCATCAAGCACGACCATATAGCGATGGCGATGACCCCACCGACGACAGAAATCTGCGATATTTCCGCTCTTGCGATTTACGGGAAGTTTTCGACGGCGATAATGAATTTTACCGAATCCGTTCGTCTGACGGCAGATATCCGACCAAGCCAACTCTTCTTCAACGACTTTGGCCGGGTCGGTCGAATCACTTAAGACATAAAAATCGTAGGCATCGAGTTCTTGTCGTTGCTGGATTGACTGGTACAAGGCCTGGATATTCCCGAATACAGTCTCGGCGTCTTCATTGTAGACCGGCATCACGACCGCCGTAGAGGCCAGTGGCGTCGTTTCATCCAGAGTATTCGTGATTTTGAGCGGTTCGCGTCCTTCTGCAAGGACGAGAAATCCAAGAAACGCCTGGGTAAATCCAAACGCCAGACTGGCAAACAAAATCCCAAACAATCCGATTTCCAGCACCTCGAGAGGTGTCCAACCTCTGGCACCGACGATGTCCATCAAAAGCCATAAGCCGAGCAGCGAAATGCCGAGGGTGACCAGAGCGACTCCCCAACGTCGTTGCCCAACCTTTTTGTCAAAGGCTTCCTTGACCGTTGCCGAACCGATTAATTCGACAAGCTTCTCTGACTTCTGATTTTCACTCATAATCCTGAACAGAACTCAAACTTACCCTCTAAAAGTTTTACTCGGCCACACCTTCCCTGTTCGCGCGCGGCACGCAAACGGTTCTCGAAAAATCATGACCTGTAGACGCTTCCGAAAACAAGGAGACCGAGAATCAACAGTCCAATTACCCAGGCGGCGATGGGATTCGCACCCAACGGAGAAAGTTTATCGGCCACTGCGATCAGCATTTTCCCGAATGAAGAAAACTCCAGTGGATGAGCCGTGATGCTCGCGACTTGAAGGTTCGGCGCAGCTTGAAGCCGGACCTCCCGTAACGCCTGTCTTACTTCATCTGACATTTCCCCGGTGCGACCGAGCAGGTTACCGTCGACATTCTCGGTTAAATAGAGCCGAACACGTTGCTCAACGGACCGGCGATCGTCCGAAACCCCCTCGTCGATCAAGTGCCGAAATGCTTGATCGAGGGTCTTCTGGGTCTCTTCGAATGCCAGTTCCGTGGCCGGAGTAAAAGGTTGTCGGCGTTTGCGAACGATAGCCCGTTCAAAGCTTGAGAGCAGAATCAACTCCCTGTCCACCGTGTCAGGCGTTCTGAGCGCATCGAGATAATCATTGATCCGTTCCCATGCCTCTTTCCATTCGGGAGAAGAACTGATTCCAATTCGAAGCAGCGCTATATATTCAGGAGATATTGCCATTTTTCTGAGCAGAACGTGTCGCGACGCAATATAACACAGCTGATATCCATCGGTTGGGAAAAATCGGGATCAAAGATGGTGAAACCGACCAACCAACCGCGATCGGTCGGAGTGAATTGCACGTCCTTCACCTGTGCGCCCTGGCCCACCACAATGTATGGACGCAACTCCGCGACCGGAATCGTTTCACCGCTTTCTGGTTTCCCATATTCAATCGCAAAGCGCGTTTCGTTGGAACCCGGACTCGGCCGTACCGTCGTTGACAAGACTCGAAACTGATTAGTGTCCGGCTCGTCTCCACGCCATTTCAACTGATATGCAAATTCGAAATTCGCTCCCGGCTGCGGCGGATTCTGGGGTTGAAAACCGGCGACAATGTTATCCGAGTATTCGTCGCTGCTTGGAAGTTCGAGAAGCCGGACAAATCCGGGCCCGAAATTGCTCTTGGGAATCACCGTGACACTCGGGCGTAAGTGGTATTCCGCTTCGCGATCGAGGTAATCATTCAAGTTCCGGCCTCGCTGAACCATCGAATAGGACAGCACATCGGAAAAAAGGCGAACACTCACAGATCGAGGATTATTCAGTGGCGCCCACAGCTTTTCGCCTGAGGATGTCTCCAGCAGCAGCCCGTCAGAATCATGGACCTGCGGCCGAAACTCGCGCCGATGAAAGTCCGTTTTATTCATCGAAAACTCAGTTTTGCCGGTGGGCTGGTAATCCGGTTTCAGCGTCGGCTTGCTCACCGTGTTGCCGCCGAAATAGAACATGCTCGTCAGAGGCGCAAGGACCAGGACCTCCATTTTCTTCCGAACGAAGATCGTCGCCTTGATATCCATCGTCGTGATCGCTCCGTACCGCACCACAAACTGGTACCCGCCCGTGACGCTCTCGCTATCCAGAAGGGCGTAGAACTCCAGAAAATCGTCCGATGGATTAGGTTTCCGCATCCAGAATTCGCGAAAATCGGGAAATTCTTCGGGCCCATTGATTCCGGGGTTAACGGCTAAGGCTCGCGAAGAGAGGCCCCAGTGCAGACCTTTTGCGATCGCGCGAAAATAGCTGGCTCCGAGGAACGACATGAACTCATCCTGAATGCCTGGCTGGCTGGATGGGACGAAAGCCTTGAAGCCAACGAACGCTTCATGACCACTGAAACTGAGCGTTTTGTCGTAGTAAAAATACTCGGGAGAAAACGGGATATCTCGGAGACGGTCTTTCTCGACCTCCTCAAACAGAACGCGACGCTTGAAGTAATAGCCCGGATGGAAAAAACCGAGACGATACGGGGAGTCCCGCCAGACAGAGCGTTCCGGAAGAAAGCGGATCCGGCGATAGAGATCGTAGTCCAGGTGCTGCAGATCCGGCGAAAGCTCCTGGCTCTGAATTGCAAAAGGCTGTTTGGAAAGAGCTTCGGCCTTCTGAACAACGTCGTGATAACCGAACACATTCTCCTCTTGAGCAATCGCCGCGCGCGCCAAAATCAAAGCGAGGAGCACCGTGAAAATTTTCATACGCGCGACGACGATCGCAATACGATCTCCTTCAAGTCAACCCGCAAAATGCTTTTGGCATACAGGAACCGCCAGCTCAGCCGTCTACCGCTGAGCGGCACGGTAGGCGTGGTCACGACAAGAAGCTCTCCCAGGCAAGCCCGAAGCAACAGGATCAGCCGACCGTGCGTAGAGTGGGCGATAGGGACAGGTTACGGTATCAAGCCTGCCGATCGGGCGAGAAGTATTGGCAATCCGACGATGGTTTTTTCCCGATCGCCAATTCTGCCGCAAGCAATCCCACGTATGGGCCCAGGGTCAACCCATAGCGCCCGAGTCCAGTGGCAACTACCAAACCGGTGATCGCAGCCGGCGAACCAAGCAACGGCAGTCCATCACTACTCATCGGGCGCAGCCCGACGCGGATTTCCTCGAGCGTAGCACTCTTCAAACCCGGAGCGATCCGCAACCCTTCCTCGAGCACCTCTGCGATACCGCCGGCGGTCGGGCGAAAGTCAAATCCGCTGCCGGTTTCGCGTGTTGCTCCCATTACGATTCGAGAGTTGCGGAATCCCAGCATGTAGTAATCGCTTAGGACAGGCACAATGACAGGCAACGTCTCTGTATTTGTCTCGGAAACTTTGACATGCACGATCTGACCGCGCTGCGGTTCAACCTCCAGAGGAAGGTCGAGGGTGCGCAAAAGTTCGGCTGACCATGCGCCAGCGGCTACGATCACCGCGTCCGCACTGATGGATTCTTCCGCAACTCGAACCCCGTTCACGACAGCGCCGGAACGACGCAATGCCGCGGTGCCGAACAATTCCCTGGCGCCGGCTTTTCGCGCCGCATTTAGCAGTGCAAGCCGGAAACTCTCTCCGGAGACGCGAGCAGCGCCGGTCAAATGCAGACCGGCCAATCCAGGATCGAGGTACGGAAACAGCTCCTTCGGCTCCCCTTTTTCGAGCAGCCGAACTTCCCCAAGCTCTTTGACTCCCTGTTCGAGGTGTTTTCCCAATCGTCGGAAAACAGGATCGAGTTGTTCAACAGAGGGGCCGACTACCAAGCCGCCTACCATGTCATAATCTGCCCCAGTTTCACCTAAAGCCGCGAGCCTTGCAGCCAGTTCGGGATAATATCGGACCGCCGCGAACGCGAGAGTTTCGTAGCGCGGATCCCGGTTATGCGAAAGCCAGGGACAAACGATCCCGGCGCCCGCAAGCGTTGCTCGCCCTGGCGCATTGCTGTCCACCAGATAGACTTCAGCACCGAGTTGCGTCAGATGAAATGCTGCACTCGCGCCGGCGATTCCGGCGCCCACCACAACGACTCTCATGAGATCGGCACCTTCCACTATCCCCGGCGATAGATCAAAGGCAGCTCCCCTGCGTCGCTTACTCCACGATGCAGAATTAAGAATTCAGGAGTTCAGGACTTACAGAATGCGGCAATCATTGAGTTTACGCGGGGAATTGGGAACGCTACTTGACTTGCGAGGATTAAGTTCTGAATACCCAGCATCGCTCCATCGCTTCATCACTCTAGGGCACCTTCCGCAAGAGGCCGATCATTACTCCCTGGATGACGAGTTCCACGGCCGGCAGAAGATCAGGATAGAGGGGGTTCTCCGCTTTAAGGAATGGTTTGCCATGATCGAGGAAATAGCGTTTCAAGGTCGATTCTCCGTCTATCAGCGCCGCGACAATCTCCCCATTTTTCGGGATCCGCTTCTGGAGCAGCACCGTATCGCCATCGGCAATCTGGGCGCCAATCATCGAGTCCCCCTGCACCCGGACGGCAAAAACTTCAGCCCGGCTTTCAACGCCGAACACCGCCAGATCGACCCTCAGTTTAGAGCCGCTCCATTTTCTGAAGTGTCGATTGGTATGCCCGCCGGAATTTGTCCCAAGACAGGGATTGGCCGGAACCCGGCTGAAAACCGCACATTAGGATCGACGGCCGAACGAGCTTTTCCCGGAGTTCGATTGATTACCCCTTTTCGCTCCAGAGCGCGCAGATGATTCATGGCCGCGGTCTGACTTTGGAAACCGAAGTACGCCTGGATTTCGCGACTCGAAGGCGGGAATCCGGTTTGTTGTTGTTGGCGCCGAATGAAATCGAGGACTTCCTGCTGGCGAGAGGTAAGTTCAGCCATAGATGTTCAGACGAACATTATAGCTGGGAGGCTAACGGTCGCAAGTAAAAGTCTCCTCTGCAAAATGTCTCGCTTCGACCAGCTTTTAGAGGAGCAGAGCAGGAGCACATCGAATGCTTTTTGTTGCCAGCGGCATTTCCTGATCCAACATTGCAGCTATATGCCGGAAAACGTAAAAACCCGAAACCAAAATAATCGCGATACCCTGCAAAATATTCAGCATTATTCGGGCCGGCCGATCGAACTGGTAGGAAAGCGAATTGAAGAACTTGAAGGAGAAATACCTCTTGAAGCTTTAGTCTATCGCGGAGGCGTTCTCATGGCGATCGGGGGACTCACGCTTTTGCTCATGGGGCGCAAAAGCAGAGCAGCGTGGCTCCTCGCCGTAGCGATCGGCGCGCTCCAGCTCCAATATTCTTACCAGGGGCGAAATGCGCTCACCGATATTTTGCGAAAACGCGGCTACCGTTCGCGAAAAGAGATCGCAACCGAAAAATGGGCGCTTCAAGCGCTTAGAGGTGACTTTGCCGCCTTGAGCGGACTCTCCGACCCAATCGAACGGGCCCAAAAGTGTCTCGATATTCTTTTATGATCCGTTCTCTGGTCACTATCGGCCTTTTGCTGCTGTGCGGTGCGTCGCTCCGGGCGGAGGATGACGGAATCGTAAAAGAGGATCCGAATCAGCTTATTCTCTCCCTTTTGCGGACAATGCCCCGAGGCGGCGGCTATTCGGCGACTTCCGGCGCCACGCGTGATCTCCAATCCGCCGTTCAGATTCGTCGGGGCAGACTTTGCGTGTTTCCAAGTGTTGCCCATGCAACTTACTGTTCCGGGGCAACTTACCTCGTATTTGTCCAAGCCATTCAAAAGTTATTGCCCGCGTCGGGAACCGAAGAACCCCTGGCTGAAGCACTTGCAATCAGAGGTCAGCCGGACGGAGTCGGCGTCTGGGGGCGCTGGAATGCGAACGGTCCCGGTACGGCCTGCCTGTTTCGAGAGCTGAGGCTGGGGCGCAATTTTACCTCATTCGACGAAGCCAGACCCGGTGATTTCATGAAGATCTTTTGGACCGACGCCGTCGGGGCGAGAGAGCATGGCCATTCCGTGATTTATTTGTCGAAAGGGCCGGTGAATGGCGTCGAGATGATTCGATTCTGGTCGAGCAACAAACCGGGTGGCTATGGCGAAAAGGAGGTCGCCCGCTCTCGGATTTCCAACGTCATTTTTTCACGCCTGGAAGCCCCGTCGAACATAGAGAGCTCCGTCACTCTTCCGCACAAAAATGCATACCTGGCAAGTTTGGTTGCCAGGGAATCCTCCATCGGCGAGGCGCTCGACCAATCCGGAATAACTCGCTAACGAAAGACACGTAATCAGAAGGTGCAGCCGCCCGTTGCGACGACAGCGCAAAAGCGGGGTTAGTCCGCCGGAAATAGAATTTGCATTTCACCAGAATTCGCCCACCATTGGCGGGTGCGAGGCCCCCGGCGCGCGCCTGAGGGTTTGAAAATGAGCAAAGAATCTTCCAAAAAAAAGAGTGGTTCCCGAACAACGCCTGAATCGGTCACATCCGAGAAAGCAGAGGGACAGGGAGCCAAAAACAGGGCTCCTGTTGAACCAGCCGACAAGCTGAAGTTCGAAGATTTAGGGCAATTGCCGACCGGGTATGGCGAGATGTTTTTGATCGCGCGTGATCCGCATTGGCTGTTTACTTATTGGGACTTTGATTATGCGAAATTTCCGGCGGCCCGAAAGCTGTTTATCGAGGTCTATCGAAACAATGCGCTCGAATCCACCGTCGAAATCAATGAAATCGCGCGAAACTGGTATATCCCGGTCCAATCCGCTGGATCGGAGTACAGCGTAGTCTTCGGATACCGGGATGCAAGAGACGCCTGGAATCCCGTAGGCAAGGCCGGACCAACTCAAACGCCTCCGGAGTCAATTTCTCCGAATTGGGACACGCAGTTCGCCACTGTTCCTTTTCATCTCAGTTTCAATTTTCTGTTGGATGTCGTTTCGACTGCTCGATCGGAAGGGCAGCCGTTGACGGAAACGTTAGCCCGCTTACAACAGGCCGCGATCGGTGACCAGGGGGTCAGTTCAAGTTGGGGAGGCGAGCAAATCAAGGTCCTGGAGACATTGCTCGGGAAAGATTTTCTTAATCGACTCTCTTCAATGAGTTCGCAGGATGTGTTGCAATTTCTCCATTCCGAGTTAGGCGGTCGGCTGGATTCAGAATCGGCCAGTGAGCTACTTGCCAAAGGTCGGTTGGCTTCCTTGCTCGCTCCGGGAGAGTCAAGTTTATTCAGCGCCTCGATCCGCGAATTTCTGCGTCACGAGCTCGCGAGCGGCGGAGTTAGCAGTTTCGGGAGCTCAGAAGTCGGCGGTGTTTCGTCACAACTCGGCGGGCTCTCGTCGGAGCTTGGTGCGCTTTCCTCCGAGGTTCTGGCCGGCGGAAGCGAAACGCTGGCGAGTTGGCAAGCCGGAGTTCGAGCAATTATTTTGAAATGGGAACAGGCGCTCAGTTCGCTGGGGCTCGGCAGTGAAGTAATGGCTAGCTGGCACGCTGGGCTTAGCGAGATTGCTTCCAGTTTTACCAGCGCGATCAGTTCGTATGGTTTGAGCAGCGAAACGCTCACCAGTTGGCAGACGGGTGTCAGCGAGATTTTTGCGAAATGGGAGTCGACGTTAAGTTCCTACGGAGTGGGCAGCGAGTTTCTGGCCAGTTGGCAAGCCGGATTCGGTGAAATTACTTCGAGCTGGGAGACTCTGCTCAGCTCGTATCCTCTTAGCTCTTACAGTCTGGGGAGCGAGGTGCTCTCGAGCTGGGAGACCGCCTTCGGATCGTACAGCGTCAGCTCTTTTTCTTTTGGCTCCGAGCAGTTATCAAGCTGGAACGTTACAAGCTGGGGCGGCCTGGAATCCGTTCCAACAAGCTGGAGCGGCTTGGAGTTCGGCCTTTCGAGTTGGGGTGAGCTCGTTTCCGAAAGCAGTCTCTTCAGCGGGATCGGAGCAAGTTGGAGCGGGCAGCCTTTTGGCCAGCCCGAGCGCGAATTTTTTATGCACGTGAATGCGGAAGTGATCTTTTACGGCGGAACCGATCCGCAGGCGAAAGTCACTATTGCAGGCAGACCGGTTCAACTCCAGCCAGATGGGACCTTCCGATACCATTTTAAATTTCCGGATAACGATTTCGAGATCCCGATCGTTGCCGTCTCGCCGGATGGCGTTGAAACGCGGTCCGCGGTTCTTTCCTTGCGACGGGGAACAGCTCGGTATGGAGATGTCGGCGCCACGACCCAGCCGGAATATCTGGGCACACCCATGGGCCAGATATCTTAGACTGCCAGTCGCGACAGGTGCAAACGCCCAAGTTCGCTCGAATTCTTTCGTGTGGATAAGACGAAGGAAATCATTGCCGAGCTGAAAAGTTCCTACGCCATCGAGTTGGAGACGGTTGAAAACTTCCTCGCCAACTCGATCGACCTGCAGGGCGCGGACGCGGAGCCAATCAGGAAATTGCTTGAAGAAGAGATCCCTCTCAAGCTGAAGCATGCGCGGCGCCTTGCGAAACGAATTAATGTTCTGGGCGGACGCCTCCCGGGCTCGCTGCAGTTGTCGCGCGATCAGCACTCGTTGCAGCCACCTTTAGATAACACTGACGCGGTGGCAGTGATCCGGGGAGTTATCCGTGCGAATGAAGCGTCCATCAGTCAGTACGAAAGAATTATCCAACTGACAGAGGGCCTCGATTATGTGACGCAGGATATGGTGATCGACCTACTCTCTGATGAAAGAGAGCTTCACCGGCGGTTTCTCGGCTTTCTGACTCAGAACGCGCAGTGTACTCTTCCCGCACATGGCTTACCAAAAAAAAGACCGGCTGGTTGAGCGCTACCTTGAGTATCTTGAGGTCGAGCGAAACGCGTCACCACGGACCGTAGTGGCATACCGACATTCCCTGGCCAAATTCAAGCTTTTCGCGAGCGACAAGATTTCTTGGGTGGACTGCACAGCGCAACAGTTCCGCGTTTTTCTGCTCGAGTGCATGAAAAACGGCATGGCTCGATCGTATGTCCGGCTCACCTTTGCCGCATTGCGCAGCTTCTACAAATACCTGGTGGAACGAGAAGGTTTTCGTGAGAACCCGCTGAGGGAAGTGCAATTGCCAAAAATGGAGAAAAAACTCCCGGTTGTTCTTTCGGTCGCGCAGGTCGACGAACTGTTGACGGCGCCTAAGAGGACTGACCGTCAAGCTCAAGCGCCTGTCTGGGCGGCGGCGCGCGACGCAGCGATGATGGAGCTTTTCTACAGCAGTGGCCTCCGTCTAAGCGAACTGGCGGCTCTGAACGTCGCCGATCTCGACCAGTTCAGCGAAACCGTCCGCGTTCTTGGAAAAGGCCGAAAAGAACGTGTCGTGCCAGTTGGACAGACCGCGTTGAACGTAATACAGCAATACCGGCACGAAGCAAAGGTGCAAACCGGCCCGTTGTTCCTTAGCAAATTAAGAAAACGAATCTCCGCGCGATCCATTTGGCTGATGCTCAGGAAACATTTGTCTCAGACGGGCATCCAACTTCAGGTCAGTCCGCACAAACTTCGCCACAGCTTTGCGACGCATCTTCTGGACAACGGTGCCGATTTGCGAAGTGTCCAAACGCTGCTTGGTCACGTCAATTTGTCGACGACACAAATTTACACGCATGTGACAATGGAACGCGTAAAAAAGGCGTACGACGAAGCGCATCCGCGCTCTTAGTCCGAATATTTCCCAAGCCCAAGCGCCTTTATGACTACCGCTCGCCAGATCCCGGCCCGATCCGAAATCCCCGAAGGAGATACATGGGACCTCACCCATCTATTTAAAACAGAAGAAGAATTCCTAAGGGAATTTTCTGAGCTGAGAGATCTATACCCGAAAATCGCCGAGTTTAAGAGCCATCTCGGCGAATCGGCTGACACGCTGCTCGGTTGCCTGGAGTGTGACAATCGGCTCGAGCAGATTGCCGAACGACTTGGCCACTACGCTTCGCTCAAAAACGCCGAAGACAGTTCGGACGACAAGAACTTGTCTCGTCGCGCAGAGTTGACAAATCTCCTCACCAAGGTTCGCGAAGCCAGTTCCTACATCAATCCCGAGATCCAGGCGATTCCTGACGACCAATTTCAATGTCTTCTCAACGATCCGAAACTTGCCAATTGGAAGATTTCTCTCTTCAGGCTTCGCCGATACAAGCCTCACACACTTTCCGAACCCGAGGAGCGGCTGCTGACTCTCAGCAGACCGGTCATTCGCGGCCATTCGGACACCTTTTCACAGCTCACGAACGTCGATATGAAATTCGGCGTTCTAGTCACTGACGACGGTCAGGAAATCGCCCTCTCCCAAAGCACTTATCTATCGTTTCTGCACAAACAGGATCGCGATCTGCGGCGCAGAGCTTTTCACCAATTCTACCGGGAATTCGAGGATCACAAATTCAGCCTGGCCACCGCGCTGGCTTCTTCAGTCCGAGCCGATGTTTTCTCTGCGAAGATTCGCAATTATCCCTCCGCCCTCCGTGCATCGCTCTTCGGGGACGACATTCCCGTCGCCGTCTACGATAACTTGATTGCGACCGTTCGCAAAAATCTCCCTGTCCTTCACGAATACTATGACCTTCGGCGCGAACTCCTGAACCTCGAGGACATTCACCAGTACGACACGTTCGTACCGCTGGTTCCGGCGATCGAAGCCAACGTCGATTTCGATCAGGCCATCGATCTCGTTGTCGAGGCCCTCAGTCCTCTCGGGGCCGAGTATGTCGAGACGCTCCGAAACGGCCTGCAGTCTCGATGGGTCGACCGCTATGAAACCAAGGGCAAGAGAAGCGGAGCATTCTCCTCTTCAAGTTATGGCAATCCACCTTACATCCTGATGAACTACAAAACGGATGTCTTTTCCGACGTGTTCACTCTCGCCCACGAAGCCGGGCACTCCATGCATTCCTGGTTCGCGCAGAAACACCAACTCTTCCAGGATTACGGTTACCCGATCTTTCTTGCGGAGGTAGCCTCGACATTCAACGAGGAATTGCTCACGCACCACCTTCTCGAACGGGCGCAGGAACCGGCGATGCGGGCTTACCTGATCGACCGCCAGATAGAAGACGTCCGCCAAGTCCTTTTTCGCCAGACGATGTTCGCCGAGTTCGAAAAAAGGGCCCACGAAATCGAGGAAGATGGAGGCCCGCTCACCTTGAATGTGTTCTGCAAAATTTACCGCGAACTGCTTGAGGCCTATTTCGGTCCGCGGTTCGTAATCGATGATGAACTAAGTATCGAGTGCCTGAGAATCCCGCACTTCTACTCGGCATTTTATGTCTACAAATATGCTACCGGGATCACAGCATCGATATCGCTGGCGGACAGAGTTCTCAAAGGAGGCGCCGCGGAAGTGGATGCCTACCTCGGTTTCCTTAAATCGGGAGGCGCCAAATTCCCAATCGACACACTCCGAGACGCAGGCGTCGATATGCAATCCCCGGACCCGATCGAGAAAGCGATGAGTCTGTTTCAAAAAAGAATCCGGCAGCTCCGAGAGCTGCTGGCAGAATAACGGATGCAAACAATGGCTCTTTAGTCGAACTATTGGGATAGTGTCAGTCTCTGAATTCGCACCCCACTCCTATCCGCGCGAGCTTTCAGAACAAATCTGGTCGTTTTGGAAGCGAGCAAGTGGGACAGACGCGCTTCTCGATTCCGCTGATAGGCTGCACGCGTTCCTGAGCATCGCTTATCAGGCCAGCCTTCTTCGTGAAGAAGGCCGACCGGTCGAATGCCGGCTCGCGCTTCTCGCAAGCCAGGAGCTTGAACCCGGTGTTCTGGCCCGCATCGGGTTTCACGCGGTTCGCTTCGCGAAACGCCGGACGTTCTGGGAGCAGGAGATTCGACGCCTCGGGCCCGCGACTGGATTTTATCGATCGATGATCGCCGTCGAATTTTCCCCCGGAAACGGATTCCAAATCTGTGGAATGATCCACACCGGCGCATGGTCCAGGGATCTGACCGTCGCCGTTGACTCCGTCAATCACCCAATCCCCGATTGGCTGATCATCCATGTCCGAGGTCCAGGCAACCTTGTAATTCACCGCGGCTCTGAACGCATTGTCACTTTGCTTAACGGCCGAGTCGAAGGTCACGGATTCGATCTGTTTGCCTCTTCGTGGTTGCTCGAGCGTTATCGAGCAGAAAGTGATGGATTTACAGGCACAATCGTCCGCGAACCGCCGGACTCTGTCGTCATTCAAGATGATCTCACTGAACAATTTGGGATCGCGTTTATGCGCAGAGTCATCCGGGAGATTCGCAATTCTCGGCATGGCGGCGCGATCGTATTCGCGCCGAGAACGCTTATGGGGAATCTTCTCAAAACTGGCGGCCCGTTGCGAGCAAAGTATCTGATCGAAGAAACCTGCACGGCGTCTCCCTTTGCTCTCATTGTGGAGGAAGTCACGCGACGTCTTGCCCAATTTGCTATGGCTAAAGGAAAATCATCGGTAGGCTGGCACGACTATCTGGCATGGTACGAAGAGTTCCCGTACACGTTCAGCCAGCGCTTTGTGGAGTTGGCTTTGTGGATTTCCGACCTCACGGCTGTCGATGGTTGCCTGCTGATGGACCACCGATTCACCCTGTTTGGATTCGGGGTTGAGATTCAGGTCCCGAGTTCTGAAGACGAAATGGTGCATCGCGCTCTCGACATCGAGGCGCAAGATTGCATCCTCGAGTCCATGGAGAGCGCCGGAACTAGGCACCGCACAGCCTACCGTCTCTGCCGTGAGTACGCATCCTGCCTCGCCATCGTGGTTTCGCAGGATGGCGCAGTCAAATTCGTCGCTAACCATCAGGACAAAGTGACCTACTGGAACCACCTGGATTTCTAGATTGCGATTCTTTCTTACCAATTTCCTTGTAACGCTGGGTGCCTATGGGCTCATAAGCTTCGTTTGTCCAAGTGAAGTGACGGTTGTGCCCAGAATCTGTCTGATGTGGGCCGCTCCAACCTTGGGAACGCTGGCCGCCCTGTTTGTGGTCCGGGCGTCATTCCCCGGACGCGCCTTAGGAGCTGGAGCTCTGGCGATGTTTTCGGTGAGCGGTATCTATTGTGTCGTCTACCGTAAGCAGGCGCTGGTGGACACCCTGCAATACGTTGCCACCGCGTACTTTCTGCCAGGAGCGTTCCTCGCTCTGCTGGTGAGTATATTCGCGAACTACATCCTGAGTCAAAACCCGAAGAAACAGATTGTCTGCACTCGTTTCACCGAACGATAAACATTTTTCTCGTCGAGCTTTTCCCCGGACATTTGGTCGCAATCATCCTCGAGCTCGAACTCGTCCGCGGTTCCTTTACCAGGAGCGAGCGATCTGGTCGGAACGGGCCAGCGGTTGGGATCTTTATCCAGCTACGAAAGCACCCTGTTAAAGACGGAAACGAACTCCGAGATACTGAATGGCTTAGCCAGAAATGCTTTGAATCCAAGTTGTTCAGCTTTGTTAATGAGATCGTTGTCCGCGTAACCGCTGCACAGGATCACGCGAGCACTCGCATCTGCCTCCAGAATGAGCTTCAGCGCCTCTTCGCCGCTTACCCCGTTTGGAATTGTCGCATCGAGCAGGACCGCTGCGAACGGACTACCATCTGCTTTCGCCCGAACGTACTTATTCCAGCCCTCGACGCCATCTTGCGCCACCGCACATTCGTAACCGAGAGAATTCAGCATCGTTCCGACGACGCTCAGGATCATCTCCTCGTCGTCGATTAGCAGGATTCGTCCGGTAGTTTTTACACTTGGAGGAGGCAAGGACGCGACAGGCGGATCAGGTCGGTGGGCCGCAGCCGGCAGCATCAGTGAAACGGTAGTCCCGCGGCCAACCTGTGACTCAATCGTAACATCGCCTCCATGCTGTTGCATGATCGACTTGACGGTGGCCAGACCGAGGCCGCTGCCGCCCGGTTTTGTCGTGAAGCAAGCCTCAAATATCCTCTCTCGAATGCTGTCAGGAATCCCGGTACCGGAATCTTCGATCTCGATTCTCACATAGCGCCCGGCGGGCAGCCCGGATAACATTGCGATTCTCTCATCCACATTCTCTGCCCGCACCAATAGTTTGCCTCTCTTCGGGGTGGCTTCGCAGGCGTTAATTACTACGTTCTCGATGACCTGGGTAAGCTGAACCGGATCACCAATGACTGGATACAAATCCCGCTCAAAGACAAAGTTGGACTTGAGCTTCGAACCGCTGAGGGCCAGAAGCACACCATGCGTAAGAATCTCCGCAATATCAAGAGCCTGCTTCAATGGCGCTCCGCCTTTGGAGAAAGTGAGAAGGCGCCGGGATAGGTTGGTGGCACGCTTGGCACCTTGGCTCGCGTCGTCGAGATATTTCGGCAACCGCTCATCGGAGTCCGGTGCGGACGCTGCCAGATCCAGATTGGTAACAATGACCTGGAGGATATTGTTGAGATCATGAGCGATGCCGCCTGCAAGCGTTCCAATGAGTTCAAGCCGTTGGGCCCGGAATTGCGCCTCCAATTGTCTCTGCTCCGTAATGTCAGTATCAACCACAAGGATAGAGCTCGGATTCCCTTGCGCGTCCCGCAAGAGCGTCCAGCGGCTGGCAACGACCACTTCTTGTCGAGCTTTGGTTAGTTTGCGGACCTCCCCTGACCAGCTCCCCTCTTCCAGAAAGATTTTTTTTGCTGTCTCGAACGCGATGCGTTCTTCGTAACCTATTTTCCCGAAATCGCCGAGGACGGCCTCTTGGGCAGTCCAGCCGTAAAGCTGTTCTGCACCTTTATTCCAATATTGAATTTTTTCGTCTAGACTGCGGACGTAAATGGCATCTTGCGAAAGTTCGAGGAGACTCGCTTGCTCTTGAATTTTCTCTTCCGATCGTTTGCGCTCGGTGATATCCACCACGACGATGCGACACTCCTTGCCATTATCTGAGCTCACTGCCTCGATGCGCGCGTAGAACGGCGGTTTTCCTTCCCTCAGGAGCATGACTTCGCAAGTCTCTCGGGCATGGCTCGCAAAGACCTTCGCCGCGAATGCTTGAAAGACGGCACGGGATTTCTCAGCGATAAAAAGCCGGAAATGACGACTCACCAACCGCGAACGATCAACTCCGAGCAACCCCGAGCCAGTCAGGTTCACCCGGCGGATCGTGCCGTCGCGATCGAGGGTAAAATAGCCTGCCGGCGCGAACTCATAGAGGTTGGTGTACAGTTCCAGAGCTGCCTCCGTCTCCGCGCGCGTCTGTTCGAGTTGCTCGTTCTGCATCTCTAACTCGATCTGGTGAATTTGGAGTTCCTGGACGAGCCGTTGCGTGTCGTGCGCCGTCCTCTCAGCTCCGGCGGGCGGGCGTTGACTCTTCTGCTTTTCACTTAACCGCGCTTCCGCACGGCGGCGCAGCTCGGCGGCGTCCGATGGATTGGAGGGTGTCATTTTCGCGGCGATGCAACCTTCGTTTCTTCAGATCCCGGCGGTCTTTCGTCCACCGATTGGCGACGCCCGTGCCGTTCCAGTTTCAAGCCTTGTTCATCGATTCGTTTATACAAAGCAGCTTGCGTCCTCCGCAGCTCCGCCTCCAGCTTCTTGGAAACGGTGATGTCGACAAAAGTGATGACCACCCCATCAATCATGTTCTCCAGCGTGCGGTAGGGCATGATGCGCATCAAAAACCATTGTCCGTCCCGGGTCGCGATCTGTTGCTCGTGCGTGACGAACGTTCGCAGCACTTCCCGGGCCTTATCCGCCAGTTTCGAGTAAAGCAGGTCAGAGGCAATGTCCGTGATCGGGCGGCCCAAGTCGCCGGGCATTAGCTTGAAGATTTTGTTCGACCCGGTCGTGAAGAGCCGCACGTTTAGCGCAATGTCCAGGAACAAGGTCGTGAGTTCCGTGCTTTCGAGCAGGTTCTTCATGTCATTGTTCAGCCGCGACAGATCGTTCACCTTCACATTGAGCTCGTGATTGAGCATCTGCAGTTCCTCGTTCGTAGACTGCAGCTCTTCGTTCATCGACTGCATTTCCTCGTTGGCGCAGCGGGCCTCTTCCTCAAAGTTCTGCATCTCGTCGCGGGTTATCCTGGCTTCCTGCCGGGCTTGCTCGAGTTCCCGCTCCATGCGCCCCAGCGCGGCACTGGAGGATCGTTTCGTTTTGCCAGAGACGTTTGACCCGGGAACCGTTACGAGGTCTGTAAAGACGATCATCACCATTCCCTGGAGCGCCTTAGGTTCCGCAATGACTTGCACGGTGATGTCCACGGCCTGCGTCTCACCATTTGTTCTTACCCGAATGTTCTTGACGGTGACCGCTTCTTTTTGCCGGAGCGCCTGCTGGAATGCGCTCTTCATTTCATAGCGCAAGCCCTCACGAGCCATGGCAAAGATGTTCCAGTTTACCTTGCCGGCCGCCGGTTCCAGGTATTTGCCAGTCCGGCCGCTGATATAGAGAATATCGCCCCTGTCGTTGACCAGCACTGCCGCCGGGGAATATCTCTGCAGCAGCAGTTGATCCGCCAGCGACTGTAGATTGGCCACCGATTTCGAAGACTCCTTCGTCGCTGGCGGCGCATTCGGCACGGGTAGGAACGCGGAGGGAAACCTGACCGGCTTCGCTGGCAGATCCGAGTCGATTCGCCGGTAGAGCCGCGATTTGTCATCCACCGTGGTGAACAAATCCGTAAACTCCCCAACCGTTTCCGATTTACCCAGCAAAATCATGCCACCAGGATTGAGACTGTAGTGGAAAAGAGGCAAAAGTCCTTTTTGCACTTCCGGCGACAGATAGATGAGGAGGTTCCGGCAGCTTACGAAGTCCATCCTGGTGAAAGGTGGATCCATGATGAGGTTCTGTTGCGCAAAGATTACCATTCCCCGAATGGCCTTCGAAACCTGATAGCCATGCTCGACCTGAAGAAAGAACTTGCGCAGGCGCTCTGGCGAAACATCCGCGGCAATGTTGCCCGGAAAAACGGCCGCACGCGCCTTCTCGATGGCATCCCCGTCCAGATCCGTCGCGAAGATCTGGAGCGAAAAACTTTGGATTGGCTTGAGTTGCTCGAGCGCCTCCTTGAATACAATCGCCAGCGAAAAGGCCTCCTCCCCTGTCGCGCAGCCAATCACCCAGGCCCGAAGCGTCTGGCCAGATGCTCGATGTTTTAAGATCGCCGGGATGATCTCGGACTTCAGTTTCTCCCAGGCGCCCGGGTCCCGGAAGAAACTGGTCACCCCGATCAAAAGCTCCTTGAACAGCAGGTTCACTTCCTGAGGATTCTCCTGCAAAAAGCGAACGTAGGTCGCGATCTTATCGATCTGATGAATGCCCATCCGCCGCTCGATGCGGCGATACACGGCGATATTTTTGTAAAGGGAAAAATCGTGGCCAGTGTGATCCCTCAACAGAATCAGAATCTTCGCCAGGCCGCTGCGGGCTTTGTCCGCATGCGCCAATCTGGACTTGGCGATGAGCGGCGCGTGCTGGAGATAGGCAATGACTTTGCCCGGTAATTCTTCCACCGGTGCGACTATATCGGCCATACCAGCGCCGACCGCGCTTTTCGGCATACCGTCGAATTTGGCCGAAGCCGGATCCTGCACGAAGGTCCCTCCCCCTTTTTCCTTGATGGCCCGCAGGCCCAGCGTACCGTCAGACCCCATTCCGGAAAGGATGACGGCGACACTGCGGTCCTGCTGGTCATCGGCCAGAGAACGGAAAAAGAAATCAATCGGCAGATGCAGCCCCTGCGTCGCGATGCGATCAAGCAGGTGCAGGACTCCGTGGAGGATTGACATCTCCTTATTCGGCGGGATCACATAGACGCGGTCTGGGCGAAGGACCATGCGATCCTTGACATGCACAACCTTCATGGTGGTGGCGCGTTGGAGTAGTTCCACCATAAAGTCTTTCTGCGTCGGCTCCAGGTGTTGGATTACAACAAAAGCTATGCCGCTATCGGTCGGAACATTCCGCAAGAAGAGGTCCAGCGCTTCCAGCCCGCCGGCTGAGGCACCGATCCCGACGATGGGGAACAGCCGCTCCGCGCCTCGCCTGTCGTCCGTCGCTGCCGGATGGATTATCTCTGCGCGGCGCTCTTTCCCTTTTTTTTCCGCAGTCGAGAGCGGAGCCGTTTTATCCACAGCCGAACTCTAGCAAAGACAGCTCGAGAAGACAATAACTACACAATATGCGCTTTTTTGCTGAAAAGTCGGCTATTCTAGTATCAATTGTCGTTCAGATCCATCAATAAGCTGCCTGGGCACCTTTGATGTTCTTCTTAGGAATCCAGGGCATCAGTCCGCGCAATCTTTCACCCGTTTTTTCGATGGAATGCTTCTCACCCTCCTTTAAGAGCCTTTTGTAGTTCGGCAAACCGGCAGCGTATTCTGCGATCCAGCCTTTAGCGAACTTGCCGCTCTGGATATCCTTCAGGGCCCTTTGCATCTTCTTCTTTACGGAACCATCGATCACGCCGGGACCCACCGAGACATCCCCCCACTTGGCGGTTTCAGAGATCGAAAACCGCATCCCTGCGATTCCTGACTCGTACATGAGATCCACGATCAATTTCAGCTCATGCAAACACTCGAAGTAAGCCATCTCTGGCTGATAACCGGCTTCCACAAGAGTTTCGAACCCGTTTTGAACTAAGGAAGTCAGACCGCCGCACAATACCGTCTGCTCCCCGAAAAGATCCGTTTCCGTTTCCTCTTTGAACGTTGTTTCGAGCACACCCGCCCGGGTAGCGCCAATCGCTTTGGCCCAGGCCAGCGCCAGTTTTTTCGCTTGCTTGGACGGGTTTTGATAAACGGCGATAAGGGCCGGCACGCCTTTCCCTTCCAGATATTGCCGGCGCACAATGTGACCGGGGCCCTTCGGAGCGACCATAATTACATCCACTTCCTTGGGAGGCTCAATCGTCTTGAAATGGACCGCAAAACCGTGGCTGAACAAGAGCACTTTTCCCTTCTGGAGATTAGGCGCCACTTCGTTCTCATAAATCGACGCACTCTTGAGATCGGGAGTAGCAAAAAAAAGGATGTCAGCCTTTTTTGCCGCTTCAGCAACTTCCAGGACCTGAAAACCGTTTTCCTCGGCAACCGGAATAGACTTGCTTCCCTTGTACAAACCGACAACCACCTGGACTCCACTATCCTTGAGATTGAGTGCGTGCGCGTGACCCTGGGATCCGAATCCGATCACACCGCAAACCTTCCCATTGAGGTGTGCAAGGTCGGCGTCTTTGTCAGTGTAGACTTTCGCTGGCATAATTAAATATGATTTAAAAGAGGGGACTCATTCCACGCGGGCCATGGCGACTTTGCCCGTGCGCGTCAGGTCGCCGATTCCGAAGTTCTCCATCAGCTTCAGGAACTTGCTGATTTTGCTTTCGTTTCCGGTGATTTCGATGGCAAGGCGTTTCGGTTGCACATCCACGATCTTTGCCCGGAAAATATCGCAGATCTGCATCACTTCCGACCGGTTCGCGGAATCGGCGTTCACCCGGAGCATCACTAATTCGCGATCAACATAATCTCCATCCCGAAAATCCTGGATCTCGATCACGTCAACGAGCTTGTTCAACTGTTTCGTGACCTGCTCGAGAACTGTATCATCCCCGCGTACGACGATCGTCATTCTGGATGCAGAAGGATCGTTGGTCGGCGCAACATTCAGGCTATCAATGTTGAATCCGCGCCCACTGAACATGCCGGCGATCCGAGCAAGAACGCCGAACTTGTTTTCAACCAGGACAGAGATCGTGTGACGCATAAAGGGATAGGAATCATCCCGGGAAAGCGGCCAAAATCAATAAAAATTCTGCGACTACCCGCTTTTCTCGGAACCAGTTGTGCTCGGTTGGAACACGTGCAACTATCCCCCGGTCTCGCTATGACAGTCTTTACTCCACCCGAAAAGCGATACGCCGGATATATCTTCGACTGCGATGGCACCCTGGCCGATTCCATGCCGCTTCATTATAGTGCCTGGGCGGACACGGTGAAGAAACATGGAGGCCAAATTCCCGAAGACCTCTTTTATGCCCTGGGGGGATGGCCAAGCAATAAGATGGTGGAGCTCTTGAACGAACGGTTCGGTACCTCGCTCGACCCGGAGATTGTCGCTCTTGAAAAGGAGCATCTTTACGTTGAGCGAATTGCCAAGATTCAACCGATTCCCCAAGTAGCCGAGTTCGCGCGTCAGGTTGCAGCTTTTGCGGAAGTATCAGTCGCCTCTGGAGGTGTTCTTCCCGTTGTCACCAGGACGCTGGAAACGATCGGGTTTAAAGGGTTTTTTTCAGTCATCGTCACCACTGAACAAGTCAAACGAGGAAAGCCGTTCCCGGACATGTTCCTCGAAGCCGCCCGCAGGATGAGCGTTCGCCCTGCCGATTGCCTCGTCCTCGAAGACAGTATTGCCGGCTTTGAGGCCGCGACAGCCGCAGGAATGGACTATGCCAAAGTGGGCAGGCCCCAGCCGATTCTGTCGCCCCTTCAGCCTTAGGGGAGGCGTGACGCCGAGCCGATTGTATCATAGGCGTCCCGACTGTCATCCCGCCTCAGCGCCCACAGCGACGCTGCCAAGACCGGGACAAAGATGGCTCTCTTCGCTCGCGGCAAGCTTCGGTTTGCAGCGTGATTCCATCGCGATCAGGATCCAACCTCAGCCCGCTCGGGAGATTGAGCCCGGCGCTCGGGGACATACAGGTTGTTCGAAAACATGTTACCACCCGAAGCGCCCGCTCGTTGTTCCAGGCCCCAGAGCAAAAGCCTTTGGGCGTCATCAAACAACGTGTGGTGGGTGCCGCCCAATTGCACAAGGATAATATCCCTGCCGCCTTCCGACGCGCTTGAAACCAGGCATCGACCGCTCATTTCCGTGTAACCCGTTTTCATGCCGTTAAAAATGGTGGAGCGCGTCACGAGCCTGTTGGTCGGCTCCAGGAAACGCCGCCGGCCAGAGCTATACGTGAACGTGAGGCCCGGCAGCCGCATAAACTCGCGCAGCGTGGGATTATGATACGCGGCAAAGGCGATCCGGGCCATGTCGCGCGCGGTCGAGAATTGGCCCGCCTTAGGCAGACCATTGGGGTTGACGAAATGGCTGTTTTCGGCACCCAGCTGAGCCGCCTTCGCGTTCATCAAACTCGCAAACGACGCAACGCTTCCCGCATCGTTGCGAGCCAGACAGACCGCTGCGTCGTTACAACTATGCACCAGCATCGCGGCCAGGAGTTGCCTTTTAGTGTAGATCTCCCCTGGTCTGAATCCGAGCTTCGTCGGTTCAACCGCGCAATCCTCGGGAATAACCCGCACGCTGTTATCCAGTCCGCCATGCTCTGCGACCAGTAGCGCGGTGAGAAGCTTCTGCGTGCTCGCTACCGGCCGCTGGACATCCGGATTCTTAAAAAAAAGCACCGCTCCGGCCTTCGCATCGATCATAATCGCGGAGTTTGCAATTGTGAACGGCGCGCTCGCAGGATAAACAGGCAACGCCGAAATGGCCGGCGGAGTCCGTGCGACAACGATGGCCGGGCGGGATCTTGAATCATCCGGGAAGCTCGGAGAATTCGTCGGCGGCGCGAAATCCGCAGATGGAACCGTTTCGACCGGCAGGGCGCGGCGAACCTCCGCGTCGCGAGCGCAGCCCTGCTGACACCCCGCCCAACCGATCCACCAGCCTAACACCAAGAGCAAAATCGAATGCTGCCGCATACCCCGCGTTTTTTATTCCAGATTCCGGCTTCGCGCAACAACTGCTGAATTCAGTATAATATTTGTTCATTCTTTTGACAGATCCCGGTATGATCGCCGCGCATGAAGTTTCGAGTTGTTCGCCCGGTCGTCTGCGCGACCCTGTCGATCCTCTTTGTTGGTTGCGCCGGCCGCTCTCTTCCAGAATACGAGGCGCCCTTGCCACGCAGCCAATTCATGAAAGTGCGGACCACCGCTTACACGCACACGGAAAGCGATCATCTGCCCTACGGTAAATCCAGCGCCGTTGGCACGACTCTCGAGAGTGGCGTCGTCCGCAGCGCGGCCGCTGACTGGTCCAGGTGGCCGGCCGGCACGAAATTCCTGATCCTGGCTACCGGTCAAACCTATGTGGTCGACGACTACGGATGGGCTCTGTCCGGCCGGAACACGATCGACCTCTATTGTCCCTCTTGGACGGAAATGAACAATTGGGGTGTTCGTCGCGTAACGATCCAGATTTTGGAATGGGGCGATCCCTGGAAGAGCTACCATATCTTGAAGCCACGGCGCGACTACGCGCACGTCCGAAGGATGCTTCAGGAGATCCGGAACTTTTACTAAACGGTGTAAAATCGGAATCTCGGTTCAGAGTATCCGAGTCTAATCCGCGGCGCCAACTGCATTCCACATAAAGGCCAGGATGTCGGATTGTTCCTCGATGATTTTGCTGATCGGCTTGCCCGACCCGTGACCGGCCTTCGTTTCGATTCGGATCAATACTCGATTGGCGCACCCCTGCGCAGCCTGCAAGGTCGCGGCGAACTTGAAGGAGTGACCAGGCACCACTCTGTCGTCATGATCCCCGGTGGTCACCAAGGTCGGTGGATAGCATGTCCGTCCCTTGATATTTTGGAGCGGTGAATACTTGATCAGGTACTGAAAACCCTCTGGCGTGTCAGAGGATCCGTAGTCGGATTGCCAAGCCCACCCAATGGTAAACTTCTGAAATCTCAGCATGTCGAGAACACCAACCTCTGCGACTGCCGCCCCAAAGAGATCGGGACGCTGGGTGAGAGCTGCGCCGATCAGCAAGCCACCGTTCGAGCCTCCCACAATGGCAATTTTCTTTGCGTTGGTGTATTTCGCGTCAATTAATGCCTGGGCAGCCGAGATGAAATCGTCAAACACATTTTGCTTGTGTTCCTTAATCCCTGCTTCATGCCATTCCCGGCCATATTCGCCGCCGCCTCGCAAGTTAGGGAGCGCGAAGAGTCCTCCCTTCTCAATCCAGATCGCATACGACGCCGCGAATAAGGGAGTCATCGAGATATTAAACCCGCCGTAGCCAGTCAGAAAGACCGGGTTCTTGCCATCAAGCTTAAGTCCCTTTTGGCCCACGATGAACATAGGCACTTTGGTGCCATCCTTTGACGCATAGAAAATTTGCTTTGTCTCGTATCGATCCGGGTCAAAATCGACGTTCGGCTTTTGGAACACTGTATTCTGGCCGGAGCTCACGTCGTACCGATAGATGGCGGTAGGGTAAAGAAACGATGTGAATGAGTAGAACAGTTCCGGACGGTCCGGATCACCGGAAATCGTCGCAACCGTTCCAAGCGCAGGCAAACTGATTTCGCTTTCCCGCTTCCCGTCCGGGTCAAAGACCAGGAGCTGGTCTTTGGCATCCACCAGATATTTCACGACCAGCTTGCCGCCGACCACCGTGGCATCTTCCAGCAGATCTTTCGATTCTGGAATGACTTCCTTCCAGTGATTCTGGCTCGGGTTCGTTAGATCAATTTCGACGACCTTATACCTCGGAGCGTTGAGATCGGTCACGACATACAGCCGGTTCCCAATCGAGCCCGCTACTTTGAATTCTGCTTCGAATTTATCGATGATCGGCTGAAAGGGAGCGTCGATCTTCGGCATCGTCGGATCTCCAAGATCCTTAAAATACAACAAGTCTCTTTCTTCAGTCCCCTTGTTCACCAGCATCAGCAAAAATCGGCCGTCATGCGAAACCTCACCGTCAAAGGCCAGATCCGGATCGTCGGACCTTTCATAGATCATCCGATCCTTCTCTGCGGGATCGCCCAGCTGGTGATAGCAGAGCTTTTGGTTAGCCAGCTTGGCGAAGGTCTGGTTTCCACCAGTCTGCGGTTCAGGGAATCTCGAATAGAAAAAACCTTTGTTATCCTTGGTCCAGCTCGGTCCAGAGAATTTAACCCATTTGACGACGTCCGGAAGATCTTTGCCAGAGTCGATGTCGCGAATCCGGATCTCGTTCCAATCAGAACCGCTCTCGGCGACCCCGTAGGCCAGAAGCCGGCCATCCTCGCTGACCGAGGTACTCGTCACCGCCACGGTGCCGTCGGTCGCGAGTTGATTGGGATCCAACAATACTTGGGGATCATCGCTGAGCTGTTTCAGCGTGAAAATCACGCTTTGATTTTGCAGCCCGTCATTCTTTCGATACACGTAACGGTGGCCCTCGTAGTCCGGCACGGTGTATCGAGGATAATTCAAAAGTTTCGTCAACTCTTCGACGGAACGAAGCGCGATCAGGCAGCTTCTCCATATAAGCAGAGGTCAGCAGGTTCTCTGCTTTCACCCACGCAACCGTTTCTGGTGAATCCGTGTCTTCCAGCCAGCGATATGGGTCCGACACCTTCGTGCCGAAATAGTCATCGACAACGTCACCTTTCCTGGCTTTCGGATACTCGAGTGGCTGAGAGGCGGCCACGGTTGCGATAGATCCCAGCATCAGAAAGGCGCGAAACATTTCGGCAATGAAACCATGGAACACCTTTGAGTTCAATTACCCGCAAGAAGTATGGTTCCCTGGAACGAACGCGCTTCCGTTGGTTCCTTTCGCAACAGCTTTACAACCGTTAGACCGCACACCATATTCCCGCCCTTATGTGGCTGAGTATTGTCATTCCGATCTTGCTATCGATCCTCGCGATCGTCTGTATCTTGCTGACACTTGTCGTGCTGATGCAGCGACCCAAAAATGAAGGCCTCGGCGCAGCCTTCGGCAGCGGTGTGACGGAAAACATTTTTGGCGCTCAGACCGCAACGGTCCTTACCAAAGCAACCGTGTACCTGGGGTGCATTTTCTTTGGTCTGACTTTACTCCTGACGGTGCTTACGGCGAGACAGAGTATGGACCGCCGAGTCGGTGTTCTGGAGAACGAGGTACGTAAGGCAGGTGCTTTGCCCACGCCCAAAATGGCAACTTCCCCAATCGCCGCGGGCTCGCCCCGCGCATCGGCCAGCGTCGCTGATTCAGCAAGCCCGGCCGCTTCTGCAGTGCCGGCCACTTCTGCGACTCCTGTCACGTCAGCCAGCCCCGGGACTTCGACTGCGCCTACCACCTCGGTTTCTCCTTCTCCGAGCGTTGCGACCAATGCCTCGCCCGCCGTTACCCCGAGCGTGGAGCAGGCTTCTCCCGCGCCTTCCGCTTCGCCGCAGCATTAGGCTCTACGCCCGGTGAAGAAAATGAGCTGCAGCAGGACCTCCGCGCCATCGGGAATTAACCCGCGCGGTGTGATACGCAGCTGTGTGGCAGGCGCGTCGGCGATGCTTCTCATTTATCTCGCAGCCGGCTGCGATTCGGACGACAAACGTGCCGACCTCGTGATCCTCAATGGCGCCGAGCCGGAATCAATCGATCCCGCAGTCATAACCGGTCAACTCGATGGCCGTATTTGTTACGCACTCTTTGAAGGACTCCTGCATTTCGATCGGTTCGGAAAACCTCAGCCGGGAATTGCCCAGAATTGGGATCTCTCCAGCGATGGGAAGGTGTACACCTTCCATCTCCGCGCCAACGCCAGATGGAGCAACGGCGATCCCGTGACGGCGACCGATTTCCTCCAATCCTGGAAAAGGGTTTTGTTGCCGGAGACTGCCTCTGAATACGCCTACCTGCTTTACCACATCAAAAATGCAGAATCATTCAATGAGGGAACACTGAAAGATTTCGGCAAAGTCGGCATCACGGCGGTTGATGATCAAACATTTCGGGTCGAGCTCGAGGCTCCGGTGCCCTACTTTCTCGATCTCTGCTCCTTCGCGACTCTTCTTCCGGTTCATCTCCCATCCGTGGAGAAATATGGAGATGACTGGATCAAGCCAGGCAAACTGGTGAATGACGGCCCCTTCTTGCTGAAGGAGTGGCGACTAAATTACCGCATCCGCTTGCAAAAAAACCCGCTCTATTGGGATGCCGCTCACGTGGCTCTTAATACGGTCGACGCGCTGCCAATTGATAATTCCATTACGGCCTACAACTTCTATGCGTCCAAGGTCGCCGATCTCATTCTGGATAAGGGCCTTACGCCTCCGTCTCTGATCCCGGAATTAAAGACTCGTCCCGATTTTCACGCGGCCCCTTTTCTGGGAAACTATTTCATCCGATTTAACGTGACCAGAAAACCGCTCAACGACGTGCGAGTTCGGCAAGCGTTCGCCATGGCCATCGATCGTGATCGCATCGTTCAGAAGATTACCCAGGCCGGCGAACCTCCGGCATACTCCTTCACCCCGCCTGGAACCGCCAGCGGATACCAACCGCCGAAAATGTTCGGCCGTGACGTGCAAAAAGCACGCCAGCTTCTGGCTGACGCCGGGTACCCGGGCGGCAAAGGTTTCCCGACGGTGACTTACCTGTACGACAGCAAGAAGCTGAACGAAGATATTGCCGTCGAACTCCAGAACATGCTGTCCGATGCCTTGGGCATTCATATAGAGCTCCAAAAACAGGAGTGGAAAGTCTACCTTAACTCGTTGAGCCGGCTCGACTACGATTTCGCCCGGTCCAGTTGGGTCGGCGACTACAATGACCCGAACACATTCATTGATTGTTTTGTGTCCGGTGGCGGCAATAATCGAACCGGCTGGCGTAGCAAAGAGTACGACGATCTGGTTTCAGCAGCAGCGTTAGAACCGGACAACGCCAGGCGTTCACAAATCTTTCAGCGGGCCGAAAATATCCTCCTCAATCAAGGAACGCCAATTTGCCCGCTGTACTACTACGTCGGAATTCAGATCTACGACGCTCAAAAGTTCGGTGGTATCGAACCAAATCTGCTGGATGAACATCCGTTCCGGGAAATGTACCGCAAACCGCTGAAGAAGTACTGAAGCCAGGGAAAAGCGTATTGGCGTGTCGGCTCATTCCGAGAACAGAAGCTCCACCCCTTCAGAAACGCCGACCCGCCGTTACGCCGATCCGCCGACCCGCTCCGCCATGAGTTGCCGATAGGCTATCTGGTCTTCGTACATGCGACGGAAAACCTTGTATTTCCGCCCATGGTACTCGGCAACCGGTCCTTTCTGGGGTGGAATTCGGGCGGCGGCAGCGTTCATAGTCCTCATTGCGTTCAGAATGTCCGGAAATGCCCCTGACGCGACCGCTCCCAGGATGGCAGCCCCCAGCAGGACGGCTTCGGGCTCTTTCGGCAAGACCAGATCGCAACCCGTAATATCGGCATGTTCGCGCAAAAAGACCTCATTCTTGAGACCGCCGCCGCACGCAAAAATCTTTGAGATCGCGTAGCCCTTCGCGTCCATTTCCTCCAGGATGTGCCGCAGGCCATAGGCAATGGCCTGGATCGTCGCAAGGTAAATCAACGCGAGATCATCCACCATCACGGATAGCCTCAAGCCGCTGATCATGCCGCGTAATGTCGGGTCAGCCCTAGGGGATCGATTTCCGTGGAAATCCGGGTAGACGTGAAGATCTTGCGTCAGTTCCGCCTGAGAGCTCAGCCCCTGCTCGCCTTGGAGTCTGGCCAGGCGCCGATTCAGAAAATCAAAAATCGAAATTCCTTCAGAGTCAGCTTGCTTCTTGGCCTCGGGGTAAGCGCCATGAGTATAAATGATATGGTCCAGTACAGCACCGGTCGCCGATTGGCCGGCCTCGGTCAGCCAAAGATCCGGGATCATCGCCGAAAAATAAGGTCCCCAAACGCCCGGAATGAACCTTGGAGCGCGAGAGACCGCCATATGACAAGAAGATGTTCCAGCGATGAATGCAACTCGTGAATTCAGCATTTCCGGGGTCAAGGTTTCGCCTTTTTCCACCGCTCCCAGCACCCCAAGACCGCCCGCATGCGCGTCGATAATCGACGCGGCCACCGCAGTGCCCGTGAGAAGCCCTAGCTCTTTCGCGCATTCTTTGGAGAGTCCTTTGCCAACCGGCGAACCCATCGGTCTGATCGTAGCGCCGATCCGCCTGTACTTTTCGCCCACAAGGTCGCCTAATCCGATCTGTTCCCAGTATGAATCGCTCCATCCGCCCAGATCTCCAGCCTTCCGTTGATGGCCCAAATAGGTCCATTTGCAGACCAAAGAGCAAAGTGAGCGTCCTGTGTCCCCGGTCGCCCGGTAGGTTAGAAAATCCGGCAAATCAAAAAAGTGGCCGGCTTTCTTCCAACTCGCCGGTAAATGCTTTTTTAACCACAAGAGCTTGGGGGATTCCATTTCCGGAGAAATGACCCCTCCGACATATTGTAGAACCTCATGCTTCGTCCGGTTGATGCGGTCAGCCTGTTCAACAGCCCTGTGATCCATCCAGACGATCACGTTCTGCCTGTCATCGCCGGTCGGACTTACGGAAATCGGCCGGCCGTCATCGTCCAGCACGACCAGTGAACAGGTCGCATCAAATCCCAGCCCTCCCACACTTTCTGGAGAAACTCCGGCTTTCGCCACGGCGCTTCGAATCACTTCGCAACATCGGGACCAGATATCCTCTGAGGATTGTTCCACGTAGTCCGGCGCGGGTTTCCACATCTGAATGGGCGCAGAGGCGCTCCCTTTCATATTGCCGGCAGCGTCGAAGACGGCCGCCCGTGCACTTCCGGTGCCTACGTCTACGCCAACAAAATATTTTTCTCCGGGGGAATTTGGCATGAAGAAATGGTTAATTCCGGTCCGCAGCGTTGCAAGCTTTAGTTACACGATCGAGAACGTTCGGTTCAAATCTCTGACGCTGCCTGGTGCTTTGCCTTGGGAGTGAAATATGCCATGCTGATCCGCTCCCCAGCCAAGGCCGGGAATCATCACACAAAAGGAAGCCTTCAAAGAGAGAGTGAAACGCGTTCGGTACTGGATTGAGTGGTTGCTGGTGAGCTTCTTTGGCCGGCTTCTGCACGCTTTGCCCTTCACCGTCGTGCAAAAAATCGGGGACCTCGCGGGGTCTCTCGTGTTTTGGGCCGATTCGAGGGGGCGCGCGGTCGCCGTTGCCAATCTTGAGGCGGTCTTCGGCTCCATGTTCAGCCTCACTCAGCGGCGCCGGATCGCCCGACGATCGCTCCAAGTCTTCGGGAGAAATTTTTTGGAGTTGTTCTGGACCGGTCGTCTGACGAGCGAAAACGTGGACAAAATCATCTCCTTCGAAGATCCGGAAAGGCTGCGCGAGCTTGTGGAATCCGACGTTCCTTTTATCGCGATCACCCCGCATTTCGGGAACGTGGAACTGGCAGGCACCTTTATCGGGCTCAAGGGGAGATCGCTCGTTATCATCTCGCAACCATTCAAAAACGGGCGATTGACCCCGATCTTCCGAAGCTTACGGGAAGCTACCGGTCACAAAATCATCGTCCCTGACAATGCGGTCGTACGTTTGCTGAGAGCGCTTCGGTCCGGTGAGTCGGTCTTCCTGTTCACCGATTTAACCCTCAAGCTTAGAGACTCCGCTGTTATTGTCGACGGGTTTGGTCTGAAGATGCGCGTGACTCAGATCCACGCCTTCCTGCATCAGCGAACCGGATTTCCGATTGTCCCATGGATCACTTTGCCGCGGGGGGATGGCGGCTACATGGTCCGGGTTTTGCCTTGGCTCCGGTTCCCGGCAAGTAGTTCCTACCAGGAGATTACTCAGGTCTGCTGGAACCAGTTTGAGCCCATCATTCGCGAAAACCCGGACTACTGGCTTTGGGTCTATAAACACTGGCGCTATAAGCCTTCGGCCCCGGGACGCGAATATCCATTCTACGCAAATCGCTCAACTCAATTTGATCTGGAAATCGAAAGTCACGAACACCCGGAGCGAGCAAAAACGCTTGGCGAGCAAATACGCGAACATGCCCGGTGGCAGAGGGAGCGTGAGTAGACCCGATCGAGAGTTGAGTTTTTACTCGTTGCAATTTTTCACGATGAAGTAAAATAGGACCCTAGTTGACCGTCCGTATGAGAATCTATTGCCGTAGAGCCCTGATTGTTGGAACAGCGATTGCATTCGCTCTTCTCACTGGCTGTGAAACCTTGACGACTTCCCTCTCAAGGAAGTACGAAGTGGCCGCCTACAAGCCTAGAAATCCGGACGACGTCCGCGTGAAAGTGTCACTGCAAAACCGCATGGTTTACGTAATGGAAGGGAAACGCCCGTTGCTGGTCACACCAACCACGATTGGGAAAGCTGGCGCCACCACGCCAACCGGGTCATACCATGTGAGTGACAAGATTAAGCGGAAACGATCAATGACTTATGGCTTTTGGGCACGGGGCAATGACGTTCGACCAGGCACCAGCGACCATTCTCCTGGATCCGGTTATCACTATGTTGGCTACCCGATGGCGTACTGGGTAGAATTCAAGCCAGCCTACGGTTTCCACCAAGGCGCCGTCTGGCCGATTCCTCATTCTCACGGATGCCTTCGCCTCCATCCCAATGCAGCACCGAAGTTTTTCGCGCTCGTTCATGTCGGAACGCCGGTCTACATCGCTCAAACGCAGCCCGAAGATGAGACGATCGGGAAAACCGCACCGCGGCCTGCCGACTACAACGATCCGGACCCACCGGCCACCTACATGGTCTCGGACGCAGTGTTCGCGCCGCCACAAGGCCCTTTGCTGCTGGACCAATAAAAACCGCTGAAGAGCCGCAGATCGGCTATTTTGTCACATGCCCGCAGAGTCCACGCCCGCTCCTGTCAAACCGAGAAAGATCAATCTCCGAACACCGGATGTCATGGCGAAGGTTCAGGAGCAGGTCGAGTCGCACTATCGCAGCATCGTCGTCGAACGCATCCGTGCGAATGGTGGAATTTTGACCGTTCGCGACACCACGGTGCGCCTGGCAAAGCAGTTTGGCTTTTGTTACGGCGTCGAGCGAGCGATTGACCTTGCTTACGCGGCACGGAAGGTTTTCGCCGGAAGTCGCGTGTTCATTTTGGGAGAGATCATTCATAACCCCTTGGTGAACGAGCAGATTGCGGCGATGGGAATCAAGAATCTGCTCGGGAACGGCCGCGAAGCAGAGATCGATGAACTCACCGCAGAGGATGTAGTGATCGTCCCGGCTTTCGGAACCGACCTCATCACCTTGAAAAAGATTCAGGACCGCGGCTGCCAGATCGTCGACACCACCTGCGGCGACGTCATGAGTGTTTGGAAACGCGTTCGCCAGAATGCAGTCGAACAGGTGACATCGATCATTCATGGGAAGGCTGAGCACGAGGAAACGAAAGCCACCGCTTCGCGCGCACTCGGACTTGGGCGCGGCCATTACCTGATCGTCCTGACCCTCAAAGACACCGACTACGTTTGCGATTACATCCGGCACGGCGGAAACAAGCAGGAATTCCTGGATCGCTTTAAAGACGCTTACTCTCCGGGGTTTGATCCGGACGCTCATCTCGAGCTGGTTGGAGTGGCGAATCAGACTACGATGCTCCGCGGCGAGACAGAGGAGGTCCAACGAAGGATCCGAGCGGCAATCCTCGACCGGGACGGTCCGGAGCTCGGCGCCAGGAGCTTCCGTTTTTTTGATACCATCTGTGGTGCGACCCAGGAACGCCAGGACGCGCTAAGCCAGCTTTTGCAAGAGAGGATGGATCTGCTGCTGGTGGTAGGGGGATATAACAGCTCCAATACCTCGCACCTGGCGGAAATGGGAGAAAGCGAACTTCCAACCTATTTCGTCCGGAGCGCCAGCAAACTTGAGTCGGCAGACCGAATCACGCACTACAACCTCCACGAGAAAAGGGAAATCGTGACCGAAAACTGGCTTCCAGCCGGTCCGATCATTGTCGGAATTACGGCAGGCGCTTCCTGCCCGAACAACTTGATCGAAGACACGATTCTCCGAGTGTACGAATTGAGAGGCGTACCCTCAAACGAAGTTCTGGCAGCTTAACGAGCGGACTTTGCGTGGAGTCTTTCCTCTCCGCCGTACACCATTTCACTGCGGTACGCATCAGCAGGGTGGCTTCTCGTCCGATCGATGCAGCCGTATTGGCATGGCTCCCTGTGATCGGGATTCTATCGGCGCTTCTGTCGATCAGTTTTTACCTCCCGCTTGCCACCCTCTATTTTCCGATGGACGTGGCCGTTATTCCGGGAATGATCGGGGTCAGTTGGTTGCGCGGTTTCAAGCCGGAGATAGATTTCTGCCAGCTATGCGACCTGCTCTTTGGTCACCGAAAACATTTCACTGCGCACCCTGTCCCGGGTGTTCCGGGAACTGTTTGCCTCGTTTTCGTGATCTTGCTCAAGTACGCCGTCCTCCGGCAATTCTATGTTTTAGAATCAGTTCGACTACTGGCCTTTGGCACACTCGTCAGCTTCACCGCACCGCTTCTTCGGCCGACCAAGACGCACCGTTGGTTACTGATTCTCGGCGTCGTCTGGCTCATCGCAAGCGCCGCCGCCGTTTTCAGCAGCTCGAAGAGCTTAACGAATCACGGATTTTTCTCCGAATGGCGAGGGCTTGCTCTTGCATTCGCTTTCGTGTATCTGGCTGTCAGACTGATCTTTTCACTCGCTGACAAAACAGCTCCACCGAATCTCGCTTCATTGCCGGCCGAATTGTCTGCTTATCTCTCTTTCCTGATCGTCCGTTATCACTTTCTCTAGCCCAAGGAGGGAATGTCATTCGTCGAAGGGAACTGCTTGGCTGACCCGTCGTTCACAGCGTAAGTTCTTCGCGGATGAGCGCCCAGGTCCTGATCGTCGATGGCCATAGCATTATTTTTGCATGGCCTGAGCTGCGCGCACTCCACGACTATAAAACAGCATCGGCTCGAGACCGATTAACCAAGATTTTGACGGAATATCAGGATCTGAGCGGAGCGCACGTTGTGCTGGTCTTTGACGGCAGAGGACCCACGATCACGCAAGAGAGCGACCCTGCAGGAATACAGGTTTTCTACTCGAATACGGGCCGCACGGCGGATGACGTTATCGAAAGGCTCGTTGCCAAGTACGGGAAACTTTACTCGATCACGGTTGCCACTTCCGATCTCCTTGAACAGCAAACAGCAATTGCGTTCGGCGGCAACTGCATCAGCGCTGACAGTCTTCGAAAGTTGGTCACCAACGCTCGAAGCGAGTTCACCAGGGAAATAAAGCGCCGAAACGCCAAGTAGCCTCCGGGCTCCCCAATGTGCGCGTCCGCGCACAGACGCACCGGGACCCGAAGGCTGTTCATGCGCAAATTAACCGGCTTTAAAGATGTGGATCGTTGGATCAAGCTCCTTGATCAGTGCCTCAGAGACTTGCATCGGCGATTCAAGGGGCGCGAGCAAACCGAGGTTTGGGAGGACAACCAGGCTGCACTGCTTGGCAACCGGTTGCAGGCGATAGCCCGATTCAAGCGGGGGATTGACCGCTTTTTCGCCCCACACCAGCGTCACGTGTTGCGACAATTCGGCCAGTCTCTTTTCCAGATCCAGATCAAATCGCCGCGACATCCACAGAAAAATTGCTCTCTCAGCGCCGAATTGCTGCGCGAAGTTTGTGAGGACTTCGACCGTTTCATCGCCGATTTTTTCAGCGTCCGCAAACCCGAAGTTCTTCAGCCAGGCCCGGATCTGAATCCTCGTCGAAAGATAGCGTCGATAAAAAGTCCGATTTACGAGCGGCATCCTGGAGAACAGCCCGTAGCGCTTCGGTAGTCGTCGTCGGCCAAATTCCACTCGTCCAACCGGCATCAAAAGAATCAACCGTTGGACTAGGTCCGGGTGCTGTGCGGCCAGAACTGTTGCAAACCCAGCCCCAAGGCCGCTGGCAACAACCGATGCTCGTTCCCCGCCGGATTTCGCTCGAATAAATTCTACCAACGCCTGGACGTGGTCGGTCGCAGTTAAAGGGATATCGGGCCGTTCGGACTCCCCAAATCCCAGCAGGTCCACGGCCAATACCTGGTGCGTTCCCGCAAAATGCGGGTACACCTTTGACCACTCGTACGAAGAAGCCCCCACGTAAACCCCATGCACAAAAACCAGCGGACCGCCTTGCCCAGACTCGTGGTAAACCATCTGGCCGCGACTCGTGTAAAAAATCCGGGTAGCAAATATCGCAGGCGAGATCGCGTCGGGAAGCTTCGGTTTAGCGCTCGGCCTTAGGGCGTACCGTAACGTCAAAACAAACGCCCCCAAAAGCCCCGCACCGAGGCTCACCCCCCAGATCTGACGCCCTCGAGCCAGTAGCTTTTTCCACATCCTTTATTTAGGCAAAATGCCTAGTCGAGAAGTACCTTGCCAGAACCCCTCGTGATTTGTCCAATCACCTTTCCTTTCGTTTGTGAAAGGACAATGGATGCATGCAATTTCGAGACTACCAGTACCATGCCGATCCCCATATTAAAGGCCTGGTACATCTCTTCGCGCGAAATATCGCCACCCCGCTGGATGAGACGAAATATAGGTGGAACCGCCCAGGAAGCCGTATTGACCAGAGCATCGCACGCAGTCGGGAGGATCCGGGGCAAATTATCGATCAAGCCACCCCCCGTAATATGGGCGGCTCCCTTGATTAGTCCTGCTGGAATGGAAGCCATAGCAGGCTGATAATTGCGGTGCACCCGGAGAAGCTCCTCACCGAGCGGTTTTCGAAGACCATCCACTCTTTCGAGGAGACCCAGCCCCATATTGTCCAGCAATACCTTCCGAGCCAGAGTGTAACCATTTGTGTGCAGTCCGCTTGAGGGCAAACCGATCAGAAGGTCCGACGGGATAATCCGGCTGCCATCCACTATCCGGCCTCGATCCACCAAGCCGACAATACAGCCGGCCAAATCGTACTCCCCGGTATGATATAGGTCTGGAAGCTGTGCGGTCTCGCCACCGATTAGGGCGCATCCACCCTCTTTGCAAGCTTTTGTAAACCCGGATATGAGTTGATCAAAAACTGCTGGATCCAGGCGTCCAACTCCAATGTAGTCGAGAAAAAACAGGGGACGTGCACCGGTCACCGCGATATCGTTAATGCAATGGTTTACCAGGTCTTGCGCAACTGTCGCGTGCTTCCCGAGCGCGATGGCAATTTTTAGCTTGGTTCCCACCCCGTCGATGCTCGACACAAGCACCGGCTCCTTGACTCCCTTGAAATCCGCCTTGAATAGTCCTCCAAACCCACCGATGCGCCCCAGGACTTCCGGGCCGAATGTGGTCCGAACCCGTTCCTGCAGCCCTTTCTTGACGCGATTGCCCAAATCGATGTCGACACCGGCCAAGGCGTACGCGTTCCCCTTCTCCACTCTTCTCATTTCAGCCCGGCGAAAAGCTGAGGATGGGCGACAGGTTCACTCAAAGAGCGTGAACGCGCACTCCGACGCTCGACGATGAACTTGTCCAGCTCTTTATCGATAGGAACGGGATATTGACCATTAAAGCAGGCAAGACAAAACTCGTTCATTGGTAACCCGGTCGCCCGGACCATTCCGTCGATATCCAAATATCCAATCGAGTCGACTCCCAGATATTCGGCCATCTCATCCATCTTGAACTGGTTCGCTAACAGGTTTTTCGGATCCGGAAAATCGATCCCGTAGTAGCATGCGAATTTGTGTGGCGGGCAACTGATCCGCAGATGAACTTCTTTCGCGCCAGCTTCGCGCAAGTTCACCACGCGCGCTCTGGCCGTGGTTCCGCGAACCACTGAGTCGTCAACTACCACGACCCGCTTGCCTTTCACAAGTTCTTTGATCAGGTTCAGCTTCACTCGCACGTTAAAATCGCGGATCAGCTGCGTCGGCTGAAGAAATGTGCGTCCAATGTAGTGATTTCGTACAAACGCGTGTTCGTACGGAATGTTCAATTCATGGCTGAAGCCGAGTGCCGCATAGTTTCCTGAGTCAGGAACGGGCACAACGATATCAGCATCCACTGGGTGCAGCTTTGCAAGTTCCACCCCCATCGCCACCCGCGCCTTGCTCACGTTCCGGTCATTGATCAGGCTGTCGGGACGCGCGAAATAGACGTACTCGAAAATACAAAATGCTTTGCGCTCCTCTTTAAAGGGCCACTCTGACCGGATGCCGTCATCGTTGATGATGACGACTTCTCCAGGCTCGATTTCTCGAATGTAATCCGCGTGGACAAGATCCAAAGCGCAGGTCTCCGAGGCCAGGATAAATGCATCGTCCAATTTTCCCAGCACCAGAGGCCGAAACCCGAAAGGATCTCTCACGCCGATGATTTCTTGCTCCCCCATCAGCACAAACGAGAATGCCCCTTCGATCAGCCGCAATGCACTCAGCACGTTTTTGCGGCCGGTGGGCCGGGCGAGAAGATGCAGAATAATCTCGCTGTCCACGGTCGTTTGAAAAATCGAGCCGTTCGATTCCAATTCCTCTCGCAGCACTGCGGCATTCACCAGGTTGCCGTTGTGCGCAATCGCCAATTGGCCGCGCGCGCAATCGACAACCAGTGGTTGCGCATTCTTAAGCGTGCTTGATCCACTCGTCGAATATCGAACGTGACCGATCGCCCTGGTACCGACCCGGAGCTGCTGCAAATCCTTTTCCTGAAACACCTGGGCCACCAGGCCCATGCCGCGGTGTATGGTAAAAGGCTGATTGGATCCAGCTGCGGTAACAATCCCGGCGCTCTCCTGTCCTCGATGCTGCAGGGCAAATAATCCGTAATAGGTCAACATCGCGGCGTCCGGATGACTATAGACGGCAAAAACTCCGCATTCGTGTCGTGGTTTATAGGAATTATTCACGTTTCATTGAGAGCTCATGGCACGCTCGATCGAAGAGTACCACGCTTGATAAAGTTCAGCTACGCTCCACCGCAGCGTTTCTCGCTGCGTTGAGATGATCAGATCGGAACCGCCCACTTCCCCCACTCGACCAAATTGTATTTCTGCCGCAGCGCACATCGCTTCCGTGGCAACAGTATCTTCGCGTCGGACAGAGATAATCACTCTCGATTGAGATTCATTAAAGAGGATCTGGTCCAAACGCTCCGGCCAATGACCGAAGTCCACCGTCGCGCCGATTTTTTGCTCGCCAGAGATGCAGCACTCGGCCATTGCAACGCCGAAACCGCCTTCTGAACAATCGTGTGCGCTCTTGACCAACCCCTGTTGGATCAACGCCAGTACGACAGCCTGAACCCCCAATTCCAGGTCGTAGCTTAGTCGAGGGGGCAGAAAGTCTTTTCGGCCGTGGACAATCTTCAAATACTGGCTCGCGCCCAGTTCGTGGCCAACAGGGCCAATCAAGTAAATGACGTCTGCCGCATCACGAAAGTATTGTCTGGTTATCCAGCGTTCTTCCCCAACTACACCGACCATTCCCACAGTCGGTGTGGGATCGACGGCGCCGCTCGGGTTCTGGTTGTACAAGCTGACATTGCCTCCGGTGACCGGCGTCCCAAACCTGAGGCAAGCTTCGGCCAGACCCTCCACTGCCTCGCGAAGCTGCCAAAAGTTTTCCGGGCGGTATGGATTACCGAAATTCAGGTTATCCGTAACCGCCAATGGTTTCGCCCCCGAGCAGGTCAAATTCCTCGCCGCCTCAGCTACTGCAATGCGAGCCCCTTCCCGTGGGCTTATTTTGCAGTACAGACCGTTGCAATCAGTTGTCGCCGCGAGGTACCTATCTGCTTCTCGAACATAGAAGACTGCCGCGTCGGACCCGGGCGGCACAACCGTTCCTGCCCGAACGGTGTGATCATATTGGCGATAGACCCAGTTTTTTGAGGCAATCGTCGGATCCGCCAGGAGCCGGACCAAGCTCTCGCGCAGATCAGCCATCGGAACATCCTCGATGCGCAACTCAGGCGCCGGAGGATCGGGAACCACCTCGCGTTCATAGACTGGAGCGTCATTTGCCAATTTGTCCGCGGGGATTTCCACCACAACGCGTCCATGATTCAGCACTCGCATCAAACCATCACCGGTCACTTCACCCACGCAGGCATACGGCAAATCCCATTTATCAAAGATCTCCTTCACCGTCGCCTCTCGGCCTCGCTCAACGATGATCAACATCCGTTCCTGTGATTCGCTAAGGAGAATTTCATAGGGCGTCATTCGCGGTTCCCTCTGCGGCACCAAAGCCAAATCGATCTGTACGCCGGTGCCTCCACGACTCGCCGTCTCGCAGGTCGAGCAGGTCAATCCCGCAGCCCCCATGTCCTGAATGCCGGCCACGCAACCGCTTGCCAAAAGCTCGAGACACGCTTCCAACAAAAGTTTCCCTTTGAACGGATCGCCTACCTGGACCGCCGGTCGATCCTGCTTCGATTCCTCCGTCAAATCACGCGACGCAAACGCGGCCCCTGCCAACCCGTCCCGCCCGGTTTCCGATCCTACGTAAAATACTGGGTTCCCAACACCTTTTGCTGCTCCGCGAGCAATCTGTTCGTGACGAAGAATTCCAAGGCAAAGGACGTTCACCAAAGGATTCCCTTCATACGACTCGTCAAAGTAGACCTCGCCGCCGATCGTGGGAATCCCGACGCAATTTCCGTAATGCGAGATCCCGGCAACCACCTCCGAAAAAAGCCGGCGATTGTTTTTCGCTCCGGCACCTCCGCCCTCTATCGGACCGAACCGGAGCGAGTCCATAAGGAAGACTGGACGCGCCCCCATCGTAAATATGTCCCGGATAATCCCGCCAACGCCGGTCGCCGCGCCTTGGAAAGGTTCGACAGCGCTGGGATGATTATGGCTCTCCATCTTGAAGGCGACGGCCCAACCATCCCCGATATCGATCACGCCCGCGTTTTCTTCTCCAGCCTTCACCAGGACTTTTGGCCCAGTGGTTGGAAATTTTTTAAGTTCGAGCCGGGTGTTCTTGTAGGAACAGTGTTCGCTCCACATCACCGAGAAAACGCCCAACTCCGTGAAATTCGGTTCCCGGCCAAGAATCCCCTGGATACGTTCGTACTCCTCCTCTGTTAACCCGTGATCACGGACTAATTCCGGCGTAATCTCAGTAACCATTTATCTGGAGAAAACGGATTCCAAGGCTTCGACCAACGAACCGAAAAGCAATTTTCCATCTTCGCTACCGAGCTTGCGATCCCAGGCGCGATCCGGATGCGGCATCATCCCAACCACATTGCGCGCTTCATTGCAGATGCCTGCGATATTATGCATCGAGCCGTTAGGATTTGATTCCGGTGTCACATTACCCGCCTCGTTAGCATAACGGAACACCACCCGGTTTTCGGACTCTAGCACGCTAAGGGTTGCCTCGTCGGCAAAGTAAGAACCTTCCCCATGCGCAACAGGCATCTTCAAAATCCCACGCCCTTTCAGATTCGCAGTAAAAGGGGTGTCCTCGGTTTCCACGCGCACCCAGATCGGTTTACAAATAAAACGCAGCGATTGATTCCGCATCAGCGCCCCGGGCAGCAGCCCTGCCTCACACAAGATCTGAAACCCATTGCAGATACCAATAACTGGCATTCCTTCGTTCGCAGACCGGATAACCGCTCGCATGATGGGCGAAAAGCGGGCGATCGCCCCACACCGAAGATAATCGCCATAGGAAAATCCACCAGGTAGCACAACGGCGTCAAAGCCAGACACAGACGTTTGTTTGTGCCAGAGATATTGGGCTTGGACATGGAGCCCGTCCGTCAATGCTCGCAAACAATCCTGATCACAGTTTGAACCTGGAAACTGCACTACTGCGATCTTCATACGTGGGTGTCGTTGTTCAATGGTGACGGATCGTGTAATCCTCGATCACCGGATTCGAGAGAAGATCTCGGCAGACTTCTTCCAGCTTCGCTTCATCGGGAGGCGTGTTGAATTCCAACTCCAGGAACTTGCCCACGCGCACGGAATCGACCGTCTCGAGACCAAGATCCCTCAACGCATTCTTCACAGCGACCCCTTGAGGATCCAAAACGCTCTGCTTTGGCATCACGACAACGTGCACCTTCATCAGAGCTCCCACCATCGAGGGACAACCCCGCTTCGACAAGCTAAAATTTGTTGCCCCCGCCGTGACAGTTCCGAGAGGCCAGACTGGACACGGCATGTTCAATTGGTAAACTCCCAGATTATGCCCCTATTGCGGAAATGGCTCGGACTGAGCGTAATCGCATTGGTATCAGCCTTCTCAGCGTCGGCTGACCAGCAACCGACCGAAAATACTACGGTCGCGGATACCCCACTCTCCGCAGACGAACTGAAAGGTGCCGCATCAGTAGATGCTCTCACGGTCCCAACGCCGGGCGAGTTTTTTAAAGCAATCGAAAAAGGCGGTAAACCGAATTGGACCTCCCAGTACCGGCCACCCGTCTCGATCAAATCGACTGATCGCGCCCGAATGGCACTCAATCTCGGAACGTTGATAGCCGACGGTTATATTGCCGTCGAAGCGCATGACGGTCAGCAGGTAAAAAACGTCGGTAAAGATGTTCTCGCGCTCGCGAAAAAACTCAGCGTTTCCCAGAGTGTCCTTGCCCGCAGCGCAAGTATCACGCAGTTTGCTGAAAACGACGCGTGGGATCAATTGAACGAAGAACTGGAAGCGACCCAGAACGAAGTGAAAAAGGCCCTCGAGGAAAATCGCGACAGCGACCTTATCACCCTGGTCAGCGTCGGGGGTTGGATCCGCGGAACAGAAGTGGTCACCGGCCTCGTACTTCAGAATTATAGCCCGGACGATGCCAAGCTGCTGCGCCAGCCCGCCCTGGTGAGTTTTCTAAAAAACAAATTGACAAGCCTGCCGGGCAAAATCCAAAAGGATCCGCTCGTACAAAACGTAAGCCGGGATCTTGATGGAATCCAAAAGATGGTCTCCTTTCCCGCTGACCACGTACCGACCGAGGGTGAGGTGAAGGATCTGAATCTCGCGGCATCAAAATTAACCAAAGAAATTGGAGCTCCGGAATGACCCGCTTCGTTTTAGTCACGCTCGCCGCCTGCTTGATCTTAACCACAGGCCGCGCGGAGACGGACGCTCAGGTAGCCGCTCGCAGTGATGTACTGGATTTAGCCGGAGCCTTTCAAAACGACGGATTCAAGATTCGGGACGGCAACTTCCTCGGTCAGATCTCAAAGGACCATTCCCAAGTCGTTGCCGTCAACCTCTACAGCGGCAACGCATATTGGTTCACTGCGTCGACAGGACATGAAGCTTGATAAGCTGAAAGTATCTATTTTTGACGATTCAGGGAAACCGGTCAGCTACATGCCGTATCAAGCGGGACCTAGAGCTGCCGCCGGTTTCAGCCCGGACTCGAGCGGCTTGTACTATGTCAAAGTGGCGTTGGAGGACGGCCAGCCCGCCACCTTTTGCTTGATTTACTCCTACAAATGAAATCTTCTGGCCAACTTCATGCCAACAGATGTGCCTAGGGTTACGGAAAAAACGTCGGGGCCGACGGTCAAACAGTTCTCCGTCTTCCTCCAAAATAAGGTCGGAGCTCTGCTGGAGATAGTAAAGCTCCTCAACGCGAATGACGTCCATGTCCTGGCGCTGAATTCCCAAGAAACGACCGATTCAGCGATCGTCCGGATCATTGCGAGCGATCCCGAGGCTGTCGAAAGCCTCTTCGACCTGCATGAGATCGCCTACAGTATCTCCGAGATTCTGGTTGTCGAGATGAAGGAAGTCGCGACGGATCTGAAGCGCATGCTGCAAGGCTTGCTCATGGCTGAGGTAAATATCCTGGTCTGTTATCCGATCCTCATCCGCCCACACGGTCGGTCCGCAATGGCGCTTCACCTCGATGACCAGGAGTGCGCGTGGTCGGTCTTGGCCGGCGAAGGGTTCAACATTCTCAACCAAACCGATCTGTCGCGTTAAACGCTCGGGAGCGCGCTCCCATGGATCGCCTACTCTTTTCTTGATTTTCGAGCCCTTAAACTCGCCTTGAATATCTATCAAGCTCGTGCGTCGGTGTAGATTGAATGATCAAATGTTTTGTTGTTGCCTTAGCCTTCGCCAGCCTTTTTCTCGCCGGATGTGAGCAGCAACCGGCCGCGCCTTCGGGAGGGCAGCCCGCAAATTCTCCGTCACCCGCCCCGAATACTCCGCCCGCTTCTACCCCGGCAACGACGTCATCGCCACTGACAACACCGGTTTCAACGCCAACTCCAGCCACCCCGGAAGCTACTCCCACTGCGACCCCCGAGGCGACTGTGACTACGACCCCCGAAGCGACTGTCACTGCAACGCCGGAGACCGTACCGTCGGCGACGCCTGAAACGACCCCGGCAACTCCAACGCCTTCTCCCCGAACTGCTCCGGATGGCGTTGGGCCTTCGCCCACTTCGTCGCCTTTGGCTGCGGAATCAGATGTGCGCCCGATGTTAAGCAGCCAGTCTGCCAACGAATATTTGCAGAGTTATGACGATTACATCAGCGACTTCAAATCTGCCTATAAGGCGATGAAGGAGGGGGACATGACCAAGTATCGATCTGTCATTCAGCGGGCCCAGGAGCTGCAAACGAAAAGTGCGAAACTTGGCGGCGAACTCAACCCGGAAGAAGAGCAGCGGTTCGCCAACTATTTGAACAAAAAGGCGAACGAGCTGGCGCAGTTTGCCAGCCAGAACCGCTAGTGCACCAAGTCAGTGACTGGTGTGCTAGTACTAGTGTCCATTTGATGAAATCTCAATGCCAAGTTCGGCGAGCCGCTGCTCAAACGCCGCATGGTCGTTAAGGTCGTACCGAATCGCCTTAAAACCCAGATCTGAAGCGGAACGGACGTTTGCTGGCAGATCGTCGATGTAAGCCGTCTTTTCGGGGCTCAAACCAAACTGTTTGATTGCTGTCTGGAAGATTTTTCGATCCGGCTTAGCGCACTTCGCCCGGAACGAATAGACACCGTCTACGAAACACCGTAACACTTCAAAATTCTTAAGCAGATACGCGAGATGAATATCCGAGGTGTTGGAGAGCAAAAAGAGAGGGAATCGCTCCTTTAGATGCAGGATCGTTCGTTCCATCGGTGGATTCGCACGAAATATGTCGTTCCAAATTGATAGGAACTTTTTCTCATCTCCTTGATATCCGATCGTGCGAACGGCCAGGTAGATAAACATTTCCCCGGTCATTTCCCCGACCTCCATTCGGATCGCCAGCTCCCTTAACTCCTCTTCCGCGCCCGCCGTCAAATTCGTACAGTCAGCTTGTAGCTGGCTGCGAAAGGCTTGCCAATCGAAGGGAACAAGAACATTCCCGATGTCGAAGACCAGCGCCTCGATGCTCATCAGGCAAGCTTCGCGCGATAAGCTGGAAACGCGACCACCTCTTTGGCGGATGCCTTCGCGTCAAAGTCGAAACGTGCGGCTCGCTCCGGATCCCCGTATCCGAAGCCGATCCGGTGATCACGATAGAGCGTAATCGATACGTCCCGGTTGACGCGAATGCATTGCTTGATCGTCTCCGGGTCCTTTTCGCAAAAAAGAACCGTTTTCCAGGAAAAAATATGCTTCGGTTTGTGAAAGTCGCTGTTGGCAACGAAAGGCAATCTTTTCAGTCCGATCGGATTGAAAAGATCGTCTCGGTTCGCCACCTCCCAAGCGTCCAGGAGTGGCGCGTATCTGTCGATGTTCTCCCAAAAATAAAGAGTGTTCTTTCCCCAACGGGTCTTGACCTCGTGAGGATGTGAAGCAATTGCCAAAGCGCCTTGACCGTGGATCTCAGCGATCGTCTGGGTAATGCTCAGCCCCGGGTCAATTGGTCCCTTCAAGTCGATCGCCAGTAAGTGAGCAGAACTTCTTTTGGTGAGGCCGTCTTTGTTGAATTCAAGCCCGGTCATCAAAATCATCCCGTATTTTTCGAGTGCCCTTTTTTTTTCGCCTTCAATCGTCTCGAAATATTCCTCCGCCTCATCGAGCGTAAGCACCATCCCACTTAAATTTGTCATTTTGCCGATCAGACTCGTGTGATCGCAAATGTGGTCTGTCACACACAGTGCATCGAAGCTCCGTTGCCCGTAAAAATCGACCAGTTCACGCACCGTCAGCTTCCCGTCCGAATAAACGCTGTGCGTGTGCAGATCGCACAGCAGAATCGATCGGCCATCTTTCCCTTCGGACTGGCTCCGGACAAAATGCGGCAACTTTTTTGGTGGCGTATTTTCCGGCGAAGCCAACTCGAGGAGGAAATGGGCAATTTGAAGCGAGGCGTCTGGCTTACTCAGTTTTGCAATATTGGCTACCCAGGCTCGCAACCGTTTTTCACCTTCATCGGACACGCTGTCGAGCGCGTCCAATATCGCCTCCGGATCAGGCGCCAAACAGCCGCAGCCATTTTCAACGACCAGGCGCGCGTTTCCCTCCTCCTGTCCGGGTACTACCTGGCTGATAATGACCGGAGTCCGAGCTGCGATCGCTTCTTGCACGGTTGCGCCTCCAGCTTTCGTAATCACTAAATGATGAGCCATCAGTAGCTCAGGCATGCGGTTCGACCAGCCGAGGATTTCCACTGCATGCGCCGGCGCTTTGATCTCGTTTTCAATCGCTTTGCGGAGTGTTCGATCGCGGCCGACAGTGATGGTCAACCGGATGTCGGTTCGCTTGCAAAGACGACGCACCAGAGCAGGAGCTTCCTTTTTTCCGGAATTGATCAGGTAAAGAATACGCCGAGGTCCCTTGTCAGCGTCGCGATACCGGTGATCGGGCATCTCCGCGAAACGGTAAGTGACGGGAAACCCGAAAATTCGTATCTGCTGTTCAGGAACGCCCGCATTGCGTAAGACGTTCGCCGTATCTTCGTTGGCGACCAGGAAATAGTCACATACGCAGCGGTACCAGATGGAGTTTACCGTGATTGAATCCGTGATCACCGTAATCTGCGAGAAACTTCTCTGCCGCCCGTCCGCGTAGATCGCGTCGATGACGTAATTGTAAATCGGATAAGTTGACACTACGGCGTCTGGCTCAAGGTCCGCGAGTACGTCGCTCATCGCGCGCTTCATTTTCGCGAGCATTGCCATGTTCGATTCCACGAACTGGGTCCCGTCGATGACATTGTAAATCTTGCCCCAGACTCTAGGCGTCCGATTAATCGCCGCAATGTAGGCCTTTCGAACCCAATCGTTCAGCTTACCGTAACAGATATCGAACAGATCGAGTACCTCGACCTTCGCTTCATCCGGTCCAATATGATCAAGGGCGTCTCGAATATTACGTGCCGCCGTGTTGTGTCCCTCACCGAATCCGGCGGTAAAGATCAGGATCTTTTTCATCAATCTGGAAAAAACTTACGGACCGTTTGCGTTCCCGCGCATGAATTTGCTTAGATACCGACTAACGCGTTGAGGTTAAACGATACAAACAACACCTGCCAGCGAATTTGGAGACGGCCGGCGCTTGGAAAGATTCCTCTCCTTTCAGTGCTCATTCTTTTGTCACTCAGCTCGAATCACGGCGTTACGCAACAGACTGACGAAGAAAAGCGGTTGCGAGAGCTTTTTTTGAAAAGCCGCCAGAAAATGGAAATCGTTGCAAGCCCGACTCCTTCACCAAAACCAACCCCAAGCCCGGCTACCTCCCCGCTGAGACAACCTTTTCACGCCGGCTCCCCGGAAGCGGCGGCGTCCAAATCCGCTCAGCCTAACTCCGCCGCAACGCCCTCCGGATCGCAGGCTAAAGAACAAAGCACGCCGGAGTCTACCGCTCCGCAACCCGAGCCCACGAGGGTCCAAGCTGAATCTACGCCTCCAGTCGAAAGAGAGCTTCCCGCCCCCACTCCAAAGAAGAAGCGGCATTGGTTTTTCTTCGGTAAACGAGACGATGATGACTCAATTGTCGTTCAAAAATCCGGCGCCGAAGCGGAGAGAGACCTGGTCCCGGCTCCCGGCGGTGGAGATGTCCGCTGGCAATACCTCACTGCGGAGATCCGCAAGGCGATTGACGATGCCCGCGTCGCCCGTAACCGATGGAAATACATCATCGTCCATAACAGCGGGACGCGGCAGGGCAACGCTCGCATTTTCGATTATTACCACCGTTATGTGCGTCGAATGCCAAATGGTCTCGCTTATCATTTCGTAATCGGCAACGGTACTTCTTCGGGAAACGGTCAGATCGAGATCGGGAACCGCTGGGTCCGGCAGCTCAATGGCGGACACGTCCACAGCGATTATCTTAACTATATCTCGATCGGCATCTGCCTGGTTGGCGACTTCAACAGAGACCTGCCGACAAAGGCGGAATATGAAGCACTCGACGAACTGATCCGGTATCTCCGCCGCCGGGTAGGCAAAGTGGACGGAAGATACTCAATCGTACGGGGACACAAAGAAATTAATCCGGTTCCCACCGATTGCCCCGGAAACCGTTTTCCACTCAACTGGCTGCACAGATCGTTCCCGGATTAGCGCGAAAATCTCACAAGCCGCTTTGGCATGAGAGATTTTCGCGCTATTAGAGAAGCAATGAACATTGGAATAACCGGGGCGTCCGGCTTTCTCGGCAGACACATCGTTCAAGACGCTCTCACTCGGGGTCATCGTGTCACTCCGTTTTCGCGACGTGCCGCCGCGCCGATTCCAGGCTGTGAATCGGTCCGCTCATTCCGACCGGACGTCGATCTGAGCGGCATCGAAGCGATCATTCATCTCGCCGGCGAATCCATTCTCGGGCTTTGGACAAAGGAAAAACGCGATAAAATCCTTCGCAGCCGCATCGATGGCACGCGATGGATCGTTGATGCCATCGAACAGGCGCGCAACGGACCATCCGTTCTCGTAAGCGCCTCCGGAACAGGCATCTACGGTGACCGCGGTGAAGAGATGTTGACCGAGTCGAGCTCACCTGCCTCTACCGGCTTCCTCGCCGAAGTCGCAACAGTTTGGGAGGCCGAGGGCCTGAAAGCCGGAGCTTCGGGTGTCCGACACGTCCCTGTTCGAATCGCTCTGGTTCTCGGAAAAAATGGTGGAGCAATTCCACTTCTGAAAACAATTTTCCGATCTGGGTTTGGAGGAAAACTCGGATCCGGTAAGCAATGGATGCCCTGGATCCATATCACAGATGTCGCGGCGCTTTTTCTTCACGCGCTGGAGACGCAATCCGTTCGTGGACCGATGAACGGCGCTGCTCCAAACCCAATACGTAACGAAGAGTTCACCAAGGTCATGGGCGAACTCCTCAAGCGCCCAACGCTCTTTGCGGTACCCGAATTCGCACTTCGAATGCTGCCGGGCAACGAATCGTCGCTTTTTCTGGACAGCCAAAGGATCATCCCGGAGAAAGCCCTGCAAACCGGTTTCCGATTTCGCTTCGCGGACGTGCGAACCGCCCTCGCGGACATACTAATCTGACACATCGGCGCTCGCCCTGGCCGCGTAAAACTCCGTGCTCTGCCTGCCACCGTGGTGAATCCTCACCCGCGACTTCCCTGCTGGCCAATCGCCAGAGCACCAGCCAAAACAGACTAGTCTGACCACCAACCCATCGATCCTGAAACGAGATCTGCACCTGCACAGACCGCCGGCCCACAGGCCGTGATGCCGGAAATCTGTCTCAAGTTTGGCGCTTCAGGACCGATCTACTTCGTTAACAGAAACGGTCGATGAAATATTCTCCTCAACAACTGAACGAAGTACTGATCGCTGCGACTCCTGACCAACTCGCTGAATTGCGAGCCATCAGTGAAGTGTTCGATATCTCGATGGACGAAGTTTGCACTGAGGTGCTGAAGCTCATCAACGCAAAGTTCCCGATGCCGAATTTTGTCTTCTCCAATAGTTAATCATTCGTGTGCCGGTACGTTTCACTCTGAGTGTCCGTGTCTGATCTCACTGCTCTCCTGAGCTGACCTGCGCCGGCGCGATCGACGGGTCTCCTCCTCTCCGCCTGGGCGCGCATTGCGAGGAATTTACTTGAATTTGACCTGTCCCCGAATGGCACCGCCGAGTTCGGCAGTGATCTACGAATGCTCTCACAAGCAACGACGACTCGCTACCCTCTGAAGAGAAGACAAACGTTTGGATCGTTGCGATATCCTCTGGTAACTCGAGAAGCTTGAGTTTTCTTCCTCTCAGCAGAGGTTGAACGAAGCTCTTGGGCAACGTAGCAAAGCCAACCCCTGTTTCGACCAGACCGATAATCCCTTCTAGCGTGCCGATCTCCATGATGCGTTCCGGCCGGGTCCCGTTTGCTCCTAGAAAGTGCAACAACTTTTCCGTGTACGAACACCCAAAGCGCTGCACCATTACCTTAAGCCCATTTCTGCTGGCAGTGCAGAGTTCAGAAATAGTCTTAATCGTTTTGGGTGCGAGAACCACGAGTATATCCTCGAAAACCAACTCCTCGCGAAAACCAGGCAGCCCAAACGTCCGCGATACAAAGGCAGCATCAAGTTCCCCTCCTTTCACTTGCTTTACTAGTACGGACGAGCTCCCGGCTTGAACGGAAATATCGACGTGGGGTGATTTCCGGAGAAATTGGGACACCATGCGCGGCAACTGAACCGCGGCCACTGTCTCGATCGCTCCGAGACGAAGCTTCGCTTCTCTGGCTGGGTTTTGTCGGCCAAATGCATAGCCTAAATCATTCAGCAACGCGTCAAGCCGCAAAGCGATGGGTAGAACGGCTTCTCCTCCGGTCGTTAGTCTGACTCCACGCGCGTGTCTGCCCAAGAGCGAAACGCCGAGAGCTTCTTCCAGCTTTTTGATCCGCGCCGTTACGTTTGACTGGACTGTATGCAACTGGTTTGCCGCTTTTGTGATACTTCCGGATCTTACGACCTGGAGAAAAACCAGAACATCCGGCAAGAGGCGAGGATCCATCTCAGACATCATTTTGAGTGATGGCTACGATGTCAAGAAATCATTATTCAGCGCCTGCGCCGCATGGCATTCGTAAAAGGCATGGAAGACAAAATTCGAGTTAAAGAAGTCAAGGTGCTCTCCAATGATTGGTACATCCTCAAGAAGACCATTTTTGATTTTCGGCGGAGAGATGGATCCTGGCAGACCATCAGCCGTGAGACTTACGATCGCGGAAACGGCGCGACCATTCTCCTCTTCAATCGTTCTCGTAAGACCGTCCTGCTGACTCGTCAATTTCGGTTCCCGGCGTTTGTAAACGGATGCAACAATGGAATGCTCATCGAAGCCTGCGCTGGATTGTTAGAGGAGGAAGGTGCGGAGGAAGCGATCCGTCGGGAGAGCGAAGAGGAGACCGGATATCATTTAGGATCGGTAACAAAACTGTTCGAGGCCTACATGAGCCCTGGATCGGTGACAGAAAAACTGCATTTTTTCGTTGCCGAATACGACGCTTCGTCAAAGACGGCCAAGGGTGGCGGGGACGCCGATCATGGGGAAGACATCGAGATTTTGGAACTCGGGTTGGACGAAGCGCTCCAAATGGTTGAAATCGGCGAAATCCAAGACGGTAAGACGATCATGCTCCTTCAGTACGCCAAGCTGAAACGGCTAGTCGATTGATCTGGGGCACCGGCTTAAACAGAATAGAAGTACCGAACCAGATGGAAAAAAATCGGGGCCGTAAATGAGAGCGAATCCAGACGATCCAGCGCGCCGCCGTGACCGGCGATTGAACTGCCCCAATCTTTGACGCCCAAGCTGCGTTTGACCCCGGAAAGAACCAGCCCGCCGAGAAAACCGAAGATCACAATGATCAAGCCGAAACCGAGCGCCTGGACCGGTGTGAAAGGCGTTATCCACCATAGCAACGTTCCGCAGAAAACTGCGCTCACACCTCCCCCGAGCAGGCCTTCGACGGTTTTAGACGGACTAAACGCGGGCGCAATCAAGGTTCTTCCTAACCATTTGCCGAAGACATACTGAAAGACGTCGCTGATCTGGGTCACGAACACCAGATAGAATAAAAGCAAAACATTCTGGGCTGAATAGTTCGGTATCGTCAAAATTAACAAAGCGGGAGCGTGACTAACGCAATAGACCGTCAACATTAGACCCCACTGGAGCCGGGCTGTGCGTTCGAGGAAATGGGCTGTCTCCTGGCGAATTACCGGAAAAACGGGCAAGATCAAATAGGCATACACGGGGATCATAATCGCAAACAATCCGTACCATTGAATCCCAATAAGAAGATATTGGAATGGCAGGACCAGAAAGAACGCTACTCCGAGGCCTATCCGATCTTCGGGCAGGGTCTGTGTTAGCTTTAGGAATTCTCGTAACGCCATGAACGAGCCAAGCGCGAATACAAGAAGAGTGGCCACGGTCCCGAGCAAGAATGCGATAGCGAGCACGGCCGCCATAACCCACCAGGCCTTTACCCGTGCCGCCAGATTGTTGATCGTCGCAATCGCCTTCTGATTCGATTGATCCGCGGCCACGCGCCTGCTCAAGATCCAGGTGACAATCGACGATAGCACCAATAGAGCGAATACCGTGGACAATACCCATAGGAATCTATCGTTGATACTCATGTGACCGTGATTCTCACCGGATAAGCACACTCCAAACAACAGACCCCATCCAGGCAAGCGGAAACAAGGGATCCGTGAGATCCGTCTGAGTCTGTGCATCCGCCGGGCAAAGGAGAAGCACTTTTTACTCAAGCCTCTGCAGACTGTGCACCAATGCTCGGATGCGCGTCCAACAGGTGAGGAAAGAACCGGCTGCGATCAGTCCGCAGGTGAACTGCAGACTGTGGTTGGTTCGAACGGCAAAATGCTCAATGATTGAGATGAGGCAACCCGCTGTTAAAACGGCCATGCGGTGTTGTTTCGCCATAGGACCGCGAAAATCCTGGGCAAATCCGAGCGCACCGCCGAAAACGCGAATGTAAGCCGTGAGAGCCGCCAAGAGTGCCCCAAGCCACCCGAGCCAAGGTATTTCCGAAGCATACCCGAGCGCGACGAACACTACAGAATCGGAGACACGGTCCGGCAATTCGTTGTACAGGGCACCGACCGGAGTCTGCTTTCCGTGCTCGATTGCGACCAATCCGTCAAATAGATTGCACAGCAGGCGAAGCTGAACGCCACAGATGCAGCCGATCGCGTCCCATGGCTGGGGAAATAAGTCCAGGCTGACCGCACCCCCTCCAGCCGCCAGCATGCTCACCAGGGAAATCTGATTTGGTCGCACCCCAAGCCTGACCAGGTGAGAAGCGGTGGCTTGCGCCCAGCGAGCCTCTCTCGATCTGATCGGACGACGATCTGGTGGCGAGGCGGCGCCTGAATTATTCGAATCCGAGAGCGGAGTCACTTCTCTCATCGCAGACTCGTACCACGGGTGCAGTGAGTAAGCGAACTGATTGAAAAATAAACGAGCACTTGAAATTTCTAGCCTGGGCCTGGTTGCTAGTCATCCAGCTATTCTGCTATCGGATTCTCAAGCGGAGCGGAAAGAGAACCTTCTCCTCGGAATAAGAAGTTCGATAACCTTAACTGTCTTACCCATAGTATATTCCTTAGCGTGCCGACGGCTTTCTTAATTAACTCGCTTTCTTGATTTCTCGTTAGTTCGCGCTTCGAAGTGAATGCGGTTTCAAGAAAACCAGGGGCTTCCAGCCTGTGTAGGCAAAGCAGGACGCTTGCTCTGGAGTTTGGACATTTAGGAAGAATACTCGCGCGTTCGCCAAGGTTTTTTCGAAACGTCTTCTCAATCAATACGGGCCTGCCTGACTTGGCTAGCGGCCCTTTTTTGCGCCGAAGGGGTACGGCCTGAAGGGCCAAGAGCCCAGGCTAAAGCCCATGCGCGTCAACTTAAGCGCCTAAACGGGAGTCTTAAGCGCCGAAGGCGCGTGGGAGCTTAGCCCAGGGTGGAGCGTAGCGGAACCCTGGGTAGTGAAAAAAAATGCGGCGTAGCTCTGAAGGAGCGGAAGAATCTGGCCGCCGAGACCATAAAGACTCGCTCGGTATTTCCATAGCGCCGGCGATAGTCTGCGACTCGGGGTTCGTCTCTTCCGCTCCTTCAGAGCGGTGTGCATATTAATTCGAATACCCAGGGTTCCGCTTCGCTCCACCCTGGGCTAAGTTCTCTTACGCCTTCGGCGTGCAGCCGTTAACTAAGTTGACGCGCATGGGCTTTAGCCTGGGTTAATTTCGTAGCGACGGCCGCCCAACTGAAGGGGCGGTGGAAAACGCTCCCGCGATGCAGGATGTTTGCCATCGGAGGCCGGCCTCACGCCCCTACAGGGCGGAACGGGTTTTTTTGATCTAAACCAGGCTAAAGCCTGGGCTAAGTTCTCCTGGCGCTTCGGGCCGCCGCCGGCCCATTTATAACGCTTTAGCTAAGCATAGCCCAAGCTTTAGACCCAGCCGCGCAAATGGCGGCGAAATGTCCAAACTCCAGGGCAAAGCGGGACGCTTTGCTTACCCTTTGCGCAACTCGAGGCCCACCTAAGCCGGGCCAGCTAGCTGTCCGAGCTCTTACGATCGATTTCTTAGACTCTCAAGCGCACGGACAGAGGGCAGCTTTTGCTTAAGGCTCAAAACCGGGGCAAAAATGTCGCCTGTTTTCTCAACTCTTTTGAGTACTTCTTTAGAAGTAAAACTAAGGTCTGTTGCCTTCCGTCTACGTACCACTGCCTCGACTTCCTCCCATGTTACAGGCGTCGAAACGGTGGGGAAGTCTTTTGCCCGGAGCGAGTAAACGCTGACGGTCGTCTTGTGATCATCATTTTGGCTCCAATCGACAAGCACCTTTCCGGAACGTCGGCTTTTTTGCATATTTGAAACGACCGAATCGGGGGATTGCGATTCCAGCAACTCTGCGATGGCGTGCGAAAATGCCTTGGTTTTTTCGTAAGTGACGGCGCTGTTGATCGGAACGTAAACTTGCAAGCCTTTTGACCCGGACGTTTTCGCGAAACTTTCCATATGGAGAGCGTCGAACAGGTCTTTCAGCCATAAACCAACTTTGCAACAGAGGACGATGTCCGCCGGCGGACCTGGATCAAGATCAAATGCGATAGCTGTCGGACGGTGAATCGATGGGGCTTTATGCAAAAAGGTGTGAAGCTCCAAGTCGGCCAAATTGGCAGCCCAAATCAGGGACGGAAGATCATTGATCACGCAATAGTTAATTTCTCCTCCCTCGGATTTCGCGACCTTGGTGGTCTTCACCCAAGACGGACGATGAGCCGGACATTTTTTCTCGTAAAAGAAAAATCCCTCCACACCATCCGGGTATCGCTTGAGCGTAATCGGCCTCTCTTTCAGGTGCGGTAGCAAGACGGAGGAGATCCGTACGTAGTAATCAATGACGTCGCCTTTCGTAAAACCAGCTTTTGGGTAGAAAATCTTATCCAGATTCGTGACGTCGACCTTCGTTCCGTTCACGTCGAGACTTTGCTTTGCGACCATTTACAACGCCTCCTCGCGCACGACATCATTCGCGTTCTTGTCGTCTCGGAGACCGAGAAACACGGGTTGGCGCAGACGATGATCCGTCGTCCACTCACTGAATTTTACCTGACAGACTATCTTTGGCTCGATCCAGTGACAGAGCTTCATCTCGGAGGCGGTCACACCCTGACCATAACGCCCGACCCGCTTTTCCGGGAGATCGACAAACGGGCACGTCTCCCGCGGAGCCTTCTTAAACATCCCGAATAGCGCGCGGAGAAGCTTTTCATTAAAGCCTGTTCCGACCTTCCCGGAAAACTTGAGTTGGTCGCCTTCGTAGACACCAACCAGGAGCGCGCCAAAATAATTGCGAGAGCCGGCCGGCTTCGTGTAACCGCCAATGACGAATTCTTGTTCCAGTTGAAACTTCAGTTTGATCCAGTTGCCGGTGCGTCGTCCCGCTTCATAGTGAGAGCCAACCCGCTTCCCGATCAGGCCTTCGAGGCCAAATCGGCGAGCTTGATCCATCAGCTTCCCGGCGTCCGTTCCCAGCGAAGCAGAATACCGGATGTTTCCAGACGCTTCCTTCAGCAGCGTTTCGAGTTTGCCTTTTCGCTGTTCAATTGGCAGATTTTGAAGGTCCGTTCCATTGAGCCGCAGCAGATCGAAGGCGTAATAGAAGATAGGCGGACGCTCTTGACGAAGTTCGAAAGCTTGGAGGAGCTGAAACGACGAGCGACCTTTTTCATCCAAGGCGACAATCTCCCCATCGACGATCGCATCCTGGACATCCAACGCGGAAACCGAATCCATCACCTCCGTGAACTTCCCGCCAAAATCCTTTTCGTTGCGAGACACCAGGCGCGCCTCGCTGCTTCCCCGTAATGCTAATGCACGAAAGCCGTCAAATTTGATCTCATAAATCCAATCGCCAGGTGGTATTGATTCGGTCAGCTTTGCTTTCATTGGCTCCACAAATTTTGGCAGGGGCAAGAGCTTTGAATTAGGTTTTCGCCTGGCGGTTGGATTCGACCCGCTTCTCGATTTGGATTGCCAAACCCTGTCACCTCTGGCCAACTCTTTCATGCTCCGGCCTGAAAGCACAGAGAGATCGTCCAACTTCTTCGAAACTGGCTGCATATCCTCACCCCCTTTTATCAGCAGCCATTGCTTTTGGTCCTGGAGCCGAACGAGATACCATTCGCCCTTCAGCTTTGTCCCAGACAAGACAAAATGGAGCTTCCCTGCCGCCAGTTCTTTGGCAGGCGTTTTGCTCAGAGGCTCAAATGTTCCGCGATCCCATATCATCACCGTGCCACCGCCATACTGACCCTCGGGAATCGTTCCCTCAAAATCGATGTAAGAAGAGGGATGATCCTCCACCTGGACCGCCAGGCGTTTTTCTCCCTTGGCATATGGCAAGCCCTTTGGAACGGCCCATGACTTAAGTTTCCCACCTAACTCGAGCCGAAAATCGTAATGTAATCGCGTAGCGTCATGCTTTTGCACCACAAAACGACGACCTGAACTCCTGACTGGGCGGCCAGAACCGGGCTCGGCGGTTTTTTTGAAATCCCGCTTTTTGGCATATTCTTTAAGGGACATTTTGTCTTCCGTCCTGACAATCGCTCTCAAAGAGGCGGGAACCCCCCCGCCCAGGGCTAATGAGCCTTCCAGCGAGCAGCGTCAATGCAGGAGATGATGTGGCCAAGCCAGCCGAGAAAAAAGATCCAAAGCGCAGCGCTAATTATAAAATAGAGGAGCGCGGCAAGCACCCTCCCCTGGAGCAATTGTCCAAGTCCGGGAATGAAGAAGCTCGCAAGCGCGGGAATGAGATTGCTTGAAGTAGTGGTAGCCATCAAATGGAAATTCGGCTATCAACCGATTTTCGGTCTTGACGAATATTTTCGAGAGCATTGTAGCATAGCTCAACCTTCCAGGGAACCTGCGCAATAAAACAAAAATTGTGGTTCCTACCTTCTGTTCAATCTTTCTTTGCTCACTTTCTGTCCCCTTGGATCAGGCTAAGCCCTGATCGAGGCCTCATCCATTTTCCAGGCACTTCTATTGCCCCGCAAAGTAGGTATCCTGACCGACCTGCCGCAAACGTTTTGGACGGTCGCGGCTCGGCTTTCCATGAAGACAACCGACAACTTTGCTTCCCTCTCTGCGCCTATGGACTCAGCAGTCCACTAAACCGAGAAGTAAACGCCGGCGGGATTCCCGTTCTGACGAGACCAACGGCGCCCGGTCAAAAGAGCATTCCGACCCGGAAGTTCTGCTCAACGCGCTCACCGCATTGAGGGGCGGCGATTTCGCGGTCCGCCTTCCTTTGGATTGGACCGGTATGGACGCGAAAGTGGCGAATGTCTTCAATGAAGTCGTTACGGCAAACGAGCGTACGACCCGGGAAATAGGGCAGCTTCGCCAGGAGGTCGGCGATACAAAAGTCCTGCTAAACGCTCTGACAGCGCTGAAGTACGGGGATTTCTCGGTCAGGCTTCCTTTGGATTGGGTCGGCATTGCCGGTAAAACGGCCGATACTTTTAACGAAGTCGTCACTCTTAACCAGAGAATGGCCAGAGAATTGGTTCGACTGCGGCAGTCCGTTGGCCGAGAGGGCCGGATCAACCAACGCGCCTCACTTGGCGAGGTCGAAGGAGCGTGGGCAGAATCGGTGGAGTTAATTAACGACCTGATTGCTGATCTGGTTCAGCCAACGAGCGAAATGGCCAGGGTGATCGGCGCGGTTGCCCAGGGAAATCTTTCCCAAACGATGGCGATTGAAATCGAAGGTCGATCTCTGCAAGGCGAGTTTCTGCGCACCGCTCGGACGGTGAACACCATGGTAAACCAGTTAAGCTCCTTTGCTTCAGAGGTCACCAGGGTTGCACGCGAGGTGGGTACAGAGGGTAAGCTAGGCGGTCAGGCGGACGTGCGTGGAGTGGCCGGAACCTGGAAAGATCTTACCGATAACGTCAACCTGATGGCTAGCAACCTGACCAGTCAGGTCCGGAATATTGCCGGTGTCACGACGGCGGTGGCCAACGGCGATTTGGCCAAGAAAATTACTGTCGACGTCAAAGGTGAATTCCTCGAACTCAAAGACACGATCAACACGATGGTCGATCAGTTGCGGTCGTTTGCCTCCGAGGTAACCCGCGTCGCGCGCGAAGTGGGCACTGAAGGGAAGCTCGGCGGTCAGGCCAGGGTAGAGGGCGTGTCCGGCACCTGGAAGGATCTCACCGACGGCGTCAATTCGATGGCGAGCAATCTCACGAACCAGATGCGCAATATCGCGGCCGTGACCACTGCGGTCGCCAATGGAGACCTTTCCAAAAAGATCACCGTCGACGTACGAGGCGAAATTCTGGAGCTCAAGAACACCATCAACACCATGGTTGACCAGCTCAATTCGTTTGCGTCGGAAGTCACTCGCGTTGCACGCGAGGTCGGCACCGAAGGCAAGCTGGGCGGCCAAGCAAACGTGCAAGGTGTCGCCGGCACTTGGAAAGACCTGACCGATAGCGTCAATTTCATGGCCGGAAATCTGACCGCCCAAGTGCGCAACATCGCGGAAGTCACTACTGCCGTGGCAAACGGGGATTTGGCGAAAAAGATTACCGTCGATGTGCGCGGCGAGATCCTGGAATTGAAGGACACCATTAATACGATGGTTGACCAACTTGGTTCGTTTGCTTCAGAAGTTACACGTGTTGCTCGCGAGGTGGGCACTGAAGGGAAGCTCGGCGGCCAGGCGAAAGTTGAAGGCGTCTCCGGCACTTGGAAAGATCTTACAGATAACGTGAATCTGATGGCCGGCAACCTCACCGCTCAGGTCCGCAATATCGCAGCGGTGACCACCGCGGTGGCAAAGGGTGACCTGTCAAAAAAAATCACGGTGGCCGTTCGCGGGGAGATTCTGGAGCTGAAAGACACGATCAACACCATGGTCGATCAGCTTAGCTCTTTCGGCTCGGAAGTGACGCGGGTCGCACGCGAAGTCGGGACAGAAGGCAAATTAGGTGGTCAAGCGGACGTGCGCGGGGTCGCCGGGACCTGGAAAGACCTGACCGACAGCGTTAACTCGATGGCCGGGAATTTGACTGCGCAGGTCCGCAACATCGCCGAAGTGACCACGGCGGTCGCCAAGGGAGATCTCTCGAAGAAAATCGCCGTGGATGTGAAAGGTGAAATTCTCGAGCTGAAAAACACCATCAACACCATGGTCGATCAGCTCAGCTCTTTTGCTTCGGAAGTAACACGCGTGGCGCGGGAGGTGGGTACGGAAGGAAAGCTTGGCGGGCAAGCGCAAGTGCGAGGCGTTGCCGGCACCTGGAAAGACTTGACCGACAACGTGAACTTTATGGCCAGCAATTTGACGGGGCAGGTGCGAAACATCGCGGAAGTCACGACCGCGGTCGCTAAAGGCGATCTCTCACGCAAGATTACGGTCGACGTTCGCGGAGAAATTCTCGAACTCAAGAACACGATTAACACCATGGTGGACCAACTCGGCTCGTTCGCGTCGGAAGTGACCAGGAGTGGCCCGCGAAGTAGGCAGCGAGGGGAGACTCGGCGGCCAAGCCAACGTTCGTGGTGTCTCCGGCACCTGGAAGGATTTGACGGACAGCGTCAATTTCATGGCAGGCAATCTCACCAACCAGGTGCGCAACATCGCGGCTGTGACGACCGCGGTGGCGACGGGCGATCTTTCAAAAAAGATCACGGTCGATGTCAAAGGGGAGATCCTGGAATTAAAGAACACGATCAACACCATGGTGGACCAGTTGAACTCGTTTGCCTCTGAGGTAACGCGGGTGGCACGCGAGGTCGGAACTGAGGGCAAGCTTGGAGGCCAGGCAAAAGTGGAAGGAGTCTCAGGCACCTGGAGGGATTTGACTGACAGCGTGAACTTCATGGCGAGCAACTTGACGAATCAGGTTCGTGGCATCGCGAAGGTGGTCACAGCGGTCGCCCAGGGCGACCTCAAGCGCAAGTTGCTCGTCGAAGCGAAAGGCGAAATCGCTGAACTGGCCGACACGATCAACAACATGATCGATACCTTAGCGACGTTTGCTGAACAGGTGACGACAGTCGCTCGCGAGGTCGGGACGGAAGGCAAGCTTGGGGGCCAATCGCATGTGCCCGGGGCTGCCGGCACCTGGCGTGATCTCAATAGCAACGTCAACCAGCTTGCCGCCACGTTAACGACTCAACTCCGTGCAATCTCGGACGTGGCTACCGCCGTGACCAAAGGAGATCTGACTCGTTCGATTACAGTCGAGGCCCAGGGGGAAGTCGCACAACTCAAAGACACCATCAATGAGATGATCCGCAATCTGCGGGACACCACGTTAAAAAACAGCGAGCAAGATTGGCTCAAGACCAATCTCGCCAATTTTACGCGAATGCTGCAGGGTCAACGCGATCTCATGGCCGTCGGTCGGATGATTCTCTCCGAACTCGCTTCTGTCGTGGACGCTCAGCAAGGGGTTTTCTACCTCGTCCAACACAGTGCAGCCGGTGGAGCTTCCGAGGGTGACGTCAAGATAAAACTGCTGGCCGGCTATGCCCACCGCGAGAGGACAAGCGGAGAGGCAAAACTACGGCTTGGTGAAGATTTAGTCGGACAAGCGGTGCTGGAGAAACGGCGAATTCTTTTAACCGATATGCCCGGCAAGTATGTGACCATCTCCTCTGGACTGGTTGAGGCGCCTCCTGTCAACATCATCATTCTGCCTGTCGTTTTTGAAGACCAGGTCAAGGCTGTCATTGAGTTAGCTAGTTTTCAGCGTTTCAATTCCACCCACCAAACCTTTTTGAACCAGCTTACGGAAAGCATCGGCATCGTATTAAACACGATCGAAGCGAACTCCTTGACCGAAGATCTCCTCAAGCAATCGCAGTCGCTCACCAACGAACTGCAGAGCCGGCAACTCGAACTTCAGAAAACCAATCTTGAACTGGAGGAGAAGGCGACGCAACTCGTCGAACAAAACGCTGAGGTCGAACGTAAGAATAGTGAGGTCGAGCAGGCTCGCCAGGCGCTCGAAGAAAAAGCAGAGCAGTTGGCTGCGACCAGCAGGTTCAAGAGTGAATTTTTGGCCAACATGAGCCATGAACTCCGAACTCCGCTGAACAGTCTGCTAATTTTGGCGGATCAATTGGCAGTGAATCCGGACGGTAACCTCACCCCCCGTCAAGTCGAGTTTGCGAAAACGATTCATGGATCAGGAAAGGAATTGCTCCGGCTTATTAACGACATTCTGGATCTTTCCAAGATCGAGTCGGGCACCGTCACCCTGGATTTGGGGCCGGTTGTCCTGAGGGAGGTTTGCAGTTCGGTCGAGCGAACTTTCCGCCCGGTCGCGCAGAGCAAAAGTCTCTCTTTTTCGATCGACCTGCAACCAGGCTTGCCTGTTGCCCTGCAAACTGATGCCCAGAGGCTGGAGCAAGTACTCAAGAACCTGCTTTCCAACGCCTGCAAATTCACAGATCGCGGGTCGGTTGTGTTGAAGATCGCGCCGGCCACCACCGGTTGGAGTCTTAACCATCCGACATTGAGCCACGCGTCCAACGTTGTCGCATTTAGTGTCATCGACACGGGTATTGGGATTCCGCCGGAGAAACATGCCATCGTCTTCGAGGCCTTCCAGCAAGCAGACGGTTCAACCAGCCGGCGGTACGGAGGCACCGGGCTCGGGCTTGCCATCAGCCGTGAAATCGCTCGGTTACTGGGGGGCGAAATCACCCTTCAAAGCAATGTCGGTCAGGGCAGCACCTTCACCCTTCATTTACCGGTTGATCCACACGGGTCAGGCGCCATGCAACCCGCCGCGCCCGGGATGATCCTGGTCAATGCGCCATTGGGTTTCGCCCCTTCCTACACACCGGGCATTGTGGTGACCGAGGAACTCTCCGCTAGTCAAACCGTCGCAGCAAAAACGGCAGACGATCGGTACAATATCCAGCCTGGCGATCGCACTCTGCTGATTGCCGAGGATGATCCGGACTTTGGCGCCTTCGTCTGCGAGGTGGCACATGCGCGCGGATTCAAATGCCTATTGGCGCCGGATGGCCACAGCGCGTTGGGCTTGGTGGTCGAGTTCCAACCGGACGCCATCATCCTGGATATCGGCTTACCGCACCTGGATGGGTGGCGGCTGTTAGATCGACTCAAATCCGATCTGGGCACCCGGCACATTCCGGTGGCGATCGTCTCGGCGCACGACGAGACCCAACGCGGCTTAAAGATGGGATCCCTCCGTTATTGCACTAAGCCGATTTCCGGAGAGCAAATCGATAAAGTGATCGAAGACTTGCGGGTGTTTGCGGAACGTTCGACGCGACACGTGCTGGTCCTCGAAGATGACCCGGCACAACAAATGAGTATCGCAGAACTCATCGCAAACCCTAAAGTGGAGGTCACAGCAGCGGAAGATGCAGAAAAGGCTCTGGCGCTGCTTGCCCAGCGCCATTTCGATTGCCTGATCCTTGACCTTCGCCTTCCAGGACGCATTTCCGGCAATCAGCTTTTGGAAGAGATCCAGCGAGAACCTCTTTACCGCGACCTGGCGACCGTGGTTTACACCGGCAAGGTACTGTCCACTGAGGAAGAGAGCCGACTGAACCAGTTGGCCCGCTCGATTGTTCTCAAGGATGTCCGCTCACCCGAACGCCTTCTGGATCAGGCGACATTGCGATTACATACGCACGTAGCCGACCTATCCGAACATCAGGTCCAGCTGTTGCGAACCCTGCATAGCGACCAGGGATTACTGACAGATCGAAACGTCTTGCTGGTGGACGACGACATGCGCAACGTTTTCGCTATGACCAGCGTCCTGGAACGTTATGGAATGGCTGTCCTCCCAGCCGAAAGCGGTCCGGAAGCATTGGCGAAGCTTCAGACCCATCCGGAAGTGGAGATCGTGCTGATGGATATCATGTTGCCCGAGATGGACGGCTATAAAGTCACCCACGCAATTCGTCAGCAAGAAAGATTCAAGAGTCTGCCGATCATTGCTCTAACGGCCAAGGCGATGAAAGGCGATCGCGAAAAGTGCCTGGAAGCGGGCTGCTCGGATTATCTTTCAAAGCCAGTCGACATTGAGCAGTTGCTCTCGGCGTTGCGCCTGTGGTTACATCGATGAACCGGACATGCTCTTGTCCAATGACTGCCCAGTGCCCAGCCCTTTGAACACTAGCGAGCACCCAAGAACCAGCCGCCCTGACGTTTTGCCGCCGATGGAGAGGTATCCTATGGTCAATTCGGAAGAATGCGTATCGGCGGACGGTCGGGTGAACATTCTGCTGGTTGACGACCGAGCGGACAAGCTCATGGCGCTGGAAATCGTCCTGGCCAGCCTGGGACAAAATCTGGTCCTGGCGCATTCGGGAACGGAAGCCTTGCGCCACCTTCTTCAACAGGAATTTGCGTTGATTGTTCTCGACGTCAGTATGCCGGGAATGGATGGCTTCGAAACTGCATCCCTCATTCGTCAGAGAAACAACTCGGCGCTCACACCGATCATCTTTGTCAGCGCCATCAATTACTCGGAAGTTCATCTGTCGCGCGGCTATTCGCTGGGCGCGATTGACTACATTCCAGCGCCGATCGTTCCGGAGATTCTGCGGGCGAAGGTTTCTTTTTTTATCGAGCTGCACCGAAAAACAGAGCAACTCAAACGGCAAGCGGAAATGCAGATGCAACTAATCCGGGAACAAGCCGCTCGAGCAGAGGCCGAAGCAGCAAATAAAGCCAAAGACCGCTTCATTGCGATGCTCAGCCACGAGTTGCGCACACCGTTAACACCGATCCTTTTTGCATCGTCCATGTTGAGCGAGGATCCGACGGTGCCGGATCGTATCCGCGATGAGCTAAAAATCATTACGCGCAATGTTGAGTTGGAGGCGCGATTGATCGACGATCTGCTGGATGTCACCCGAATCAGCCAGGGAAAGTTAGGGTTGGCCTTTGAGACCGCCGACTTTCATGAGTTGCTCCATTCCGCGCTGCGGATCTGTGCGAGCGAGATTTCGACCAAGAATCTGGCTGTGAAGCTCGAACTCGATGCCAGCGAATGCCGGATTCGAGCGGACGCTGCCCGTTTGCAGCAGGTCTGTTGGAATCTTATTCAGAACGCAGTGAAATTCACGCCGCCGAATGGACAAATCATCCTGCGTTCTAACAATCCCCAGAGCGCCTGGTTTCGCCTGGAGGTCATCGACAGCGGGATCGGAATCACCTCGGATGCCCTCTCGAGAATTTTCGATCCGTTTGAGCAAGCCGGCGGCGCCGGTTTCGGTGGTCTCGGTTTGGGACTAACGATTTCCAAGGCGATCGTCGAGCTGCACGGAGGCAAAATCTTCGCCTCCAGCGCCGGCGCGGATCACGGCGCGATGTTTGTCATTGAACTCCCGAATGTCGTTTCATCTTCGGTCGAACCACCGCCGGCCCGAACGGGCTTCAGCGACTCCGCGTCTGGCCAGGGTCAAAACATTCCTGCCCATCCGCGCATTCTCATTGTGGACGACCATGTCGATAGCGTTCGACCGATGCAATTGTTCTTCGAGGCGAACGGTTACGAAGTGACGACTGCACATACCGTTGCCACAGCTCTTAGCATCGCCATGCAGAAAGACTTTGATCTGTTAGTGAGCGACATCGGGCTTCCAGATGGCAGCGGAGACGATCTCCTTCGGCAACTGCAACGCGACGGTCGCGACTTACCCAGTATTGCACTGAGCGGATACGGGACGGAGCAAGACGTGGAACGTAGCCGTGCGGCCGGGTTCCATATCCATCTCACCAAGCCGGTTTCGCCGCAGGATCTTAGAACCACAATGGACAAATTGCTGGCCAAAAGGGGAGGGTAATGAAGCATAGGCCAAGCTTCAGCCCATAAGCGATAAGATTGGGACTTTTGGGAACGTCTTCTGCCCCGCGGGTGCAACATGACTCAGCCCGGGTTTCAACCCCGCAAGCGCTAACTTAGTGCGAGGCGCTTCGATGGGTGAATGACCTTTGCCCCGGAGGGACAGGCTGATAGTAGCCAGGCACGAAGTGCCCGTATCTGTTTAGCGTCATTCCTTAACCTTAGCCCGGCTTTACCGCGAATTCGTCAGCCAGGTATTGCTCCGCCTCCGTCAAATCGAATTTATGAATTACATAATATTTAGACGCGCCCGCTTGCTTTATTTCACCAATCAGTAGTGGGTCCAGTGCACGTGGCGCTGGATCCGTTAGAATTTCGCTTCTCCAACGAGATTGTTGGTCGACGACGACGTACAAGTGATCAAAATGGGCTCTTGCTGCGCGTGCTTTTTCTCGCGCTTCTCTGGGCAGGATTCCGTTAAAATCCGCAGTGATGACCAGTTTCTTCCAAGGGCAAAGCCGCTCGAGCAAATTAAGGCTCACGATATACACCAGCATTGTACCGAGTAGCCATCCTCCAAGAAAAGCCAAAGGCTTTGTATCCGCTGCACCGGTCATGCGGAACAACAAATAAGCGATCGCTGGCAAGATCCCGAGGATTCCAATCACGATATTGATGGTTCGCTCGACCTTCATTCTGCGTGAGTTGACCTTCTTCACAAAGGGCTGAGCCCTTTGCAATGGAATCTTCGCTTGCAGACCGGTTGGGTCTGCCGCCATCGGAAGCAGTTCCGCCGTGATCTCGAACTTGCATTGTTGTTTCCCTTCGAGATTGAAAACGGCAAAAACAGGAAGTTCAGCGCCCGTGGCTTCGTCTTGATAGATCTGCTCGAGCCCGGACGGATCGAACTCTTGCACGTCCAGGAGTACAGCTGGCGCTTTCGCCAAGTAGGTTTTTCCCTCGTCGCACTCTTTCTCCAATGGAAAAAGGTCATGCGTTGTTTTGCCTGCAACGGTGACAGGTCGGCAGTAATTCTGCAGAAGCATATTTAGGTTGTGGCTCATTGGACTCTCGCGGTTAGTTGATTAAACCTTACCTTCAGATCCCGCACGGAGCGTGTCAGAAGGAGAATACCCTAGATCGCTCCTCGCCTCGTGGCGGGATGCACACAATTATCCGGACCGTCGAGAGTAAAAAAGATCACCTCTCTTTATTGAATCGATCGATACATCCGCCCAAACATCCCCGCGCGAATCGCTTCGACAAATCATTCGAATGGTCTGTAGTTCGGCCGAACCACTTTTATGCCTAGCTTTGATGCCACTGTTGTTGAAATTCGCGAAGATCCTGCAGGAGGTTGCATCGTTGTTCTTGAGCCCAATGAGCTTGAGACCACTACGGATCTTAAAATGGTCTTGATTGAACCAAAATTTGCCACCAACGGTGGAAAGATCTACAGCGATCGCATAGAGCTTCATTGTGCGCAAAAGCCGTCGCTCCGGACCGGTCAATCGCTGATGGTGCGATCACTCGATCCGCATGGGGAATAGGGATCACTTTGTTCGTTGGAAGTGTAAATCTCGACCTTGGCAATTTGCGCACCGCGGGTTGCCAGCTGATCAGCAGCTTCGCTCTCTGAAGGAAAATCGGGGGCTTTCTTCTCCCGAACTGCATGTATTCGCCTGATCGATGAGGCGCGGTCGTATCAAATCTCCTCGTTAGGACAAACGCCTAGGGATTGTTCCTCCAACCACCTGATAGCCGGCTCCCAAAAAAGCTGACACACTTCAACAGCTTAGCGGTTCGAAACCATTCGATTATGCCCATTGCCCGGTCAACAGCAGCGAACTCATCAGATACTGTTCTCCCCGACTATCTGCAGCCTCTTGCCGGCTGTCTGCTTCTTGCCTTGCCAATGGGTATCTCCATTGTCCTCTACACGAATCACGTGAAAGAAGCTGCGGCCATGCTCACCCAGGCACCTGTTTCCGAAGCTTCCGCGACCGAGACAAATATGCCAGATGAGATGCGTGGACCGGCGCCGATGGAGGACGCAAAGCCCATCGCTCGATTGCAAAATCCCGACCTTTCCCGTAGCTCGAGGCGGAGCAGACAGGCCATGGTAGCCGCCGACCAGCAAGATGCACCGGAATACCGAGGCATCCTTGAGCCGGCAAGGCAAGCGATGGGAATGAGCAAGCGAATTTCAGGGAAGCTGGTTCGGCCGTCGGTCCCAGCGAGCAGCAGTGCAAGGCTAACGTATTCCCGGGGTTGGTCCCAAGGCAATTATCCAAGCCACGTCAAAGCGGCTTTATTTGGGATCTGGCACCACTCGACCAAAAGACGCCCCAACGCCAAAGCGAAGTCAAGTCGCTCTTAACCCATCCAGGCAGCGTCTGTGATTCGAACACCGGTGGGGATTGACGCACACACGATCCCTTTTTCATGCTGCCAGCCCGGTGGCGCAATAGGACGGCGCCGCCGGGCGTTCTTTTTGCAAACGACGGCGGGCTAGTCCGCAAGAACCAGGCCCAGCGGCCGCCGGACCAAAATGACGAGCGCATTATCCATAACATGCAATCCACAGAGCAGAGCAAACTAACGAGCAGCTATCGGAAGATCCTCCGGCTCGCTCTTCCGGTTGGTTTGGAAACAGTCTTCCAAACCTCGCTAGGCGCGGTCGATCAGGTGATTGTTGGTTTTCTTGGCGCTGGCGCAGTTGCCGGAGTCGGACTATCAAACAGTTTATCGTTTATCGTTATGCTGGTCTATTCTGCCATCGGAACCGGGAGCGGCGTTCTGATCGCTCAGGCCTATGGCCGGAAAAATATGGAAGAAGTTTCCGCTACTGCGGCCTTGGGAGAGATTCTCGCCGGACTCTTCGGCGTCTGCACAGCCTTGCCGCTCGCGCTATTTCCGGAAATGATTCTTCGCTGGATCGGTGCGCAAGAAAGCGTGGCAAAAGAAGCTGCGGGATATTTTCAGCTGTTCGCCATCTCCGCACCGTTGGTTGTAATGAGCAATGTGAACACAGCGACGTTCCGTTCACTCAGCGATACCCGGACCCCAATGATCATCACCATCGGAACAGTAGCCCTCAATACTCTACTCGGATTTTTTTTGGTGCTCGGGATTGGCCCGTTTCCAAAACTTGGCGTGCTCGGAGCCGGTGTGGCAACGCTGTTAGCACAAGCTATTCGCTGTCTTGTTCTATTTTTCGCGCTCTATCGGCGAAGCGAAGGCCCGCGATGGCGATGGCCCTGGCAATGCTCCGGATTGAAAACGATCGTAAACCAACTCTTCGAAGTCACTTATCCGCTCGCGCTCAGCGAGATGCTCTGGGGCGCCAGCGCTTTTGCCTACACGATTATCTTTACCAGACTCGGCACCGCAGCGCTCGCCTCAAGTCAAGTAGTCATGGTGATTGAAAACCTGTTTATCGCTACTGCTTCCGGACTTGCGCCTGCGGCGGTTGCCTCGATCGGTCAGGCGATTGGAGCTGGCTCAATCTCTTGCGCGAAAAAGAACGCCGCAGCAGTTCTGCGACTGGGTTTTCTTGCGGGGCTACTTTTCACGATCCTTCTGATCAGTACGAGCTTTTTGCTTCCGGTCCTCTACCCCCGATTGGGAAAGGAGGTCTTGCAGGTTGCCTGCTGGGGGATAGTAATCGCGGCATGCGTACAGCCTGCAAAAGTGCTCAACAGCGTCTTCGGCAATGGAATTTTGCCTAGCGGAGGAGACACAAAATTTGTCCTCATGGGTCACTTGGTTGGAAGCTACCTGGTTGGACTTCCCGCAGCGGTCCTACTAGGGATGTTCGCTGGATGGAATGCTTTGGGGGTGTTTAGCGCCCGGGCGATGGAGGAGATCATCAAAGTGATCGTTTTCTTTATACGATTTCGTACACCAGCATGGTATCGGAAATCAACTGATGGCGATTCGCAAATTGCCAGCGACGCCAAACAAACCGTCGGGACGTGATACAATCAAGCAGCTAGTCATGAGGTCTAGCTAATAGAATGCAAGATTCCGAGACTAAAATTCTACAATTCACCTTTGAATCAGTTCGGCAAAAGGGGGAAACTTGCGGCGAGCGGTTATGAAGAGAAAGCGAGATAAAATCGGCTCCGAAGAAGGGGGTGAGGGCTCGAAATCCAGCGAGGCAAAGATCGTCTCTGTTGTGGGCATCGGCGCCTCTGCGGGTGGACTGGAAGCGTTTTCTGAATTGTTAAGGAATTTGCCGGCCCAGACTGGCATGGCGTTCATTCTCGTCCAGCATCTGGACCCCCACCATTCAAGTCAACTGGTCCAGATTCTGAGTCGCGAAACGACTTTGCCGATCGAAGAGGTGACCGACGGGGAACTGTTGCAGCCCAATCGGATCTATATCATGCCTCCAAATCGCGAGATGACACTCGAAAAAGGCGCTCTCCGCCTTTGGGCTCGCTCAGAAAGTCGCGGCAGGCATATGCCGATCGACCGCTTCTTCGTTTCTGTTGCGGAAGAACAAGGTTCCCTGGCGATCGGCGTCGTTTTATCCGGTACCGCTTCAGATGGAACCCGCGGATTGAACGCAATAAAAGAGAAGGGCGGGATCACGATCGCCCAAGACGAGAGATCCGCCCGCTACTCCAGCATGCCAAGCAGCGCCATTGCGGCCGGGAACGTCGATTTGGTTTTGACACCCCGGGGAATTGCCTTGGAACTTGCCCGCGTTGCCGCCCACCCGTACCTGAAAGAACAGACCGAGCCTGAGCCGTCCAAGGATGGGAAGGATAAAATCCTGGCGTTTCTGCTCGCCGCGACGGGAGTGGACTTTGCCCAATATCGTCATACCACGCTTCTGCGGCGAATTCAGCGACGGATGGTCCTGAATCGGACTGAACATTTCGACGCTTACGTAGACTTATTACAAAAAAAACCGGATGAGTTGGAGGCGCTCTATCAGGACGTTTTAATTCACGTCACCAGCTTTTTTCGAGAACCTGAAACCTTCGAAACACTGCGAAAAGACGTTTTCCCGGAATTGATGAAAGACCGACACAGGGATGATCCAATCAGAATTTGGCTCCCTGGAAGCTCGACTGGAGAAGAGGTCTATTCGGTCGCGATCAATCTCTTCGAGTTCCTGGAGGGCTCGGCCGTGCGACCGACGATTCAGATCTTCGGTACGGATGTAAGCCAGCGAGTCGTCGAAAAAGCTCGAAGCGGGATCTTCGGCGAAGCGATCGAGTCAGAGGTCTCGCCAGACAGATTGCGCGGTTTCTTCACCAGGATCGATCGCGGTTATCAGATCAACAAGCCCATCCGCGAGATGTGCGTGTTCGCCCGGCAAGACGTCACAAGAGATCCTCCGTTTTCGAAAATGGACTTGATCAGTTGCCGGAACGTCATGATTTATTTTGAACCGGAACTTCAGCAAAGACTGATCCCGCTCTTTCATTACGCTCTCAAACCGTCCGGGTTTCTTTTTCTCGGCACCGCAGAAAGCATTGGACGATTCTCTGACCTGTTTGAGGTTGTCGCACAGAAGTCGAAACTATTCAGAAAGCGGGCTGGCAGCAGGCCCTCTCCGCAGACTGGCACTTTCAGCGTGGTTCACAACGGTCCTCTCACCGAAAGCTCCAGAACGGCAGCACAGGAAAGCGCGCGTGAAGTGATGCGGAAATCGGATAAGGCGCTTATGGATCGATTCTGTCCCCCGGCGGTGCTCGTTGATCACAACCTGGAAATATTACAATTCCGGGGTGCCGTAACTCCCTATCTTCAGCCCGCGTCGGGCGAGGCAAGCTTAAATCTCTTTAACATGACGCTCCCGGTTCTGGAGTTCGAGCTTCGCTCGTTGATAGAACGGGCAACGAGCAGTCAGGCCAATGCGCGTCGAGAGGGTGTACCGATCGAAATCGGGGGGGCCACACAAAGGCTCAGCTTGGAAGTCATTCCCGTTGGGGGGGCCGGACGGCGAAGCTCATCTTTCATCATTACGTTCGAAGCGACGCCAAACACCACTCCGACGGCAGTTCCAAAAGATGCTGACGATCCCCAAAGAGCGCGGATTTCTCAATTGGAGAACGAACTGGTCGCAGTGAAAGAACATGTTCAGTCAGTGATCGACGAGCGGGAAGTAGCGAACGAAGAACTACGTTCAGCCAACGAGGAAATTCAGTCAAGTAATGAAGAACTCCAGAGTACCAATGAAGAACTGGAAACCGCCAAGGAAGAGCTCCAATCAACCAACGAGGAGTTGACCACACTGAATGAGGAATTGCGTCACATCAATGTTGAGCTAGGAGAAGCTAATAACGACCTGATCAACCTCCTGCGCATTGTTAATATCCCGGTCGTCATGGTCGGACGCGATTTGCGGATCCGCCGTTTCACTCCGGCCGCACATCATACTCTAAAGCTAATTCCTTCAGACGTTGGACGATTGATTACGGATTTGCAACCGGACATCCGGCTACCGGATCTCGAAAGCCAGATCCGTCTGGTGATCGATTCTCTGGTCACTAAAGAGATCGAAGTCCAAGACACCAGCGGGCGCTGGCATTCCCTGCTGATACGTCCCTACGAAACCGTGGACAATAATATATCGGGGGCGGTATTGGTCCTGTTCGACATTGAGGAGAGCAAACGCAGCATCCTCCAAAAACAGCGCGCGGCAGATTTTGCTAACGCCTTGCTGGAGACCGTTGGGAGCGCATCGATTCTTTTGGACGCAAACCTCCGAATCAAGCGTGCTGCTCCTGCTTTCTATCGCCTGTTTCAAACCGTCCCGGAGAAAACCGAGGGCCGTCTTTTCTATGAAATTGGAGATGGAGAATGGGACACTCCCGGTCTGCGCTCTTTACTGGAAGAGGTGTTGCCTAAAAACTTGCGAGTGCAAGATTTCGAATTATGGCAAAAAACTCCCGGTCCCGGAAGACGCAAACTGCTCCTGAACGCTGTGCGGACCACGGAGTCGGTCGAGAATGAATACTTCATCATTGTTACGCTGCAAGAAGCCACTCAGGGGAACTTAACGGAAATCAGGAGTCAGAATTCAGGAGTTACAGGAGTTCAGGAGCTACGGAAGCCGGAAGCTTAGGCGATGATTTCCCCGGGAAAACACTGGTCTGGATTTTTTGGATAAAACCTTTGCCCGCGTATTCTGCAACTCTTGTAACTCCTGACTCCTGAATTCTGCCTTCTTCAAGTCCCACTTCTCTCAGCCTTTGATGAGCGCCTGTATCGTTTCGACCAATCGCGGCGGATCAATTGGCTTATCCAGATGAACCTGAAATCCGGCTTGCTGCGTCCTTAATCGGTTCTCCGCCCCAGCCAAGGCCGTGAGAGCGACGACCGGAACCGCTTTAGCAGTCTCATCATCAAGTGCTCGAATCTGTCGAAGAACTGCGTAACCGTCCATTTCGGGCATCATTAAATCGCATAAAACAAGATCGGGATGATGTCGCAAGACCGCTTCAACAGCTTTAGCACCGGTGTCTACCGTCACCACCGTCGCACCGTGAAGCCGTAAAACCTGATCGACAAATGCTCGGGCGTCCGCGTTGTCATCCACTGCCACGATCCTGATATCTTCCAAGGCCCGCAATGTCTGCGCTCGATCGTTCAGAAGCGAGTACTTCTCCGCTGAAGTGGCCGTTTGGACCGAGGCGATCGGCAATTCTATTGTGAACGTAGCGCCTTTTCCCAACCCCTCACTTGCCACAAAGATTTTCCCACCATGCAGCTCGACGATATGTCGGCTGATGGTCAGGCCCAAGCCCAGACCACGGTCTTTTCTCAAACTTTCATCCGCCTGGCTGAACCGATCAAATAGACGGGCGAGAAATTCGGACTCAATTCCTATGCCGGTGTCTGCGACTGTCAGTCGCGTCAGCGAACCCAAAACTTCGATGCCGACCTTAATATTTCCTTGCGGGGGAGTGAATTTTATCGCGTTCACTAGCAAATTTAACAGGACCTGTTCCAGTCTGACCGGATCTGCGTACATTGCGATACTTGGCACGCCAAAGGAATCGATGCGACGAATAAGGCGGACGCCTTTTTCCTCCGCCGACGGGCGAACGTTATTTATGGCGCTTTCAACGCAGGAGAGGAAGTTTATCGGTCGCGGCTCTAACCGCAGCTTGCCCGCAACAATGCGAGAGATGTCCAGCAGGTCAGCGATAAGGCTGCTCTGAGCCCGGGCATTGCGTTCGATCACCGAAAGGCCTTCTTTTTGCACCTCCGGTTTCACCGAACCCTGTTTCATCAGAAACACCCAACCGAGAATCGCGTTGAGTGGAGTTCGTAATTCATGGCTCAAAGTGGCGAGGAACTGGTCCTTTGAGCGATTCGCCGCCTCTGCCTGGGCAAGTGCTCGATTTCTCTCTTCTTCGGCTGCCTTCCGCTCCGTGAAGTCTACCGCAGAGATCATTCGCGCCTGTCGGCCCCGATTCATATTTCCCAACTCGGCAGAGTAAAATGACCAGCGACGCATCTCGCCATTCTTCGTTCGAATGGCTAGTTCCACCGGGCTACCGAGTAGTCCATCCCCTGCACCATAAATCATTTCCAGCATGTCCCGTGCGCTGGAACGATCCCACGAAACCGCTGCCCAGGCGTCAAGCGTCGGAATCTCCTCGATTGTATAGCCGGTGATTCGCTGCCAAGCCCGATTCAATTCAATAACCTGCCCGTCATCGGAGTGAATTAAGATTGGTATCGGAGCGTGTTGGAGAGCCCATCGTAATCGTTGATCACTTTCGGCGAGCGCTCTTTGATACAGATGGCGATCGCTTAGATTTCGAACAATCCCGAGCAAGCGCACCGCTTTTCGGACAGGTTTGCTACCTGTATAATTAGCCACCGAGAAAAACGCTCGCCCTCGAACTAACACGTGCCGAATTACACCGCCTGCATCAATTAACTGCAGGCGCATCTTTAGTTCGCCTTCACCCTTCGGATCACAGGCTTGGTTGACGCGTCGCCTATCTTCCCAATGCATCATTGACAGCCAGTCTTCGAAACGAATTACCTGGCTTTGCGAAATTTGCGGGTATCCCATGATCTCGGCGCAACGCTCGGAGATGAAACCCGTTCCCTCCTCTAGATCAAATTCCCAGGTTCCAAGGGCGGCGGTTTCCACCGCAAGATTCATCCATTCGGCGTTCGAATCTCCACCCCAACGTGATTCACTTTCAGAGGGATCATGCATAAACAACTCTCAGCTCGTCAGCGGGAATATCATATCCGAGAGTCATACTGCCATTCCATACTTCTCTCAAGGTTCCCCCTTGACCCACTGTATAAAGATCGTTTGGAAGTGCCACCGTGGATGCTCTCACCCGGCTTGAACAGGTTAGCCCATTCCACCTTCTAAGACATCTGGCTCCAAGATCGCATCGACCGCGGTTTGATATCTTCACCAAGAAGATCTTTCTTTTCAGGAAACTGGAAACGACTTCCACCCGATTCGCTGCCGAGGCGCGAAACTTATAGTTCCCAATGAAAGGAGGTTCGGCAATTCGTTATGGACGCAGTCGCAAAATTATCACCAAAACATCGTGCCGTCATTGTGTTGAGAGATCTCGAGGACCTTCAATACGATGAAATTGCAGAGACTCTCGAATGTTCAATCGGAACAGTAATGAGCCGATTCACCTGGCAACCGCCATCCGCGATTCCTCCCGAGCCTGCTTGCGCAACCGGCTTTCGATCTCCAGTAAAAGACGAAAGATGCTCCGCTCTGGATCAGAATAATAGATCCTGGGTTCGTTGGCCGGCAGCATCCAGGTTCGCGAACCTTCCTTGGGTTCGAAAACTGATCGCCTCATAGCTCGCACAATCCTCTACAGGTTCAGTCTTTGCACTCAGGTAGCTACCTGAAAGCTCCATCAGGTCCAGCCAGAAATTGTCACCACCCCCGGCAGCTTGCGAGTTTTCGCTCTCAGACTAAGATCCGCGGGAAGGCGTTCGCGCGAAAGTTAGCAGTTATGCAAACGCTACTCCGCCTTATTTTATCATCAATTGCAGGGGCAATCCTGGTCGCATGTTCGAGCGAAGATGTGGTTACCACTCCTCCCCCAACCACGACGACCACCGTTAGACGCACTACCACGGTGACTGAACCAGCCCCGACCCAATCGTCCACCACGACCACCACCGTTGTCCCGGCTCCTGTCCCAGCACCCCCTGAATAGGGGATCCGTCGTACTTGGTCTGCCGGTAAAATAAATGAATAAAAGTAACATTTGGACGAGGACGAGCTGAGAACGATTACATTCTGGAACTGGAAAAAAAATCACCATCTAGAGTTCTATATTTTATAGAAGGTTCATCCCATTTCAATCCAGCGAACCATTTTTGATACGATCTTCCTCATTTCGAGTGTTGGCTTCCTTCTGCGTCCGCAGAAGCTCTTCCGAAACGTTGACCTCCGCCATGGAATCAGTGACAAAGCCATTCTGGTTGAAAAATGTTTGTTCACGGCGTTTAAGCGTGTCGCGGTCATTCTCCGCTGGCTCAGAAGCCGGCCCGTCGGAGGCTCTCTCCGAAATGGCCTGCTCCGGCCGTATCTCGGCGATCGAACTGCGCCGCCTAAGGCCAACCGAACTTCCACAATGCTCGTTGATTTCCTCTTTCTCAATCTGGGCAAGCTCCGCTCCGGGCGAAAACGTGGGTGATTCTTTTATCAATGCAAGGGGATAACGGATTCTTATCAGGTTACCCTCCTGGATAATCTCCGCATCTCCTGCGGGAACAACGTGCACCCTGCCAGAGGACCAACTGCTTTTCACACCAACAAATTCCACGCGGCGCGTGCTCCAATCCATCCAAATCCCTTCCACGATTCCGATCGAATCACCGCTTTCGTCAATAACTTTGCATCCTGTTAACTGACGCGCGCCATCCTCGCCGAGAGAATCAAACATCCTGATTTTCATTTCGTTCGCCTCGTATTTTTATTATTCGAATGAGGCGCGGCTAACGGAACTATCGAAAGACGAGATCAAAGGCGACGCCGCGGGTCGCTCAACAGCGCCTTGGCGCTGCAGGCAGCGAGCAGCCTGCGTACAGGCGCTTGACCACAGCGACCCGGCCGCCCAGCCCGCAAGTACGTCGGTCGGATAATGAACGCCGAGATAAAGCCGGCTAAGACCGACCAGCACTGTTAGCAACAACGCCACCGAGAGAAAATAAACTTTGGCAACCCATCCTCTCACCTGGCGAGAGATAATCCCGCCCAGCGTCAAGTACACCACGGCTGAACCCATGGAATGTCCGCTCGGAAAACTCTCTGGATCAAAATGCGTTAAGTGCGCTACTACGGTCGGACGCCGTCGAACAAAGAAGTCTTTCAGAAGCTGACACAGCAACAAGCCGCTGCCGACGGAGGCAACCAGATAACCTGCGGCTCGGAACCGCCGATTGAGGCACAGAAATCCGACCAGAACCGTGGAAACCAACGTGAGATCCGCTCCGCTGCCGAGCGCGGTGACATCACGAGCCACTTCCGGCAGCCAACCTGGACCAATCGGGATCGCGGGATTTTCCGGTTTGCGGAGTGCTCGGAGTATTTGATTATCAATTTCATCGGTTCGACCCTTTCGGATCTTACCCGCCAACTGGACAAAGGTCCAGATGCACCCGGCGACCATAAAGACCTTGAGAAAAATCGCCGCCTCCGGAGTTAATGGATATTTTTCGTGAATTCCGCTGTCAGCACTATGCATGAAGCTCCTGATGAGCGGCTTGGCGCCCCGTTTTTTACTGTTCGCCGGGAAATCCTCGCGCGGTCCCTCGGACAAACAAAATCGCAAAATCTATTCGGCGTTGAGACCCTCGGCGACACGGTGTTGCTAACGTAGCCCTCAGCTCACAAGAGATGCCCAGGTGTCAGGTCCGTTCGTTACCCGGGGTCGAAGAATTCTCCATCAAAGCGACCCGAAAATGGCAGACATCCGCCGATGTCAGCACATGAGTGATGACGTGAAACCATTAGCACAAGATAAGCCGGATCCGAATGATGACGACGATCTTGACGAGGGTTTGATGATATCGCGATTCCCGCAGACGGGGATATTCAGGAGGGCGATGAAGAACAGGAGGACGAATCCGATCTTCCCCCAGCCATGCCTCCGGGAGCGTGATATCTGTATTGATACCAGAATCAGTTAATGTTAACCTGAATCACATCCCCAGGCTTCAAGGCTGATTTTCGACGTGTTCGTATAGTAATCGCGGTGCGGGTCGTGTCGATTCGGACTGCCTCCACCTGAAGCGCTTCTATTTCATCGGAGTCCGCCACGATGCGCGCTACATTCTCTGGACATTTGTCAAGGAATGTCGCTTCAATATTCCAGATATCGCAGTCCTCATTGCTCGGTTCCTCTTTAATATTTTTAGTAACTCGCGCTTTGATGGTATTCATTGTGATCAGCGTCTCTTTTTTCTTGGTACTCCACCAAGCAATCAGTGTTTCTGCCAAGTTCGCTTAAGGGCGATGTAATGGATTTACACTCGCCTGTGTGTTCCCGGCTGCCGGGCTCGTCTTCAGAGGGCTGCTAAAGTTATGCGAAAACATCACTAGCTAACGACAACTTAACTAACGGCGCTCTTGAATCTTCGCGTCAAGATTTTCGCGTTGTCGTGGTATCTCAGCAAAGACAGCGCCCGTCAGTGCGCCCCAGGGGGCGGCAGCGCTTGAAATCACGGATTTCAATTGCCGCACCAGCGGATTATCAATGACTTCGAGACCCGCGGAGGCGAAGGTGGCTCGGTGTCATTTTCCGCCTCGTTGTATATACGAACGGAGGCGGTGTTCAGATCCCGTCCACGAGAATAACCGCCCCTCCCTTCAGCGGGGCCGGCGCCATGGAATCAACCACCCACCCACCATTGTTGAAAACCTTCACACCGTTCCCGTAGCCGGCGTAGGGAAGGAGTTCCTCAAACGGTTTGTGGGTGTGGCCGAAGATGAAGGTCACGTCGACAGGAATCGAACCTGCATTGTCCGTCTGGATTTGTTCAGCAAAAACTTCTCCAGAAACTGGCGCAGCCCTGATTCCGCATCCTTGGTCAAGGTGCCATCAGTTTGCTTGACCTCCCGGTTGGCAACCTTGCTTAGGAACAGGTTGAGCACCGAAGTCAGAACAAAATGTTCGACCGAACCCGAAAACCAAGGGAGTTGTATTTCGTTGCGATTCCCGCTGCCAAATTCGATACCAGCTTCTTCAATTGAACATCCGCCTGCAATTTGTCGTAGATCAATTCTACATCTGTTCCGAATTCGCCGGAGCGACCAAGGGTCGACCAGAAGAAATCAACCCACGCAAAATTTTCAGATTCCAGCTCCCAGATTGCATCCGGTTCGGTCCGGTCGGGAAATAGCGTTGAACGCAAGCCAGTCATCAGCCGGTAAATGGATTCAATGTAATGGCCATGGCTGAAAATAACGCACTTCTGCCGTCAGCACTTCGTACCCCGAAATTCGGATACACCACCAGAAATCGCGGTTGCTCGCCATCCTTATACTTTGGCTCACACCTGGCCATCAAGCTGTCAAGCAGGTAGCACGGGACCGGGTCGTATTCCCCGAGAAACATCTTAGTCGTATGCCATGGGGCATTGAGGTTGTCCCCCCATTTTGTGTTCGAGAGGTATTCTTCGATGTATTGCGTTTCTCTTGCCGATTCCCAAAGATGATGATCGTGATTGCCCGGATTGTAATAAATCGTCTTGTCGAATAGTTCGTCGCCCGGTTTCATGGTCAACTCCATGAATCGTTCAAAAACCATGGCCGCTACATTGACATCCGCCAGTGCCAGCTCAAGAGCGTCTCCGTTCAATATGAGGGTGGGCTTTTGCGGGCCACGATTTTGCGAAATCAATAGCCTCAAACAATTGGCCAATTGAACCATAACATCGCTCGCGGTGTTTGGATCGGCCTTCAAATGCACGGCATCATCTGAGACGGAAGTCAATCGCGTGAGCAGACTGTTCTCTGCCCCCAAATGAAGGTCGGATAAGCTCACATACCGAATGTCATTCATGCTTCATACGTCCCATCGTCTGACAACAAATTTGAATTTATCAGCAATACTGCTTTAAGAATTCGAGCCAAGTGTAGCATAGGCTTTCATTATGTGCCGGGGCTGAATCAGCTCTTATGGGGAAATTCGCAGACCATTGGAAGCCGGGTTTTACCGAGCACGTTGCGTGGACACACGCTACCACGAGTTGTAAAACATTAAATGCCTGACCCAGGCTAAAGCCTGAGCTATGTTTTTGGCCCTTCAAGCCAAAACCGGAAGACATTCACCTTGTTGAACGATTTACAAGATGCGCCAATGAATCGCGTCTTTCTTCTGTCTCCTGCGCATTCCGGCGGGAAGCGGGCGGCCATCTTGATGAGGCCGGAAGCAACATTTGAGCTCGCGCGGCAAGTCCAGATTGGAGCGGCCAGTCTGGGCGATGTCTTCGCCTTCTGCAGCGGCCTTTATTTCAGGGGCAAGCTCACTTATGCGCGCCACTTCGCCCAGCCACCGGAAGGCTTTGCCGGCGTGCAAATTATCACGCCGAGCCGAGGAGTGGTCGCTGCCGATACGTTGATCGGCATCCGCGATCTCCGCGAGTTTGCAGAAATTCCCGTTCATACGAAGGAATCGCGGTTCACCCACCCCTTAAAGGATTCGATCCAGGCTGTGTCCGCTCTTCGTTCTGTCGAAATCATCTTGTTAGGAAGCGTCGCGACCGGGAAATATACGGACACGCTTCTTCCTATCCTGGGTGAACGATTGTTGTTTCCGGCGGAGTTCGCAGGACGAGGCGACATGAGCCGGGGAGCCCTTCTGCTGCGCTCAGCGGCAGCAAACCAGGAACTTCACTACATCCCCGTCACCCGCGTCCCCGCGCGCGCCAGACCGATGAAACAATGGGATTAAATTTGGAGAGTTCGCATACGCGCTTTGCTGGTCACGTAATAGTTCAGCGTTAGCAATTGATAAACCAGGTAGCAATTCGAGGTGAATTGACTGGCCATCATTGACTATTGCGGGCGGACTGCCATCCGGTTTCACAAAAAGGACAGAATTCAAAGTGAAACCGCAGATCCATTCGAGTCTCGGCTTCCGATGTATCTACATGAAACGAACGTTATCTTTTCTGGCGATTGGAGCATTAGTCCTGATGCCTTCCATCGGTAGCGCCGACGACTCCATCGCCGACAAAGCGGAAGATGTATTCCGTGGCATTCGCCAAGGTTTCAAAGACGCGGCACACGACGTCAAGCAGGCGGTTGTCGGGCGCGATGTCGAAGTTTCTCTGGGCGAGTGGCACTTGGAGATGCCCACCCGCGTGGAGCCAGGGGACGTCACCTTTACGGTGACCAACGACGGGTCCGAGAATCGCGGATTCAAGATCTCTGGACCTGGCCTGGAACGCTCTTTTACCGCGCCGCTGCCGCCCGGTGAGAGTGAGAAAATGACCGTTAACCTGCAGCCAGGCGTATACCAGGTTGAAGCCTCGGCCCAGGGGGACCCAGCAAAGCTCCTGACCGTTGAACTTACTGCATTGGCGGAATAAGGGCGTTCTCCGCGAGTGCTTTCTAGCGGCCAATCGGAGCCCTGACCCGAATTCTGCGCTGCTTCCGATTCTAATCGTACTTAACAATCTAAAGACCAAACCATTCGGGCGCCTGCCGACGAACAATGGAAAACACAAATGCTGTAACGTTTAAAAAGACTATGGGATCAACTACGCATTCAATCGATGTCAACGCTCCGCTCAGAGCTGTTTACAATCAATGGACCCAATTCGAAGAATTTCCGCGCTTCATGGAAGGAGTCGTAGAAATTCGACAGGAGGGTCCCAGGACTCTTTTTTGGCGAGTCAACGTGGGCGGGAAAGACAAACAATGGGAAGCAGAGATCCTGGAACAGGTTCCTGATACCCGGATTGTTTGGGAGAGCGTGGACGGAACGCAGAACCGGGGAATGATTGCCTTTGAGCCGGTGGATCACGAGCGAACCCGCATCACACTGACAATTGAGTACGAACCAGAAGGCTTTCTCGAAAGAGCTGGCGATGCGTTTGGCATCCCATCAAGCCAAGTGGAAGGAGACCTGAAACGGTTCAGGGATTTTATCGAGAAAAGAGAGATGGAGACCGGGAGCTGGCGGGGCCGGATCGAAAACGGGGAAAGCGTCCATTCCACCAGTGGAATCAATCGATCAGAAGGTCCCCCGGAAGTGAAAAACGGCGATGACACGATTGAGATGGAAAGTACTTCAGTGTGGTCACAAGCCCATCCGCGAGATGTGCGTGTTCCAGCAGAAGGAGATCTGCCTCTCGAGATCACAGAGTCCAAGTCGGAGTTCCTAAACGAAACAGCCCCCCTCAACGGCGGCCGGGCAAGTGGAGAGGAAAACTCGCAATTTTACCGCGAAGCCGGGGTTCTCGCGCCATCGTATGAACAAATCGCACAACGCGCTTACGCACTTTATGTGGCCCGAGGCTGCGCCGGAGGTCATGCGCAAGAGGATTGGCTTGAAGGTGAAAAGCAGCTCACCGAAGAAATGCGGAAATCATAAATAAGAGGCCATTCAAAGAAATGCCAGCTTACAGTGTGACAGTTCCGAATGGCGCGAAGATAAGCAGAATTTAGGGCGTTCATTGCCCCGGAGGGGCTACAGGATTCAGCCCAGGGTTTCAACCCTGGGAAGCATTCGATTAGCGGTACGCCCTGAAGGGGCATAAGATTTGGAAAAGCTCTCAAAGTTCCGGTCAGATAAGCGTGTGCCTGCGATGGACTTCCGTGGACTGCAAAAATGGACTTCGATTTTTGGTGGAGAAATAATGTCGACCAAGACTAGGGCGAGGGATTGAGCCATATCTTAAATACACAAGATATATGTGTTTTATCACGCTCATCTTGCGCCCTTACAGGGCGCGTGTCACGGGGTCCGGTTCCCAGGGTTGAAACCCGGGCTTGAAACCCGGGTTGAAACCCAGGGTTGAAACCCTGGGCTGAATCCTCTTGTCCCCTTCGGGACGAAGAACCATCCCAAACAGTCCTTATCTTCGTGCCAATCGTGACAGTTCCCTATTTCGTGGATTCTCTGGCACCTCGATCAGGGGCTGCCACTACGCTCAATACCCCAGCCAGAAGCGCTCTTAACGTGAAACACCGCCTGATCAAAATGGGCCGCCGGCAAGGCGGTCCGAGCCGGACTGGCGTTTACGAAGGAGCCTATCTGAATCAATACTAGAGGGTTAGCTAAAGGCATCGGAGTCTAGCGATGCGGCCTATGCATTCAGGGTTCGGTCCTGGGATCGAAATGAATCCCTTCGTCCAGCTTACTGGCAAATTCGTCTGCCAGGTACTGCTCGGCTGGCGTAAGATCAAATTGGTCAAGCAGAAAGAATTTTCGAGCTTGGCCCTGTTTTAGCTCGCCAACCAAAAGCGGATCCAGAGCGCGCGGCCTTGGATCGGGAAGGAGCGAACTCTTCCACCGGTGTTGCTGGTCGACTATGACGTATAGATAGTCGAAGTATTTTTTGGCGATGCGGGCCTTTTGGCGGGTTTCTTTTGGAAGGATTCCGTCAAATTCGGCGGTCATTATCAGTTTCCTCCAAGGCAAGAGCCGATCCAGCACGGAGAGACAAAATACGTAGGTCAGGAAAGAGCTAAGGAGCCACCCTCCCACCAGCATACCGGCTTCCGTAATGACGGGCAAAGTGGCGAGGCCGGACAGAAAATAAGCCAGCACCGGAGCAATTCCCAGGAGCAAAGAGATTCGGCCAGCGACCCGTTCACCTCTCATTCTGCGTTTATTGATCTCCCGCACAGTTGCCTGGGTCTTCTGAAATGGAATGTACGAGGGAAGTCCCCTGGGCTCGGCTGTTGGGGCAATCGACTCCGTCGTGATTTCGAACGCGAGTTGATGGTTCCCTTCAAGATTGAACACCGCAAAAACCGGCAGCTCCAAATCAGTGGCTTCATCTCGATAGGTCTGGTGGAGACCGTAGGGACTGAACTCCTGAAGTTGAAGGAACGTTTTTGGCGTGTTCGCAAGAATGGTCCTCCCCTGCTCGCATTCTCTCTCCAACGGAAAGAGGTAGTTTACCCCTTTGGTAGCGGCGACGGCAGGCCGACAATAATTCTGTCGAAGCTGGTCTAGGTTCTGGTTCATTGGATTTCTCGATTTTGCTCTTTCTCTCCTCCGGATTCCCCGATGTCGGAAGGCTTCCAGGAGCGGAAGAACACTTTGATTTTCAGATCGTCGCCGAAGCCCTGGAAGGACGCAACTGGTTCATCCATTTTATGTTTAAATCCAAAGCACCTTTTCGTTGCGATCTTTCGTGTGGTATCAGCAACGTATACATTCCGCAATTCGGAGGAGATGATTTATGCACTGCAAATCATCACGGAATAAAGTATAGGCTTCCCAGCCTGTGTGGGCAAAGCGGGACGCTTTGCTTACCTCTGCGTAATTTGAAGCACGTAAGTAAAGCGTCTCGCTTTACCAGATGTTCAAACTCCAGACGCAGGCTGGAAGGCTGCGCTACCGTATCAGGGATTTGCAATCACACCGTCATCTTAACGACCCGCTCCATATCGCCGGAATCACTTTGGTCGAACCGCTATTTTCGCTTTTTTCTTGAGATTGGGGCGAGGTCTCTTCTGCTTCTTAGAATCTCCTTCTGGCGTCGCGGGCGGTTTAACCATTCCTTCGTCTGCCTGGTCGCCGGGATCCTTTCCCTTTCCCTCTTTCTCAGGATGATTGTGGCTCGGCCCAGGATAATCTTCTGTCTCGCTCATAAGCCTTTAGTGGATGCGCGCGAATGTTTCTGATTGCTCCTGGCGCGCGTGCGGGCAGCTTTTTTCGCTGCCAGCGATTTGTCTGCGGCACTTCGCTTCCTGGCAGCCGATTGCGTCTGCTGGGAGAGAGCCTTGCTCGAAACCGGCCCTCGCGTTTCTCGCTTGAGCGCTTGAATCGTAGCCCGGGCACGCTTAGGTGAAGGCGACGTCTTCGCACCCGAGTGCGCCGCCGAGTATTCTCTCTGAGCCTTTCGCCGCGTCTCCTCGGGAACCGTCCCTTTTTTGGGAGGGGGAAGCTCAACCCCGGCCCGTCGGGCCTTGGACAGCCCAATTGCGATAGCTTGTTTAGTTGACCGAGCGCCATGTTTACCCTCGCGGGTCTCCTCGATCTCTTCGCGCACAAATTCGCTTGCCTGGGTAGAGGGCGCCTTTCCCTCATTTGCTGCTTGGCGAGCTCGCGTGATAGTTTTTTTTCCAGGCATAAGTTAGAAAACCAAGTCTTTGCAATTCCGTTTCCATTTCAATCGTCAATCGACAAAAACTCATCCCAATGTCGTTGCATGAATTCGTCAAGAGCCCTCTGTGCCGTGCGCAGATGGATCGCGCAGATGAGCGTTGGCCCTATTTCGACATACCCATTCTTCCACTGCGTCGGAAACGAGCTTCTGTTTAGCGATACCGAGGAAATCGCATTGCTTCGCTAGCCATTCGAATTGCCGTGAGCTGATTTCGATTCGCAGCGAGGCGTTCGCTTCATCGGGCTCTTCCGGCGATGATCCTGATTCTTTTTTTCGCACCAACTAGATCGCAGCAGCGCGATGACCCGGATTCAATCGAGGTTCGGAGCTTTTGGATTAATGTCCTAGCTGGGCGAGGCGTCGCGGTTCGCTTTCTGAATCGCCTCGAATTTGCTGGATCTTTTGGATCGTGCGTTCGATCTCCAAGAGAGCTTCAGCCAACGTCGGACTCAGACTAATCAGTTTTGGCACCGCCTGACGCAAAGTCCCGGCCATGAACCGCAAGAGATTTTCGGTGGTACCGAACTTTGAGGTGTTGAATAGTCGCTGCCTATCCCAGGCTTTGCCTTTAGCCTCTTCGCTGGTCAGTTCACCAAACCGGATCTGCACTACTTGCCGTATCAGTTCACTCACCAGATAGCCGTCGCGCCCATGGAGCCTTTTATCGATTTCTCTCAGCTTCTGCATCGAGGTGATGCTCCAATCCTCATAATAGAGTTGAGCAGCCGTGCAGACTACTTCCTGGCCCTCTTTGCTGGTGGCTAATTCCTCGATGATTTTGCCCAGAAGATGTTGGTAATAGCTTTCAGCCGTTTTGAATTGGCGCATCAATTCGATCGACTCCTCATACCGGCGTTTCACCGTGATGACCTGAGTCGAATGAATCATCTCTTCGCGGATGGCTGAGCGAATGCGCATTCGGTACGCTTCGGCATCCCTTTCCATCAGATCCCAATCCGCGACGAGCGGGTGGTAAAAAGCGACGATGTTGACGTCCCCCAGGTCGCCCACGTTATAACAACAAGCGAAATAGGGAGGTTTCTTCGGTTTCCCACGTCTGATCCGCATTTTCGCTTGAGAAACCGAGAATCCAATCGCCAGTGCCTTTAAAGACGGCTTAGCCCGGATGATTTCGCTGGAGAGGATCTTCTTCGGAGGAAACTCCACAGTCGCAAAGGCCTGGTGCAACGTTGTAAGATCTGGCATACCCAAAGTTTTGGAGCAATCTGTTCTAGCTGAACCTTTAAGAGAATCTTTGATTTCCTTTTCTGGAAACGGACGTTCCTGCGGCAGCAGCCATCAACCTCTCTTTGTAAATATACGCAGCATAGTTCATGCCAGACTTCGCCTAGTTTCTCAAACGTTCTCAGTGCGCCGCTCGTTGGCAATGTCCGGAATAGCAGCCGGATCTGCTCAATACGAGCCAATTTGAAAAATAAGATACAAATCCTGACTGCGCCGCATAGTTGGCCGCGATGCGTCCACCTGGATCGTTCGATCCGAACTTTGGACAAATTTTAGAAGGGTTACTCCGACTGGGTCGCGCAGATTCAAAATCTGGGGCCCCCGGGAAGAGTCCAGTCGTTTAATCAGTTATTCACCCTGACAAAATGCTTATCAAAATTGGTTATGACATCGCGCTCCAATCTCCCATGCCGACCGCGGTGATTCATTTGCTCCGCGTCCATCCGTCACGTCAGGCGGACCTTCTTGAGCCCGAGCGGTTCACGACCGATCCCGATCTGCCCGGCGAGGAATATTATGACAGATTCGGTAACCACCGCGGTCGCATATGCGCTCCTGCTGGTCGGCTCCGCATTTTTAGCAACGCCGTCCTCCACGACAGCGGTGAACTCGACGTCTGCGCACCAGACGCGGAGCAATTCCATGTCCGAGAGCTGCCCGTCCCCCTCCTGGGATTTCTTTTGCCAAGCCGATATTGCGAAATTGACAGCGAGTTGATGAATTTTGCCTGGTTGACCTTTCGCGATACGCGACCAGGATGGGAACGGGTCCAAGCCATTTGCGATTTTGTCCACGGGCATCTTCAGTTCGATTACCAGCAAGCTCGTTCCAATCGCACCGCGCTTGAAGCTTTTCGGGAGCGCGTTGGGGTTTGCCGCGACTTCGCTCATCTGGCGATCACGCTCTGCCGCTGTCTGAATATTCCAGCTCGGTACGCGACGGGTTACTTGGGAGACATCGGAGTGCCTCCTGCCCCCGATCCGATGGACTTTAGCGCTTGGTTTGAGGTCTATTTGCAGGGAGGGTGGTATACCTTTGACGCACGGCACAATCGTCGGCGTGTCGGACGCGTGTTGATCGGGCGAGGCTGCGATGCAGCTGATGTCCCAATCACAATGTCCTTCGGTAAACAGTCGCTTGAAGTGTTCCGGGTTTTCACGGAGGAAGTCGACCTGACTGAAGTTTCTGATGAGCTCACCGTGAAAGCCGCGTAGATCGCTTTTCGCCTCGGACACCGCAGTTGGAAATTTGGAGAGGGCGCCGGTCTCTCTTCCCCGAAGAGACACGAACGAGGCACTGGCAAGAAGCCGAGTTGAATGTAGAAGCATAGGCGTCCCGCCTGTGTTCTTGTCCGACGCACCTGAAAGACCGTGGCCAGAGTCGATTGGGAAACCGGATGGGCTTGGCGCTTCTTCCGGTCCGCAAGCGATACTCTGAGGAGCCACTCGATCCGGCACAAATCCTGCTCCAAGAACTGTGAACTTCCATGCAGGAAAAATATACCGTTTCGCATCATCTGGCCGGCACCATTCATATCGATCACATCACCGGTGCCGTGAGCTGGGATCAAGAAACCATCGATCCTTTGATCAAACGATACGCCAAACGGTATCTTTTCGATGAAGGCTTTATCGAACACGCCCTTGGAATGCTTGACCCGGCGATTGACCAGGAGATCGCTGCCCTGCTGAAGAATCTGATGGATCCTGGTTATTACTAGAGCCGGTAGACAGACCCTGGAGTTAGGGAGGGAGGGTGCAGTATGGCACGGGGGCTTTCCACTCCGCGGACGTCGATTCATCCGCTGCGACCGTTTGCGCTTATTTTTAGCCAGATAGACATCCTATCCTGCGGCAAGCGGCGAACTATTTCACTATGAGATTTACCGCACTAAAACTGGATTCTTTGCGCGACTTGCTAATCGAGGAATTGCGTGATTTATACAACGCCGAGAATCAACTCGTCGAGGCGCTGCCGAAACTAGCGGAGGCTGCAAGTTCAAGCGAGCTAAAATCCGCTTTTAATCACCACCTGCAAGAGACTCATCAACATGTCTCCCGACTAGAGCGTATCTTCCAGCAGATCGGAGAAAAATCTTCGGGGGAAACCTGCGAAGCGATGAAAGGTCTGATTAAGGAGGGCGACGTTTTGGTGAAGGCAGAAGGGGATCCCAGCGTTCGTGATGCGGGTCTTATCGGCGCTGCTCAGCGCGTTGAGCACTACGAGATGGCCGGATATGGTACCGCCCGCAGCCTCGCACGCCGGCTCGGGGAAAACGAGATCGCCGAGACCCTGCAGCAAACATTGAACGAAGAGGCACAAGCCGACAAAAAATTGACTTCCATTGCCGAGAGCCAGGTCAATGTAGAAGCCACTTCACGTGCAGGTCGCTAGCCTTTACCGCCTTTTTTGAGCCTCTGTGTTGGAGCTGCTCGCTGCCGGGCGTGGCGGCTCCCCACGGGCCAGAAAATCTCACCGGCCAAAGGGCAAGTGCGATTTTCGCGTTTTATACAACCGGCTGCGTCGCGCACAGCGAATAGCTATCAACATTTATTTGGAGAATATCCATGGGCACAATTCTGTTAATCGTTTTGATTCTATTGTTGGTGGGCGCGCTGCCGACATGGCCTTACAGCGCGGGTTGGGGCTATTACCCAACAAGCGGACTAGGTCTGCTTTTTGTCATCATCCTGGTGCTTATCTTGATGGGCAGAATCTAAGCGCGCGCAAGTTCAGGCGGTAGACGGTAACGCAGGCTTCCACCTGCGTCTTGAGCTCGGACATCCTGATTGCTGCGTAGATTGAGCTATGGGTGTGATCGAGCGTTTGTTCAGGATTATTTCACGCCTTCCCTAAGCTTAGCGCCTATGGGCCAAAGCTTGAAGATTCAACAGTGTAATTCGCGAAGTCTAGATCTTGCTCTGAATGGGGACGAGATAGTTGTACAATTTCCGTTGCGCCAGATGAAGCCTCGTTTTTACAGTACCTAAAGAAATTTGTCTTTTGGCAGCAATTTCGCGCTGACTCATTCCTTTAAAGAAAGCCAGATCAATGACCTCTTTTTGCGCTTCAGGCAACTCCGAAATCACGCGATGAAGCAGCTTCGACAAATCATGAACCTCCACTTCGCTCGTCATAGTCGCTGTTTCGAAGGTCAACGGGTTATCAGTGTCTGTTTTCAAGCTTTCGGTCGCACGGCGGTAAGCCGCCCTTCGACGTAAGCGATCAAAGGCCCGTCTGCGCGCCAATGTCACCAAGAGTCCGCGCAGACCTTTTTCATTTGGGTTGTAACGATGCCCTTGATCCCAGACTTGCAACAAAACGTCGTGAAGAACATCGTCCACTTCTGACTCGTCACGAAGGACATTCAAGATGACCGTGCGGAGGAGCGGTTCGTATCGTTTATAGATGCTCTCCAAGGCGTCTCCTTCGCGATTGACCACCGCTTTCATTAACTGATTGTCCGATGCACTCGCCGTTTGATCTGTTTCTTGCTCAATTATCACAGAACCAAGCTAAGAGAGATCCCACGAATGAAAATCGGTGGAGACCACGAAAGACGCCTCGGCGAAACCCCTAAGCCAGCAACTCGATTTTGGGAGATTGCAATAATTTGAACAGGGAGCCAAGGATGTTGAAGATAAATTCTCTTATGGGTTCACTCAATGTCTTTTTGGTTGAGAATCACGAGGATACCGTGAGGTATATGCAGCTCTTCCTCGAACAATCCGGTTACAAAGTCTCCGTTGCGGCCGACATCGCGACAGCGCTGCGGGAAATCCCGAAGTCGGGTTGCGACGTGCTGATCAGTGACATCGGACTACCGGACGGCAGCGGTTGGACGCTGATGGAAAAACTAGGGGAACACCGCCCTAAATTTGCAATCGCCATGAGCGGGTACGGGACCAGTAACGATCAAAGCAAAAGCCGCGCTGCTGGTTACGTTCACCACCTGGTCAAGCCTTTTATCCCGGACGCGCTGCTGGCCCTGCTTCGCGAAGCTGAGATGATGAAAGAGAGGCAGTCGTGACCAGGCGGCCTGACGAGGTTTGTACGTTGTTGCAGGAGATCGGTTTACCCGCCGTTCGAGTCAAGCCGGTGAGCTGCGGAAGTTATCAGTCATAATGAACTATTTGTGTCGCTAGTCGACGCGGCGACGCCGTTTGATGATCGTGTCTCGTTCTCCGAAGTCGTGCTGCGCCGGCTCGCTGCGGCAGACAGAACCTCCTGGGAGGCCGCGTTCGCAAATCAAACTCCTGTTCAAGTTCATGTCGGATTCAAGTCGGCGGATGGGCGAGTATTGGATTTTGAAATGCGCTCGGTTGCCTCCACCGGCTCAAAAAAGTCCTCTCAATCTATCCTTTGCGTCTTCATTCCGTTGGTTACTCCGACCTTGAAGCGCGTTTGTGACGCGCGCTCTGAGGGGCAAGAATTGGAGAGGCGCAGGATCCAGAACGAACTTCACAAAGGCGTATCACAACAGCTCCTGGGCGCGGCGTTCGGGTGCAAAATTCTGGCGGGAAGAGTCGCAATATTGAGCGAGGACCTCGGAAAAGAGGCGTCTGATCTGGCAAACCTTGTAAACGAAGCAGTCATTGAGTTGCAAAATCTGGTACAATTCGATCAGAATCAGGGATGATGGCTACATGAGTATCGTTTTCGCCGGAAGAGGAGTGTGGGAGTCCTCATTGACCATACAGCGCGGAGGATGGCATTGTTCCCGGAGGAAACCTTATGATCAACCCCGAACCAGAGACGACCGAGGAAAGCAGTAAGCGAAGAAAAAGAGTATTGATCGTCGATGATCACCCAGTTTTTCGATTTGGGTTGGCGGGGCTGATTACCGAGCAGTCCCGACTTGAGGTCTGTGGTCACGCCGATTCTGCGCCACTCGCGCTGGACGCGATGAGACGCCTCAAACCGGACATTGTACTTGTTGACCTGTCGCTTCGAGGGACAAACGGAATCGAGCTGATTAAGCTTATGAAAGCGGAGAAGCCAGACCTCCCAATTCTCGTGATCTCGATGCACAACGAAGCCGTTTTTGGTCTGCGCGCCTTAAAGGCGGGGGCTCTCGGGTACGTTATGAAGGCCGAAGCCATTAACCATGTGGCAGAAGCGATTTTCAAAGTGCTTCAGGGCAAGATTTACGTCAGTCCGGAATTTGCAGAGAAACTGATTTTCAAGGCTGTGCAATCGGCTGAAGCTGGAGCCGGATCTCCGGTGGATGCGTTATCAGATCGCGAACTGGAAGTCCTGCAACTCCTCGGCAAGGGCGGTTCCACCCGGTCGATTGCGGAAATGCTGCATCTGAGCGTAAAAACGATCGAAACGCACAGAGCGCACATCAAAGAAAAGCTCGGTCTTCAGGATTCGGAAGAAATGGTGAAGTTCGCGATCGATTGGGTTGCGCAACAGGAAGAGTAGGCGAACTGCGGAGCTGCCGCTCAAGCGGTTCCAATAAGTAATCGTCGTGATTGGCTCACGCAGTATCTGGCCGCCAAGCCGATCAGAAAACTGCGGCGCAACTCTAATGGGCATCTTCGCTTGCTTATCAGGTGAGTACCTGAACGGTGCCTAAGAGCAGGGCCATTGACAGGTCCGGCTGCGTCTAACAAGTATGAATAAATTACAATTCAAAGGTACTTGGAACGAAATCAAAGGGAAACTGAAACAGAGCTACGGCAATCTGACAGACGACGATCTTGCCTTTGCCGAAGGTAAGGACGATGAACTGCTCGGGCGGCTCCAGAAGAAGCTTGGCAAGAGCAAGGAGGACGTCAGGAAAATGATTGAAGAGCTTTAGCGGTAATGTAGAAACACCGGCTTTCAGCCTGTACGTTGTTCATTTGCGCTTTGCCTCCGGAGAGGGAATGAGGCTAAAAGTCAATGCATGCTTTTCAGTGCCGCACGGTCACTGCCGATCCTCGTCCTCTCCGCGGTCTGTTCCACCGGCGCAACTGCACAGACGCTGATTGAAAAACCCGCCCCGACTAGGCGAATAGAGGCAGGATTGGAGGAAGCTGTTCACTGGGAATGGCGGGTTGCACCCTCTGATGACAAGGATTGGGGCCTCCAGCCTGCCAGCCCGACGCCGACGCCAACCCCGGTTCCGTCGTCCGTTGCCGAGTCTCCTCCACCAGAGGCCCGGCCTGGTCTCTACGAAGTGAAGCGTGGGGATGCGCTGATCCTTATCGGGAAAAAGTTCGGCATGACGGTTTCGCAAATTCAAACGTTCAACGGACTGAAAGGCGACAAAATCCGCGCCGGCCAGATGTTGAAGATTCCGACTCTCGCTGAATTGAGTGCAATGGCTCCTCCCCCCAAGAAGCACGAATCGGCGGCGACTCCCGAACCAAAGTTGAGTCCAGAGGCCGCGGTTGAGCAGGATAAACTTCGCCTTGAGATCTTTCTGGACCGTGAGCAATTCTCGGCCGGCCCAATCGTCGGCGACCCAGGGCCGGGCCTTATGCGAATAATGCTTATTTATCAAAGCACCCATGAAGACGCGAAGGATGATGCCTCTCTCGAAGCGAAGGCCCAAACGGCGGTGCCGAACCTTTTCGCCCGTTACAAGCTCAAACCGGACGACTTCCGATTCATAGCTCCACCGAGAGCGGACACGCTTGCTGGAAAGCCAGGCCCCATGTCCCCCCATACTCGTCCCGGGAAACTCCCCCCCCGCTCTCCTGCCATCAAGGCGGTGCCTCTGACGTACGAGCAATTGACGGCGCTGCCAATGCTGGCCTATCGCTCGCCATGGGAGTTCGTTGCAGAGCGCTTTCACTGCAAGGAAACCTATTTGCGCACTCTGAATAGCAAACTCCCGGCCACGCCAGGGATCGGCGCAGAATTTCAAGTGCCCAACGTGCTCCCTTTTGAAATCGAGAAGGCTTTCGATGAGCCACTGCAACCGCCGGCCGATCCCAAGAATCCGGTGACAGCCGCCGTGATTCGTCTGTCCCAATTGAATATTTACCAAGGCGGCTCACTGATTGCCGTCCTGCCCATGTCTCCTGCCCGGCCGGGGCTGCACGGGCGAAACTCCTGGACGATTCTTGACGTAATTCCAAGGCCCCGTCTCGGCACGTTCCAGAAAGAGCGAATTGAACACACTCAGAGGGCCGGTTCTTATACCAGCGCAAATCAGGAGATGCCAACGCCCTTACCCAAGGCCGTGCTGTCGTCGGAACAATACCTTGCTGCGGGTCCGAGAAACCCGGTGGGAATTTTGTGGATCAACTTGGCGAAATCGCAGAGTACGGAACCCCTGCCGTATGGTCTGCATGGTACCAGCATTCCCGACCAGATGAACCTCGAACAGAGCATCGGTGGGTTACGATTGACAAATTGGGACATCGCTCGTGCCGTGCGTCACCTGCCGGCCGGAACACCTCTCGAGTGGAAATGACAGGGGAAGTCCTTGAAAATCAATTTGGCGGAGGGAGTGGGATTCGAACCCACGGATCCTCGCGGATCCCCGGTTTTCAAGACCGGTGCTTTAAACCGCTCAGCCATCCCTCCTTCCTTTACTGGACTTGATTCCCTGCCGGTTTCGCTTTGGCAACACTTGGCAGCATTTTCGGCGTTGCCACTTGTTGCCAATTTCTGGATAGAATCCGAACCTGAGCGCATGGGAACGCTCAATTGCGCATACTTCCGTACACCGGCAAACGGGCCTACCAGTATTATATCGATGGGCTGAAAGTCAACGCGAAGAGGCAACGTCTGTTTTTCAAAGACGAAAAGTCCGCGAAGGCCAAGCTCAAGGAGTTGCCAAACAAGACGCGCAAAGGAAGGCGAGGATGCCCTCGCCCTCAGCCACGATTTTCGGGTGTTCGCGGCGAAGTGTTCGGAGCGTCTGAAGGCCCTTCCGCAAATCCAAATGGGACGCGACCAGTTCTACCTCGAACACCTGGAACGCACGAAGCGGTTCAGTTCTCGTATCGTCGCCGCCGCGGATTTTCAAGTGTCTGAGAAATCGGTCCGAGCTATCCGCTCCGCAACTGGACGACATATGGTCCGGCTCGGTCGCTTTGTGGCAGCGTTTGCCAACAGATCCATCAAAGGCATCGTCGCCACGAGATCGGTCCTGGGTGCGCCCAGGATGACAAGAGGCAGGAAGAGAACCTGCTTTCGAGCTCGGCGTGGAATAGCGTAATTTTTACATCTCAGCGAGGCGAGCGCGCGTAGCGAGTGGAAACCCGGCGGCTCCGCGATGCCGGGTGCAGACGCCTACGCCACATCGAAGCAGTGCAACCTCGCTACGGTAATGGCGTTTGCCTCCACGGTTACGCTTCAGCGCGCTCCGAACCGGGTTTTACTCCGAATACCGGCCTCGGGCGCGAGGCCAACGTCTTCCTGCGCTTCTTGGCAAACTGCATTCTTCCGGTGCTCGCTCCCCATATCAAGTATTGGAGCACCCCAAAGAAAGCCGCGCGCGTGGCCACCAACGTTGCATCCGGTCAGACCGGCATCTACTACGACGATGGAGGCAACCCGATGCTCGGCTCAGAACTCGTACGGGAATCCGAGGTTCACAGCTCGCGTCGTCGCAGAGACTAAACTTTGCGAGCTCATCGACTGTCGGACTCGAAGCGTGACGCCTATCGATTCCCCAAATTATTTGGCGCCTTCTTTTCCAAGCTATTTGTCGTATCATTCGAATGATCAGGGTGCCTGATACGCTCTCACAAGCCACACTCGATCCCAAGAGGAGAAACAATAACCGTGTCCTACATCATATCGACCTTGCTGACCCGCAATCTTCAGGACGTCTTCGGTGAAAACGATCCCGCGCGTCGGCGCGCGGCTATCGAAGAGATCTTCACCGAAGATTGTGTGTTCTACGACCCCACCAAAGGCGTCTACCGTGGCCGCGACGAGATCGATCGCGTCGCTGGCGCGATCAGAGCTACTCACCCTGACTTTCGATATCAGCCAATTACCGAGCCAGAGGAGTTGGGCAATGGCGGGCGGATCCAATGGGTATCGGGCCGCCCTGGTGAGGCGCCAGCTTACGCCGGGACTGATTTCATCATTGCCCGGGACGGCCGGATTGCCGCCCTTTATCTCTTTTTCGACAAGCTCCCCTGATCATGAGGCCTTCCAAATCTGGACAGATCGTGGATCGATGTCCAAGCGACATAGGTCAGAATAAACTCAGAAAAGGGGCGGGATGACGTGCCTCTGGCGCAAATCCTCAAAGAGCCGCGAAAACATCTCTTCCGTATCGATGCAGTCGTGGAAGCCGGCGCGCCGAGCCTTGATCGTGCTGGTGATATTGTCAAACGCAGAGCCAAAGATGAAGTCACCGAATCTCCATGCCACGAGCTGCTCATAGAGTGTAGGGCGAAGATGGTACTTTTGCGTCATCTCCGCCCATAGAGCGGCCTTGTCCGCCATATACACGGCCAGAGGCATCGGCACGGGTTCGGCAATATCCATCTCGAACATTCGGGCAAGGCGAGGCCACATGAATTGCCAGCGAAAATAATCACCGTTGGTGATGTTGAAGATTTCGTTCTCCGCGGCCTCGGTCTCGCCCGCCCAAGCGGTGGCGCGCGCGAGAATGTCGGCCGAGGTGATCTGGTAGAGCGCTCGGTAGGCCGCCTCCGGGCCAGGGAATCGCAAGGGAAGGCCAAGTTCTTTGGAAATGGCGGCATAGACGGCGATCACCATCGAGAGGTTCATTGGATTGCCCACCGCATAGCCAGAAACCGCTTCGGGCCGGAGTACGCTGAATGTCCACTTTTTTCCCTTTTGCCGTTGACGGAGATGATCCTCCTGATCGTAGTAGAAGTTCGGCGACATCAGGCGCGGATCGTCCTCGCGCGCGGGGGTTTTGAACGGCCCCAGATCCGCGCCGTAGGCCTTGCCGCCTTGGTAAATGGTGACGTGCCGAAGGTTTGGAGCTGTCTCTTCGATTGTGTCCATCAGATTGCGCAGGAGCGCGACGTTGGCCAGGCTACGATCGGCCGGTGTCTCTCTCTCGACGTAGGCGCCAAAGACGACATGGGTCACGTCTTTCAAGGAGCCGAGGCTTTTTCCGGTTTCCACCGGATCGAATAAATCAGCGGAGATCGCGGTCACGTTTTCCAACCCTTCGATAGACCTGCGCGAAACGCCGTAGACCGTGGTGCCGCCTCTTTCGCAAAATGCTCGGCGGCCGCACGTCCGATAACGCCTTGGGCTCCGGCGACCAGGACCACTTTTGGAGATTTTTTCATGAAAGAATCCGTTGACTGCGTGTGAATTAAGATCGTTCCAGTTCTCGTGAGGTACGTTGGGTGCAATATTCAACCTTCTTCCTGGCGCCGCTCGCCTTGAAATCCGTGGAGGCACTTAACTCCCGCCATTTCTTATCGGCTTCGATCCGTGCCAGTGCGCTCCGCTCCGCCGCTTGAACAGCGTCGCTACCGAGCAGTAGCCGCAGAGGGGGGTCAGCCATGGCTGCCACTCGGAGGACCACTGCGGCAGCTTTTTCAGGATTGCCCGGTTGGAGGCCATTGTAGCCGCGCTGAAACCACGCCGCAGCCGCGACCGTGGCGTCGTATTCGGGCCGCCCAGCCTTGAAGGTGGTGGATGCCCCAGCGAAGTCGGTGCGAAAGCCTCCAGGCTCGATGATTGTCACCTTGATGCCCAAGGGGCCGGCTTCTTTCGCGAGCACTTCCGAGAAACCTTCGACGCCCCATTTTGCAGCCGCATAGGCGGCCCGCCCTGGCGGCCCAATTCGCCCGCCGATAGAGGAAAACTGGATGATGTGCCCCATTCTCTGCCGGCGCATGATCGCGATCGCTGCCTTGGTAACAATGATGACGCCGAAGAGATTGGTTTCGATCTGGGCACGGAAATCGGCAAGGCTGGTATCCTCAATCGAGCTGATATCTCCATAGCCCGCATTGTTAACGAGGACATCCAATCGTCCAAAGGTATTCGTGGCTGTCTTTACGGCCCTCTCTGCCGCTCTCTCATCAGTAACGTCGAGGGCGACGGCGCGAACTCGATCACCGTAGCGTTGCGTCAGATCAGAGAGCCGTGCCGGATTGCGCGCCGTGGCGACGAGCTTGTGACCGGCCCCAAGAACGGCGTCGGCGAGTGCTCTGCCCAATCCACGGGAGCTGCCGGTTATCAGCCAAACCTGTGATTCCGGAATCTCCTTTGTCTTTGAGTTCATAGCATCCGATTAACGGTCTTGCGATTTGCGACGCTTAAGCAGGCGCGATTTAGTCTCTTTTACTTGCCGTGCGAGGCCGCGTCTTCAATCAAGGCGGCAACCTCCTTCGGCCTGGACGCATAAACCGAGTGACTGGCACCTGGGACTTCGACCATGTGGCTTTTAGCTCGTTCGGCGTACCAGCGTTCCAAGTCAGGATTGATGGTTCTGTCCTTTCCCGCCACCAACATCCAGCTGGGTTTGCTTCTCCATGCGGGCGTGGTGATGACTGCTTTGAAATTGGCAGCCGCGTTGAGCACCTGTGACGCGCCATGAAAGCGGCCTGATCAGCACGCAAGTCGGCGGCGAAGTACTCATGAAACTGCGCGTGGTCAAGGTAAGTGAATCCGTCAGCCGTCTTCTTTATCGCTGCAGATTTGCTGAGGTCACTTGGGAAGCGCTTTCCGTCGTCGGCCTCATTTTCTCAGGCGTCCGGCATATGGGCGGCGATGTACACCAAACCGACCACATAGGGATGCGTCCCTGCTTCGGTAATTACCGCTCCCCCGTAGCTGTGGGCGACAAGGATGCACGGTCCATCTTGCTGAGCCAGGACGCGCTTCGTCGCGGCAACATCCTCCTGAAACGACGTCTCGGGCTCCTGAACGATGCTGAGATTGTAGCCATCTTTGACAAGAATGTCGTAAACACCCTTCCAGCCAGAACCATCTGCCCAGGCGCGATGGACGAGGACAATGTTCTTTACGGGCGCGCCAAAGCCGGTGCAGGGGCCACGCAGAGGACGAAAAAGACGGCGGTCGCCGCCGTAAGAGCGAAGAAAGGGTTTCTGTGGATCATATCTGGTTTTCTCGGTTGTTTTTGCTGACGCGTTGTTTTATACCTCCACTGTATCAGGGTGGGACGATTTCCAATTGCTGCATCAATGTAAGATTGTCCTCAATGTGCCAGTTGTCCGTGATGCGGCCATCCTCCAACCGCAAAATGTCCGTTGCGATGAAATCGATGGGTTGACCCGCTCCTTGCTTCTCCCCGAAAGTCCCGGTGAAATGTCCCGAAAAATGTAGATGTGCGACCACGCGGTCGCCGGTCACAATGAGTTGTTCAATGTCACACCGTAGGTCCGGCACTGCGTGGCGGAAGTTGCTCGACGCAAAGAGCGGTCCATCAACTCCTTGCGGACGGCCTTTCGGCAATGTCCGGTCGATGAAACTTGGAGCCAGCACGATTCTTGCGAGTTGAGGGTCACCGGTATTCCAAAACGCATAGAAGAGCCTCGCCGCATGGATCGACTTTTGGGCCTGATTGGCGGGAAGCGATTTGTCGATGATTACCAATTTGGGCTGTGGCAAGTTGCCGTCTGTTACGTCTTGGCCGAACGCAAGGAATCCCGCGCCGGTGGCCAACAGCGCGAGCGCGACGGCGGCTGCTGGCTCCGCCTTTCTGGAAGTCATCTGCCTCATGGCTTTGTTTTCAATTGGCTGTGCTTGGATATGTCAGGTTAGTGAGGCGCCACCATCCACGACGAGCGTTTGGCCAGTTAGATACGGATTCTCGATGGCATAAATATAGGCAAGAGCAAGGTCCTGAGGTAGGCCGACGCGCATGGTCGGCAGAGTTGCGGCCTTGTCGGCCTGTAACTTCGCGGACCGGGTTACCGCCGGCAAATCGGTGTGAAGCTTCCCGGTATCGACAAAACCGGGACAAACGACGTTCACGCGACGAGGAGCAAGTTCCAAGGCTAACGTGCGTGCCAGTGCTTCGACACCAGCATTCACTGAGGCCAGCGCGGCGAACCCTTCCGCAGAGCGGTGGCTGAGAACACCCGACGTCAGTGTGATTGAACCGTTTGCCGCGAGCTGTTCTGCCGCGTGTTTGCCAACGAGAAATTGGCCCCAGTACTTGACTGTGAAAAGGTCATCCAAATCGGCGCGCCGTCCATCACGAACCCTGACAGGTCGATAGTTAAGACCGATTGTCGAGACGACGTGATCAATCGCGCCTGCGTGAACAAAAAATCGGCGAATCGAATCTTCATCGCGTACGTCCACCAGTTCGCCCTTGACCTTGCCGTCGAACTGCCGAAGCGCTTGGTCCAGTCTATCGCGGCTGCTACCTGCAAGACGCACTTCTGCGCCGGCGTCGGCCGCCATCTGCGCCACGGCTAGACCTATGCCTGCCGTGCCACCCACAATCGCTATGTGTTGATTGGTTATCATATTGTACCCTCGATTTTCGCCTCCGGCACCGTTTCGCGAATCTGTTTCATTGGGGAATTAACTGCATTATCCGAGCGTCCGTTCACGATCACTCGCGCGCCTTCCGCCGACAGTTGGCTGGCAGCGACGAAACCGATACCCTTGATAGAACCGGAAATGAGAGCGGTTTTATCGGCGAGTTCTAGATTCATAAGCGAGAGGCAGGTTTGGGTTGATCAGCCGCACGATGGCAGCCCCGTCAGTCAATTTTGAAATGGCTTCGTCTTCGGACGCCCAAGCTATCGCAATCGGCCGGCGGGCGATTGTAAAAACTTGCCCAATCGGACGGCTGGTTATCGGCCAACTGAATACCTGGCGGGAGTCGTGCCGACAACTTTGCGAAAGGCATGAGTGAAATGTGGCTGGTCGTGAAAGCCGGATTCGATGGCGATTTGCGCCAGCGGAAGTTTTCCAATCTTCATGAGATTGAGGGACTTTTGGACGCGCTGGCGCAGGACGAATTGATGCGGCGTCAAACCGACGGTCGCGCAAAACTGGCGTGCGAAATGAAACGGACTCACGTTCGCTTGTTCCGCCAAGGCGACCAGAGAAAGATTCTCGTCCAAGTGTGACTGGATAAAATCCACAACGCTGCGCAGCTGAAAAGAATTCAACTTGCCTCGCGGCAACGGAATCCTCGGTTTGGCTACGGCGTATTTGGAAAGCAAATTCAACGTGAATCCAATGGCCAGGCTGTCCACGTACAACAAACCGTTGGGCGAATCGGTCGCGAGTTCGCAACGGAACGCCTCGATATAGCGCGCAATGGTCGCATCGAATACCGCCCGCTGCGGTGCAAATTCAACCCGCTCGGCAGGCAATCCGTCCTTCACTACGTCCGCCACGAATCCCGGGTCCAAGGCGAGCGTAACGACATCGAACGCTTGTGGCCAGCGCGGAGCGCTGATTTCGCCACGCGTGATCAAATGGAATTCACCGGGGTTCATTACGCGGTCGCGCCACCGGCCATTCTCTTTCCAGCCAAAAATAATTGGCCCGCGGCTGGCGCAAATCATGATTCCATGCGCGTCGAGATAATGCGCTGGCATTTCTTGCGGCTCCTGCCGATGGGCCTCCACCATGATCCCGCGCCAGCCCCGGGCCGCACTGGTCCAGGAGATGGAACCGGCACGCGCGACCGGAAACGGCTTGCCGGTTGCGACATCAACCAGTGTGATTTCGCCGGCCTGCTTGCCGTCGCTATTCCTGTCGACTGGCCGGAGTTGATTCATTTCGGCAAGACGTTGAGAACGTGAGAGTCGGTGGTGGATGTCCACGAGATGTTACCTGGTTAGGGGTTAGAAACACGAGGGAACGACTCCACCATCCACCCTGAGGGCCGCACCGGTGATGCCGGAGGCGGCAGGACTGCACACGAAGGTCACCGAACGGCCGATTTCCTCCGGTGTCTCAAAGCGTTTGATCAGGGAAGTGGGGCGCACCGTTTTGAAAAACTCCTTTTCAAAATCGGCGAATGGCTGGCCGCCGCTGACCTGCGATACAAACTCCTCCACCCCGGCGGAGCGAGTCGGTCCCGGAAGGATGGCATTCACGGTGACACCGGTCCCGGCACAAAACTCGGCCAGGCCGCGTGAAACCGCCAGTTGAGCCGTCTTCGACATGCCATAATGAATCATTTCCTTGGGAGTATTCAGCGCGCTCTCGCTGCTGATGAAAATGATCCGGCCCCAATTGCGCTCTTTCATGCCGGAGATATAGGCCCGGCTGAGGCGCACGCCGCTAAACACGTTGACCTCGAAATAGCGCCGCCAATCCGCGTCGGTAATTTCCTCGAAGGGCTTGGCTTCAAAGATGCCAAGGTTGTTGACCAGAATATCGACTGCGGGGAAACGCTTGAGCAGATCTTCCGCCGCCTTTTCGGTGGAAAGGTCCCCGGCAAATCCATCGGCGTTCGCGTTGGGCACCTGTTTGCGAATTTGTTGCAGCGCGGAATCGACGGCGTTCTCTGAACGTCCGTTCACGATGACACGGGCGCCTTCGGCAGCGAGTTGGCTGGCAATGGCGAATCCAATGCCCTTGGTGGAACCGGAAACGAGTGCTGTTTTGTTAGTGAGTTCTAGATTCATACGAGTTGGGCGGTTTGATTTAATCAGTTTGGTGGTTAGAAGATTAGTTTTTGCGCAAGAGTTGATCCGCCGAATATCGATCGAAGCCGGCAGTTGCCAGCAGGGCTGTGTAGACCGCGACATATACCAGTTGAATTCCTGCAACGTCCCACTGCTGGATCAGCGCACTGCCGAAGATCAACCCACAAAGCAATAGGGTTCCGATAATGAGTGCCGGACGCAGGAAGAGGCCGAACACCAACAGGGTTCCCACTGCGAGTTCGACAGGTGGAATGGCATAGGCCGTTACAGTTACGGCGGCGGACGGAAGCCAAGTGGCGGCAAACATCTTTTCGGTGCTGGCTGCGAAGTCGGGAATGTTCCCAATGCGCGAGAGGCCGTGCGCAAGAATGTTCAGGCCCACGGCAAGCCGGGCCAGTGAGTGAGCTATCTCGATATCAGAGGACTTTGATTGTGATGGAGTCTTCATGGAAAATTTTTGTGTGGGTCAGGTCAACGACCCGTCGCCATCGACGACGATGGTCTGGCCGATGAGATAGGGATTACAAATGGCGTAGAGGTAACTCCTCGGCATCGTCCGGTATGCCGGCCCGAGCGGTAAGGAGATCGGAGGTCGCTTTTGCTTGCAGCCTGGCCTCTCGTTCCTCGCCAGGCAGATCCTTCCAGCAATCGGGGGAGCCGTGCTCTGGAGCTAAAGTGCCATCCGCGTTCACGACTTGGTTCATATAAGCAGATTATCTGAATCAAAAATATTTTGTCTACAGAACAATAATTAGAATAGACAATACTTGTTTGCAATAGATAAATTAGAGCTGTCGCTCGCGATCAACTCGCAAAATTTAGCCCTCTGAGGCATGAATTAACCCTTCATGCCGCAGAAGCCTCTGCCACTGATTACCAGCCTGAAACACTGGCGCGAACAAAATGGCTCAAGTCAATCTGATGCCGTTAGGGTGCTAACGAACGCCGGTATTCCTGTTACGCTAGATTCTCTGCAAAATTGGGAGTCCGGCCAGCGCCTTGATGTTGCTCTGGCCTTAGCTGATTTCCTTCGCCAGCATCCAACAGTCCCTAAAAAATTTTATTCGCTAACGCCTACTGCCAACTTAACCTCCTGTTGCAGCACGTCGACGAATTTCAGGATCGTCGGGACTGCTTGGGACTGTTTTTTCCAGCGGGCGACGATCTCCATTTGGCCGGCAAGTTCAGCCAGCAGATGAAAATCAATCGGCGCAGTGCGGCCGCGGAGGCCAATTTCCAGCCCCAGAAAAACTCCCCGCCCGGCCGCTATCATACTGATAAGGCTTTCGGGAGAGTCCGCCATCGCTCCTATCTCTGGTTCAAAACCTCCGAACTGGCGGCAAAATCCACGAAGCAAATGCTCGTACCCATCCACATACTCCGGATCGAGCACGATGAATTTGTCAAAACGAAAATCTTTAAGACTTGGCTTCCTGCGCTTCGAAAGCTTGCGCTTTTTCGAGCAGGCAATCCCAAACTGCGGACGAAGCAGTAACCGGGTGCCAAGTTGCTCGCGTTCATCCTCCTCCAGCGGCAGGTCGAAATATCCGATGCCCAGCATGATCGATCCCTCAAACAGGGATTCGATCTGAAGAGGATTGCTCATGTGCAAAGCAGTGGCCTCAACCATCGGATGCTGCTCGTGAAAGCGGGCTAGCGCCTGAGGCAAAAATGGACTCGTGAGCGGGCCGAGAGTGCCTATCACGAGGCGGCCCCTTTCTCCTTGCGCAGCCTCTTTTGCCTCTATGATTGCATATTTGGCGGCAGTCAGCGTTCTGCGCGCTCCTGAAAGAAAAGCGCGTCCGGCTTCGGTCAACTCAACCCGGTGCGAATTCCGATCAAATAGCTTCAGCCCCAGCTCGTCTTCGAGATCACCGATCTGCTGACTTAAAGCTGCATGGGACACGTGCAAGCGTTCCGCGGCGCGGCGGAAGCTTAAATCTTCGGCCACAGCCACAAGATAGCGAAGGTGACGTAGCTCCATAGTAAAAACCACCCGACGACGGTAAGTATATCTTACCGCCGCGGTAAGATCAATCTGATTTCAGGTCCCAGGCTCCGGGTCATTAGTTCCTCATAAGCCCACAGGTAACAGAATTGACCGGGGCAAATAACCGCGGCAAAAGCCGCCAAGGAAAAAATATGAGTGTCTCATCTTTGCATTGGAGAGAAAATCGGGTGCGTGAAGAGATCTATAAGCAAGATCTCAAGCAGATTGATACTTCAGCCCATGAAACCGGTCTGCGGAAATCGAACGGGGCAACCTTCGCGCCCCGGGAGCAAAAACCAGAAGTCCGGCCAGCCGAGAACAAAAAGAAAAATCGCCGGTTACACTGGATCATCTTGCCTCTAGCCATGCTTGCGGCCGGCGGCGCAACGTGGATCTGGATCTATTCGAGTCAGTTCGAATCGACCGATGATGCGTATATCACAGGCCACGAGCATCCGGTGAGTTTCCGCGTGTCGGGAACCATTTCTGAAGTGCTGGTCGATGATAACCAGTTGCTGAAAAAGGGCGACCCGATTGCCCGGCTTGACCCACGGGATTTCGAGGTCGCGCTGGTTCAAGCTCGCGCCCAGCACTTGCAAGCGAAGGCTCAACTGCAACAGGCCAGCGTTCAGATCCCGTTGGTGGAAGCCCAGTTAACCCAAGCCCGAGCGCAGGCCGACTCCGCTAAGGCGAATTCAGATTATTTAGAGCGGACTTTTCAACGGAACAGCGAACTGTTCTATCAAGGTAGAGGGGTTATCTCGAAACAGGATCTGGACACGGCTAAATCCCAGGCAGCCACCAGCCTCGCTAGCTACCAAGCCAGCCTGGCCGCAGTCAACGTCGCCAGAGAGAATTTAAAGGTCGCTCAGGCGCAACAGCAAGCAGCTGCCGCTCAGGTCGACGCCGCTCTCGCCAGCGTCCAAAATGCCGAACTACAACTTTCGTATACGACCGTCTATGCCTCCACCGACGGCTGGGTCGCTCAGAAGACATTCGAAGTCGGGCAACATGTACAGGCTGGTCAGGCCGGCTTATCCATCGCGGAACCGGGTGTCTGGATCCTGGCGAACTTCAAAGAGAACCAGCTAGGCCCGATCCGGCCCGGCCAACCCGTCCAGATCCGGGTCGACGCTATTCGTAACCGCGCGTTCCTCGGTACGGTGGATAGCTTTCAGTCCGGCACTGGAGCCGTCTATGCGCTGCTTCCTCCAGACAACGCTACCGGTAATTTTACGAAAATTGTGCAGCGCGTACCGGTCAAGATCCGTTTCCAACCAGCCAGCATCCGCGGTTACGAGCAGGTCCTTGTGCCTGGCCTATCTACTGAACCGAAAATCCGCGTCAAAAACGGCTAAAGCGCAACCAACTGAAAGGAGAACCAACCATGCAGACGATGCATGACGAACGAGTAGATCTTCTGACCTGGGTGGGCGTACTAGGCACCATGTTAGGCGCCTTCATGGCCACCCTCGATATTCAAGTTACGAACGCTTCACTCCGCGATATCACGGGCGGAATTGCGGCTACTCAGGATGAAGGTTCCTGGGTTTCCACCAGCTATCTCATCGGTGAGATCATTACGATTCCACTCACCGCCTGGCTTGCCAGAGTCTTCAGTGTGCGCTGGTATTTGCTGGTAAACGTTGCGTTATTTCTCCTGTTTTCCTGTCTCTGCGGTTTAGCGCGCAGTTTAGACCAGATGATCCTCTTTCGCGCCTGTCAGGGATTCACCGGCGGTGTGATGATCCCGATGGCGTTGACCGTTGCGCTTTCGACTTTACCTAAGAGCAAGCAACCGCTGGGACTCGCGATGTTTGGTATTACGGCCACGCTTGGACCCGCCATCGGCCCGAGCGTGGGCGGCTGGTTAACAGACAGCTACGGATGGCAATGGGATTTCTACGTTAATCTCGTACCGGGCGCGCTGATGCTGTCAGCAATTATCTTCGCGATCAAACGCGCTCCCATGCAATTGAACCTGTTGCGTGACGGCGACTGGTTAGGAATTATCTGTATGGCAGTCGGGTTAGGATCACTCATCGCTATGCTCGAGGAAGGCCAGCGCGACGACTGGTTTGGCAGCCCATTCATTCAAACCTGCGCGCTAACGGCCGTGATTTTCGTTCCTGCTTTTGTGTTGATCGAACTCCATCGCGACAAACCCCTTGTCAATTTGCGGCTGGTCGGCTCCCGCAACCTGGGAGTCGCGTCCGCAGCGAATTTCATCCAGGGCTTTGCGCTGTATGGCTCGGTTTATCTTTTGCCTCAGTATCTTACGATCGTGCAGGGCTATGATGCCTTCCAAACTGGAAAGACCATGATTTGGGTCGGGTTACCTCAACTTCTGGTTTTCCCGTTTGTACCCGGTTTGATGAAGCGATTCGATCTGCGAGGGTTAGTTTGCTTCGGGAGCCTGGTATTTGCTGCCAGTTGCTGGCTCAACACCTGGATGTCGCCCGATTATGCCGGCGATCAATTCGTGTTCTCGAATGTGATCCGCGCACTGGGCCAACCATTTACTATTGTGCCGCTCTCCGCTTTAGCGACATCTCTGTTACAACCGAAGGACGCTGGAGACGGTTCTGCCGTTTTTAACATCGCACGAAACCTTGGTGGCAGCCTCGGAACGGCACTGCTCGACACGATCGTCACCCGGCGGGAACAATTCCACGATTTCCAAATTGGAGCCTTTATTAACAATTATCGCCCGTTAGTTGCTGATCGCGTTCAGGCTCTGAGCACTGTATTTGTAAACAAAGGTTACGATTCAGTTACCGCCACGCAGCAGGCGTACGCCCAAATCAAGAACGTCGTGCGGGAAAACGCTTACATCATGGCGTTCAACGATGCATTTCTGGTGGTTGCCGGATCATTGCTGGCGGGCGCAGTTCTCGTCTGGCTTTGCCACCAGGCAAAAGCGTTCCCGGGGCCGTAGCCCATTAAGCGAGCCCCTATGAAAAATCTGCGGATTCGAAATGATCGCTAACCGTTGGACTGCCATCCAATAACCTTCTTCGCGAAATCAGCATATGGCTAGTTGGACAGCGCGAAGACCGCCCAAGACAGAAAGCCGTTGCGTCCAATGTGCGAGGAAAGAAGCAAGAAAAATTCATTTGATGGTTCTTTGCTCTTTTTCGTCTTCAATACCCATGGCCCAAGGATGCGGCTGCGAGATGGTCGTGTTGTGCCGTCCTTTATCAGCCAGGCATTGAACAACGAACCTCTCACGGTCTTCGGTGACGGGAGTCAATCCCGGAGTTTCTGTTACGTTTCTGTCCTCATCGAGGGGATCTTCCGCCTTGCGATGAGCAAACACCACGGTCCGGTTAATATAGGGAACCCGGTGGAAATGACGATCAAGCAATTCGCGGAAAAGATTCTCGAAATCACCGGTGCGACAGGCGGTATTATTTACAGAGATCTACCGGTTGATGATCCAAAGGTGGGCCGGCCAGATATCACTCGCGCCCGCGCGCTGCTCGGTTGGGAGCCCAAGGTCGATTTTGACAAAGGAATACGCGTAACGATCGACTATCTCCAATCCTCAAGACTCACGAAGCCCGCAAGTAATGGGGTGTGATGAGTTGTAGGTTCAGTTTCATCAGTGCCGGTCTCCTCTAGAGTCCATGCACTCTTCGCGCATTCCGCGTATTGCCGAAGCCGACGATTTGCTCTCCGCCAGTCAAAGCAGCAACCAGACATTGCAAGATTGCAAGACTCTCCGCGACCGGTCTCCGCTCTGCCGTGCCCCCGCGAATGCTCCGGCATCTGATTTGTATGGGGCTACCTGTTGGAGCCGCTCTTCGGCTCGATGTCCGTGGAGATGCTCAGGTCCCTCCACTTTCTGTCGGATTCCATCTTCGCGAGATCATTCTGCTCCACGAAACGGACTGCGTCGCTGCCGAGCAGTAACCGGAGCGGCGGATCGTTCAGGCTTGCTATGTGGAGAACGGCGGCAGCAGCTTTGGCCGGATCGCCGGGTTGCCTGCCGTTATAGTCGCGCTGAAACCGGGCCGTCTCGCCGACGGTGGCATCGTACTCGGGACGCCCTTCGCGGATCGCCGTGGACGAGCCCGCGAAGTCGGTGCGGAAACCACCCGGCTCAATGATCGTCACTTTGATGCCGAGCGGCCCGACCTCTTTGGAGAGCACTTCGGAGAAGCCTTCGAGGCCCCACTTTGCGGCTGCATAGGGGGCTCTGCCCACCGGCCCCATTCGCCCTCCAACCGAAGAGAACTGGAGGATATGGCCGGCCCCTTGTTCCCGCATGAGAGGGAGCGCGGCCTTGGTGACGTTGATGACGCCGAAGAGATTCGTCTCAATCTGCGCACGAAATTTCATCGAGGCTGGTATCTTCGATCGGGCTGATGTTGCCATACCCGGCATTGTTGGCGAGCACGTCGAGCCGTCCGAAGGCCTCTGTCGCTACGGCGACGGCATGGGCAGCCGCTTGCTCGTTCGTCACATCAAGCGCCACGGCGCGCACCTGGTCGCCATACCGCTCGACCAGATCGGCGAGCTGCTCGGGATTGCGCGCTGTTGCAACGAGCTTGTCTCCTGCAACGAGTACCGCATCGGCAAGCGCGCGTCCAAGGCCACGAGAACTGCCTGTAATCAACCATACCTTTGGCATCAGAATCTCCTGGAGAAATGATTATGGAATCGACACTCCTTCCAAACGTGTCGATAAAACTCGATTCTATCGACATATTCTTTTGATCGGTTCTTAGTGTTGGGAAGGACGAAAGCCTCAAGCCTGAGCACAACCTGGAACAAGTCACGATTAGGATAAATCACGAGACAAAAGTGGCAAACCACAGCCCCGACAGATTAGCATAGATGACTGAAGCAAAGGAATCAGGTTGGCGGCATGCCTCTCTATTTCCTGACGCTGATAACTTCCCCACCATGAGCACGCCCAACAAAACATTTCGCGCTCACCCGGTTTCCACGATAAGCCGTTGCCTTCATCGCCACGATGAAAAAAACCTCCGCATTCTGGAGGAAAACTACAGCACCCATAGTTGGCGCACTAGTCGGAGGAATAGCCTTCTGTATTTTCCCTGGAATACTGATGTTAACCACCGTTATCAATGGGCCGTCTTATGCCGTAAATGCTTCCAAATTCGCGATGCTGGCCCTGGATTACGATGCTTATTTCTCCCTGCCGTTCTTTCTACTGTGCCTTGGAGTATCAATATATATAGGGGCGCTTATCGGCGTTTTTTCGTCGAGATTTTACTCCGAAGATCCAGTCGAACGCTGAACCACTGTCTTTAACCCATCGCTGTTCAGACGTCTTCCTAGACGCTGCCGGCGCAATGGTTTATCTCGAATGATACTTGGTTTCGCGAATTCAACGTCGACACTCGTCTGGCGCCAATCAGCATTTTGCTTGCAATTCCGCGATCCTTGCCAGCGGAAACGACGCAGAGAATATCGTCAAAATCTACCACAAATTTTTCGACATAGTCGCTTTCCATGACGCTTCTGTAGTCGCTGCCAAACTTGCCGGACATCATCGCTTCGAACAACGCCTTGGCTAGGAGGAAGGCGGCGAGTTTCTTATCGATCCGTCGAAAATCCACAACCGTATTGGTGGGTGGCGGCTTCTTTGGCTCCGAATTCGACTTTACTTGCACACCGTACCTCTCGAGGGCATCCCACTTGTCGGCTTCCGAAACACCTTGGAAGGTTCTCCTCGCTAAAACCTTGCCAGCGTCATCTCCTAGATGTTTGTTCGCAAACCAGTTTGATCTGCCAGGGTCAGAGACCCTGATGTAAATTCGGTAAGAAGCCCGCGTGCCGAAGTTGCTGGAAACGATCCAGGCTGCGTAGGCAAAAGACTCGCGAAACTCGACCTGCATAGTTCAGGTCACCATATCATGGAGGCTATTCATCTCGAGCAAAAACACCGGAAGACTGACCCGAAACCGCCGAAAAGTTGGCCAATCAAACCCGGCCGTTTCGACTAGTCCTGCGAAATCAACGCCTTTGTTTTGGGGTCTCGCACCCGCGACTGGCCGAGCGGCGGAGAGAGCCTTGCCCCGGGCTAAGATCATTCAAAAATTGGCTGTTTAGGTTTGACCGGAAGACTAAGCTCGCTACATGAGAATCTGCGCAAGAAAACAAACATTTTCGCCTGTCGTAGCACGGATTTCACAGAGGGGACTGAAAGCCGAAGAGGTGGGTAGGCGACGGCTTCATCTGCTGACCCTGGCACTGATAACTTCCTCATTATGAGCACAACAAACAACCGTTTCGCTAACCGGTTTCCACCGTGGGCTGTTGCCCTACTCACCGTGTTTGCCGTCGCAAGCTGCTCAACCTATTCGAAGGTGAGCGAGAGGCGCCCTCTCTTTCACCCGGGCGCCGGTACCCAAGGCCCATTGGCGACTGCCAATGCGGAAATTGTCAAAGCGCTCCAGCTCGACCGCCGCGACCCGCTTTCAGCGCTCGACGAATACCTGAGCGCAGCGCAGACCGCAGCGCTTCAACTTCGAAGCAACCCGCAGGATCAACCTGCGCGACAGTCTTACAACTTCGCCGTTAGCCGCATCATTGGCACCATCGGTGCGGCGAAACTCGATCCCTGGAGCCAGCCGCTGCGAGTACCGGCGCGTGGCGGCGATTTTATACTGACGCATAAGCCTGACCCTCGCCCGCAGTGGAATCCGGCACTCTACACATTCACCCCGGCGGATCAGTTTGATGTCCACGGCACCTACGTGTCGGAGCGCACGACGCGCGAGGGGATCGGGGCGCCGATCGTAGCTGTCGGCCGTGAGCTATACAAGGACGCCAGCACCGAATTTGCTTTGCCGCGCATTTACTATGGTGTCACCGCCATCGCTCGCTTCGACGGGCGTCGTTGCGATCTCTCCTTCGAAGATCCGCTCGCGACCGAAACGGTCCAAATGAACGGTCATACCTACACACTTGCGGCGGATTTCACCGTGCCGCTCGCTGTTATGCTCGCGAGCACCGACCCAAAGAAATACGAACTCACGCGTCTATTGAACCCGGCCAAATACGCGGAGACCGCACGGATCACGCGGCTTCAGCCTTACGACCCGAACAAAACCGTGGTGCTCGTCATCCACGGGCTGATGGATTCGCCCGCAACCTGGACACCGATGCTCAACCGCCTGCGAGGCGATGAGGACATCCGGCGAAATTACCAGTTCTGGTTTTACAGCTACCCGAGCGGATACCCGTATCCGTATTCCGCCTCGATCCTGCGGCATGAACTCGATGCCGCTGAGAAACGCTTCCCGCTCCGAAAAAAGATGGTCGTCATCGGCCACAGCATGGGTGGCTGCATCAGCCGCCTGCTCATAACCGACACCGGTGACAAGCTCTGGATGAAGCTGTTCAATCAGCCGCCGGACCAGGTGTCCCTCTCCCCGGAATACAAGAGGCTCTTTACGGATGCACTGATCTTCCGGCACTGCCCGGAAATCGGACGCGTGATCTTCATTTCTTCGCCGTTGCGTGGCAGCGACCTCGCGAGCAACTGGATTGGCCGGATTGGATCAAGCCTCGTGAGAGCGCCCTCTACGCTACTCAGCGCCGGCAATGCCGCCCTTAAAGCCACTACGTTTCATTCAGGCGACCTGAAACTCAAACGCATCCCCAATAGCGTGGATACCCTCGCGCCCAACAACCGCTTTGTGAAAGCGATCAACACTATCCCCATCACGCCCGGCATCCCGTATCACACCATCATGGGGGACCGGGGCCGGGGCGACGCTCCGAACTCCAGCGACGGCGTCGTGCCGTATTGGAGTTCCCATATGGACGGCGCGGTGTCCGAGCTCATCGTGGCGTCTGCCCACCCCGCGCACCAGAACGCGCAAGCCATCAAGGAAGTGCATCGCATTCTGGTGCTCAATGCGCATTCCGCCGCTGCTCAGTAGCCGGCCACTTTTGCAGTGGCGAATTGCAATGCAAACACCAGTCCGGAGTCCAACTGCGCAAGGTTCGCGGCCGAAATGCCCAATAAATGTCGACGGCATTTTCAAGTGCGGTACACAGGGCTCAGGTATCGGCCGCCAGATCAGGTGGGCTACGGTAAGCGCTTCAAAACGACGACATCGATTTTTTCCACAAGCGGTCCGTCCTTTTCGCTCTCAGCTTTGACGGATTGCCATTCCTCATCGCTTCTAAATTTAATCCATTCGGATTCCATCTGCTCGGCCGATTGCCATTCGAGCACGTACCAAAGATGGCCAGAACCGTTCGCCTCAACCCAAAAATCGCGCATCTTAAATCCGCGGCGATCGAATATTTTGAAGGTATGGTTCTTGAACCGATTAAGGATGGCTTCCCCTTTATCCGGGACAACAACGTAATGACGAAGTTCATAAATCATATCGCAATTCTACAAGGATATTGTACGGCGCGCACGTTACTCGAGATGAACGTTGGGCCTCTCGCAACCGCGTACCTTTGGTCACCGAAAACGGGCGCCTGAACTTTTATCTGGAGGCCCAGCGAGGACTAGTGCACTAGTGCACCAAGTCAGTGGAGTTTGGACATTTAGCAAGAATACTCGCGCGTTCCTGCCTGCCTTGGCTAGCGGCCCTTTTTGCGCCGAAGGGGTACGGCCTGAAGGGCCAAGAAAGCATAGCCCAGGCTTTAGCCTGGGTTAATTTCGTAGCGACGGCCGCCCTGAAGGGGCGGTGGAAAACGCTCCCGCGATGCAGGATGATTGTCCTTCGGGCCGCAGTCGGCCCATTTATAGCGCTTTAGCTAAGCATAGCCCAAGCTTTAGACCCGGCCGCGCAAATGGCGGCGAAATGTCCAAACTCCAGGGACTTGGTGCACTAGCCTCTCCGCCGGTCGGCGGAAATGACGGTCGGGAATAAGTTATTGGGGCGCTTCGACTGTGACAAAGCCTTACCGTTACTTGAAACTCTGCCCGCTGATCGAGAGTGATATTTAGCCTGTTCGTCGTCGATTATTTCTTTGGCGTATTTGATTGCGCGTGCACGGGTAAATCCCAGAACGATCGGTTCGCGTTTATCGAGTTGCACGTTCCATCCGAAACGCTCCGACCCAAAGATAGTCACCATGCACCCCTTGTAATCTCTTTTCCAGGTAATGGAATTAGCCTCGACCTTTTGCTTCGGAGTGTCCGCTTGGCGTGCTGCGGCTTCGATTTCGGATGGGGTACTCATGGCAAATAATATATCACAATCCGGCTAGTCGCGCCGACTGTCCTTGGCGGACAATGTCAGTAGTCCCCTCTGTAAACGAGCAATCCTGCCAGTGGTCGCCGCATACCAAGATAACGACAGTTGTGTCATCTGAACAATCTTCTGGACCAGATCACGGGATCTGCGCTTGAAAGTAAGGTGCCGCAAATCCGTAAGCCTGAAACTCGAATCGCGCCAAAATTCCGCAATACCAGTACTTAAGTGCATCCAGTTGGCCTAGTCGTCTGCTTGCTCATCGTGCTCGTGGCACTTGTCACGGTCGCGCGCCGGCTCAACGTTTCGGATCCGATCGTCCTGGTAATCGGCGGCCTCGCTCTCGCACTATTCCCCAGATTACCGGAAGTCAGGCTTGACCCGGACATCGTGTTTCTAGTCTTTCTTCCCCCGCTGCTTTATTGGGATGCTCTCCACTCGTCCTGGCGCGATTTCCGCGATAACTGGCGACCCATCTCGCTTTTGTCGATTGGGCTGGTTCTTATCACCACCGTAGCGGTAATGCTCGTTGCGCATTTTATGCTCGGATTTCTCTGGAGCTCTGCCTTCGTCCTGGGAGCTGTACTGGGTCCCACCGATACGATTGCGGCGGCCGCGATTCTTGAACGCTTCAAGCTGCCGCGCCGCTTGTTGGCGGTGCTGCGAGGTGAGAGCCTGCTCAACGATGCCTCGGCTCTCGTCTTGTACGAGTCCGCGGTACACGTTACTCAGATCAGGAACTATGTTTTGGGATCTGTCTCCAGCAGATTTTTCCTGGCCGTCGGTGGCGGAGTCGCGATCGGATTGGCGATTGGTTGGTTGATGCTTCGCCTTCAGCGGCTTGCATCGGATCCCCTGGTGAAGAATACAATCGCTTTGTTGACGGGATTTGCCGCCTATCTGCCGGCGGATAAGCTTCACGTCTCCGGCGTACTCGCCGTTGTCGCCGCTGGGCTCTATCTGAGCTGGGAAGATCCGCGGATCATGTCCGCCAAGACACGGCTTCAATCGATCGCCACCTGGGAGGTTATCACGTTTCTGCTGAACGGCATGCTCTTCATTCTCATCGGCCTGCAGCTCAGGACAATTGAAGAGTCGTTCTCGGCAGGGTCATTCCGCTCAATCGTCCGCGGCTGCCTGATGATCAGCGGAACAGTGATTCTGGTCCGCATCTTGTGGGTATTTATCTCAGCCTATGTTCCGCACGCCTTCAGCGGCCGGGGCCCTGCGCGCCACCAGCATCCCGATTGGCAACAACCTGCCTTACTTTCGTGGGTGGGGATTCGAGGCGGCATTTCTTTGGCGGCCGCTTTGGCGATCCCGACGTTTCTGGAAGACGGTTCGCCTTTTCCGGGCCGTAACGAAATTCTGATTTTAACGTTCGCGGTGATTCTCGCGACGCTGGTAGTTCAGGGGCTCACTTTGCCCTGGGTCCTCAGGTGGTTGAATTTCGAACCGGAGGGCGCAGAAAGCGCAGAGGAACAAAGGGCTCTCGGAGCGATCAACCAGGTTGCGCTTCAGTATCTGGCGTCAGCTCAAAAAGGAGACGAGATGCGCCGGCGCGCAGTTCAGCAGTTGCAGAAGACTTACCAAAATAGAGCGGACCGATTCGAGCTAACGCGCCGAGCTAGCCCGAATACTCCTGAGAGTGTCTATTTGATCGAGCTAGCCTCGCTCGAGCGCAAATTGATCGGGATACAAAGGACGACCCTCATCGACTTGCGAGACCGCGGCGATATCACAGACGCCGTGCTGCGCCGGTTACAAGTCCTGCTCGACCTCGAAGAATCGCAGCTCGAGGAAGAGGAACGACGGTGACATCCAACTCAGCCTATGCCGTGTTTCGGCTCGTCGCCTGCTCCTCATGATTTTTGGCAAGGTTCTGGATCGGAGCGATATCTTCGGTTTCGTCAATTCTGGCGTAGTCAACGGTCCAATCCCCTTCTTCATTCTGATCATAAATCTCGACGAAACGCCGATTCCACTCAATCTGATCGTAGTTGTAATCCCTGAGGCTTTGGACCGGAGCAACGATCACCGTGTCGACGCCCACGATGGAGGCAAGGATGCTAACGTCTTGTTTCTGAAAATCTTCCGGAGTCATCCCGAAGAGCGGACTCTGTTCATCAATTGGGTGGCGTACCGTTATGACGGCCGGGAAGGCGATCAAATGATCGAACTCCAGTTTAAGCGAACGGAAACGCCGTACATCGTCCCCTTCTGCAGTGACTGTGTCTCGGTTAAAAAACATGCGGAACTCGGGCTCAACCATGGCTTGGTGGCGCAGGTTGGCTACGCGAATCATCAGATTCTGCACCCCATCAAACGGCGCGATCACCGCGACTTTACTGAAATGGATGCGTGCGGTGGGACGAGAAAAGCGCACAAAAATCAACCCAGTGATCACCGCCAACCCGAACATACCCACCATGATCTCGAGCATGGCGATCAGGTGTCCATAGAAAGTTTCCGGATACATGTGGCCGTAGCCGACGGTGGCCAGCGTTTCGACACTAAAGAAAAACGCATCGAAAAAGGAGCCGGGCGCCATCTCAGCGATAGCGTGTGGATTCACCATGTACAACACAGCAAACAGAACATTGATCAGGAGGTAGATGCTGAAAACGACTCCTGCAAATCCCGGCCAGCTCAGCGTCAGGATCAGATGATAGGTATCCCGCAAATCGAACTCTTTGACATTGAGCTTAACAAGTTCGAACTGCCCGGACCGGACCAGGATTTTGCGCGGCCTTCTCCTCATAACTGATCAAATCACAAAAGCAGTGATCGCGCCCCTCCTTCAGCAACAGCAAGCTTAACCACCGACCGCACTATCACTGAAGGTGGTGTTTGGGGCTGACGGCGCCTCCCCTGGTGTTTTGTTCGGGGTCTGAATCGGAGTGACATCTTCAGTTTCGTCAATTCTGGCATAGTCGACCGTCCATTGGCCTTCCTCGTTCTGATCATAGATCTCGACGAATCGCCGATTCCACTCAATCTGTTCGAAACTGTAATCCGACAGGCTTTGAACTGGAGCGACAATCACAGTGTCGACGCCCATCACCGAAGCGATGATGTGGATACCCTGTCGCCGAAAATCTTCCGGAGTCATCCCGTAAAGCGGACTTTTTTTATCAATAGGATGCCGCACCGTCAAAACAGCCGGAAACCGGATCAAATGATCAAACTCCAATTTCAGGGATCGAAAGCGTCGCACTTCCTCCCCTTCTGCAGTGATGACGTTTCGAAGGAGGATCATACGAAATTCGGGTTCGACCATGGCTTGGTGCCGTAGGTTAGCGAGCCGGAACATCAACGTGGGAACACCATCGAACGGCGCAATAACCGCGACACTGCTGAAATGCATTCGCGCGGTTGGACGAGAAAAGCGCACAAAAATTAAGCCAGTGATCACCGCCACCCCGAATAACCCCACCATGATCTCGAGCATGGTGATCACGTGCCCATAGAGAGATTCGGGATACATGTGGCCGTAACCGACGGTCGCCAACGTTTCCACGCTGAAGAAAAAAGCATCAAAAAACGAGCCGGGCGCCATCTCAGCGACCCCATGAGGGTCCAGCAGGTATAAGGCAGCAAATATCAGATTGATGAGGAGGTACCCGCCGAAAACAAAAACGGCGAACCCGGGCCAGGTCAGGGTCAGGATCAGATGGTAGGTGTCTCGAAAGTCGAACTTCTTGGCATTGAGCTTAACAAACTCAAATTGCCCGTACCCGACCCGGATGTCGCGTCGCCTTCGACTCATAAGAGATTGGATTGGATGGCATGCAGATCGAAAGGTCGAACAATGTCCGGGTCGTTGTTCTTCGGGCTATTCACGCGCGGGCTGATCTCCAGCATTCTCATTTCACTGGCAGGAAATGGGCGGAGAAGGCTTTTCGGGTCTGCCGCCTCGTTTGCGCCCAACCACGCGGCATGAAATTCTTCAGGCAAAATCACGGGCATCCGGTTGTGGATCTGCGCGAGGAGTTCATTCGGCTCCGTCGTGATAATCGTGCAGGTCCTTAACCAATCGCCATTGCCCGGGGCTTTCCAGCCTTCCCACAGCCCCGCGAAAACGAACGGACGATCATCCTTCATCCCAATGGAATAGGGCAGCTTCGGGCCGCCGATTTTCCTCCATTCGTAGAAACCGTCTGCCGGTATCAAACATCGCCTCTTCCTGAATGCGCCCCGGAATGAAGGAGCCGTGTCCAACGTCTCCATGCGGGCGTTAATCGTTTTGTAAGCGATTTTCTCGTCTGTCGCCCAATTTGGTATCAGACCCCAACGCAACGCATCAAGCGATCGCAGCCGGGTCTCGCTATTGTACCGGATGACAAGCACATCCTGGCCCGGCGCGATGTTCCAACTAACAGGAAGATCCGTCTGCACCGGAATCGGAATATTGTACCTTCGCGCCAGCTCTTCCTCGTGAGTTGTTCGGCGGTAGCGACCACACATGTTCCATGGATATTCCGAAGCTTAGCCTAAGGCAAGAAGAGCGCTTTTCGCCGCTTCCCGTTCCGTTCAACGGACTGCAGCAGGTCAGCTCACCGATCGCACGAGGAGAAAGTTTCGTTGCCAAGCAATCCCTGCTCTCCTACCGTCGTAGATACAATGATCCTCTCGATCCGGCATATTCGCCCGCTCCTGACCCTCTTGTCCTTTGTAATTTGTACCAATTCGTTCGCTGAGCCCTATACGCCGGTTGTCGGCTCACCTGAACGGGTGGGAATCGCGAACGCAGTGCGTGCAAGCGTTGCGCAGCTTGGGGGCCAATTCGAGGAAGATGCGCGACGAGGCGCGAAATTCGTTATTTCAGTACTCAAGATTGATGGGCGCTACGCCTTCTTCGAAGGCGGGGGACAAGAAGTGAACGGTGAAATGACGTATGGACCGGTCGATATCGTGGCATTCCTGGGAAAAGGGAATCTCGGCTGGAGAGTCCTGAACCTGCAGGCGCGCGGTGACGTCCCGGACGAGATCGAAGTTGCTCAGCTTCGGGCCAGTTTACCCCCGGATTACCCGCTGGGCATCGTGAACAAATTCTGGAGAGACCTGCTGCTCGGCACGCGCCATTCCAATCAGTAGAGAAGGCGGGCCATGAGTACCTTTGATAGAGTGATCGAAGTCTTGAAATCGGTGTCGGAAACGGACGAAGTTCAGAAGAACCCTGATCTGGCACTTTATGACCTGCAAGTTCTCGACTCGATGAAGACAGTCCAGCTGATGGCAGCATTCTCAACGGAATTCGGGATAGAAATCTCGCCGGCAGAGTTCGAGCGTGAACGCTGGGCGACGCCGCGAATGATTGCTGCCGATATCGAAAGCAAAATCGGCCTTTAACCGACCTGCTGCCGTCCATGCGCTGGCCTAGATTGTCTGAGCATCCGAAATTACGTTTCGTGTTGCTCGTCCTGTATTACTTCGCGATTATTGCGGCACTTTTTATCTTGTACGGCCGCAGCGGTTTTTCGACACCGCCATTTATCTATCAAGGCTTTTGATCGATGGACATCATCGAAGCGATCGAGCAAGCGGCGCAAAACTTTCCGGATAAGATCGCTCACATCAGTGACATTCGGACTCTGAGCTACGGCGAGCTTGGGAAAAGATCCGACGTCCTCGCGGGCTATTTCACGGAGCGTTATTCCGGCGACACCTCGCCTGTCGCCATCCTCGGACACAAAGAACCCGAAATGCTGATCGGATTTCTGGCCGCGGTAAAGTCGGGGCGTCCGTACGTTCCAATCGATATCTCAATTCCGGCGCATCGAGCCGATCGGATCGTTCAAAGTTGCGGAGCGATCGCGACGTTGACCCCGCCTCAAATCGCGACGCTTTCCGGCCGGGCATTCTTCTGTGAAGCCGATCCGACTCGAACGCGACGACCCCTTCTACATTATTCATACCTCCGGCAGCAGCGGCGAACCGAAAGGCGTGGTGATCACGCTGCGATGCTTAACGACGTTTCTTGATTGGATGTTGGAAGAACAACAATTGCTCGGAGGCGGGTGAAACGTTTCTAAATCAAGCTCCATTCTCGTTCGACCTTTCGGTGATGGATCTTTATTTGAGCCTCGCGACGGCAGGCACGTTGTTCAGCATCGGAAAAGAGGAAATCGCAAACCCGAAAAAACTTTATTCTGCATTTGGACGCTCAAACATCACGAGTTGGGTTTCCACGCCAACATTCGCGCAGATGTGTTTGGCCGAACGCAGGTTTGTGCAGACCATGCTGCCGAAGCTCCGCCGGTTCTTGTTTTGTGGAGAAACGCTGGCACCGGAAACAGCCTCGCAGCTTCTCGACCGTTTCCCGAACGCCGACGTCTGGAACACCTACGGTCCGACCGAAACAACCGTAGCCTGCGCTTCTGTACGCATCACTCGCGATCTACTTACCCGCTATTCACCGTTGCCGATCGGTGTGCCGATGCCTGGTGCCAATATTTTCGTAGCCGACGCGAACGCTGAGCCGGTGAGCGAAGGTGAACGCGGGGAGATTATTGTCGCCGGAACGAACGTAAGCCCGGGTTACCTCGGGCAACCCGATTTGACGAAGGCATCTTTTTTCCGTTTGGGAAGTCTGCAGGCATACCGCACCGGCGACTGGGGACGGATAAAGGACGATTTCCTGTTTTTCGAAGGTCGAATCGACGGTCAAGTCAAGGTCAATGGGCATCGTATCGAGCTGGGTGATCTGGAAGAAAATCTACGCGCTCTTCCGGCGGTCGCAGATGCGGTGGTTTTACCGGTCCTCAGAAACGGCGCCGCGGAATCGCTCGCCGCTTTTGTCGTACTGGTGGAGCGCCGCTTCGAAAACGAGTTTGAATTGAGCACGCGGCTGAGGGCACAGCTTTCCGAGCGAGTGCCAGCCTACATGTTGCCGCGAAAAATCATCTTTTACGATTCGTTCCCGATCACAGCAAACGGTAAAACCGACCGACGACAACTGGCCGCCTCGATCGCATGATTCCGTTCGCGAATTTCAGCTTTTTCGGACTCATGCTTTACGCGGTTATCCCGACCATACTTTTAGGGATCGCCGGTCGCGCAGGACGGCGCTGGGCATTGTTCATCACCCTTTTATACCTTTGCGTCCAATACGGGGACCGACTCCATGTCACCAGCTATTTCTCTGTCCCTAACCTCCTCATCGTCGGTGCCTATGCCTTATTTGAATGCCTGATCGCGACTTTGTTTTTGCGAGCACGCCGGCAATCGAAATCAAACCCACAATTCTTGGTGGCGTTTCTACTCGCACTCGCGCCACTCGCTGCCGCCAAGTTTCTGCCGATCACTTTCCCGGGCTTCGAATTCGGTTTCCTCGGAATATCCTATATCACATTTCGTATCCTGGACGTTTTGTTCTGCGTTCAAGATGGCCTGATCAAGTCATTGCCGGCGACTGAACTTTTCATGTACCTGTTTTTCTTCCCCACTATCTCGGCGGGTCCAATCGATCGCTATCGACGGTTCGACGTTGACTGGCGTTCTCAACGCTCGCGGGAAGATTTCTTGATTGATCTCGACGTAGCGATCGAGCGCATGTTCCGCGGTTTTCTTTACAAGTTCATTCTCGCAGCCTTGATCAAACGGTTCTGGGTCGATCAGGCAAGCGGCGAATCCATCAACCAAATAGTCTCTTATATGTACGGTTACAGTCTTTATTTGTTTTTCGACTTTGCCGGCTACAGCGCCTTCGCGATCGCGTTCAGCCGCCTGTTTGGGATCCGGACTCCGGAAAATTTCGATCGCCCGTTCCTGGCGCACAATATCCGCGATTTCTGGAATCGGTGGCACATCACGCTCTCGTTCTGGTTTCGCGACCACGTTTACATGCGCTTTCTTCTTGCCGCAATAAAAGGCAAGTGGTTCAAGAATGATCAGATCGGGTCGTACGTCGGTTTTTTTGTTTCCTTTGGGCTGATGGGCCTGTGGCATGGGACGGCGTTGCATTACCTGATTTACGGGTGTTATCACGCGTGCCTGTTTACCGCGCATGATTTGTTTTCGCGCTGGAACAAAAGAAGGGGATGGTGGGGCACAGGCCCGGTCTGGCGCATCGCCTCGATTTTTGTCACCGCCAATCTGGTTTGCTTCGGCTTCCTGATATTTTCCGGCCACCTGGGCGCCCATGCAGAATAACCGCCCGAGGAAAGAAATTCAGAAAGGATTTAATAACAGATTGTGCAGATTTTCAGAGATGACTGAAATCCACGGGGTTCTGAACACCGCAAGAATTCGTACAGAGAAATTGAAAATGCCAGTGACCCATTACAGTCTTCTTTAATCTGTGAAATCCCTGCGTTCGGTGGTTTGAATTTCGGAGTTTCGATTAAGTGCAGGGTTGCAAAACAAGCCGGTCATGGAAAAAATCGTCTATCGCCTTGTCGAAATAAAGCCAGCCTTTGTCGGTCAAATGATCGTGATGACCAGCAAGGAAATCTTCGTCCAGATCATGCCCTTCAAAGTCGATCAATGGCACATGATGAGCCTGGGCGAGTCCTCGAATTCTTTCGTAGTATAGGTCGCGAAATCCACGCCCGACACCGAACCGTTCAAAGTATTGCCCGTCAATCGGAATACTGAGCAGTAGCGGTCGCGCCCCTAATTCGTTCAATGCGCGAAGCAAAAGTTCAAAATCAATCCACTCATGCGCGCGCAGTTCACCCGCCACAAACTTCTCGGCGCCCTGTTCGGGTCCAATCGGTTCCGGATCCGAGTCTGTGTGTTCCCGGACTTGAGAAGCGGCCTGCGCGATCAATGTATCCCACTCAACGGCCCGGGGTAAACGCCGCACCTGATGGCGCAATCGCCACCATTCTTTCGAAATAAAGTAGAGCATCTCAAAATGGTCTTGCATTCCCAGAGCGCCGTTTTCAAGAAGTCCCAGAGGAATGGTCCCGTAATAGATCAGACGGTTCATCGGGCGATCTGCAGCGAGTTGACTCAGCGTGAATGCCAGCAAGGGACTCTTCTCGAGTGTTTTTGGATATTCCAACATTCGGCGCGCGACATCGCGTTTGAGCTTCCAGCTCAAATGCCGGCTGTAGATCAGTTCACCTGCCTGGAGCAGAGAGAAATTCCCGTCGTAATAGGTGACCGGGGTATTGTCGTGAAAAAACCAAGTCGGCGAAATAGAGATCACCACCTTTTTTCCACGGAGATCTGAACCGACGGCGCCCAGCCTCTGCAATAGGATCAACGAAGCCGCTCCGGCCTTGCCTACCGAGAAAACATTAAAACCGGTGGGATAGTTGCGGAAAAAGTTCGCTGCCTTGTTCGTAGCGGGTTTCACCAGCTCGGAACTACCGTAGAGCGGCAACAAATCCAATCGGTTAAATGCCATCCTTTGCAGCGCAATCCCTTGGCTTTTCTCGGGGAAAAGGATAGGTGCCAACACGTGAACGTAGCTGCGTTCCACGAATTCGCTGGCAAGCGCAGCAGCCAGGAAGATCGAGGCGACAACCCCGACGGCGATCGAAGCCGCCGCAATGTTCGGCGTTTTCAACCTATTCTCCTTCAAAGAGGATCCCAGTGGTGGATAAATAAACCCCGGATTGCACGGAATCCACAGATGATTCCAGCCTGGAAGTGTCCACAGGAAATGTAATGCCAGAAGGTCTGCGGCATCTTACGTCCTGTCCTCGAAATGAACAGCCAACTGATCTCCGGCAATATACCTGCCATTTCGTGGACAGGACACCTAGGCCGGCGGCTGAAAACGTTTGGTGCAGGCCAGCACGCCTAATATTCCGAGCCCGGCAAACGCAAGAGGCGCCAGCGCCGGCGGCTTGTCTTCGTCTGGAATTTTACGAACCCACGCAGAGAACTCGTGCTGTACGGAACGAATCAACCGCCCGTTCGTGTGAAACCAGAACCCGGTCAGGCCCACCAGTATTGCGAGCAGAAATCCAACAAGCAGGACCTGCCGCCCGCCCCGTGACCAGAAGAGAAGTCCTGCCACCGAAGCGATCATAATCACGATGGAATAGACTATTGGTATCCAGGCGATCGCATTCTCGCGAATAACGGAGCGATGATCAAAGCGGACTTGGACTGAGATGACTCCGAACCCAAGCGCCAAGACGAGTACAACTGCTTTGTTTAAAGTCCAAAATTTCGACATATCGGTTTTCAGGCTGCCTACTCCAGACATTCTTGAATCGAGACAACCTGATTCAGGATCTTCTCTCCAAAAAGAGAAGATTCAAAAAAGAAAATTCGTCAAGGGAGTCTTCCCTTTGGGCTTTTTGTCCGAGTCAGTAGGCTCAGTCTAATTTGGAGCCGGGCTTGGTTCTAACCGGCTCAGCTCAATCTTGAGAAATTGTAGAGCAGCTTTCCGCGTGGTCACGGATTCCTCCAGAGGAAGGTTAGTTAAACGGCCGTCGCGCAATCGAATCGCCGCCACCCAAGTCGTACCTTGCCGATAAAGATCAAGAAGACCTTGGGGTCGAAGATCTCCGAGAGTTACTTTTGCAGCGCGGTTTTGGGGCATACGCTGTCAATCGGCAGAATTGGAACAAACTTTAGCCTCGGCGATAAGCCGATACATTTCTTCACAGCCGTTCTTCGGTGATCTTTCCGATGAAATCGAGCACCGACTTATGGATATCTCCCCGGACATAGAGGCCCTCAAGATCCGGAAGATCTTTCTTGTACCTGGCGTGGATCGCCTTCAATAGATCGCGCTGATGTCTGAAATCAGCCTTCCACCACTCGGTATGCTCGAACGCTGACAATGCGATCTCCGTGTTTCGAAACTTGGCTCCGGTCAGATCGGCACCCGCCAAGTCTGAATTCTGGAATTTTGCTCCGGTCAAATCAGCCAGGTTCAGTGCTGCGCCGACAAGCTTTGTCCCGCTGCATTTCATCTGACACAGTTTCGCATTTCGGAGGTTTGCGCTCGAAAGATCGCAATCCAGAAGCACGGCGCGCGTCAGGTTCGCGGCCGCGAAATCGGCGTCACGCAAGATAGATCGGCAGATTTTGGCTTCTCGCAGATCAGAAAATTTTGCGCCGACCAGAAATGCAAACGATAAAGATCTGGCTCTGTGGCCGCGGGAAGAGGAACCGGAGAAAGAGTTTTGCCCTCCTTTGCCTTGAATCACAGAAAGCACTTCACTAATCGATTTAATATTTGAACGCAGGCGCTCTGCGTCCTCACCCAATTCAATGCGCGTGCGGGCTCTACAATCTTTATTGTCTGAGTTTGCCTGAGCCCGATATGTCCTTGTTGCGGTGTTCAGAGCCGCGACGAGGTTATCCTTTGGCAATATCTGCAACAACCCTGCGAGGGCGTGCCGATCGTAGGAAGTAACTTCCTCGGCTTCCTCCCAGGCTGCTTCGGGCAGCTTTTCGATCGACGGCGTTTCCCGCGCCGCGCAAAATCTGCAGAAGGATTCAGCCAGCGCATCTCGCAATGTTCGATTGATTGTCTCCAGCTTCCCAAGCGCACCGACGGGATCCATTTCCACCAAGCGGTTAAGTGCGGTCCTGATCGCATTCCGCACGTCATCCTCCCGTTCCGCAAGCAGCCCGACAGTGAGCTGATCAAATGCAGTCTGATAGTACCGCTTTCGAGTGGAGGCCATTTGTTCAAGTAAACCCGCGGCACTTGATCGAACACTCGGATTCTTTCCGTCGGCAAACTGATTCAACGTATCGTAAAACTTCGCGTCTGCCCGGCTCCGAAGGGTGGCGCGGTAATTCAAGCCAAGGGAGACAATTGCCACGACCGCAGCCAGTGCGGCACCGATCGGTCCGCCGTACTCGCGCAGGTTCCGCCAGAAACCTCTTTTGTCGGCCTGGCGCTGGTAGTAGGTCGCCTGCGCGCGCTGGTTGTCGATTTGCGCCTGAGTGAGTGGGTCGGAAGTAGGAGGTTGTGCGTGTAGCCCGGAAAGAAAACCACACGGAAGAATCAAAAGAAAACATAGAATCCAAGTTGCCTGGATCGCCCGCATAACCTCCATCGTATCAACCCGATGCGCATAGGCAAAGCCAGCAGTTCAAAATGCACCCTGGGATTAGCCAAACAAAATCATGGCCAGAAACGGAAATAGAGCCACTGCCCCGAAAAGAGCGCAAAGCGCCGTCCACTCAAACCAGTCTTCCGCCGCCAGATTTGGCAGTTGCCTGAAATCTCGCGCGCCGGGCCACCGCAGTTGCTCAGGCTTTCCAGCCTGATTCATGGCCCTTTTTGCCGCTTCGAAATCGATGATATTACAGTGAACCGCAGGCTCCGACTTGAGTGGCGCAGGTCTGACACCCTCGTCCGACAACCCTCTTTTCTCGGCAGCCAGCATTTTTAGAATCACAAATACTCCTTTCCAAATTGACCGAATTATCACCTTCAAAAATTTACTTTAACGGTAGCAAAGTAGCCCATTGATTTCTACCATTCAAATAGTATTTTGACGGTAATAATTGATGGAGAAACCGCTGCATTATCAATTCGGTCGAATCGGGGGGGCGCTTTGCCTTGATTTCGCCAATACCGCTTCCTGGGAGGCTGACCACCAGACTACGGAGCATCTGAATGACTTTCATGAGCTCGTACGCTGGTGCGCAGAAAGCGCGATTATCCGTCAGGAGACCGGCGCAGCGCTCCTCGGAGAAACTGAACAAAATTCTCTGCGGGGCGAAGCTGTTCTCACTGAAGCCAAAGCATTGCGCGAAACTTTGTACCGGATCTTTGTCGCTCTAAGTCGCCGAGCCGCTCCGGCCCGCGGAGATCTGCAGTTCCTCAATGAAACACTCGCCCAGGTACCTTTGCATTTTGAGGTTCGACGTGAGAAAGAAGGATTTTCGTGCGATCGCAAGGCGAGCGGCACGGAATTCGCCAAACTGCTAGGCCCGGTTGTCTGGTCCGCTGCAGAGCTTCTTGCTTCGGGAAAGATTGAACAAATCAAATGTTGCGCAAGCGAAACGTGCGGATGGCTGTTTTTGGACGGAACAAAAAACCATAGCCGGCGCTGGTGCGATATGGCCGATTGCGGCAGCCGCGCAAAATCAAAGCGCTACTACCGGAAAAAGTCGTCAGTGTGAGGCCAAGTGTCAGTGGCAGTGTCAGCGTCAGTGGCAGAGAACCGGGAATCGAAGGAACGAGCCTCCTAGCTACGAAGCCACACCTTGGTGTGGGGAGCTTCAGTCAACTGGCACTGACACTGGCACTGACACCGTCCGGGCGCTGACAACTTCTTGAAACACCTCCGTTTGCGATTCATCCTCGCCTCATGGCGAAATCAATTGCTCTACTTTTTTCAGGCCAGGGCGCCCAACAAGTCGGGATGGGTAAAGACTTGTCGCAACGATTCGCGGCAGCGGCGAACCGATTTGCCGCGGCAGACGCGGCACTAGGGTATTCGATCAGTCAAATTGCTTTCGATGGCCCGCTCGAGGAACTCACTCAAACTTCATCCTGTCAGGTTGCGCTTTACGTGCATGGAATTGCGGTGCTTGAAGTTCTTCGGGAACAGCTGGGAAATTTTCAGGTCGAGGCAGTAGCCGGACTATCGCTGGGGGAATTCACCGCACACGCGGCAGCCGGTACGTTCGACTTCTTAACGGGTCTTCGACTGGTCGCAAATCGCGGACGATACATGGAAGAAGCTTGCGACGCGACATCCGGGAGCATGGCCGCATTGATCGGCGGCGACGAAGAGAATGTTCGGAAGATCGCTCGAGAGGCCGACGTGGATCTCGCCAACATTAACTCGCCGGGTCAGATTGTTCTCTCCGGAGCATCGGAAAACGTCCGGATAGCGATCGCCCTCGCAAAGCAATATGGCATCAGGCGAGCCGTTCCGCTGAATGTCGCCGGCGCGTTTCATTCCCGGTTGATGACGTCCGCGGAAATCAAATTGAGACTTGATCTCGCGACGATTCCCATTGCCAGGCCGTCGACAAGGGTTCTCGCGAATGTCACGGCGGAACCGATATTCGAAGCAAGTGACATCCGGGAGAGCCTCGCCAGGCAAGTCACCGGAACCGTCCGATGGACGGAGAGCGTCGAATTCATGATCGACCGGCTCGGTTGCGATTTATTTCTGGAGCTCGGACCGGGCGAAGTGCTCGCTGGCCTCGTTGGCCGCATTCGTAAAGGCACAAAAGTCCTTTCGATCGGAGATTGCTCCTCACTGGAAGCAGCGCTCGCGAAGCTCCGCAACACCGTTTGAACCATCGGGGCGTTCACCATTTACCATTCAACGTTCAGCGTTTAGCGGGCGTGAGTTAAAGCCCGTCGGGATGACGCGTCACAAAATCGTCCGCCGGACGGCTGCGAGTTAGCCATTGCGGCCCATGCTCGCCAGCACCGTAGCCGGTGTCCAAGCGCAGACCTGCAACGACCAGAAAAGAGTGTCCACGACTGGCGTACACAGTGATCCATCTCCCAGGTCCAGACTCCGCATAGTCGCGCAGTTCCTTGGATGGTGTGGGAGTATTCATCCTGCCGATTGAATGGAGCACGAACGATACGGCCCCCGAACAATCGTACGCGGTATCGTAATAATTTTGGTGTCCTCCACCGTATCGATACGGTTTGCCGACCAATTCGTTTCCCGCGTCAATGGCTTGTCTCACCAGCAATGGCGCAGTTCGCGGAGAGACAGCGTATCCATTGTCCAGCGTGGCGGTTCGACCCGGAATATAATGATACACGTACGGTGGGGTACTAACGCACCCGCTCAAAACACAGGCGACGAAGAAAGCAAAGTATTTGGCAAGACCTTGGATTCGCGCCGCGAAAATGAGCATTCAAACCGTTTCGACGGGTGATCAACCCCATCTATTCGGCACAAGTTGTTAAGGCCCCAAGTACATAGGCGTCTCGCCTGTGCGTTTCCGGGCGCTGGCTTCGATCTCCAAAGCGGGCCGACGTTGAATCCTGATTCGCGACGGGATCACGCTGGCAAACCGCAGCGCGCCACGAACGAAGAGCAGCCCTTTTTTGTCCCGGGTTCGGCAGCGTCGCGGAGGCGCCGAGACATGAACACAGGCGGGACGCCTATGCTTCTACAATCGGCTCGGTGTCATGCATTCCAAGACTGAATGGGCATCAGGGATATCAAGGGCAGGAGCCCTTGGCTAGTGCACAAGTTAATAGTGCACAAGTTAAATTAGAGTCGAGCAACCCCCGTGCACCACGTTGAACGTTGTCCCGCCTATTTCCCAAACAAGCGCTCGCTGAAACGGTAATAGAGGAAGGAAACGGCCACCAGGATCGCGCCAAGGACAAGACAAGATAGAATTCGATAAGGAGTCGAAACCTCCGCGGTATCGACAGCCAATACCTTCAAGACCGTGACGATCAGGAGACCAAGCGCCGATATGCGATAAGCTTTCCGTCGCTTCCAGACGCCCACTAGCACCAATCCGACGGCGAATACGGACCATAAAACTGAAAAGCCGGCCAGCTCGATTCGACGCATGAACTGGTTCGCAAATCGATCCAATTCCAGATTGGCGAAACCGAACAGACTCACCACGCCGAGTAACTCAAAAGCGCGATTCAGCCACGGATGAGATCCCGCGACCCGCCCGGTGCGATCCAGCCACGCGATGAATAGCAGGCTAATCACAATCGAAAGTCCGCCACTCCATCTGGCAAAAGATCCTTCCGTAAACGAGGCGGCATTCGTCGGTCCAAAAACGAATAGGTTCGCCGCGACAAAATAGTGAAAAGCGACAAGAAGACCGATGAGAAACGTGATGAACAAGAGCGTTCGATCCGTGGACTTTGCCGCCGACCAATAGAGAACCACCAACTCGGCTGACCAGAATACCGTGACCCAGGAGTTGGTGAGAATCTGCTCCCAAAACACCAAAAGAAAAACAGCCGCTTGCGCAATGAGCCAGCTCGACAGAAGACTGGGGAGTTGTCCTCGCCAGAACACCAATGCAAACCCGAGGGTAACGATCGCGTAGCTCAACGTAACAAGAGAACCGGACGATTTCTCGTAGTTCAGAAGGGAGTCAGAATACCAGCAGCAGAACAAGCCATTGACCACGGCCAATAGGAACGCACGGCTCCAGCTGGATTCCCCCCTCAAAGCCGCGCGCAAGAAAGGCATGATCGAGTAGGCCACGAACAAAACCTGGGTAAAGACAAACGTTTCAAGGAACCAATCCCTTCGATAGTCGCGCTGGGACCAAACAGCGAGTGACAGCCAGGTAAACGCCGCAGCGCTGGAATAGAGTTGCTTCCAGTTCTTGGTGTACGCGAGAATCTGGCCGCCGACAGTGAGAATGAACAGGTATCCGAGGAAGAGGCAGTGATCGAATTGGGCGGAGGCAAACAAAAGCGGAGCAAGGTAGCCTCCAAGAAACGTGAGTATCGCCAGTGACTGCGAAGTCCAAAGGGAGGCCAGACTCGCGCCAATCGCGGTAGTCAGCAAAATAAGAACCAAAGCCAGCGTGGCGGGCAATAAGTGATCAACCTGGCAGGCGGCATAGCTTGTAAGATAAAGCGTTCCAAGACCAACCGCCCCAATCCCAATGTCCAGACCCCGAAGATTTCGCTGATGACAAACGCAGGCACTCAGCAAAAGCACAATGCCGCCGACAAACCCGATCGAGATTCGGACCGCCGGACCAATCCACCGCTGGTCAAAAGCGTATTTTAAAAAAAATCCAATCCCGATGATCAGGATCAGCACTCCAATTCCAAGGACCCATTTCTGACCAACTGCCAGTTCGGCGGAACTCCCCTCGCTGGCATTTTTCCTTCGTTCGGCTTTGATCAGCCCGGGTGGCGGGGGAGGGCGAGGGTAGTGGAGGCGGCAGGGGTGGCGGCGTTTGTCCAGGCTCCACACCGCTGCTCCCTTCGGTCCATGCTGAATCTGCCGCGATCTCCGGTTCCAACCGGGACCCGGGGAGAGTCAACTGCGTCCCGGAGAGTACTAGCTGCCGCAGCGATTCGACTTCTCCCTTCAGGCTTGCCACCTCGGCGTAGATTTGGAGATCCAAACCGCATTGAGGGCAAAACCGCTCGTCGAAGGCCAGGCTACACTTCGGACACCGCATCTTGATCCAAACCTAGTGTCCTGTCCTCGAAATAACAGGTATTTTCTTACCCCAAAACGGGCCATCGGCCAGCAGGGCAAAGCGCTTCGCCTGCATGGGGCTCTAAGCGATAGGGGCTGGGCGGGCAATCTCTGACTCCGGACTCTGGCTCGTCCGCTCAATAAATTGCAGCGCCTCGATATCGCTTAGGTCCTTTTCGCGCATCGGTTCGACCCTGCGCTTCATCTCTATGAGCTTCCGCCGTGACGCCACCAGAACCGTTCGCCCGCACACGATGAGCGTACGCGCGTCGGAGACTAACCCATCAAAGCCGTTTTCACGCGTCAGGAACATGTCGATCTGCTTATAAGGCTCTCCGGGACACCAAAACGTAAAAACCATGGCGTTCTTCTCGCGGATTAGCGCCTCAACCCGTTCACGACTCAAGATCGTCTCTGCAGGCACCGGGGCGCGCGGAATGAACTTAAGTTGATTCAGGGTCGAAATGAATCGGCACAAGTTGGTCTGGTCCGGGGAAACGGCAATATCCAGATCGAGTGTCATCCGCTGAATGCCGTGAAGCACCATCGCTGCGCCTCCAGCGACCACGAACTCCACTCCCTTATCGACAAGGACGCAAAGAATTTCGACCAGATAACTCTGTGGAGTTTCGCGCACACGGCAATCTCACGCAGCAGAGGCCTTAGGGCAAATTGTCACCTGAAGCACCGTCTACCGGAATGCAGCCATCTGACCTGTCCCTGAATCCCAACTAAATCCCCAATCCCGTAGTTCTTCTTCCATTTTCGGTCCATTCCTCGCAGCAGATTGCCCAGCGTTCGTGATCTTCCCAGCGACCTGCAACTTTCAAATAACGCGGAGAAAAACCTTCCAAACGGAATCCAAGGCGCGCGACAAGCGCTTTCGAATTCAGATTGTCCGGCTGGATGTTTGCTTCTATTCTGTGCAATCGCAGGTCTTCGAAGGCATAGGATAATACGAGGCCGAGTGCCTCCGTCATATATCCTTGACCGGCAAACTCAGCGCCTACCCAGTAGCCTAAAAAAGCGCTCTTCAGGTTGCCGAGGAAGATTTGAGACAGGTTGCAAACCCCGATGATCCGCAGATCCCGGACCAGGCAAATCACGCATGCGCACACCGATTTGCGTCGGGAATACTGCAGGTAGCGCGTATACGCTCCCGGAGTCGAAGCTGGTGTGACCCAGGGATGAAGAAAACGCCGGCTCGCAACGACCAGGCGAGTGAATTCGTCCATGTCACTTTTACGGGGGTGACGCAGATAAACTCTTGACCCTGTAACAAGAGGAGAAAGCAAGTTTCTAAACATTTTTGCAGCGCGCTCAAAACGCCAGCCCCAATCACGATGCACGGGGACAGGACCTTAGCCAAACCGAACCTTCAGAATCGATGCATCGTCTTCGAATTGATCTGATCCATGGCGTCGGCTCACCTCCGTCAGTACTCTTTCGAGATCCGCGCCTCCAGAATTGTAGAGGTCCAACAGGAGCTGGCCGAACCCGTCCAACCCGATCATCGGACCTTCCGGGGTGGACAACTCATATAAACCATCACTGAAGACAAAAAGCTCGGCATCCTGTGCCACAATCGCACTTCCGCCCTCGAAGGTTTCAGTTGTCGTCGCTCCAATCCAGAGCCCTTTGCCTTTGAGCCAGGTCCTTTCGGGCTCACCGTCCCGGCCAGGTGAAATCAGCAAAGCCGGCGGATGGCCAGCCGTCGCGAATCGGATTATTCCGCTGACCCTGTCGAAGACGCCGTACCAAAGTGAAAAGACTTTGTCTCCATGCTCATCCATCTGAAAAGAGCGATTCAATGCCGCTAAAACCGAAACCGGATCGAGCGGATCACCGTCCTTGAGCGCCCGCTGACGCAACAAATGCAAAATTGAAGTAGCTAACAAAGCGGATCCGACGCCATGTCCCACTACATCGAGGAGAAAGATCACCATGTGATCCTCGTTCAACCAAAAGAAATCAAGCGCATCGCCGCCAAGCGCCGAACTGGGGAGATACCGCCAGTCAGTTCGAACCGAGTCGAACAGGTTTACCGGTAGTTGCGACCGGACGTAGCTCGCAGCGTCCGCGAGCTGCCCACTGATCATTTTCTGGCTGATCTGCAGCGCTTGCAGCGTATCGAGACGCTGCCGGCCCTCTAGTAGCATCGAAACGAGATCCGCAAGAGCAACGCAGAAATTTTGCTCGTATATCGACCACATCCGGCTCGAATCGCTCGTTCCAATCAAGAGAAACCCTGCCGGCTTTCCGCCGAGCCACATCGCGGCAAGCAACCCTTTCGCGCCTCCCGGGACCAGCTTCGCGTTGATTTGTTCCGGGATCGGCCCTCCTCCTTTGTCAGTCAAAGGCGAATTCAGTACGTCAAGATTCCCCGTAGGAAGAGTTTCCCTGGGCAAAGCAAACACTCGATTTTCCCTAAGCAGAGTACGCAGAGCGGGCGACTGAAGGCTCAGATCCGCTGTTTGCCGGACGTTCGCGTCGTCGGTTCGGAGACTCCGGATACAAAGAAACCGCCCCTCCTCCTCGCTCTCCAACCGCCAGAGTTCTGCAGATTCCGCACCCAAGGTCTTGCAAAGGAGATCGAGGACAATGACTGCGCCTTGCTCAACATCCGACCGCTGAAAGTCCGCCGAATGAACGATCGCGGCCATAGCTTTGGCCTGGCGAGCCTGTTGCTCGTACAACGAAGCCTGCTGTTCCTCCAACTCCTTCCGCTGCGAGATGTCCCGAGAGATCACTACAATGAGTTGTTCTCGGTCTTCGCTGGCTGGCAAAACCCACCCTTGGGACTCAAGGTAAACGTAATACCCGGACCGATGTCGAAGCCGATATTCAATGCGGCGACCACTCCCGGTCAGCATGGAATCGCGCAGAGCCTGCTGCACTTTCGGTAAATCATCGGGATGAACCTCAATGAGCGAATTACTCCCGGCCAGCATCTCTACCGAGTAGCCGAGCACCCTCGCGTAGGCTGCGTTATTCCAAACGCGTCTTCCTTGAGAGTCGATGACGGCAATCAGATCATCGATGTTATCGACGATCAATTCCAGTAGTCGCAGATCGCGGCCAAGGGTCCGTTTTTCTTCGTTTTCCACTGAGTCGCCACCGTTCGTCACATTGTTTCTAGCTCATTTCGCTTAATGCTCTCAATTGTTAATGGCAGACATCTGAACGAAGTCCCCGCGCAGCGAAAGATTTTTCTTACTTCAATTCGGTTCGCGGGTATGATCGTGGGACCTCTATGAAACCTCAGTTTGGCGTCTGCAAGAATAAAGTCGGATGCAGTTTTGCGTACACTGGCGAGAAGATTCCTGTTCCTGCCGACTCCAAGTGCCCTGAGTGCGGTCAACCACTGGTCGTGGATTCCTCCAAAAAAGGTGGCGCCAAGATTCTCGTCGTCCTTGGACTCCTGGTGCTGATGATCCTCATTGGTGTTGGGGCCGCGTTGTTTGCTTTCAAGGACCAGATCTTCCATTTGGCATTCAATAAGCCGGAGACTATTCAGAAAGGAACGGAGAGCCAGGGAGAGGACGTAGCCGTGGGCGCCTCTGCCTCTCCGGCTGAAAATCAGGACACGGCCACGGCCCCGGCCGCGTCGCCCAACAGCGTGTCGACGCCCGATGCCTCGTCGGTCAGCGGGGAAAAAGCTGTCGTCGCACCGAGTGAAACTCCAGCGCCGCTACCGTCCCCGACTGCCGAACAAGGAAAACAGAAATCTGTCGTGCAGCCGAATCCGAGTCCCGGCATCCAGACCGAGAATTCGACACCGGATCAGGGCTCGGCGCACACCGATTCCGACAAATCTCCCGGAGCAGGGGGCGAGATACAACCCCCAGCGACTCTCTCGAAATCCGAGGTCGATGCGACTCGTGAGGACGTTCTGAAGAGAATCAACGCAATGCCGAGGTTCACCGCGGAAGAAAAGAAGCGGTTGGGCGAAAAGATGGAGACAGCGCGTTCGATGGACCGGTTGCTGGTAATTCGGTTTGATACCGGCCAAACCGCCTTGAGCCGAGCCGCAACGGACGATCTGATGAAGCGGATTAAATCAAAAGATGTCGAAGACAAGTTGAGCGATCCAACCGTCGTCTTTGTCGTCGCCGGGTATGCTGACGCCGCTGGTGATCCGAAATCGAATCTTCAGATTTCCCAGCAGCGGGCCGACAACGTGACGAAGGTGCTCAAGGATAAAACCAACCTCTTGAACGTGATCCACAGCGTTGGAATGGGCAGCACCGCCCTCCTGGATGGTAAACGCCCCGATCAAAATCGAGCAGTCGAGATCTGGGCGGTAGCACCGTAAATCAGAATTCAGGAGTCAGGAGTTACAGGAGTTGCAGAACAAGGACTAAGGCTCAAGGAGAGTATCGCAACTGAAAGTGTCTTCTCAAATCTGAAACGTAAGCTAAATGGCTCCCGCATTCTGGAACTCCTGTAACTCCTGACTCCTGAATTCTGATTTCCCCTATCCTATCTTTTCCGTCCAAAAATGCGCGAAAAGAATCCCTCTTTGGGCTGTTTGGCAACAAGCCGGAACCCGAACACGTGCCCGCTGAACTCGACTTGGTGCTCGACATACTGCAGCATTTTTCTCTCACCGGCACGGAGCGCAACCCCATCCAGGACGAACGGGTGTTGTACGTTTTTCGGCGTAAAAATGAACCAGCGCTCCTCCAGGAGGCCGATCAGCAAGTGGCGCGGCGCAAGTTGGGAAATCTGGCTGAAATAGGGCAGCGCAAGTCGTCCTTCCGTCCCAATGACATCGCCATCTTTGCAGGGATAGCTGATTCCTTCCGCGCGAACCTCCAACAGAGCCGGATATTTCGCCTCGCGGCGGGTGGCCGGGCCCGCCGGAGGCGCCTGGACCTGGGAGGCTGGAGCAGGGGTCAATCGAGTTGCGGGAGGGAGAGGCGGCGGGGTCTGTTGCGTCGCTCCTGGTTCCGGATTCTTTGGAACCGTCGTTGCGTCCGGTCCTTCTGTTGATCTCGGAACGATCGGCGGCAACGCCGAAGGCGTAACCGTCGGAGTGTCGGCCGCAGATAAGGCGCCGAGGGGTTGCGGCGCTGTCACGGCGGGTGAGGCCGTCAACAAGCGCGCATCGGGGACGGCCGACGGCGTCGAAACAAGCGGCGGTGGTGGACGGATTCCGGCGATTGGAGGCGTCGGCGGTGCAGCAGATACTAAAGATCCAGGTCGAGCTGTCTCAACATTCTGGAGCTGCGCCTGGCGATCGGGTTCGGCACTCGGGAGAACCGGCTCCGTTGACTTCGTTTCCTCTAGCCCGGCCGAGACCGGTGCCTCAAGCGACTCCTCCGGTAGCGCCTCTTCGCTCGTTCCCTTCAAAGCCGCGATTGCTGCCGGGACCGATGGGTAGATTTTGAACAGTAAATTGAAATGAGAAATCTCAAAAACCTGCCGGACGACCTGGCTTGGCGCAGCCAAGGCCAGACCCGCATTGCGATGCGCCACGCGCTTGGCAGTTGAAAGCATCACCCGAAGACCAGCGCTACTCAGCAACTCCACCTGCGATAACTCAATGATGTAGAAATCGCCGGCCTCCTGAATCATCGCGTTGATATGATGTTCAAAATCCAGAGCGGATTCAAAATCAATGCGGCCACTCACGCTCAGAATCTTGCACCCGCCCAAGGTTTCAGTTTTCGCGATCATTGAGGGCCTTCTTCATTTTCTTTCTCAACGTCAGACAATTCCACGGTTGTCTCCACTCGTAATGCGTTTCATCCATCATTTTCAGGACCAGATACAGTCCGAGACCGCCCACCGGCCGCTCCGATAGCCCTTGGCCCAGCGAAATTGGCTCCGGTTGCACCAACGGATTAAAGCGATGCCCGTTATCTTTCAATTCAATCTTCAGCCAGTCGTCATCAAATTCGATCTCCAGATAGGATCGCTGATCGGGTCCGACGCGGAAGCCGTGTTTCAGGAGGTTCGACACCAGCTCATCGATGACCAGCAGGACCGTAGCACGAACGTCAAAGCCTTTCAGCTCAGTCGAAAGGGTAGAATCCAACTCCTGCTGCAAACGTTGCAGCGCGGTCGGCTGATTCCGGATTTCGTAGGAAAATAAGTGACGCATCGAATCGCCTGTTTCGGTCAATTGGGGGAATTCCTCCTGATTAACCCACAAGCATAGATTGGATCAACACTCCAACATCTGATCTGAGAAAACAAAAGGCATTCTGACGATTAGCGATCATTTGTCCGGGATGCTTCCCGATCTGCGATCGTGCGGATCTAATCCATCCAAAATATCAACGCGAGCTTAAGAGACTTGGGTAGTTGCCGATCAAGTCTACTGAGGGCGCAACGAATCTGACGCGGAAGGATTTCGCTCGAAGCGCCTCTGCAAGAACTGACCACGATTATTAATGGTATGCCGAAGGCGCTCGAATCAATTTCGAATATCTCGATGAATTCACGTCGCCCGGTTCAGTTTCGCGCGATAAACGGAATGACAGTTCTGGCGCTGGTTCTCCTTTTTGTCCTCTCCGCCCTGAGTGCGGTGTTTCTTCTATTGCAGTAAGCAAGGGTGGCTCCTCTGGTAACTTTAAACGTTTTCCCTTTGATCGGATCGGGGACATTTCCCGTCCAATATAGTTATGAAGAAGTTCTTTGTCCTCCTGGCGGTCATCGCGGGATTGGCGTTTGTCGCTGAACCGACGGCCCGCGCTGGCGTTCACTTTGCGTTTGGTCTACCGATCCCGGTCCCGGTTTTTTATGGACCAGCCTACTATGGACCAGGTCCGTACTACTACGGGAGCCCATATTATGGGTATGGATATGGATATGGGTACCCGGGCGGCTACTACTATGGACCCTACTGGCGGCACCGCTACTACTACGGTCACCGTTATTACGGCGGACGCTCCTATCGTCACTGGCACCGTTGATTTGAAGCTGTCCATCGGTCGCCTATTTGAGTCCCTTGAAAGTCCTGAAATCAGAGCTCTTCAGCTGCCTGTCCTCGTGGTCCCGTTTGCTTTCTCCCAAAGCAATCGCGTTTTTCAGCGCGGTGATTGAAAAAGTCCGCCTTGCTGCCTGATTCGCGCAATTTTTGTTTCGAATGTCGCCTCGTTTCGCTATTCTGCGCAACGAGGGCGCATCATGAAACCGGAATTTGACCCAGGCGGAGCCGCTGGGGCTCAGTTTCATACTACGCGGTGGACTCTTGTGATGGTTTCCGCGCAGAGCCAAGTGGCGGAGGGCAAGGCCGCTTTATCCGAGCTCTGCCGGATTTATTGGTATCCGCTTTATTCTTTCGTCCGGAGACGTGGCTATTCCCCCCATGACGCACAGGATCTTACCCAAGGTTTTTTCATGCATCTGCTGGAGCACCGAGCTTTGACCCAGGTCGATCGACTTAAAGGCAAGTTTCGGTCGTTCCTCCTCGCCTCTCTCCAGAATTACCTGTCCAATGAGTTGCAGCGCGCACGAAGCCTGAAACGGGGAAAGGAATACGAATTCGTCTCTCTGGATTGGAGCAGCGCGGAAGACCGATATCGCCTCGAACCGGCAGATTACTTGACCGCAGAAAAAATTTTCGACGCCCGCTGGGCGATGACCCTGCTGAACAATGTAATGCTGGAATTGGGACGGGCATACACCGCCGAAGGCAAGGACACCACGTTTCAAGCTTTGGAGATTTTCTTGCGCTTTGGCGATAGTCGTCCATCGCCTTCCTACGAGCAACTATCCGAGACGCTCGGCATCAGCGTTGCCGGGATAAAGACTCTAGTACACCGGCTTCGCAAACGCTATGCGGCGCTCCTCCGCGCGGAAGTCGCGCGCACGGTCTCGAACCCGGCGGAAATCGACAGCGAGATTCACGCCCTGTGCGATGCTCTGATCGCGGCCGAAGGCAGGATGAACCCTTGAGAAGTTGCCAGTGTCGGAGCCGGTGTCAGTGTCAGTGCCAGAAACATCAGGACCGAACGCCGGCAAGCCTATAAAAGTTTGGGATGGCTTTATGGCCCTGAACAGCTAGGGGGATCAGCCCCGTTTCAACCCAGGCGAACCATCGTCACGCGATAACGCGCCTTCCAAGGAACATTGCGGGAATTCCGCGTGGACGTGGACAGCGAGAGATCGGTTCGTCTCTCCGGCCTCTGGTGGGCCAAACGCAAAGGGCGGCATAAGGCGGTCCTAAGCTCTTAACTCCATTGACACTGACACTGGCACTGGCACTGGCACTATCTCCGGCCCGGCACCCACAACTTTTCTGAAACCGAGTTCCCGAAAAACATTTGTACAAGGTAGCGGACGGTCAATCGGCCGATGAACGGCAAAACCGATGCAAAAAAGACCTTCCAATACCGACAATGAAAGCGTCTCAGCATTTACAGAAAATTTCCGCCGGCATCAGCCTTGTCATCCTTTCTTTGGGATTCTTATCAATCGGTCTGGTGTCGCTGATTCCCGCTCGACTTTCCAGTGATTCGCCTGGCTTCAGCCCGACGAGTTGCGCTCTTGGGGGCTGGGCCAGCGTCGCAACAGCCAGCGTCTTTCTTTTCGCCGCGTCCGTTTATTGGCGCCGGTACGCATGGCTCAGGGCGGATGACAGCACGCAAGTCCGGGACGGACTCTTTACCGGCGGCCGGCCGGTCCACGGTCCGAAGAACCAAGAGACCACGGCCCAGCCTTCCTGGGCTGGTATCCCCACCGGCTACTAGCGTATTGCCCCAGTCAAGCCGTTGCGGATCGCGGCTCGTTCATCTCGCGAAGAATTCGCATGGCAGCCCGGATTTCACGACGAAGTGCCGGAAGCATTTCACGAGGCGGCTCGATCCGCTCACGCTTTTTTTCGGTCCACTGCTTTTCAATCGCCTGCAGACGATACTGAGCGGCAGCGAGGGCTGCGGAGGCCGCCTCGGTGAGCCCGGTGTTGGCGAGGATTGTCTCGAGCCGGCGCCGCGCCTCGGCCAATTCCGCAAAAATGATCTTTTCCTCCGGTACGCGGCGAAGCTTTTTGGCGAGGCCGAGTTTGGAGAGAATCCAGATTAGCCATTTCGTCGGATCGATCTGCCACGGTTTTACGCCGTTTCGGTAATCATACTGAAACTCGTGATGAAAATTGTGATACCCCTCGCCCAACGTCACGATCGCCATAAGCCACGAATCGCGCGCGCTGCATTTGGAGGAATAGGGGCGTTCACCGAGGTAATGGCAAAGCGAATTGATGCAAAAAGTACAATGCTGAAGCACGACAATGCGTGCGACTCCCGCAATGAGAAAGGCGCCAAGGGCCGATATCCATCCACCCCAAAGAAATCCGATGACCGCCGGGAAGACAAAGGAGACAAGCACGCCGATCCAATGGATGTGGCGATGCTGCCACATGACAAGAGGATCCCTTTTCAAGTCGGATACGTTGTCGAATGGCGGAGGCGGGTCGAGCTTGAACAGCAGCCAACCGATATGGGCGTGAAATATGCCCTTGGAGATGCAGTAGGGGTCGTCATCGTGATCGACGTGCTTATGGTGATTGCGATGTTCGCAAGACCAGAGGAGCACCGAATTCTCAAAGGCCGCCGCGCCGAAAACCAACGTGAACAGCCGCACGAGCCAGTGCGCCTCGAAAGTACGATGTGAGAAAAGCCGGTGATACCCGATGGTGATGGAAAATCCGCAGGAAAAAAACATCACGAAAAAGAGCACGACCTGGAAGGTGTCCAGACCGAAAAACCAGAGATAACCGGGCACTGCGGTGACTGCCAAAAACAAGGTGCCAATCAGAAACGAGCTAATCAGCCAATTAACTTTCTCGAAAGGGATTCGTGAAAACATGCGGTGTTTCTTTGTCGCGGAGGCCAGGAGAAAGGGACCTGCAGGACGAACACACTGACCGAATCCCGTTCATTCTTGAATTTATTGTTATTATATAATTGTCAAGACTATATCAAATTCAAATGATTCGATACTCTTCCTGACTCGGGTTCACCCCAAACGATAAACTATTCTTGCTTTGCTGAGGTCATACGGCGACATCTCGAGTTTGACCCGATCGCCCAGGTTGAGTCGGATAAAGCGCTTGCGCATCTTCCCGGATATATGCGCAAGCACGACCTGGCTGTTGGGAAGCTCTACACGGAACATCGTTCCAGGAAGGATGGAGACAATTTTACCTTCGACTGGAATGGCCGGTTCGTTGGGCATGGTAAGCTGAGTCTCGCGTGAAATTATCTCTTTGCGGGGTTCAGGTCGGGAGGGGTCCTGTTTCTCGCCTGGCAATTCCCCATCCCCCAGGAAAAGACACCGCGACATTTTCCACGCGTTCCACGTCTCCGCTAGCGCCTTGACTGCGAAACAGGACGCTTCGGACGGTCCTCTTTTGGACGCGCTTCATTCACGGTGATAGTCCGACCTCCAAATTGCTTACCATGCAAGGTGGCGATCGCTGCCCGACCTTCCGCGTCGTTACCCATGGTAACAAACGCGAAGCCACGCGAACGCCCGGTCTCTCGATCGTTGATTACGCGGCTCTCTTTGACAGTGCCAAATTGTTCGAAGATGTCCTGAAGATCAGCTTCGGACGTATCGAATGACAAATTTCCAACATAAAGCTTCATAGCTTGATTAACTTAACTTAGTAGTGATTTGCCAGCTCCAGAGCCGTTCCCGAAGACCGGATTTCAAATCACCATCGAGAAAACCTCACCTGACGATCTACCGCGCTTTGAACTAGAGCAAGCAGGCGATATCATGCTATCTGAAATCCATAAATCAAGTGAAAGTCTTGTGTCAAAATGAAGGCTTTTTGTAGGACCCGGAATGCTCAGTTCCCGGTTTTTTGATGACCCAGGCTTTGCACCCATCCTCGGCGACGTATGCCGGTTCTCCGAGAGTTTCGGGGTTTTTGACCTTACCCGGCGTATTGGATAACAAGATGATTCGGAGCCCGGGATCGACCAACTGCACATGTTCGGCAGTTTCCAGGGCAACGTCATACGCCCTGGTCTGCGGGCTTAGCTTTTGCGTTCGCAACTCCCGGAGGACCTCTTCTGGCAACTCCGTGAGAAACACGAAACGCGCAGCCTTGTAACCGGTTCCGGTGGAAAATTCGACCCGCATGAAAGTTTGCATCCAAAAACAGCCTACGCTTGTCTTGCGGTGGCCTGCAAGGTATCAAAACGCAGCAGAGAGCCGCTGGCCAGACCCACGGCTGCCATTTTTCATGCAAAACGACAAAACTGTTCGGATCGCGATTCTCGACGACTATCAGGGGGCGGCCTTCAAATCAGCGGATTGGTCGCCGTTGAACGGCAAAGCCAAAATCACGGTATTCCGCGACCACCTCTTCGATTTATCCGCACTCGTTGAGCGACTGAAACCGTTTGATGTTCTATGCGTCATGCGCGAACGGACGCCGCTCACTCGAGCGATTCTTGAGCAATTGCCGAACTTGAAGTTGATCGCTTCGACGGGGTCTCGAAATGCATCGATCGATTAGCCGCGGCGCATGAACGCGGTGTTACGGTGTGCCACACTGGATACTCTGCGAACGGAGCAATTGAAATGACCTGGGCCCTGATCCTCGCGATGCTGCGCAACGTCCCCGCAGAATTTGCTTCATTGCGGAGCGGTCGGTGGCAAACCTCGGTGGTCGGGGGCGACCTGGAGGGGAAAACGATTGGGTTATTGGGCTTGGGCAACATCGGAGCCAGAATCGCAAAGATCGCTCAAGCATTCGGAATGAAAATCCACGCCTGGAGCCAGAATCTGACACGCGAATCCGCTGAGCAACATGGCGCAGTGCTTGTCAGCAAGGAAGAACTATTCCGCACGGCGGACATTGTGACGGTCCATCTGGTTCTTAGCCCGCGCACGAAAGGTATTGTCGGCGCAAAAGAGCTTGGACTAATGAAACCGGCCGCCTACTTCGTAAATACGTCGCGCGGACCGTTGGTTGATGAAAATGCGTTGATCCATGCGCTGGAAAGCCAGACGATTGCCGGAGCTGCACTCGACGTTTACGAAATCGAACCTCTGCCGGCATCCCATCCGTTCCGGTCGTTAGATCGGCTGCTCGTCACACCGCACATTGGTTTCGTCACCGAAAAGACCTACGAGATCTTTTATCGCGACACCGTTGAAAACATTGCTGCGTGGCTCAGCGGTGCGCCGGTGCGCGTAAGCGCTCCCGTCGGGTGAAATGTGACAATCTCGGCCCGAAGATCCAGTAAAAGCTGAGCGGTTCGGGATAAACGCGTCGACATGGAGTGAATTCGGCCCGACGCATTCTGTGCTTAATTTGAACTGCCAGGTTAGCTCTCCTACAGATTGGGTAATCAATCAGTTGTCGGGCCCGTTCCGGCGGTCTATCATAGTTGAGCTGACTGCCGCCCCGTTCCGCTCAACGCGCAGATTTTTTCCTCGGGAGAGAATTGAAAACAGCCGACCAACACGAGACTGTATTCACAACATTGCGCCGTTTCGCGCGGCCGCGAGCAGCGCTAGAGCGGTGTGAACTCTGCAGTGTCGGCCTCGCAGCCGAACACCGCCACATGCTTGAAATAGCAAACGGCCGGATTGTTTGCTCCTGCGATGCTTGTGCCCTTCGCTTTCAGCCTGTGCTTGAAGGTCGCTTTAAGCTGATCCCGCGAGACGTTCGTTCCCTGACCGACATGGATTTGACAGATATCGAATGGGAAAGCCTTGCGCTTCCGATCAATCTCGCCTTCTTCTTTCACAGCTCTCCGGCGAATAAAATGAAAGCGATGTATCCGAGTCCGGCCGGAGCGACTGAGTCACTTTTGCCACTCAAGGCTTGGGATTCGCTGATCGCAAATAATATTGCCTTGGCTCGGATAGAACCTGACGTCGAGGCACTCCTGGTCAATCGGGTAGGAACAAAACGCGAATATTACCTTGCCCCGATCGATGTCTGTTTCGAGCTGGTCGGATTAATTCGTGTCCATTGGCGTGGCTTAGCCGGCGGGGAAATCGTTTGGCAGGAAATTGATAAATTTTTTTCCCGTCTTCAGAGGGAAGCGCGCCCCGCGTTTTGCAATACCGATGGAGTCAATCGATGCCGGAGCTAAATTTCAAAGTGACCGGAGTGCAACCCGCCGCGCGGGGACTCATCCCTCTTCTTCACTTTCGTCTGGAGATAACGAATACCCCGGAAACAGAGATGATTCAGTCGGTGATTCTTCAGGCGCAGATCCAAATTCAATCAGCGCATCGTTCATACGACGATGAAGAAAAGGAAAAATTAACCGACCTCTTCGGAACTCAGGACCGATGGGGGCAAACACTTCGCAATCGTCTTTGGGCACACGCAAACGCCACGGTTCGACCCTTTGCGCAGACAACTGAGGCGATTTTGCCGGTTCAGTGCACCTATGACCTCAACGTTACCGCGACAAAATATTTCTACGCCTTGAAAGAAGGAGAAGTTCCGCTTCTTTTTCTATTCAGCGGAACAGTTTTTTACGCTGCGGAGGATGGACGGCTCCAGGTGCAACAGATTTCCTGGGACAAAGAATGTTCCTATCCAATGCAAGTCAAAATCTGGCAGGAGCTGATGGAGCACCATTTCCCCAACAGCGCTTGGGTTTCTCTGCGCCGGGATATCTTTGAAAAGTTGTATGCCTATAAACGCCGCCAAGGATTGCCAAGCTGGGAGCAGACGATCGAAAGATTGTTATCAAGGTAAGTATGAATCCGTCAACGGTCGATAGAATTGCCAATGCGGTGCTGTACGAGGGCTATATTCTTTACCCCTATCGGGCGTCTTCCCGCAAAAACCGGCAACGGTTTACATTTGGCAGGGTTTATCCGCAGGACTACAGCGAAGCCCAGAACGGAGCGGAACCGTTTGCGATCCAAACAGAATGCCTTCTCAGGAGTCAAGGTGCGAGGCCAAGCCTGGAAGTGCGGGTCCGCTTTCTGCAACCTGTTGCGCGGGCAATTGGACTGCTGGCGGCCCCTGTGCGTGAACTACCTGCGGAGATCGAACCGAGTTCTTTAGAATTCGTTCCTGAAGTACAAATCGGTGACAAGTTGTACCAGGCTTGGCAAGAGGCGGTTGAACGGGAAATACGGTCATCTCGTCAGGCTCTGGATAGCCTTGTCAACCAGACGTTGTCGATCCCCTTCCATTTTCCAAGCTCTCTCACTTCTGATCCGATTCGGGACAGTGCGACTCAGGTAATCGGTGCGATCGTGAGGCGACAGCAGAGCATGAAAGGAATGATGGAGATCGCCGTTCAGCCGGTGACCGGAGAGGCGTTCAAAATCAAAGTAACGGTCCAAAACCAAACTTCTGTGTCCGAACGGGATCTGAGCCAGCCGGAAGAAGTTCTCATGCGAACCTTTGCTTCTACCCATACCATCCTTGAATCGGATAAAGGCGAGTTTCTTTCCCTGATGGATCCGCCGGAAGCATACGCCGAAGCGAGCGCCGGCTGCTCGAACATTGGCACCTGGCCGGTGCTGGTGGGCGAAAAAGAAAAAGGCGAGGCAGGGACGATGCTCTCGTCACCCATTATTCTGTATGACTATCCTGAGATCGCACCGGAAAGCCCGGGTGAATTATTCGACGGAACAGAGATCGACGAGATTCTCACTCTGCGTGTCTTAACGATGACGGATCAGGAAAAATGGGAGATGAGTCAGGTCGATGAACATGCCCGAGAGATTTTGAATCGTACGGAAGCGTTGCCGGAGCAGGATTTCTGGAGGATGCACGGCACCATTCGGGGCCAAAGATTCTCGAGTGAGGACTTTTTCAACCCGAACACACGCCTGGAAACGGTGACGGTGAACGGGACGGATCTGATGGTGGGCCATCGCGTTCGCATCAGACCGAAAGGCCGGGCTGACGTGATGGATATTGCTCTGGAGGGGAGAGCAGCGTTGATCGAATCGATTGAGCAGGATGCGGAGAACCGGATCTATTTCGCCCTGGTGCTGGAGGATGACCCCGGAAAAGATCTGGGTATGCTGCGGCAGCCAGGGCATCGTTTTTTCTACGGCTTGAACGAAGTGGAGCCACTGATTGAGGACGAATGAGAAGCCACAGTAAAATTCTGGTCGCGGGGATCGGCAACATTTTTCTAGGCGATGACGCTTTTGGAAGCGAAGTAGCGCGCCGGTTGATGCACGAGACACTTCCGGCTGAAGTGCGAGTTTCGGATTTCGGGATTCGAAGTTACGACCTGGTCTACGCCATGATGGATGGGTATGACGCCACGATTTTAGTCGACGTCACTTCGAGGGGCCAGGCGCCCGGCACAGTTTATCTAATCGAACCTGATCTGAATGAACTGGACGAGTTTGATGAAAAGATGGCGGATGCTCATAGCATGAATCCGCTCAAAGCGCTCCAAATGCTGCGAACATTTGGAAGCACACCGGGCAAGTTGTATTTGATTGGGTGCGAACCTGCGACCGTGGAGCGCGAAGATGGCGAGATCGGTCTCAGCGAAAGCGTGGAAGCGTCCGTTCCAGAGGCAATCGAAATGATCAAAGCATTGGTAAACGATCTTTTGAATGACAACGCGAAACCCAGTGTCCTGAGGACACCTGATTAGAAACTGCGTGAACAGAGCGGAAGGAGGTGAACGCCATGCGTCCATTGAGCACTACCGGATTGATTATCCTGGTGATTGTTGCGGCGACGGTTATCGCGAATATACCCGAAATACAGCGATATCTTCGGATACGAAAAGTCGAGTGCCACAGCACATCCTCGATCTTCCGAGGTTACAGCATTTTCATGAAGAACAAGGATCCACGGGACGCGCATTTCATTACCAGCCGGATCTGCGGAATTTGCGGAGATAACCACGCGACCTGTTCAGTATACGCCCAGAACATGGCTTACGGCATTAAACCACCGGCGATCGCAGAATGGATAGTCAACCTCGGCGAAGCCGCTGAATACATGTTCGACCATAACATTTTCCAAGACAACCTGGTGGGGGTCGACTTTTGCGAGAAAATGGTGCGGGAGACCAATCCCGGCGTTTGGGAAAAAGCGCAAAAAGCCGAGGCGCCTCATGCGAAGGATCACGGATACCGCACGATCGCGGACATCATGAAGTCCCTCAATCCTTTTGAAGGGGAATTCTACCGGGAGACGTTGCAAGTGAGCCGTATGACCCGGGAAATGTTTTGCCTGATGGAAGGACGGCACGTCCATCCTTCAACGCTTTACCCGGGCGGTGTCGGAACTGTTCCTTCCGTCCAGTTGTTCACTGATTTTCTCGTTCGCCTGATGAAGTACATCGAATTCATGAAGAAGGTGGTGCCGCTTCACGACGATCTTTTCGATTTCTTCTACGAGGCTTTACCCGGCTACGAACAAGTCGGCCAAAGACGCATTCTTCTGGGTTGTTGGGGATCCTTCCAGGATCCTGACGTGTGTGACTACGATTACCGGACAATGGATCGTTGGGGCAAAGCGATGTATGTCACTCCAGGCGTTGTCGTGGACGGTGAGTTAGTGACCACGAACCTGGTGGATATAAACCTCGGGATTCGCATTCTGCTGGGATCCTCTTACTACGAGGATTGGGAGAACAAGGAAACCTTTGTCTCGACTGACCCCCTCGGCAACCCGGTCGACAAGCGTCACCCGTGGAACCAGACCACGATTCCGAAGCCACAAAAACGGAATTTTGGTGACAAATACACCTGGGTGATGTCTCCGCGTTGGTACGATAAGCGGACCGGCGATCATCTGGCGCTCGACACGGGCGGGGGTCCGATCGCTCGTCTCTGGGCGACTGCTTTGGCGGGACTGGTGGATATTGGGTACGTCAAGGCCACCGGTCACAGCGTGAAGATTATTCTACCGCAAACCGCGATGAAGCCCGAAGTCGAGTTCGAGTGGAAAATCCCTAAGTGGAGCAATGCCATCGAACGGGACCGCTCCCGAACTTATTTCCAGGCTTATGCCGCAGCGGCAGCAATGTATTTCACGGAGCGTGCGATGGCGGAACTTCATGCCGGAAGAACGAAGACTTTCACTCCTTTCAAGGTGCCGCAGGAAGCGATCGGGTGTGGCTTTCACGAAGCGGTGCGAGGCGTGCTCTCTCATCACCTGGTGATTCGCGGAGGGAAGATTGCCAATTATCATCCCTACCCGCCCACCCCTTGGAATGCGAATCCTCGCGATACTTACGGCACCCCTGGTCCATACGAGGATGCGGTGCAGAATACGCCGATTTTCGAAGAAAACGGGCCGGACAAATTCAAGGGCATCGACATTATGCGGGCGGTGCGGAGTTTTGATCCTTGTTTGCCTTGCGGCGTGCACATGTATCTCGGAGACGGAAAGATCCTGAAACAGATGCACACTCCCACCGCTTTTGCGGGCCTGGCCAGCGTAAAAAGTGAAGAGGCAAAGCTGCAATGATTCAAACAATTGAAGCGTCACCGGACGAGATTTACGACATTGAGCTTGAGCAGAGCCTTTTGGAGGCGAACGCAAAGCTTGCAAAGGAAAATCGATCTCTGCTGGACGGGCACGGTGTGGCAGCGATCGACGTGATGGGTGCGATCGGATCAGGGAAAACGACTCTCATCGGCAAATTGGTCGAAAGGCTGAAAGACCGACTTGGGGTCGCAGTTCTAAACGGCGATGCGACGACTAGCACTGACGCGGATCTGATCGCCGGGCAAAACGTGCCTGTGGTCCAGATTGCTACGGTCAACGGTTGTCACCTCGACGCCAATCTTGTCGGAAAAGCGCTGCGTAAAATCGATCTGGCGAAACTGAAATTGATTTTCATTGAGAACATTGGAAATCTGATTTGTCCTGCAGAATTCCCGCTGGGCTCGAAGGCGCGTGTCGTCGTGGTGAGCGTCACGGAAGGTCAGTACATGGTCCGGAAACACCCTCACATGTTTCTTGGCGCGGATCTGGTGGTGGTGAACAAGGTAGACCTTGCCTCGGCGATGGAAGTCAGCGTCGACGAACTGACTGCCGACGTCCACAAACTTAAGCCGGACATCCAAGTCATCCCCACGAGTTGCAAAACCGGTGTTGGTTTAGACGAACTGACCAATTCTCTGCTGGCGATGTGATAGTGGCCATGGATGCACGAGCTGTCGATAGCATCGTCGGTGGTGGATAGTGTGCTCGCAGTTTGTCGATACGCATAAGGTCAAGAAGGTGCTGACGGTGCGTTTGTCCGTCGGAGAGTTGAGCCATGTTGAAGCGGACCAGTTGCGGTTTTGTTACACGGCGATTACTCAGGAAACCGCCATGGAGAATTCAACGCTCGAAATTGAAAACGTTCCCGCAGTGGTGGAGTGCCCGCGCTGCACTTACCGCGGGCGCCCTAAATATTGGGAAGATGCCCTTTCTGCTGCACCGATACCAACCCTTGAGTGCCCAAATTGTCAGGGCACCGTGGAAGCGGTGCAGGGAAACGATTGCGCGATCAAAACCATCCAATTCGTTGCCTGAATGAACACTTCCGCGAACGAGATCTCGGGAAAAGGCGGAGAAATGCCGGAAAGACTCTGGCCCTCCGGGGCAAATGACGCACAGGAACAGCTCGACAGGATGAATTCGCACGGTGCACGGATTCAGCAGCTTCTGGAACAGATCGAGGCGCTCCCTGCCGCATCCACGCGCGAATTGATCCATGAATTTATGGAGGCAACGCTCGCGTTCTACGGACAGGGCCTGGCCAGAATCCTTCAGGTTGTCAGTGAATCCGGACCGGAATTTCAGCAGGTTTATCAGCACCTGGTCAACGACAAGGTCGTGCGAGGGTTGTTGCTCATTCACGATCTGCATCCGGTGGATCTCCAGACTCGTTTGGGCGGTGCGCTGGATCATGTCCGTCCGTACCTCCAGAGCCACGGAGGCAACGTGGAGTTGATCAGCCTGACGGGTCAGACGGCTCGGTTGCGACTCCAGGGTACCTGCAAAAGTTGCGCTTCTTCTGCGGTCACATTGGAGTTGGCGATCCGACATGCCATTGAAGAGGCGTGCCCTGATCTCGCCGAATTTGAGGTGGAAGGCGTTGCTGAAAAACAAGCAGACGGCGCAAGCGTCGCTCAACTACCGGACCGCTCCAAACCAAATTGGATCGCCCTGGAGAATGCGCAACGGCTGGAGGATGGCGCATGGATGCCCGTGCGCGTGGCCGGCAAACGACTAGTCATCTGCAGAGTGGACGGGAACTTGTACGCTTACCGGAACAATTGCCCGGCGTGCAACATGCCCTTTGATTCCGGAGCTCTTGAAGGAGGATTGCTGCGTTGCCCCTTCGGCCATCGCTACGATGTGCAACACGCCGGACGGTGCGCCGAAATGCCTACGGCACACCTGGATCCTTACCCGCTGCTTTTCCAAGAGGGGGTAGTGAGAGTGGCACTGACGGTATGAACGCCGAACGTGCAAAAGTAGCGGTTCGAGGGTTGGTGCAGGGGGTCGGCTTCCGGCCGTTCGTCTACCGGCTAGCGACGCAGATGAGGCTTAACGGCTGGGTCTTGAACTCTGCGCAAGGCGTATTCATCGAGGTCGAAGGCACCAAAGAAGCACTTCAATCGTTTGTGCTTCGGCTTGAGAAGGAGAAACCCTCGCGCGCAATCATTCAAAGCCTGGAGACTGCATTTCTCGATGCGGCCGGTTACGACCATTTCGAGATTCGCTACAGCGACCCAACTGGACAGAAGTGTGTTTTGATATTACCCGACATTGCCATTTGCGCAGAATGTCTCCGGGAAATTTTCGATCCCGAGAACCGTCGATTCCGCTATCCGTTCACGAACTGCACAAACTGCGGGCCGCGATTCTCGATCATCGAAGCGTTACCGTACGATCGTCCGCACACTTCGATGAAACAATTCATGATGTGCCCGATTTGCGACCGCGAATACCATAACCCTTCCGATCGCAGATTTCACGCACAGCCAAACGCCTGTCCGCATTGCGGGCCCCGCCTGTCGCTTTGGGACGCAGAAGGAATCGCGCTCTTCGAGGGCGATGCAGCGTTGCAGCATGCGATGGAAATCGTCCGTGACGGACAGATCCTCGCCGTCAAAGGAGTCGGCGGGTTTCAACTCATCGCAGATTCTCGCAACGGAAGCGCAGTTCAACGGCTGAGGGAGCGAAAGCGGCGTGCGGAGAAACCGCTTGCGTTGATGTATCCCTCTTTAGACCTGGTTCGGCAGGATTGCGAAGTCTCGGACCTGGAAATGCGGCTGTTGCTGGCGCCTGAGTCGCCCATTGTTTTACTTCATCGGGGATCGAGGAAATCGCTGCTCGCGCCGGCAGTCGCGCCGGGGAGCCCGAGCCTCGGCGTCATGCTGCCCTACTCGCCCTTGCACCATCTCTTGATGAGAGATCTCGGAGTTCCGGTGGTCGCCACCAGCGGAAACCTGAGCAACGAACCGATCTGCATCGACGAATTCGAGGCGCTAAAGCGACTCAGCGGAATTGCCGACTATTTCCTTGTCCACAACAGGCCGATCGTCCGCCACGTGGATGACTCGGTAGCCACCGTCGTTGGCGGCCGCGAAATGTTGCTTCGCCGGGCAAGAGGCTATGCCCCGTTGCCGGTTCATATGAAAGAGACACTGCCTTGCGTTCTGGCTGTCGGCGCCCATTTAAAAAACAGTGTCGCTCTAAGCGTCGGAAACGACATTTTCATCAGCCAGCACATCGGAGACCTGGAAACAAGCGAAGCTTTCTCGGCTTTTTGCCGAACTGCGAAGGATTTACCCCGTTTGTACGAAGTGCAACCCAGCATCATTGCGTGCGACATGCATCCCGACTATCTGTCGACGGAGCACGCTAGGCAAACACGGCTGCCCCTGCATCCAGTACAACATCATTTTGCACATGTTTTGGCAGGTATGGCCGACAATGAACTGGAGGACCCGGTGCTCGGTGTCTCCTGGGACGGCACCGGTTACGGAACGGACGGCTCCATTTGGGGCGGAGAGTTTCTCCTGACTGACGAAGAGTCATTTCGACGCGTCGCACACTTCCGGCAATTCCGGCTACCGGGAGGCGACGTCGCTGTCAGAGAGCCGCGGCGGACTGCATTAGGCGTTTTATCCGAAATCTGGGGCGATAAAGGGATTTCCGATCGCCGGCTCGCGCCGATCGCCAGTTTTTCGGAGAGCGAGTTGGTTGTCATCCGACAAATGCTGTCCAAAGGCATCCATTCGCCCCTCACCTCGAGCGCGGGCAGATTGTTCGATGCGGTCGCCTCGATAGTCGGAATAAGGCAGCGGGTGACGTTCGAAGGGCAGGCTGCCATGGAACTGGAATTTGCGATCGAACAGGACACTCACGAAACCTATCCATTCGAGATCACCGACGGTTTGCCAAGTATTGTGGACTGGTCACCGATGATTGCCGAGATTCTGATCGATCTCCAAAAGCGTGAATCATCAGGTCGAATCTCCGCAATATTTCACAATACGTTAACGGAGATCATCCTGACGATCGCTCGGAGGGTTGGAGAACCAAGGGTTCTCCTTACTGGTGGATGCTTCCAGAACAGGTATCTCGTCGAACACTCGGTCCGACGATTATTGGACGCCGGTTTCAAACCATATTGCCATCAACGTGTCCCGCCCAACGACGGCGGAATTGCACTTGGACAGGTCGTCGCCGCCGCTCGTTCCAGGGTGACTCCAGCGCCGAAAGGAGTCGAGGTTCCATGAATTTGCTCTACGGCGAAATCGTCTCGGTGTCTCTGGAAGATGAAATGCGGGTTGGGAAAGTCCGGGTGCACGGAGCACTGAGAAATGTTTTGCTCGATCTCACAACAGCCGCGGAAATTGGGGACTGCGTTCTCCTTTGCGATGGTGTGGCGATTGCGAAGGTCGATAAGAAAAGAAAAGCGGAGAACGATTATGTGTCTGGCTATTCCGGGAAAACTTATTGAAATTGCGAATGACCCACAGGGCGTAAGGATGGGCAAGGCGAACTTCGGTGGCATCGTCAAGCAGGTTTGTCTGGAGTATACCCCTGAAGCCATCCCAGGAGACTATGTCTTGGTCCATGTCGGTTTTGCTCTCGGCAAAGTTGATGAGGAAGAGGCCGAACGGACCTACAAACTCCTGGCGGAGATGGACCAGTTATCCGAACTTGAAAGTCCCGAGGCTTGAGGCGCGATTCTCAACAATCAAGGAGCGTGACGCTATGAAATATATCGATGAATATCGCGACGAAGCGGTCGCCGCAAAACTGGTCAGCGAACTCCGGCGGGTGGTGACCAAACCGTGGGTCTTGATGGAGGTCTGCGGCGGTCAAACGCATACGATCGTCAAATATGGCATCGACCGTCTGCTTCCGGATGAGGTGGAGCTGGTGCACGGTCCCGGATGCCCGGTGTGCGTTACGTCGCTCGAAATGATCGACAAGGCGCACGCAATCGCGCAACGGCCGGATGTGGTCTTCTGTTCGTTTGGCGACATGCTGCGGGTACCTGGTTCGAAGGTCGACCTGTTGGTCCTGAAATCGCGAGGAGCGGATGTGCGGGTCGTCTACTCGCCGATCGATTCGCTGAAAATCGCTCGCGCCAATCCCAACAAGAAAGTCGTCTTTTTCGCGATCGGCTTTGAGACCACCGCTCCCGGTAACGCCATGGCGGTCTGGCAGGCCCAAAAACAAGGGATTACAAATTTCTCTGTACTTGTCTCTCATGTTCTGGTTCCTCCGGCGATGGCCGCGATCCTGCAATCTCCGCTCAACCGCGTGCAGGGATTCCTTGGGCCGGGGCACGTCTGCACGGTCATGGGCTATCAGGAATACGAACCGATTGCTGCGCGTTATCGTGTCCCGATCGTTATCACGGGGTTCGAACCATTGGACATCCTGGAAGGTGTTCTTATGACGGTGCGTCAACTCGAGGCGGGCGCCGCCGAGGTGCAGAACGAGTATCCCCGCGTCGTAAGGCGTGAAGGAAATCGTGTTGCCCAGGACCTGGTGCATTCTGTTTTCGAGGTCTGTGACCGCAAATGGCGCGGCGTTGGATCGATCCCTGACAGCGGGTACAAGCTGCGAGCTGATTTTTGCAACCACGACGCCGAACGGTTATTTGAGGTGGAAAAAATCGACACTGAAGAATCTACCGTCTGCATCAGCGGCCTGGTGTTGAAAGGGGTGAAAAAACCACACGATTGCCCTGCTTTCGGTACGGAATGCACACCCCATCATCCACTCGGCGCAACCATGGTTTCCGCGGAAGGCGCTTGCGCGGCTTATTACGCGTACGGGAGGCATTTGCAGGAGGAAAAACCAAAAATGGAACGCGTCGTCATCGGCGAATCGTGAGCTTGCGCGATAAACTCATCTGCGCGTGCGACGTTTGGAGCCCGTTTCAACCCGCTGGAAGTTAGAGATGTTACCTGAAAGCAAGACCGAATCCAAGAAGGAGGGCGACGGCGGGATTCCAGGCGCGCTGATGGGAGCGTGTCCGCTTCCTTTGTCCGATTACCAGGAGATTGTGCTAGCACACGGTAGCGGAGGAAAGCTTAGCCAGCAGTTGATCCAGGAGATTTTGCTCCCTCAGTTCCAAAACGAGTTCCTGGATGTCCAGCACGATGGCGCGATTTTCTCGGTAAACGGTTCCCGGTTGGCCTTCAGCACTGATTCATTCGTCGTGAGCCCCATTTTTTTCCCGGGTGGTGATATTGGAAAACTGGCTGTCCATGGCACGGTCAACGACCTGGCGATGTGCGGCGCGCAGCCTCTTTATTTGTCGGCAGGGTTTATTCTGGAGGAAGGCCTTTCCATGCAGCACTTCTGGTCGCTGGTCTTGTCGATGCGCAAGGCAGCCGCTGCGTCCGGCGTTGCCCTGGTTACCGGCGACACCAAAGTCGTGGATCGCGGGAAGGCCGACAAAATTTTCATAAATACCTCCGGAATCGGCGTCATCCCCGAAAGGGTGAATATTCATCCGATGCGGGCCCAACCTGGAGATAAGGTAATCATCAGCGGTGAGATCGCAGTTCACGGGATCGCCATCATGTCTGTGCGCGAGGGGCTGGAGTTCGAAACCGAGATCTCGAGCGACACCGCCCCGCTCAACGGTCTCGTCGACGCCATGCTAGCCGCCACCGCGGACATCCACGTTTTAAGGGATCCGACCCGGGGCGGCGTTACCAGCGCGCTAAGCGAAATCGCCCAGAGCGCTCGCGTCGGCATCCTCCTGGAAGAGGCGACAATTCCTATCAGCGAAGAGGTCAAAGGTGCATGCGAAATCCTTGGGCTCGATCCTCTCTACGTCGCCAATGAAGGGAAACTCCTGGCCATTGTCGCTGCGGAAGAGGTGGCCCCCGTTCTTTCCGCCATGCGGACACACCCGCTCGGTGAGAAGGCGGCAGTCATTGGTTCGGTAACGGCCAAACATCCCGGCTTCGTCTGCATGAAAACCCGGATCGGTGGAACCCGCATTGTTGACATGCTTTCGGGTGAACAGCTTCCGCGGATCTGCTGAGGAAGGAACTCGGAAGGCAGAACTCAGGAGTCAGGAGTTGCAGAATCTGGAAGCTTGGACGAGACTTTCCCGTAAGTGAGGCGGCTCGCCTTACTCTTCACCGCGCACCAGCCCGTGGATGGGTCCGGTCTTGCTCGCTCCTGATAGCCCACGCCAGCGCCATTGAGTCCAACCTGCGAAGCACCTAGCGATTCTGCAACTCCTGGCTTCCGAGTTCTGCCTTCCGAGTTCTGCCTTCTCCCACTTCACTCCGGAATGGTCGATGTGCCCGATTCGAGTCGATCAAATCCGCTAACGCGATAGAAGATCACCGAGCCGGCCCAACTCAACACGAATACTCCGATAATGAGAAAGCCCAGGGTCTCAAAATTCTCGTTCAAACTGCCGATAAAATCCCAAACGCCTCCTCTCAACTTCAATTGGTCCTTCAGAAGCCCGAAAGCCTCAATGCCCCCCACGATCAAAGCCACGATGACGGAAACAAATGTAATGGTCAGGTTATAATACAGTTTGCGGATCGGTTTGATAAAGGCCCAGCCATAGGCTCCGACCATCAGAATTCCATCTGTTGTATCGATCAACGTCATACCCGCGGTGAACAGCATCGGAAACACCGCCATCGCGCCCACGGACAATCCTTTCACCGCTGCTGCTGCCGAGATTCCCAGAATAGCGATTTCGGTAGCCGTGTCGAACCCTAGGCCAAACAAGAACCCGATCGGATACATGTGCCAAGGCCTGGAAAGCATTCTGAAAAACGGACGAAAAAGGCGAGCCATCACGCCGCCTTCCAAGAGCATTTCATGGCTTTGATCGTTGTAGCAACCTCGCTTTCGCACTTCTTGAAAGGTTTGCCAGACTCCTCGAAAGATCACGATATTCATCAACGCAATCGCCAGCAGGAAAAATGCAGAAATGGATGTGCCGATGATTCCGCCAACATCTTTTATTACGTCCAACTGCTTTTCCAGCGTCGCCGCAATCGAATAAACGATTAGAGACGCCACGACGACGATTGTTGAATGGCCGAGAGAAAAGAAAAAGCCCACCGCGACCGGGCGCTTTCCCTCCTGCATCAGCTTCCGCGTCACGTTGTCGATCGCCGCGATATGGTCAGCATCGACGGCATGTCGCAGACCGAAAGTGTAAGCAAGAAAGGCGGTACCCAAAAGGACTGGCTTATCGTGGAACGCCAGAAACGCCCAGATCCATGCCCCAAAATTGAGGCAGCCCAGGAACCCGAAAATTCCGAATACCCGCTTCCTGAAGCTGCCTGAGAATAATTCGGTCATGGGTTCTCAATGAGCGGTGTCCGGAGGTTCACCTTTTTCATCAGATAAAGCCTAAACTGCCTCCAACCAGTCCGCAATACGCCAGAAGACTCCTGGGTAGGGCCGGTCAGTAAGTAAAAGCGTCCCGCTTTACGGTCTGTTTCTCGGGCTCCTTCAGCGAAGAGGTAGGCACGGCAGTCAGTCCAAAGTAGCATAGGCGTCTCGCCTGTGTGTCCCCCGGGCGCCGGCTTCGAAGCTTGCGGCGAACGAAGAGCAGCCCTCTTTGTCCTGAGCTTGGCAGCCTTGCGGTGGGCGCCGAGAACAGAACACAGGCGGGACGCCTATGCTACCATCGCTCGGCGTCATGCCTCCCTGAATACGGCCCGTCGGGGCGCCTTACCTTCGTGAAATGTCCAAAACCCAGAGTAAACCGGGACGGTTTGCTTACCCGTTTGGGTCATTCCGATGGCCTCTAACACTTTCGAAGAGATGAGACAGGCTGGCGCGCCTGTCGTCGCCATCGTTCAATAATTCCTGCTATCTGCTTGACGCCGGCAAGAATGGACGGGCCAGGCTGGAGAATATCGGCCGACTCAATCGAACACACCTCTTTGTTCTTCACTGCGGAGATTGCATGCCAGCCGGGGCGCCTGGCAATTTCTCCCAGATCCACGGGCTTTCCACACCAACTGACAAAGATGATCTGGGGGTCCGCTTGGCAGACAGCCGTGGGTTGAACTGCCCTGGCGCGGGAGGATTTAGCCTCTGATCGAAAAAAAATATCCTCTCCGCCTACAAGATTGATTGCTTCGCTGACCCATCCGATGCCGCTGATCAGCGGGTCGTCCCATTCCTCAAAGTAAACTCGCGGCCGCGGCAGTTCATCGCAGCGAAGGTTTCGCAGTTGGTATTCGAAATCAGCCGCCAACTTCTCTGCTTCGGCGGAGCATCCGATCGCGCCTCCGATCAGCAAGATCGTCTGGATAATTCCGCGCAACGAACGTTGGTTGGTCGCCAGCACCGTGCAGTGATTGCGAATGAGATCGGCCGCCATCTGCGCCTGAACGTCAGAGAACGTGATGACCAGATCAGGCTCGATCGACAGTAAGTCGGCAATTTTCAATGTTGAAAACCCGCCGACGACTGTCCGGCCTATGCTCATCGACTTTGGAGCGAAAGCGCTCACCCCCACGACACGATCAGCCGCACCAAGCCGATCGCAAATATCAGCAGATTCACCGCTCAGGCAGACAATTCGTTCTGGAAACATGGCACTCCGCTCGGGCCGTATGAGTGTCGCACGGCACTCACCGAGGAGTTAAGGATAAAGAGAAATCTTGTTATCCCGATTCTCATCGCTGAAAAAATCACTTTGATCTTTATCCCCGTTTTTTGCAGCCTCAGGACTAGGCTAGAACTCCTCCCGGCCGTACACCAACATTATGCGTAAAATTAATTTGAAGGAGATTGTGGAGGAGAATTGCGACTCGCCGAAAGGAAAATTCGGCGGCGGAGACAAAGAGATCTCGATTGCTCTTGGGCGTAAACCGAGCTCTACAGACCTGAGGGAGAGGCATCCCTTCGATGTCGAAATCACTCGTATTCCGCCGGGCAAAGGCATTTGTCCTTATCACTCGCATGGTGCGCAGTGGGAATTCTACCATATCATTTCAGGGAAGGGGCTGGTGCGGCATCAGGATGGGACGACCGAAATTGAAGCAGGCGATGCATTCATTTTCGAACCTGGCCAACCGCACAAGCTAACCAATAACGGTTCAGAGGACCTAATCATTCTCATCGTCGCGGACAATCCGATGGGCGAAACCTGCTATTACCCTGACACCGGTAAATGGCTGGTGCGATCTCCCGAATCCAGGCTGATGCGGTCCGATCCACTCAACTTCTATGAGGGTGAAGAATGATTCCTTTTTCCAATGCAACCTTACACCCCCAAGAGAGCGGTATTACCCCTAACGGTTACACCAGAAAATGGTGGAAAGAAGTTGTCGTTTATCAAGTTTATCCCCGTTTCGTTCAAGGACTCGAACGGCGATGGGATAGGCGACTTGAACGGCATTACTTCCCAGCTTGATTACATCAAAGGGTTAGGGGTAGACGTGCTTTGGCTCAGTCCACATTACGACTCGCCCAATGCCGACAACGGCTACGATATCCGCGATTATCGAAAGATCATGGCGGAATTCGGTACGATGGCCGATTTCGATGAACTGCTGCAGGGGATCAAGCAGCGCAACCTGAAAATGATCGTCGATCTCGTCGTGAACCACACAAGTGACGAGCACATATGGTTCGTCGAGAGCCGGAAGTCAGAGAGTGGGGCCTACAGCGACTATTACATCTGGCGAGAGGACAAAGACGGCAGACCCCCAAATAACTGGGTTTCATTCTTTTCGGGTTCAGCTTGGAAAAAGGAGCCTCAGCCAGGTCAATATTACCTCCATTTGTTCGCAGAAAAGCAGCCCGATTTGAATTGGGACAATCCGAACGTGCGGCATGAGGTCTATAACATCATGAAATTCTGGCTGGATAAGGGCATCGATGGATTCCGCATGGATGTCATTCCATTCATCTCTAAAGACCAGACTTTTTCGGATTATCCCAAGGAGTACCAGACCCACCCTGAATATATCTATGCGTCGGGTCCAAAACTCCACGACTACCTGCAAGAGATGAATCGGGAAGTCTTGTCGAAGTACGATGTGATGACGGTCGGCGAAGCCTTTGGGGTGACCCTCGAACAGACGCCGCCGCTGGTCGACGAACGGCGCAATGAATTGAACATGATCTTTCATTTCGACGCCGTTCGCCTCAATCGTAACGGTTGGAGATGGAAACCATGGGCGCTCCCCGATTTGAAATCTATCTATGCGCGCTTTGACAGGGAATTGGATGTCAACTGTTGGCAGACCGTCTTCCTCTCTAATCATGACAATCCGCGTCTGGTCTCCAGTTTTGGGGATGACTCCGCGCAGTATCGGAGTCCCTTCGGCAAAAGTGTTAGCAACAATGTTGCTAACATTGAAAGGAACGCCTTTCATCTATCAAGGCGACGAATTAGGAATGACCAATTACCCGTTCGACGAAGATCGAAGCAATTTGATGATATTGAGGTGAGAAACGCCTGGAAAGCAGAAGTGTTAACCAACCGGGTCGATGCCGAGGATTATCTTTTCCACATGCGGAAAACCAGTCGCGATCATAGTCGAACGCCGATGCAATGGGACGATTCACCCAATGCGGGATTCACGACTGCCGTCAAACCCTGGTTCGCGGTTCATCCGAATTTCAAGGAAATTAACGCCACGGCAGGAACTAGGCGATCCGAAGTCCATTTATCATTATTTAAACAGGTCATAGAGTTGCGGAAGAAAACTCCGGCGTTTATTTACGGCGATTACGCAGACCTTGATCCCACGGACCCTTTCTTGTTCGCTTACACGCGGACGCTTGGTCCGGATCAAATTCTGGTCGCCTTAATTTCTCAGCGCACGCCTTGACGCATTCGTTACCAAACGGGCTGAAAACGAGCCAGTTACTGATCTCAAGCCTGAGCAGAACAGAAGAAGACGATTCGACTATTCATTTGGAAGCCTGGGAAGCGCGAATTTACAGGTTGTAAAAGTGTGGTTTCCAGCACAGTGCCAGTGCAGTGTCAGGTACTAGTTTGACGTCGAAGATCTCGGGCGCAGCTTTCGGCCCGAAGAGCCAGGTATCCCGGGCTTTCCCGCGCGCGTTAAGTTGCACGCGCATAGGATTTAGCCTGGGTTTAGGCAAAATGTAGATATGCGTTAAGCCCCGTAGGGCGGTATAAAACGGAGTTCGCCATAAGTCGCAAGCATACCATACATTCCTTGAAGATTAAGACATTCGAAATACGGCCCAATTCAACTTCCAACGTAACGACCGAACACCTAGCTTTTCTCACGCCCCTACAGGGCTTGAATCACTTATTCGGCTAACCCAGGCTAAAGCCTGGGCTAGTCTAGAGTCCCGTGGCCCTTCGGGCCCCCGAAACAGGACACCTTAAATCTGACTCTCCTATCCAGAATTGAAAATATCGAAACTGCAGACCCTGGCTAAAGCCTGCTAATACCTGGGCTAGTTTCTCCCCTCCCTGAGTCACCCGATGCGCTTGCGGATCGCCTTGCAGACCGTCTCGAGCACTTTCACGCGGGCATGTCGTTTACAGTTGGATTCGACGATCGTCCAGGGCGCATAGGGCGTGCTGGTGCGGTACAACATCTCCTCCACGGCTTCGCGGTACTCTCCGATCTTCTCCCGATTGCGCCAGTCTTCATCGGTGATCTTCCATTGCTTGTGGGACAATCCCTCCCGTTCGCGGAAACGTCGAAGTTGTTCGTCAGGGTCGATGTGGAGCCAGAATTTCAGCACGACTGTTCCGAAATGTGCCAGGTGCTGTTCCATTCCATTGATCTCCCGATAGGCTCGCCGCCACTGGGCCTCCGTGCAGAAACCCTCCACCCGCTCGACCAACACGCGTCCATACCAGGTCCGATCGAATATCGTGATATGCCCGGCCTTCGGCATCTGCGCCCAGAATCGCCAGAGATAATGGTGAGCTTTCTCGATGTCATTTGGGGCAGCGACAGGCACCACTTCGTACCCGCGCGGATCGAGGTTTTGCGTCAGCCGCCGGATGTTTCCACCCTTTCCGGCGGCATCCCATCCTTCGTAGGCGATGACCACCGGAACCCGCCGAGCATAGATTTCGTGCTCCAGCTCGCGCAGCGTCGCCTGCGCTTTCTTCAGCCGGGCGGTGTACTCCTCAGGGGTTAAGGACTTGGAAAGATCGACGTGGTCGAGCGCGGAGGTCTTGAAAATGTTGGGGGCCGACACCGGCTCGTGTGGCCGCGTCACCGGCGGATCAACCTTCTGCTCAACGGTCGCAACTCCTCTCTCCAACGCGTCGATCACAGTGCCGAAAATCTTCAGCGTGGCGAACCGCCGATCGTGCGCTTCGACGACAGTCCATGGCGCGTAATCGGCGTCTGTCTCCGTCAGCATATGTTCGGTGGCCGCCAGGTAGTCGCTATATTGCTCGTGTTGCCGCAAATCCTCTTTGGTCACTCGCCAGGCCGTGGACGGGCTCCCCCGAAGAGCTTCGAACCGTCGCTTCTGCTCACCTTTGGAAATGTGCAGGAAGCACTTGACGATCACCACCCCCTCATCGCTGAGCTGCCTTTCGAACGAACGAATATCATCGAAGGCCTGACGCAACTGTTCCCCTTTCATCAGCCCCGTGACCTTGTCGGCAACCACCCGCCGGTTCCAACTCCGGTCGAAAATGGCTAACCGGCCACGGGTTGGTATTCGCTTCCAAAATCGCCACAAAAAGGGGTAATAACGTATCCTCCTCGGTTGGATCCCGAGTGCTGTAAACGGAGAATCCACGCGGATCCAGCGGTAGAATCATCTCGTTGATCAGCGTCCCTTTACCCGCTGCGCTCCACCCTTCAAAGACAACGATGATAGGGATGCCCAGAGCCTTGGACTGTCGCTGGAGGGCGGCCAACTTAAGGTCCGCGTCAGCTTTGAGCCGCTTGTACTCCGCCTTGGGGACCTCACGCGTCAGATCAATGTTTTTGAGCATTTAATTGCTCCCTGTCGTCTTGAACAACCTATTCCAAAAATAGGTTGCTGATGGCGATGCATTTTTCGGTAGATTGACGGAGTATCGGACGCGGCTGATTTCTTTACTAAGGCGGTTCTCGACAACAGGAGGCTCATCCAGAATCTTGACTGAGTAGAGGATCATAACCGTCCCTCGGTCAGGGCGATCCATGATGTCGATCCACGCGTCCGCCTCAGCCCGCAGACCGGTTTCCTCGAATAACTCTCTTAACAGCGCTTTCTGCAACGACTCTCTGGGTCTGACCTTCCCTCCGGGAAGCGTCCAGAGTTTCTGGCCGGCGGTCTGGCGAACCATCAAGACCCGAGATTGTGAGTCCTGCGCCCAGGCCATGACCGAAACTTCTTTGCAGGGACGAAGCCTTTTTGTCTTGGTCTTTTCTAATTTAAGCTTCTTCTTGGCCATCAAAGAAATTTACGACGCCTCGATGGTCCATTCGGACCGGACTGTCAAACGATTTTAGGGCCTCCTTTAAATGTTCACGCACCGGGCCGCCACACGCAAGCTGGATAGAACATTTTCGAATTTTCGAATCGCCAATTCGTGCAATTGACACGAACGATCGACTCGACGGCCCGCTTGTTTGATGAAACCGTTCCCGCATTGGCTCGGGCCCTCGTTTTCAACTTTTAACCGGATCGTCGCGGGACGAGGCAAAGAACTGCAAATAGTTATTGATCACCCTGCTAGAAACGGATTTCGGCGCCACAAAATAACGTCGTCCCAAGCGCGGGGAAGCCGATCGTTGTTTGGTAATGCTGGTCGGCCAGATTTTCACCGCGCAGAGTTAACGCGAAATGAGGGTTTAGTTCCCAACGTGCATAAGCCCGCAGAACCCAATAATCTCCCAACCGAACGAACTTTGCGGGGAAGAATGAAAAATCTTCTCCTTCTCGTTGGCCGGCAAATAGACCACCGAATCCAACCGTCAATCCGTACGGCAGCTTATAGTTCGTATCAAAGCTAAATAAATACCTCGGGATATAGGTATTTCGTTGAGTGACTCCATCCGAAGTGAAATTGGATTCTGTCCAGGTGAACGCACCCCGGATTTCCCAGTTTTTGAGAGGGGCCGCCCTGAGTTCCGATTCGATACCGTACGTTTCGCCGGTATTCCGATTTGCATAACTCCCGGTAAACAGACCCGTAGGCACAAAAGCGATCACGTCATGAATATAGTTGTGAAAGAAACTTGCGCTCATGCCGATTTTCCCCTCCCACAGCGATTGGTCGATACCAATATCGAATCCCTGCGATTTTTCGGGCCGAAGATTCGGATTGCCCAAAGCGGTCGGAGAGGTGGAAAAAGTATTAAAGAGGTCAGGCGCTTTAAAGGCTGTACCGTAGCTGGCACGCAATTTTGTATTTGTCGCCGTAAAAAGATAGGCACCCGTGAAACGATAGGTGAACGCATCTCCGGCATATTCGTAGTGATCGTATCGGCCTCCCGCCGTGAGAGTCAGATTCGGAATAACTTCCCATTGATCTTGCAGGTAGAGAGCGAAATCGCTCTCCTCGTGAAGCGGAAAACTGTTATCATGGCCACCTTGTAAGTAATAGGTTGCTCCCGCCACAACCACGTTGGAAGCCGGAAGTTCAAATGTATTTTGCCAATCGGCCTGCACGTTGAACGCGTTTGCGATATAGAGCGAACCGGGAAAACTCTGCGATGGGATCGGCGGGTCGGTAAAGTTGTACCTCTCAACATAGCCACCGACAAGAAACCGTTGCTGCCACCAGTCCGTCGTCTTCCAATTCAGGAACATCGAAACCAGGGTGGTTTCGCCGGTCGTCCGGGCGTGCGGATCATCGAAAGGAAAATCGACGGGACGGTCACTGCTCGGTTCTTCATACTGTCCGTAGTTTCCTCGCACCGTGATCCCGAGAGTAACTGTTGGGCTTAAATGCGCGTCGAGTCGTAATGAGAAGCCGTTCTCGCGCAGATAATTGTTAGGTCGCGCGTTAGACGTTTCGTCGTGAACATAATGAAACGAGTAATCGAGTTTACCTATCGCTCCATCACTGACTATACCCGCGCGAAGAGAATCGAATGTTCCAGCTTCACCGAAAAGCATCGCCTTTGGGGCGCCAGATCCTTCGTGAGTGCTCATGGAAATCACACCCCCGATGGCGTCGGAGCCGTAGAGAGTGCTGTAGGGACCCCGCACGATATCGACCGTGTCGAGATTCAAAGTCTGAGCAAAGTCCAGAAATGGAGCAGCATCGCTAAACATCCCGGTATTTACTTTGATTCCATCGACGAGAATCAAGGTATAGCTGGAAGAAGTGCCGCGGAGGCTGACGGTCGTGAAACCACCTCTCGCTCCCCCTTCGAGTGCGAAAACACCGGGCGTGGTATTCAGCGCATTTTTCAAGTCAATGATCTGTTCGGTTGCCAGCTCCTGACCGGACAGTTGGCTAAATGCGCTTCCGATTCGTGACTCATCTTCGGACGTCCGGGTTGCCGTCACAATGACTCGATCCAATGAGAGGCCGTTTGTTGCGTCGCTCTGATCGTCCGCAGCGAACGCTTTTGAGGCCATGAGAGAAGCGAGCAGGAGCAGTCGAATGGTCGCGAAAGCAACGGATGGACTTGAAGGTCGCTCGTGGTGTCGAACCCTTAAGTCCGGCGGAGCACAATCGGGAAGAGTGAACCGAGGGAATGGTGAGTTTGCAGAGACGGATTGAAGTTGCTGTTCAGATGGCATGTTTTCCATTGCGTGACCGCCAAGGAGCACGCGTTCGCGGCGTCGAGCACGACAGACGCACTCGTCACCGCAGATTCCTGGAAACCGCGCTGCAACGCGGGCACGCTGGTTTTGATGCCGAACTGCGACGGTTCCCATCCTGTCTTTGGCGCGACAGTGATCCGGACAATGCCGGATCTGATGAGGTTCTGATAGAGCAGGTCTTCTGGCTTCGAGGTCATCCTACTAACTCCGCCTTACCATCCTCAAGAACGGACAGTGGCTTGAAACTTGGAGCGTTCGTCGCTCGTTACAGCGGCGCAACCGCACGGGTTTCACACCCGTTTCCCTATTCTCCCCGAGCTATCGCAAGGGGCACTCTTCAGGGTTTGACACTACTTCACGTAGTGCCTTGAGAAAGAACATAGTAGCTCAATAGAGATCCTCCAGCGGAGTGTCAAGCTTCCCGAAGGGCGAATCGTCCTGGTAGGGCGAGGCTCCGTCCGAGCCGGGCGTGACGCGCCGGCTCGGACGGAGCCTCGCCCTACCACGACACGCCTACCAAAATCTCCCTTTTTTCTGCTCGCGGCTCACCGGACGCTCAATGAAGATCTGAATTATGAAGAAAGCCTTAGTAGCTGGAGCGCTCGGCGTCACCGGGCGAACGCTCGTTCATCACCTCACTTCACTCGGCGGTTGGGAGGTGATGGGGTTGTCACGAAGAAGACCGGAATTTCAAAGCACCGCTCAATTTATCGCGGTGGATCTTTTAAAACGATCTGAGGTCGAATCCTTGCTGGGCGGAATCGGTGACATCACACACATTTTCTACGCAGCACTTCAACCGGCAGCCAATTTTTTCGACGAGGTAGCGCCTAACGTGGCCATGCTTACTAACATTGTCGAAACGGTGGAAAGATCCTCCCGGAGGCTTCGGAAGGTCGTTCTAATTGAAGGGGCCAAATTCTACGGCGCACACCTGGGACCCTACAAGACCCCCGCTAAGGAAACCGATCCCCGTCATATGCCGCCGAATTTCTATTACAATCAAGAGGACTATCTCATCGAACGGTCGGGCGGAAAGGCTTGGTCCTGGACGGCGCTGCGGCCATCCTCCATCTGCGGATTCGCTGTCGGGAATCCGATGAATATGGCTACGGTCATCGCGGTTTACGCCGCTCTCTGCAAGGAAATGAATTTGCCTTTGCGCTTCCCGGGGTCGCCGGCAGGATATCATGCAATCATGGAGATGACGGACGCCGAACTTCTGGCCAAGGCGATCGTATGGGCAGGCGAAAATGAGAGCTGTGACGGGCAGGCGTTCAATATTACGAATGGAGACTTCAATCGTTGGGAGAATCTATGGCCACAAGTTGCGGAGTTTTTCAAGATGGCGGATGCCCCTCCCCAGTATTTCCCGCTCACACTATTTATGTCGGACAAAGAATCTGTCTGGAAGAGACTTGTGAAAAAGCACAACCTTCTCGATTACTCCTTTCAAGAGGCTGCTTCATGGCCCTTCGGAGAAGCAATCTTTAACCTCGGATATGACGTGATGGCGGATACCACCAAGGCGCGGCGCTTCGGGTTTTATGAATGGGTTGATACGGAGGAGATGCTGCTACGGCTCTTTGCTCAATTCCAGAAAATGCGGTTCATTCCGTCGTAACGCGGCACGACGGGATCGTATCCGTTGGCACCATTTGGTAAAGCGAGACGCTGCAATTCGGGCTATTCTGATCTGTCCCAAATCCCTACTGTCCCCATTCCTATAATCGTAATCGTCCTCGAACTCGTCCTCGTCCTCGATCTTTGAAGTGGCCTGAGGCGCGGACGACGCTCCGTCCCCGGCTCGAACAGAGCCTTGCCTTACCAGGAGCCTCTGGAGTGGCACAAAACCGCGACCAATAGAACTAGTCCAAGACGGCATACGTCGCGTTTAAAGAAGTCGAGGACGAGGACGAGTTCGAGTTCGATTGGAATCTCACCTCAAACAGAAGCCACTTTACCCCCTCCGGGAATACAACCACCCCAAACAGCCCTTCTCTAGGGCCTACTCCCGAGGCTGCTGCCAAACCTGGTTCGTGCTCTCCAGCGTTTTACCGGTTTTGGTCGCTTTGTCCAGCATGAGGCTCAGGTAATGGTCTTGCGAAGCCTCCGCCAAACTGTAAAAGGACACCCCTGTTTCCAGGTAACGTTTCATCGATTCGAGGCATGTGGCGACGGCAATTTCGTCGTCAGACAAGCGAGCGGGAGCAAATGGATTCTGATACCAGACCTCGCTCCCAGCGAAGTAGCCCTTGTGGAAATATCCCTCCAGATTTCCTGTCTGACCGGCGTCATTTCTTTCAAATCGAATCCGGACAGGAGTACGGAAATCGGCTAGGAAAGATCCTTCCAGGTTGTTGATTTCTCCCCGTTCTCCGCGAACGAGCAGACGCTGGGAGCGCACCCACGAAAAATATTGGTCCGGCGTGAAATCAAAGACCGCAAGCTTGTGACCAAATTGCAGGTGTGCGATTGTTTGCAGGGATTCTATCTTTTTTCCCTCCAATGGGGGCCCTGATCGACTCGGACCACTGATCAGCGGCGACTTGAACACGAACGCCCGCATCGCGACGTTTTCGAAGCTGAGATCCAGAAATCTTCGGATGAGCGATATCCCGTGGTAGCCATGCGCAACGGAGACCTGCACCTGGCTGACCTCACCTAACTTTCCGGCACGAACGAAAGCCAGCCTGGCCGCATGCAACGGTTGAAAGGCATACTGTTCGGCAACCTGCACCCGAGCATGGGCGGGGAGGTCTTGCCACAGTCGGGTCAATCCCTTCAGATCCGCAGCGGGCGGGGTCTCCGCAAGGACAGGCATATCTTGAGAGGCCAGTTCGAACAGGAGAGGCTCGGACACTGCCCACGGCACCGATGTGACCATAAACTCCGGTTGTTCCTTCAGTAGGCTATCCAAGGCGTCAAAAACCCGAATACCCCATTGTGCCTTGATGCGAGCGCGTGTTGCTTCGCTCCTCGCGAAGCATCCAGCCACTCGGAACCGCCCGGGCAACGCTTGAGCGATGCGAAAATAAAACTCCGCCCGCCAGGCCCCGCCGACGACTCCGAACAGAATTGGCTGAGACATTCGAATTTGACTCTGTTCTACGTCTAGCTAGGCCTGTCCGTAGTAGGCGTCGGCCCCATGTTTGCGGAGGTAATGCTTGTCCAGCAAATGCTGTTCGACCGATGGAACATGCGGATCGAGCTGCAAGGTTTTCAGAGCCATTTCGGCAATGATTTCCAGGGCCACCGCGTTCTCGATTGCTTTTTTTCCGCTTGGACCCCACACGAAAGGCGCATGCCCATGAACAAGGACGGCCGAAACTGCGACTGGATCAAGCTCCTTAAACCGCTCCACGATCACATTTCCAGTCTCCCATTCGTAGGCGGATCGGACTTCCTCCGCAGTCATCGGCCGGGTGACCGGAACTTCTCCATAAAAATAGTCTGCGTGCGTGGTGCCGAGACATGGAATGCTCCTCCCGGATTGAGCAAAGGCAACGGCGTTGCGCGAATGGGTATGAACGATCGAACGTATCCCGGCAAAGGCCTGGAACAATCGCCGGTGCGTCGGTGTATCGGAGGAGGGTCGCAGCAGGCCTTCGACGACCTGTCCTTCCATGTCGATAACCACAATGTCACTTTCGCTCAGTTGCGTGTAATCGACACCGCTCGGCTTAATCGCGAAAACACCTTGATCCGGATCCGCGACGCTCACGTTGCCGAACGTCAAATCGATCAGCTTGAATTCTGGCAGGAGGAGATTTGCTTCGTAGCACTCTGCCTTGATGCAATCGTAGTTACTCATGTCGCAGCCTTTCGAACGCCAAGCCTCATCCCGGCTCTTCCCATTCGCCAGATTCGGCTGAGCGAAACACTGCGTCGATAACCGCCATATTCCGGACTGAGCCCTCCAGCGAAACAGGTAACTCCGTTCCCTCGCGGATACTTTGTGAAAACAAATCTCCCTGGATCGTGTACTGATCGCAGACGTCGAACTCCAGGACTTCTGCGCTTCGACCGGAAGGATCACCTCCATCATCCCTGAATATCCGGCAAGGCTTATCAGGAGGAGCATTGAACGGTATTTCAACCTCGATTCGTCCCTGGGTACCAATGATTTGTACCCGCTGGTAGGGAGCGACCTGAGTGCTACAGGTGAAAATGGATTGTCCGGAGGGAAAATGAAGAATCCCGGATGTGAGAATGTCTGTCCCCATACCCGGATCCCGCTCAATATTCGCCACCACCCGCGTAGGTTCTTCTCCGAAGATCAAACGTGAAGTGTAGACCAGGTAACAGCCGATATCCATCAGTGCGCCGCCGCCGTATTCACGAATATTCCGTATATTCTTCGGATCGCGATTCAAATAGCTGAAATATCCCATGACCGACCGGACCACTCCAATTTTCCCTGTCCGGATGAGGTCGATGACCTTCCGCCATTGCGGATGAGTACGCACCATGAAGGCTTCCTCGATCTTCATCCCGGTCCGATCACGAGTCCTCAAAAGAGTTATCGCCTCCGGCGTCGTAAGGCTGATCGGTTTTTCGCAGAGGACATGTTTTCCGGCTTCGGCGGCGTTGATAGACCATGGGACGTGCAAATGATTGGGAAGCGGATTGTAAACGGCCTCAATTTCCGGATCAGCCAGCAGTTCCTCATAAGACCCAAACGCCTTGTTGATCCCCAACTCCTGTGCAACTTGCTCAGCCCGCTTGAGATCCCTCGAAGCGATGGCCGCTATTTGACACCATTCACCACGCTGCATCGCCGGGAGAACTTTCTTAACAGCGATGTTGGCAACGCCCAGCACTCCCCATGCAACCTTTTTGTTCATATCTTCTTAAATGCTTTTCCCAGATCGTGCGCAATTTCAAAAAGCCGCGAAACCATCTGCTAAAAACCGGGGATAAAAGTGAGAGTAAGCAAAGCGTCCCGCTTTGCCTCCCAAGTAACCAAGGCGTCCCGCTTCGCTGACTTTCATCTTTGAAATCTGCCGGTTTCAAATTTTGAAATTCTGGGTCTAGCGGAATTGAGTCGGGATCTCAGCTTCGTGATTTCTTATTCGCGACGATTGACATGAGGTACAAATCACGCCAGCGCTGGCGCGCCTCGAGTTGATCGGCTGGGAGCACCTCTCGTCGCTCCTGTTCGACCTTGGAGATCAATGGCTCCGTCCATCGACGAGCCTGCACCTGTTCGAGTGCGATCTCGTAGTAGGGTTGACCAAATCGTTGGACGTAATCCCTGATCCCGCCTGGTGCATTCAAGTCAATCGTTTCGAACGGACCCATGAATGACCACCGCAATCCAAGACCGTCGGCTATCGCACGATCCAGATCGACGGCACCAATCACGTTATCTTCCACCAGACGGAAAGCTTCGCTGAGCAGCGCGACCTGCAGCCGATTAACGATAAATCCCGGCACTTCGCGCTGCAACACAATCGGAACCTGTTGGAGCGAAACCATGAATGCGCGGGCCGCTTCCGTTCTCTCCGGAGAAGTCCAAGGGGTCGGAACCATCTCGACCAGCGGGACCAAATAGGGTGGATTGATCGGATGCGCAACAAGGCAACGATGGCGCCCTCGCAGATCAGAAGTGAACGCCGATCCGGGAAAGGTCGAGGTGGAACTGCCAAGGGTGGCTTCTGCGGGCGCTCTCTCGTCGATGGCCTGAAACATCTCTCTTTTGACCTCGACCTTCTCGAACACGCATTCTTGAACCCAGATTACTTCTTGCAGAGCATCTGCCAGATCCGTCGTCCCAATGATCCGTGCTCGAATTTCATCCGGGTTGGCAGCCAACCCATGCGCGGCGAGATCTGCGAGATTCTTCTCGATAACTCGCAGCGCCTCTCCAATTTTATCCGCAGTCACATCATATAGCCTGACCGGGTGACCGCCGCGCGCGAATACAATTGCCCATCCGCGCCCCACCAGACCCGCTCCAACGACAGCAACAGGTTTGCTCATATTGTGCTTCTTTCTATTGGTGCTTTCTCTCGTCCTCCTCATGAACACCGGTTGGATCTCGCTGGCAGTGAGGAGCTTAGAATGTTTGGTTTTCGACGATTTGGGCCGAAAAAGGGTGGTTAGTCTTAAGTGGCAACGCCGGTATAAGGACGATGAGGAACCAACAAGGTACAGGCTATCAGCGTATGTTACATTACTCGACCGATTTGAGAATTTGCATCTATGAACCGAAAACGCATCCTGGTGTTTGGTGATTCAAACTCCTGGGGTTTCGCGCCTTGCGGCCCCAACGAGCCAACGACGAGATACGACACTTCTATCCGCTGGCCCGCAGTGATGGCCGTTCGGCTCGGGAACGATTTCGAACTTCTGGAAGAAGCCTTGAGTGCAAGGACCACCGACCTTGACGATTTTCAAATCGATCTTCCGTCTGTGCACCTCAAAGGCGCTACTTTTAACGGCGCAAAGTTTTTGCCCGCAATCGTGGCGAGTCATCTCCCGCTGGATCTTGTGGTTGTCATGCTCGGCACAAATGATCTCAAAAAGCGTTTCAAGAGAAGCGCGCACGAAGTCGCAGCGGCGGCCGTCGGACTAGCCCGGCTGATTGAAGAGTGCAAAGGCGGCGTCAATACAGTTTATCCCGCCCCGAAAGTTCTGTTGATCGCTCCGCCGCCGCTGGGAACTACATTTCACGACCCCGAAGAATGGGCCGGTTGCCGAGAGAAAGGTCTGGAGCTGGGTCGGGCATTCAGGGAGGCAGCGGTCGCGGCGTCCCTGCCGTTTCTAGACGCCGGGGAAGTCATCACGACCGACGGCATCGACGGCATTCATTGGACCGCCGAGGCGCAGGTGAAGCTCGGCGAAGCCGTCGCGAAGAAGGTCTACCTCGTCCTGCACGACGCATGAGGGAGCTTGAATTGGTGAAGAAGGCTTTTCTGCCCACGATCGGCATCACCATGGGTGACGCCTCCGGCGTTGGACCGGAGATCATCATGAAGAGCCTGGATCACTCCGAATTGTACGACAGGTGCCGGCCTTTGGTGATCGGCGATGCGAGTCGCTTGCGCGAAGCGGGCCGCATTGTGAACTCGAGGCTCAAGGTGAATGCTATCGAGTATCCGTCCCAGGCGCAGTTCGCAGCGGGCGGCGCGGATTGCGTTGATCTGAAGCTGATTCCGGAAAACATGCCTTGGGGCATCCTCTCGCCTGTCTGCGGTGACGCGGCGTATCAATTTATAGTTCGCGCCGTCGAACTGGCAGTGAAAGGAGAAATTGACGCAATTTGCACAGCTCCGCTCAACAAGGAAGCACTCCACGCCGGCGGCCACATTTATCCTGGCCACACCGAATTGCTCGCCCAGTTAACTTCCACGCTAGAGGTCTCTATGATGCTCGCAACCCCAAGGCTCCGGGTCATCCACGTCACTTCGCACATTGGTCTCATCGATGCCATCGACAGAATCGAGCCTGGCCTGGTCGAACGCACGATCGCTCGCGCGCAACAGACCCTTAACCGAGCGGGATTTGCGCATCCTCGTATCGGAGTGTGCGGCATCAATCCGCACGCAGGGGAGCACGGGCTTTTCGGTCGGGGCGAGGAAGAATCGAAAATCGAGCCGGCGGTGCGCGCCTGCCGGGAGCGCGGTTGGAACGTAGAAGGGCCGCTGCCGGCGGATACTCTGTTCTTCCGGGCCGGCCGGGGTGATTTCGATATCGTGGTGGCAATGTATCATGACCAGGGCCACGGCCCCGTCAAAGTGCTTGGCATCGACGCGGGAGTGAATATCACGGTCGGTTTGCCGGTCATCCGCACCTCCGTTGACCATGGCACTGCCTTCGACATTGCCGGCACCGGCCAGGCTGACGAGCGCAGCCTGCTGGCAGCGCTCCAGCAAGCCGCGGAGCTCGTCCGTAGTGGCCGCTGAGCCAAAACTCCGAATTTTTAACCAGAGATTTTCACAGATGACTGAAGCCAAGGCATTTGGCTGTGCCCGCCGCAAGAATTTAGCCGGAGCAAAATCAAGATGGCATAGACCCTTTGCCCTCCTCCTCTAATCTGTGCAATCTGTGGTTAAAAAATCGGAATTCATGAGAGAGCGGCCAGTAGATTGCGCACCGCAGCCTCGGCTGCGCGCCGGACGCTTTCCTCGGTAAATCCGCCGATGTGCGGCGTGGCGATGACTCTTGGATGCGCCAACAGCGGTGATTCGGCTGGCGGCGGCTCGGGTTCGAAGACATCTGTCGCGTACACACGAAGCCGACCGTTCTCCAGCGAATCCAACACTGCGCGCTCATCGACCAAGGTCGCACGCGCTGTATTCACGAGGCAGCAACCCCCTTGGAGCTGTTCCAGCACAGATCTTGAAAACATTGGGACGCCGTCTTCCAAAGGAGGACAATGCAGACTAACGATGCTCCCGGTTTCGATCGCTTCCTCAAACGAAATCCATTGGAACCTGCCGTCCGCGGCCGGCACAAATGAATGGTCAGGAAATGGATCGTACGCCGCCGTGCGAGCGCCAAGCGCAAGTGCCATTTGGACAACCATCCTTCCAACCGCTCCGCATCCGATGAGAACCACCAAACGATCTGAAATTTCAATCCCGCTTCGTCGCTGCCACTGCCCGCGCCTGAGAGCATGGTGGAGTTCAGGAATGTTTCGCAAGGCCGCGAACATTAAAGCGACCGTCAACTCAGCCACCCCGCGTGCGTTCGCGCCTTTCGCTCGTTCGATCCTGATTCCGAGGTCCTTTGCCACGCTGATGGGTATATTGTCCGTCCCAGTTCCATTGCGGCTTATCACGCGAAGCTTTGTCGCCGCCCGCAAGACACGCTCGGAAATGGGTTCGACTCCAGCAATCCACCCAACGCACTCCGGTAACAGCTGGAGCAGTTGCTCTTCGGTCGGGACCTTGCCAGGGTTGGCGAAAATCAGTTCGAACCCGGCCGCCTCCAATAGCCCCAAGACAGGTTCTCTTTTTTCGGTCAGAGATCGCGGAGTGATGAGAATACGCTGGTTCATATCTGAGGGAGCAACCGACGATACCTCAAACTTTCCACGGTTCGGCTTGCTTTTTAGCGGACGCTCGCCGCGATGCGAGCAAGTTCATCAAACTCAGGTCCCTGCGTCGGAATGTCCACCTCGAAGACGTCTGCAATCACGCGCGTCCACCCATGGACGAAATAAATCCAGCCATCCTCGATGGTCAGGTTTCTGGCTGCCTGCTGCGCTTTCGCCTGGCGCAGAAATATCAAGTCCCCGCGATAATTGAATTCCCATACCAGCGAGTTCGCCGGAAATGCGACGTCATCCGTGATCGGAGATCCAGGCGCGTCCTTACCTAACCCGGTCGCATTGACGATGAGCGAACTCGGCTTAAGCGACTCAAGAATTGCGTCAGCAGCCTCAGGTACATCCACCACGTGACACTCAATAGGACGGCCAGGCCCCCATGAACCATGCAGTTCCTGCAGATGATCAAGGCGCTGCCGGCTGGGATCAGCCACATGGACCTTGGTCGGCCGATTCGCTCCGTGGCGCAATTGGACAAGGTACCAGGTCAACGCCACGGCCGATCCGCCCGCCCCCAGGATGAAGACTTCCGCATTGGTTCTTTCCCAATGATCGCGCGGTAGGAATGCCTCCAAGGCCAGCCCGCAGCTGATGGGGTCTACTGCCCGACCATGCAGCTTGCCGCCCCTTTTGAAGATGCTGCTCACTTCGTTCATGGAGTCCGACAGCGGATCAAGAGCATCAAACAGGTCGCGGCACGCGTTGCAAAGGTCGATCTTGTGCGTCGTGACAAGTGCACCGAGAGAATTGAGATCGCCCTTTATAAATTCGATCGCCCCGCGATAAAGCTCTGGTTCGTCGTGCAGCTTGAAATCAATCCCTTTGAGCTGGCAACTTCCCAACTTGAGGCACTCGGCCCAGAGCGGAAAGATCGTATTGATGGAGGATTTGGCCGTCGTGACACCAATGAAGTACATCGTCGGTCTCTCAGCCGATTGATATTGATCTTTCATGGATTCTCTGCGGCGACCGAAATCGGGTGCTTGGGCTTAAACAAGGGTTTGTCTACCGCTTTTTCGCCAGTCCGTTACCGGGATCTCTGGCCGGCAAGTCGTCATTCTTCCGTTGAGCAAACTGCCAGCCCAAGACGTTCACGTAAAGCTTTGAACGTTTATTCCCCTTGTCATCTTCCCAACGATCCTGTCGCAGCGAACCCTCGACAAGAATTTCCTGGCCGCGCCGAGCGTGCTTCGCGAAATTCTCCGCCGAGGCACCCCAGATCTTTATTTCGACAAAGGTCGTCACGTCTTGCCGTTCCTCCTGTCCATTCTCAATAAACTGATGGTTGGCCAGCGATGCGTTCACGATCTTGGTCTTGCCGGCTTCGATGAGTTCAGGGTGAACGGTCAGGTTTCCGATTAATAGGACACGATTTATATTCATGGGCTGTTTTTCCTGGTGTTTGGTGGGCGTCATTTTTTCGGAGGCAGAGATATAATGACATTTTTTTTTGTTGTACTATTTTGTCTGATATGTGACAACTACTTTATTATATGTTCTTTGATTAAGGCCGAGGATCCTTTTTGGGAAGACGCTTAGTGCGAATGAAATACAGGCTGGAAGCCTATGCTACTTTGGGCTCGGTGCCGTTCGTGCGCCTGGTTGACTGGCAAAAAGACACCGGAACGTCGCCGAGTCCAAGGTAGCATAGGCGTCTCGCCTGGTGCTTATTCTCACAGCATGTATACGGGAACTGCCCCGTTTACGGAAGACGTGGTGGAGGTCAACCTGGCGCCGACTTGCCAGCTCACTCCACATTTTTCGCTCAACGCGGGAGATACCTTTACCCGCGACTGGTCGGGAGTGGTTTTTCGTGATCACGCCCGCACCCGGGTTTTCGGTGGCTTTTCGTATTCCTTTTGATTGCTCATCGCCGTCAGCGACGCTCTGCAAGTCCGCGCGCATCCAGCCGCGGTAGAGGTTCTAACCGCCTTCAGGGACGACTGCCGATTTCGTCAAGGTGCCTGAGCAGGTCGGCGGGGTCTTCGTAAACCCGGGCGGCCCCAGCGCGCTCAAGCTCCTCCTGCCCGTAACCTCCGGACAACAATCCAACGCCCAGAGACCTCGCCCGACGCGCCGCCAACATGTCCCAGATTGCATCGCCGATCACGACGGAGTGCTCGATGTGGGCGCCGAGACGTTCGGCGGCTTCCAGGAAAAGGTCGGGATCAGGTTTACCATACTTGACCTGGTCCCGAGTCACCACCGGGACGACCGAAGGATCGATGCCAAGGGCGTCCAAATTCAGCTTGGCCGTCTCCATTCGACCGCTGGTAGCGACCGCCCAGGGACATCCGTTTTGCGTAAGGTAGTCAAGGAGTTCGCGCGCGCCCGGCAGAGGCCGCACCTGAGACCGAAGCCGGGTATACGCCGCGGTGTGCAGTTGACGAAGCCGCTCGACGCGCTCCGGACTAATCTCAACGCCGGTTTCCCTGAGGAGCATGTTAGTGAACAGACCCCCGCTCATACCGATCCTTCGGTGAATGCGCCAGACCGACAAATCTATTCCCTCTTCATCGAGGGCTTCTCTCCAGGCGAGCACGTGCTGATACACGCTGTCGACCAGAGTCCCATCCAGGTCGAAAAGGTAAACAGTTTGGAAGCGTGTCATGGCAGTGGTGTTTAAAGCTTCTAATGCTACCGCTGCGGCGCTGGAATCGCAGCCCTTTCTTTTTGTATCTGTTGGACTATGACCGGCAGTAACAGATGCCGGATGCATCGGGGCGCACGGAAGATCACGGGAGTTTAAAAACGGAACCTGACTGGTCCTTGCTGGCTTCCGTTCGAGATGACCGCTTCAAACAGTTTCGGATCTGCGTTTGGGTGTAGCTCTACGATCCGGAAATTGTCCAAGTTGGGTTGGGAGGTAATCTTCTGAATCTCTTGCGTCTCGGTATTCTGAACATAGATCACATCCTTTCCAGCGTCTTCAAGCCAGCTGATCAGCACCAGGTTTCCAAAGACACCGGACTGCACTCGTGGCGTTGTCTGAGTAGCTTTTGCAGCCGTTTGAGCAGGTTGCGGGACCGCCGGAGGAACGAATGTCCCTGGATCAGTTTGCGGTCCGATTTTCTCGTTCGGATCCTGGATTGCTGTTCTTGGTTGCCATGCTGCGTTGGTCGGACTGTAGAGGCTGTTGATGTATGCAGTACTGGGGCTCGAATCCATGGGCAAGGAATTGCCTTTGTTGAGGATGATGACAATCGGCTTATTTTCGTCGGCAGCCCTGGAGGATTCCGTTTGCACCGGCGCCGCCGAATCGTCCCAGTATCGGTCGTTATAGTCCGGCCCGTTATCCAGATACGAATAATCGTAAGGATAACAGTAGGGATCCCAGTAAACAGGCCAGGCAAACTGTCGAAAAAAGAAACGATGGTCGCGATGAAAGAAACGGTGGTTTTGATTGAACGCGAAGGGTGAACGAAAAGCGACGCCACGTCGAATTCCGGTTCCCGCTTTGAATGCTGTGCCGGCACTGCGGCCAACGAACTCATTGCGGAAACTGCCACCGTGCAACCCACCGCCAGGAGGAGCCGCGTGAGACGCACCGGATAGCGCCAAAAAAGCGCCCGCAATGAACAAGGGCATTTTCACACGATTTACTCGCCGTCCATTTCAGCGACAACCTCGTTGAGCATCGCTAATGCCATCAAACTTCTTCACGCATTCGGCCTTGTCAATAATCAGAAAGCTCTGAGGTGGGTCAGCCGCAATTGACCGGGGCAAATGCGACGACATGGGGAAGAGATCGACGGTCGGTCGCATTGGATTGGATGAAAGTCCGGCGAGCGACTCTCAAAAAAGTAAGCGCAGAATGTCCTGAAGAAAGTGCCTTGTTCGTCGTGTTATTGAACTCAACAAATATGGACACGACAACAACGACATCCGAAACAAGAAACCGAATTTCAGAGCATCCAATCGTTTCGCCGGAAGAATGGCTTCCGCTGCGCAGGGAGCTGCTGAGCAAGGAAAAGGAGCTCACGCGGCTCCGGGACCGCTTAAACGCGGAACGCCGGGAGCTGCCCTGGGCGCGAGTAGAAAAGAATTACGTCTTCGACACTCCCGTCGGAAGGGTATCATTGACGAACCTCTTCGCGGGACGCAGCCAGTTGGTCATCTACCACTTCATGTTCGGGCCGGATTGGAACGAGGGCTGCCCGAGCTGCTCGTTCGTGTCCGATCATCTTGACGGCGCCGTCGCGCACCTGGCAGCGCGGAACGTCACGTTGGCGATGGTCTCGCGGGCACCGCTCACCAAGATCGAGGCGTTCAAGAAACGCATGGGCTGGCGTTTCACGTGGGTGTCGTCGTTCGGCAGCGACTTCAACCCTGATTTCCACGTTTCGTTCACGCAGGACGAGATGGCGCGGGGTAAGGTGGACTACAACTACACAATGCAGCAGTTTCCGAGCGAGGAGGCCCCGGGCCTCAGCGTCTTCTATAGGGACACCGCCGGGGACATCTTCCACACCTACTCCGCCTACGGGCGCGGGCTCGAACAACTCGTCGGCACGTACATGATCCTTGATATGGTGCCCAAGGGCCGCGACGAGGACCACTTGGATTTTACGATGGAATGGGTCCGACACCATGATCGTTATGGTACGGACAACTTCGCGGATGCGGACAAGCCCTATTGGCCGACTACGCCCTCGTCCGCGGCCAGCGCAAGCGGATTGGCGGAAGCGGGATCGCAAAGCTCATAGTCCAGGCTGAAGCTCCCGGCAGAGGCTCCGTCCAAGCCGGGGGCGCGTGCCGCCGCCGCAGACCTGGAAGAACATACCCGGAGCAACGACCGAACGACGCAGTCAGAATCGGAGTCCGCTCCTGACTAACACGGAGGAGTAGAAATACAGCTCAGCGTCGAGCGCGCGTTTGATGTTTTCCGCAATTCGAAAGCCGTGTTGTTCGTCTTTGAAGAGAAGGTACTCCAAGGGGAGGCCCTTGCTTCGGATGGCATGCACCATCATCTCAGTTTGGTTTCGCTGTACAATCGGGTCGTCTTCTCCTTGCAAGAAAATGACGGGTACTGACAGCTTGTCTGCAAAGTTAATCGGCGACCGTACCTTGTAGGTCTCCTTTTCGTCGGGATATTTAGCAATAAGCCACTCCAAATAACCCGATTCAAACTTGTGCGTATCCCGTGCCAGAGACTCAAGATCAGCGACCCCATAGTAGATCGCACCGACCTTGAAGAACGTCTCGAAAACAAGCGCACAGAGTGTTGTGTACCCACCAGCACTTCCGCCGGTAATCGCGACGCGGGCCGGATCCGCCTTCTTGTTCTCAACGATGAACCTGGCGGCGTTGATACAGTCCTCAACATCCACGATACCCCAGGCTCGGTGAAGCCGATTCCGGTATTCGCGGCCATAGCCACTGCTTCCGCCGTAATCAACGTCAAGGACTGCGTAACCGCGACTAGTCCAGTATTGAGTACGGAGGTCCAGAGCGCTTGAAGCAGCGTCCGTGGGGCCGCCATGGCTCTTGACGATCAGAGGAGGCAATTCCTCCGATGGAGCGACAAATGCATTATTGAGAGGCGGATAGTACCTTGCGTAGACATTTTCTTTCCGGCTCGTGAATTCGACGAGTGCAGGTGCCGACAGGTTTTCGCGTATATTCGGTCGGTCAGCGACATCGGTAGATTGTTTCAAGACGTCTACCTCCATCGGATCCAAGCCGACCTTTACGACCGAGGTGGGATTATCCGGAGCGCCTCCCAGGAAAACGAGGAAATCGGAACCAACCCGAAGATTCGATACCTCTGTGTAAGGCAGGTCTAACGGAATAAACTGTTCGGTAAGTTCCGAAAGTATCGCGATGTGGCTACGGCCGCTTTCCCGGTAACTGCAAATGATGCTGCCGTCAGGGCGGAAGCCGTAGGTGGCCATCCCAAACACCCACTGCGGTTGCCCGAACTCTGCATTTTTTACGAGGACCGCGGTCGCACCCTCCTCACGGTGTCTATAAAGGTTCCACCAACCAGTACGGTCTGAAATAAAGTACAAAGCGCCGCTCGGGGACCACTCAGGCTGGAAGATCGACTCATCCGCTGATCCGGCGATCCGAACGGGCTCCTGTATCTCGCCGGCTTCGCCAATCATCCCCAACCAAAGCTCGGTTCCGACCCATGGCATATTCGGGAGATTCCAAGCCAGCCAAGCCAGGCATTTTCCATCGGGGCTAATTCGAGGGTTGGAGTAAAAATCGTATCCTTTAACCAGCACTTGTTCGCTTTTGATCCCATCCAACGCGATCGCGACGATCGAATTTATCACGACTCCGTCCGCACGGCCGTGGTCTTCGCGCACACAAAGGAGCCGATTGCGTTCCTCATCTGCGGTGGCATCAGCGTACCGGCACCGGGAGGCTTGGCTAATAGACAGTGGTATCCCGTTCTGCTCTTGCCGATAAAGCTTTTGGTCCACGAAATTGGTAAAAAAGACGACTCCGCGGTCGACAAGGACAGCGCCGCCGCCGTACTCGTGAACCCTCGAACGAGTGCTGAAAGGAGCAGGTGTCGCATCATGATTTGTACCGCCCCGGACGTGCTTGACCAGGACAAACCGTCCACCTTCTTTTGGCCGGCTCTCAATCCAATAGATGTCTTCGCCGTCGACTCGAACATCGACGAGCTTAATCGCGGCGGTTGCGATTAGATCCGAGTCGATTGGAGATCTCCAGGAACCAAACGGGGCTACAGTCCTGCCAGAACTGGCTTTCATTTGCTCTTCGGCAGGATCGGCCGGATACATTCATCCACTTTCCTGGCAAGATATGGCACGTTCTCGTCCTCGAAAATCGTGTCGTGAATTCCGGGAACAAAGTGAACTTCAACGCCGCCCCGCGCCACCGCGCTCCAGCGCAAATCCTGATCCACTTCATAAGCAGAGTCTTGATTGAGCGTCCGGAAAAGCGTGACTTTTCCACGATACGCCAGTGGTTTGTAGGCAAGATGAGCACGTTCGTGAACCATCTGAACGTGCAAGCTGCGAAGCTCGGCCGCGGGGTTTCCGTGGCGTGCCGCGCCCCGGCCTAAGGCCGGCTTGTGAAATCTTTCGTTCCATCTTAACAAATTGTCGCCTAACTCACCGCGAACCTGTTGCGCCCAGAATTGAAAGATCCGGCTGGGTGTAGTTCCCTGGGACGCGACGCGCCAAATCTTATCTGCAACGATTTTCTTCCACGATCGGACGCGCGCAGGTTTGGCACGGTTAGCAGTGTCGAAAAGCACGAGTGAAGCAACCTCTTCACCCGCCCGACGCAATCGCCGAGCGATTTCATAAGCACCCATCTCGAAGAAATTGTCCGTGATGCCGATCGGCTGGAGCCCGAGCGCTTTTTCCCAGATCTCCACCAGCTGCGTTCCCAGCGCGTCCCGCGGTGGCACCGATCCTTTTTTGCCCTGCAAGGCGACCGGCTTCGGCAACGCGCGCCGGTCCAGCTTGCCGTTGGACGTCAGAGGCAGGGATTCGAGCACCACAAAAGCGGAGTACCTTTGACCGATCGCAAGTTCCAGATATTCCCAAAGGCGGCTTTTAAATCTGTTAATGGCCATGAGATATGGTTCGTGACTGCTGCGGAACCGGATTGAATTAAATGGTGAGATACGCGAATAGATGTCCTGAACGCCACACCTCGTTCGTCGTAAGCATGAAGCAAAACCATGCCTCGAACCAGAAAAACATGACCAGCCCAACAAGCAATCCCGTTCAGACTCTGCAACCTTATCTCTTCTTCGAAGGCCGCTGCGAAGAAGCGATAGAATTTTACCGCAGCGCACTCGGCGCTGAGGTGACTATGCTCATGCGTTACAAGGACAGCCCAGATCCCACCATGTGCACGCCCGGAACCGAGAACAAAGTGATGCACGCCAGCCTGCGCATCGGCGATACGACGTTGATGGCCTCCGACGGCCGATGCGAAGGAAAGCTAAGCTTTGAAGGTTTTTCGCTGTCGCTCACGGTGCTCAACGAGGCCGATGCCGAGCGATTATTCGCTTCCTTGGCCGACGGCGGAAAGGTGCAAATGCCTTTAACGAAGACCTTTTTTTCCCCTTGCTTTGGCATGGTCGCTGATCGCTTCGGCGTGTCATGGATGATCATTGTCGCCGCGCATGCTCAATAACCACAATGTTTGATTCCGCGCTGCAGCCAAACGCAGTCAAATAAAGCTCAGATACCGGAAACAGCCATGAGTGAAATACGAGTATTGGTTGGAACACGGAAAGGGGCGTTCATTCTGACATCGGACGGCCAGCGTGAGCGTTGGAATGTCAGCGATCCGCATTTTGCGGGCTGGGAAATCTATCACCTCAAGGGATCGCCCGCCGAACCGGACCGATTGTATGCGTCCCAGACAAGCAGCTGGTTTGGTCAGAAGATCCAGCGTTCCGACGACGGCGGTAAGAGCTGGGAGCCAGTGGGCAATGAGTTCAATTACGACGGCGTTCCCGGCACTCATCAGTGGTACGACGGCACCCAGCATCCATGGGAATTCAAGCGCGTCTGGCATCTCGAACCCTCGCTGGCTGACCCTGACACCGTTTACGCCGGGGCGGAAGACGCCGCCCTGTTCAAGACCACAGACGGCGCTCGCACATGGCAGGAACTTCCGGGGGTGCGCAGCGCCAAAGGGCATCTCTGGCAACCGGGTGCGGGCGGCATGGGGCTACACACGATCGTTCTGGATCCGAGCCGTCCCGAACGGCTTTTCATCGCGATCTCTGCCGCGGGTGTTTTCCGAACGGAGGATGCCGGTCAGACATGGCGTCCGGTGAATCGCGGATTGAAATCTCCCTATGAAATCCCTGATCCGGATGCGGAAGTTGGTCACTGCGTCCACCGAATCGCCATGCATCCGTCCCGTCCCGAGGTGTTGTTCATGCAGAAGCACTGGGACGTCATGCGCAGCGACGATGCCGGGGAATCTTGGCATGAGATCAGTGGTAATCTGCCATCCGACTTCGGGTTCCCAATCGATGTTCACGCGAACGAACCGGAAACCGTCTATGTCGTCCCCATCAAAAGCGATTCCGAGCATTTCCCGCCTGAGGGAAAGTTGCGCGTGTATCGCAGCCGGACGGGTGGCAACGAATGGGAAGCCCTCACAAGCGGCCTGCCGCAGCAGGATTGCTATGTCAACGTGCTGCGCGACGCCATGGCCGTTGACTCGCTCGACCCGTGCGGTGTGTATTTTGGCACCACTGGCGGCCAGGTTTACGCATCCGCCGACAGCGGCGACACGTGGAATCCCATCGTCCGGGATCTTCCTGCGGTGCTGTCGGTCGAAGTGCAGACGTTGCCATGATACGCGTGATGCTTCCTTATCATTTGCGCACGCTGGCGCGGGTCGATGGCGAAGTGCTGCTCAAAGTGGAGGGCTCAGCTACACTGGGCACCGTTCTCGAGGCTCTGGAGAAATGCCATCCCGTCTTGCGCGGGACGATTCGTGACCCCATCACCTTGAAGCGCCGACCATTTGTCAGATTCTTCGCCTGTGAAGAAGACCTGTCTCACGATTCGCAGAACACTCCGTTGCCGGACGGCGTCGCCGCCGGCGAACAACCGCTCCTGATCATCGGCGCGATGGCGGGCGGTTAATTGCTGGAAATACTGCCTCTCCGCTCAATGCTGCCTTTGCGCTCTCAGGGTTTTCTGACTGTTTGGCACCAGCAATGACTATGGGGGAATTCTCCAGGCATCTGACCTGTCCCCGAGATCCTCGTGTTAGCCCGAAGAAGGGCGACAAGATTGCGGAAACAAGAGTCATCTGACCTGTCCCCTAGATTCTCTTCTCGGCGCCATTGCGGGCGGCTAAGTGTTGCGGAAACAAGGGACAGGTCAAAAGTCAAAGATGCGGCAGCACATCTAACCGAAACGTCTGACCTGTCCCCTAGATTCTCTTTTCGGCGCCATTTGCGGGCGGCTAAGTGTTGGAAATGCTGCATCTCCGTTCAAATACTGCCTCTCCGCTCTGGTCAGGTATTCTGACTGTTTGGCGCCAGGCAATAACGATGGGGTAGGAAACCCGTGAAGTAATCGGGAACTGCCGTGAATCGTGCTAAGAGAAGGGTTCTCCTCCATGCATCTGACCTGGGAGATTCGGAGGCAAGGGACAGGTCAAAAGTCAAAGATTCGGGGGACAGGTCAAGGATTGACTGAGGAGGATAAACGAGGGACAGGTGAAGGATCGAGCGGATAAATAATTTTCTACTACACTTTTATTATCTGTTGTGTACAGTTGCTCCACCTTATGCGTTTCCCGCGAGTCAAAGCCGAGGGTCAGGGTGTTTACCACTGCATCTCTAGAGTGGTCGATGGCCTCTTGATCTTCGGTTCTGCGGGCGCCCGTGCTCTTGAGGCAGAGCAGTTTATCGCCCTCATGCGCCGACTGGAGGCTTTCAGCGGGGTCCGGGTCCTGACCTACACTCTGATGGCTAATCACTTCCATCTGCTGTGTGAGGTACCTGAACCCAGGCCTCTATCCCAGAGCGAAGTGCTCGAGCGCATCCAGGCCTGCTACGGCCCGGCCCGGGTCCAAGCCCTCCAGGAACAATTGGGCCGCCTGGCTGGGCAACCCGACGCCCTGGAGCAGTCCAACCGGCTGCTGGAACCCTATCGCAAGCGCATGCATGACCTCTCAATCTTTATCAAAGAGCTCAAAGGCCGCTTTGCCCAGGGGTTTAACCGCCGTCACGGTCGCTACGGAGCTCTGTGGGCCGAGCGTTTTAAGAGTCTTTTATTGGAAGCAGGCCAGGCGGTGGTGAAAGTGGCCACCTACATCGATCTGAACCCGGTTCGAGCGGGCCTGTGTGCCGATCCCAAGGATTATCGTTACTGCGGCTATGGCGAAGCCCTCGGGCAGGGATCCTGCACTCTGGCCAAGGAAGGGATCAGGACCATTCTGGGTCTGGCGCCGAGCACCTGCTGGGAGCAACTCAGCGCAGAGTATCGCAAGCAGCTCTTTTTGAGGGGTGCGGTTGCCACCAGTCGCCATGGGCCGGCTTTTGATTCTGCCAAGACTCAAGAGGTTGTTGACCAGGAGCAGGGTCAACTCTCGCCCCAGGAACGGCTGCGCTGCAAAATTCGCTACTTTAGCGATGGGGTGATCCTGGGCAGTCGCTCCTTTGTGGAATTTCATTGCCAGCGGCTCAAGCAAAAGATCGGCCTTAAGCGCAAGAGTGGCCCCACCCCTTTAAAGATCCTGGGTCCAGCAGCGCTGTGGGTCTTTCGCAATCTGCGCGTTCGGACTTTCGATTAGGATTTTCCGGCTTCCGGTTCCTGACTTTTCAACCGCGCTTCGGCCATCGAGGGAAGGCTTCGATCGCGCCGAATGACATTACATCCTCCGGCTGATCGGCGACCGTTCTTCATCTTTCGTTCTTCTCCCACATCCGGCGTCCAGCTACCAATACCTTGGCATCGTCGGGTAGACCGTCAGTATGGCCCGCTCTGGGTCAAAGCTGGCTTAGCCGTTAAAGGACCGCGGCCCATGGCCTGCAAGACTTCGGAGACTTTCGCCACCAGCAGACGAATATCGCTGCTCAGAGTAACGAATTGGAACCCGCTCTGAATCATCTTCTGCGCATAGGCTGGTGAAGCCGTATGAATTCCAGGTACCACCTTTTTCTGACGGGCCCGAGCTACGATGTGCCCAATGGCTTCCATAACGACGGTCTCCGTCGGATCAAGCCGCGGTTCACATCCGAGAGCTAACGAAAGATCCGATGGACCCACGTAGATTGCATCGAGTCCTTCGACGGACAGAATCTCGTCGAGATTGTCGAGCCCTGACCGGGTCTCAATCATGGCCATGGTGATGATCGTCTGATTTGCCTGGGCGATGTAATCGGGACCGGCATAGATATGCGCGCGAATTGGGCCGCAACTTCGTATGCCTGCGGGCGGGTAGCGGCAGGCGGCAACGAACTCGCGCGCTTCCGCGGCAGAATTGATCATCGGACAAATCACACCGTAAGCACCCGCGTCCAGGACTTTCATGACGATGCCCGGATCCAGCCATGGAACCCGTACGAGCGGCACCGTTCGCGTCGTCGAGATGGCCTGGAGCATGCCGACCGCAGTTTCATAGTCAATCAGCCCATGCTGGAGGTCGATGGTCAGCGAGTCCCATCCTTGGTGGGCCATTACCTCAGCCGAGAAAGACGCCGGAAAGCTTAGCCAGCCATTGACCACGTATCCACCCTGTTGCCACAAAGTTCTTAATAGATTTTCGCGCATATCATACCGATGGGAATCCCTCATTGGGGTAGGAGGAAACCTCAACGGTTATTCCGCCCGGGGCAACGACATAAAACCCCAAACTACCGTGAAACTTCTTCGGCGGATTTGCCTCGATTCCGGAGGTCCTCAACTGTTCGTAAAGTTCATCGACCCTATCAATGCTGTCACGAAGGAGGAAGCCTAGATGAAAGTCCCGCGGATACCGAGGCGTAACTTGCTTCTCGAAATTGCTCAAAATCAGGACGAAACCTTCCTCACCGACAAGTACGCTTAGCGTGTTGTCACCCTTTGTCTCGGTGCAATGAAGTCCAAAAAATTTCTCAAAGAATGCCCGGCTTGCGGCGACATGGGGCACAGCGATGTTGACATGATTCAAATTCATTCTGTCTGTATGGGTAGGATCTCAGGTTTTGGCTCCCCAGCCTTTTGCTGCCGGGTAGCGGTCCCTCCGGGTGGGTAGGAAATGCAAGGCAAGCAGCAGCACATAAACGCTCAACGCAAGTCTAGGTTTGTAAAAAGAAATCGCGATGGAGGCCGCTGAAATTAACGCCACCAGCACATTCTGCTTGCAGACGAAACGCAACCGGTGCTTCGTTATGGAGCATCGCTATTCGCGCGCGGTGAAAATTTTTGAACCTGAGCACGAGGTCAGTCCGTTGTCCCTTTAGCGAGGTTGGGAATTTAACAGCACTATCGCTGCGAGCTTACCTTGAGCGGTGCAGAAGCCAAATACCGAGGGAAACTGCGTCTTGTGAAGTGGCTCGAGTAAAGCTCGTTAAAACTGAGCACCCCGACGTATTGGCAAGCCGCACAATCCGGTCGACGAATCGCTGGCTCCCGAGCAGCGGTGTCGTTGTACCGAAGTAGGTTTTGCAATGATTTAAAGCGCTTCCTGCGCAGGAATGAAAAAATGGACTCTGGTCATGGACGAGGTGATCCGACCGGAGGCTAACTAAGCGGGGACGCTTTGCTTACTCTCGACCACGATTGAACAATTTCGTCCCTCTAGTTTTGATTCAGGCTGAAGAACAAGCCGGGAGGCTTTGCTTACCAGAGGCTACGGTCGAGGGCTCGGTACTGAACCGCTTCGGCCAAGTGATCAACTTCGATCCTCCGGGCACCCGCAAGATCAGCAATCGTCCGCGCCACCTTTAATATCCGATCGTAGGCTCTGGCACTCAGATTTAAATTAGTCACCGCTTGCTTCAGGAGTTCCATACTTTCGGAATCGAGCAAACAGTGCTTGCGCAGCAACCGCGTCGTCATTCGCGCATTGCAAGTCACCCTGGTCTCCTCGCTGAAGCGTTTCAACTGCAAGAAGCGAGCGCGCGTAACCCGCTCCCGGATGGAAGAGGAAGATTCCTCTACGGAACTTCCCGTCAAATCCTTGAGTTCCATGGCCGGCACTTCCACATGAATATCGATCCGGTCCATTAGCGGGCCAGACAAACGGTTTCGGTACTTCTGTACCTGGGCCGGCGCGCACCGGCATTCACGGCGCAAATCTCCGTAATGTCCGCAGGGGCAGGGGTTCATCGCTGCGACCAGCATAAATTCGGACGGGAACGTGAGTGACCCAGCGGCCCGCGAAATCGTCACCTTCCCATCTTCGAGCGGCTGGCGCATCACTTCCAAGGTCGAACGATGAAATTCTGGAAGTTCGTCCAAAAACAACACCCCATTGTGGGCGAGACTGACCTCGCCCGGCGCCGGCTGGCCGGTCCCGCCCAGCAGCCCGGCATCCGAGATCGTGTGATGCGGACTGCGAAATGGCCGGGCCGTCACAAATCGGTGCTCGCCGTTCAGCAATCCACAGACGCTGTGAACCTTTGTCGTCTCGATCGCTTCACGCAAAGTGAGTGGAGGCAGGATGGACGGGATTCGTTTCGCAATCATCGACTTCCCGGAACCGGGCGGTCCAATGCAAAGAATATTATGTCCCCCGGCGGCCGCGACTTCGACGGCACGTTTCACATGCTGTTGGCCTTTCACCTCGCCGAAATCGAGTTCCTGTTCACCGGATCCTACGTCGGACCAGCCGTTGGTGGAGCGTACCGGTTCCAGGGCGATATCCCCGCGCAGAAAATGCACGACCTGCGAAAGCGAACATGCTCCGTAGACATCGACGCCCTCCACCACAGCGGCTTCCGCGGCGTTCTCGAGCGGCACGATGAGAGTTTGCCGAGAACGGCGCTTAGCTTCCAAGGCGATCGAGAGGACTCCCTTGACCGGGCGTAATTGCCCCGATAACGCCAGTTCGCCAGTGATGCAGAAGGCATCCAGGGCAGGCAACCGATTGTTTTCTTCCAGTTTCAGCATGCCAAGGGCGATCGGCAGATCGAAGCTCGGTCCCTCCTTCCGGACATCGGCCGGGGCAAGGTTGATCGTGATCCTCTTTCCGTAGGGCCACCGCAACGAGCTGTTGGAAATGGCGGAGGTGACCCGATCCTTGCTCTCTTTGACCGCGGTATCCGGCAGCCCGACCACCGCGATCTTGTCGGTGTTACCCCATCCGGCGTGGACTTCGATCTCCACCTCAAACGCCTCGACTCCGACGACCGCCGCTGAATAAACCTTCGATGGCATAACAATTGCAAATATTGTTTTATCTAAAGTACGTTGGCAAGGAATGTTTTATTGAATCGTGAGCGGGTTGATCCACGATTGAAGCCCGGCTATGAGCCGAGGGAAGGATCGCTTACGCGACCTCGGCAATGATCCCGCGCTCAGTTGCCAATCGCGCTTGTTGAAGACTGCGCCGCCCACCGATTGTCATCGGGTTTGACGCAAACCGTTGCAATAAGAGAACACATGCAGGCATCCCGAAATTCCCCTCTGAAAGGGTCAGTCAAAGTGTCAGTCAACAAATTGACAGATTTGTGGCAGATGATCCGAACGGAGGGACAGGTCAATTGTTACGCAGATATCAGCGGTTTTGGGCGAGCAATTTGTTAAGATTCTCGAATTTCACACTCCCCACTCGCACCGACAGGGAATCGAGGGTTTCGAGCGAGGTCGAGCCTGAGTCCGCTTTTCCGCACATCGCGAAGGCTCGCTTTGGAACGAAGTTCGCTTCGTGGTCTACCCATCCTTCTTCTGCGTTACATCTGACCTGTCCCCTAATTCTTTGCACGAAGCCGCTTTCCGCACTCGATTCGAACGATCGGAGTTCTCCGCCCGGATCCGCGCCGTCGCCAATCGCACTTCGCAGCATGCATACGGCGCAAAACTCGCCCACGTCGTCCGCTGCCATCGGGGTGTTGCAGGCCTGACAGACGTGAGGCCCCCACGCTCCGATCGGGTTTCGTCCGCCGCGGCGTCGCCGGCTGAGTTATTTGGATCAGATCTGATGAGCCCATCCCGGGCTCATAAGCACGTTCGCACCTTCCAAGAGCCTGGCCTCCAAATCTATATCGCTTTCGAAGCTACGCCTCGCTACCCGGCACGCTCGCCCGCGACGATCCAGAGACTAATAAACTCAGCTTTAATGCGAAAGATTATTTATCCAACGGCATCGAAGGCTTTTGTAAACGAAGGAATCCCAAGGCGGCGCAGAAACTTAGGCTGCCCGGATCTATGTCCGGAAAACGAATCTCGAAGTTACCGAGAGTTAGGAGCCGACGAAGTAACCAATTATCGCTCGGAAGATGTTTTTCAGCGCGCGAAAGCGATCGCGGGCGATCGAGGAATCGACGCGATCATCGATAACTTGCCCGGGCGACTCCTGCCGTGGTCAGGGCTCTACTTGCGGACGGAACCTCGTGCCGCCTAAATCAGACCCTATATCTGTATAGGCATTTTTGGTGCTCGGAAAATGAAGCTCGCAGATACTCCGGATAGATTAATTAAAAGCTGATTCTGACTCCGCCGGTCACCGCATTCGAGCTGTAGTTCCCACGGCCAAGCTGGCCGTCGTAATTGACATACGTTGAGACGGCCGGCGTCCATTGAGCCGCGACACCGGCGCTGATGACGGCGCTGTCATGACCCTCGCTAGGGCCAAAGAAGGTCGCGGTCGGGCCGGGGATGGCGGAAAAGCCGGCCGTGATCGGAAGTACGGAATACAAGTACTCATGTTCCCAGGCTGCTTTGAGAGAGGGTTCAAGCAAAATCTTGCCGATCTGCCATTGATAAAAGACTCGGAACCCCACGTCGCTCCGGAGCGAGTTGACCGAGTTCGACTCGATCTGCATCGGGGCCAGCGAGCCGTTCTCGCTGAATCCGTTCACGTTCGCGTAGGTGTATTGCAGCGCAGCAATCGGACCGGCGGTCAGAGGACCAAAGTGAAAATCGTACCCGCCGCCGATGAACGTGCTCAACTCTGCTCCCTCGGTGCTACCGGTGGCAAGTCCACCCAGGCCCGAGCGGCTCGAATGGTAGCTGTTGTAGCCGCCGTAGATGGCGGCGTTGAGATAAATCCCGTGGTTGGACCAGGTCGCATAGACCCCGCCTCGTCCGCTATTGGCATCGATACTGCCACCCGGCTGGAGCGAGGTCCAGGTATGCGAGTACTCGCCCATCACCCCAATCGCCAGTTGATCGGTGATTCGGTAATCGATACCAAGGCTGACTCCGCCAGTGGTGAAATTGTACCCGTTGGCGTTCGCATCGGCGTCCACGCTGACAAAGTCACCAAACCCAGTCACCCACACACCCCAGCGGTTTTGAGGTCCCGGCTGGAGAATTGGTTCCACAACTGCTTTGGATGATTTGCCGTCCGCGTCGGCTCTATTCTCCAGATTAACGGTGGCGCCGTTGACCTTCATATTGGAGCTGAAACCGGTAGACCCGTTGTGGAGATCGTCCATCCGACCTTCCAGGTTCAATTTTTGAATGTTCGCGTTCGAAAAACTGATCTCATAAAAGGCTGTCAGGGCATCGGGAGAAATCTTATCCAGGTCGCCCGGTATATTGGAAACAGGCTCGTTGAAAAGAAAGGAATCGAGCTCTGCAGTCTTTGGATCGAAGGCGACGCGATCAAGCAGATTTCCAGCGGCGTGCTGATTGGGTGTCAGTGCGAATGATGCAAAATTCGAGCTGAACTCTAACAGAACTGTATTCGGCCCGTAAACTAGCTCTGGAGTTATCACTGGGCTGAAAGAATCGACGAGATTGGCAAACTTTCCTGAAATACCGCCTGCGGCTGCTACAAGGGTCAACCGGTCGGAAATTTTTGACTGGAAACCACTCAGCAAATTCAGCTGCAGTGTGCCACCGAGAATTGCCGCGCCGGTAACCTGCAACGCATCATTGCTGCCAGGCGCGATGCGCAGAGCCAGGGTACCGCTAGAGGTTTGGACGAATGTTCCGCCGATCAAGTGCGTAACACCTGCGCCTGGAGCGCTAATGCCAAGCCAGCCGCTATTTTCGAACCGTGCATTCGCGCCAGCAGGTGTGACGACAATCTGGCCATCAATCACGCCGTCGTTAACGATGACGGTTCCGAATGCCGAAGGACCTGTCCGGATCGCATCGCTCCCCGGGGCGTCAACAATCGAGCCCTTGTTCAGTAGAGTGCCATAGAGGCCATTCATCTCGACCGCAGCACTACCGGGACCGGACACTGTGATGGAGCCACTGTTGGTAATGACACCGTAGGTACCGCTCGAAATTCCGGAGCTGTTGGCCGCCGTGGTGTGAATGATTCCGTCATTGACTATGTCGTCACCGGTCCCCCCAGATAAAGCCGGGATATTGGGAGTACTGGTGTTGAGGACGCCAGCGTTGAGGATCGGATTGTAGATTCCGGGAATCGTGACTGTAAAACCATTGGGTATAGTGGAAACGCCAATGTAGACGCCAATCGCCTGGTTCTCGTAAATGGAATTGGCGGAGGTAAGACTCGCGCCTGGGACGGCAAGATCTATCCAGGTCTGACTACCGTTGGCACCGATATGCAGAACTGAGCCGTGTTGCGTGCCGTCAATGCCGAACCAATCGGCAACTAAATTGTATTCCCCGTTGCGGCCCGCGCCAGTGATGCCTTCGAAATGAGTGAAAACCGCACCCGGATGGTTGTAGGTCGTCCAGCTTCCAGTGTCCTCATTGTAGATATAGCCGCGCTCGAACCCCACCCCGGGCGGAGTGTATCCGCCGGCGATCATGTTGCCCCAGACCCCGTACGCCGTGGTGCTTACGGCGCCCGGAAAGTTGTTGGTCCGATAGGCGCCGGTGCTGATCGTGTAGATGAAGGCATTGCCGGTCGCTAAGCCTGTGTCGTAGTTGCCCACGATCTGGTTGCCGAATGTGCTGTGAGCTATCGTGAACAGCGTTTGCGCCTTTACAGTGCTAGGATAGACGAGCGTCGTCAGATTTCCGTTCGGCCCCGCGGCTCCATCGTACAAGTAGCTCAAGTTATAGGGTGAAGAGGATTGAGTCTGGTAGCTGCCAACGGCCCTCAGAATGCCGAATTGAGAGCCAAAGCCGGGGCCATAAGGCGAGGATGCGATCGCTCCCGGGAAGTTGACGCCGTTTGCAGTCGCCGCTGGAAACGGCGTCCAGATCCCAGTTGAAATATTGTAGAGGAGCCCCCCGGTTTCTGTGGTGCCCGGAATCATGTAAAATGCAACGATGTTGTTGCCACGGATCCCGGTGAGCAAGGTTCCGCTGGTGCCGAAATTCAGGGTCGTATAAGCAAGCGGCGATCCTGCCGGCGCGGCGATCGAGGAGAGTGCCAGCACTGTCAGGACCGAAACCGCAAGCCAGGCAGCCAACCGAAGCGAGCCGCGTCGCGTCGCCCAGTCTTTTTTGAGCCGATCTTTCGACGCCGGGGCCAGAGGTACCGCTTTGACCTGGCTTTTTTGGACGCGTACGGCGATGAGCAGCGATGGGCGGCGAGAGGCGCGATTCGCGCCGAAAAGCCGATGTGAAGGGACCATAAATACATTCACTAATAAATATTAGAGATAATTTCAATTAAAAAGATAATTTCTATATCAGTAATGTCTATCTGACCTGACATGGCTCTGCGGCTCCGGAAAAAGGAAGCTAGAAGACGTTCGGCGGAATAGGTCCAATGGTGAGGATATTGTGGCAGCAGCGACTTCGACGGCGCGTTTGACATGCTGCTGACCTTTGACCTCGCCGAAATCAAGGTCCTGTTCAGCGACGCTGGGAGCAGAATAGGATACCCGCAGCGGCAGCCACCATAGAACCGTGTCGGCGGATCATCCAGCCTCGAACGGCTTCCAGCGGTGGCGTGCTAAAGTAAGAAAACGGTCGACAACTGTTCAGGTCGTTGGCCACCGATAGCGGGGCATCTAAAGTGACGATTTTTCCGGCATTCTTTTAATGCCGGACCTCAGTCAAACTGTACAGTCTCGTCGCCAAGGTTTTCGGGACGAGCCGCCGCCAAACAAATGATAGACGCACAGATTCTTGATTCCTTAGATTCGACCCTGACGAGCGGCGTTGGCCACGGTTGTCGTTTTCAGCCACACGACGGTCCTCGTGCCAGCCTGCCCAATCGCGCTACCCGTCGTGCACCGGTCCAAGACACAATCCAAATCTTTGGGTGACGCGCCAAGCAGAATTAGTTCGCGAAATTGGATGGAACGTTAGACGCTTATGCTCCACTTCCACTGGACGTTCGAGTCTGGCGGCCCATCCAGCGTGGGCAGACTCGCGGAGAGGGTGCCCCAAATCAAATTCAGAACAGCAACAATCAACAAGAAAAACAGACGCAATCCTGCGCCGGACATGTCGATCAATTCCATCCTGATTTCTCGCAAGCAATGTTGTCTGGCACCTGGCCACTGCGTGCTCAGCTTCGACGACGGTCCCGCAGGGAGAGTCACCGATGACCTGCTAGCTGTCTTACGCGAGTTCGGCGTCAAAGCATGCTTCTGTCTGGTTGGTTCGCAGGTTGCGATTCGGCCGGAACAGACTCGCGCGATTGCAACTGCCGGGCATCTTCTAGTAAACCACACGTTTCACCATCGGTTTGCCGATTTGTGGAATCTCGAAAGATTCAGGCTGGATCTTGCCTGGTGCGATCAAGCGATCCACGACGCGGTCGGCGAAACCTGCCATCCGCTTTGTTGGTTTCGTCCGCCGTTCGGACTGGTTACGGCCGCTGTTCGAGAGATCGCAAGGACGAGACGAATCCTGCCGGTTACGCACTTTGCTATTGACCCCTGGGTTAGGTCCAACCGGGCTAGGAGGCCTGCAAAATGGATTATAAAAGATGCGATGCGTCGTGAGGGCGGAATCTATGTCCTTCACGATGGACTTATGACTGGCGAAGTTTTGCGCTTAGTCAGGGGTATGCCTCGCCGCAGGTGGATTCCCCGTGTGGTGAATGAGGTGTTGGGAGAGTTGACGGCTGCAGGTTTTCAATTCCCGGATCCGTCGCAAGTTTTTCAGGCCTGAAAAGTAACTCCTTCGCCCCGCTGGCTCACGGCGAGTTCCGTGTGCGGCGAAAGGGCTGGTAGTTCGCGCCAGGCAGTGCAGCTCGCAGCGCGTCTGCGAAGAATGCCGTCGGATCGAAGACGATTCCGAAAATCTCGGAGAGAAAACGAAGCTCGAAGTTGTTCGGACGGAATAGTTCCAAAGGCGAGAATGTTATGCCCGCCGGCAGCAGCGACCTCAACGGCGCGTTTCACATGTTGCTGACCTTTGACTTCCCCGAAATCAAGTTCCTGTTCGCCTGATCCTGGGTCGGACCATCCATTGGTTGAGCGCACTAGCGCCAAGGAGATATCTTCGCGCAGAAAATGCACTACCTCCGAAAGCGAAATCGCTCCATACACATCGACACCCTCCACTACTGCCGCTTCCGCAGAGTTGTCCAAGGGCACGATCAGAGTCTGTCGATGCCGGCGCCTGGCTTCCAGGGCGATCGATAAGACTCCCTTCACGGGCGCAATTGCCGCGACAAGGCCAGTTCACCGCTGATGCAGAACGCGTCAAGGTCGGGCAGCCGATTGTTTTCTTCTAATTTCAGCATTCCAAGGGCGACCGGCAGATCAAAGCTGGGCCCTTCTTTTCGGACATCGGCCGGTGCAAGGTTGATTGTGATCCTCTTCCCGTACGGCCAACGCAACCCGCTGTTGCAAATGGCCGAGGTGACCCGATCTTTGCTCTCTTTGACCGCGGTGTCCCGCAGGCCCACTACTGCGATCTTATCGGAGTTACCCCATCCGGCGTGGACTTCAATCTCCACCTCAAACGCCTCGACTCCGACGACCGCAGCGGAATAAACCTTCGATCGCATAACAGAACTTTATGATGTTTTTTTCTTAAGTTTGCAACAAATGTTTTCTGTATCGATATCAAGCTCGCGCTGAGCTAAAACCGGTTGCAAATCGAGACGCTACTGAAGGCCCGCAGCCACCAAAGGACGCCGGATTGGCGGATCGGCGAGCCCGGAGATCTCAGTGAGGAAATGTCATAAGTATAAGTAACCGGCTGCCCCCCAGCCTAAATGCCACAGAGCGCGAAAACTTGACTTTCATAAACGGCTTTACCGAATGACAGGCTCACTGTTATACAAATTTTGATCAAAGTGTCGCCCTGCCCCGCAGGATTTATCGTAAGGAGAGACGAAAAATGATCTCAAAAGGCCTGCTGGTCACCAGCCAACTCAACCGAACCGTCCGGGAATACAACGGGACAACCGGCGCCTTCGTCAAGGTGGCCGCGTCCGGCGGCGCTCTGGGTGATCCGCTCGGCCTCGTTATCGGTCTCGACGGCAACCTGCTCGTCTCGGATGGCCAGACCAATGAGGTGAAGCGCTACGACAGCGCGACCGGCGCGTTCATCGACGTGTTTGCGTCAACCAACCTCGCAGGTCCTGCGGGCATGACCATCCACCAGGGCGTCCTCTACGTAACCAACTCGAATCCACTTCAGGGTGTCCAGCGGTTCGATGCCGCCACGGGCGTGAACACCGGAGAGTTCGTACCCGCGCTCGTCAACCCTGGACCCCGAGACGTGAAGGTTAACCCCGCGAACAACCGCCTGTACGTGCTCTACTACAACGCCGCGACCGTCGAGATGTTCGATCTCACGACCATGGCCTCGCTGGGCTTGCTTATGCCCGCTGGTAGCCCAATCGGCTCCGGCGGTCTGTATACTCCGTCGGCCATGGCGTTTGGCCCCGACGGCAACCTCTACATCTCTGGCGGCACGTTCTTAGGGAATCTTGGCGTCCGACGGTACGACTCGACGACAGGCGCGTTCATCGATTTCTTCGCCAACACAGGCAGCGACCTTTACGTCCCAATCGGAATCACGTTTGGTCCCGATAACAACCTCTACGTCGGCACTCAGAACGCTGCCAATGTGATGCGCTTCAATTATCCGAACGGGACGTTCATGGACTTCTTCATCCCTGATGGCGGTGGCGGGCTGACAGCACCGTTCCACCTGACGTTTGGGGCAGGTGCGTGTCCAACCCTTACCTACACCTTGCATCGCGATTGCCTGAACAACGTAGACGATCCCGGCATCCGCTGGCAGATTGAAGGCGGCAAAATGTTCGAGAATGGCAAGCACGTCGCCAACTACTCCAGCGTGAAGCGGTTGAGCTGCGGAACGACGGTGCAGAACACTGCCCAGCTATGGCTTACGCTCTTCTTCCTCGGTAGGAAGCCACCCGAGAACATCACCCTGCTTGGTGCCCATGACTTCGATAGCGGAGACGAGATCGGGAGCGTCAGCGCGGCGTCATCGGCTTTTTCGGCGTACATAGGAAAGCAATTCAAACGCGTCGCAGACAATTTGACCATCGGATAGAGCGGCACGATGAGAGTTTGTCGGCACCGGCGCTTCGATTCTGCGCCAGTTCGCTCATACTTTAGGTGTAGCGAACATACTCGAAGGAGCTGCACGTCGGAATGGAAATCGGGTCCGGGTCAGCATCGTATCGTAATCGAACTCGAACTCGAACTCGAACTCGTCCTCGATTTCAATCTTTGCGGAAAGAGCACCAACAACTCAACAACTAGCAGTAGCCCCGCGAGATTCTGACATTTAGGTGAGGGAAAAGGCCCGAGAACGCGAGGACGAGTTCGAGTTCGATTACAATTGGGGGGCGGATAAACATCCAGTTTCAGGGTAAAATCGGGTTCCCAGAAAAAGAAACATGAGAACGTTCCTAATATTTGATTTTGACTGAGCTAATTGATGCTCGCGATGGCAATACGATTTGGGCCGATAGTTATGCCCATGACATTACCGATATTTTTGCCATCCAGAGCAGAATAAACCTTCGATGGTATAACAGAACGTTATGATGTTTTGTTCTTACGTTTGCAGTAAATGTTTTCTGTGTCGATATCAAGCTCGCACTGCGCTAAAGCCGGTTGCAAATCGAGACGCTACTGAAGGCCCGCAGCCACCAAAGGAGCCGGGTTGGCGGATCGGCGAGCCTGGAGATCTCAGTGAGGAAATGTCATAAGTAAACGGCTGACCCGCGATCATCGATAACATAGGCCCGGGGTCAGAGGCTACGAGTGTTTGGCTGCCTCGTGCTCCAGGCTGCGCGCGCTCTGGTCCTTTTTATCTTCGAGCCAGGCGACGTCTTCCGTGGAATCGGCAAAGCCTTTCAAGCCTGCTTCCAGGATTGCGGAATCAGGGACCTTATGTAGAGGCGTGTATCTGGGATGGTGCGACTCCTTGTAGGGGTTGTTGCGAGCCGCATTGTAACAGCAGATCATGGACCAGCGGGGCTTATCGGAGGTGTTTTCAGCCGAGGCATGGAGAAGATTGCTGTGGAAGAAGAGGACGTCGCCGGGATCCATCTCGACGTAGACAAGCGGAAAACGCTCGAGGATAGCGGCGACGTGTTCCTTGTCGGCGCCGGCCTGATCTCCCGTCAGTATGTGGTCGACTCTTCCGAGCAGATGAGAACCCTCGATGACCTGAAGGCAACCGTTTTCGCGAGTGGCTGGATCGACAGCGATGGATGCGCTGCAGAGATCCGGTGAAAGGACGCCATTCTGATACCAGTAACCGTAATCCTGATGCCAGGCCCAAGCGCCGCCGGTCTTCGCATCTTTCATGATCATCTTCGAATGGTAGTGATATACCTCGCCGTCAAGAATCCGCTCGGCGGAGTTAACGATGGATTCGCAGCGCGCGAACATGCCGTAGATGGTGTCACCAGGGTGATTCCAAAGGGAAAGACGGACAATCTTGCCGCGGCCGTCGTCCCGTCCGAAGGCGTGGTCGTCAAGGGCCTTATCCTGCTTCGCGGAACGCCGAAGCAGATCGATTTCCCGCGAATCGAACATGCGGCGGACGAGTGCGTAGCCTTTTTTCTGGTATTCAGTGAGTCGATCTGGAGGGATGGGTCCGCTGGCCATAAGAGAAGTTCCTATTTCGGAGTTTCTCACCGTGTGCACGCGCACACAAGGACGGCCTGCGATAAAGTTTGGCGCGAAGCCAAACCGATCTCATCGTAGGGACATTTCGTGCCCCGAAAGATTATGAGGGGTGGTCAGGGCCGCCGCGGGTCGCGCCGGGCTGGATCGCAATTCAGGTGGCCTCAAACATGGCGCGTTCGCGCTTGGGCAGAATCGCAACCCGGTGTATGTCCAGCTATCGTCAACGTCAATGACAAACTGTAGCAGCCGGGTTCGACGTCGTCTTGATTAGTCGATGATCGCGGTCGTCGCGACCGTCATCTTGCTCCCTTTGGGCAGATCATTCGTTTGATTGTTAGGCGCTGCAGTGCTCTCGCGGCCGACAAAGGTCGGCTGAAGGGTTTGCCGGCGAACGGCCTTCTTGCTTTGGTTCAGTTGGCTCATCAGACACTTCACGCTCGAACTCGCTAGCGCTGCGAAATCCTGTTTGATGGTCGAAAGAGGAGGCCGAAAAAAAGCGGCTTCCGGAATGTCATCAAACCCAACCACCGAGATTGTCTGGGGAATATGGATCCCGCTCTCTTCGAGAGCGCGGATCGCACCCAATGCCATCTGGTCATTTGCTACAACCATGGCGGAATATTCACCCCAATGACGCGCGACCAGCTTCTGCGTCGTTTCGAAGCCTGACTCAGCGGTCCAGTTTCCAGTGATCACGGGGCCTGGATCGAGGCCAGCCGCTTTCAATTCTTTAAGCCAACCTTTAAAACGCAGTTCCGCCGCGCGCCACAAGAGGGGCCCCCGCAGATACGCGATTTTCTTATGCCCGAGTTGGATCAAATGTTGCGTGGCGATGCGGGACCCGCGTTCTTGATTGATGTAGATAGCGGGGCATTTGTACCCCAGATTGGAATCAACCGCGACGATTGGTACATTGCGGCAGACGTCATGCAGATCGCGCAAATCAATGCACAAGGGCAGATGGAGCAGAATACCGCAAACCTGGTGAGCACAGAGTTCGTGCACGGCGCGTCGGATCTCGGGAGTGGTTTGATCGACGATACTGCTGAACATGAAGCTTAAGCCTGTACCTTTACTGGCTTGCTCACAGTTGGCGAGAATCTGGGCAGGTCCGTAGAAGCTGGTTGCGAACGTGACCAGTCCTACGGTCGTTGAGCGTAACCCGGCGAGTTGCCGGGCCGTCATGTTCGGTCGGAACCCGACCTTCTCTATCACCGCCTGGACTCTTTCCCGAGTCGCGGGTGAAACATGCGGCATCTCGTTCAGGACCCGCGAGACCGTCTGATAAGAGACTCCGGTCCGGACGGCGATATCGTAGATCGTCAGATTCTTACTCCTATTTCCGGGGAAGGATCTCATGGCTTTAGGTGAGTAGCCCTTTCAGCAGGATGTAAGTTCATCGAGGTATTTCTGCTTGCGAAATGAATGTTCGCATTCGTGCGAGGCTTGTAAACGGAATCACGTCGGGATGGGGGGTAGCAAGCAGAACTTTTCCTTGCAGAGAAGATTCAACCTGCGATAATCTTGTGAGCGGTCACGGACTCAACTGTACACCGTTTCATCCCCCAAAAATGAACTCACGCGCTGCTACTCAGGGCCGTATGGATAATCTTCTTTCGGGAGGAGGCTTGTGCTGAACGTCCCGGTTCAAGAGCGTGCCGAACAACACGCGCTGCGGATGGTCAACATCGAAAAGCATTTTGGCCCGGTGCATGCGCTGACCAACGTCAACCTGGAAGTTGGTCGCAATGAGATTGTGGGGTTGATCGGTGACAACGGTGCCGGTAAGTCGACGATGGTGAAAATCCTGACGGGCGTGTTTCCGCCAACCGGGGGCGAATTATACGTTGCCGGCCGCAAAGTCGATTTCCGCCGCTATAACGTCCAAAGCGCCCACGCCCACGGCATTGAAACTGTGTACCAGGATAAATCGCTCGGTGAAAAGCAGGTTCTGTGGCGGAACTTCTTCATTGGACGGCAGATTGTGAACCGCTTTGGCTTCATCGACGTGAAAAAGGAAAAAGCCATTGCCAAAGAGATCATGGTAAACACCATTGGCTTCCGCAGCAAGGGCATCACCGTGGACTCCAATGTGAGCCAGCTTTCAGGTGGTGAGCGCCAGGGGATCGCCATTGGACGTGCGATGCATTTCGAGGCCAATCTCATCATTCTTGACGAGCCAACGGTTGCTTTGTCTCTCAAGGAGGTGGCGAAAGTAATCAATTTTGTCCACAAGATCAAGGAGGGCGGCAAGGCAAGCATTTACATTTCCCACAGCATTCCTGACGTCTATGAGGTCTCCGACCGCTTCATCGTCCTGGATCGTGGTGAAATCGGCGCAAGCATTCCGAAGAAGGATATTAGTCTGAAGGATTTAGATGGATTTCTGCTCGAGTATGCGCACGGCCTGAAAGACAAGGAAGAGTCATGAACCCCGTCAGGTCACTCTTTAAGTTTCTGGGTCGGCTGGAAGGCTTCGCCATAGCTATGGTGCTGTTGGTCCTGTACGTTGCGTTGATCATTGCCGCCCCCAACGTCTTCACGCACTCGCTGATTTATATATCCTTCCTGGAAACAGTTCCACCTACGCTCATTGCGGCGTTAGGACTGACGCTAGTCATTACCGCAGGCGAGATCGACTTGAGTTTCCCCGCCGTAGTTTCGCTGTCGGGCTTTGCACTTTCCTGGGGCTGGAAAACCTTCGACCCGACTTACGGTGCCTGGATTGGCATCGGGCTGGCCCTCGCTGCCGGCGCTTTGGTGGGGTATATCAACGGCGTGATGGTCGCACGCATCGCAGTGCCATCCATTATGGCGACGCTGGCCGCGAATTTTTTCTGGTACGGCATCTCGATTCTGCTTGCGGGCGGACTGCAGGCCACGCTCAAGGGTAGCCAAGACAATTTCGTCCACGAGCTTTTTGTCGGCCGACTGTTTGGCACCGTGCCGGTGCAGGCGTTCTGGGCGTTGGGGCTGGCGGTGCTGCTGTGGTTCATCCTGAACCGACACAAGTTCGGGGAGGGCATCATGTTTATCGGTGACAATGCCAACGTCGCGCGGGTGATGGGTGTCAACGTCGAAGCGACCCGCATCAAACTCTTCGTCTTGCACGGCATGATCGCGGCCTTTGCAGGAATTATCGTCACCCTCGATATTGGCGTGTTCTACCCTGACCAGGGCAACTTTCTCCTGCCGGCCATGGCATCAGTGTTTATTGGCGGAACCTCCATTGCCGGGGGCGCAGGTTCCATATTCGGTACAGTTTTCGGAGCCTATGTTATTGGTTCGCTGGCAGCCGGCGTGGTAGCAACCACGATCAGCGGCTATTGGGTCCAGGTGGTGGAAGGCGTCGTCATGGCTGCGGTCATCGTGCTCAACGCGGCAACGGGCAAAGGCAACCTGGCTGCGCTATCCAGTCGGTTCCGTCATTGGGGGGCGCCAATTGCAGCCAGCCCCGCTCCGGAACTTTTACGGAAGGACGACACCACGCCAAACTGATCGGCCGTTTGTTTAGTCTGTTTAGCCTTTGCCAAATGGAGCAAGCCTATCTAGTCTCAATGAGACTAACCCCCTCAGCAACATCGCTTAACAAAGAATCTGATTCATTCGAATAAGGAAAAAGAAAATGAAACGTATCTCAACCATTAGGGCGCTCGTATTAGTATCCGCTTTCGTCCTAGCAATAGCCCCGGTGAAATCCACCGGCGACCAAGGCAAACCCATCGTCGTCTACATGCAAATGGGAGGCGATAGGGGTATTGCTTCCGTGTTGGCCCGCACCACCGGTGCAGAAGCCGCAGCCAAGGCTCTCGGCATCGAACTGCATGAGCAGTACGCAAGCTGGGACTCCAAAAAGATGATCGACCAGTTCAAGGAAGCGATTGCCGCCAAGCCTGACGGCATCGCGATCATGGGCCACCCCGGTGAAGACGCCATGGCGCCACTGGTTGACCAGGCTGAAGCCGCCGGTATCATTGTCACCAGCGGCAACAACCCGTTGCCCAATATCGAAGCCAAATACAAGGCCAAGGGCTTCGGCTACGCCGGTGCTGATCTGTATGCGGGCGGTTGGCTGACCGGACAGGCGATGGTTGACAGTGGGAAGCTCAAAGCTGGCGACAAGGCCCTCGTTTGGGACATCTTCCATCAGGAAGGTCGCAGCAAGAGCTCTCAGGGGTGTTTTGACGCGCTGGAGAAAACCCTCGGCAAGGGTAACGTTGAGAAACTCGACGTAACACAGGATATCGACACTGATCCGACCAAGGGTATTCCGGTGATGACGGCCTATCTGGCAGCCCATCCTGACCTCAAAGCCATCGGAACGCAACACGGCCAAATCACCGCCATCTTGCCCAAGATCCTCAAGGACGCTGGCAAGAAACCCGGTGACGTCGTGGTCGGTGGTATTGACCTTGGCCCGGACGTCATCGCCGGGATCAAGGCTGGCTACGTTGTGGCGAGCTTTGACCAGGTTCTATACCTCCAGGGCTGGGACCCAGTACAGCAAATCTGGTTGACCAAAAACTACCTCATCCCCGGCTTACACCAGGACACGGGTGTCGGCGAAGTCACGCCAGCTAACGTCGATACCATCGCTCCCCTGATCGAGAAAGGCTTCCGTTAGGCCAAGGGACCAGCTTTTAGAGACTAGTGCACCAAGTCAGTGACCGGTGCACTAGATCGACTCAGTGGACTACGCCCTGCCACAATAGCGGGGCGTTGATTGTAGCCCAAACTGATCTGCTGCGCCGCGGTCGCTCCTTCGCCATCGCGTTTTGTGTGCAACGGTATCTTAGGTTTAAGCTAGAGTTACCGTAGTTTCGTCCAGATGATGGCCGAGCGTGGTTCGCTTTGGCCAATGCCATCTCCCTACCATGGGTGCAGCAGTAGGTGCCGGAAAGCCAAGATCAGAACGGGCGATATCTCATAACATTTACGAGGAATGTTTTCTTCGAACGATACCCAGGTCACGCTCCTTTAAAGGCTACTCGGAAAACCATCGCACCGGCCCACGGTTCCATTTATTCATGCCGATCCGCTAAGCTCCGGATTCGAAAAACCGATTTTCGGCTGAACAACGGGGACCTACTACTGGCGCGGCGTTAACTCGGCTAACAACTTCTCGAATCGCGGATCTTTTCGAAGGGGATACCAGATTGGGTCAAGCATCTATGAGCCGGCGTAAAATTTCGCACGGCGTCTTTGCCCAGATGTTTGCCATTGATAACATCTGCAAGCAATGTTTTAGCTGAACGATACCGAGGCCGCACTCCTTAAAGGCCCGGCTGTAAGCGCGGAGAGTTGAAAATGAAAACGCCTTTGGGCAACGGGCTGTCATCAGGGACCAGCCGCAGCCACCAAAGGACCCGGCCAAACGACGAACTGGCGAACATGTCCTCACACGGCAGCAAATTCTCCGGCAAAAACAACGAGAAAGCGGCCCAATCCAAGACCCCGATCGAACTTTGCGAGCTGGCATGGTTTCTGCTATCTACCAGGCGGTGGTCGAAGAGTACCTCAGAGGCCACGGAAGGAAAGAATGCTTTCTTGAATCTTCAAGCGCATATGAAAAAGCGACAATTGTTTTTGAAATGGTGCTTAACCAACATGTTAACCGTGGCGATAATATTTTTAGCGACGGCCTTTGGTGCTACGCAAACGTCAAATTTGAGTCTCGTTGGTAAGGTGATGGTCCTCGCTATCGTAATGATTTACTTCGTCACTACCATTTACAGCGGATTAATTTCCTGGAGAACAGACAAGGTTTTAGACGAAATAAAAGGAGCGGACGATGGGCAAGCTTCAGGGTTCCACAAGCAGTTGGCCGAACTGAATCATAAAGCGGATCATATCAGCTTTGCCGCTAACGAATGTCCGTATATCGGGTTGCTCGGCGCTATTACCGGAATTTATTTTTTCATGACAGGGAGCGGGGGTTTAGGAGGCGTCTTGGACTCTTCTCATATCAAAGAAATAATGAGTAATTCCTTAGTGGGCCTGGGGATTGCCTTTGTTCCTACAATCACGGGGGTTTTCTTTCGAAGCGTCTTGTCGTGGCAGCATCACCTGATTGCGCACCAGGTGATGTACGTTCTCAAGGGCTACTAAAGAAGCATGAAAAACAGGGGGGAATTTCCGGGGATCGCTACGGTTGATGTCTGCATCAACCTAGTTCTCGTTTTTGCTGTTTTACTGAAACTGAGCCTTCTGGCTATAAATGTACAATCCGCCGAGTCGACACAAAAACGGCTCCAAAGTAACGCTCTTTTTCTGATCAAAGTAGTTTGGGCCGGCGAATGCGACGACGACGTTGACACCTACGTGAGTGATCCGCTTTCCCACCTCGTGTTTTTTAAGCGGCTTCAGGACGGCCTAATGAATTTGGACCGGGACGATACCGGATCGAGCAACAACATGATCACATTACCGGACGGCAGAGTGGTTAAATCGGCCTACAACGAAGAGCAGGTAGAGATCCGAGCCATAATCGAGGGCGAATACATCGTAAATTTGCATATGTACCGCAAGGCAACTCCAACTCCTACGAAGGTCATCGTAACGTTGTATAAGGTAGCTGAGGGAGAGGATGTTCAGATTCACGAGAGAGTGCTGACGCTTGCTGAGCAACGACAAGAAGAGACGGCCTTTCGTTTTACCCTGACCAAGAGTGGAGAAGTAGTTGATATAAACCAATTGCCGAGAAGTTTGATCCGGAACGGCTTGGCGGGGAGTCAGTAATCAATGCAAACGTTAATCATTCCTGCCGCTTTCGTATTTCTCGCAGCGATACTCTTGTGGATCACCATCGGTATTCAGGGAAAATGGTGGGTCAAGTTACTGGCGATGGTTGTTACTCTCTTGGTAAGTCTGGAGATGTGGCGATCCTTAGACAGCTATGTTGGTTATTTCAAAACAGCGGACCTTGGTTCTATGACCGACAAGCGAGCGGTATTATTTTGGGCTCGAGTAGATGAACCTGACGGGAATGCGAGCGATCCGGGAGCCATTTATATGTGGATGCGACTTGAAGGGGGAAACGACAAGAAGTGGTGGTTTGCAAACCCTTCGGCGGGCACGCTGCCACAAGTGTTTAGGTTTTCTTATTCAAGGGATTTTCACAAAGCAATCGTATCAGCTTTAGGGAAAATTCTGGAAGACAACGGAAATCCGATAGAGATTGCTTTTAATGAGATAAACGACCCGCAACACAAAATGGGGCGTGCTGGGGCGACGCGTAGTCAGGGTGGCGACGGAAGTCAATTTCCAGGAGATGAGACCGGGAGCATGAGCTTAGCGCCAGGAGTGTTTTATGTGCTGCCACCAGCCAAACTTCCGCCGAAACTTTCTATCCAGTAGATGAAAATACCTAGCCAGGCTGAAGCCTAGGCTATATTTTCCAGCGCCTTTAGGCCGCATACACCTGCGGTCCGCTGAGTGGGAGCGCCTCGCTGGGACCGGTCAACGCTCGGTTGTAAATAACCCTGCCGACGCGTGATCATGGCGGCGTGAATAACCGCGTTTGCGACCGCTTCCCCTAGATCGCACTTTCGTTACTTGCCAGGATGAGCTGTTCGGGTGTCATGAACCGGTGCTCGCTGGTTAACGGATCAAACGCAAGAACGGTGACACAGTGAAGCCTTTGCTGTTCACTGAGCCCGCAGTAAAAATCGACGAGCGCGATCCAAACGTTCTTACCGACGAGACATTTTGCAAAGAACGGCGTTTCAGCGTGTATAAAAAGATAAGGCGGCTTATCGAGGTACTGATAAAGCGCCGTCTCGATGTATGCCTGCGCCGGCTGCCCGTCTTGAATTACGACGGGCTTCCCCTGCTCGCTGTCGGGCGTCCGGTCAGCTAACGCACTTACGCCCACAAGTAATAACCCTAGAAAAATCTTCATTACTTCACCCCATGTTTGCGGTATTTGCTACCTTGACAGCAAGTCTCATACCAGTGCGTGTATGGTGCCAAAGGCACGGAAAGGCGCACTGAACTTGGCCGGAAGGGCGTGAAAATGAGTTTGAACCGCGAGCGAACGCGGATCGAGGGTTAGTCGCACTTCCCTGCAAAATAGCTATTCAAGCATGAAGATGCCGAAAGAAACAGGGTCCATCTCCAAGCAGCCGTCTCGGAATGTCGCGCCTTGCACCAGTAATGGACGTAAAGAACTAAGTTTAACGACCTCCCCCAACGCAACCGTACAGGCCCTTTCTGCAGGATTGATGGCCACGATAATGCGTTCCCTCCCCGCTATACGCAAATAAACAAACGGATACTTATTCTTCTCAGCATACAAGGGTTGAAAATCCGCGGCATTCGCAAGCGAAGGATGATCGCGACGCAGCTTCAACAACGCGCGGGTAAAGTTCAACATTGAGGCCGGATCAGTCTCCTCTGTTGCGACGTCGGGCCCTGATTCTGAAGAATCAATTGGAAGATAAAGCTTCTCGGCTGGGGCAGTCGAAAAACCCGCATTCTTGTCCTTGGACCACTGCATCGGAGTTCGTGAACCACACCGCAGCACCTCTCCGAGAGTCCCACCCTCTACGTCCGGGACTTCCGGAAGAAATTTCATCCCGATCTCATCGCCATAATAAATAAAGGGCACGCCGGGCATAGTAAGCAGCATAGCAAAAATAGCGCGAACGTCTTGCTGGTTCCGTCCCCAAGTCGGACGCGGGGTATCGTGATTGCCGGTCGGGATTGAAATATAACCACGAGATTTTGTTATGGTGTAGTGCCGGAGGTATTCGTCGACGAAAACCTTGATGTCGCCACTACCTGCTCGCTCGAAGAAGGCGTGAGGTATTCGAGCGTTGCCGTCTAGACGCGACTCCGGACCGAGGAGTATTCGATAGGGTTCACGGAATTGGAGAAGGGAATCGATGTGGAAGCCGGCAGGAATGGCTACTGCGGGGTCGCTCCATTCGGAGACCAGGACGGCTTCGGGATACTCGTTGTCAAGCCAGGACCGATAGTAGCGCCAGAGAGCGCTGATCCCTTCATGATCGGAATCGTTGCGGATGAGCGAGGATGCCATATCGACGCGGAAACCATCAGCCCCCATATCCAACCAGAATTTCATTACACTTTTGAGTTCCTCGCGCACCGCGATGCAGGCTGGATCAGTGGTCGAAATTTGCCAAGGTTCTTTCGGATCGAGCCGGGCATAGCCGTAGTTCAGGGCCGGTTGAAATGGAAAGAAGTTCGGTAAGTAACGATCCGAACGATTGTGCTCGCCAGGAAATGGTTGGGAACCAGGAATATTCTCGCTCGCTGGTGTCCAGATATACCACTTCGAATAATTGTTAGGCTGGCTGAGTGCTGATTGTTGAAACGATGGATGCGTGATCGAGGTATGTCCGGCCACGAGGTCCAGGCACACGTGCATGCCACGCTTGTGGGCCGCAGCGCAGAGATTTTTCAGATCTTCGTTCGTGCCGTAGCGCGGAGCGACCTTGTAAAAATCAGCTACGTCATAGCCCGCGTCGCCAAAAGGCGACTCAAAAATCGGATTGATCCAAATCGCGTTGCAGCCGATCGAATAGATGTAATCGAGCTTCGCAGTGATACCGGGTAAGTCGCCGATCCCGTCACCGTTCGAGTCGTAATAGCTTTGGGGATAGACTTGATAGAATACCGCCGTCCGAAGCCATTTCGGTCCTGGAGGAGCCTCGGCCCAAAGCGTCGCAAAAGCTTCGCTTGCAAACCAAAAAACGGCCGGAAGGGTCCAACGTCTGATCATTGATTTGCTCATTTTAAAGTCGATTCATAAAACCATTGATCCGGGCGGGGATAAAGTATCGCGGTAAAATACATACGGATTAATGATTCAGCTAAAAATTACCGAAATAGCTCATCCGCCCAGGGGCTCCAAATCTTGTTTTAAGCGCCCAATTCAATCCGATCGTGTCTTGGCCACCGATATTTTCGCGATCCAAAGCGAGTTAGCTGCTGGTGCACTAGTGAGACGCCAGTTCGCGGAGATCCGCGGTTATGGCCCCCGACGATTCCAAGCCAACTCCAAACTGTTTTCGCAAGGGAATGCGCATCGTCACCGTGGTACCCTCTCCGGTCTCACTACGCCCCTCCAACTGAAACGAACGACCAAACAATCCTCGCAGCCGTCGACGCAGCAGGGACAGGGCGTGCACACGAGAACCAACCGCGAAGAAGATTCGTTCGACGTCTTTTGAGGGCACTCCCCGGCCGTCATCGCTTATGCTCATTTCCAACCACTCCCCTGTCCGGCGGTGGACGATGAGGCGCAGAAGCCCGGCCGCCGGCGAGGATTGCAGCCCGTGTTGAACCGCATTTTCCACCAACGGTTGGAGCGAGAAAGGTGGTATAAGACAGTCCGACAATCCCGAATCGATGGCCTCCTCTACCTTTAATCGGCTGCCGAGCCGCAGCGCCTCGATCTCCAGGTAGGCACGCACCACCGTCAACTCTTCTCCAAGTGGGACGAGCTCTTGTTCGTGCTGGTCGAAGGCGGCGCGCAAAAATTGGCGCAAGCGCCCTGCCGCACGGGGAATTTTCTGTGGTGCGACTGTCGCAAGGGCCGCTAGCGTATTCAATGCATTGAACAAGAAATGCGGGTTCATGCGCGACTGAAGAGCTCGCACCTCCGCTGAGGCCGCCGCCCGTATTTGTTCATCGCGATCGCGTACCTGGGCTACGATAGCCAGGATCAGGGCTGTTCCGAGTCCCTGTAAGACGGGAGCGATTCCCATCTGGCCGAACATTCCAACTCCGGGCAGTGCGTGCCAACTTGGGTCGCCACCGCCACAGCCACCCTCCGGCCAAGGCACCGCACAACATCGAGATCCCGACGGGCTCCAGCGGCCGCCCGTCGTACGCAACCGCCAACCAGGTTACAAACCCGGCGACGACGACTCCAACGAGGGGGCCTGCCAGCAGACCGGCAGCACACACTGCAACGATACGGTGGTTGAACCAGCCGGTTTGGCCAACCGCGGCTTCTTCGACGAGTCCGAGAAGCAGGAACACCAGCAGTTTGGTTCCTCTATCACGCATCGAAAGCAAAGACCGCTCTGATCCTCTGAAGCCGGGCACCAGCGTCAGCGCGAAAGCCGCCGTTACTAACACGCAAATCTTGTTAAGAATGGTATCCAGGGCGAGAAGTCTTGGGTCGGTCGTCATAGACAATCGTCATTCAAATGCCGAGATTGCGACCAAGGCCGTGGAATAGAAGGTTCAGGTTCACAGGGCTGAAGCTTCACGGATTCCGAGAACCTGACGTTTTTTTTTGTTTCAGCTGCCGCAATCGTTGTTCGAACCATTAGCCCGGGCCCGCCGGTTCTGAACCTGCTTCCGATTCGATTGCCCATCCTACTCTGCCGCACCCTTCGGGTTGTCGAGTTTCCATCGAAGCCTGCGGCTTTCTTAGCAACTAAATATATGGGTAAGCAAGGGCGGTGGCGTTACTTATCGGTGGCGACATAGGGCTTCACCATTTTGGCTGGGTCGACGACACGGTCAAACTCCTCCTCAGTGACAAAGCCAAGCTTCAGTGCGGCAGCTTTGAGCGTTAGATCGTGGTCCATCGCTTCGTGCGCGATCTTCGACGCTTTGTCATACCCGATCACCGGGGCGAGCGCCGTCACCAGCATCAGCGAACGGTCCACAGACTCCTTGATCTTCTTGAGATTTGGCTTCGTGCCGGCCACCAGGAATTTTTGGAAGTTCGTGCAGCCATCCGTCATGATGGTAATCGAGTGCGTGATGTTATAGATCATCAGCGGCTTGTAGACGTTCATCTCGAGGTAACCGCCGGCCCCGCCGAATCCGACGGCAACGTCGTTCGCCATGACTTGCACGGCAATCATTGTGAGCGCCTCGGCCTGGGTCGGGTTCACCTTGCCCGGCATGATCGAAGAGCCCGGCTCGTTTTCCGGGATCATGAGCTCGGCAAAGCCGGCCCGCGGACCGCAAGACATTAGACGGATATCGTTAGCGATCTTGTAAAGAGAGACTGCAAGAGTGCGCAACGTTCCGGAGAGTTGAACCAGGGCATCGTGGCTCCCCTGGACCGTGAACTTGTTCGGCGCACTGATGAAAGGCAGCTTCGTGAGTTCGGCGATCTCGGCGGCAGCCGCTTCGGCAAAGCCGGGCGCCGAATTGATGCCGGTGCCCACCGCAGTACCGCCCAGCGCGAGTTCATAGACATCCTTGAGCGCATCTTCGATCCGATCGAGATTGTCTGCGAGCGCGCCTGCATAGCCGGACCATTCCTGTCCGAGTGTGAGCGGCGTGGCGTCCTGCATGTGGGTGCGGCCAATTTTGACGATGTCCTTCCACTCCCCGGCCTTCGCCGCGATCCCATCGTGCAACGCTTTCACGGCGGGAATAAGCCGCTCCTTCACATTGACCGCACCCGCGATATACATCGCGGAGGGAAACGTGTCGTTGGAAGACTGCGCCATGTTCACGTGGTCATTCGGGTGAACCGGCTTTTTGCTTGCGAGCGGTGTGCCGGCGATCTGACAGCACCGATTAGAGATCACCTCGTTGACATTCATGTTGAACTGCGTGCCGCTGCCGGTCATCCAAACGTGCAACGGGAACATGTCATGATGCTGCCCCGCCAAAATTTCGTCGCAGACCTGAACGATGAGCCTACAAGGCTGATCCTCCAGACGTTTGCCGACATGGTTGGCGCGGGCCGCCGCTTTTTTCAGAATGGCGTAGGCGGAAACCATTTCCCGCGGGATCAAGTCCTTGCCGATACTGAAGTGCTCAAGGGATCGTTGGGTTTGGGCCCCCCAGAGCCTGTCGGCGGGGACCTTGACCTCGCCAAGACTGTCAGTTTCAATCCGGTATTCAGGCATAAGAATGAGCTGTTCGGGATGTCGAGATCGCTTCAACCAGCACCCGCACGAGCTTAAAAAAAAGGATAGAGCGGATCATTTGCCAACACCAGTCTCCTTTTGTGACGACCTCTCGGCGCTTCTATTCGTGAGGATCAACGGAGCGGCGACCCCAATGGCGATCGCTGCGACCATTAGCAGGCAGGAGAAGCTCAAAGCGAGAGTATCTGTCACCAGAGCTGGTGGGGCGCCTGGTCCGGCACCCACGATCTGAAACCAGCCAATGACAGCCCGGAAGGCGTAAGCGCCCGGCACCATTGCCACCACGCCAGGGAAGGAGAAGGCCACCGCGGGCGCTCGAAAATAGCGGGCAAACCATTGAGCCAGGAAACCAACGGCTGCCGCGCCGATCAAAGTGCCGCTTATAATATCCACTCCCAGACTAAGACAGAAGGTACGCCCGGTGTGACTGGCTACCCCGCAGACAATACAGGCCCACGCAATCTGCGGTGGGACATTAAACAAAAAGAGGTAACCGCAAGCCGCAAGCGCCGAGAAGAGGGCGTCCTCCGAGAGCGAGATGAGCGAAGAGGATTCATTCACCGGAATCTTGGCGCCAGTCACGACCGTGGCGACAAAAAGGCCGACGGCAATCGAGAGCGTAATCAAAGCTCCCATCGCCAAGCGCGCAATTCCCATGGTCATGTGGTTTTTGATCAGATCCTGAATGCCATTGATCAAAGGAACCCCGGGCACGAGGATCATTCCAGGGACAACCAGGCATAAGGCAGCCGTTCCACTCATTCCAAGCCGGACGGCAGCTCCTCCGATGCTCCCGCTGGCAACTGCAGTGGCAAAAGCGACAAAAAAGAGGTTAAATTTCCTGCGCCCGAGTTCCTGACGCAACCAGGTACCTGCCGCCCCGGCGATTAAAGTGATCGCGAACGTCGGCCAGTCACCACCAAACAATCGGCCGAGGCTGGCCGCCGTCAGACCGAGCGCGGCAACGGTACTCCACCGTCCGTAGATGGGTGCCCGGCGCTCGATCGATTCCAACTCGGCTCGAACGCCCGCCAAATCCAATCCACGACTTTCCACCCCTTCGATCAGACGGTCAACCGCCGTCACTGCAGCCATATTAATGTTCATCGACGGAATCCGGTGACCGACTTTTGTCCGAAATTGCTCGCCCGAAACCAGACTGACAAGGAGGGACTCATAGGTCACGATGAGATGAGCCTCGTAGCCGAAAATTGCTGCGAAGCGCACCACCGAATCTTCAACGTGTGCCGTATCCGCATTGTTTTGGAACAACAGGCGCCCAAGGTGTAGGGCCAAGTGAGACACCTCTTCGACACCGAATGATTCGGACCGCATCGGGTTGCAGACTCTCAGAGGTCCGCGACGTAAACAACAGGATTTTTGGCGGGTTGGTGAAAGCAGGAAGGTGACAGGCCGGATGCTGCGGCTTATTCGGATCGGCGCCCTGAAGGAACGGAAACGTGCTTTCGATCTCGGGACAACAGGCTAAGATAGAACAGCCGCGCAAGCCCATCCGATGCGAAGGAGATTCGACCGATCCGCATTCTTCGTTAGCTTTATCGCCACCTTGGTGGCGGGTTTGTCCCTCTCGCCTCGCACAATCGCAGGGCCCGCTTACCCGGGCGGCACCTGGACAAGTGTCAAGCCAGAGGATCACAATTGGTCAAGCGGCAAGCTTAACGATGCATGGCTCTATGCGCAGGCGATAGGTTCCGGTGCTGTCATCATTGTGGACGACGGTGTTGTTGTCGATCAATGGGGTCCGGTCGACCGAAAGTGGCCATGCTACGCGTTTCGAAAAGGCTTCCTGAGCGCGCTCTGCGGGATTGCCGTCGCCGAAGGTCAGATCGATCTGCAAAAGAGTCTTGATCAACTGGGGATCGACGATCTGCCGCCGAGTTTATCCGCCCAGGAAAAACAAGCCAGCGTTTTGGATCTTCTGAAGAATCGCTCGGGGATTTATCACCCGGCGGCATCGGACACCGCAGAGATGAAGGCACATCGTCCGAAGCGTGGGAGCCACGCTCCAGGGACTTTCTGGGTTGGCAATAATTGGGACATCAACGCCTTGGGCACGATCTATGAGCAGGCCGCCAGATGGAGCGTCTTCGCCGGCTTTGATCGTTTAGTCGCTTTCCCCTTGCAGATGCAGGATTTTGATGCCGCACACGACACGAGATATTTCCGGGAGCCGATTTCACTCCATCCGGCCGACTTCTTCCAAATGAGTTCGCGCGATCTGGCGCGATTTGGCTTGCTTTACCTACGGCACGGTACCTGGGCCGGTAACAAACAGATTATTCCAGCCGCTTGGGTCGATCAGAGCATCCACCCCTACTCGCAGGTCGGCTCGATGGGCGGCTTCGGCTATCTTTGGTGGACCGCGCTGAACGGCGACTTCATTCCCTTTGTTGACCTTGGTGATGACGCTTTCGGCCTCGAAGGAAGCCACGGCCATTACCTGGTCATTGCGCCGGCGCTCAATCTCGTGGTCGTCCATCGAAGCGCCGACGACAGTGGATCCCAGCTTGTCACACAAGCAGAATTTGGTCACCTGCTTGAATTGATTCTGTCGGCTCGGACGAACACACCGATCACCCCGGAGGTTCCTGGAGAACGGGATGCCAACCCCCGTTTTGCGCCAATTGTTCTAAAAGCCGTAGAAAACGCTCTGGACGGCAAGCTCGATGCCTCTGCGTACTCGCCGACTCTGGCGGCCAAACTGACAGAGACCCCAGCATGGAAACGGATCCTGGAATTTAGAGAGACGACGCGAGGTCATTCACTGGACTTGTTGCGAATCTACAGAATAGCGAACTATGCCAAGGAATCGTATTACTACTTGGAAGCCCTGGCCGGGAATCATCCGTTGGCGATCCGATGCGGACTAAACGACCTCGGACAAATCGTCTATATCAGCACAATCGAGTAAACAAACTCTACCTGGACCACAAGATGCCAGGCGAGACGCTACTTACATCCGCAACTATTTTTCCCGTTTGGGGTTTAATCTGTAACCCACGCGCACGGAACTTCCCGGCTTGATATGCCCCACGAGAAGCTAATTCGCCTTCTGAACTTTTTATGGCTGCTGGTCTTTCCCGCCGCAGTTGCCATTCTGGCCGGCGTTGTAGCTCACAGCTCAACTTTGGGTATCAAGACATTTCTTCTGATTGAAGTTGGAGTCGCGATTTTGAGCCCTTTGCTCACTGCTATCCTTGAATGCCGAGACCCTTCGCGTCGTAATCGGGGAAAATAGATCGGCCCAACGGGCTTAGCAGGACGGATAACTCTCCCTTGAAAATCGCAGGAGCGCTCAGGTGAGCCTCTTTTGAACCAGTGAACCGCCGAAGCTGATCACAAAATTCAGAGCGAGCGCGATCAGGGCGATATAGATTACGCCAATCCCCCAGATAGACAGGACCGGTTTTAGACCAGCCAACACAAAAAAACAGGTTCCGCTGACCATGCCCACGAGCCAGCCGATAAAAAGAGGTCCGCCTCGCAATGGCACCCTGTAGAGACCGACAACAACGGAAGGAAAGGTCTGCAAGATCCAGATCCCGCCCAGAAGCTGGAAATCGATCGCATATTGGATCGGCAGCAGAATGATAAAGATCAACGCGCCCAGTTTAACTGCCAGCGAAGCAACTTTCGCAACCGTTGTCTCATCGGCCGGGCTGATTTGAGGCTGGAAAAACGGTTTCCAAAGGTTTCGGGCGAATAATTTTGCCGCTCCGATAGACATGATCGCCGAGGGTACCAGAGCGCCAATGGCAATGGCCGCGAACCCAAATCCGGCGAACCACTCAGGAAAGATTTTCATAAAGAGCGCGGGGACCGCCTCGTTCGGGTTCGCCACTTGCACATTATCGGCGATCGCCATATAGCCCAGAAGAGCGATTAGGCCTAAAAGCAGCGTGTAAGCAGGCAAAAGAATCGCATTCCATCGAATCGTACGCTCACTTGAGGAACTGAGGATTCCAGTCACCGAATGCGGGTACATGAAGAGAGCCAGGGCAGAGCCGAGAGCCAGGGATGAAAAGGGCAGCATTTGACCCGGCTTGAGCAACAATCCCGAGGCTCCACCTTTTGCGGCAAAGACTTTGGCGGCGGCTTCGAATACAGGTCCATATCCACCCAGCTCGACGGGAATCACGAGCACAGCTGCAATGACGGTTATGTAGATCAAGACGTCTTTGACGAATGCAATCATCGCAGGTGCGCGCAGGCCGCTCTTATAGGTGTAGAGGGCAAGGATGACAAAAGCGACGATCAGCGGGAATTCGCCTTTCCCGAGACCCAGGACAGTGAGCACCACCTGGATTCCCACGAGCTGCAGGGCTATGTACGGCATCGTCGCAATGAGACCGGTGAGGGCAACAGCGACTGTGAGAGGGGCGTGCTGGAAACGCGCTTGCACAAAGTCGGCCGCGGTGAGGTGTCCACCCTGACGGCAGGTGCTCCAGAACCGCGGCATAACGGCAAAAACAAAAGGATAAATGATAACCGCGTAGGGGATTGCGAAAAAGCCGTAGGCACCAGCGCTGTAGACGAGTGCCGGCACCGCGATGACCGTGTAAGCCGTGTACAGGTCTCCGCCCAACAGGAACCAGGTAATAACGATACCGAACCTCTGCCCACCCAAAGCCCATTCGTTGAGCCGCTTCATATCGCCTGCTTTCCAATGCGCCGCGATAAACCCAACGAAGGTGACCAGCAGAAAGAGGCCAACGAAGACAGCGAGGGCGATCCAGTGAACCTCTCCAGTGCTCATTTAGTCTCTTTTTTGAAACAGGGAATTTGGGAGCCGGGAACAACCATCCGGATTCTTACCAGCGCAAGAAAAAGGGCGAGCACTAATTTGAATGTGAAGAAACGAAATCTCGGCTGAGCGATCGGCAAGGATCTGGCCGGCACTCGGGCCCGGCTGCAGAGGGCGGTGTAGCCGCTGTTGAGGTGTCCAGGAGCGGTGATTCCGTGCGATCGGGACAATAAACCCAGGTCTGCGGGCAGATCGGGCTTGACTTTGGGCCTTAGAGGCGCTTAAATCACGCCCCGTCAAGTCCGTAGGCCAGCATCGCAGTGAACTTTAAGTAACTTGGGAATAGCGAGCAGCTTAGGTACTGGGGGTAGGACGAAGGGAAACCGCGTAACAGGAGATTACGAACAGATAGTTCAACGCTGGAATCTTGCAACCGGAAAGTACACACGCGTTGGCAAGAGTGAGGGCGGGAAAAAAATGGGGTACACAAGAAAACCATTGAACGTTTGGACAAGATAAGCTGTCGAAGTTCAGGTTTGTTAATGTGGTTAACTTTTCGTTCCCTAATCGTTCTGCCGCGGCGGAGATGATGGAAGACAGGTTGGCTGCTTAATTGAAAAGCGAGTATAATTTCTATGGCTGGTGAAGATTCTGATACGGGCATTAAAATTTATCTTCGGGAGATCGGACAGATCCCGTTACTGACTCCCCAAGAGGAGATCGAACTGGCCGCGCGTATTAAGAAAGGCGACCGCGAGGCGCGCGCTTTGATGATCAAGGCGAACCTTCGCCTGGTGGTTAAGATCGCCCATGATTATGCGAATTTGGGGTTGCCGCTTCTTGATTTGATTTCCGAAGGAAACATTGGCTTGATGAAGGCCGTCGAACGTTTCGATCCTGCAAAGGGTGGCAAGCTGAGCACCTATGCCGCCTGGTGGATTAAACAGTCGATTAAACGTGCGCTGGCGAACCAGAGCAAGACGATCCGGCTTCCGGTCCATCTCGTTGATAAGATTTCAAAGATGAGGCGAGTCTCGCTCCAGATGAGCGAAGAGTTGGGGCGCGAACCAACGGACGAAGAACTTGCCGAAGAGATCGGTATTTCGAGCGGCAAGGTTTCGCAATTGAAGACGGTTTCGATCCGGCCTGCGTCCCTGGACGCGCCGATCAGCGATGATGATTCGACCGAATTCGGCGAGATCGTCGGGGATGAGGATGCCCAAACGCCGTTTGAGCTTCTCAGAGATAAGAACTTGCGCGACGAAGTCAGCGAGCTTTTGGAGGTCCTGGATGACCGCGAGCGAAAAATAATTTTCCAGCGCTTTGGGCTAGATGGCGGCAAACCAAAGACGCTCGAAGAGGTTGGGAAAAAATTCGGCGTGACCAGAGAGCGGATTCGCCAATTGCAGAATATCGCGCTCGCCAAGCTGAGGCGGGCATTGAGCAAGAAGGAAAAGCCGATCGATATTCCGCAAGAGGTGCTCACCTAACCGGAAGAGCGCGGGGCCCGTTTCCACCTTACCGATTTGTAATTTGCACCCTCGCCATCGCGAGACGATGATCTGCCGAGAATCACAATTATGAGATCAGGCAATCCAGTTTTATCTAATTCGACTTTTACCGACGTATCACAACGCGGTTACTCACGACCGATGACATTGACCGGCGTGATCAACCGGTCAATTCTGCTTCTTGTGCTCGTGGCCGGGACTGCGACCGGTGTCTGGGCATATTCCAATACTCACCCATCGGCGATTTATCCGATGGTGATGATCGGAACACTTGGCGGATTCGCGGTGGCAATGGTGACGTCCTTTAAGAGGGATTGGGCGCCTGTGACATCTCCGATCTACGCCGTTTTGGAGGGCCTCTTTATCGGCGGAATCTCGTTGGTCATGGAACAACGTTTTCCGGGGCTTGTCCTTCAAGCGGTGTTGCTTACTTTCGGCGTGATGTTTGCGCTCCTGGCGGCGTACCAAACCCGAATCATTCGGCCATCGGAAACTTTCAAGTCAGTGATCGTGGCTGCGACGTTCGGCATCGTGATCGTTTATTTGGTCTGCATGGTTTTCCAACTGTTTTTTCACACGGAGATCCCTCTCATCAACGGCAGCGGTCCGCTTGGTATCGCTTTTAGTCTTGTGGTCGTCGGAATTGCGGCTCTCAATTTGGTCCTGGACTTTGACTTTATCGAAAATGGCGTTGCCTATGGAGCTCCAAAATGGATGGAATGGTACGCTGCTTTCGCGCTAACCGTAACGCTGGTCTGGCTCTACATCGAGATCCTTCGTTTACTTTCCAAGTTGCGGCGAAACTAGACCGCGCTCGCCGCGGACTGAACGCAGGATGGAAGCCAGGATGGAAGCCTGTGCTGAAGGGGCACCAGAATCTCGGGGCGCGATATCGAGTTCAGCAGTTGGTGGGTGGAACGGATGCCTACCAATCTATGGCCGGATTATTTATTCGCTTGCGTGCGACCAAGAATTCGAATCGGCCAGCAGTCGATTCGCATTTGCTTTTTGAGGGGCTCTTTTTCCTGGCCCTTCGGGCCGCAGACAACCACGGTGAAAACTGTCGGTTAAACCTTGGGCGAAGTTTGCAAGGCCAGTCGCGATGTCTTACCGTCTTACCTTCTTGAAATGTCCAAACTCCAGCCCCTGAGACGCAGGGTGGAAACCTGCGCTACATTACGACGGCGTGGAGGTCTCGAGAGTTGCTTTGGCGCGGCGTTCGCAACTCCCTTTCTCGTGAAGATCGAGGCAGTTCGCCTCGATTCGGACATTCATTTTCACGGGTTTGAAACCCAAGCTGTTCGCCAGAAAGCGTTCCCGCAACATGATACATTCATCCTGGACCTGTATCACCTGCTCGCAATCGGCGCAGATTATGTGAAAGGCCGCCGGAGATTGTTCGCAGTTCACCTCGTAGTATCTATGTTCCCGGTTGAGTTCGACCTCACGAATTAAGTGACTGTCGAGCAGCATTGGCAATGTGCGATAGATCGTTGCCAACGAAATCTCGGGATCCAGCCGACGCGCCTTGACTAGAAGGTCCTCCGCATGAAAAGGCTCCGCAAATGCAACAGCAGCGCGCACAATGACCTCGCGCGGTTTGGTCAACCGAAACCCGCCCGCCTTCAGATAGTTCAACGCCTCCTCGAACAGAACGTCGGGTTGCTTTTTTGCGCGTTCTCTCACAAGCACGTGACCATTGGAGGGCTGTTTCCGAATCGGGAAACTCCCGGGCGAAATCTTGTGGAGAATACACTCTGTGCGCTCAAACCTCATGGAAAACTTGTTGGATGATAAGCTTCCTGCGGCATGCCGTCCAGGAGAACGTGTCGGCGGTTCGGCGTTCGTGGGAGACATGTCGGCGGGTCGGTGCAAAAGCACAATTGTGTGAGGGGAGGGCTTTTATTGAGGACTACGCTGATACCTCGGCCCGCCGAACCGCCGACACGCTCCTATCGGCGTGCTAGCCGGAAAAACAGCATTCCACCGAGCGTTAGATAAACCAAGTTCGGGAGCCAGATCAGATATTCCGGATGGAGGTCAGGCTTATGCTTCACGTTATCCGTGAGCACGATAATGATAAAATATGAGAAAGCGACGATCAGACTAAGAGCGATCCCAACCGAAGTTTCCTTGCGCTGGGCGGTGATCGCAAGCGGGATACCGACAAGGACAAACGTGAAAACAGCCACCGCGTTCGAAAACCTTTTGCTCGCCTCGGTCTTGAGGGCTGCGTCATCCTCTTTATCTTTGCTCTGGCCGAGGGCGTCTCGCAACTGGTCCAGAGTGAGTTCGGTTGCACGTTGACTATTGCGGGCTTTGCGAAGCAATTCTTCCAAAGAAATCGGCATCACACCTTCCCGCATGGTAATTCCGTGCCGCATTTTCTTCAGGTCGTCCGGAGCAGCCTTGTCCCGCTCTTCGTAGCGGGCGTCATAGACGTGCAACAAGATCTGTTCGTTCTTTTTGTCAACTTCGAGGGTGCCACGGCGGGCGTAGATCACCCGCATCGGTAAGTTCTGGGCATTCATCTCGAAGATGTACAGATCGTGCAAAGTTGATCCTTCCTTTTTTCCGACATAGATCTTTCGATTCGGAAACTGATCGATCACTTCGTCGCTACCAAACAAAGCGAGTGGATCATTCGACGCGAGGTCGAACGCCGCAGACCGGAGCTTAACTTCCGAAATCGGTGCAGCGTAGAGGTTAATCCAGAGACAAATGCCGAGAAAGAGGATTGCAATGACAAAAACGGGATAACAGATGCGCGTCATGCCCACGCCGTTCGCCCGGAGGGCGACCAGTTCATTGTCGGAAGAGAGCCTGCCGAATACGAGGAGAACAGCTACGAGTACACCCCAGGGAATCGAGTAGGTCATCGAAAACGGCAGCAGATAAGCAATGAAAGTCAGAATGTAGGTGATCGGGACCTGATGACTGAGCAACAGGCCGAGCAAATCGCGCAAAACATTGCCGAGCACCAGGATCATCGTCAGCAGGCTCACGGCCCAAATCACGGCACCAAGGATCTGGCCGCTCAAATAGCGATCAAGGATCTTCATCTAGTGGCCCGTCCCCGAAATAGCAGGTATGTTGCCGGTGGTCAGTTGGCTGTTTTTCAAGGTGCGAGCGAATCACCCATATGTGAGTCATAGCCAAGCGGATGTGGGCGAAGCGTCTTCGCTATGCTTCTTGAGAACTGGGCAAAGCGAGGACGCTTTGCTTACTGCTTCAGGTTGGGAGTTTGGCTTTCTCAATTTGCGGGTTCCATCCCGTGAGACAACTCTGCCTCGTCGACGGGGACGCAGCTACAGAATAGATTTCTATCGCCATAGACGTTGTCTATTCGGCCGACCACGGGCCAGAATTTGTGTTCTCGCGACCACGGCGCCGGGTATGCGGCAGACTCTCGCGAATAACTTCGATCCCAGCTGTCAGCTAGTAGGTCCTGCGCGGTGTGCGGCGACGATTTGAGGACATTGTCCTCACGGTCTGCCTCACCGGTTTCGATTGCGCGAATTTCGCCATAAATCGAAATCATGGCATCACAGAACCGATCCAGTTCGGCCTTCGATTCGCTCTCGGTTGGTTCGATCATCATCGTTCCGGGAACTGGCCACGACATCGTGGGCGCGTGGAACCCGTAGTCCATGAGACGCTTGGCGACATCTTCCACCTCAATCCCGGCAGACTTTTTGAACTGCCGCAAATCGATTAGACACTCATGGGCGACCAGCCCGTTTTTTCCTTTGTATAAAACGGGAAAAAATGGTGCCAACCGGCTGGCAACATAGTTAGCATTCGCAATCGCGACTTTGGTCGCGTGTCTTAGTCCTTCCGGACCCATCAGGCGGAGATAAGCCCAGGAGATACTCAGAATGCTCGCGCTTCCGTAAGGGGCCGCAGCAACCGGGCCGATTCCCGATTTCCGGCCGAGATCTGCGAGGGGGTGGCCCGGCAAATAGGGAGCGAGATGCGCCTTCACTCCGATTGGGCCAACTCCAGGACCGCCGCCTCCGTGAGGTATACAAAAAGTTTTATGCAAATTGAGATGACACACATCCGCTCCGAAGTCCGCCGGGCGACAAAGCCCCACCAGCGCATTCATATTCGCTCCGTCCATATACACTTGCCCCCCTTGACTATGGACGATTTCACAGATCTCCCTGATTCCCTCTTCGAATACTCCGTGTGTCGAGGGATAGGTCACCATCAAGGCGCCGAGTTTTTCTGCGTACTGGTCCGCTCTTTTTTTGAGATCAGCAACATCGATGTTACCCTGGGCGTCGCATTGCACAGAAACCACCTGAAAGCCAGCCATTGCAGCCGAGGCCGGATTGGTCCCGTGCGCCGAGGTCGGGATCAAGCAGACGTTTCGCTGGGCCTGTCCGTGCTCCCGATGATATTCCCGAATCACCAACAAGCCTGCATACTCGCCCTGCGAGCCGGCATTGGGTTGCACCGTCACCGCGTCGAACCCGGTAATCGCGGCAAGCCAGGTTTCAAGCTCAAGGATCAACTGGCGGTACCCCGCCGTTTGAGCCGCCGGCGCAAATGGGTGAATTTGGCCAAGTTCCGCCCACGTCACCGGAAGCATCTCCACCGCCGCATTCAGTTTCATCGTGCAGGATCCAAGCGGAATCATGGAAGTCGTCAGCGACAAGTCTCTTGATTCGAGCCGGTGCAGATAACGCATCAGCCCGGTTTCAGTGTGATGAGTATTGAAAACAGGGTGCGTTAAATAAGGAGATTTGCGAACAAGCTCTTCCGGGATATCTGTGGCTTCTACCTCCGGAACAGAAACCGATGGATCCCCGGAGAAAAGATTCAGCAAAGTCTGAAGGTCCCCTTCGGAAACCGTCTCATCGAGACTAATCCCGATGGAGTCGTCGTCGAACAGCCGGAAATTGATTAAAGCTTCGGCTGCCTTTGCGAGGATCGCGCTTCGCCGCCGGCCAACTATCACCCGGAGGGTATCAAAACGAGGATAGCGCCCGACCCCGAACCCGAGTTTCTCCAAACCGAGTGCCAAACGTCCAACCTGTCGGCGGATACGCTCCGCGATTTGCTTTAAGCGATTTGGACCATGATATACAGCATAAGTCGCAGCGATAACGGCTAACAGGACTTGCGCCGTGCAAATATTGCTTGTCGCCTTGTCGCGCCTGATGTGTTGTTCACGCGTTTGCAATGAGAGCCGGAAACCGGGGCGTCCCGCCAGATCCTTCGAAACCCCGACCAAGCGCCCGGGCATTAGCCGTTTGAATTGATCGCGCGTTGAAAAGTACGCCGCATGGGGGCCGCCGTAACCGAGCGGAACCCCGAATCGCTGGGTCGATCCGACACAGATGTCAGCTCCGAATTCACCTGGGGGAACAAGGAGAGTCAGACTTAGAAGATCTGCAGCCACGACGGCAAGGGCCTGAGCTTCATGGAGCCGGTCGACAAAACTCGTGTAATTGTAGATTGGTCCGTCCGTTGCAGGATACTGGAGCAGCGCTCCGAACACAGCGGTTTGAAAATCCCAGGTCCAATGATCTCCGACGATCACTTCGATTCCCAAGGGCTTGGCTCTGGTTTCAACGACGGCGATCGTCTGCGGATGACAGGTTTTTGAAACGAAAAACGCCCGAACCTCAAGCTGCTTCCGGAGCGCAAAACACATCGCCATCCCTTCGGCTGCGGCAGTGGCTTCGTCCAGTAAAGAGGCGTTGGCGATCTGCATTCCCGTGAGATCCGTCACCATCGTCTGGAAGTTCAAGAGTGCTTCGAGGCGTCCTTGAGCGATTTCGGCCTGATAAGGAGTGTATGCGGTGTACCAACCCGGTTTCTCCAGGATATTTCGCAGGATCACCGGCGGGGTTACGCAAGCGTGGTAACCGAGGCCGATGTAAGATTTAGCAACGCGATTCTTAAGGGCGATTTCACGCAACGCTCGAAGAACTTCGAACTCGGTATCCGGTTCGGGCAGATCCAGTTCTTTGTCAAAGCGAATCACTTCCGGAACCGTGGCGTCGATCAGCGACTCAAGGGAGTCGTAGCCGATTTGACGCAGCATCTCGCTCAGTTCTTCCTCGCCAGGTCCCACGTGCCGCTCTACGAAGGACGGAAATAGAATGTTCGCCTTACCTCTCAGCATCGCGAAAGATGGAGTAGAGCGGCGGGAATTACAAGTTGCCGGCGGTTTAGATGAGGATGGGATGCGAAGCGCACGGAAGGGCCGGATTCCGTCATTCCCTGGTAGCGGTTGCCCGCTGCTGGTTCCTCCATATCGTGACAAGATGGTGAGTGATCCAACGAATCCGCCTTTAAAACAATCCCCTCTACACGGAGAGCACCTAAGGCTGGGAGCCAAGATGATCGGCTTCGGCGGCTGGAACATGCCGGTCTACTATTCCAGCATCCTTGAGGAACACCAGGCAGTCCGTCAACGCGTCGGTATCTTTGACATCTCGCACATGGGTCAGATCAGGGTGTCGGGGCCGGCTGCCGAATATTGGTTGAACACCTTGCTCACCAACAATCTAAAGCAACTCCAAATGTCTGAGGGGCAATACACGCTATTGTTGAACGAGAAGGGCGGTGTGATCGACGATCTCATCGTTTACTGCCGTGGTATCAACGACTATTTCCTCGTGGTAAACGCTGCGAAGATGGAAGAGGATTTTTCCTGGATGCAATCGCATCTGGGAGGTGAAGTTGCGGTCTCGAACCTGAGCGATCACTTTGCGGCTCTTGCGGTCCAAGGCCCCGGATCGGCTGAATTGCTCGGACAGTTCGGGAATTTGCCGGCCCGGAATCAAATCCAGGAGTTCCGTATCCAAGGGATTCCTGTTCTGGTGGCGCGAACCGGTTACACCGGTGAGGATGGATTCGAGCTGTTCTTTCCCGCCGCAGCCGCGGCGGTTGTCTGGAATCACTTGCTTGAACTTGGCGCGTCCGCTGGAGTGAAACCATGTGGGCTCGGAGCGCGAGATACATTGCGCACGGAAGTTTGTTACCCGCTGAACGGAGCAGACCTTTCGGCAACGCGAACACCGCTTGAAGCTGGTCTGGGGTTTTTTGTCGATCTTGAAAAACCGGAGTTTGTCGGACGAGCCTCTTTGCTGGCGCAAAAGGAAGCCGGATTGAAACAACGTCTCGTCGCGCTCAAGTCGGATGGAAAATCGCCTCCCCCACGGCCGCACTATGGCGTTTTCGTTGGAGACGCCCAGGTCGGTGAATTGACCAGCGGAACACAGTCTCCAAGCCTCGGTATCGGAATCGGTCTGGGCTATCTAGATTTGCCGTTTTCGAAACCAGGGCAAAAAGTTGAAATAGATGTTCGCGGGCGAAGATTTCCCGCGACTGTCAAAAAAAAACCGCTATACAAAAAGCGATGCTAGTTCCCGATGATCTCAGATACGCCGAGACCCACGAATGGATCCGACCTGAGGGTCCGGTTGGTACCGTGGGCATAACGGACCATGCTCAAGCGGAGCTAACCGATATTGTCTACGTGGAGTTGCCTCAAGTTGGGCACCTATTGGAATCCCGACAAGCCGCGGCCGTCGTCGAGTCTGTCAAAGCGGCGAGCGACATCTACTCGCCGGTGAGCGGAGAAGTGGTGGAAATCAACCCAGATCTCGAGACCAATCCGGCCCTTGTCAACACCGATCCGTACAATGCCGGGTGGCTTTTTAAGCTGAAGCTTTCGAATCCGGAAGAGATCTCGTCGCTGAAAAGCGCAGCGGAGTACATAGCCCAGATTGGGACGTGAGAAATCCGGGTCCGCCGAGGAAAAGAGCCGGCCGTGACCTACCTCGCTTTCCGACTGAAGCGGGGTAAGCCCCGCGCCGACTTGTATAGAGCTCCGAGGTCCAAACCTGGACGAAGCTTTCTTGGGGTTGACGCGCTGCTCGCGCAGAAGGAGTAAGTGACCTATGTCCTGGATAAACTGGCTGGAAGCGCGCATCGGGTTTTTGGGCGTTCCGCGCCTCATGCAGTTGGTTGCGATGTTGAACGGGTTGGTTTATCTCCTGAATTTTTTTAAGCCCAGTTTCGTTCTGGCTCTCCTTTTGATTCCCGAGCGGATTCTCCACGGCGAGATTTGGCGTCTTGTTTCGTACATATTTGTACCACAAGTCCTATTGAACGGAGGGAACCCGGCGTCGTCGCCGTTCTCCGTTATCTTTTTGATTGTCTACCTCTGGTTCCTGGTCTGGATGGGCGATGCCCTCGAGCATGCATGGGGCGCATTCCGCGTGACGTTATTCTACCTCCTTGGGATGATTGGTGTCACTCTTGCAGCCTTTTTCTTTGGGGGTGGCGGCGTTTCTGCGTTTCTACTGAATTCATCCCTTTTCTTCGCTTTCGCTACGCTATATCCGGATGTGCAAATCTACGTATTTTTTATTCTGCCGTTGAAAATCAAATGGCTGGCATTTTTCAGCTTGGCGCTGCTACTGGTGCCATTGTTCGGGGGTTCGGTGAGCACCAAGTTGGCGATCCTGGTTTCTTTCCTTAATTATTTTCTTTTCTTCGGGCCTGCGGCTTACGCGAAGTTGCGGGATCGGACCGCGACGGATATACGCAAGCGCAAGTTCGAGAGCAAGGCCTCTGGAGAAGACACGCTTCATCGATGCGCGGTCTGCAAGCGAACCGAAAAAGATAATCCCGAACTCGAATTCCGGGTGTCGCGCAATGGCGAGGAATATTGCCTCGATCACCTGCCGAAGTGACGGAGGGCGAAAAGAGAAGTCAGGGGCACCCCCGCGGGCAAGAGGTTCGACTCAGGAGGCGAAAAATCGCTGAAATTCGCGGAGCTTTTCCAAGGCCTGACCTGAATCCAGGATCTCGTTGGCTAACTCGATTCCGGACTCCATCCGCGGGACCACGCCGGCAATCACGAGAGCGGCTGCCGCGTTGATCGTGATCAGATCGCGTCTTGCACCTCGGTCCTTATTCGCGAGAACATCCGTTAGAGCATTCGCATTTTGCGCAGCGTCGCCTCCCCGCAATTCATGGAGCGATGGCCTTCGAAAGCCAAGTTGATCCGGGAACAAATAAAACTGATTCAACGAGTCCCCTTTCACTTCGTGAACCTCGGTTTCGCCGAGCAACGAAATCTCGTCCATACCGGACCCTCCGAGAACCTGACCGTGAACAACCCATGCGCGGCTGCGGCCAACCTGACGCAAGGCAACGGCGTACTTCTCCAGAATCGTCGGAGAAAATACACCGGTTAACTGGCACATAGGTTCGGCCGGATTCAGGAGCGGCCCGAGAAGATTGAACACTGTAGCAATTCCTTGCCCTGCCAGTCTTTTGCGGATTGGAGCAACGAGTCGAAAAGCCGGATGGTACAGTGGAGCGAAGAAAAACCCTACGCCGGTCTGGTGAATGCAGTCAGCCATCTGCTCTGGCGGACAGGCAATTGGAATTCCAAGAATTTCGAGCACATCCGCGGCGCCCGCCTTGGAGGTGATCGCTTTGTTCCCATGCTTCAGCACCGCCACACCGGCCGCTGCGAGAACAAATATACAGGTCGTTGAGACGTTGATCAGCTCAAGACGATCGCCGCCGGTTCCGACAATATCCAGGGATATCTTACCTTCTAGCTGGAGGGTAGGCCGGATCGATAGTTCCAGAAAGGAGCGAGCGAAATATCCGAGTTCTTCGCCGGACTCTCCCTTCAATTTGAGAGCCAGGAGAAAATCAGCTTTTTCGAGCTCGGACACGGCGGGGTCGGCAAGAAGTGTCGATGCTTCACGCACTTGATCGAACCGAAGATCAATCCTGTCCCGCAATTGTGTAATTAAATCTTTCAAGGCAAGCCCCATCCGGCACCGGCATCAATGTCCTGTCCCCGAAATAGCAGGTATTTTGGGGACAGGACACTAGCGACTGGCTCAACGCGCCCCCACCTTGAGACTCATACCGATCGTATGAAATATCTCATCCCGGACGCTGAGGTATTCGGGCGAATCGAGGTCGCGAGGCCTGGGTAAATCAATGCGGATCTGTTTGCGGATAATTCCCGGACGCGAACTCAAAACGACGACTCGATCTGCAAGCTGTACGGACTCTTCGATATCATGCGTTACGAAGAGGATGGTTTTCTTCTCTTCCTGCCAGATCCGGCTTAGATCGGCGCGCATCTTCAATCGGGTAATAAAATCGAGAGCTCCAAAAGGCTCATCCATATAGATGATCTCGGGATTCGCAGCCAACGCCCGCGCGATCTCGACTCGCTGACGCATTCCGCCGGACAATTCGCGAGGGTAAGCCTTCTCGAAACCTGTCAGTCCGACCATCTGGACGTAACGATGCACCGTTTCCCGTTGTTCTTGGAGCGGGCGCCGCGCAATGCCGAATCCTATATTCTGTTCGACCGTAAGCCATGGGAATACCCCATTGTCCTGGAAAACAAAGATCCGTCTCGGATCAGGACCTTTCACCGGCGTCCCTTGCACAAGTACGTCTCCTGTCGATTGCGTCAGGAAACCGGTGATAATATTGAGCAGCGTCGTCTTGCCGCAGCCGGAAGGGCCGACGATGCAAACGAATTCGCCCTCCAGGACTTCCAGATTGATCGACCGCAGGACTTCGATCGGTTCAGCACCCTTTTTTCCAGGGAACATCAATCCAAGATCTCGGACGCTAATAACATTTGCGCTCACTTTTTGATGTGCTCCGGGCGATTTTCCAGTTAACTCCGTTGAGAGTAGCCCCATTTGACCTCTTCGAATCGCTCCAGACTTCGAACCAGCAGATCAAGGACAAGGCCTATCAAGCCAATCATCAGCATCCCGGCCACAACCAGGTCATATCGTTTTCCGGCATTTCGGGCATCGATGATCAAGTACCCCAAGCCTGAGTTCACAGCGATCATCTCGGCGGCCACCACCACGAGCCAGGCGATGCCCAACGAGATCCGCAGACTAGTGATGATCTGGGGCAAGCAGGCGGGAAAAATTACTCTCTTGAAAAGCTCAATCCGAGTGACTCCGAAGTTCTGCGCGGCGCGCACGTAAACAGGCTGGATATTTTGGACCGCGGCGATCGCGGTGACAGTGATCGGAAACAAGCTGGACAAGAAAATAAGGAAAATTGGCGCACGGTCATCGACCTTAAACCAGAGGATTGCGATCGGAATCCAGGCGATCGGCGAGATGGGACGAAGGATCTGAATCAGTGGATTAAAGGCTAAAAAAGCCGGCCTGAACCAGCCAAGCAGCAAGCCAAGAGGCACCCCGATCAGCACGGCCAACACGAATCCGACGCTGACACGGAAAAGAGAGGCCACCACATATTTCAAAAGCAGACCGCGCTGGATCAATTCCACGATTGCGAAGAACACCTGGCCAGGCCTGGGGAAAATATCAGACTTAGAAAACAGGACAGCCCCATCCCAGAGAAAATAGACTGCCAGCAAAACTGCGAGCGGGAGCAAAATGCTCTTCTTCATTTGGTATTCTTATATTCCCAAGCGTATGGCCGGATTGAACTATCGAGGGGAACAAAGCTGGTATCCGCGTAATCCTCGAATGTGACATTCCCTTTCAGCACTCCAGTATTCTTAGCTAGAGCCTCGATCTCGAGGAAGTCATTCTTATGCAGGGCGAGGTTCGTGTACTTTACGCGGTCCGGCGGTTTGCTGAGGACAAACCGGAGCAAGCGGGGATTCTGGTTGTAATAATACTGGCTGACAAATTCGGCTGCTTCCATGCGGTGATCCATTGCCTGGTCGAGCCACTTCCCGCTTCTGGCGATTCCGTCCACGAGCCTCTGAACAATCTCCCGATGATCACGGATAGCTTCTTCGCGAACCGCCAGCACGCAGGAAATGAATCCGGGCCAGACGTCTTTCGTTTGGTACAAGACCCGGCCGTAACCGTCCAACTCCGCCTGACCCATGAACGGTTCACCAGAGGTAATCGCATCCACCGCCTTACTGTAAAGGGCCGCCGGCATATCCGGCGGCGCCATTTCAACGATCTTTACCTGATCAAGCGTTACACCGTGTTCTTTCAACGCCTTAACCACCAGCAGCTTTTGGTTCGAAAAACGATTCGGCACCGCGATCATCTTTCCGCGCAAGTCCCCAATCTGATAGATTTGGGATTCCCGGTTTACCACCATCGCAGTCCCGTCGCGATGGCCGAGATAAACGATTTTGATCGGTACGCCATCCTCACGCAGCTTCATTGCCAGAGGAGCGAGAATAAAGGTGGCGGGAAGATAGCCGGAAATAAACGCCTCCTTGAGCTCCGGCCATCCTTGGAACCGGACCGGCTCGAATTCGGATGCGCCCGTCAATTGCTTGTTGATAAAATCGGTCACCGGGCAAGTCAAATGACAGGTGACCGGGATAAATCCTACCCGGAAGGGCGCCCCGGCAGCCGCCTTATGGGGAACAAAGAGCCCAAGGTTCAGAGTCGCATGCAAGAATGAAATGGCGACTAACCAGAACCCGACCGCCAGACCAACCGTTTTGCCGGAAGACATTTAAGTCGGCAAAGATGTGCCGAGGCTTGCGGCTATGTCCAGCGAAATTCCGGCCGGTGGCGTTCGGCGTTTAACGTTCAACGTTGAACGCTGAACGTTGAACGCCGAAGCGTTGGTTGTAGGTTTGGGTATGTCCAGGTCGGTTCTGATCGCAGGATGCGGTTTTGTTGGTCTTCCGCTCGCCCGGAACTTCGCCTCTTCGGGATGGGAGGTCCACGCAATTACGGCATCTGAAACTTCGGCAGCCAACCTTCACGGAGAATCCTTTCACGCCTACGCCGTGGATATCTCAGAGAAGGCCGACTTTGGCCGTCTGGTGGTCCGTCGATTCGACGTCGTCATCCATTGCGCCAGTTCCGGGCGCGGAGACGCCGACAGGTACGCAGCAGTTTTCTTAGCCGGCATCCAAAATCTGCTGGCGCATTTGGAGTACGGACGGCTCATCTTTACGAGTTCGACCTCGGTGTATGCTCAAACCGACGGTTCTATGGTCGACGAAACCTCACCGGCAGAACCTCTCCGTGAAACGGGCCAGATCCTCCGCGAAACGGAGGAACTGGTGCTCGCCTCCGGTGGCGTCGTAGCCCGTCTGGCCGGGCTTTACGGTCCAGGACGCTGCGTCCCGTTGCAGAAACTTTTGGACGACCGAGCGACGATCGAAGAATGTGGAACACGTCACATGAACGTGTTGCATCATTTGGACGCGGCCGCTGCGCTGCAATTTCTCGCTGAAACGGAATCGAGCGGTCTTTTCAATGTCGTCGATAACCAGCCGGTAGCCCAGATCGAGTGGTTTCAATACGTTTGCCAGCGTTTGAACAAGCCGCTCCCTCCGGGTGGTCCCCGAATTTTGAACCGAAAACGCGGCTGGACGAACAAAAGAGTCAGTAACCAGAAGCTGCGATCGTTCGGCTGGGATCCCGTTTATCCCACTTTTAGGGAGGGACTGGACTCGATTTTGGGTCGAAACTGGACCGATCGGGAGACACGTATCGGCGCGTCGGCCTAGAGCGTATCCGTGCGTATGCGGATGGAAGCAGAAAGACTAAAAGTGCGAACGAAAACGAACACCGATAGGCCCCTCGCCGACCCGTCGATACGTGTCTCCAGACATTCCCCCTCGTTTTTGGAAGTTTATGTGCTATGTTCATTCCTCTATGGCTATGCAGAAGAAAAACGCCTTTTCACGACGCCTCCCTGACCTGGTAACCGAAGAACTTGTAACCGTACTCTCTCAGAAGAAATCCTTCGAGTTTAAGCAACTCTTCGAGATCGTTCACGAAAATCTTCGCCAGCGAAATGCAGCGAGCGGAGGCGAGGAAATGTTGCGTTTGCGCGCTTATGAAAAACTTCAGAACCTGGTAGCGCGCGGCGTAGTGAAAAAGAGTGGGAAAATCTACAAGGGTGATTCATCCGCCTTAGCAGCAATGACTGCAGCGAACGTGGCGCAAGCCGCCGCCGCAATTGCTGCCAAATCCTAAGCCGCTTAATCCTCTATGTTACAGGATTATTTACCGATCCTGTTGCAAGTGATCGTCGCGATCGGGTTTGCCGGGTTCGCCCTGCTGGTGAGCGTCATCCTTGGTCGCGTCGGAAAACGCAACGCCATCAAGGATTCCGCCTACGAATGCGGCATGCTTCCGCTGGGCGAAGCTCAGCCTCGGTTCAGCGTCAAGTTTTACCTGGTCGCGATGCTGTTCATTCTGTTCGATATCGAGATCGTGTTCATGTACCCATGGGCTGTGGTGTACCGGGACTATATCGACAAATTCAATCCATGGACCATTTTTGGCAGCATGCTTGGGTTTGTGGTGATCTTGATGGTCGGATTCGTTTACGCTATCAAAAAGGGCGCGCTGGACTGGAAGCGCTAAGAGACCCTAAACAGCCGCAGGGAACCGCAAACTTCGCCGAGTCTACGGTGAGAAGTGCGGTTTGCACGGCATGGCTCTCCGACCCCGATCGGCATCTTTGTTTTCGCGCAAGGGTTGTGATTGCCACCATCCCGAGTTCACCGATAACGCTTGACCGTTCGCTTTTGCGAAATCGAATGCGAACCCAGTGAGGGGAGCTCATGGTCGCAAGACGAGTTTTATACGAAGGGCGCGTCCAGGGAGTTGGTTTTCGCTATTCTGTCAAATCGATTACGACCGGGTACGAGGTGGTAGGGTCGGTCAAAAACCTGGTGGATGGCCGTGTCGAACTCGAGGTTCAGGGTGAAGAAGGAGAGGTTAACGCATTTCTCGAAGCCGTGCTCGATAGCCATCTGCGACGCCACATTAACCGGTTTGTTGTCCACGAGATACCTTTGAAGAGCGGGATCAAAGGCTTTGAGATTCGACCTTGATTCAGAAAATCAGGAGTTACAGAAGTTCAGGAGTTGCAGAATGGGAAGGCTTAAAATGTCGCCCCAAACACAAAACCGTAGACTGTAATCACGTTCGGTCTCATACTTCGCACCACGATGCGGATTGCGATATTCGGCGACATTCACGCCAATCTTGAGGCGTTTGAAGTGGTGCTCGCGGACGCTCGGGATCAGGGGTGTACGTCCTATATCTGCCTTGGGGACGTGGTCGGCTACAATGCCAATCCGCGAGAGTGCCTGCAGATTGTCCAGTCATTAAAATGTCCCGTGGTCAAGGGAAACCATGATGACTACGCTTCATCCGACAGCTCCCTGGAAAGCTTCAACCCGCTCGCAGAAGTCGCGATCCAGTGGACACGGGATCAATTGAATCCTTCCGAGAAAATCTGGCTGGGCGGACTCCCTTTCATCTCGAAGGTTCGTGGATTCACGGTTGTTCATGCCTCTTTGGATGACCCAGCCGGGTGGGGCTATGTTCTGAATCAATTGGACGCAGCCGCCAGTTTCTCCAAACAAACGACGGAACTCTGTTTTTTTGGCCACACCCACACGCCTAGAGCCTATATCAAGGACAGTTCGGTTGTTGGCCTGCCTTTCGAGCAGCTCATTCTGGAACCGGGAAAGCGATATTTCGTCAATGCAGGGAGCGTAGGACAGCCTAGAGATGGAGACTGGCGAGCCGCCTACGTGGTGTTTGACCAGGAAAAACGCCTGATTCGATTGCGCCGTCTTCGCTATGATTTGCCGAAAACCCAGGCTAAAATCCTGGCGGCAGGACTTCCTCCGAGGCTTGCTGATCGCCTGGCGTTCGGAAAATGACGCCCTCGTCCGTGCTCGTTGTCAAACCTAGCTCGCTTGGCGATATCGTCCACACGCTGCCGGCTGTCCATTTTTTGAAGCTGACTTTTCCGCAGGCAAAAATTTCCTGGATCGTTAACGCGGAATGGGCACCTCTTCTGGAGGAAAATGCCGACCTCAAAAGAGTCATCCTGTTTCCCAGGAAAGAGTTCAGGGGTCCGGTCGGACTCTTAAAATTCGCCCGATGGTGCCGCGGGCTCTCCGGGCTGCAACCTGATCTCGTCCTGGATTTCCAAGGGTTGTTTAGAAGCGCATGGATCTCACGCAGCGCAAAGGGCAAGTCGGTGCTCGGTCTGTCGGACTCAAGAGAAGGATCCCGATTCTGGTATGACAGGCGGGCCCTCGTCTTTTCCGGCCAACACTCCGTCGATCGCTATCTGGCGCTGGCCAGGCTCGCCGGAGCTGACACCTTGAGCCCGATTCAATTTCCCCTTCCGAGCGGGAAGGCGATCCCATCGCTCGAATTGCCAGAAAATTACATCCTCCTTCACCCATTTGCGCGCGGAAGTGGCAAATCCTTGACTCCGGAAGAGATCTTTGAGTTGACCCATCTGCTGCTCCCAATTCCAGTCGTTGTGGTGGGGAGTTCCAGTATTTCGTTCACGACAGAACGAAACGGAATCTCGCTGGTGAATCAAACCGACATACCGCAATTAATCTGGCTCCTCCGTCGATCCAGCTTTATCGTCAGCGTCGACAGCGGTCCAATGCATATTGCGGCGGCGATCACGCCCGAACTGCTCTCAATCCACACGTGGAGCGATCCTGGATCGGTCGGTCCTTACAACCCGGACGCGTGGGTTTGGAAAGCTCAACGCATCTTCCAAGTCCGCTCGAGACGAGCGGACGAATCGTCCAAAAGCAACGAGGAACGTCCTGACATCGCCCAAATTGCGAGCTTTGTCCGTGACCGGTTGTTGCATTGAACCCCGCTCGTCGGTATTGGATCAGGTATGCCTTCGTTCGACATCGTCTCCGAAGTAGATAAGCAAGAGATTGATAACGCCATCAATCAGGCCAGGAAAGAATTGAGCACACGGTTCGATTTCAAAGACAGCAAGGCCACTGTCGAAATGACCGATCCCACACTGATCGAGCTAACCGCTGAAGATGCCGGAAAATTAAAGTCCTTAGTGGAAATCGTGGTCGGCAGATTGGCGAAGCGGAACATTGATCTCCGGAATGTGGAACGAAAAGATCCCGCAATTTCGCCGCTTGGACACGCACGCCAGGAAATTCACATCAAGCAGGGTCTTGAGGGCGACAAGGCCAAGGAAATCATCAAAGCGATCAAGGCGCTTGACGCCAAGGTGCAGAACCAAATCCAGGATCGTCAAATCCGAGTGACCGGCAAGAAAAGGGACGATCTTCAAGCTGTGATTCAATTCCTGCGCGGCAAAGATTTCGGCGTCGGACTCAGTTTCACAAATTTCAGAGACTAGCCCCAATAAATCACAAAATATGATCGTAACATGCATAGGGAATGTTATTGAGCACAAGAGCTTCGCTCCCGATCGTCTGTAGAGCGAAATCTCGTGGCTTTCAGGTCATTTTTCACAGTTCTGCTATTTTTTGGGAGCTGGGCCAAATTTTTTTGCACGCTTCAGAGACAAAGCTCTTGTGCCTTGAGTTCGCCTCTTGCGAGCAACACTTTTTTGTCGGTCGGGCTTGAAAATTAAGCGGGACTGCTCAAGGCACTGAGTCGCTGGTGAACCAAGCTGAAAAGCGCTTTGAGAGGATAGGCCGTGCAGAGTTCGATGTGGATACGCCGAGCGCTCCTTTTGAGCCGAGCTGCAATCTTAAAGAGTCGTAAACGGATCTGGCCGATTGAAGCAGATTCAAGTTCGGTACCCTTCAAAACTTCGGCCTGCAGAGTACTCATGATCAAGTGAGCAAAAGTCGAGAACCACAGCCGCAACTGATTGGAAGCCATCCAGTGGGTGCTGGTGCGATCGGCGAAGAGATCCATTTGCTGTTCCTTGATGCGGTTTTCCATGTCGCCCCGTGCGCAGTAAAACTTCTCGTACAAAGCCCCTGCTTCAAATCGAGCCGCTTGGGTCCGAGTAGTCCACCCATCTTTGGGTAGGTTGGTCACAATAAAGCGCGGATTGTCACCTTGGGTTAAAATCTCCGCTTTGCCAATCACCCGTCGCGCTTTGGACCAACTGTTCAGAGTCGAGTAATCAAACTGGGTGAAACTCCGACAGGGCGTTTCTTCTTTGCCCTCCTTAATCTGCGCCTTGAGAGCTTCAAAGTGCGTTCTCAGCAGCTCCGCGAGCCGATCGTTGCGTGCCAGACCCAAACAGTAGAACACCTGATTTTCTTCGCACCAGGCCATGATCGCTTCACGTGCAAACCCGCTGTCGGCGCGCACAATGATCCGAACTTTCTTGCCAAAACGTTGACGAATGGCCGGCACTATCTTCCGGAGTGCCTCCACCGTGCCATCGCTGGCGTCGCGCTTGCAATCGCGCAGCTTAGCAAAAAGCGGAATGTTTCCGCTAAAGCAGTAGAGCGGCAGGTAGCAGTAGTGGCGATAGTAGCCGTGAAAATAAGCGCCTTGCTGGCTGCCATGAAGCGGATCATCGGTCGCATCAAAATCCAACACGATCTCAGCGCTCTTGCGTGGCAGGGCTTTGACTCCGCGCTGGATGAGTAAGCCTTCGATCTGGTCGGGCTGGGCTTGAATCTTGTGGTAACGCTCATCGATTGCCTCGGCGCTTAGCTCCAGACGATTGAGCGTGGAGTGAGCCGCCAGCGCTTTGCCTTTATCGCGCTCCAAAACCCGATCCTGGCCCATTGGATCGCTTTTGCCGGCAATCAGTCCATGGATGGGATCAAGCCGCAAATGGTCATGATCATTGAGATCTTCGTAACCTAGCACCAAGCCATGAAGCCGCTGATTGACCAGTTCCTGAACGCTATGTTCGATATAACGCTGGTCACGGTAATCGACGAAGCAGCCGGCAAAATCCCGTATCAAGCCGCTGTGGCGCTCCAGTTCGCGCAAGATTAACCCGCCCCCATCGCTGGAGAGGTAGCCACCCCCGAAATCCACCTCTACTTTTCGGCGACCTAAGTCTTGAAATAACCACGATTGTTCTTTACAGTCTGTCATCGAAGCGGCGTCCTTTTTGTAAAGTTTAACTCCTTGAACAAGAAGAACTTACAAAAAATAGACGCCGCTTTGCTAGCTTTTTTGTGAGTTTTTCGGGCTAGCTTCGCAATGAGGGCGTCGCTTCGGTTACTGCGTGATCGTGCCAAAATTTCAAGGTGACCAATTTGGCTTCCTGCTCCCGGGTCTTCGCCACGTCGTCATTGGACTCCTAGCGTCTTCTTCAAGGCCGGGAGGGCGAATTCTCCGTGAATAGAGATTTCAGCCACGGGGGGAGCCGATTTAAAGTTCCAATTCTATCCAGCCTGCCGTCAACGAAAGGCGTTATGGAGGCCAGGAGTCCAAAAACCGTGGTAGTTAAAAGAGGCAAGGTGTACCTTGGCATGTAGTATACGCATACGCAATTCACCGCAAATATCACCACTCCTGCTCCTACCGCGAAGAATCCAACACCGACCGTTGTTGGTATTTTTTCATCAAGAATGCAGCTTGCGCTCCCGAGAAGAAAGCCCAGGATAATGATCGTTCCAAGCGGGATGTTGTGCCAGAGGAGTACATAGGGGTCGAGTTTGGAGCGGTCTAGAACGCGTGTCGCTTCGAACTGGCCGACGGAAGTCAATGCTTCCAATCCCTTTAATCCGGCCCACACGTCGGGATGGCGGATTCTGTCCAGCGCCGGGTAAGCATTTGCGTAGAATGGCGAGAGAGCAATTTTAGCGTTATCGACAAAAATGCTGCCGTCGACAAAATCTTGCCAAATCACTTTAATTAAAAGGGGATGAAGTGTCATGAGGTAACGCATACAGGTGGCCAGTACGACGCGGTCGCGTTCGGCCGCAATATTCGTTCCGGGAGGAGCCAATCGGCATAGTTTCTCGGCAATCGTCAGGGAGCTGCCTTCATAGAATGATCCGTCCGTTGCTTGTGCAAGGATTGCGATTTTAACTTCCGGGTTGTTAGTATTGGCGGCTAGGTCTTGAGCGAGCTGGAGGCGTTCTTTGACCGGTAATTTATCCAGGAAAGTGGCGATGCGATCGCTTAGAGTTCGGCCGAGCGTCGACCGGTACTCGTCGTGGACCGAGCTGATCAGGATTTGAGTGATTCCCCGGTTGAGGCCAATGGTCGCAATCCCCACGACTAGGGAAATGATGGCCGATTTCCAATATTTTGCTTTCGCGGGGGGATAACACCACTTGAATTTTGTTGCTAGGCTGAGAAAAACCAGTGTCAGGGGCAACCAGAGCGCGAGAAGCAAGTTGATTTGCCGACTTCCGACTGCGAGAAATAGAGAAATGCCGTATATGGCCCACGGTGTTAGCCTTGACTCACGGACAATAGAAATTCCGGCTGCGAGCACCGCGAGGGTTGCGGAGACACTGAGAGCCTCAGATCCGCAGCATTGTGCGTGCGTATAAAGAGCGCTGGTTGATGCCAATAAAAAGGCAAAAGAGCAGCGCGGCGCGGAATTTTTCGTGAGGGCCGTCACGGTGTACGTCAGGGCTGTGATCAACAACAGATGCTGGATGATGACCAGAAGATAAAAGCCTGCCAGCGGTGGCATCTGCTGGTCAAAGAGGGAAGGAAGCGGCTGGCGACCGCCTTCGCTGAACCAAGTGGTAAGCACAAAAGGGATACGGCCCAGCAAGCAATAAACGGGAGGGAAATGAAGAATATTGAGCTCAGACATCGGGCGCAGCAACTGGCTGTTAGCGTCGATGTCTTTCCACAGCGGAGGGTAACAACTGAGGAGATAGATGGATGGAAGGGTCAAGATAAGTACTGGCCGCTTTCCCAGGAATGCAACGACGGGTCGCGAAACTTTTTGCATCCTGTGCCCCCACGCCACAGCTTCTAGATCTCTGCTTGGCATCTTCCAAAGGAGCAATCCTGCGGCTACGAGCAATAAAGCAAACGAAATGGGCAGCGACTGCTTCGATACCCGGAGGGGGGTTTCAAAGCTATATTTTCGGCCATTTATTCGCGGATCCGAGTTATCGGTTGTCGAAAAGATGAGTCGCCCATCATCAGAAATTGCAAATATCCCATGGCCCACTGCCGTGACGCTTGTTTCTCGCGGCGAATAGAACGAAAGAATTGTGCCGTTTTCCCGTAGTCTGGCCGAAGTGGTTTGAGCGCCTCTGGGCGAATAGTTGCGAGGTAGCGGACAGGAATAGGCGAATCCGCCAACCGGCTCGAATTTTGACGAAGCGAGCGAGATTGTTTTGCGAAAGGGATACCCGAGTATTCCCTGCGCGAAACAAAGGACGAACAGCAACGATGAGAACCAAAAAGCATTCTTAAATAGTAACAAATGCCTGGGATGCGAATTGGTTTGTTTCCCTTGGTGGTCGAAAATGGTGCCATAGAGTACAGAAAAGTTGAGAGGTTTGAAACATTGCAGTCCGAAGAATCTGAGCTAGGTCTGCACGGCGCATTGCAAGAAGAACTCGTCAAGTAGCGCCTGCACATCATCCCCGGCGAAAGAGGTGGTCAGGTTTGCGCCAATCTCAGGTCTCTTGCTAGCCTATGTGCTCCCTGAGCCGCTTTCACTGCCTTTTCCTAAAGTGCTTGAGCGACTGCGTTACCTACGTCAACCCTTGAGGTGGTCCCCGGCAGAGCGTTCCTCCCAGGTGGGTCTTTCGTCTCTCCCACTGGAGACCAGCGGCTTGTGGCGCGCCGATTCTTACAGGCTAGCGCGGCACGAAAACGTATTTGCTTTTAGCAACGCCTTCCGCGAGTTCGCGGTAGGCATTCAAGACACTGTCAAAGCCAACCGGCACCGGATCCCCTTGCGGCCCCAGTTCGCCAGACTCGAAATGAGGAGACAAGTTGCTCAGAATGCGACCCGCCTGTTCAAAGGAAAGTTGAATCGAGTCCACTCCGATCAGATGAGATTCGTTGTGATAGAAATGCACCAGGTCGAAGGAAACGTTAGGATCCGCGCTGGAGGCGATCGCTATCTGGCGGCCCCCGAATGCAAGACACTTTAGACAGGACTCAAAGAGCGGACCCCCGACCAAGTCAAAGACTACGTCGACGCCCCGGCCCGCTGTCTGCTCACGGATTTGTTCGGCGAGAAAGATAGGCCCACCGCTCAGATCAGCGAGAGCATCAATATAATCCATAAGTTTAAGTCGAACGGCATCGGTATGACGGCGCGCCGTTCCAAACACCGTCGCTCCACCGATTCGCTTTGCAATGCGAGCGGCCGCGTCACCGACTGCGCCAGTCGTGCCAGTAATGAGTATCGATTCACCTGCTTTCAGCGAGGCAACCTCCATGATTGCATGCCACGCGGTAATATATGGAATCCCCACTGTCGCAGCTTGCTCGAACGTCAGCGCGCGCGGCTTGGGTTGCACAGCTTCGACTGGCACCTCCAAAAACTCTGCATGGCTCCCGTCACGAGTAAAGCCCAGGCTGCCGCCGGCGCCGAAGACCTCGGTCCCAACCGGCCAGGCTTCGTTGCCCACAGCAATGATGCCGGCAAAATCACGGCCAGGGATCCTCGGAAGCCTGGTCTGGTGCATCCGGCCAAGGACATTCTTGGCATCGCTCGGATTCAAACCTGCCGCCTTGACCTCGATCAGAAGCGCATCCGGACCCGGTACCGGAAGCGGGACTTCCTGGATCTTTAACTCATCCAGCGATCCGACTTTTTCGAAACGGAGAGCTTTCATAGTTCTCGGCTTGCCGGGAAGGATACTCCTGCCGGTTCGGGGGATCAGACGCACCCGGGCGCTTCCTCTGCTAGCCGTTCCGCAAAATTATCCGCCTTGAACCGGTGGCATCAACGAAATTGTATCCCCTGGTTTAAGGGTGTATTCGCGTTGGACCCAATCGGTTCCCGCTGCGACCAGGAGATGCTTGTTCCAGGCCTTCAGGCTTGGCCTCTCTCGGTACAGTTGGCCGAGCAGATCCTCGACGGTTGTTCCGTCCGCCACTTCAATGGAGTCCGGGCCGCCTAAGCTACGGAGTTGGGCAAAATATTGGATTTGAATCCGCACGCTCAGGTTTTCAGAACACCGATCAACGGCAAATTTCGATATCGTTCTTGATAGTCGAGGCCGTAACCGACGACGAACTCATCCTCGATGTCGAATCCAACATAATCCGCCTCAATCGACAAAGATCGCTTTTTAATCTTGCGCAAAAGCACACAGCTTTTCAGGCTTAAAGGCCGGGCTTCGAGACGGATCGTATCGGTGATCGCTGCCAGGGTGTTTCCGCTGTCCAGAATATCATCTAGCAGCAACACATGCCTGCCTTGCACCAGTGGCAGCGCTGCATGGTCGAACTCGACTCGCCCGGTAGAGACAGTCCCGCCATAGTAGCTTTTTACGCGCAGGCAATCCAATTCGAGGGGAAGAGGAATCCGACGGAGCAGATCAGACATGAAGATCAGACTGCCATTGAGGATAGCAAGCACGGTGAGCTCTTTTCCGCGATAATCCGCCGTGATCTGAATCGCGAGTTGATCGAGGCGTGCGGCAATTTCGTCCTCGCGATAAAGCACTCTCTTCAGGTCACTCTGCATCAGCGTCGGTCGATGGCATCTCCAGTCAACTTCTGGAGGGTACACGAGCCGCCGCGACATTGAAAGCGGCGCGTTGAGCGTAGCGACGAATCAGAGTCGTTAAACGCTGCCGGTTTGTTTTGTCACTGAATCTGATGCCATTCACTGTCGCGATGCGGCGGAGTTCGACCAACGTTCGTGCGCTTATTTCCTTGGCGAATTCTTCCTCAAGCAGTTGACCCAGATGGAGAAATTCGCGTTGCAGCAGTGCCTTATCTTTGCCACCGGACTCCACGTGCACAGCCTCAGCAAACCCTTCTCTCAAAAGTCCGGTCGCTTGATCCTGTTTACCCGCCGCACGGACCAGTTCGATGAACTCGCGCTTCGCGGCAGCAAGATCTTCAGACTTGAGGCGCTTTCCGCAGATCTCCCGCAATCCCTGTTTCAGCAGAGCGATCGTGAGATGTCTTTTCGAAGCCGGGGAACGAAGCAAGCTTTCCAGCAAGAGCTCGCCGGACTTCCGGCTGGCAAGATGGCTCTCGAGCTCTTCCTCGAAACGCTGAAGCTGTAACGCAAGCTTACCAGCCGACCGTCCGAGATTTTCCCCTTCTAATTTGTCAGAGTGTTTGGCGAGGCGTTCTCCGAGTTGCGAAAGTCTGGCCGCGAGATCTGAGTATTTCATTTTTTGCTCTCAAAGAGGTCAATAAAGCGTTGTGTCAGATCGGCATAATCCTGCGCTCCGATACTTCCCGGCGCGTAGAGTATGACCGGCAGATGCTCGCTGGTAGACTCAGCGACCCGGACACAATGTCGAATATAAGGTTGGAGCAGGACCGCCTGATCAGAGAGTACACCTTCTTCCCGGAGCGCGGCCATGGAAAGTTCAAGCTCGTTCACGGCAAGCCGAAAGACGTTACCTGTCTGCCGGTAATGACTAACGATCAGGGCGCCGATATTCGGCTTCCGGCGCCCCGGAAGGTAAGGAGCGAATTTCTCTCGCATTTCGGCAACCTGTTCCGCCAATACCTGGAAGCCGGAGAGCGACAGATAGTCAGGGACATACGGGACAATGCAGCTATCGGCAGCAAAAATCGCGGTTTTTGTCGCGCTGTAGAGGTTCGGTGGACAATCCAGCAGGACATAGTCGTACTGTTTGAAGTGGGTCCCAAGCGCAGATTCCAGGATCTGGTAAATCACTGAGGCACGCAACTCGTGAATTCTGTCCTCCACGCGAAGCAGTTCAACCGCGGCCGGCAACAGATGCAGCCTTGGCAAATCGGTGAAACCAGTCCACGTCACTACCCCTTTCACCAAGGCCTCCTCGAAAACGAACCTTTCCCTTCCTTGAAGCGCATCATCAAAAACTTGAAAGGTCGAGCGTCGCCCGCGAGCCACATGCTCGCGCCACCGATCCGGTCGCATCAGCCAAAGACTCGAGTTGGATTGCGGATCGAGATCGACAATCAAGACTTTCTTTTCATGCAGCTTGGCGAGGGTCGCCCCAATATTGACAACAGTAGCGGTCTTTCCGACGCCACCTTTAAAATTGATGAATGCAAGGACCTTGGAACTCATCGAATGCAGCCCCCCATAACGCGCGAAAGCGACGTTCGGATCAAGTTCTTTTCTCTCTGATAGCGGCCTAAGGAGGAAGTCAGAAGTTGCTGGAGTTCAGGAGTTGCAGAATACCGGAGGAATCCAATCCTCGCCGAAGAAACCTATTTCGTGAGTTAGGATCCAGAATCAATGAATCAATAACGTCCTTGCAAATCAACCTGTCCTCTCAGGTCTTCGACGAGCTCGGATTTCTCATCTTCTGTAACTCCTGAACTCCTGCAACTTCCAACTTCTGGTGTTATCCTGTTTCTCAGCTCTACGGCTTATGAATGACCTTGAAATAACTGACGCCGATTACGACGAGAAGCTGCGCGAGATGGGAAACTACCTGTGGGATCTTGAGCAGGAAGCCGACCTGGCAAGTGCTCACCAGCGGCAAGCGCTCGTCGAAGAAATCGAAGCGAAAATACTCGGCCAGGCCGAACGCGCGCGCGCATTCCAGCAAATCGGGGGAAGTCACAAGGTTCTTGCCGCGTTGGTCGCTGGTCTTGGATACCGGATGATAAGGCGATGGTCCGAAGCAACCGATCATTTCCTCCAGGTACTTGAGCTCTCTCCAATGAACGGTGAGGCCTGGCTAGAGCTTACCTGGTGCCTTGCGGAGCTTGGTCGATGGGAAGAATGTGAAATGGCCGCGACAAAGGCGGTGGAGATTTTTCCAGACACGGCGGCAAGCTGGGGTAACCTGGCGTTGGCGTACAGTAAGCTCGGCAAGAAGAAAGAAGCAAAGGAAGCGATCCGGCGCGCGATCCAACTTGAGCCGACCGACCCGCGAAACCGGGCGATTGAAGAGCAAATTTCGCTTCTCTCAAGCTAAGACAGGAACGAAACCACAGATTCCTTGGCGGAAACCCAATAATCTAAGAGAAGGATATACCACAAGCTAAACGACCTTGGCGCACACCTCGGTAATAGCCTTCTCGAGGGCATCGACGGCAAGGTCTATTTCCTCGATCGTGGCACAGAGAGGCAACATGAGAACGATGACGTCACGGATTGGGCGCGTGAGAAGGTGGTAATGCCGAGCGGCAAGGCAAATTTGTGCACCTACCTGGTCACGAAATTCGTATGAGACCCCGTCTCGCCTGGAAATCTCGATCCCCGCGATAAATCCCGCTCTGCGAATCTCACGCACGTTGGGCAGGTCTTCGAGCGTGCACAGCCGCCAGGCCAGACGCTCAATCTTTGTTTGCAATTTTTCAAGGACTCGTTCGTTTTCGAACACCTCAAGGTTTGCCACGGCGGCAGCGCAACTTAGCGGATTCCCACTGTAGCTATGGCCGTAAAAGAAAGTCTTTTCATACGAACCCAGAAATCCTGAAAAGACTCGATCCGTCGTGAGAGTTGCGGCCAACGGAAGATAGCCACCCGTTAATCCTTTCGCGACTGCCAAGAAGTCCGGGTACACTTCGTCCTGCCTGACAGGCGAAATATTTTCCCGTCCGCCCGAAACCCGTCATGACCTCGTCGAATATTAAAAATGCTTGGTGATCATCGCACCATCGGCGCAACGCTTTCAAGGTGCCGGAGGGCCACAACCGCATTCCAGCGGCGCCTTGGATCATTGGCTCGATGATCACTCCGGCGATCCCTGAGCCGTCCATTGTTGTCAGACGCTCCGCCGACCCGATTCGCGTCACGGGAAATTGATGCGACTTAAATCGGTCATGGAAAAACGAAATTCCACCAAGACTGGAAGCACCAAGCGTGTCTCCGTGATAGGCGTTCTCAAAAGAAATAAATCCCGTCTTATCCAGGCGGCCGGTTTGCAGGAAATATTGGACCGCCATCTTGATCGCTACCTCGATCGCGGTCGAGCCATCGTCGGAAAAGAACACCTTTGTCAACGAAGATCCAGGCAGAAGTTCCACGAGCCGAGCAGCCAATTCCACCGCTTTGGGGTTAGTAAAACCGAGAAAGGAAGTATGCGCCACGTTCTCCAACTGTTCGCGGATCGCCCGATTCAGGACCGGATGATTATGTCCATGGATGTTAGTCCAAATGGAAGAATTGGCATCCAGGTAGCGCCTGCCAAGGCTATCTTCCAGCCATGCCCCATACCCCGCAACCAGCACGAGGGGTTGGTGTTCCGGCGCGATCCATTCGCGCATCTGGGTGAAAGGATGCCACACATGCGCCTTGTCGAGCTGGATGAGGGTTTCTGTGGAGTAATTCATCGGCAGAGAAAGCGATGGAGTAATGGAGTAACGGAGTAGTGGAGTATCGGAAAGGCTCGCCTGTGGAGGCTATTTCTTCATGACAATCACCGGCACCAATGGCAAGACGACTACTGCCAAGGTGCTATCGTTCAGTGTCTTCGATCGTGGATCGCATTCGATTCGTTGATGATCAGCGTTTCGGCCCATGTACCGGAGTCCCGTTTGCGTTCCAGAGATTCGATCAGGCGCAGAAGACCGTTTTCGAGTTTGAATGCCTGGCGATCGAGAATTTCGAAATCGTCTTCAGAGAGCTGGTCTGCCCTTCGGTAAGCGTGGTCGCCGGACACACTTTCTCCGAGCGAGCTTAGGGTAATAAAGAGGTGTTGGACGTATTCTCGGATCGGTCTGCGACAATATCCTTCAGCGATATTCCGGTGGATCGAATCGGCAGAAGCGATCGCTTGTCCGGCAACCCGCTTCATTTCGAAGGCCAGTGGCTTAAACCGGCGAGAGGTCTCGACATACAACTCGATTGCGTCTTGCCAAACCCGCAGTCGCTGATACCCGCGATTCTTATTCTTTCTCTCCATCACTCCGCCCTTTCCACCACTCCAATACTCCACCACTCCAATACTCCACCCCCATCCCTTACTTCTACGCTTTCATTAAAGCTCCCGCTATCTCTCGCACTAAACGAGGGCCGCGATAAATGAAACCGGTGTAAATCTGGACAAGCTCCGCCCCAGCGTCGAACCGCTCTTTCGCGTCCTCCGCGCTCATGATACCGCCGACAGAGATCACTGGAAGCGAACTGTTCCTTTTGATGTGGCGTAAAATTTCGAGTGAACGGGTACGCAGCGGTTTCCCGCTGAGGCCACCTGGTTGACGTTTGTTTTCCGGGATGCTCTGCTGATCGATCGTCGTGTTTGTTGCGATGACTCCGGCCAGCCGAAATTCGTTCGCCAGCGCGAGAATCTGGTCGAGTTGTTCAAAGGTCAGATCGGGCGCGATTTTAACCAGCAGCGGCTTTCCTTGATTCCGGTGCTGAATTGTTTCGAAAAGTTGGCTGATCGCTGCTTTCTCCTGCAACTTGCGCAGATCGGGCGTGTTCGGCGAACTCACATTGAGAACGAAGTAATCCCCCAGTCCTTGCAAGCGCTGAAACGATCGGACGTAATCGCTTGGTGCTTCCTCCAGCGGGACAATTTTGGATTTTCCAAGATTGATGCCGACCGGAATCGCCGGCCAACGCGATGATCGACGAAGTTCTTCGAGACGCACCGCGATTTTTTCAACTCCCTGGTTGTTGAACCCCAGTCGGTTGATCAAAGCTTCCGCCTCCGGAATTCGGAAAATCCGCGGCCGCGGATTCCCAACCTGGGCTTGCGCCGTGATGGTGCCAATCTCGATAAAACCGAATCCCAAGGCCACCCAGGAGGGTAGCGCCATCCCGTTTTTGTCAAAACCCGCTGCCAGACCGATCGGATTGGGAAAACGGACGCCAAAGAGTTCCTTGCCCAACCGTTGATCGCTAGCGCGAGGCAGAAGATCGAGCAGCCACGGAAACAGAGACAACGTCTTCAGAGCGGCCATCGCCATCTCGTGCACCTGTTCCGGGTCTATCGAGAAAAGAATCGGCTTGAGGAAACGATCGTAGAGCGGCACGGCTTGGATAAAATGATACTCAAACTTCTCCTATCCATAGCTTTTACCCAACCCAAAAACCGAAGATAAAGAAGCAAACCACAGATTCCACAGATGACTGAAGCCAAAGGTTTTGGCTGTGACGACGCAAGCATTCTCCGGAAAAAAAATCCGGACGCTCACTTCCCGATACAGAACTCGCTGAAGATTTTTCCCAGCAAGTCTTCCGTGTCGAGCTTGCCGATCACTTCGCCCACTGCGTCCAGAGCGCCGCGCAATTCGATCGAGATAAACTCCGGCGATTTGCCATCTCGCAGGCTTTGGGCGCCTGCCGCAAGGAGCTCTTTTGCGGTTTGGAGACAAGCCTGGTGTCGGGCGTTAATCGCCACTCGGACGTCCGCAAGTTTAACTTTTTCACCCATCACCCTATCCCAAATCGCCTGGTTCAGATCATCCAAGCCGACTCTCTCTTTGCAGGAAAACCGGACGCCGGCAATCTCGGTCCAGAGCGGATGAACTCCCAAGTCGCATTTATTCAGGAGAAGCACGTTGGGGCGGCCATCAAGATCCTTCAGATTCTCCGGCGGCTGGCTACCGTCCACCACCTGGATGACCAGATCGGCTTGCTCGACTTGATGCTGAGCGCGCCGGATGCCTTCGCTTTCCAAAAGGTCGAAGGACTCGCGCGTTCCAGCAGTGTCAATCAACCGCACCGGAAGGCCGCGAATATTGATTACTTCTTCGATGGTGTCCCGTGTGGTACCGGGTACCTCGCTCACGATGGCTCGATCGTATCCGAGAAGGAGGTTCAGGAGACTCGACTTGCCGACGTTGGGCGCTCCGTAGATGACAGTCCTCAGCCCATGCCGAAGTACCCGGCCCTGGTCAGCGGTCGCCAGTAAGCGATCAAGGCGATTTTCTAAACCCAGGATGCGATCCAGCAAGACTTTGCCGGTGTCCGGATCGATTTGTTCATCCGGAAAATCAATGTAGGCGTCGACATGAGCCAAAGTGGTCAGCAAAAGCTCGCGAATATCAGTCAGCTCGTTCCCTAGATGTCCTGCCAATTGCTCGATTTGCTGCCCGTAACGCGAGTTCCGTTTGAGCCCGGATCAGATCCATGACCGCCTCTGCCTGAGTCAAATCCATTTTCCCATTCAAGAACGCCCGCTGGGTAAACTCCCCTGGATTGGCCATTCGAGCCCCGGCTGCCAAAAGCAGGTCCAGAACCCGCCGCGTTACCAGGATTCCACCGTGGCAACTGATTTCCACGACATCCTCTCCCGTGTAACTGCTGGGGCGGCGGAAATAAGTCACCAGGACCTCGTCTACTTTCCCGGCAGCATCCTGAATTTTGCCGAAGAACACTCGGCGCGGCACGAATTGCGCGGGCGCGATTACACCGGCGAAATTCCGAGCGAGAACGGCCAGCGCGTCGGGACCGGACAGGCGAATGACGGCGAGCGCTCCTTCACCGACCGGTGTGGAGATGGCGGCAATGGTGTCTTCAAGGGACATGAGAGAGGAGGAAAATTAAACCACAGATTTCACAGATAGACACAGAATTTTTTGTGTTATTCTATTTCGCTGTGGATGGACAAACATACGACATCATCGGTGCAGCGTTACAGGTTCATAGGTTGTTGGGTCCTGGATTTCTGGAAGCCGTATACAAAGAAGCACTTTCGATTGAACTGGCCGAACGGGGAATTCCATTTTCTGGTGAAGCTGAGATACCTGTCGTTTATAAAGGTAGAACCCTCAAAACATGCTATCGCTCAGACTTTGTTTGCCACAATTCTATCATCGTTGAACTCAAGGCGATCTCGAAGCTTGGAGACATTGAGATGGCTCAAGTTCTAAATTATTTGAGGGCTACGGGTTTTCAAAAGGCGCTGCTGTTCAACTTCGGCGCGGGAAGCCTTGAAAAGCGGAGGCTGGTGATGTGACCCGGATCGTCTCTGACCAAACAAAATCCTACTCTGTGTAATCTGTGAAATCTGTGGTTAATACGTTGTCCAGGTCGTGCAGGAATCTCCGATTTTGTTCGGGTGTCCCAACGGTGACGCGGATCCATTCCGGGAGCTTGTACTCGTCCATGGCTCGCACAATCATTCCCCGTTTCAGCAGTTTCTGGAATACCTCTTTCCCGTTGCCGACTTTGACCAGGACGAAATTTGCCACGCTCGGGACGTACTGTAGTTTTCGTCTGCCAAATTCGGATTCGAGGAATTCGCGACCTTGCCGGACGATCTCTCGCGTTTTGATCTGGTACTCGTCGTCGCGGAGACCGGCCAGTGCGCCAGCTTGAGCGATGGAGTTTACGTTGAACGGTTGCCTGGTTTTCTGCAGGAGCCGAATAAGATCTTCGTGAGCCAGGCCGTAGCCGATTCGAAGTCCGGCCAAACCTTGAATCTTTGAAAACGTCCGAAGGACAATGACGTTCGGATGATTCCGGAAATACTTCAGCGTGTTCGGCGGATCCGGAAGAAATTCGTAATAGGCCTCGTCCAACGCGATGACCACGTTCCTCGGGACACGATCAATAAACCGATCCAGCTCCGCTTCGCTGACCATCGTTCCGGTCGGGTTGTTCGGATTGGCGATATAAACGATCTTGGTCCGGTCGTTGATAGCTCCGGCCATTGCGGGCAGGTCGTGCGTCAAGTTCGGGTCAGGGACCTCGACAGTCTCGGCTCCGAAAAGCTTCGCAAGAATCTTGTAAACGACGAAAGCGTGCTCTGCCGTCACGATGTTATCGCCCGGTCTTAGAAATGCGTGCCCCAGAAATTCAATGATTTCGTTCGAGCCGGTTCCCAGCATCACGTGATCGATGCTGACGCCATATTTGTCGGCGATGCCGGCACGCAGATGGTACCCGCCGCCATCCGGATAGAAATGTGCTTTCTCCAGGGCTTCCCTCATCGCTTTCACCGCCAACGGCGAAGGGCCAAGCGGGTTTTCGTTCGAAGCGAGCTTCACGATCTGGTTCGGATCGAGTCCCAACTCGCGCGCCACGTCCTCAATCGGTTTGCCAGGGATATAGCTCACGAGATCGTTTAGCCACTGATTCGCATTGTCAAAGATCTGATTCATCAACTTGAGGGACGAAGTTCTGCTTTCGGGCGACATTAGGTGAAAGCAGGGTCCTTGTCCAATTTGGGGCCTGCGCTCGATCTCGTTCTCGGTCACCAATCGAGCTTTCAAAATCGTGCTCGCACTGCGATAGGGGGTCTGGGATTTTAGAGGCAGAGGCTGATCCCCGCGCCTGAAACGCATCTATTCGCCTCAGTTTGAGGCCGCCCGTTGCTGGATAAGTTGAAATTCGGCAGTATATTCGGGGAATATTCGCCCGAGAAAAGAGGTTTATCTATGTGTATGAGAAAGCTTTATTATTTGCTGCTTCTGCTGATGCTCAGCCTTGGCTTGTCGACTGCCCAGGCAGCGGAATCGACCAACGTTCGCATCGATTTCGTGCATCCGGAACGTTTCACCGATTTTCGGATCCAGGGTCGCGACGAGAATGCCTCGGTTCCGATCTTTCGTAACGAGGTCTCGACTTATCTGTCGCCTGTGGTGGCTAAACGTTTTCCCGGTCAGACGTTGACGCTGAGGTTTACGGATATCGATCTGGCCGGACGCCTGGGAAACAGACCGAGGTTCAACCAGCTCCGATTCAATCACCAATTTGGTTCGCCTATACGGCTGTCTTTCGATTACACTGTCACAGATTCGAAAGGGAGCGTTGTGGCGGGCGGCTCGAAGTCGCTTCTCGCGCAGGATTATCTGCATGATTACGACTACTATCCACAGAGCTTAAAGAGGTCTCCCGTATTCTATGAAGAAGCGACCCTTTCGAAGTGGGTGCATGGGCTGGAGCCTTCCGGTTCGAAGCTGGCCCGGGAGTGACCGATTTCGTAAAGTTTGGCGAAGTGTTTACTGTTCCGCGAGCCTGCCATAGGCATCCCTCGGGTGTCATTACCGGTGGGCCGCTGGAAACAGCGTAACGCCTTGGATTAGTGTCCAAGGCGTCTTATTCAGCCCGCCCAAGCCACCGCGTACGGCGAGTAACTGGTTCAAGTCGACTTCCGCTTAGAACCTCTTGTCGAGCTGAACGTAGAAGAACCGCCCGATAGGGTTGTTTACTCCGTAGTCATAGTTTTGATACCAGTCTGTCGCAAGCGGCGCCGGGGTATCGAAGACATTGTTAATCCCGAATGTAAGTTTTGTGCCGGCCAGCAGGGTTCGGAACCCAAAGGAAGAACCCTCAGGTTTCGGAGAGATCGCTTTTTCCCCGAGAACGCGCTTCCCGTCTTTGCCATAGCCGGGCTGGGGCGTTTCAGTCGTAATCGCCGCCGGTGCGCCGAATTCATAGGATATTTGCCAGTCGAAGGTGTTCCAGCTCCCGATCAGATGGACATAACTTGTTCCAGCGATATCGGAGTTGAAATTCGGATTCGTTCCATGTTGGCTGGCGTTGAAGTCCGCTTCCGAATCGGTGTAATGATAGGTTACGCCGGTCCTGAAGGTATCCACTCCAAACTTCTTCGAGTAAAAAATACTGGCCAGAAGTTTGAAGTCAGGATTGGTGAAGCTAGCCTCATCCGTGGTATTCTCAACCGTAAAAACCAAACGAGCCGTTGGGAGTGAGGCCGGTGATTATCTTAGCGGATTGGTAGTAAACGTAGGTCGCGTCCAACTGGATTTCCAACTTACCCCAATCGTATTCCTTGGTGTTGTAGGTAAAACCGAAGTCGATCCCTTCGGTTCGATTGTTGCCGAGGTTCAGGTAGGTAGTTTGTAATGTCCGTGATAGCGTCGAGTGGGGTCGCGCGTCACAAAATTGCCCGGCGGAGGGGGTTCGGGATGTCGACAATATGCTGAGGCGTCAGAGTTCCGATCAGATTGTGCTGATCAATCTGGAACCAGTTGAAGTATGCGGAGAAGCCATTCGCCCACTTCCACCAGCTGGTGTCCGGATCAGCAGCTCCGGGAGTCCAAACCCCTCCGATGAAATATCCGTACGAAGTCTGTGGTTGAACACTCGGGTTGCCAACCGTGCTGTTGATCGTCGTGTATTGGCCCGCGGCCGGGTTCTTCGGGTCGATAACGCTCGTCTCCGCCGGCAGTGGCGAGCCGAACAACTGACTCAGAGAGGGCGCGACAAATCCTTCGGAGTAGGTTGCGCGAATTGTCAAATCATCAAACGGTTTCCATCGCAGCGCGAACTTCGGCTTTTCTGCGCTTCCGAAATCGCTGTAATTATCCCACCGATAAGAAATGATTGCATCGAGAGTACGTAAGCCAGGGAATGACCACTTATTGCCGAAAATTGGAATGTCTAGTTCACCGGCAAGACTTTTCACGTATCGCCGGCCGTTGGTCAGCTCGCCAACGGTATTCTGAAAATCCAGGACCTCGCCAAATTTGCTGTATTTATCTTCGTTCTGAATAAACTCTCACTGCGGTACTCGAATGCGCCGGCAGCGTTAAGATCACCGTTGTCCAGGTGGGCGACGGGACCACCGAAGCGTAAGTTCCAATCCACTAGATCTGTTCTGTTATCCTGCCAGATACCGGTAACGACTTGTTTGTCGTTGTAGAACGCCGAGTTGGTTTTAAGACCGAGGTTCTCATCCACGAACGGATTGAAGAACTGCCCGACGTGCCCGGGCAACGTACCGTTCAGGGCCTGTTGGAGGCCGGTTTGCAGGAAACCCTGGTTCTGCGTTTCCGTCCCGTCGGATTCTCCATAAGTGAAGCTGCCATCCACAAACCAGCCGAACGGCAATTGAACTGTGGCGCCCACCACGTTCCGAAGTGTGGTGATCGTTGCATCTTCCTGCAGCGGTCCGAATTCGTTCAGATTCCAGGCCGCCTACGGTCAGCGGAACACCAAAAGGATTGTTCGGATTATTGGCCGGTACCGTGACACCCCCGTTATTGAAAGGGTGGGCCGGTGTAGACTCCCTGACTTTGGTACGAGCTGAGCTCTTCGGTATCGATCGATGAGGAACGAATCGTAAATTTTAACCAGTCGTTGACCTGGTAATCGAATTTCACCATCCCCGAAATTCGCTACTCCCGAGGGAGAAGCTGGTACCACTTGTCATTGTAATCTGTCGGGTTGTTGGTATTGAAATTCGCTGCCGTAATGGGTGGTGCGGAGCCCTTGTTCACCTGGAAGACATTGCCAGCCGGATCTAGCAAATATTCCGGTGTAGGGCGGAAAGATGGGATGTCCCGGATAGGCCGGCAGCCAATATTATTCGAATTCTCCTGCCTCCAGGGCCGATCAGCCTGCATGATCGGGCTTGAGTCGTAAAAGTCGATAGCCGCGGTAACATTGATATGCGAAGTATCTGACAGCTTTAGAGTATAGCCGCCAACCGCAGAGCCATGATAGACTTCGTCATCCCCGCGCTGGCTAATACCGTAATAGTTACTGATTACGGCGCCGTTGTAGTCGGATTTCGTATAATGTTCACCACGCCCGCGACAGCGTCTGAGCCGTAGGTCGCGCTGCCGCCATCGTTCAGAATGTCGATGCGATCAACCGCGGTGGACGGGATATTGTTAATGTCAACGAAGCTGAATGCTCCCGCCGTGCTTTCCTGAGGGAACGGAGATAACGGATAGCGCAAACCATCGACCAGAGTCAGCGTATCGTACGGCGGCAATCCCTTCAAAGCAATGGAGGCTGAGCCGGGCGAGAACCCGAATCCGGTCGTCACGCCAGGGTTCCAGTTGCCGGTCGCACCGGGCAAGCTCTGCAAAATATCCGTGGTGGTCTGATAACCCAGTCTTAGAAATGTAATTCTGGTCATAACTGGTAACCGGCTGCGGACCATCTCCGACATGCGGAAGGATATAACCGGTGACCGTTACCTTCTCCAGCTCGCCGCCGCCGGTCGTCTGTGGGGTGGCAGGAGCTGTGGTTACGGGCGCTGTTGGCGTGGCCGGCGTCTTGCTGTTGCTCGATCTCGCGCCTGTGGCGAACAAAGCACCAGGCCGCCGACGCGACGGCCAAAGCGGCAAGGAAACGATTGGTGAATTTTCTCATCATTTTACTCCTTGGTTTCTGCAACAAATTAAACGAAGCCAACTCGCACCGTTGATAGGTCTCCCCTCGTCTGTGGTAACGATCCCGCTACATCGGTTAAGGTTGTTGATCCGAAGGATCGCGGAATCTGCCGGCGATTGAGCAAGCAATGTGCCAAGCCTCAAACCCATCTCTGGCGCGTTCCCCTCCCTGGCTTACCAGTCAAAATTGCTCGACTGACGCGGTCACCTTTTTCGATTTTTAGTCAAGAAAAACACATTTTTTTTGAACAAATTAAACCAAGATGTGTCATTTGCCATACATTGATTAGTTTTCCTGCGCATCGGATGGCAATGCCGGCACGCATTCTCCGACACTTTTGAAATGCGAACGAACCGTCCCACGCCCGTGTCCGCGTTAGCGTCAAAGAGACGTGCTCCGTTCTGCCGAGCCGGATTCCTGCTGCGCAGACGAAAAACGCCGGCAGTTTTGCCGGCGCTTTTTCTATCCGATTTAAGCTTAGCTCAGGCTTAGAACTTCTTGTCGATCTGGACGTAGAACACCCGACCATACGGCACCGTATCGCCCGTATCAAAGCCCTGGTACCAATCCGCAGAATAGGGAGGCTTGACGTCGCCAATATTGTTGATCCCGAACGTCAACGTCGTATTTGCAAGCCATTTACGGATACCGCTGCCTGACCCTTCCGCTTTGGGCGAAATTGCCTTCTCACCGAGAATCCGCTTTCCATCCTTGGAATAGCCAGGCTGAGGCGTTTCGGACACGGGAGGAGTCGGTTCGCCGAAAGCGTACGAGATTTGCCAATCAAGCGTGGTGAAACTGCCGATCAGATGCACATACTTGGGAGCGTCCAAAGTCGCCTGTGGATCAGTCCCTTTGAAGTTGTCATGAATATCGTGCTCTGAATCGATATAATTCAGGGTCAATCCTGTCCGGAAGGTATCTATCCCGCATACTAGCTTTGAGTAGAACAAGCTCGCGACGCCCTTAAAGTCGGGAACTCCGTACGAGTCTTCCTGGTCCCAAATTGAGAACTTCGGTTTTCCGTTTGCCTGAGCGCCCAGAAATTGATTGATGCTGAAGTTGTAAATATACGCGGCGTTCGCCTCAAAATCGAGTTTGCCCCACGGATATTCCTTGGTGACGTAACTTACCCCGAAGTCAATACCATCGACTGTCCGCGTTCCCAAGTTCTGGAACACCGCATTGATGTTGCTGATTTGGCCGTTACCTCCGCGAGTGATCGAGCCCGGGAAAGCTGATGGCAGATCAACGATCTGTTGCGCGGAAACTGTGCCGACGAGATTGCGTATCGTAATCTGATACCAGTCAATGTAGGCGGTAAACCCATTCGCCCATCCCCACCAACTGTGGTCCGGGTCAGTGGATCCAGGACTCCACACCGCTCCCGCGTAGTAACCATAGGAGTTCTCCGCCTTTAAGTTGGGATTACCGCCCGTCGTCGAGTTTGTCTGATAGGAGGTCCCGGTGACGGGATCGTTAATGCTTACAATCCCACTGATTGGAGTGCCAAACAACTGGCTGAGCGACGGAGCTATGAATCCTTCTGAGTAGGTTCCTCGCAACGTTAAATCGTCAATCGGCTTATAGCGAATCGCGATTTTGGGCTTCGCGGCGTCGCCAAAATCTGAATAACTGTCGTATCTCTCCGAGAAGACTACCTCCAGGAGTCGGGCTCCCGGCCAAGACCATTTCCCGCCAAGTATCGGTAGAGTTACCTCCCGTAGGCACTTTTAACATATCGCCGTCCAGAGACTTGCTTCCCTAGGAAATCGCCGTTGGTTATATTGTTGTTACGACTGTTATTATCGTTGACCTGGATCAGGCTTTCGCTCCTGTACTCCAAGCCCCCGGCTGCCGTTAAGGCTCCGCCGGGAAGATCCCACACAGTACCTCCAGCTTTCAAAATCCAATTGACTAAATCTGTCCGGCTATCAAGGATTTGCTGCGTCCGGATCGCGTCGTCCAACGCCTTATTCGGCGAGGAAACCGATTGGTCGTTGAACGGATTGAAAAATTGGCCAACAAAGCCCGGGAGCGTGCCATTCATCGCTTCTTGCAATTTGATTTGATTCGCGCTGTTGTTCACTACCTCAGTGCCATCGCTCTCTCCGTAAGTAAAACTAGCGTCCACAAACCAATCGTGGGGAAGTTGGAAAGTTAGTCCGCCGGTATTGCGAAGCGTTCTGATGGTCGTGGTGGTCGCCCATGGACCCAATTCATACAAGGCGTTCACGGGAAAGCCCGACTGTGTCAGCTGCACACCGAATGGGTTGAACGGATTATTGGCAGGAACCGTAATATTACCGCCGTAGCCTTGGTTCGGCGTCACACTAGTCTCTTCGTTTCGCTGAATGATAAACGAATCGTAAAGCTTAAGCCACGATGTCGCGTCGTAGTCGAGTGAAACGTTCCCGCCATACCGGGTCTCTCTGGGCACAATTTGCTGGAATTTTGTATCGAAGTTATTAGGCGTTGCGCCGTTAATAATAAAATCGCCTGCCGTGATATTCGGACCTGCAGTGCCGGGTTTCACAACATAAAGGTTCCCGGCCGCGTCATTGAATACCCCCTGCGGAACCCAAAAATTTCCCTGGTCGGGGTACTTCGGGCTGAACCTGCTGTGCTGCAGAAAGGAACTGTAAGCGCGGTCGCTCGCCTCGATCGGCGTTTGCGTATAAATATCGAAACTTGCAACAACGCTTATTTTTGACGTGTCACTGAATTTCTGTGTGATCCCGCTGACAAACTGACCGTGGTTCACCTCGTAATCTCCGCGCTGAGAGATCCCGTAGTAATAATTTAGGTCAGTCCCTTTGTAATCAGTCTTGAGAACCAAATTGATGACCCCAGCCACAGCGTCCGAGCCGTAGATGGCACTTCCACCATCCTTCAAGATTTCAATCCGGTCGATTGCCGCGAGCGGAAAAGAGTTTAAATCGACAAAACTTACTGGGCCGCCTGTAATCGAATTGATCGCAAACGGGAAGGCCGGAAATCGAATCCCATCGACCAGCGTCAGCGTCGCGTTGTAAGGAAGGCCTTTCAAGCCGACTGCCGCTGACCCAGGAGAAAAGCTATTGCCCGTGGTGGTGATCGGATTAAACGCGCCCACGCTTTCGGGTAACCGTGCGATGACGTCGGAAACGTTTTGGTCCGCCTGTTTGTTAATAAAATCCTGGTCGAGAGTCGTCACCGGCTGCGTGCCTTCCCCGATCCGCGGGATGATGTAGCCTGTCACGGTGACCCTCTGCAATTCTCCGCCGCCTGTCGCCGCGGTGGCGGGCCCTTCTGTTACGGGCCCGGGAGTCGCCGCGGTTGCGGCCGCGCCGGGCGCCTGCTCTTGCTGCGATCTTGCACCTGTCGGAACAAGCACCAGTGCCGCCAATGCAAAAGCGGCAACGAACCGATTGCTGAATTTTGTTTTCATTTTACTCCTTGGTTTCTGCAACAAATTAAGCGAAGCCAACTCGCACCGTTCGAGCCAGGACTCCTCTAGTTTGTGGTAACGATCCCGCTGCATCAGGTTAAGGTTGCTGATCCGAAGGATCACGGAATCTACCGGCCATTGAGCAGGCAGTGTGCCACAACTCCAACCCATATTTTTTGCGCGCCGCCTGACCTCTGGCTTACCAGTCAACTGTAGTTGGCCCGATTTATCGTTTGTTCAATTTTTAGTCAAGAAAAACACAGTTTTTTTGAACAAATTCAACCGAGGTGTGTCATTTTCCATTCTTCGATAAGCTATTCGGACGAAACCGGCGATCCGTGGATCCTCCTCGCCGGAACGCGGCGCGGTTCGGGCAGGCGGATCTCGGGTCTGAATTCTTGCCGGAAGGAGCGTCATTTATCGCTCGCTCCATTTCCAACACCACAAGGAGACATAGCCGCCCGAATCGTTTTCTCAAAGCAACGAAAAGCGATTGAGATTGCTACACTCTATGTGTGTGTTATAGAGACGCCCGGACCTGGCAACTTTTCAGGTCGTGTCATCGCGATGCTGGCGGTTCCCGGGCTGAAACCCTGGGCTGAAACCCGTAGCCCCAGCAGGGCATAAACCCATGGCAAACTCTCCTTAACTCAGCGCCATTCGGTACGCCGCGCGGGATCGTCTGCGACCTTTCGGGTTCAGGCGTTTATAGGTGCAATGGTGCACCAAATCGGTGCCTGGTGGGGCACTAGCAGGATTAAGGCCTGAGGTCTTGGACACTAACGCTCGCTAATGCCCTAGCACAAATGAAACGGGCAGCGTGAACGTTCCGTTGGTCGTCGGACTAAACTTCCAGTTGCCTCTCACCCACCGGGCTGCGGCACTCGCCAACATGGGCGGGCCGGAACCCTCTGCGTCGACGACGTTACCAGCCTCGACCGTCATTCGCACGTGCACATCGCCTGAAAGGTGCATCTGAAGAGCTTGAGGCGGATACGGAGGACGTGGACTCCGCACCAGCAGGCCCGATCGAGGTCCACCGTTTCCGGTTCCGTCCGGGGCGCCGGTCAGACTGCCTTTGGTCAATCCAGGTGCCGCAGTCGCAGCGTGCGGGTTCGGTGTTCCGGCCGGCTTGACCGCAGGTTGGACATGCGGCTTGGGAGTCGGATTCGGCTTGGGAGTACTTTCCGGAGTGGGCGCGGCACTGGGCGCCGGGGTGGGCGTCGCCTGAGGAATTTCGAATTCGGGCGGTTTATCCAGCGGAGGAGGTGTCGGTTCCGGCTCGGGCGGCGGCGGCGTCGGCTCTGGTTCCGGTGGAGCGGGTTCTTCCGGCGCGTTCGGATCGCCGAGTTTCTCGACGTCGTTTGTATCGATATCGGTCAACTGGATCGCGTCATCTTTCAGGGGAGCCGGTTCCGGAAATTTGAGCCACCACCCGGAATAGGCCCCTACCCCATTGATGACCAGCGACAGGATAAGGAAGGCCACGAATGGTGCGCCATCCCTGGATCGAAAAGACCGCTTTAAGTCATGGTCGGCCATAACACGCTACTTTGCTCGTAACCACAGTTAGTGAGATGCGGGCGCCGGCGGCGCCGCAGGACCAGGAGGGTTCTTCGTAGTATCAGCACCGGAATCGTACGCCTTGATTTCCAGGCCTACCTTCTGGATTCCGGCTGTTCGGGCTTTGTCCAGCACGTAAACGACCGTCTCGTAGGTCGCATCCTTGTCTGCCCGAATGAAGACTCGCACATCGTGATTGGCCTCGTAGAGCTTTTGGAGTCTTGGCAAAACCTCTTCCTTCGGGATCTTTTCCTTTTCGAAGTAGATATCCATCAGCGCATCGATGCTCACCATCGTGAAATCGGGCTTGTTATTGGGCTGGGAACTCGTCGCTGTCGGAAGGTTAACGTCGATCCCTTTCATGTTAATCATCGTCAGGCTCACCAGCATGAAAGCGGCGAGCAGGAAAAACATGATGTCGATCAGCGGGATGATCTCAATCCGGGCGCGCTTAATTGGTACCGGCGAATTGCTGTGGCTGATGTGCATCTTGATCTGTGACGACGTTGTTTCGATTGCGAAGAGAGTTCAGCATCAGAATGACGTTGTTAGACGTCGATTCGAGCTCGAACTGGAGCCGCGCAACTCTTGCGTTAAAGAAGTTGAAGAAAATCAAAGAGAAAATCGCAATTCCAAGACCGCAGGCAGTCGCGATCAAGGCTTCGGCGATACCACCACTGACCTTGGCCGGCGCCAGATCGGCAGCTCCGACGAAATTGAAGGAGCCCATAATTCCGGTGACCGTCCCAAGCAGCCCAAGCAGCGGCGCCAGAGTGATTGTCGTATCCATCACTGACATGAAACGGCCCGCCCGCTGAATCTCTACCCCGCAAGCAACCTGCAGTGCCCCTTCGACAGAAGAGTGAACATGATTCAATCCGTGCCAAACCGTGCGGACGAGCGGATCTTTGGAACCGCGGGCCAGGTTAACTGCGCCGGCTACATTCCCTTGTTCCAAGGCCGCATAGACTTTGTCCAATTTGTCTGGGTCTCGTCGAGTGGACTGGATCGTCCACCAAACGATGCGTTCCAGAATGACCGCAACCGAAACGACTAGCACTGCGACGATCGGGTACATCACCGGTCCGCCCTTGAAAAATGTCTCAAATATCGTGTTACCTTTGGCCCAGTCAGGAATCGGGCGACCCCCGGTTGCAACAGCCTCGGCGGCTAACATGGGTGCAAACCTAGCGAACAAAGTGAGCATATGATCTATTCCAACAATCTTAAGTTAATTTGCTGCTAACTGCCTGCCGCGTTTCGCGCCGACAATTTTGGCAGACGAACCATTTGAGCAAGATTCTTGCCAACTACAGAAGAACCCCGCATTCCGCAGGCTCATTGAACTTTCTCGGGACGGGTGATCCGCTTGATTCGGTTCATATTAAGCAGCGGTTGCTAAACCTAAACAGAAAGCGTAAGTAGTCAAAGTCGCCGCTTTTTTGGGAACTGCAACCACTTTGTTCAGGAAAATATTGCGATCTGTGAGCCAATAGGTGTAAAACCGTAAGCAAAGTGGCATAAATCGCTTGATAAATGGTCGCTTCGCAGTCGTTTTACCCAATATGCGACAGCTTCTCGCTATCATGTGAAGGAGGCTGGCGAGACAAACCGGAACGGTCTGCTTACAGGCGGATTTCGATCTGCTGGTGCAAATATTCGGAGAGCTGTTCTTGCGGTAATCGGTCGATTACCTCATTGAGAAAACCGCGGGCGATCAGGCGCTTGGCTGCAAGGTCATCGATACCGCGGCTTTTCAAGTAAAATAACTCCTCAGGTTCTACCTGGCCGGAGGTCGCGCCATGCGTACACCGCACATCATCCGCCAGAATCTCAAGACCTGGCATCGAGTTTGCCTCTGCGTCATCGCTAAGGAGCAAATTCCGAACCTTTTGATACGCGTCCGTTCGATGCGCGCCCGGTTCAACCTTGATCAGCCCTGAAAAAATCGTCCGCGAGTGGTCATGGAGCGCATTCTTGTACAGGAGATCGCTCGTCGTATCTGGTTTCTGGTGATCCTGCAAGGTGCGCTGGTCGAACTCCTGTTCATCACGGGCCACGCTGACTGCCAGCATGTCACTCCGCGCACCGCTGTCGATCATTCGGCTGATGCTCTCAAGACGGGAGTATTTTCCGCCAAAGTTCAAGGCCAGGTTCAAGGCGGATGAATCCTTCGCAGCGACCGTGGAGTTCACCTGGACCGAGACAAAGTTTCTGCTCCACTCCTGGATGCTGACGTAGTTCAGCTTGGATCCCGGCTTTAAAACGAGGTCATTCACTCCACAGGCAAATCCGCGATCCTCCGGGTTGGCCGAGACAAAATGTTCCAGCACCGTCACACGACTATTGTCTTCAGCGATAATCAAGGTGTGCGGGAAAACGGCCGTCCAATCTCCCTGGACCAGGTGAAATATCTCGAATGGATTCTGAATTTCAACTCCGCGCGGGATCCAGAGGAACGTGCCGGCTTGAACGAGTGATTTGTGTAAAGCGGCAAATTTTGCGGACCCCAGCCGCGCAGGTTGGGCCATGAAATGTTCCCGCAGCCGGTCGGAATGTTTTTCCAACGCCTCCGACAGCGTCGTAAAAATCACTCCAGCACGCTCAAGCGCCGGGTCAAGCAATTCCGCCGCGACCAGGGCCTCATTCGCGAAAATGATCTTGCCGGCCGGGTTCGGGAATTCGCGCGGACACGTCCAATTCGAGGGATCGCCTGCAAACGGGGGCGGAGCGACGTAACCATCCAAGGCAAGGTTCTTCACGGAGGAAAACCGCCACAGCTCGTTGCCGCGCGTTGGCAGCGGTTCAGCTTCAAATTCCTCCCACGCTTTTGCTTGGAGTTCCGTGAACCAGTCCGGCGCTGAAAAATGCCTCGGCCCAGACAGAATCGAAAAAAGTTCGGTCGATGTCATAGTTACGCTAATCCCTGTGCCATGCAGTACATCTCAGGCTAAGTCCCGAATTGGAAACCACCGATTTCGCAGATTTGAAGGGACACCTGCACCGATGCCGGCAGGCGGCGGCGCGCGGCGACCTCCTCATTTTTCGGAATTCCGCTCTATCCGACAGATCCCTCCATCTCAAGATCGATCAGCCGCTTCAATTCCACGCTGTATTCCATCGGAAATTGACTTACGAGATCATTGACAAAACCATTGACGGCGAGACTCATGGCCTGCCCTTCGCTCAGTCCGCGCTGTTGCATATAGAAGATCTGCTCCGCATTGATTTGACTGACAGAAGCTTCATGCTGCGTCGAGTTGCCGGTGCCCCGGACAGTGATCGCCGGGTAGGTGTCGGTGCGGCTGCTGGAGTTGATGAGCAAAGCGTCGCATTCGGTGTTGTTCTTGCAGCCCTTAAGATGTTTCGGCACATGAACCAGTCCCCTGTAGGTTGCTCTTCCTTTGCCGATACTGATACTCTTGGAAACAACGTTGCTGGTGGTTTCGTCTGCTGCGTGCACCATTTTTGCCCCGGTATCCTGATGCTGACCATCGCCGGCCAGTGCAATGCTGATCACTTCTCCGCGAGCTTTGCGGCCTTTCAACACCACGCCAGGATATTTCATGGTCAGCCTGGAACCGATATTGCAGTCGATCCACTTAATCTCGGCCTCTTCCATCGCCAGGCCGCGTTTGGTCACCAGGTTAAACACGTTTGGCGCCCAGTTTTGGACCGTAATGTATTGGATCTTTGCGCCGCGCAAAGCCACGAGCTCGACCACCGCCGAGTGAAGCGTTGCGGTGGTGAATTTTGGAGCTGTGCATCCCTCCATGTACATGACTTCAGAACCCTCATCCGCAATGATCAAGGTCCGCTCAAACTGGCCAAAGTTCTCAGCGTTAATCCGGAAGTAGGCCTGCAGCGGATGTTTCACTTTCACACCCGGCGGCACATAAATAAAGCTGCCTCCGCTGAAGACCGCGCTGTTTAACGCGCTGAATTTGTTGTCCCCGGTCGGGATGACTTTGCCGAACCATTTTCTGAACAGGTCAGGACGCTCTTTGAGTGCGTCCGTGCTCCCCATGAAAATCACGCCCTGGTCGGAGACGGCCTTTTTGATATTGGAGTAGACCGCCTCGCTGTCGAATTGCGCTTCGACTCCCGCCAGGAACTTTCTTTCGCTCTCCGGAATCCCGAGCCTTTCGAAGGTACGCTTGATGTCCTCGGGAACCTCTTCCCAAGTCCGCTTGGCGGCGTCACCGGAGGCCAGGTAATAACGGATCACGTCAAAGTCGATCTCTTTCAGCTCGTCTCCCGCCCAATGAGTCGGCAGCGGCTTGCTCTTAAAAATGTTGTAGGCGTTCTTTCGGAATTCGCGGAGCCATTCCGGCTCCCCTTTCACATCGACGATATAGTCGATTGTCTTCTCCGTCAGGCCGACACCGGCATCGCGCGTCGCCGTAACGTTGTAGAAAAAATTGCCAATATCCCGATCGATAGCTATTGAATCGGTTTCGGTGCTCATAGTTTCGGTCTCCTCTTTTTCCTTTCAGTTCGCGCCCACAGGCTCGGCCTTTTCCGCCTTTAACCAGTCGTAGCCCCTCGATTCCAGCTCCAGAGCCAGCTCTTTGCCGCCGCTTCGGACAATTCGCCCCTCCGACATGACATGAACAAAATCCGGCACAATGTAATTTAAAAGTCGCTGGTAATGGGTGATCAGCAAAAACCCGATCCCAGGTCCGCGAAGCGTATTGACCCCTTTCGCGACCACTTTCAGAGCATCGATATCCAAACCGCTATCGGTCTCGTCGAGGACGGCAAAAGCCGGCTCTAACATCGCCAGTTGCAAAATTTCATTCCGCTTCTTCTCTCCACCGGAGAACCCTTCGTTGACCGAGCGAGCAGTGAACTCTCTGCGGATTTCCAGGAGATCCATTTTCTCGTAGAGGTGTTGATAGAACTCTAATGCATCGAGCTCCTCGCCCTCGGGCAAACGGGCTTGCAGCGCCGCTCGAAGAAAGTTTGCGTTGCTGACCCCTGGAATCTCCATCGGGTACTGAAAAGCCATGAAAAGCCCATGACGGGAACGTTCATCGGGCTCCATCCCAAGGATACTCACTCCATCCATCAAGATGTCGCCTCCTGTCACCTGATAATCCGGGTGTCCGGCCATGACCTTCGCCAAAGTGCTCTTTCCCGAACCGTTCGGCCCCATGACCGCATGAACCTCCCCTTTGCTGAATTCGAGGCTCAGCCCTCGGATAATCTCTTTGTCGGCGATGGAGACGTGTAACTCTTGGATTACGATAGAACTCATGAATAACGTTTGGAATTTTGAGTTTTGAGTTTTGAGTATTGAGCGGGCAGTGCGGTCGAACCCGATTGGTCGACTGCCAGGGGACCGCGTTCCGTTGAACATTTTGCGCAAAGGCCCTTTAACGACACTTCCGCCTGAGCGACAACAAAGCCGGGGGGTAAATTCCAAGTCCCATTAAAAGGAGTCTCGACATCGGAAATCAGCCCGCAGGATTCACAATAAAAATGGCTATGCTCCTCCAGGTTTGCGCAATAGCGCGTCGGGGCACGGTCCAGGTTCACCTGTTTCACGAGGCCCCAATCAACCAAAGCGTCCAAGCAGTTATAAATCGTCGCGAGCGAAATCGACGGCATATGCTTTTTCGCACGCAGAAACACCTCCGTTGCCGTCGGGTGATCTCTTTTCTGCATCAACAACCCGAAGACTTCTTCGCGCTGTTTGGTCAGCCGAATTCCACTGGCGGCAAAGCGCTGCAAAAGTTCAGGAGATAAGCTTCACGGTGAAGTCAAACTGCCACGGCCGATAACGATATCAAGAATAATTCTAAAAGAAGTCGGGAATCAGCATTCAGAATTCAGGAGTTGCAGAATGGGCGGTGGTCTGTGGATCGTGATTCATCCGCTTCCATTCAATGAGGATTTTAGTAGCGGCGCGTGTCGATTCGAAGCCAGCACTAATTTCTGCCAGCCGGTATTTATCTCCTGAACTCCTGCAACTCCTGACTCCTGAGTTCTGACTTCTTCCCAGGTAAGCGAAGCGGATCGCTTCGCTTACCTGGGAAGAAGTCCAAAAAGCCGCGGACCGAACAGGATTAGACCGACGATCAAGGAACACAGTGACGCAATGAGCACTGCGGCTGCCGCCAGGTCCTTCGCATCACGCGCACCAGGGTGTCGCTCCGGTTCAAGCAGATCCACCGTGCGTTCAATAGCCGTGTTCAGCGCTTCAGCGGATAAGACCAAGGCGATGGCTGCAACCAAAACCAACCATTCGACCGCGGAGATCCGGAAATAGCAGGCAAGGCAGATTGCTCCGAGTGCCTGCAATCAGATGGATTCGGAAATTCCATTGAGTCCTGCAGAGCAAACAAAGTCCCCGACCGGCATGCATAAAACTTCGCGCGCGGCATTTGATCCATCCAGAAAATTGATTCGACCGCTTTAGACCGTCTTCCTTAGTGGATTCTGCGCTCAAACCGATCTCAGGAATTCTGCGGAAAATACGTTTTTGGCGTACCGCTTGGAGAAGCCTCTGGAGTTCCTGCTGCTTCCTGCGTCGCGCCCGGCTTGGTCGACCCCTCTTTTGCAACACCCTCGCTTTCGTTGGGCAATTGGCTGGCAGGATGCCGTTCACACGCTCCAAGAGCGAGCGACACAGTTGCAATGAGATACCAAAAACTTCTTCATCAAGCTTTGCATTTGAGCACACAAAGGTCGCAAAGGAAAGCCTCGTAAGCAAAGCGTCCCGCTTTGCTCTGAGATGGCAACGGACTCTTACTTACTCCGGCTGGTAGTCGAATAGATTGAGTTGCGGTTTTGGCTCTTCCTTTCGCTTCGCGCGACTCCGAAAAACCTTGGCTTCGGCCAATCGTGGTTTGCCTTGGGCATTCAACTCCGAGGCCTCCAGATTCGCGAGAATCTCCCTTGCCCGGTTGATGACATCGTCTGGCAACCCGGCGAGGCGCGCTACCTGGATACCGTAACTCTTGTCAGCGGCACCCGCCTGGATCTTGCGGAGAAAGATGATCTGATCATTCCATTCCCTGACCGCGACATTGTAGTTCTTCACGCCTTTGCAAAGGACTGCCAGTTCGGTCATTTCGTGATAATGCGTGGCAAAGAGCGTCCGGGAGCGAAGCACATCGTGGAGATACTCCGCCACACTCCATGCGATCGACAACCCGTCGAATGTCGAGGTTCCGCGCCCGATCTCATCGAGAATGACGAGGCTGCGCTCCGTCGCATTATTCAAAATGTTCGCGGTCTCGTTCATCTCAACCATGAACGTCGATTGCCCACGCGACAAATCGTCGGACGCGCCCACTCGGGTGAAGATCCGGTCCACCAAGTCCAATCTCGGCAGCAGCAGCCGGCACGAAGCTGCCAATTTGCGCCATCAAAACTATCAATGCGACCTGCCGGATAAAGGTCGACTTACCGGCCATATTCGGCCCGGTGATCAGCAAAAGGCGGTTCTCGGCACCGTCCAGCAGACAATCGTTCGGGACGAATTTCTCTTCCGTGACGTTCTGGTCGAGAACAGGATGGCGCCCATCGCGGATATAGATCCGCGCTTCATCGGTCACTATGGGTCGCGAATAACCGAAAAGCCGGGCTGTTTCTGCCAGGGAAGCGATTACATCCAGAATCGAGACGGATCGAGCTGTCTCCTGGAGCTGTGGCAGGTATTCCAGAAGACTCTCCCGCAAGCGCAGAAAAAGTTCGTATTCCAATGCCTTGGAGCGCTCGTCGGCACCCAGAATTTTCGACTCCACTTCCTTTAGTTCCGGAGTGATAAACCGTTCCCCGTTCACGGTCGTCTGTTTCCGCGTATAATCGGCCGGCACGCCGCCGAGATTCGAATTGCTGACTTCGATGAAATAACCGAATACGGAATTGAACCTGACCTTCAACGACTTGATGCCGGTGCGTTCGATTTCTCGCTGTTGCAGCGCCGCGATCCAATCCTTTCCGCTTCTTGAAGCGCTCCGCAATTCATCGAGCGCTGAATCGTAACCTTCGCGAAACATTCCGCCTTCTTTGAGCAAGGCCGGCGGCTCCTCGACCAGGGCGTCGCTCAAGAGTCGAACCAGCTCCGGCAGCTCAGGAATTCCCGAAACGATCCGGTTCACCAGAAAATCCTCTTCTTCCGCAAGAACGGCTTTCGCGAGCGCTGCGAGATGCCCCTTGAGATCCGGCAACGATTCGAGCGACAACCGAAGAGCGACTACGTCTCTGGCGTTCCCGCTTAACTGGCTCAACCGGCCCACGGTTCGTTCGACATCACGAATATTAGCCAGGGTTTCCCGCACGGAACTGAGCAGAAAGGGTTGATCCAGAAATTGCTGAATCATCTCTTGTCGCTGCCGAATCTCAGGCCGGGACCGAATGCGGCTTTAAAAGCCACTGTCGAAAAAGCCTGCCGCCCATCGGGGTCACGGTTCGATCCAAAGCCGCCAGAAGACTCGAATCTTCGCCGGTTCCCCTCGACCGTATCAGTTCAAGGTTCTGTTGAGTGGCGACATCCAGCGCAACGTGTTGGTCAGAAAGAAAAACTCCAAGCGACCGGATATGCGAAGTTTTTCGTCGAAGTTGGTGTCGTAGATAATGAACGATCGCGCCGGCCGCCCCGATTGCGACAGGCATTTCGCTGCAGCCGAAACCGTCCAGCGACTGAACGCAGAACTGTTCACGGAGCAGGTAAGACGCTTGATCCAGTTCAAACGTATAACCATCATAGGAAGAAGCGCGCGGGATCTTCCGCAGGAGATCCTGGTCCGAATCCGGGACCAGAACCTCCGAGGGGCTGAAGCGCGCCAATTCGTCTTCGAGCGCGCTGAAAGAGTTCACCTCGGTCACCCGAAATTCGCCTGTGCTGATGTCGAGAAGCGCCAATCCGAACAGCTGCTTCTGGCCAGCGCCCGAGGATTGCCTTTGTTGAGGGAGAAGATGCGCCGTCCGACAGCAGCCAGAAAGTTGTTCTGGCGGGATTCCAAAAGTTGAAAATCGTTGACCGTTCCCGGGCTGATAATCTGGCTGACCTGCCGTTCAACGATTCTTCCCGGTTGCGGTTCGCTGGTTTGGTCACAAATCGCAACCCTGTGCCCGGCTTTGATCAGCCTGCCGACGTACCCTTCAGCGGCATGAAACGGTACGCCGCACATCGGCATACCGTTACGTTTGGTCAATGCCACATTCAAAATCGGCGCCGCAATTTTCGCGTCTTCAAAGAAAAGTTCATAAAAGTCCCCGAGGCGAAAAAGGAGCAGGGTTCCTTCGGGTAAGGTCCGCCGGATGCTCTGGTACTGCTGCATCATAGGGGTAGCGGACATGTTGCGGGGAAGGTTAGCGATGGCAGCGAAAGGATGCAAGGGCGAGGGCGGCGCAGCCGCCGTCCACTTTTCAATTTGTCACTCCCTTCTTTTCTGGCAACGTGGGTAGTCAGCCACCTGTCCCTGGCAGGGGTATGAACGTTACCGAGCCGATAGGCGTCCCGCCTATGGCTCTTCAATGCCGAGCGCAGCTTCCATCAGAGAACAGAGAGGACGCACAGGCGGGACGACTATGCTACTTTAGGCTCGGTAACGTCATGCCCCTACTAGGGACAAGACACCAGTCGGATCGCTCCCCAGAAAGTCCGAAGGATGTTCCGCGAGCTACGCCGCGGTTTGGTTGCTGCCAATTATCTATTTTGATTATGCCTACACCGATCGGTCAGAGATTTCGCCAGACTAGTCTTCCGGCTCTTCGGGAACCTTGTGGCCGGGATCTTTTATCGAGTAAAAACATTTGGACTCGAGAATTTGCCCGAATCGGGTTTTTTGCTGGTGCCAAATCACATGACATATGTGGATGCGGTTGTTTTGCAGCTTGCTTGCCCGAGACCGATCCGGTTCATCGTTCATGAAACAATCTATCATATTGGATGGCTCACCCCGATATTCAAACTGGTCGAAGCCATACCAATTTCGAATGTCCGTGCGAAGGAGGCGCTTCGGGAAGCGGCTGATAGGATCAGAAAAGGCGAGATCGTTTGTATTTTTCCAGAAGGTGAACTGAGCCGCACAGGGACATTGATCAAGTTGCGTAAGGGTTTCGAACTAATCGCGCGACTAGCCGAATGCAACGTTGTCCCGGTTTGGCTTGACGGCCTCTGGGGTTCAATTTTTTCCTTCGAAGGCGGCAAATATTTTCTGAAATTTCCGAAGCGGATCCCGCAGGTGGCAACGATTGCTTTTGGATCACCGATCCCAGCCCGCTCCGTTACTATCGGCCTCGTCCGGCAAAACCTTCTTGAGCTTGGAGAGTTCTGTTATCAGAGACGGCCGGAGCTTAAGGGACACCTGGGGCGGGCAACCGTGCGAGGTCTGAAGCGGAGACCCTTCGACGAAGCGATTATCGACTGCATGGATGGCCGTGTCTTGAAACGTGGGGATCTGCTTGCGGCATCCATTGCTCTCAGTCAATGGATCAAGAAACAGTGCACCGGCGACCGCGTGGCTGTGGTGTTGCCACCGGGCGCAGGAGCTGTTGTCGCGAACGTTGCGGTGACCTTGGCGAACAAAGTAGCGGTCAATTTGAATTTTACGGCAGGACGCGCTGCCCTGCAATCCGCCATCAACCGGGGCGAGATCCTGCATGCGATCTCCGCCAAACCGGTCATGAAGCGTCTGGAAGATTTTCCTTGGCCGAAAGATGTCTTCCGATTGGAGGAGGTCATGCCGCAGCTGAAACCGAATATTATCCTCTGGCGCCTGATTTCGGCGGTAACGCCAGCGTGGCTTCTAAGCGATCTGCTTGGCTTGCCGCACCAGGCTGATCGAAAGGAGGCGATTCTTCTCTTCACCAGCGGCTCCTCCGGCGAACCAAAAGGTGTCGTGCTCAGCCACCGGAACGTGTTGGGCAACGTGACGCAGTTTGGTTCCATGCTGAATCTTGGAAGGGAAGATTCTGTGATGGCGTCCCTTCCATTCTTTCACAGTTTCGGCTGCACGGTGACGTTATGGTACCCGATGATCGGCGGGGTACGCGCAGTGACCTACCCCACGCCGGTCGACGTGGTAAAGAACGCGGAGATCATCGCGCGGTATAAGATCTCGTTGCTCGTTACAACGCCTACTTTTTTGCGAGGATATTTGAAGCGGGCTGAGCCTGAACAGTTCGCGAGCATCAAGCTTCTGGTGACCGGAGCGGAAAAGCTGCCAAGGGAACTGGCGATAGCGTTCGAGCAAAAATTCGGGAAGCATGTCCTGGAAGGGTATGGGTTGACTGAAACAGCTCCGGTTGTCAGCACGAACCTGCCCGATCCTGCTCCAAGCCGGCCGAACGATACGGTGCAACCGTCGAGCCGCGACGGTTCCGTTGGCAAAATGCTGCCAGGAGAAGCCGCGCAGATCCGTGATCCGGAAACGAACGCCTTGCTGTCACCGCACGAACTGGGAATGCTCTGGTTAAAAGGTCCGAATATCTTCGAAGGTTACCTGAATGAGCCGGAACGGACGGCAGAGGTCCTGCAGGACGGATGGTTCAAAACAGGCGATCTTGGCCGGCTCGATGAAGACGGATTCCTTTACATCGAAGGGCGACTATCGCGTTTCTCGAAGATTGCTGGCGAAATGGTTCCGCACGAAACGATCGAAGCGAAAATCGTCGAAGGGTTCGGCTTGAAAATGGAAGAGGAACGCGTGATCGCCATTGTCGGCGTACCAGATGAGGCGAAAGGAGAAGCGCTCGTTCTGCTAACGACTCGGGAACTTTCTCCGGAGAAGATTCGGGAACACTTGTTAGCGGGCGGTTTGCCAAACCTTTGGGTGCCGCGCACCATCAGACGAGTGGAGAAAATTCCGATTCTCGGTTCGGGCAAACTAGATCTCGGAAAATGCAAGGAATTGGCGATGTGAGTGTCCCGCTTTGCCTCTTCATCATCGAACGCCTGAGCAGAACCGGGACGGTTCGCTTACCGCGTGCTGGCGGCGAGAGCCGACGGGGGTGGCGGCGGCCCGACCAGCGGCGCGCCCGCAAGTTGAGCTTTGGGCGCCGGAGAAGTTTGCTGCGGCGAGTCTGGTAAGGAACCGGGAATAATGTCGACTGTCGCTCCCACACCGATCGCGTTGAAGACCCTGAGCACATCCAGCGACTTCATGCGGACACAGCCGAAACTGGCGGGATGTCCGACATTCCGTTCTTCGGGCGTGCCATGGATATAAATGCACCGCGCGAATGCATGCCGGTTTTGCGGTTCAAGCCCTTTGAGCCAGATGATTCGAGTCACGATCGGGTCGCGACCCGGGGCATCCGGCCTCAGGACTTCGCCGGTTTGGCGCCGGCTTTTGAAGACTGCGCCAAGCGGCGCGCCGGCACCGATCATTTTCGCAACTTCAAGCCTCCCAAGCGGGGTTGCGCGGCTGCCGGGTTGATCTCCCAACCCGAACCTGGAGGTCGAGACCGGGAAGCGCCCAAGCAGAGTTTCCTTGTGATACAGCGCCAAGCTTTGATCCGCCACACTGACCATGATTCGATGGTCAGTATCCTTCGTCGCGCATGAAGAGAAAAAGAGCGCCAGACCCAGCAAGAACAAAGGCGGACCCACGACGCATCATGCACCTGACTTATAACAAAAGATCGGCAGATAGCAAGTTAGGCGAAGCATCGCGCTTTGCTCCGTGATTGAAGATACAAAGCGGGACGCTTTGCTTACTCTGCGGCCGCGATCTCTTCCCCAACGGCATAGCGAGCAAAACGGCGGATCACGATATTCTCGCCGATTTCGGCGATCTTTAAGGCGACCAGATCCTTTATCGTTTGATCGGGACTCTTGATGAATGCCTGATCCAGCAAGCAGACGTTGCTGTAAAACTTGTCGATTTTCCCTTCGACGATTTTCTCTACGATATTGGCCGGTTTACCCGTCACTTGGGCGCGATAAATCTCGCGTTCCCGCTCAACGAGCGGGCCGGGAACCTGATCACGGCTCACATACAAAGGGTGTGCGGCAGCGATGTGGAGGGTGATGTCCTTGACGAAATCGCGGAAATTATCGTTTTTCGCTACGAAGTCGGTCTCGCAGTTTATTTCAACCAGGACTCCTACTTTTCCCTGCAGATGAATGTAAGAAGCGACAATACCTTCTTTGGTGGATCGAGAAGCTTTCTTGGAGGCGCTTGCGATACCCCTTTTTCGAAGAATATCTTCGGCTTTGCTCAGGTCGCCGTCAGACTCGACCAGTGCTCTCTTGCAATCCATCATGCCGGCGTTGGTCTTATCGCGCAATTGCTTGACGAGGGTTGGGTTGACTTCAGCCATAAGAAAAACAGTTTAGTGGTTCGAGATAACGTTGTGAGTTTTGAATCGTCGGTCGCGTCCTTCGAACGCCTTGTTTTGACAAGACTCCCGGGACGAAGACGCGAAGAAAGGCTCAAAACTCAAAGCGCAGACCTCAAAACGAGCGAGAAATTACTTACTCGGCGACAGCCGCAAGATTCGCTGTCTCTTCCTTGTTCGCCTCGTGAGAAGCCGTGTAGATCGCATCGACCAATTTCTGGAGAATCACTCGAATCGCACGAATTGCGTCGTCGTTCCCTGCAATCGGATAGCTCACTTGATCCGGATCCGCATTGGTGTCAACAATGGCGACCGTCGGGATCTTGAGCCGCTGCGCTTCTGCGACTGCGATCGATTCTCGGGAAGTATCGATAATTACCATTGCGTCTGGCAGACGGTCCATGGTGCGGATTCCTTCCAGATTCCTTCGAAGTTTTTCTGCTTCACGCCGCAGCGCCGACAACTCCTGTTTTCCCATTTTCGAGTATTCCGGCGACTTCTCGATCTGTTCGAGATACGTCAAGCGTCCGACGCTCTTCCGAATGGTGGTCAGGTTTGTCAACGTGCCACCGAGCCACCTTTGATTGACGTAGAACTGTCCGCAGGCCACCGCAGCTTCCTTAACGGCTTCCTGGGCTTGCTTTTTGCATCCGATGAAAAGCACCTTCCCGTTCTGCCTTGCAACATTCCCCAGAAAGTCGGTCGCCACCTGCAGCTGTTTTACGGTTTCGCCAAGGTTAATGATGTAGATCGAATTGCGCTTCTCGAAGATGAAAGGCTTCATCTTCGGGTTCCATCGCTTCGTCTGATGTCCAAAGTGAACTCCCGCCTCCAGGAGTTCCGTCATTAATTCCATTGAAGACATATCTCGTTCTATGACAGCTGCCGTTTTTTTTGGGTTGTATCCGCGTAGAGCCGAAGACTATCCGGCAGTGTCCAGAGTCGCGCAAGGGGTTTTTCGAAGGGCGCAGCGCAGGTATTTCTCTTGCGCGATCCTGTCATCGTCACTCTCAGTGTCTTTTCGTCTCGATAAATCGCGCAAACAACCACAGGACATCCGAAAGCCGGTTAAGATAACGAATGCTCTCCGGATTCACGTAGTCCGGGCAATTCGACAGCGCGACCACCCGGCGTTCCGCACGCCGGCAGGTGGTTCGAGCCAGATCCAAGGCTGCGGAGCTCAGACTATGCCCCGGAGTCGCCCAATGCTTGAAATCGACGTGATAATTTTCTTCGAGATCATTCACCACATCGGTCAACCGATCGACCATCGCCGCAGTCACTACTTCAAACCCGTCCTTCAAGTATCGTTCGCGATCTTTATCGGCGACTGCCAGCTCTCCCATCAGGATAACCAGTTCTTTTTGAACCGATAAGACGGCCTCCTGAACAAGGCTCTCAATGGCAGTTGCGCGTACCAGCCCCAGCGCCGCGTTCAACTCATCCACGGTGCCATAGGCTTCGACTCGCAAGTCCGTTTTCGGCACGCGCACGCCGTACATCAACGCTGTCTCACCAGAATCTCCGGTCTTCGTCGCAATGGACATAAGAACGCCTCCAGGCTGGAAGCCTATTCTACTTTGCTCTCTGTAGCATTAGGCTTCCAGCCTGTATATTGTTCGCATCGAGCGCCGACTCCGAGACCATTCTCAAGGGCCGCAGATGCGGCCCTTCTTTTTCAGCCTACAGCCACTGGTTCCGGCTCGACCACCACTGGCTTTCCAATCGGTTCACCGGTCTCGAGAGTACGAATACTGCGATGACCCATAAACCCAGTTCCGGCCGGGATAAGGTGACCCATGATGACATTTTCCTTGAAGCCGCGCAGGAAATCGATCTTTCCGAGTGTCGCTGCCTCGGTTAGCACTCGGGTGGTATCCTGGAACGACGCAGCTGAAATAAAGCTATCGGTCTCCAGTGAAGCCTTGGTGATCCCGAGCAGCACCGGAACAGCTTCAGCAGGTTTGCCGCCCTGTTCGATGACACGGCGGTTTTCCTTGTCGAATTCGAGCCGATCAACCTGATCGCCCCAGAGCAAAGCCGTATCGCCTGGCTCGGTCACCTTTACCTTTCGCAGCATCTGCCGAACGATAATCTCAATGTGCTTATCGTTGATCTCGACGCCTTGGAGGCGGTAAACTTCCTGAACCTCGTTCACGAGATGTTCCTGAAGATCTTGCGGCCCGCACACGTCCAGAATTTCATGCGGCACGATCGGACCCTCGGTCAATTGCGACCCCTTTTTCACAAAATCTCCCTTGAACACGATCATGTGTTTGTTCAACGGAATCAGATGTTCCTCTTCCTGACCCGATATTGGATCACGCAGGATCAAACGGCGTTTGCCTCGAACCGTGCCGCCAAATTCGACCAGCCCGTCGATCTTGGCGATCTCGGCCGCCTCTTTCGGACGCCGCGCCTCGAACAATTCTGCAACCCTCGGCAGACCGCCGGTGATGTCCTTCGTTTTGGCAATTTTCCGCGGTGTCTTTGCCAGCAAGGTACCGGCTTGTACTCGCTTGTGTTCCTGCACGACGACATGTGCGCCGGCCGGAATTGAGTAGCTCGCAACAACCTCTTCTTTGTCGTCGATGATAACGATTTGCGGATGCAGATCCTCTTTATGCTCGATCACGACGGTGCCCATCACGCCGGTCGCTTCGTCGATCTCCCGCTTCACCGTCACGCCAGGAATCATATCCCTGAATTCCACGCGCCCGGTTCTTTCGGTCAAGATTGGCACGTTGTACGGATCCCACTGAACAAAGGTGTCGCCCTTCTTCACCGGAGCACCGTCCGCGACGGAAATAACCGAACCGATCACGACATTGTAGCGTTCAAATTCGCGCCCATCCTTCGCATGGACCGAAACAGAGCCGTTCTTATTCAGAACGATGAAGTTACCGTCCACAGATTGCACAACCCGGAGATCGTTGAAGTGGACGTTTCCGTCGTTCTTTGCTTTGATGATTGGTTGCTTAAATAGCTGAGTCGCAGTTCCACCGATATGGAACGTACGCATGGTGAGCTGCGTCCCCGGCTCACCGATGCTTTGCGCGGCGATAATCCCGACCGCTTCACCGAGTTTCACCATCCGTCCAGTCGCAAGATTCCGCCCGTAACATTGGGCGCAAACCCCACGCTTCGATTCGCAGGTGAGAACCGACCGAATTTTGAGCTGTTCGACGCCGATTTTCATCAGCGCGTTGGCCTGCCCTTCTTCGATCAACTGGTTCGCCTTGATGATCATTTCTTTGGTCACCGGGTTCCCGATGGTCTCGCAACTGACGCGGCCAACGATTCGGGTCGCCAAATCGACGACTTCATCGTCACCTTCGTAAATTGGGCGTACCAGGATTCCGTTTCGCCGTTCCGCAATCCGGCTCAACGATAATGACATCCTGTGCGGCATCGACCAATTTTCGAGTCAGATATCCTGAATCGGCGGTTTTCAACGCCGTATCGGCGAGACCTTTGCGCGCGCCGTGCGTCGAAATGAAATACTCCAACACCGAAAGACCCTCACGGAAATTCGAGGTGATCGGCCGTTCGATGATTTCACCCGACGGTTTCGCCATCAAACCGCGCATGCCCGCTAACTGCTTGATCTGTTGCCGATTGCCTCGAGCACCGGAATCCTGCATCAAAAACACCGGATTCAATTCGCGGCGCCCTTCGTTATGCTCCAGGGTACGGAACATCACGCTCGAGATTTCTTCTCCGGCATGAGTCCAAATATCGATGATCTTGTTGTATCGCTCACCGTCCGTGATGATACCGCTGCGATATTGCTTTTCGACCAGCGCGATCTGCTTGTACGCCTTATCGAGCTCGGTCTTTTTCTCATCGGGGATGATCATGTCGGTGATCCCGATTGATACCCCGGCGCGAGTTGCCCAGGAGAACCCGAGTTCCTTGAGGCGATCCAGCGTCTCGACAGTCTTCTGCTGGCCCGACACCTGGTAGGTGCGCCAGATGATGTCGCTCAATTGCTTCTTCCCGGCGACTTTGTTGTAAAAGCCGAGACCTTCCGGCCAAATCCCATTGAAGATAACGCGGCCTGCGGTCGTCTCGATCACTTTGACGTCCGGATTTCCGTAAATTGTCTTTTTGCCGAAATTCGGATTCTTGAACCGAATTTTTTCGTGGATTTTGACAGCCTTTTCGGCCAGCGCGAATTCGATTTCCGGCAGTTCCGAGAACAACCGGAGACGTTCGCCGAGCTGAGCAGTCTTCCGCGGGGTTTGCGTCAAATAGTAACAACCCAAGACGATATCCTGAGACGGGGTCGTGATCGGTTTGCCGCTGGATGGTGAAAAAATGTTGTTGGGCGCCAGCATCAACAGGCGGGCCTCCATCTGTGCTTCCACCGAAAGTGGAACGTGAACCGCCATCTGGTCCCCATCAAAGTCGGCATTGTACGCCGTACAAACCAACGGGTGAATGCGGATGGCCTCACCTTCGATCAGCATCGGTTCGAACGCCTGAATCGATAAGCGGTGAAGCGTGGGAGCCCGGTTCAACAACACCGGATGGCCCTTCGTGACTTCTTCAAGGATGTCCCAGACCTCCGGCGTCTGACGTTCAATCATCTTTTTGGCGCTCCGGACCGTATGCACGTATCCAAGCTCCTTGAGTCGCCGAATGATGAAAGGCTCAAACAAGACAAGCGCCATTTTCTTCGGCAAACCGCACTGATGCAATTTCAGTTCCGGTCCGATCACGATCACCGAACGGCCTGAGTAATCCACGCGCTTTCCGAGCAGGTTCTGGCGGAACCGTCCACCCTTGCCCTTGAGCATGTCGCTCAAGGATTTCAGCGGACGATTTCCTGCGCCTGTAACCGCGCGGCCGTGCCGGCCGTTATCAAATAACGCGTCGACCGCTTCCTGCAGCATTCGCTTCTCGTTTCGAATGATGACATCCGGCGTCTTCAATTGCAGAAGATTCTTCAGGCGATTGTTCCGGTTGATTACGCGGCGATAGAGATCGTTAAGATCGGAAGTCGCAAATCGGCCACCTTCGAGCGGAACCAGCGGCCGCAGATCAGGCGGAATCACCGGCAAGACATCCAGAATCATCCACTCCGGTCGGGAATGAGAATTCATGAACCCTTGAACCAGCTTCAACCGTTTCGCCAGCTTTTTACGGATCTGCTTGCTCTTGGTGTTGTTCATCGACTCTTCAAGCTCGGCATTCAGCGTGCGGAGCTCGATTTGAGAGAGCAACATTTTGATCGCTTCGGCGCCCATTCCGGCTACGAAAGTGTCACCGTACTGTTCCTGTGCCTCCCGGTACTCCTGTTCATTGAGCAATTGCGTCTTCTGCAATTGCGTCTGACCAGGATCGATGACGATGTAGTCCTCGTAATAAATGACTCGTTCCAGTTGCCGGGAACTCATATCGAGCATCAGTCCGATACGGGATGGCATGCATTTGTAGAACCAGATGTGCGAGACCGGAACCGCCAGTTCGATGTGCCCCATACGCTCGCGGCGGACGCGCGACAAGGTCACTTCCACGCCGCACCGGTCACAAATGACACCCTTATGCTTGATCCGTTTGTACTTTCCGCACGAGCACTCCCAGTCCCGAGTCGGACCAAAAATTCGTTCACAGAATAAGCCCACCCTTTTCCGGCTTAAACGTCCTGTAATTGATCGTTTCCGGATTTTTGACCTCGCCTTTGCTCCAGGAGCGTATCGCATCCGGCGACGCAACACTGATCGCCACCTGGTCAAAGCCGACCGAGCGCTCCTCACCGAAAATCTCGCGAAGATTCGTTTCGTTCATAGGTTCCACGGATAAGTGGTTAACTGACTAAAATTTGAAATCTGCCGTGATCGAGTTTGAGAGAATGGTGGCAGTATCGTAATCCGACCTGCCACTCTCGATCCTTTTTTGTTCATCCAGCTGCAGGAGTCGCATCAAGTGCGGAATCGCCAAACACCTGGGTACGCCCTCCGACTTTCACATCCAGCCCCAAGCTTTGCATTTCCTTGATCAACACGTTGAATGATTCGGGTGTGCCCGCCTCCAACGAATTGTCGCCTTTCACGATCGACTCATAAATTCGGGTTCGCCCCTGGACGTCATCTGACTTTACGGTCAGCAGCTCCTGGAGAGTGTAAGCGGCTCCGTACGCTTCCAGCGCCCAAACCTCCATCTCGCCGAATCGCTGGCCACCGTATTGGGCTTTCCCACCCAACGGTTGCTGCGTCACAAGCGAGTAAGGCCCGACAGCGCGTGCATGGATCTTGTCAGCCACCAGATGGCCAAGTTTCAGCATGTAAATGTATCCAACCACGACATTTTGATCGAACGCGTCGCCTGTCCGGCCATCGTACAGTGTTGATTTGCCCGTCTCGGTGACCCACGTGAATCCATCGACTTTCTTTGCTTCAGTCAGGTATTTGCGGATCTCGGGTTCGTCAATACCGTCAAAGACCGGGGTCGCAACCTTGAATCCCAGCGCTTTGGCGGCCACACCGAGGTGGGTCTCAAGCACTTGACCAACGTTCATGCGGCTGGGTACCCCCAGCGGGTTCAACACGATTTCAACTGGAGTTCCATCGTGCAAGAATGGCATGTCTTCTTCCGGAACGATTTTCGCGACGACTCCTTTGTTCCCGTGCCGGCCGGCCATCTTGTCGCCGACACTCAACTTCCGTTTGCTGGCGATATAAACTTTAACTTGTTTGATGATTCCGGGATCGATGTCGTCGCCACTCTCGATTCGGTCCAGCGAGCGTTCTTTCTCGAGATCCAACTCGGCGAATTTGTGTTCGAAAGAACTGATAATCTCACGAATCTTGTTTCGGATCGGGCTCGGATCGATATCAACGTGATCATAAACGCCTGCCAGTTTGCGCAAGAGCGTCTTGGTGATCTTCCGGTTTGCCGGGATGATGATCTCTCCGGTCTCAGCGTTCACTACATCGAGCGGAATCTTTTCGCCCAGCAGAATGTTCGAGAGCGCTTCAGTCAGCTCTTCGTGCAATTCGTCTTTCTTCTTCTTGTAATCCTCACTGATCTGCTTGGCCTGCCGTTTCGTTTCGGCCGGAGTCAATTTCTGCTTCGCGACTTCTTTGCGGGAAGAGACTTTGACATCCATCACGATGCCGTAGGTGCCCGAAGGAACGGTCAGCGAAGTATCCTTTACGTCAGCCGCCTTCTCTCCAAATATCGCCCGTAGCAATCGTTCTTCCGGTGCCAGTTCCGTCTCACTCTTCGGCGTGATTTTGCCCACCAGGATATCGCCCGGCTTCACTTCCGCGCCGACTCGAATCACTCCATCGGGTCCCAGGTTGCGGAGGGCTTCCTCACTGACGTTCGGAATATCACGGGTGATTTCTTCCGGACCTAACTTTGTGTCACGGGCGCCAATCTCGAACTCATCAATGTGGATCGAGGTATAAGTGTCCTCTTTCACCACCTTTTCCGAGATGAGAATAGCGTCTTCAAAATTGTAGCCGTTCCAGGGCATGAACGCCACCAGCACGTTGCGGCCAAGTGCCAGCTCGCCGGCCTCGGTGTTCGGCCCGTCCGCAATCACCTGACCGGCCGCGATTCGTTCACCCTTCCGAACAATCGGCTTCTGGTTAATACAGGTCCCGGCGTTTGAACGCATGAACTTCCGAAGCTCGTAAACGTGCAAACCTTCATCCGGCCTGCTCACCAGCTTCTTCTTCGGTTCCGGCGATTTCCCATCCTTCGTGATAACAATCTGTTCAGCCGTGACAGACGAAACCACCCCTTCCGCTTCAGCTACGATGACCGCTTTGGAATCGCGCGCGACCTTGCCTTCAAGTCCCGTTCCAACCAAAGGCGACTCCGATCGGATGAGTGGCACCCCCTGGCGCTGCATGTTCGAACCCATCAGCGCTCGGTTCGCATCATCATGTTCAAGGAACGGGATAAGCCCCGCGGCTACCGAAACCAATTGTTTCGGCGAAATATCCATGTAATGGATTTTGCCTGGATCCACCTCTAAAAAGTCACCCCGATAGCGGCAGGAAACTTTCTCGTCCGTAAAGTTACCCTGCCTCATCGATCGGCGCGTTCGCCTGGGCGACCAGATAATTCTCTTCGCGGTCCGCCGTCAGATAGTCGATCTGCGTCGAGACGCGGCCATTATCGACCCGGCGATAGGGCGTCTCAATAAATCCAAACTCGTTAATGCGGGCAAAGGTGCTCATCGAGCTGATGAGACCGATATTTGGACCTTCCGGCGTCTCGATCGGACAAATCCGGCCATAGTGCGACGGATGCACATCGCGCACTTCAAAGCCTGCGCGGTCCCTGCTCAAGCCGCCTGGTCCGAGAGCGGACAAGCGCCGTTTGTGCGTCAGTTCCGCGAGAGGGTTCGTTTGATCCATGAACTGGCTCAACTGCGATCGGCCAAAGAAATCGCGAATCACCGCACTGAGCGCCTTGGGATTGATCAATTTTTGCGGCGTCATCCCGTCGATGTTCACATCGAACAGCGTCATGCGTTCTTTGACGAGACGCTCGGTTCGCGCCAGGCCAACCCGGCACTGATTCGCCAGCAATTCGCCCACCGTACGTACTCTGCGGCTGCCGAGATGATCAATGTCGTCCAGGATCCCCTCACCCTTTCGCAAGGTGATGAGATACTTCATCGCTCCGATAAAATCTTCCTTGGTCAAGCGTTCGCTCGGCGAGATCAACTTCGATTCCGAGCTTTTGATTGATCTTGTACCGGCCGACCCGCCCAAGATCATATTTTTTCGGATCAAAGAATAAACGCTTCAGTAATCCGCGAGCATTCGCGACCGTTGGGGGATCACCAGGGCGCAACCTGCGGTAAATATCCTTAAGGGCTTCTTCCTCGTCGTGAGCCGGATCCTTTTTGATCGACTTGATGATCGTGTCATCATCCTTGGTGTCGACCACGCTCACCTCAGTGATCCCGAGCGTGAGGATCTGTTGGATCGTCGCTTTCGTTAAAGGCTCGAATGCGCGCGCTACGGTAATCTCCCCATCGCGCACATCCTGGATCAATACTCGGGTGTTCAGCTCATCTTCCTCGATATCTCTGGTAAGATTGAGCTTTTCGACGTTGTAAAAGATCTTGATGATATCGCCGTCGCCCCCAAATCCGATGGAACGCAGGAACGTGGTCGCCAGGAATTTTCGACGGCGTTTTCGGCGATCCAGATAAATATAGAGCAGATCGTTCGTATCAAACTGGACTTCGAGCCAGGAGCCGCGATCCGGGATGATCCGGAAGCTGTAGAGTACCTTGCCATTCAGGTGAATCGAAGATTCGAACGCGATTCCCGGAGAGCGATGCAACTGGCTGACCACGACGCGTTCCGCCCCGTTGATGACGAACGTCCCTTGCGGAGTCATCAGCGGAATCTCACCCATGTAAACTTTCTCTTCTTTAGTGCCCTTGTCGTCCCGAAGCTGAAAAGTCACGTGCAACGGGGCACTGAAGGTTTGTCCTTCGCGTTGGCACTCCAGCGCCGACATCTTCGGTTCACCGATGTCGTAGCTGACGAAATCCAGGACCACCTTGTCGTCGTAGCTCTGGATCGGAAACACCTCCCGGAAAACAGCCTGCAGTCCAACATTTTTTCGCCTACCGGGCGACACATCCTTCTGCAGGAATTCAACATACGAATTGAGCTGGACTTCAATCAGGTTTGGCGGCTCAATCGCTTCTTTGATCTTTCCGAAGTAAATACGCTCTGACATACGGTAAGGAATTAGCTAGCCGAACGGGCAAAGTCTTTCCTTGCCCTGGCGCGGACTACCGCTTTGGTGAAGGTTTGAACAGCAAAGGGGAACACAAATAGCCCCACGTACCTGGCTTGTCAAATCCGCCAAGCTGTTGGAGCTGCCAATTTGTTATTTCTTGTAACTTGCGAGCGATATCTCGAGGTCCCCGCGGTTAACGGAAATACAGATTATCCAGACAGAGGCATTCTGCAAGCACTTTCACCGCCCGCCTCATTTCTGCATCTCTTTTTTTCAAAAATACAAAATGCGGGGCGCCTTGCTCGCGCTGCGCGCCCCGCACTTCTCAGACGGGCTGAATCCCGTCTCTCGATTTACTTGATTTCGACTTTTGCGCCGGCTGCTTCGATCTTCTTCTTGATGTCTTCAGCCTCTTGCTTGGTGACACCTTCCTTGACCGACTTGGGCGCGCCTTCGACCAGCGCCTTGGCCTCAGCCAATCCAAGACCCGCTACCGAGGCACGGACTTCTTTGATCACGGCGATCTTATTGGGGCCAATCTCTTTCAGAATGACATCAAAAGCCGTTTTCTCTTCAACCACAGGAGCTGCTGCGCCGCCACCTGCCGCGGGCGCCGCTGCGGCCGCCACTGGTGCGGCCGCGCTGACTCCCCACTTTTCCTCAAGCTTCTTTACAAGATCAGCGATCTCCAGAACTGTCAGGGCGCTGAGTTGATCCACTATTTGATTCGTATCTGCCATTTTTTCTTTCTGTCGGTATCGTCGCGCTCCGAAGCCTCAGAGCATTTAAGAATCCGCAGCCGCGGACCCCGACGAGGAACCATTTTTTCTTTTGCTCGCGACGTGTGGCTTCTTCCACGTCTCGAAAATCTTACTATGGAGCGCCGGCGACGGGATCGGCAGCTGTCGAGAAGGGTTGCAACTCTTGCGGCTCCGCATTTGCCGCTTCCTTTTCCATTCTTGCTTTCAGCAGGCGCGCCAGCGACGCGCCCGGTTCGTTGAGCACTGTCACCAGTTTTTGTAACGGCGACTTGAGAACCCCCAATAACAGCGACCGAAGAACTGCCTTGGGCGGCAGATCCGCAAGCTCGCGTATTTGCTCCTTGGATATAATCGCTTTGTCCAAAACACCAATCCTGACGGAAGGCTTTTGGAATTCGGTCGAAAAGCCTTTCAGGATTTTCGCCGCAGCGCAGACATCGCTTTCTCCGGTCACAATGGCGGTCTGGCCACTGAGACTCTCCGCTAGATCAGGATACCCGACTTCCGCCGCGGCTTTGCGCAAAAACGTATTCTTCACTACTCTGCACTGGGCGCCCGCGCCGGCCAAACGTGAGCGCAGTTCGGAAAATTGCAGCACGTTCATCCCCGTGTATTCCGTGACAATCAGGAACGGGGAAGCATTCAACCTGGTGGAGAGATCTTCGACGATGGTAGCTTTTTCAGGTCTCATTCTGGGTTCATCCCTCCTACTTCAAAAACGGTGTTGCATCGACTCGCAGTCCGGGACTCATCGTTGCGCTCATGGTGATATTATGGACGAATTTGCCTTTCGCCGTCGCAGGCCGTGCCTTAACCACGGCCTCGATCACGGCGGAGCCGTTTTCAATCAGCGCTTTTGGTGCAAACGAAACTTTGCCCATCGGCACGGCGACATTGCCATTCTTGTCGAGCTTGAACTCAACACGTCCGGCTTTCACTTCCCGAACAGCCTTTGCGGTATCCTCCGTGACTGTGCCAGTCTTCGGATTCGGCATCAGACCTCGAGGACCGAGAATCTTGCCCAGCTTGCGGACTTCTGACATGGCCGCCGGAGTTGCGATGGCGACATCGAAATCCTGGAAGCCTTCCTGGCATTTCTTGATCAGGTCTTCGAAGCCCACATATTCGGCGCCAGCTTCCTTCGCGGCTTCTGCGGCCTGCCCCTGGGCAAAGACCAACACCCGGACGAGATTTCCACTCCCATTCGGCAATGGACAGGTCCCACGAACCATCTGGTCGGATTGACGAGGATCGACACCCAATCTGAAAGACAAGGTGACAGTTTGATCGAATTTTGGAGGCGGAAGCGTTTTCAACGTTCCGACGGCCTCCTCTAACGAATAAGTCTTTGCGCGATCGATCAAATCGACGCAAGCGCGATAACGTTTACTACGGTCGACAACTTTCATTTTTATTTGCAGTGCTGTCGGGCGCTCTGGCCCTCCTGCCGGCGATGGTTATTCTTCTACTTCGATGCCCATCTGGCGAGCTGTCCCCACCAGAGTGCGGTAGGCAGCCTCTTCCGAACGAGCATTCATATCTTTCATCTTCAATTTCACAATGTCCATCACCTGGCTCTTGGTCAGTTTGGCCACCTTCATCTTGTTGGGCTCTTTCGAACCTGCAGCAATATTTGCCGCTTTCTTCAGCAGCATCGACGCAGGAGGCGCCTTGGTGATAAACGTGAAACTCTTGTCTTTGTAAACGGTGATGACCACAGGGAGGATATCCCCAACCTGTTTCTGGGTCACCGCATTAAACTCTTTACAGAAGGCCATGATATTGACGCCGTTCTGTCCAAGAGCGGGACCGACAGGAGGCGCCGGGTTGGCTTGGCCTGCCGGAATCTGCAGCTTGATGGTTGCAACAACTTCTTTCGCCATAGTGCTTAATGTCGCGATTCAGGGTGAATCAATTAGCCTCTTTCCACCTGCCAATATTCCAGCTCGACCGGAGTCGAGCGTCCAAAGATACTGACCGAAACTCGCAGTTTGCCGCGGTCAGGATCGATTTCTTCCACCACACCGCTCTGGTTCTGAAAAGGGCCATCCGCAACCTTCACGGTTTCGCCGACCTCAAAACTAACCTTCGGCTTAACCTTGTCTTCGAGTTGCCGGATCTGGGCCAGCATGCTTTCGACCTCCTGAGGCCGCATCGGGACCGGCCGATCTTTGGTACCGGCGAATCCTAGCACTCCAGGCGTCTCGCGAATAAAATACCAGGTCCGCTCGACCAGCTGATTCTGTTTGTCGAGCAGATACATATTAACGATCAGGTAGCCGGGGAAAAACTTACGAGTTGTTTCGGTTCGTTTGCCTCGCTTGATTTCGGAAACCCGCTCCGTGGGGATCAAAACCTCGTACACCAGGTCGCCCATTTCCTCGGTCTTAATTCGCCGCGTAAGATTATCGAAAACCTTCTGCTCTTGCCCGGAAAGCACATGCACGACGAACCACTGACTTTTATCAGATTCACTCATATCGAGTCACCTACGACTCACGGAACCAACAATTTCACGAGATTCACCATCACCAGATCCCAGAACGCTATATACCCGCTCAGAAGCAACATCGCGACAACGACCACCGCCGTTGAATCGATGAGTTCCCGGTACTTCTTAATTCCTTTTTCCTTGGGATCCCAAGGCCAGCTGGCTTTTTCCAGCTCTGTCCTCACCTCGGTTAAAAACCCTCTTACGCGACTAATCATAGTGTTAAACGGAGAATTTAAATCCGCTTATTTCATCTTTCCACGGGACTGGCACGATCCGGTAACCTCTCATGAACAGGTCAGGAGGGACTCGAACCCCCAACCGGCGGTTTTGGAGACCGCTGCTCTACCAATTGAGCTACTGACCTATAATTTATCACTCTGGCAAAACAAACGGGTCCGGCATACGCCGGACCGCCCGTCTTCTGCAAAATATCTCCACTCGATCTCAGTTCGCTAGTCAAGAATGTCCGCAACACGGCCCGCGCCAACCGTTCGGCCACCCTCGCGAATAGCAAAGCGGATCGTTCTCTCCATCGCAATTGGTGTAAGCAATTCAATTTCGATTCCGACGTTGTCGCCCGGCATCACCATTTCAACTCCATCCGGTAACTTCACCGTTCCGGTCACGTCTGTCGTGCGGAAATAAAATTGCGGACGGTAATTGGTGAAAAAGGGAGTGTGACGGCCACCCTCCTCCTTGCTCAGGACGTACACTTCTGCCTTGAACTTCTTGTGAGGATGGATGCTGCCCGGCTTGGCGACAACCTGCCCGCGTTCTACGTCTTCTTTCTTTATGCCACGAAGCAAAACCCCGACATTCTCACCGGCGCGCGCTTCGTCGAGGAGCTTACGGAACATTTCGATATCCGTCACCGTCGTCTTCGCTGTTGGACGTATACCTACAATCTCGACTTCCTCCATCTTTTTCAGAATGCCGCGCTCCACACGACCGGTTACGACTGTGCCGCGACCTTCAATATTAAATACGTCTTCGATCGGCATCAGGAACGGCTGATCGATCGGGCGTTCCGGAAGCGGAATATATTCATCGACCGCTGCCATCAACTGGTAGATCGCCTCTTTGGACTTCGGATCACCTTCCAGGGCTTTCAACGCGCTCCCTTTAACAATCGGGATCGTGTCTCCGGGGAATTCGTATTGTGAGAGGAGATCGCGCACTTCCATTTCAACCAGGTCAAGAAGCTCGGTGTCATCGACCATGTCGCACTTGTTCAGGAAAACCACGATCGAAGGCACACCCACCTGGCGGGCCAGAAGAATGTGTTCTCGCGTCTGCGGCATGGGGCCATCAGCCGCCGAAACGACCAGGATCGCGCCGTCCATCTGGGCAGCGCCGGTAATCATGTTTTTGACGTAGTCAGCATGCCCAGGACAATCAACGTGCGCGTAATGACGCTTTTCGGTCGAATACTCGACATGGGCGGTATTGATCGTGATGCCGCGTTCTTTTTCTTCAGGAGCGTTATCAATCTGGTCGTATCGCGTCGCCTGGGCCATGCCCTTTTCGGCCAGAACCGTCGTGATAGCGGCTGTCAACGTGGTCTTTCCATGGTCGACGTGGCCGATTGTCCCTACGTTCACGTGCGGTTTGGATCTTTCAAATTTATCCTTAGCCATTTAAGGTCTCCTTATACTCTTGCTACTAATGTCTTTCCTTCAAATCGTCTGGATAGTTACGGGACATGGAGCCCATGACCGGGATTGAACCGGTGACCTCGTCCTTACCAAGGACGTGCTCTACCAACTGAGCTACATGGGCAGGGTGCCGTTTTCGGCCAACTTACTAAGTTACCATGACTGACCGAATCGCGCCGTCGGGAGATTGAAATCAAGAAGCGTGGGCCCTAATCTCAAGTCCCTGTAGACTAGAGGCATTAAGCTTGCTGCTCAAGGTCCGTCAAGCGAGCCGGAAACTTAACAAAGAGTACCAAACCGTCAACAGGATTCTTCGGACAGGTTGACCGGCCATTTCACTGCAGGTTTCGAAGGAGAAAAAGAACCTGGAAACCGCTTTTCATTGCATTGCAACGCCTTCAGCAAGCCGCTCGCAATGCCGCTTAACTATCCGGTATCACCCCAACCCCAAGCCTGCGAGCATGGGATCCTGCCGCCTCCTCACTGCGAAGTAATCGGCGCTCATCCGCACCCATAACCGGTTCTGGCGCATGGGGTTCAGCGATACGGCGGATCGATGTTGCCTTACCCGTAACCGTGTCAATGTCGACCAATATCCCGTGCAGCGTTACGTAGCCTTTGGCCACCGGAAAACTCGTTGGCATACTCGTCATGAATCGCTGAATGATGGGATGGATCTCACGGCCCAGGACCGATTCGTCCGGCCCGCACATCCCCGCATCGCAAATAAACGCCGTTCCGCCCGGGAAAATCTGTTCATCCGCGGTTTGCACATGGGTGTGTGTGCCGGCCACAACTGAAACTTTTCCGTCCAGAAATCGGCCGAGTGCAATTTTCTCGCTCGTCGTTTCCGCGTGGACATCCACAAAGATCAAGCGCGTTTCCGCACGCATCCGGCTGACCTCTTCCTCGATACTGCGAAACGGATTCTCCAGGCTCGGCTGCATAAACGTCCTTCCTTGCACATTAATCACTCCAACCTTCCCTTTAGCGGTCTCCAGCACGATTGAACCTTTTCCCGGGGTGCCAACCGGATAGTTGATCGGACGCAGAAGGCGGGGCTCGGTTTCAATAAACGAATTCAACTCTTTCTGGTCCCAGACATGATCCCCGGTCGTTATCACTGCGACGCCAGCGCGTAACAAGTCGATGGTAATCCTGCCAGTGATCCCGCGACCAGCGGCCGCGTTTTCGCCATTGACGATGACAAAATCAATCCCCCATGCCTGCCTGAGCTTCGGCACCATCTCGATCACCGCTCTCCGCCCAGGCTCCCCAACAATGTCACCGAGAAATAAAAGTCGAAGCATTTCGTACACCCTGATGATTTTATCCTATATAAGTTCTCGCAGATCCCGAATCAAATTGCGACGGCGTGGAAGAGAAACGGATCGGCGGGTCGGCGTCTGGGAGTAGTTAAACGCTCCTTACTTCTATTTTCATCGCGCTTTTATGCCAGCCACCTCCAGCTTGATATACATCTTTCCTACGCCGATCCACCGAACCGCCGACCTGCTTACACGTTTCTCCCGGTCGCCGATACGGTTCCTCTGTTGGTTGCTCGTTCTGCTTCCGGTCGTTTGTTTCTCACAGCGGTTAACGCCGCTTTCTCGTCCGCCGGATTGGGATCAGCTCAATCGGTTCCAGGAAACCATCACGCATGAAGAGTTTGTTGATCTGCTCGACTCGTCTGTACGCACCTAACGGCGCGGGATCGCAGTGGATCAAACTGGAAGCGACACGAGCCGTGATCCAGGAAAATGCGTCGGACCGTTTTGTCCTTCGTTTTGCCTCGAGCGCCGAAACGAGCAGACCGGTTCCGCGGTATTGGACCGCTGCGGAGAGTTTAAGTCCGAACAAAGAATTGCCTCTCAGTGGAGTCAAAATTGCCATCGATCCAGGTCACTTAGGGGGAATCTGGGCGAAGATGGAAGAACGCTGGTTTCAAATCGGAAACTCAATTCCAGTGACGGAAGGGGATCTGACCTTGCGGGTCGCCCAAGTTCTCGTTCCTCGGCTCGAGAGCATGGGAGCAAAAGTGACCTTGATCCGATCGGCGCCCGGCCCGGTCACCACCGGTCGTCCCGAAGCTCTCAAGATACAGGCCGAGGCCTCGTTGCGCGAAAGAGGCGTTCCTAATATTCTCCCATCCTACTCAGGGCCGGATGACCCAAATCGGGAAAGTTCGATTCCGTGGGAAGCCGAAAGATTATTCTATCGAGTCGATGAGATCCACGTCCGCGCGGAAATCGTCAATGAAACAATTAAACCGGACCTGGTGCTCTGTCTTCATTTTAACGCCGAACCCTGGGGCAACCCCGCTCACCCGGTCCTGGTGTCGGCGAATCATCTTCACCTTTTGATCAACGGCGCGTATAGCTCAGCCGAACTCGGATTTGATGACCAGCGTTTCGCGATGTTGCTGAAGCTACTGAGCCGGACCTACCCCGAAGAGTTAGCCTGCTCGGAATCCGTGGCAGCGTCTATGGCCAGGGTCACGGGTCTTCCCGCCTACAGATATTCCAGTTTGAACGCGAAAAGCATGGGGTACTCGGGATACGTCTGGGCTCGCAACCTGTTGGCGAATCGTCTCTATGAATGTCCAGTCATCTTTATCGAGCCCTACGTTATGAACAGCGAGGAGTTCTTTGCCCGGTTCCAGGCCGGAGAGTACGAAGGTCTCAGAAATTTCGGAGGCGTCATGCGGCAGAATATTTTCGAAGAGTATGCGGAGGGTGTCGCGGAGGGCCTTACCGCCTATTTTCAATCGGCTCGAAGGCAGTAGCCAAAGCGGAACGCTTGGCCTGCTGATGCCGAAATGAGCGGTTGATTTCTCTCCGATCGAGATATAACCTCCGTGCTCCCGTTCATAACGGGCTGTGGCTCAGCTTGGTAGAGCGCCACGTTCGGGACGTGGAGGCCGTGGGTTCAAATCCCACCAGCCCGATGATTTTTCCAAACCGCGCATGCGGATCCCGCTTTCGTAGCCCGAACAATTCACGGCCCTGCATTGATTCTTTGCCCTAAAAGCGCTACACCGGGGACCGATCACCTATGAATATCCGATTCGGTCCGTTCCTGCTGCTCCTCCTCATCTGCCTCTCTGCCGTCCAAGCAGTCGAAGCGACGGACCAAATCCTTCCGAATATCGTCATACTCGCGACAGGCGGCACGATCGCCGGGAGTGGAGCGACCAGCACCACAAGCGTAGGCTACAAGGCAGCCACTTTACCCGTACAAGCGTTGATCGACGCCGTTCCCGAGCTTAAGAGGATTGCCCTGGTCCGGGGCGAACAGGTTTTCCAGATCGCCAGCCAGAATATGACCAACGATTTTTGGCTGAGGCTTGCGAGACGGGTGAACGAAGTGCTTCAGCAACCCGAAGTCGACGGGATCGTCCTCACGCATGGGACCGACACCCTTGAAGAAACTGCATACTTCCTGAATCTGGTAAGCAAAAGCAATAAGCCGATCGTGATCGTCGGCGCGATGCGTCCCTCGACGGCGCTGTCCGCGGACGGACCTATCAACCTTTATAATGCGGTCCTGATCGCCGGAAGCAAAGAAGCGGTCGGAAAAGGTGTTCTTGTCTGTCTCAATGATCAGATCAACGCTGCTCGAGACGTGACAAAAACCAACACCTACACGGCAGATACCTTTAAATCACCGGAACTCGGCGTGCTCGGTTACGTTGAAGGAGATCGAGTCGCTTTCTATCGACTGCCGGCGCGCAAGCATACCCTGAATTCCGAGTTCGATATTTCCGGCGTCGCGAAGCTGCCGAATGTCGAAATTGCTTATGGCTATACGAATGTTTCGCGAACCGCGATCGATGCTTTTGCGGCAAACGGCGTAGACGGGATCGTCTATGCGGGAGTCGGCGACGGGAATCCGTCCGAGTTGACGGAACAAGCGCTGGCGGACGCCCGGGCAAAAGGGATTCTGATCGTTCGCAGCGCCAGGGTGGGCAACGGGATTATCGCTCGAAACAACGAAGTGAACGATGACCAGCGCGATTTCGTCGTTTCGGACACGCTTAATCCTCAGAAAGCGCGCATCCTGTTGACCGTCGCCTTAACCAAAACTCGGGATACCAAAGAGATTCAGCGGATTTTCTACGAATACTGAGCCAGTTCGTAAAATGTGGCGAATGTATCATAGGCGTCCCGCCTGTGTTCTCTTCTGTGCGCCAACGGCGACGCTGAAAGCTCGGTGTCATGCCTTGCTCAGTATCATCGGCGTCTCGCCTGTGCGTGCAGGTGCACAATCTGCGGTTTGCATCTGATCTTCGGCTTTTTCGGTCTTCTTCCGATGACTCTCAAGTCACAAACTTCAATTATCCTTCCCTGGCGACCACCCGGGTGGAGCTAACTCGAAGTGATCGAAAAGAAAGCCCGGAGCCACCGTACATCCCACCAAGGTCCATGGTCCAAGGGTCCGCGCCGATTGCCAGGCGCCGGCAGGAACGACCGCCTGAGGACGTTCACCCGAGCTCAAATCCATGCCGACGGTCAGGTGCACGATCTCTCCGCCGTCGGCTGACACCGACAGGGCCAGCGGCGCGCCAGCGTACCAGTGCCAGACTTCGATGGAATCGATCCGGTGCCAATGAGAAATTTCGCCAGCGGCCAGTAAAAAATAGATCGCCGTAGAAACAGATCGGTCATTGTAACTCGCCGAATCTCGAAGCGTTTCCCGATAGTGGCCGCCTTCAGGGTGAGGTTTCAGATCCAGGATCCGGATGATGTCGGAAGAAGTCATGGCTAAATCCAAAAACGAAGGCGAAGAAGGGAAACCACAGATTGCACTGATTTCACAGCCGATTGAAGCCAAAAGCTTCAGGAGACTGGCATGTGGTGTCATCTCGCATTAGCTTCGCCGTCTTATGCCCAGTTCTGCCGAGTTTCCGCGGGATACGGTCATCATTCGTGGCGCGCGCCAAAACAACCTCAAAGGGATCAATCTCGACCTCGAGCTGAACAAGTTCCACGTAATTACCGGTCCAAGCGGCAGCGGCAAATCCAGCCTGGCTTTCGATACGATCTACGCCGAGGGCCAGCGCCGATACGTCGAAACATTCAGCCCTTATACCCGCCAGTTCCTCGAGCGAATGGACAAACCGCTGGTGGACGAAATTCTTGGTATCCCGCCGGCCATCGCGATCGAACAGGCGAACCGGGTGCGGACAACGCGGTCCACGGTCGGCACCATGACGGAGATCAACGATTATCTAAAGCTCTTGATGCCGCGGATGGCCCGAGCCTTTTGTCCCGAATGCCAGCGCGAAATTGTTCCCGAAACTCCAACGAGCATCGCTTCAACACTGCTTAAAGACCTCAAGTCCCGCGCTATCCTTCTAACTTTCGGCGTGCCGGCACCGCCCGGCGCCAAGCCCGCGGATTTTTTCGCTTTTTTAAACCAGCAAGGCTTTCTGCGCGTCTGGCTGAACCAGGAAGTGATTCGTACCGACATCGAGCCCAAGATAAGGCGCCTGCCGGGACTCGTTTTCGCGATCCAGGATCGCACTACGGTCGACGAATCAAACGGCTCGCGCCTGGTCGAAGCGATTGAGCAGGCTCTGAAATACGGAAAAGGGAGGCTGAACGTTGTCGCCCTTGATCCCATCGAAGAGCATCGCTTTTCCACCGGCTGGCATTGTCCCTACTGCGATCTCGATATCCGACCGCCGGCATCTGGTCTATTTTCGTTTAACAACCCGCTCGGCGCCTGCCCAGGCTGCCGCGGATTCGGACGCACCATCGGCATCGATCTCGACCGCGCGATGCCGGACAGGCGACTCAGCATCGCAGACGGCGTCGTAAAGCCTTTTCAAACCGGTCAGATGCGCGAGTGCCAGCAAGATCTGCTTTCTCGAGCGCTGGATAAGCAGGTCGATATCCATCGCCCGTTCGAAGAGCTGCCAAAGGCTGACCAGGAATGGGTCATCAATGGCGATCTCCGTCCGGACCTGAGTGCGGACGCGGTTTGGGAAAGCGGCGGATGGTACGGGATCCGCGGGTTTTTTGACTGGATGGAATCGCGCGCCTACAAAATGCACGTCCGCGTATTTCTGAGCCGTTACCGCGCTTACACGCTTTGCCCGGAGTGTCACGGAACGCGGTTCAAACCGGAGACACTGAACTTTCGGCTGGTCATTGGCGAGCAACGATGGACGCTTCCCGATCTGCAACAAATGCCGGTCGATCGGTTGGCAGGTCTTCTTGCCGAACTCCGCGTCTCCGAAAAAGACAGCGCGACGGAGGTTGTCCGATCGCAGATAGTTTCCCGTCTCAACTATCTGGTCGAAGTGGGGCTCGGATATCTCGCGTTGGACCGTCCGACGCGCTCCCTCTCCGGTGGCGAAGTGCAAAGAGTGAATCTGACGACTTGCCTGGGCGCCTCTCTGGTCAACACTCTCTTCGTGCTCGACGAACCGAGCGTCGGTCTGCATCCAAGGGATGTTCACCGCTTGATCGGCGTCCTCCGGCGCTTGCGCGACAAAGGCAACACGCTTCTGGTCGTCGAGCACGAAGAGGCTGTGATTCGGAGTGCGGACAACGTGATCGAGATCGGACCTGGTCGAGGTGAACTCGGCGGAAAACTCGTTTACCAGGGGCCGATTGACCAGATCGATGAAGCGTTACCGGACTCGCTCACTGCCGCTTATCTTACCGGAAAAAAGCGGATTTACCCTCCCGCGCAACGCCGGAAGCCGAGAGGTTTTCTGGAAATATTCGGTGCTCGAGAGCACAACCTCAAGAATGTCGATGTCAAGTTTCCCCTCCACACCTTCTGTTGCGTGACCGGCGTTTCCGGGTCGGGCAAAAGCACTCTCATCCAGGACGTTCTCTACGAGAATCTGACGCGGTTGAAGGGCACTTCCAGCGAGGAGACGCCGGGGATCTGCGATCGAATCGTTGGCGCGCATGACATCGACGAGATCATCCTGGTAGACCAATCACCGCTCGCACGATCTCCAAGATCGACGCCGGCCGTCTACGTCGGCGTCTTCGATCGTGTCAGGGATCTTTTCTCGAACCTCCCGGAATCAAAGGCCGCGGGTTTGACTCCCGCTGCGTTCTCATTCAACTCCGGGACAGGTCGTTGCGAACGTTGCGCCGGACTTGGTTACGAGAAGGTCGAGATGCAATTTCTCAGTGATCAATACATCCGCTGCGGTGAGTGTGACGGAAAACGGTACCAACCGCACGTGCTCGGTATCAAGATGCGGGGCCGGTCCATTCACGATGTCTTGGAACTGACGGTGACCGAAGCGATCGCGTTCTTCCAATCCACTAAAGAACACCAGGCCCTGGTTGAACCGCTGGAACTCCTCAAACAGGTCGGACTAGGATATCTGAGACTCGGCCAACCGGTAAACGTGCTTTCAGGAGGAGAATCGCAGCGGCTGAAGCTTATTGGTCACCTGGCGGAGAGTAAGAAGAACCGCCGGCATGCCCTCTTGATTTTCGATGAACCGACCACAGGCCTGCATTTCGACGATATTGCCGCTCTGCTGGCGCTGTTTCAGCAGCTGGTGGAGCGGGGTGACACACTGATCGTTATTGAGCACAATCTGGATATCATCCAGTCTGCGGATTACGTGATCGATCTCGGCCCGGAAGCCGGCGTCAACGGTGGCGCAATTGTTGCCGAGGGAACCCCGGAACAATTGGCTAATGAGCCTCGTTCCCAGACCGGGAGCTTTCTTCGGGAAAAACTGGCAAGAGGGGAATCCCGCTCAAGCGCACGGGTCGCCGAGATTCCAAAAAAGTTCTCGAAGCCTGCGATTACGGTCCACGGAGGGCGGCACCACAACCTGAAAAATCTTTCCCTTACCCTTCCGCATGAAAAGCTCATTGTGATTACCGGCTTGAGTGGGTCAGGAAAGTCGAGTTTGGCTTTTGATATACTTTTCGCTGAAGGCCAGCGCCGATTTTTAGATAGTATGTCGACCTACGCGCGCCAGTTCGTTGAACAGCTCGAACGCCCGGATGTCGATCATGTCGAAGGCATTCCGCCGAGTGTGGCGATCGAGCAACGGCTCACGCAGGGAGGCGGTAAGTCCACCATTGCCACTTTGACCGAGGTCTATCATTTCCTGCGACTGCTTTTCGCCAAACTCGGAACTCAATATTGTCCACGGTGCGCCATCCCGGTCACCAAACAGAGTGTTGCGACAATTTTCAAGCAAGTGCGCGACATCATCGAAAACACACCTGCGACCCTGACGGCGCCGCTCGTGAAAGCGCGTAAAGGGTATCACAAAGAAGTCGCGGCCTGGGTCAAACGCGAGGGATATCAAGAGTTGATTGTTGACGGCAAAAGGTACGGGATTGGCGAATTTCCGGACCTGGAACGTTATCGGGAACACACCATCGACGTCGTCCTTGCGGAGTTGCAGGAGCCCAATGACAAAGAGCTCCAAAGGCTGATAAAAACGGCGTTGCAGATCGGAAACGGCTCAGCCTTTTTATTGCCCGTAATACCTCGATCGAAACGCGCAGCGCGCCGACTTTTGAGCGGCAACGGAGCGTATTCCAGTCCTGTTTTGAACCGCGTCGTCCTAAGCAGTGAAATGACCTGCCCGAATTGCGGTGATGCCTTTGAAGAGCTGGATCCCCGGCTCTTCTCTTTCAACTCCCCCCATGGCTGGTGTCCAATATGTAACGGGTTCGGTTACATTTTGCCGTTCACGACCGACGATGAGAAAGCGGAGTCAAAACTGGCGGCTGAGTTACTCGCCGAGCGTCGCAGCGATTCGGTCGACGTGGAAACCGTGGAACAGTGTACCGGATGCGGAGGAACCCGTCTGAACGCAATTGCCCGCGCCGTACAGGTGGATGGTTACACGATCAACCAGATCACAGCGGCTTCAATCCGGCACGCCTCTACCCTGATCGAGAGCCTTAGATTTTCAGGAGCAAATCGCGCCATTGCGACCGACATCGTCACCGAAATCAAACAACGGCTTTTGTTCATGCGACAGGTCGGCCTGGAATATCTAACTCTCGACCGGTCAGCTAAGACCTTGAGCGGCGGTGAATCCCAGCGGATTCGACTGGCTGCTCAACTGGGCTCCAATTTGCGAGGTGTCTTGTACGTTCTCGACGAGCCCACCATCGGTTTGCATCCTCGAGATAACGACCGGCTTCTGGACACCCTGAAAGCGCTCAAAGCGAAGGGCAACACCCTGGTCGTAGTTGAGCATGACGAAGAGACCATGCGGCGTGCGGACCTGATCGTCGATCTTGGGCCCGGCGCCGGGCGCGGCGGCGGTCACCTCGTTTTCCTTGGCCCGATAAGAGAAATTCTGAAGTGCAGGAATTCTGTTACTGGAAAATACCTGGCGCATCCAATCGCTCACCCGGCACGCGGCTCCTGGCGAACGTTGCACGATGCGAACTGGCTCGAGATCCAGGGAGCGCACGTGAATAATCTGAAAAATATCGCCGTTCGGTTCCCGGTCGGGCGATTGTCGGTGATCACGGGGGTTTCCGGTTCAGGTAAAAGCACGATTTTGCGATCGGTCCTGCTGCCCGCAGTTCGCGCGCACCTCCGGAGAACCAAAAAGAAAGGTGTATCGGAAGACTCTGCCTGGTCGCGGGTCACAGGATTCGAACATCTCGGGTCAGTCTTCGAAGTGGATCAATCTCCGATTGGCAAGACCTCACGTTCGATCCCGGCTACCTACGTTAAAATATTCGACGATATTCGCGCATTGTTTGCGCAGCTCCCGGAATCCCGGATCCGCGGCTATAACCGCAGCCGCTTCTCTTTCAATACCGAGGGCGGCCGCTGTGAAACTTGCGCCGGGCAGGGTGTCATCAAACTGGAGATGAATTTTCTGCCTCCCAGCTATATCCCCTGCGAGGCCTGCCACGGAAAGCGATTCAATCCGCAAACGCTCGCAGTTCAATACAATGGCAAGAGCATTGGCGATTTGCTCGAGCTTACCATCGAAGAGGCCTCAGAGTTCTTCAGGTCGCAACCGCGAATCCATAAGGCGCTTGAACTCCTGGTCCAAACCGGCCTTGGTTATCTGCAACTCGGGCAGCCGAGCCCTACGTTGAGTGGAGGCGAAGCGCAGCGTCTTAAACTAGTCAGCGAATTGAAGACTGGCGTGGCAAGAGGATTAACGGATCGGCTCAGGAAAAACATCACGCCGAAAAGCACCCTTTATCTGCTCGAAGAACCGACGATCGGTTTGCATATGGCAGACGTGGAACTGCTCATTGAGGTCTTGCATCGCCTGGTTGACGACGGGAACACGGTGATCGTCATCGAGCATAACCTCGATGTTATCGCAGAGGCCGACTACATTCTCGATATCGGTCCCGAAGCCGGCGACGCCGGCGGCGAAGTCGTCGTTGCAGGTTCCGCGGAGGAGGTCGCGCAACACAAAGGAAGCCGAACAGCCCCATTTCTCCGCAAGTTGCTACGCGGCGGCGGCGGCAGGAACGGTTCGGCCGTTCGGCGCGTGGGCGTGCCGGCGTCCGGGGGAAAACGTATCGGCGGATCGGCGCTAAGCCAAGACTGAAGGTTAGGAGCTTTCTTCAGAGGATTTGCGCCGACCCCCCGATCTGTTCCCCCCTCAGCCGCCGAACCGCCGACACGATTCTCCCCGGCCGAATCGACGTCATGAGGCCGTCTTGACTCTGAACCACGCTGACGTGATCCCCGAGGGGTGCCCAGATATTCGGATCTGTGGGGCCGAACAACGCGACCGTGGGTATTCCGATCGCTGCCGCAAGATGTGTCACTCCCGTATCGTGGCCGACGAAAACCGAGCATCCATGCAACGCATGGCACAGGTCCTTTAGACTCGCGTTTAAAAGAGTTCTGAGACGCGGGCTGCTGCAGCCCGCGCGGAAGTCTCGAACGACGTTGTCGTCCGCCTCACCCCCAACCAGGAGAAAATCTTCGAAGAAACCGTCGAATTGATCGATTAATTCAGTCCAACGATCAATCGGCCAATTCTTTTGGGGAGAACCGCTGCCGACGTGAAAACCGAGTCCCGAAGTTTGGGCGGGCTTCGGTCCGATATCCAACTTCGGGACCGGATCGTGCAGAGTCAATCCCAGCTGCCCAAGCACATCGGCGAAGTGAGACACTGCGTGAACGTCAGGGCGTGTCCGACTTGAACAGAGAACGACGCGTTTCACCCCGGCGAGAGACAGATTCCGTGCAACCACCGCACCCGGATCGGGCAAGAAACTGATTGCCAGATCGAATCCGGACAGCCTGTTTCGGACGACCTGCGGCAACTCTTCATCGATGAAAAGCGGTAGCAGATCCGGCGCATCGAGGCGCTCGACTCGATCCACGAACTCCGGCGCTGCCAGCCGAGCCTGGGGAACGATGCCAAGCAATACTATTTCGGCGTCAGAGTAACTCTTCCGGATCTCGCGCAACACGGGGACGGTCAAAATTAGGTCACCGAGCGCGCCTCCCCGCAGAACGAGAATTTTCAAACCGGAAAGGCTAATGGGACTGATCGAAGCCTGGCATTGAGCCGAGTTGGCCGTTCTTCTCCCAATCCGACGGCTGGTTCCAGGGAATAGTGCTTACAGGCTTCCCAAATTGAGGAGTTTGATTCACTTCCTTGCTCTTGGACTCGTCGTCGGCAGCGCAGCCAATCAAGAACAAAGCTGAACTCAGAGCTAAAATCACTTTCTTCATTTTGTGGCGAGTAATACTGAATCTCCTACAGCAACTTTTGAAAGATTGTCGGGCGCGGCGGAAGCAAATTCGGCGATACAACTGTTCGGCTCGACGGAGACGACGCGCAACTGCGTCAATTTCTCGCCGTTTCTCACGACGGTTAACCTGGAATTGGTCGCCACCCCCGAATCGGTTCCTAAACTGACGGTTAGCGCTTTGGCCTCCTGGTTAATCGACAGAATGCTCCCCTCCAGGGGAACCGCAGCTTTTAGTTTGCTCCGGTTGGCCGTCAGCCTGAATTGATTCAGCTCATCTTCGACATCAATCAGTCGCCTCGCTAAGGCTTGACGGTCCTGTTCCGCGCGCTGTTTTTGTTCGAGGTTACGACCGGCTTCGGTCAAGGCGGCGGTCAGCGCTTTGTTTTCGCTGTCACGCGCAGTGAGTTGCTCTGTTGCCTGATTCAGCTTCGCTTTTGTTGCATTCAACTCCGACGAGCGTGCGTCTCGCTCTTGCTGGGTCAGACGTTCCTGGGTGGAAAGGCGATCCTCGGTTTGCTTCAGCTTCTGCTGTAAATCATTCAATTGAGTCCCCTCCTGGGCGCTCTCTGAACGGGATTCACTCAACTCCTCGCTGAGTCGAGTAAGCTTGGCCCGGTTGAGAAAACCCAACACCGCGGCGCCCAGCGCGCAAAAAATCGAGAACACCAACAAGAACCTTATCATTTCTCGACTAACATTTTGTGTTTTGCATGAACTGGCAAGAAAACCGCTCCGTTAAACTGGCTACAAGGGAAAACCCAAAACTCAGAACGCACAACTCCAAACTCTCGACCGCGCGTTCCGTCAAAAAAAGAAAGCCATTGCCCTCCGCGCGTAACTAGTCCATTGAAATAGAACCGTCAGGGGCTATGGATCGCCGACTTACGAACCCCGCCAGGGCAGGAATGCAGCAACGGTAGTATGCTCTTCGTTGCCGTAGTCCTCTGACGGCCCCTTCTCAATCCTCGTCGTCGTTCTCGCTTTTTGAACGTCAAAACCGGTGTGAATTCTTAAAAAACCGAGAACGAGAGCGATTGGATCACCAAAGATACTCCCCGATCCGTCCGTCGCGATCCAGGAACTGGCCGTTTAATTCCGGGTCAATTCTTTTGATCATTTCTGCCAGGGATCCAGCCGATTCTTCGGGTGAAAGGGCCGCGTCTTGGCCTCCCATATCAGTCCGGACCCACCCTGGTGATATTGCGACGGTCGTCACTCCCTTTGGTGCAAACTCATCTGCAATTGCCCGGGTCAACATGTTCAGCGCAGCCTTTGAGGTGGCGTACGCATAATATTCGTGGCTATCTCTGGTCGAAATCGAGCCAAGCCCCGAAGAAACATTCACGATCCGCGGCCGCTCGCTATGAGCAAGCATGGTGTAAAAGGCCCGAATTACCCGGACAGATCCCAGCACATTTGTGTCGAATGCTTGCCAAAACAGATTCAGGTCAATATTCAGAATCGATTCATTGCCGCTTCAGGCATGATGCCTGCATTATTGAAGATCACATCCAGTTTCTTGCGTCGTTTCAGAGATGCCTGCGCAGCCTCCGCCATTCCCTCCTCGTCGTGGACGTCGCACTTGATCAGATCGATCGTTTCGGGATGCAGAAGAGCGAGTTGACTTAATTCGCCCGACTCGGCCGGCCTCCTGCAACCTGCGATGACGACATTCCCGCTCGCCAGTAATATTCTTGTCAGCGCCAACCCAATTCCCCGGTTTGCCCCAGTGACTAGGATTACTTCCATCGTTCAGTGCCTCTGCTTCTTTACTTTATATCCCGTGCCGCCCGGCCCAAGTCGAGTTTTACCGCTTCATGCAGGAAGGGGGCTTCTACGAAACAACGCCGCTTGAATTTCGACTCACTGTCCGATTAGGTAGCAGTCAACCTTGGAAACGCCGATCACTATTCTTGCGGGGCTCTCCCCACGCTCGGAATTACTGCGCAGTGAAAATGTCGTGATTGGCCGCGCCGCGGAGGTGGACCTGGTCCTGGGCCATCCAGAAGTGTCTCGGCGTCATTGCCGGATTCTGTTCGAACACGAGGCATGGTTCGTTGAGGATCTTGGTAGCCAACGTGGCACTTCAGTCAACGGGAACCGTATTTCAGGTCGAACCGCGCTCAAGACCGGAGACCAGATTCAGATCGGTCCAGTGACTCTGGCCTTTGGCGTGGGCTACGAAGAATCCGTCGGTGCCGTGGAGTTGGCGAGCCCCATCGGTTCAGTTTTGTACAAGGGGATGCCGACTGCGGATATTCCTCTCGGTTCGGATCTCGTATTCGGGCGAAGCGACGAGGTCGACGTCCTCTTGAGCGATCCCGTCGTATCGCGACGCCACGCAATGATCGAGTCCGGACCGAAGGGTTATCGTTTACTCGACCTCCATAGCAAATCAGGATCGTTCGTAAACGGTCGCCGTTTCGACGAACACGATCTTGTCATCGGAGACCAGGTCCAATTTGGACCTTTCTTCTTTATCTACGACGGAAGACGGTTGGTTCGCGTCCGGCGGCTCTCTGTTGGACGGATTATTGCCATCGGGCTCACCCGGCAAGGCGACAACGGTCCGATCTTGAATCGCGCAAGTTTTGTGGCTGAACCGGGCCAATTCATTGGGATTCTCGGACCAAGCGGCGCTGGAAAAACCACGCTGCTCGATGCTCTGAGCGGTCTGCGACCTGCCGAGAGCGGAAAAGTGCGATTTGACCAAACGGACTTGTACAAAAATCTCGGCCAGCTTCGGTCCTTGTTTGGGTACGTGCCGCAAGACGATATCGTTCACTCTGATCTCACGGTTACCGAAGCGCTCACTTTCGCCGCTCGTCTCCGTCTGCCTGCAGGAACACCTCGGTCTGAGATTGTCAAGCTGGTGGATCACACGATCGGTAGTCTCGGGTTGGCCGACCGTGTGAATCTGAAAATCGGTCGCCTGTCCGGCGGGCAGCGAAAGCGGGTCAGTGTAGGTGTAGAACTACTGAGTCGTCCCCCTCTGTTGTTTCTGGATGAGCCGACATCGGGTTTGGATCCCCTGGCGGAATTCAAACTGATGGAGTTATTGCGTCGCCTGGCTGATACCGGTTGTACGGTGATCTGCACCACGCACGTGATGGAAAACGTCTACCTGATGGACCAGATCGCCATCGTTTCCGATGGGCGGGTCGTGTTTCAGGGTCCGCCCGACGAAGCACGTTCGAGATTCGGCGTCACACGACTCTCTTCTTTATACGATGCGCTTCAGACGATCGAGTCGAAAAATCTTCCCTCGTTTGAACCGACGCCTCCCGGGGAACCGGACCAGGATGCGCCGGCGCCGGCGCCCCTGACAAGAACTCGAAGGGCGTTTTCGCTTCCGATACTTTTGCATCGTCAGTTCGCCATCTTCAAAGCGGACCTCAAGAATTTGATCATCCTGTTGGCGCAACCGATCATTATCGGGGCTTTAGTAGCCTGGGCCGCCAGCGATCCCCAACTTGAGGAATTTTTCGCGTATGTCGCTACCCTCTGGTTCGGTTGCAGCAATTCAGCACAGGAAATCATCAAGGAGCTGCCGATCTACCGGCGTGAGCGTTTGGTTGGGTTAAGCCGCTGGAGTTACCTGACAAGCAAATTTATCTGGATGGCTGGGCTCACTTCGATCCAAGCGCTCCTGCTTTACGCCACGATCGCGATTGGCAGATTCAGTCTCCATGGGGCTTTTCAGTGGCAAATCGTCGGGCTTGTCATCCTTGCCTTCGCCGCCACCGGCATTGGGTTGACGATGTCCGCTTTCGCAAAATCCCCGATGCAAGCCGTGATGTTGGTTCCCCTGTTGCTGATACCGCAAATCCTCTTTTCAGGTTTCACGGTTCCCGCCAAGGACATGACGCCCTCGGTCCTGGCGCTGAGCCAGATCATGCCTAGCTTTGCCTCTGAGAGGATCGCGGATGTCAGCTTTTTGATTAACCAAAGGATATCCGGCGACCTCGCGCGGGACTACCCAATCTCTTATTTCAACATCAATGACTGGTACCGGTCGAGAACCGGTGAACGACTCAAAACGGGCACCATCTACCGTGAGAGCCGACCGATCTGGGTCGCTTGCCTATCCCTCGTGTTGTGGACCATCGGGGGCTTCATCTGTTCCTTTTGGTTGCTGGGGAGAAAAGAGCGCGGATAACGCTCAGCTCTCGGATCGAACAGAAGTGATACCGCACAAATCCCGCAGTCCGAAGACACGGACGACTTGGCTTTTCCCTTTGAGTTGGAACTCGCCGAATTTTACGAAATCGTAACTGGCAGGCAGCACCGTCACAACGTCCTGCGACAACACAAGATTTTGATCCAACTCCTTCATGACACCCTCCAGGCGGAAGGCCGTGTTAACCGTGTCTCCGATGATCGTCGCGTCTCTCATGGCAACTTGACCAATATTGCTGCTCGTCACGCGGCCAAAATGGACCGCAATTCCGACACGAAACGGGGTCTCGGTTCCCGGCCAGACCCGATTGGCCGCAAGTTGAAGGATTGTCAGCGCAACGTCGAGACAAACTGCGCACTCGGTTCCCTGCTCGTCTCGTGCCGGCCAGTAGGCGAGCAACGCGTCGCCGATGTATTTGTCGATGATTCCTCCAGCCGATTGCACGGCATTTCCGATGTCCCGAAACCAATTGCCTATAATTTGTGCGAGTTCGCGCTCGCTCAGCTTTTCAGCCATCGAACTGAAACCACGAATGTCGCAGACAAGAATTGCGACAGACAAAACGGCTTGATGCCCTTCCATGCTCCCTGCCGCAAGCGTGGCATCGACGTTTCCAGACGGTTCATCGTCGGGAGTCTGATCGAATACCAGTTCGTAATTTGCGATCCGGACTTTGGCACCCGGCTCCAGTGTCACGGGCATAACTACACGTTGATCATTTACGAACGTTCCGTTCCGACTGCCAAGATCCATGATCTGATATTGGAAGCCGTTGTGACACCGCACGATTGCGTGCTGGCGCGAAACATGGTTCCCAGGTAAGGGGATGGTATTATCCGGAGTCCGACCGATCGTGGCGGTATTATTGACTTCTCGTTCGAATGGTTCCCCCCCAGCGGAATTAACGCGAAACTTTGCGGGCATTTCCTGTGGCTATGATGGCACGCCGGACGGAGGTTTGCCAGCGGCAATCTCGTCCGCCTTCTTGCGGCTACCTCGCTGAGGCAATAGTGCCGCGGCACAAAAAGAAGTTGACCTCCCGGACTCGATCCCCTAAGATGCGCAACATTCCATCAAGAGTGGCGGAGGGACTGGCCCTGCGATGCCACGGCAACCGGTTCCGCGAAATGCGGAACGACCAGGTGCCAATTCCAGGTCCGAAGAATTTTCGGACAAAGATGGAGAGAGCGTAGACTTTGTAACTCTCGCGACTCTTGGTGGGAATGAACCAATTTATAGACCCGCCTTGATTTATGGATAAATATCCGTTCTTTTCGCATCTTCGTTGTCGCGAGTGTGGCCGACACTACGCCAAAGAAGCCGTTCACGTCTGCGAATTCGATTTTGGCCCCCTCGAAGCGGCCTATGACTACGACGCGATCGGCAAAACTCTCAGTCGCGAAAAGATCCTCTCGCGCCCTCGTTCGATGTGGCGCTATCGTGAACTCCTCCCCATCGAAAATGAGCCGACAGTCGGCCTCCAGACAGGGTTCACTCCGCTGATCCGCACTCGCCGCTTGGCTGAGCGCCTGGGCGTGGATGAGTTGTATGTTAAAAACGACACGGTCAATTACCCCACCCTTTCCTTTAAGGATCGCGTCGTGGCGGTCGCTCTCAGCCGGGCCAAAGAACTCGGCATCGACACTGTTGCCTGCGCCTCTACTGGAAATCTTGCGAACTCGGTGGCGGCCAACGCGGCGGCTGCGGGACTTCGCAGTTTTGTCCTGATACCGGCGGACCTCGAGCCCACCAAGATTCTTGGCTCGTTGATCTTCGGAACCAACGTGATCGGCATCCAGGGCGCCTATGACCAGGTTAACCGCCTTTGTTCCGAGATCGCCGGCAAGTATCACTGGGGCTTCGTGAATGTGAACCTCCGCCCCTATTACGCCGAAGGTTCCAAGACGATGGGATTCGAGATCATCGAGCAACTCGGATGGCGTCTGCCCCGGCACGCGGTGGTTTGTATGGCAAGCGGTTCGCTTCTCACGAAGATCCACAAATCGTTCGCCGAATTCAGTAAGCTTGGGCTCGCTGAGCCAGGAGAGTGCAGCATCTATGGCGCTCAAGCGGCCGGATGTTCCCCGATCACCACGGCGGTCAAGAACAACACAGAGGTGGTTAAGCCGGTTGCCAAACCTCACACGATTGCAAAATCGTTGTCGATCGGCACACCCGCCGACGGCTACTACGCGATCCGAACGATGAAAGAGACGGGCGGCACGGCCGAAGATTGTACAGATGAGGAGATCGTTGACGCGATCAAACTGCTAGCCGAAACCGAAGGCATTTTTGCAGAGACCGCAGGGGGAGTAACGCTGGCATGCGCGCAGAAACTGATCGAAAGTGGACGCATCCCGCGAAACGAAAGCATCGTCCTCTGCATCACCGGGCACGGATTGAAGACGCAGGAGGCTGTTATCGACAAGGTCGGCCACGCCAAGCTCATCCGGCCCAGCCTGAAAGAATTTGAAGCCCTTCTTGAGCACGCTACCCAGAAAACCTAACCCTATGCCTATCCCCATTCGTATTCCTACGCCGTTAAGAAAACTCACTCAAAATCAGGAGGTAGTTGAAGCGGAAGGCGCAACGATCCGAGAATTAATCGACAGTCTGGAGCGCACTTATCCCGGTTTGAAAGAGCGCATCTGCGACGATCAGGATCAAATCCGCCGATTCGTAAATGTCTTTCTGAACGACGAAGACGTCCGCTTTCTAAGTGAATCTGAGACCCCGGTGAAAACGGGTGACGAAGTCAGCATCGTGCCCGCCATCGCCGGCGGGTAGTCAGGGGGAAAGAACTCAGGAGTCAGGAGTTGCAGAAGTTCAGGAGCTAGAGAATCTGGGAGCTTGGCGAAGATTTTCCCGGGGAGATGCTGGTCCTGGATTTTCGGATAAAGACCTTGTTCGCGTATTTTGCAACTCCTGCAACTCCTGAGTCCTGAGTTCCTTCCCCCTTCGGTCATCGGTTAAATCCGCGGAATCTGTGGTTCCCTTCTTCTCCTTGATTCGTAGATGGTTCATGCTTCAAGGCGGATTCACCACGAGCGCCGGGTCGAAATGTTTCGGCAGGACTACATGAAAAGTTGTGCCTTTTCCGGTTTCGCTTTCGAGCCAAATCCGTCCGCCATGGGCATCCACCGTCGATTTCGCGATCGCCATGCCGAGCCCGGTTCCATTTTTTTTGCCGTACGTCACAAACGGTTCGAAGATTCGGCTTCGTATCGGTTCAGGAATCCCGGGGCCGCTATCGGAAATTGACACCTGCAATTCAGATCCTGCTTCGCGGAACTGAATCGTGATCGTTCCTTCGTCCCCGAGAGCTTCTTTTGCATTCTTGATGATGTTGGCAAGACAGCGGGTCAGTCGCGCTTCATCTAAGGTCAGCTGATCAGACTCGGTAATCCGGATCACGAGCCGAACCTGAGTCTCACGGACCTGGTTCAATATCTCCTCGTCCAGCAGTTCCATCAATCGGCGCACCGACGTAACCCGCGGTCGGATGCTCACCTTTCCACGCGCGAATCCGAGAAGCTCTTCGCTCATCTCCACGATTCGAAGCGCGGATGAGTGGATTATCTCAGCCAACTGGCGCACGGATTCCGACGGCGCAGTCTTTTCGAGGTAATCGACCGAAGACAAAATCGCTGACATCGGATTTTTCAAATCATGCACGATCGAACTGACCATCGTGCCAAGAAGCGTCAGGCGCTCATTCTGCAAAAGTTGCTCAATATAACGGGAATTCGTATACCGCAGACGCTGGACCATGATCCGCGTGAAGGTCAGCGGAAGCGTATCCGGAGCGCTGTTCATCAGCTGCGTAAAGGTCTTGTGATCGACCTGACCCAACAAGGTTGGCTCCAGAGCAATCGCACGAGCAGACCGGAGCCCGCGATCGATTACCGCCAATTCCCCAAAAAAGTCGTTCTTTTCAATTGTCGCCAGAGTCTCCTGCAACCCTTGGCGCCCCATTTTGGAAATTTGCACTCGCCCCCGGCCCACCAGCATAAGCGTCGACCCTGCGGTGCCTTCATCAAAAATCAGGTCCCCCGGTTGATATTCCACTTCCTGGATGGCGACCGAACGTAGCACCTCCGGCGTCAGCCCTTCAAAGAGCCGATTAGAGAGAAATGCCTCGTTCATGACGGGTAATCTTAACGTCGACAGTTCCATTCTGCAGCACCGTACTTTTTTTTCGCGATCTGCGCCGCTTGTTCCAGGATCATCTCAGAGATAACAATGCGAGTCGATTTGCTCACCAAGCGCGCCAGCCAACATCACCTCAAACTGTGCCGGAACTTCAATATGTTGAATACTCCCTTGGAGTAACAAGCCTTTGCGATTTCGGCGGATCGCAGCTCCCGCGATTTTCTCGCCTCGCAGTTTCAGGTCAAATTGAACTGCCTTCTCAAAACAGGCGGACGACCGGGTCGGGTCGGCCCGTTGGGCAATTTCAACCGGGCACCCCTGTTCCCGCAGAATCCTTGCGATCGCCGAGTGGACAAATTGGTAAAATTCGATTGTCGTCGGGAAACTCTCTCCACTCGGACAAACGAGCGAATACGTGAAATCCCGGCCATGCTCCACAATGCCGCCGCCGGTCCAGCGCCGGACCTGATCCCACCCGGCGAACCGGAGAGCCACTTCCTGCCAAGGGGTGAAATAACCAAACGAAACTGAGGGACGGATCCATCGGTAGCACCTTAATACCGGGCATGCCGCGGTCAGAAACAGCGTTTCGTCCAAGGCCATGTTTAGCGCTGCCGGTCTTGGACTCTCCTCCTGAATCAAACACAGCTTTCTAAGCTTCATGCGGCGTCTTCGATGGGAAACACTGGCATCACCTTTTGACGTCGGAATCGACGGCAACACAAGATCAAAACCCAGTCGAACCTTGGGTTGCTGGCAAGGATTCACCGTCTCTTCGGAAGCATCAAGAGAGGAACTTTGCAAATCGTGGTAGAAACGTTGCTTTCCCCTGTCCCCTCCGTTAGCTTCGGGATTCCTATGGCTAAGGTTGTTCTCGGTAAAGGTCTCGGTGCATTGATTAGTACCAATAAACCGGCCTCACCAGGGGGAGAACCGTGGGAGCGCGTTGAACGGGTTGCACTGTCCGATATTGTTCCGAGTCCGCTGCAACCCAGAAAGGCCTTCCTTTCGGAGCAACTTCAGGAACTTGTCGAATCGATCCGCGAACACGGGATCATCCAACCACTCATTGTCCGGAAGGTCGACGGAAAGTGGGAGTTGATCGCCGGAGAACGACGCTGGAGAGCAGCGAGTCAGCTCGGGCTAAAAGAAGCACCGGTTATCGTCCGGCAGGCCACAGACCGAGACGTGCTCGAGTTGGCGTTGATCGAAAATCTCCAGCGTGAAGACCTGAATCCGATCGAAGAGGCTCACGCCTACCGGCGCCTGGCCGAAGAATTCTCTTTGCGGCAGGAGGACATTGCCCAGCGGGTGGGTAAGAGCCGGTCCGTGGTCGCTAACTCGTTGCGATTGCTCGATCTGCATTCTCAGGTGCAAGCTTACCTTGCTCAAGGTCGTCTGAGCGTCGGTCACGCAAAGGTTTTACTCGCATTGCAAAACCAGGATGAACAGCTCGTCGCGGCAGAGATGACAATCCGGCAGTCCGCCACGGTTCGCATGACAGAACGACTCGTCGCCACGCAGTTAGCCCGCCAAGGCCTTGGCAGAAGCGGAAAACCGGGTGCGCGACCAAGCCAAGGGAACTCGCCCGCCGTTCAGAATGCTGTCAGTGATCTGGAAGGCCGCCTGCGCGACCGCCTTGCCACCCATGTCACGATTCATCATGGCGAGAAAAAAGGACGAATCGAGATCCAGTACTACAGCAACGACGATCTCGACCGTATCCTGTCACTACTGGGAGTTTCGCTTTAGTGAGAAGTTCAGGAGCTGTCCGACCAGGGAAGTCAGTACCATCAAAAAGAAAGCCCGACATTCGTTTGGGACTCGGAGCACTCTGGTTCTGCAGCCAATTTTTTGTGGTTTCAATTTGCAAGCCTGGCGACACTTTAGCATCCACGGATTCACCAAAGCCGCGGACAGTTCCAAACCAGGCAAACGCTCCTTTCCCGAGCGGAACGACTCCACAGGCAGATAAAGTCTGGACCTTTTTCGACGGAAACCAGGCTCTGGCAGAAGCAAGGGCGCTCGCCGATTATGGTCCGAGACCATCCGGGAGTGATGCGAACAAGAAGGTCCGCCAGCACCTCATCGATCGTTTGACCACTTTCGGCTGGCAAGCAAGTGAGCAGCGTCTCACCGAACACACACCGGACGGACGCGAAATCGAATTTTGCAATCTCATCGCGCGGTTTTCACGGTATCCGGTATCGCCTCAACGAATTCTCATTGGCGCCCACTTCGATACGCCCGCAACGCAAGAGTTTCGCGATCCCGGTGCAAGTGATGGCGGGGCGAACACCGCAGTTCTACTGGAGATTGCCCGGAACTTGGCTCTGGATCCGCGGTTGGCCGGGAAGGTGGAACTCTTTTTTATCGATGGGCACGCTCCATTTCGAGAGCTCACCCTGAGCGACGGCCTGTTCGGGAGCCGCTTTTATGCCCAGGTGCTCCGTATCAATCGACACGAAAGCGATATTCGGGCTGCTCTCCTTCTGGAGAACGTTGGCGGCGCCACCCTGAATTATTTACCGAACAGCAACCCAACCCTGGCCGCTGCGCTGAAGAAAGCCGCGACAGTCGTTAACGTGAAGCTCGAACCGGCTAACCGGTCGCTTCTCGCGGATCACGTACCATTCGCGCAGGCGGGCGTTCCCAGTATTGCGCTCCTCGATGTCGATTCGCCGTTCTTGAACACCGCGGATGACACCGCGGACCGATTGGACGCAGACTCTCTTCTGAAAACCGGAAGCCTGATCCTTTGTTTCGTCGCCACCGAGACCGTACAGCCAATGAGCTCGCCTTCATTGAAACTTTACGTTAAATCCGGGTGTCCATGGTGCCATATGGCCGAAGATTTCCTCGACAAACGCGGCTACAAATACACAAAATTGGATGTCCGCCGGGATCCCGATGCGTTTAAGGAACTGAAACGCATCTCTGGCCAAACCTACGCACCCACACTTGTCATAGGAGACCTCTTTCTTCCAGATTTCGGGCCTGGCGAACTCGAGGATTTTCTAAAGGAACATAACATTGTGCCGTAACTCACCCCCCTGGCTAAGCAATGCTCTCATCTATTTTATTGATATTAGGAGTCGTCGTCCTGGGAATGGCATTCCGGTCTTTTGACCACCCCATTGCGCAGAGACTTTGTGTCCTCTGCATATTGGTGGCGTCATTTTTGCTCGGCTATTTGCCGTCCGGGAACTGGGCTGTCGGTCTCGCGGTCGCCGGCCTCTGGATCTTTCTCCCGTGGCTTGAGATTCTGACGAAGATACGGGCTTTACGTATGCCGCTCGAACGTGAACTGGAGTCCAAAAATCCGCCTGGCCGGGACCTCTTTCCGAATCTGGACGATTTGACCGAAGAGATTGAGCAGGAAGGTTTCGAACTCATCAACGACCTGGGATGCGACTGGGATGCGCAACGCCAATTTCTTAGGCTATTTCACCGGCCCAGCGACCAGACCCAGGCCGCTCTTTGCCTGATCGATCAGGGCAATATCGCCTTTTATTATATTAGCCTGATGACACGACCCACGGATGGTCATGTCTTCACGACTTGGAATTATCCGTTCTCGTACTCGCTAAAATTCTTGCCTCACACCCATATTCAGCGGGTTCGACCTAGTGCCTCGTTCATCGCCATGTGCCACGCGCATCTGCAGTTGCTGGCACGAAACAAGATTTCTGCGGACTCGGTTCCGAAGCTTGATCCTCCTCAGATCCCGGCGCTGTTGCAGCGGGAATTGACCGCCCAAATCACTCACAATGTGCGCGCCGGGCTCCTGGCACAGGTCGACGAGGAGAAAGTCCGCTACACCTGGCGCGGAATGTTCTATCTCTGGTTCAGGTTTCTTTGGGACTTTGTCCGGCTCTAGGCGACACTCAGGATATCCGGTCTGAAGAATTGTGACCCGCTATATTTGGATCAATTCACCTTCTATAACGCGATCTCCGCGTCTCGGTAGATGCCCGAACGAACGCTCTTTATCTCATCACCCTGAGCGACAAATTTCACGTCTCCGACGATTTCCACCCCAGTTTCGAACTCCATTTTGCCCTCAATCGTGAGACTGTTGCAATGCACCAGGGATGGCACTCCGTGCGTAACTAAAAGCTCGAATTGATCGACTAACTTGTAGTGGTCGCTCAATTTGATGACAGGCGGCATGCCGTTTCGTTCTGGTCGCAACTCCAGCCTGAATCCCGAATCCAGTTCATAGGCATCCGAGCGGACGGCCAAAAGGTCGGCGGTCGTCTTGACCGGCGAGAAGCGGTTGCGCTGTACCTCGATCGCCCTAGCGCCATCGAAACATTCGATTGCAGCGCCCATTGCGGTCTCAAGCTGAAAAACTTTAGGCGTCGATTTATCCCTTGGATCGAGCGTCTTCTCGTTTCGAATCAGCGGCAGCGGAAGTAAACCAACACTACGGTCCAACTCAGCGCGCAAGGCGTCCAAACGAATCCAAAGATTGTTCGTATTAAAATAGCGGTGCCGCTCGATATCCTGAAAGGCCGTCAGATCATCTTCAGGACATTGCGCGGATTCACGGAGCAATAGGCGTCGGTCAGCATTTCGGCGTGCCAGATGACCTCCCTTGCGATCGGCCACGGTGCGAGCAGTGACCTCCATCAAAAACGGCGCGCCGGTGCTTGCAAAGAAATCCAACAACCGGGGATCCAGCGTGGCTCCAAGATTGTCGGAATTTGAGACAAATAAAAACTCCTTGCCTTCGTTCAGCAGTTCTTCAAGCAAACCAGAACCCAAAAGCGACGGATAAATATCGCCGTGACCCGGGGGACACCATTCTAAGGATGGATTTTGCGGCCAGTCCACGGGCGCCAGGGATTTGACGTCGATTTTTGGCACTTTGTTTTGCATCAACTCCAACCGCCCGGGATCGCCAAGTTCGGGATAGGATCGCCAGCGCTTTAGCAGTATCCCTGCTGGTGCTGAAGCTGTTCATGAGAAGCAGCCGGAGCTCAGGGGCGACAGTGGATCGAAACTGTAAGAACTGACGGGCGATGATATCCAGGAAGGTCAACTCCTCCCGGACTTTCAGCAGACTCTTAGCCCTATCCAAACCCATTCCAGTGCCAAGGCCGCCGTTGAGCTTTAGCACGACCGTGCGAGCCGCGACGTTCGAGGTGTCGCCCGACGTCGTTTCATCCTCAATCGAAGACACGGTTCCGAGCGGAGAAATTGAACTTTCCGGTATTAGGCCAGCGTCGTTCTGTTCAAGCTTGTCGTACTGGAACAGAAAGGCACGAATCGCAGCGGGTCCCAGGCCCGCCGCTTCCATCTTCGCACGAATCTGACTGGGCAGATCGTCCATGATGATTAGAGATGAGCCCTGACTGATGAACAGTAGTACGCATTCATCAGGCGACAATCCGACTCACCACATAAGACAAATATTTCAGTAACGATAGAAATCCGGCTTATACGGGCCCTCAACCGGGATGCCAAGGTAGCCGGCCTGTTTCTCGCTCAAGCGGGTCAACTTTACCCCCAGCTTGTCGAGGTGCAGACGTGCGACCTTCTCGTCCAGTCTCTTGGGCAGGACGTAAACCTTGTTTTCGTACGTGCCGTTGTTTGTGAAAAGTTCGATCTGCGCCATTACCTGGTTCGTGAAGGATGCACTCATCACAAACGAAGGATGCCCGGTGGCGCAACCCAGATTCATCAGGCGGCCTTCGGCGAGAATGGTCACCCTTTTCCCGTTCGGCCATTCGACCTGATCAACCTGCGGCTTAATGTTGATGCGTTTCAGGTTCTTGTCCTCAAATGCGCTGGCAACGTCGATCTCGAGATCAAAGTGACCGATGTTCGCAACGATCGCCTGGTTCTTCATCGCATCGAGATGTTCACGCCGAATGATATCCCGACAGCCGGTCGCCGTAATAAAGATATCCCCCGCCTGAACCACCTCCTCGAGTGTCGCAACCTGGTACCCTTCCATGGCGGCTTGCAGCGCGCATATTGGATCGATTTCGGTCACGATGACCCGGGCCCCTTGGCCCTTAAGCGATTGCGCGCAACCTTTTCCGACGTCCCCATATCCACAGACAACAGCAATCTTGCCGGCAATCATCACGTCCGTCGCCCGCTTCAAGCCATCCAATAGCGACTCACGACAGCCGTACAGATTGTCGAACTTCGACTTTGTACAAGAATCGTTGACATTGAAAGCTGGGCATCCAAGCTCGCCTTTCTCCATCATCTGGTAGAGACGATGCACGCCAGTCGTGGTCTCCTCGGAAAGTCCGCGAATGCCCTTCAGCAAATGGGGATACTTCTGGTGAACGATGGCAGTCAGATCACCGCCGTCGTCCAGAATCATGTTGAGCGGCTGACCGTCGGGCCAGAAAATTGTCTGCTCAATACACCAATCGTATTCTTCCAGCGTTTCACCTTTCCACGCAAAAACTGGTATCCCTTGTGCAGCGAGCGCGGAGGCAGCGTGATCCTGGGTCGAGAAGATGTTGCAGCTCGACCAGCGAATCGACGCTCCCAGCTCGATCAGCGTTTCTATCAAGACCGCCGTTTGAATTGTCAAATGAAGGCAGCCCGCAATACGAGCGCCAGCCAGCGGTCTCGAGGTCCCAAACTCCGCACGCAGCGCCATCAATCCAGGCATCTCCGTTTCGGCTATCTCAATTTCTTTTCTACCGAACCCGGCTAATGCGAGGTCAGCGACTTTGTAATCTGCGGCTGGTTTTGTGGTCACGATACTCATGAAATTTTTCGGTTGGAGAACGGAGATTGCTAATCTGTGTTTTCGAAATGGTTCAAAGATTCAGGAGACAAATTGTTTAAGAGCGTCGGCCCTGTCAGTACGCTCCCAGCGGAGTGCGTCCAGATCATCCTCACGGCCAAAGTGGCCGTAGTTGGTCGTCTTGCGGTAGATCGGACGGAGGAGTTGTAGTTGCTCGATAATAGCCGCCGGTTTGAAATTGAAGACCTCACGGACCGCTTGTTCGATTTTTATTTCGTCCACCGTCGAGGTGCCGAAGGTATCAACCGAAATGCTGACCGGATCCGGATACCCGATCGCGTAAGCAAATTGAACTTCGCACCTGTCCGCTAAACCCGCGGCAACCACATTTTTCGCAACATACCTTCCCATGTAAGCCGCGGAACGGTCCACTTTGGAAGGATCTTTTCCGGAAAATGCGCCACCTCCGTGGCGTCCCATCCCGCCATAAGAATCGACAATGATTTTTCTCCCGGTCAATCCGGAGTCGCCTTCGGGGCCGCCAATCACAAAGCGCCCCGTCGGATTAATGAGATATCGTGTGGAAGAATCGATCCAATTGGCCGGAATCACTCCTTTGATAACCCGTTCGATCAGTGTCTCACGGATCTCCTTGTGCTTAACGTCTGCGGCATGCTGGGTCGAGATCACGACCGTATCAACTCGTATTGGACGGTATCCTTCGTACTCAATTGAAACCTGGGTTTTGGCATCTGGACGGAGCCAGGGAAGTTCGCCCGATTTTCGAAGACGAGTCAGCTCACGGCCAAGTTTATGGCTCAATTGGATCGGCGCCGGCATCAGTTCCGGCGTCTCGCGCACCGCAAAGCCGAACATCAGCCCCTGGTCACCTGCTCCTTGTTCGTCTGTTTCCTTTCCCTCCGCGGCTTTGGCGTCCACACCTTGAGCGATGTCACGCGACTGCCGACTCAACGCTTGAACAATCACGCAGGTATCGGCCTGAAACTGGGAATCTTCATGGACGTAACCGATTTCACGGATCGCCGAACGCACCTCTTCGAGATAATCGAATCGGGCATTAGTGGTGATTTCGCCGGCGATAACCACCAAATTTCCCTTGGCGAGCGTTTCACACGCCACCCGGCTTTTCGGGTCCTGAGTTAAGCAAGCATCCAGGATTTGATCAGAGATTGTATCGCAGACTTTGTCTGGATGCCCTTCGGCCACAGATTCAGAGGAAAAAATATAACGACGCGGCATAAGATGATGATGGGAAACGATTGGTTCAGGATCTGCCCTCGGACGAGGGGCAGGAAGGCAGATGCGAATATTGACCAATCATGATATACTGATATATCGACCGTATTTCCATGTCGTCAACGCTGAATTCTCTTCGAACTTTATCTGATCGGACCCGCGCCCGCCTGATGCATATCCTCCAAGCTGAGGAGTTGTCGGTCGCCGAGCTCCAGGAAATCCTCGGAATGGGGCAATCACGTATCTCGACTCACCTCGCCCAACTGAAGCGCGCAGGCCTGGTTCAGGACCGACGCTTCGGGAAAAACATTTATTATAGCTGGACTCCCGCCGGTCCAATCAAAGAAACCGAACTTAAGAGTATCGTCCACCTGGCCATCGCGGATATACCTGAAGCAGGTTCCGATCAATCAAGCCTCCAACACGTAATCGCCAAGCGTAAGAATCGTACCCGCGAGTACTTCAACAAGCTCGCGGGCAAATTTGGGAGAAGCTATTGCCCGGGCAGATCCTGGCAAGCTCTGGCGCACCTCTTCTTGACTATGATCCCTTCAATTGACGTCGCGGATCTGGGGGCGGGTGAGGGAACGCTCTCGCAGATCCTCGCTAAAAACGCTCGAAAGGTGGTCGCCGTTGATATTTCCGAACGCATGGTTGAAGTCGGAGCCCAGCTCGCCAAAGATCAAGGATTGACCAATTTGGAGTATCGCCTTGGTGACCTTGAAGAACCGCCAATACCGGAAAACTCAATCGATCTGGCCATTTTCAGCCAAGCACTCCACCACGCAAACAGCCCGCAGAAAGCAATCGCAGCAGCTCGACGAATTCTGCGCGAAGGCGGACGACTGGTGGTCCTCGATCTGCTAGCCCACAGCTTCGAGCAGGCGAGAGAATTATACGCGGATCTCTGGCTCGGATTCAGCGAAGTCGAGCTTTTCCGTTTGCTGGAGCAAGCCGGATTTCACGAGAATGAGGTACAGGTCGTTTCAAGAGAACTGAATAGCCCATACTTTCAAACTGTGCTGGCGACCGGCGTAAAGTGAGTCGCAGCGCCAATCGGTAAGCGGGCGAGAGCGAACCAAAATAACTCTGTGTCGTCGGCGTAATCGGCGGTTAAAATTCGCAAATTCCCCTAATTCCTGACTGTGAAAAGGCTTCTTCTCCTCTTCTTACTGATCCCGGGATGTCTATTTGCCGACTGGAAGGTCCTTAATCGAAGCGATTGGCCAGTTTCGAGCGGAAAACTAACAGCATCGGAGTTGCGGATAACAAATCGTGATACTGAAGCTGAGGTTAGTCTGGTCTACTTCGCGGCAATGGATGTGAGACTCGAAGTAATCCCGAATACAGACGGACAAATCCGAGGCTTGAGAGACCTCATTGGAGTCAACGGGGGATTGGCTGGCATCAACGGTGGTTATTTTCAACCGAACCTCGATCCGGTCGGGTTGTTAATCAGCAACCACCGGGTGGTGCACGAGTTACAGAGAGCAAAGCTGTTGTCCGGGGTTTTCTACGTGAGAAACGGCCGCCCGTGGCTTTCGCGAACACAGGAATTTCCCGGAGCAAAAGGGATCCAGCAAGCCATCCAATGCGGCCCATTTCTCGTGGACGGCGGCGGGTCCGTGGCTGGCTTGGACAACCGGCGCGTTGCGGCACGAACATTTATCTTTTCGTGCGGTCCCTCTCTGTGGGGCTTCGGCATTTGCCGCTCAGTCACGTTGGAAGACATGGGGGAAATCCTCGCGCACACGACATTAATTCCGGGCCACCACATCATCCGCGCATTAAATTTCGATGGCGGATCCTCCACAACTTTTTACGCCAGGGCCGACGGGCGCACAATCTTTTCGGAGCAAAGGCCGGTCGTAAGTAACTATCTCGTCGCCAAGGTCTACTTCTCTGACTTCCTGTCACTTTCGTCCAAACGAACGATTCAAATTTTAAATTGATTCGCAGGCCACCCTCAAACAATGTCCGGCAGTCGCGGTATGACAACTTTATGAATTTGAAGCTTGCAGTCTCGGTCGGGTCCGCTCTTCTCGTTCTAAAACTCTCGGCCTTCGCCCTGGATCCAGAGAAGCAAGCTGTGATCGATCGATACAAGGCGCCGTTTTCCGTTTATCTCACCGCGATCAACGATCTCGGATCGGCGCTCGGGACGTTGACAACAGAATCGGAACTGATTAAGGCCGCAGATAAATTCTGTGACCAAGCCAACAAATTCGTCGACGAATTCAATGCAAATAAGGAGGAATTCGCGGATTCGCAAGTGGTGAAGTCCATGGACGACGACCCCGACTCCAAGAAGGCGATGGAGGACTACATGGAGTCGCTGAAGTCGAAACTGGAAGACGCACGGCCTATCTTCGAAAATCTGATAAGCTCACTTAACCGGCATTCAGACTCGCGAGAAATTAATCGGGTGCGCGATCGAGTCGCTGCAACATTCCAGCGAATTCAGTTACTTTACATGTGACCAAGGCAAAGGATGCGACGGCGGCTTTGTTCCTCGTCGGTGAGAACCGGTTCCTGTCTCAGATCAGCGGGCGGATCAGGAAGCGTGACCCAGGAGCGGCATCCGCGGTAGGAAGGGTGGAACGGCAACTCCCAGACGGGAGAAATCCGATAAGCACGCAGAAAAGCAACGTGCAAACCCTTATTCTGGTCGTAATGAAATCGCTCCTCGAGCACACTCGGCTTCAGGACATGAAGCGGTTCCAACGTCTGGATCGCCTGCAAGTCCCCCAACAGGGCGGTAAATTCAATCTCCACGAAAACGGAGATCGCAACGCCATCGTGCCTGGGTGTCACATCATACCCCCGGCTCAGTCGCGTGCGCTCAATATGCTCGTGAAAAAAAGTCGGAAATAAAAAAAAGCGCCGATGCTTGAACTGAAAGCCATTCGGACCCTCAGCGATTCCGCCCTTGCGGAAAATCAAGCTTGTTCGACCCCGCTCAATCGAATCGCACACAATGGCCCATTCTTTAAAAGCGGGAGCGCCCGTTCGGCGCTTCTCGCCGATCGCTTCTTGCGGACTAAAGCTCGATTCGGTTGTCAGTCCATCCATCGACTTTTTGTCTACCATACTCACGAATAATTGCACCGTAGAACTTCAGCGGATCAGCGCGAAAATATCGCCCACACTTGGCCAGGCGATATTTTCGGGAACGGGAATTTTAGTTGGCGCGTTCCATTTCCTCGATAATCTGCAGTTCATGTCCGTGAAGATAGACCTCCACTGCCATTCGTTCTTTTCGGGCGATGGGGTCAGCAGTCCGGAACAACTCATCCAAGCCGCCCGGAGGAAGGGCCTCAATGCTTTCGTGATGACCGATCACAATACCTGCGACGCGATCACCTACCTCCTGGAGAAGGACCTCATGCGGGAAGACGGCCAGCCGGTGAACAATTTTCTAATCGTTCCGGGGGTCGAAATTACCACCGCAGAGGGGCATCTTCTTTGTATCGGAGCCGTTCTGCCAAATTTGAAGGGAAGGCCCGCGCTAGAAGTCTGTCACTTGATCCACGAAGCGGGCGGCCTGGCGATACCCCCGCACCCATACGACCTTTTCCGCGCTGGGATCCGCGAAAACGTCCTGAACACCCTGCCGATCGATGCCATCGAGGTGTTCAACGCCGCCAGCACCCTGAAACGGTATAACCAGTCGGCGTTTAATTACGCCATGAAGCGAGGCCTCGCAATGACCGCCGCCAGCGATGCTCACCATCATGCCGCGATCGGCAGGGCGTATACGATTCTGAAAACAGAAGATTTTTCCGTGCGCGGCATCCTCGATCAGATCCCGAAACAGAACGACCTGAACCAGGAGTATATTTCCGTGAAAGACGGCCTGCGAAAGACCTGGAACAATTGGCTACGTCTCCGTAAACGGAAGTCGATCAAGGATATGCTTTCCAGCGAGGAGGAATCCGAGGAGTGACTTGTCACGGCATAAATCGTTCCCCTCTACGCAGCTCGGTAGAAGCAAAGCGGGACGCTGCTTACTTGGAATTCAAATCAGACGGACGGCCCGAGTTTTATCCAGCCTCAGAATTTCTCCGGAATTGAAACGGATCTCTACCTTCGGATTCGTAAGCTTTTCTCCGCGCAATTGGACACTGCCTTGCTCCACGAGCCGACGAGCATCGCTGCGGGATTTGACGATGCCAAACCCCTTCGAGTAGGCAGTTACAATGGCTGAAATGAGGTCATTTCCTAGCTGGGCGGCGCTGACGGTCGGCAGTTCCACGGATTCCAAATCCCGCTTTGCAAAACGGAGATTGAACTCATCAAGCGCATCTTGTGCCGCCATTCGATCATGGAACTGTTCGACGATCCGGGAAGCGAGCTGTTTTTTGGCTTCCATCGGATGGATCACAGGTACCTTTTCGCCAAAGAGAACTTCGTAATACCGGTCCATCAGTACGTCAGATATGCTCATCAGCTTGCCGAACATTTCTTTGGGCGGCTCGCAGATGCCGACATAATTGTTCAAGCTCTTGCTCATTTTCTGCACCCCATCGAGTCCTTCAAGAATTGGCTGTAGACAAGCAACCTGCTGTGGCTGCCCTTCCTCTTTCTGGAGGTCTCTGCCGACCATGATATTGAAAAGCTGGTCTGTTGCGCCGAGTTCCACATCCGCGCGGGTCACCACGGAGTCCCAGCCCTGCATGATCGGATATTGCAGCTCGTGAAGAAAAACGGGTAACCCATGCTCGACCCTGGCCTTGAAGTCCTCTCGCTGAAGCGTTTGCTGAAGGGTCACCCGGCTATTGAGCTTGATGACATCCAGGAAATTCATTTTTCCCAGCCATTCGCTATTAAACACTATTTCCGTCCGACTCGGATCCAGGATCTTGAATGCCTGGATCTTGTAGGTTTCGGCATTAGCCATCACCTGGTGTCGGGTCAACATCGGACGGGTTGTCGATCTGCCACTCGGATCGCCCACCATCGACGTGAAATCGCCGATGATCAGCACCGCGACATGTCCGAGATCCTGAAATTGCCTCAGTTTGAAAAGATTGACCGAATGCCCCAAGTGCAAATCGGGTGATGTGGGGTCGACGCCGAATTTGACACGAAGAGCGCGTCCCTCTTCCAGTTTCTTTTTCAGTTCGGCTTCATTGATCAACTGGGAGCCACCCCGTTTAAGCAGGTCTATTGTCTTTTCCGGTGATTCCATTGTTCGACTCGTGAGCGGTCCGAACGCTGGCCCAGATCCAGCCGAAGCGCAAATGGGGATCGCGGTCTCCGCGGTTGACAATTGCCTCCCCCTGATTAACCTTCCCGACCCTTGATGCTCCAGGATTAACTGACATGAAAAGAACCTACCAACCTTCAAAACGCACCCGGAAGCGTCAGTTCGGCTTCCGTGCCCGGATGAAAACCAAAGGCGGAAGAGCGACTTTGACCCGGCGGCGTCAGCGAGGCCGGAAACGCCTGGTTCCCGGCGGGGTGGAACTACACTACGCACGGCACACCGAGGCCTAGAAGAGTATGATCCGCCCGGGGCGGATACGCTTTAGGTTTTCCCAGTCATCGCGCTTAAATCGTGCCTCAGAGTTCAGGTTGGTCAAGGCATCAGGTAAATCCTGGACCGGAAAGCACCTCGTCTTGGCAATCCTAGCGCGGGAAACGGAGGCAGTACCCAGAATCGGGATTATCGCCACAAAACGGCTTGGCAACGCGGTTTCCCGAAATCAGGTCCGGCGAAGAATCAGGGAAATCTTCAGGTTGAATCAGCATCGCATCCAAAGAGGATTCTGGATTGTCACCATCGCTCGTCACTCCTCGGCAACCGCGACATTCGACGAGCTCCAACGAGACTGGTTGCGGCTGGTTGGGCGCGCCTCTATTTTAGCGCCTGACTCACATGGCTCGCATCCTCCGGATCTTACTTAAAGTGTACAAAGTGACTTTATCACCGTTCCTGGCGGCATTGACAGGCGGCCCGGGAACTGGTTGCCGGTTCAGGCCTACCTGTTCCGAATATTTTGTCGAGGCTATCGAAGTGCATGGCTGGATGCTTGGGAGCTGGCTGGGCATCAAACGCATTTTCCGCTGCCACCCCTGGGGGAATTCCGGGTACGACCCGGTGCCAACCAGACAAACAAAGTGCAAATGAATCTCTCAACCTGATCGAAGTATGGATCGCACAACTTGGATAGTAGTCACACTCGCCACGATCGGCCTAATTGCTTCGATCGTTTGGGAACAACGTCAGGCGGCCGAATCGAGGGTCAAGTTTTTGCAGCAACAAGCCGTCTTGGCTGCTCAGGCCACCCCTGCGCCGCAGGCCACTCAATCTCCTGAACCGGCAGCTTCCCCGAGCCTGGCAGCTCAGTCCCTGCCCGATCAGAAGCAGCACGACGAGCAACCTGAGCACGACGAGACGCTCAAAAGCGATCTTGCTGAGCTCAGTTTTTCTAATAATAGAGGCGGGCTCGTTACGGTAGACCTGTTGAAGCATAGCGCAGAACAAGGACACCTCGTTCAGCTCAATACGGAACGCGCACCTGCTGTCGGAGCAATCTCCCAAAATCCGAATGATTGGCAAGACAGCGGTTACTCTCTGTCCACCGATCAGGAGGCCGGCACGGCCACTCTGAAGCGCACTGCCGCAGGTGGACTCGAGGTGACAAAAGTCTACACCCTGGCCAAACAGGCCGGTTTGAAAGACGATTACCAGGTCAACCTTTCGATTACTTTCAAGAACGATGGCGCGACCCCGTTCGACACGCCCGGCTTTTTTGTGAGCACGGGGGCAGCCGAACCGATCCACCGAAGCGACAGAATCTACGCGACCCAATTTGACTGGTACCGCGACGGCAAATTCAACTCGATTGCAGTCAACTACTTCGATCCCGCCACCTTCTTCGGGATGTTTCAAACCCACGGGGCGAAGGATGTTTACACCGCTACCGCCGATAAAATCTTGTGGGCGGCGGTAAGCAATCAGTATTTCGCGACCATTCTGGCGCCCCAGGAGACCTCGGGTCAGCAGGTCTGGGCAAAGCCGGTGAATATTTCGAACAGCGATGGCGAGCCTGCGATCAAAGCCATTGAGGGGGCGATCGAAATTCCGGGCTTCAGCTTGCAAGCTGGAGAGACTAAGACCGTCACGTTCCACATTTACGCCGGACCAAAAGAGTTTACCCGTCTGGCAAAACTCCCCAACGACCAGTCCGACATCATGAATTTCGGATGGGCGAAATGGGTCAGCGAACTGCTGCTGACCGTGATGAATGTCCTCCATGCATGGGTTAAGAGCTATGCGCTCGCCATTATCATCATGACGATCATCATCCGGTCGCTGCTCTGGCCACTACAAAACGCCGCGACCAAGTCGATGCGAAAGATGTCCAAGCTTTCGCCGATCATGAACGAGCTTCGTGAGAAGTACAAAGATGATCCGCAGCGGATGAATCAGGAGACGATGAAGCTGTACAAGGAGTATGGCGTCAATCCGTTCGGCGGCTGTCTTCCTATGGTAGTTCAAATCCCGATTTTCTTCGGTTTTTACGGCATGCTTGACAAGGCGATCGAGCTTCGTAACAGCTCGTTTCTCTGGGTGCACGATCTATCGCAACCAGATACCGTGTTTCACGTCGGAGGCATTCCGATTAATATTCTGCCCCTCGTGATGGCCGCGACACAGCTCTGGCAGATGGCTATAACGCCGAAGACAGGCGATCCAGCCCAGCAGCGGATGTTTCTTTTCATGCCGCTGATTTTCCTTTTTATCTGCTACAATTATGCGTCAGGGTTGGCGTTGTATTGGACAGTGCAAAATCTCTTTTTCGTGACCCAAATGTACCTGACAAGAAAACAGGCGGATGCACCGCTCGTCAAGGTTCCGAAAAGTCCCCAGGTTGCCAAGCGCAAGAGTTATCGATAAAATCTGATTGTTTTCCCCCAGGAGAAAATGGAAGCCAAGGAGATACTAGACACGATGCTTGGTTACCTTGGCTTCGTCGCGGATATCCACGAAGTCGAGACCGACGCCGGCCGTCAACTCCAGGTTTTCACTGCAGAAAGCGAGGCATTGATCGGACCGGAAGGAGAAACGCTCGAAGATTTGCAGTTTCTTCTGAATCGGATTCTTCAAGCCCAGGATCGGAATGCGCTTCGTGTACAGGTCGACGTCGGACATTGGCGCGCAATGCGGGACGACAAACTGCGGCAGCGAATCCGTCAAATCGCGGATACCGTGCGGATTTCCGGTCGACCGGTCAAACTTGAGCCGATGAATTCCTACGATCGGCGCATTGTTCACAACACGTTAAAAGATGATCCCGACGTGATGAGTTTCAGCCCGAACGATGACGCGCGAATTAAGCGCATCACACTCCAGAGAAGGCGACGCTAGTCAGTTGTCTGTGCTCAGTTGTCTGTTGTCAGTAAGGAAGACTCGAACCTTCTTAACAGGCCTGTTTGAAACCAGCTACTGAATACAAACTCTTGCGCATCGCTTCTCCGCCTGAGAACAGACAACTGAAAACTGACAACTGTTCTACCGGCTGCCTCTCTCGGGCAGTTCGATCGCCGCAATCGCCGCAAGCACCTGCTCGCTGATCTTCTGGTAAACTTCGCGAGTGTTCGCGGGGAAATCTTCCTTTTTGAACCGCATCGGCTTGCCGACGACCACGGTGATCGGGTGCGGCCTGATTTTCCCGCCTTTCGGCCACGCTTCAAAGGATCCGAAGATCCGAATGGGGACGACAGGAGCAAGCGTCTTGGCGATGATCATCCCGATCCCGGCGCGGGCGGGTTGGATCTGTCCGGTCAATGACCGTGTCCCTTCGGGAAAAATAACGGTCCGATGGCCCTCTTTAAGGAGGTTCATGACCGCACGGAGAGCCGTAAGATCACCTCGCGAAAGATCGACCGGAAGCGCGTTTACTCTGGAAATGATCGGTCCGAGCAACTTTTTTTCGAAAAGTGTTTTGCGCGCCAGAAAGTAGAGCTCGTTCCGGCAGGTGATGCCAACCAGCGGTGGATCGAGGTAGCTCTGATGATTCGCAGCCATGATGGCCGGACCCTCTTCGATAATGTTCTCCTGACCATAGGCACGATAATGGAAGGCGACTCTGGCGATCACCCCGCTCAGCGTATAACAGACCCAGTAGAGCGACTTCATCAGTCGAGGCGGAGGGCTTCTGGAAGCTTCATCATCTTTAAGCGTCCGACAATCTCTCCTACCACGCCGTCAATCGTCAGAGAGGAGCTATCGATCACGTGCGCATCCTCGGCGATCGTCAACGGTGAGGCGCGCCTGGAGGAATCGGCCCGATCGCGGAAAAACAGATCATCCCGTTGCCCCTGGACGAGTCGGCGCTGCGCTCGGACCTCGAGGGACGCGTCGATGTAGAACTTGTAGAGTGTGTCCGGGAACACTATCGACCCTATGTCACGGCCTTCCATGACCAGGTTATCCCACGTCAGAAACTCCCGAAGGTGTGTCACAAGAAACTCGCGTACCTCCGGGATCGCAGAAATGGCGGAGACTGTTCGATTGACCTGCTCATCGCGCAGATGTGGCTCTGGACTTATCCCGTCGATCAACAAAGCCAGTTCCTTCCCTTTGAGGTTAAAGTGGAAGACCGATTTCCGCACTTGGCCACAGACCGCCGTTGCATCGTGCGGCGGAATATCGTGCACATTAGCCAGCCAGGCGATTCCCCGATAAAGCGCACCGCTATTAATGTAAGAGAAACCAAGTCGCTTGGCGAGTTTGCGCGCGACCGTGCTTTTTCCGGAAGCGGCAGGTCCGTCAATCGCAATCACGGAAAAATCGGAAACGGTGTCCGGATTCAATTCTTTTCTAGAACTCCGGCTGGGTTAATCACGGGTGTGGGCGGACTTTCGTCCGGTGTCAGAAATTTTTGCAACTGCCTGGCAAAACCCGGATAGGAAGTAGCGATGCAGTCGGTGTCTTCAATCACAGTCTCACTATCGGCGAACATTCCCGCAATTGCGAAGGCCATGGCAATGCGATGATCACCGTAGCTCTTTACGCGCGCTCCCCTGAGCGGTGTGCCGCCGTAGATCTCCAGACCATCTGCCAATTCTACGACTTCGACTCCCATCGCGGTCAAATTTGTCGCAATGGCCGCCAGACGATCTGTTTCCTTTACTCGTAATTCCTTGGCGTCACAAATCACGGTTTTCCCGTGCGCCAACGCACCCGCTACCGCGAGGATGGGGATCTCATCAATGACATTCGGTACTTCATCCCCTGCGATCATCGTTCCGCGCAGTCGGCCGCCCTGGATCCGAACCTCGCCTCTCGGTTCCACTTGATCGCAATCTTCGATTACTTCGCGAACTCGCGCTCCCATCCGCAAGAGGACCGAGAGTATACCGGTGCGAGTCTTGTTCAGGCCAATATCGCGGACAAGGAGATCCGAATCCGCCTGCGCAGCGGCTGCCACTAACCAGAAAGCGGCGCTGGAGATGTCACCGGGAACCGTGAAGTCTCTGGATTCCGGCACCTGATCGCCATACAAAGATATCGCGAAACCTTGGCCAACTTTCTCTCGTTGTGATTGAACCAGAAAATAAGACATCATTCTCTCGGTATGGTCCCGCGTTGGCAAAGGCTCAATAACCGTGGTCTTGCCAGACGCCCTGAGCGCGGCAAACAAAATCGCACTCTTGATCTGGGCGCTCGCGACGGGAAGTTCGTAGCGAATCGGGCGCAAACGGTTCCCGTGAACGACGAGCGGAGCCAGGCCATTTGGCCCGGTCGATTTGATCGAAGCGCCCATCTGGGTAAGCGGTTCGATGACCCGGCGCATCGGTCGCGACGAAAGCGAGTCGTCGCCGATCAAAGTCGATTCAAAAGTCTGAGTCGCAGCGAGCCCGCACAACAGGCGCATCAAAGTCCCGGAATTGCCGCAATCAATCGGGCGGTGAGGCGGATGAAAAACTCCTCGCTGACCATGAATAACAACCGTCGTCTCTTCCGGTTGTTCGATCGCGATCCCGAAATCTCGCATCGCATCAACTGTGTACTGGCAGTCCTGGCTCGGAAGGAAACCGCGAACCACACACGTCCCATTCGAGATTGCCGAAAGCAGAACCGCTCGATGCGACATGCTCTTGTCGCCTGGAACTCGAATTTCCGCCTCGATCGTCGGCGCCCTAGAAACCATTAGTTCTGACATAACTCGCTATGGCGATAACCTATCGCGATTCTCTTTCGCCTCGTCGAGCAAAGCTTGCAATTTTTTAGCGTCCTTTTCGTCCAGCAAGGTAATGGCTTCTTCCAGCTCTCTTTTGAAAGCGCGGAGATGCTCTTGGACGGCATCCGCGTTCGACAATAGAATGTCCGCCCATAGTTCTGGCGACCCGGATGCTATTCGAGTCGCGTCACGGAACCCAGGCCCGCACAGATCAAGAGCCGCTCTGTTCGTTCCCGCTACATGTTTGACCAGAAGCGCCGCAATCAGATGAGGCAAATGGCTCATCACGGCAACAAGTTGATCATGCGCCGGGACGCTCACCGAAACGACGCGCGTTCCGAGTTTTTCCCAGAACGCCGTGACAAATGCGACGGTTTCTGCCTTGCTGGCCAGTTCCGGACAAATCAGTGTCACCGCGCCAGCAAATAAATTATCCCGTGCTGCCTCAGCGCCCGACTTTTCCGAACCGGCCATCGGGTGAGCAGGGACGTATTCGCAGCGGTCGCGGAACGCGGCCGCGAGCAACTCTGCAACCGGCCGCTTTACGCTTGCCACGTCCGAAACCACGTGATTGGAACGCACCAGTTCACTTAAGGCGCTGCCTAGTTCCGCCAACGCGCCAATCGGAGTCGCCAGAATGATAAGGCGGCTTTTTGAAACCAGCTCCGCCAGAGTGTTCACCACCGATGCCCTCCGAAACTTTGTTCCGGCCAGCTTCTCCGAAGCCATTCGATCGTACAAAAAGACCCGATAGCCCGCACGCAGCGCGGCGAGCGCAACTGAACCACCCATCATGCCCACACCGACGATGCCCACACTGGTTGCTTCCATAATCGCAAAAGCAAAACGGGACGCGCGCCGTTGCGCGTCCCGCTAAGACTGAGTATTGGCGGCCCAAACCTAAGGTACGAGAAAGATCTTGCCTGTGTATGGGTCCTTCACTTCCGCACCTGGCGGATAACCTTCCACGTCAACTTCTCCCGCATTTGGTGCGTACGGGCTGATGACACGTCCGGTCTTACCTGGCACCTTGGTAGCAACCGGATAGTTCTCGGGCTGCGCCGGCGCTACAGGAGAGGGCGTGGGAAAAGCTTCAGGAGGCGTAGTTTCCTCCGGTGTAGGCTCCGGAGTATTTTTTGGCACAGCGCTCACGGGGGGAGTTGGACTCGGGACGGCTCCATAACCGTAGCGATTCCCAGCGCCAGCTGTTTTCGGCGCGCTTGTCGTTTGACAAGCGACCAAGGCCACACAAAGGGCGACCGGAGCCAAGAGAATGAGGTGACGAATCATAGGGAAATGTATCGACCAGCATTAATTCATGAAAGTTCGAATGACAATCGAAATCCGGGTGGGAGCAGGGTTCCGAGATCGTCAATTTCCTCCAGCCTGACTCCGCAGAAACTGGATCAGCAAGCGCAGACGTTCGCAGACTTCGTAGGCTTCGAGCAATTTCTGCCGTTGGTACGGTTCTCCCACAAACGCGGCTGCCACGACATCGGAAAGTATTTCCGGCGAATCAATCTGTTTTAGATGGTCCATGAGATTTGGAGGGAGCGGGACGCCGATCCTTTCGATCCGCAGGCAAAACTCTTTCACCTTTTCGCTTAACGCGTCCGCTTCCACGGGATTGCCAAGAATCGACTTCGCCATCTCGATTTTTGCCATTCGGAAGGGCGCTTCTTGCGTCCAGGCAACCAACCGGACCCGCGCCAATCCTTGCAAAACCAGATTCGAGGTGCCGTTCTCGTTCCCAACGCATGCACGGATCAAACCGACTCCGGCAACCGGACAAAGATCCTCAATCGTGGTTGCTTCTTCGATTCCTTTCTTGATCAGCACCACAGAAAACATGCGATCGCCATCCAAACAATGCGCGAGCATCTCGCGATAACGCCGTTCAAAAATGTGCAGAGGCAACAATGAATGCGGAAAGAGCACTGCATTCCCCAACGGCATCACCGGTACTTCTGTGGGAATCTCAATCACGGTGAACCGTTTGACACGGCCTTCGGGGACGAGCCGCCTCCTCCTCGCAGATCTTCCGTCATTGCGTGCTTCTCGCCATATCGCACCGCAAGATATTGAGCTACTTGTTGCACGTCCTTATCTCCTCGGCCGGACAAGTTGACAACGACAATCTGGTCGCGGTTCATCTCTCCTGCATGCTTTATCAGGTAAGCAACTGCATGCGTCGACTCGAGAGCTGGGATGATTCCCTCTGTCCGGGACAATTCTAGGAACGCCTCCAGAACCTCGTCATCGGTGGCATAATCGTATTCCACTCTGCCAATATCGCGCAAATAACTATGCTCGGGGCCGACCGCGGCATAATCCAGACCGGCGGAAACAGAATGTGTGAGCTGAATCTGTCCATCCTCGTCGGCAAGCAGCCAGGTTTTTGTCCCTTGGAGCACCCCGAGCTTGCCAGCCTGAAAACGAGCGGCATGTTCGCCCGGACGGATTCCGCGGCCGCCGGCTTCTACTCCAACCATTCGAACCCCTGCATCATTCAGAAACGGATAAAAGAGCCCGATGGCATTGCTCCCTCCGCCGACACATGCCAGCAACAGGTCTGGCAGCCGTTCTTCCTGCTCAAGGATCTGTCGCCTTGCTTCTTCTCCGATTACCCGATGAAGGTCCCGAACGAGCATGGGGTAAGGGTGCGGTCCGTACGCCGTACCGAGAAGGTAATGCGTTGATCGAACATTGGTGACCCAATCACGCATAGCTTCGTTAATCGCTTCTTTAAGCGTTGCCTGACCAGCGGTGACCGGAACAACTTTCGCCCCCAGGAACTCCATTCTCGCCACATTCAGCGACTGGCGCTCCATGTCGACCTTCCCCATATAGACTACGCATTCAAAACCAAACCGTGCCGCAACCGTTGCGGTCGCTACCCCGTGCTGTCCCGCCCCCGTTTCTGCAATGACCCGGGTTTTGCCCATCCGCTTGGCGAGCAAGATCTGGCCCATCGCGTTATTGATTTTGTGCGCTCCGGTGTGCAAAAGGTCTTCTCTTTTCAAATAAATCCGTGGCCCCTCGAGTTTCTCCGTGAGGCGCTCCGCATAGTAAAGCGGCGTCGGACGCCCGCAATACGATCCTAGCAACCGATCCAATTCCAGTTTGAATTTCGGATCCTGCCGGGCCCGTTCATATTCGTCCCTCAATTCACAGATTGCGGGCATCAGCGTTTCCGGAACGAACACGCCGCCATACGGTCCAAAGTGACCCTGAACGTCCGGCATTTCTCGAAGCTCAACTGATGCGTTCATAAGAATAAACAGACCATCGCTGCTCCCCGCAGCCCGAATCAAGGATTTCTTTAGGCGACCGCCGCAGAGTGGGTCGGCGGATCGGCGGATCGGCAGGTCGGCGTCGAAATTTTGAGCGAAGCTCCGTCTGAGCCAGGGTGGCGGGTCGTCCCTGGCACGGACGAAACCTCTGCCCGAGATCTCAACGCCGACCCGTTCTGAAGAAGCGCCATCCGGACCGCGCGTCGGTGGGGCGAAGGCATTGGAAGAGAGTCGAGCGCCTCTAATTCGTGCCATCCCTGGCCTGCACTTACCACCGCGGGCGCCTCGCGCACGAAGACATTCAGCCGAACCACGAAACGCGTAATCTGGTAGCTCAGGCTCAAAAACGGACTATGCGCGTCAAAAGGCTGATTGGATTCTGGATTTGCCGCCAGGGTCGGCAGACTCCACAGGCCATGCCAACGCTTGCCCAGATTCTGTTGTAGCAAAATCCGGCCCTCTTTGAGCGCCAGAAAATGCAATTCAGTTCTTCTCTCGATTTTTCGCCGCTTCCTTTTTCGTGGGAGTGACTCCGGGTTCCTGGCGGCGCAAAAGGAGCGCACCGGGCAGATAACGCAAAGCGGTTTCCGAGGTGAACAGATCGTGGCACCGAGCTCCATCAAAGCCGAATTCAAAAGTCGCGGATTCGGACCCTGGACATACTTTGAGGCAAAATCCCAGATGATTCGATTCCCACGCGGCTGGTCCACCGGCTCTCGCAAATTCAGAAGACGGCTCAGGGCTCTTTCGATGTTGGCGTCAACGATCGGAGCCGGCAGGTTGAAGGCAAAGCTCGCAAGTGCGCCGGCGGTATATCGTCCGATGCCGGGCAACTTCCGCAACTGGTCCACGGCGGACGGAAACTTCTCGTTCTGCTCAGCCACGATGATCTTTGCACATTTGTGAAGGTTTCGTGCGCGGTTGTAGTAACCGAGCCCTTGCCACGCGTGGAGCACCTCGGATTCATCCGCGTTTGCCAGATCGCGTAGTGTCGGGAAGCGTTTGAACCATCGTTGATAGTAGCTGAGGACGGTCGCTACCTGCGTCTGTTGGAGCATCAGTTCCGACACCAGGATCGCATAGGAATCGCTGGTGGCGCGCCACGGCAACCGGCGGCCATGACGTTCAAACCAGGCAACCAGCTTCGAGCGAAACTCCGTGATTTCAGATAAAATCTGTTTCATCCTAACGGACCGGTGAACTCCTATACGATAGCCATTCAACCTTCCCAGGCAGAAGCGCTCAGAAATCTCTTGAAAGAACAAGGATTTGAATTTGTCGAACGACCCTACACAATCTTTTTCGCCCAAAAAGCTAAACTATCCATCGCCGTGTATGAAAAGGGACCAAAGGTAGTTGTTCAAGGCAAAGAAACTGAGGATTTTGTCCGGTTTTACCTCGAGCCGGAAATCTTGAAAGAGGCTCGGGTCGGTTATGAGGAGGTGCTCAATCCCTCTATGTTTGAACCGCATTTCGGTATCGATGAGAGCGGGAAAGGAGATTTTTTCGGGCCGCTCGTGATCGCAGGCGTCTATGTCGATCGCGAGATCGCGCGCGGTTTCCTTGCTCTCGGGGTGACGGACAGCAAAAAAATCGGCTCGGACAACAGGATCCGCCAGCTCGCGAATGAAATCGGTCATACCCCGGGGCTGGCAGCCAATGTGGTTCTCATCGGTCCTGAAAAATACAATGTGCTCTACGAAAAATTCGCGAACCTCAACGATTTACTGGCATGGGGACACGCTCGGGTCATTGAGAATTTGCTTTTGCAGAAACCGGACTGCAAAAGATCGCTTTCCGACAAGTTCGCCAATGAGCGAGTCATCCAGCGGGCCCTTTTGAAACAAGCAAGGGAAATCCAGATTGATCAGCAAACCAAGGCGGAATCGGATGTTGCCGTTGCGGCCGCGTCGATTCTTGCTCGCGACAAATTCGTGCGCTGGATGGAGACCCGCAGCAAGGCTTTAGGCATTGCCCTTCCCAAAGGCGTTTCGGCAGCAGTCAAATCCGCCGCCCGGGCTGTCGTCGAAAAAGGAGGTCGTGACGCATTGTGCGCCGTAGCCAAGATGCATTTCCGCACTTCCGCCGAGGTGCTCGGCGAGGCGACGAGTTAATGTCCTGTCCCCGAAATAGCAACAATATCATCTAGTAAATCCTTGCCTCATTTGCATTCTCGCCGATAGTGCGGAAGAGGTTCAGCGTCGGGCGTTTGCAGCGACGGCGCTGACGGCAGAGGAACATCGGAAGTGCCATGAAATTTCGAACCTGGGAAAGGATTCGCAATGGCTAACCTGACAAAACGGGACATCGTTGTAAAGATCAGTAATGACACCGGCTTGGTTCAACATCAAGTGTTTGAGGTAGTCCAAAGAACGCTCGATTTGATTACCGATAGCTTGGCTCGTGGGGACGACGTCGAACTACGCAATTTTGGGATATTTGAAGTTCGACTGACAAAAGAACGAGTCGGTCGGAATCCAAATCAACCCGGCAGCAGCTTCAAGATTCCGCCGAGAGCTACGGTAAAGTTCAAGGCAGGCAAAGTGATGCGACAAAAAGTATCGAAACTTTCGCCGACTCTGAAGCAGGCGCAAACAGTCAAGGGAGCAATACTTTAAACCAGGAGTGAAGAGTTGCAGGAGTCGCAGAATAGAGAGTTCTGCTGACGCCAGCTAACGATCTTCCTCATTTTTGATCTTCTCGAGCTGAGTCAATAATTTTCCGAGTTCCTTGGAAGCGGTTTGCGTGCGAGCCGAAGCCAGCGGGCGCAATGTAAATTGGGCCAGACGCTCGGCGACACCCGGTCGGTTGGTTCTACCTTTCAATTCCCTGATCTTCTCTGCTTTAATGATATGCCGGGTTTTATTCTGAAGGCGCGCCTCCAGTTCGTCGGCCAGCAACCGGCGTGCGAGAAACCGGTTCAGCGCCTGGCAACGCCGCTCAGAGCAACGAACACGGACCCCAGTCGGCCGATGCCGCAATTCGACTCCCCAACGTTGGAAGAAACTCTCTTCGATGTCTCCTTCCGAGCATCGAAGAGCAATCAGCCGTTCGCGCAAGGCTTTCGCCTTTTTTTCTGTGACCGGAAAAGCAGGCACCGCAAATTTATATACCGATAGTCCGAGAAAAATTCAAACAGAAGACGAGTCCCGGCAGCGTATCCAGGTGGGACTTGTCCTTTATAAATTCACCGGGTTAAGGTAATCTTCCTCTGAGCCATGGAATCATCTGAACTCTTAACGACCAATCGGAAAGCCCTGACGATTAACCTCGACCAAGGAAAGTACGGCACGTTCGCAGAGATCGGCGCCGGTCAAGAAGTTGCTCGGCACTTTTTCCAAGCCGGAGGCGCAGCGGGCACGGTCGCGAAGTCGATCTCGGCCTATGACATGAAATTCAGTGATGAGATTTACGGCAAAACAGCGAGGTATGTCTCGAGGGAGCGATTGGGACTCATGCTGGATCACGAATACAATCTCCTTCTGGAACGTTTGCGAGAAGCCCGAGGGGATCGCACCGAATTCTTCGTTTTTTCCGATACGGTGGCTGCCAAAAGCTTCAAGGGCACCAATGAGGCACATGGGTGGATGGGAGTCAGATTCGAGGCTACGCCGAATTCCGTACCAAGCGACGTGATTCTCCACGTTCGAATGCTGGATAAGGAGAACATCCTGCAACAACAGGCTCTCGGCATTATCGGCGTCAATCTGGTCTATGGAGCGTTTTATTATATCGACGATCAGGACCGATTCATCCAGTCGCTGGCGGACAACCTGGGCGTCGACCGGATCGAGGTCGATATGATCAACTTCAGCGGGGCACTTTTCGCCAATGTCGACAACCGTCTGATGAGCCTGAAGCTGGTCGAATACGGGCTGACAAACGCCGTCATGTTTAGTCCCAAGGGTGAAGTCTTGCAGCCCTCAGAGGTTCTTCATCGAAAGGCGATCGTGGTCGAGCGCGGCAGTTTTCGGCCGGTAACGCTTGTCAACGAAGATATGATGCGATGCGCGTTGGCTCAGTTTCTCCAGGAACCTGCGCTGAAGGGAGTCGATGTGGTTGTCTTGATGGAGATCACGATGCACAACCTGCTCGCCTCCGGAAACATCGACCACAAAGATTTTCTCGACCGGGTCGACACTCTAGCCTCCATCGGAAACAATGTGCTTATCTCCAATTACCTGGAGTTTTACAGACTAACGTCTTATTTCCGCCGGTACACCAAACAGATGGTCGGAGTCGCGATGGGCATCAATAATTTGCTCGAAGTGTTCAACGAAAGATATTACGAAAATCTAGACGGCGGGATCCTCGAATCGTTCGGGCGCCTTTTTAAGAACCTGATCAAGCTATACATTTACCCGATGCGAAAGAGTGCCTACGATCGCTACTGCCTTGATAATCCGTCGGCGTGCCCAATACCGTTATCCGGCACGTCACTCCATCCTCTGGCAACCGACATCTGGATTAACGCGATCAATCTCCAGGTCCAATTGCACCTGCGGAACTTGTACGCGCATCTGCTGGAAAACCATTACATCGCTCCCATCGTGGGTTTTGATGCGGCAATCATGGACATCTTCTCCCGCGACGTCCTGAACAAGATCCAGACCGGAGAGCCCGGATGGGAACACATGGTGCCCGAGAAAGCCGCGACCGTCATCAAGGAACGACACCTCTTTAGTTACAAGGAGGTGCCTGCGACGAAACTGCAAGCGGTCGGATAGCCCCGTCGAAGGCGGGCAGAGTTAAATTTTCCTGGCCGTCTATCTCATGCATGAAGCCTGAGCAATTGTTCATTCTTGGATTGTGACCGGATTCCAGGACACCTCGTTGATGAACCCCCTAGAACAACGAATTGGATACAAATTCCGCAATTCGCTTCTGTTGGCGGAGGCTTTGACTCATCCCAGCCTCGGCCACGAAACGCAGCGGCATCATTTCGACAATCAGCGTCTCGAGTTTCTCGGCGATGCTGTCTTGCAATTGATTTTTACGGAACATCTTTACCGATTGTTTCCGCATTTTAGCGAAGGGCAGCTGACAAAATTGCGTTCACGCCTTGTTTCACGGGAAGGCCTGAAGGTTCACTCCATCAATATCGGTCTGGGTACTTACCTGATGATGGGCCGCGGTGAAGAAGCAAGCGGCGGACGACAGCGTGCCTCGATTCTGGCCGATGCTTTCGAAGCTCTGGTCGGCGCGATGTATCTGGACAGCGGTCTGGAGGTCGTTCGCCGATTCGTTTTGGATGAAGCGCAACAGGATATCCAGCGACTCACCCACCAACCGCTCGAAGTGAATCCCAAAGGACAACTTCAGGAGATTCTGCAAGCGATCTCCCCAAGAAGCCCGAGTTACGAAATTGTTTCCCAGACCGGCCCGGAACATCAAAAACTGTTTGTTGCCAAGGTGATCTGGGAGGGCAGTGAACTCGGGTCCGGCGACGGGTCCAGCAAGAAACAGGCGGAAACAGCCGCCGCGCTTTCCGCGCTGAAGGCCAAGAAGTGGGAATCAAAGCCCGTGGAATCGGAACCGGAAACGATCTTTACCGAGGCGACTGAATCCGAAGGCGAAATCAAGGCGCCAGCCACGAAACGAGCCTCTCGAAAAAAATGAGGTGAAATAAGCATCCCAGGTTGCCCCCGCGTCGTAAGTAAGGCGTCCCGCCTTACCTGCTCCGTCAACAAACCGTCCCGGTTTGAATAGGGGTAAGGGGAGACGCCTTACTTTACAGGAATTTCCCGGGATTCAAGATCCCCCTGGGATCCAGCGCGTGCTTGATGGCCTGGTGTAACCCGATCGACTCGGCCGAAACTGCTTGGGGCCACCAACGCTTTTTTGCCAATCCGATCCCATGCTCACCGGTGATTGCGCCCCCGGAGGCGATTACATATCGGAAGAGATCGTCCAACGCTTGTTCCATCCTCTCGGCAACCTCTTCTTTATCAGGATCTGCAACCATGACGTTGACGTGGATATTGCCGTCCCCGGCGTGCCCGAAGCATGCGACCGGAAAGCCAAACCGCTCCTCCAGACCAGCCGCAAATTGCATCAATTCGACTAAATTTCCCCTCGGTACGGTGACGTCTTCGTTTAGTTTCATCAGTCCGGTCGCTTTTAACGATTCGGAGAAACCTCGACGAAGATCCCAAAGCTTCTCGCAGGCTTGTTCACCCAATGCAGTCTCCAGAGTCAACGCACCAAGTGATTTTACCAAAGTCGAGAGCGCTTCGAGCGATGAGCGGACCGGCTCTTCGTGCCCGTCCAAATCAATCAATAGATGCGCTTCGCCGTCCGGTACGATCTGGCGAGACAAATGGCGGCGTGCTGCCTCGAGCGTGAACCGGTCAGCGATTTCCAGTGCGGACGGCAAGTAGCCTTCCAACAAGATCTTTTGGACGGCTTCGGCGGCATTTTCAATGGAGCTGAAGCTTGCCGAGATGGAAGCTCTGGCGGGTGGAAGCGGCAGGAGTCGCAGGGACGCCTCAGTCACCACTCCCAGCATTCCTTCTGATCCAACAAAGAGACCAACCAGATCGAATCCGGTTTTGTTCTTGTGAGTTCGCCCGCCGACTCGAACCACGGTTCCATCGGCGAGAACGACTTCCAGACCCAGGACATAGTGCCGGGTCACACCGTATTTCAGACAGCGAGGGCCACCGGCGTTCGTTGCAATGTTTCCACCGATTGAACTGTGTTTCAGGCTCGCCGGATCTGGTGGATAATAAAGCCGGCAATTTCTCACTTCGCGTTGCAGGTCACCGGTAATCACGCCGGGCTCCACGACGGCCACGCCATCCGCGACCGCAATCTCTTTTATACGGTTCATTCCGGCCAGCGAGAGAGCGATTCCCCCGTTCACAGGAACGCAACCGCCCACATAACCGTACCCCGCCCCGCGCGCGGTGACCGGGATCTCTCTCTCATTTGCAAAGCGAAGCAGCTGCGATACCTGCTCGGTGCACATCGGGGTGACTACGACGTCAGGCAGATGGCTCGCGAACCATTTATCCCGGCTGTTTTCTTCCAGCCTGACCGGATCCCGAGAGGTTATGTCCGAACCGAGAAGAGAAGCGAGTTCCTGGTAAAGGTCCATTTTCAGGGTAGGAACGCAACGGAACGGATCATCCCCTTCCCATCTTACATCCCCATGATCTGATAGCCGCCATCGACGTAAATGACCTGACCTGTGATCGCGGTGGCACCGTCGCTGGCCAAAAAAACTCCGGTCTGCCCGAGTTCAGCGGGATCGCAACTTCGCTTAAGCGGCGCATGCTCCTGATAATGCTTTAACATGGAAGTAAAGCCGGCGATCCCGCGCGCCGCCAACGTTGCCACAGGACCGGCACTGATGCAGTTCACTCGGATCTTTCTGGGACCCAGATCGTACGCGAGATAACGTGTCGTCGCCTCTAGACTCGCTTTGGCCACCCCCATGACATTGTAATGTGGAACGACTTTGGTGGAGCCATAATAGGTCATCGAAACGATGCTCCCACCGTTCGTCATCAACGGAGCAGTTTCCCTGGCCAGCCCAAGCAGCGAATATGCGCTGATGTTGTGCGCCAAAAGAAAGGCGTCACGTGACGTGCTCAGAAAATCGCCTTCCAAAGCTTCCTTGGGCGCGAAAGCGACCGAATGCAACATCAGATCGACGTGATCGGTCTGTTGACGAACCCGTTGAAAAAACTCGGCGATCTCAGCGTCGCTGGTCACGTCACACGGGTAGAGCGGTACGTCGGAACCGAACGTCGAAACAAGGTCTTCAACGTTTTCTTTCAGCCGTTCACCCTGGTAATTGAATATTAATTTCGCACCGGCGGCCGCCCAGGCCTGGGCGATTGCCCACGCGATACTGCGTTTGTTTGCGACGCCGAATACTACCCCAATTTTTCCTTCGAGGGATTTTGAGCTCATAAGAATTGGTCCAGAGAAGAAACTCTGAGCTTCATCCTTGGACCAACTCTAGGCAATCGCTTTTTTCCGCGCAGCAGACCCCTCCTTTGGAGTCACCTTGTGAACGAATTTACCGTAGCTCGGGCAGACTGATCCCAGTTCACAATTCAAACAATCCGGTTTCCTCGCATAACATCTGCGTCGACCATGCCAGATGAGCCAGTGACTGAAATTTGTCCATTGCGATTTCGGAACGAGTCGCATGAGAGCCACCTCAATCTTCTCAGGATCGTCCTTCGTTGTAAGGCCGAAACGTTTGGCTAGTCGGGCGACGTGGGTATCAACGACAATTCCTTCCGCAATCATGAAAGCGTTTCCTAATACCACATTGGCCGTCTTCCGACCGACCCCGGCCAGTTCCGTTAATTTTCCCATCACGCGGGGAACTTCGCCCTGGTGTTTTTCGACCAGATCCTTTGCCATCGCACGAAGATTCTTCGCTTTGTTTCGATAGAACCCTGTCGTTTTGATCGCCCGCTCCAACTCATCCTGGCCGACTGCGGCCAGTTCGTAGGCGGTCGGGTATCTTGGGAAAAGATCTCGAGTAACAATATTGACTCGTTTATCCGTGCACTGAGCAGAAAGAATCGTGGCCACCAACAACTGGAACGGCGTCTCAAAATCCAGCTCGCAATGCGCGTCTGGATAAACTTCGGACAACTTTTGGAGAATACATTGAAGTCGTTCTTTGATTCGCATCTTCGCGAAAATTCAGGTTTTGGCAGGTGACTCTGCCCCTTTTTCGATCAGTGCGCGACCCTAATTATGGGGATCCAGATTCGGAGGGTTCTGCGTTCCCGCGGAGGTTAAATCGATCTCCTTCATGGATTGGGCAAAATAGCGGCATTGTTCGTCCGAGTAATATTTTTTGACGTTCTCCAAATACGTCTGGGCCACTGTTTTCTCGCCTCGCTTCAGCGCGATGGCCGCACGGGCGTAATAATACGCAGGCGTCTTACCCGGAAACTTCATGAGGTCTGCGATCCCGCTTGCCTTACTTTCCGCTCCGTCCAGAAGTGCACACAACACAAGTTTGAAATCCACTAGCTCTGACGCTGGATCTAATTCCTTTAGCGCCTGGTAGTCCCGAGCCGCTTCGGCGTATTCTCCTTTCAACAATTTCACGTCGGCCAGGTTGAGTTTGGCCGGGTAAAAGTTTGGGTCCAGCGCAAGCGCTTGATTAAACTGCTCGGCCGCTTCGTCGTACCGCTTCTGGCTCGTGAAAATCGCCCCGAGTAAATTCGGGATTTCGGGTTTTTTTGAGCCCGCTCTCGCCGCGGCTTCGACTTGTTTTTCCGCTTCCTCCAATCTGCCTTGATTGAACGCGCTCGCTGCGCGTTCCAATGCGGCGTTCGCGCTCCGCTGATCCGCAACGCTCGATCGGGCCAGCAGAACAAGACAAAAAGTCGTCAACAATCGTTTCAAAAGCTCCCTCAGAGACCGCGTCCGACAGCGATCGCCACACTTTTTACGCGCGCAACGAGATCGTCAAAATCCGCCGGAAGCAATGCTTGCTCGCCGTCGCTCTTGGCTTGTTCGGGCGCATTGTGGACTTCGATCATAATAGAGTCAGCACCGGCTGCGACGGCTGCGAGCGCCATGGCGGGAATAAATTCACGAACGCCGATCCCGTGCGTCGGATCCACCACCACCGGCAAATGGGTTTCTGCTTTCAGCACAGGGACAGCATTCAAATCGAGCGTGTTCCGAGTCATGTTTTCAAATGTCCGTATACCGCGTTCACAGAGCAGCACGTTAAAATTACCCTCGCTCAGAATGTATTCAGCGCTCATCAAGAGGTCCTTAATCGTCGCTGACATCCCTCGTTTGAGCATCACTGGAAGATTCGTTCGGCCCACCTCGCGGAGGAGTGAGAAGTTTTGCATGTTCCTGGCCCCAACCTGCAAACAATCGGCATATTCACACACCAATTCCAGGTCTTTTGTATCCATCACCTCAGTGATAATAGGCATCCCGGTAGCCCGCCTGGCTTCCGCAAGAAATTGCAGCCCTATTTTGCCAAGACCCTGAAAGCTGTAGGGCGAGGTTCTGGGCTTAAACGCACCCCCACGCAAAATTTTGGCGCCGGATTTCCGGACCGATTTCGCAATCATGGTGATCTGATCTTCGCTTTCGACCGAACAGGGACCGGCCATCACCACGACCTCTTTCGCTCCAAGAGTCACATTTCCTATCTGGACGTGCGAATGCCTCCCCCGAAATTCGTAAGCTACGAGTTTATACGGTTTCAGTACCGGAGTCACGGACTCAACGCCTGGAAAGGCGCCGAGCGGCTTTTCCCGGATTTTATCTTCCGGGCCGATTACGCCGATAACGACGCGCATTTCGCCCCTGCTAACTTCAGTTTTCAGACCCCAGGAACGGATTCTAGCGACGATGTGATCGATCTGTTGCTCGGTCGCATCGGGACGGGTGACAATGATCATTGCTATGGAATTGGGTGTTAATTGCGGAGCGGCTCGGCCGCCTATCGTTTTGTTTGAATCGGGTTGATCACGACGATTCTCCGAACCGGTATTTGGCCGATCTCTCAGAATTGGAGGGAAAATAGTCTGCATAGAACGAAGAGAAATTAGGTTCTGACCCAGGAGACGCTCGAAATTGAGAGCAAAAGGTCAGACGCCTAGTTAAAGCGCCAGTAAAACAAAAAATAACCAATGAAACCGCAGTCAGAAGCGAAATCCTGGATGTCGTTCACCGGTTTCATTGGGATGAGAGAATCAACACCTAACTCAAGAGCCGGAAATTGCCAAACAAAAAGTGAACTGTGAAGCCTTTCACTCCGCCCTCGCAGGCCTCTCTCCTAAACGCCGATACGTCTCCCCTACATTCCCAGCAATTGCTGTTGCCAACGCATCAGAATCGAGCCGACCATTTCCGGTTCTCGCGAGATCCGTTCCAGGGCCTGGCGGGGAGCGACCACGCCGGGATCGAGTTGCAAGTCTTCCGCCACCCGGTCACGTCGGTTCTTCAGCTGTTCCAAGCGTTGCTCCTGGTCGCTGGTCGGCCTGTCGCGAACCGCCCGGATGCGCTGCGGCCATTCTGCCTCCGGCACCAGCAGGGCTTCCTGCAACAGCGACTCCAAGCGTTTGCGCCTGGTGCCATGGACACCGGGCGGCAAATGCACGCGTCCCGCTCCGGCCGATTTTGACAGCTCGATGAGTTCCTCGTTCCGAAGTATTTGAAAGCTCGGACGATCTGCTTTCTGAGCCTCGGCGTCTCGCCATTGCCAGAGCGCCCGTAACACCGCGAGCTCAATCCCTCGCAGCGCCGCGCTCCCAGGTATTTTCCAGATGCGTTCCGGATCTTTCTCCCGATCCTCAGCGGCTGCCAGAACCGCTTTTCGGCAGCTTTCCTCGAACCATTCCCATCTGCCTTTGGCACGCAGCTGCTCAGCCAGCCGTTCAGCCAAATCGATTAAATACAGTGTGTCGTTGATCGCGTACTCTATCATCGTCGGAGTAAGCGGTCGGCGCGCCCAGTTCGCCTTTTGCGAAGATTTCGGCAGCTCAACGTCAAAAAAATCCTTCACCAGTGAAGCGAGTCCTACCTCTTTCAAGCCAACTAACCGTGCGGCAAGATAGGTATCGAAAACCTCACCCGCGACAAACTTCGTGCCGCGCCGCAACATTCGCAGATCGAAGTCGCAGCCGTGCAATATGATTCGTCTTTGACCGAGAATGGCATTGAAACGAGAAAAATCGAGCGGCTCGAGCGGATCGATCAAAACGTCCTGTTCCGGTAACCCGATCTGAATCAAGCAGAGCTTTTCAAAGTAGCAGTGAAGGCTGTCTCCTTCGGTATCGACTGCTATCGGGTCGCATTTCTCCAGTGTGCCGCACCAATCCTCTAAGCGCACATTGTCGGTTATGAGCAGCGGATACGGCTTTGTCATGGTTTAATGTTTTGTCCGCGAAACGGCATGCCGTTTCGTGGACAGGACACTAACGAAGTGCTGTAAGAAGCAATTCGGCATTCGTTTTCGTCGCCTTCAACGTCGTTAAAAGAACTTCCATCGCCTCGATAGCCGGCAACTGAGCGAGCTTTTTCCGCAGAAGGGTGACGCGCTGGAATTCGTCCGGATGATAAAGGAGTTCGTCACGACGCGTACCGGATTTCAGGATATGGATCGCTGGATAAATCCGCTTTTCCACAAGCGTGCGATCGAGGTGCAGCTCCATGTTGCCGGTTCCTTTGAACTCCTCGAAGATGACCTCATCCATGCGGCTCTCCGTATCAACAAGAGCAGTCGCGAGGATCGTCAGGCTGCCTCCTTCTTCGCAATTCCGAGCAGCGCCAAAGAAACGTTTGGGCTTGAGCAACGCCTTGGATTCAACACCTCCGGACATAATGCGGCCTTTGCCAGGTTGCAGGGCGTTGTACCCACGTGCCAAGCGGGTGATACTGTCCAGCAGGATCACCACATCCTTCTTGAGTTCGACGAGACGTTTCGCGCGTTCGCTCACCAGCTCGGCTACCTGGACATGGCGTGTCGGGTTTTCATCAAATGTAGAGCTGAAGATTTCGCAATCGAGGCATTGCCGAAGGTCCGTCACTTCTTCGGGGCGTTCGTCCACCAATAACAAAATCAGGTGCACGTCCGGTGAATTCGCCCGGATCGCCAATCCGATATCCTTGATCAGGATCGTCTTGCCGGTTCGGGGAGCTGCGACGATCAACCCCCTCTGCCCACGCCCCAGAGGAGCAATCAAATCGACTGCCCGCGCACTCACGCTTCGACTTCTTGGATTTTCAAGGAGAATTCGTTTGTCCGGGAAAAGCGCTGTCATTTGATCGAAATGTTTCGGTTCACTCCACGATTCAATCGGGATTCCTTCGATGCTTATGACCTGCTCCATGGCCATAAACTTTTCCTTCTCCTTCGGTCCCCGGATATAACCCCTGACTTTGTTCCCTGGTCGAATACCGTGCTTCTTAAGGATCGTAGCCGAGACATACACATCTTCCGGGCAGGGAGTGAAATTGTAACGTTCCCAGCGCAGAAACCCATAGCTTTCGCTGGTGATCTCCAGCATCCCTTCGCCGACCAATTGGACGCCACGGCTCGAGTAAGCTTTGAGCAGGTCAAAAATAAGCTGATGTCGAGTCCGTTCGTGCGAAACCCGAAGGTTAAACTGCCGGGTCAGCTCCAGCAGAACGGGGTGGCTAAGTTGATGCAGCCTGTTTAGCTCAAGGACATTTCCGTTGTCGCTAAAATATTCCGAACCCGGCAATAGCGTCGGTTCAGCGCCTGGCTCCTCCATAAAGCTCGATGACCTCTTGAGATATCAGATTAACTTGCTGAGCGGTGATTGCGGGAGGGCAGTCGGTCCACACGACCCGATCGGCCCGACGAATTTTTTCGTCGAGATCCATCTGGGATTGAATGATCTGTTCCGCCAGCTTTTTTAATAATCGACGTTCGATTACGATCCGTTCAATTTGCGAGGCGTGACTGCAGGCAGTCACGATCACTCGACTAAAATAAGATTCAGCCCCCGTTTCATACAATAAAGGTATCTCCGCAAGGAGCAGCCCATCTCCTCCGGTCCGGCCAATCCAAGCCTCTCGTATCCGGGGATGGAGAATGGATTCCAGAACCTTTCGCGCCGAACCATCGTGGAAAACTAAATCCCGCAGCCGGCCTCGTGCGAGATTGCCTTCAGAGTCGAATACTTGCACTCCAAAGGCTGCTCTAATCTCCTCTTGTACAACTAAATCGCTATCCGTCAATCTCCTGGCTTCGAAATCTGAGCTGAATAGTTCAACCGGGACGGTCTGGCGCACCAATTCGAACAAACGCCGCGCGACCGATGACTTCCCTGTTGCTACGCCACCAGTGATTCCGATGCTTGGCATTCGCTCCTCCGTACTGAGCGTTGAGTTTGCCGCGAAATGGACTTCGCGGGACCGTTCCACTCAAGACTCGCAATTGCAGTTTCCCTATTCCGCCAATTTTTTTCGGAAATAATCGATCGTAACGCGAATTCCTTCGTCAAATTCGACCTTCGGCCCCCAATTGTTAAGCTGTTTCCGGGCACGCGTGATATCCGGTTGGCGCACCTTTGGATCGTCCACCGGAAGTTCCCGGTATTCGATGCCGGCTCTTGCACCGGTGATCTGGAGAATCTTCTCTGCGAATTGTTTAATCGTCATCTCCACCGGGTTTCCGATGTTAACAGGCCCGTGATGCTCGCTCATCGCGAGACGGAATATCCCTTCGATCAGGTCCGACACATAGCAGAAACTCCGGGTTTGACTTCCGTCGCCAAACACCGTCAGAGGTTCGTTGTTCAATGCCTGGCTGATAAAAGCCGGCACCACTCGACCATCGCGCAGCCGCATCCTCGGACCGTAGGTGTTAAAGATCCGGACAATCTTCGTGTCCATGCCATGGAAACGATGATACGCCATGGTCATCGCCTCGGCGAATCGCTTGGCCTCGTCGTAAACACCTCGCGGACCGATCGGGTTAACGTTCCCCCAATAATCTTCACTTTGCGGATGGACAAGAGGATCGCCGTAGCATTCAGAAGTGGAAGCCAGCAGGAATTTCGCGGATTTGTCCTTAGCCAGTCCAAGCGAATTATGTGTCCCGAGCGCACCAACCTTTAACGTCGGAATCGGGTGTTCCAAATAGTCAATTGGACTGGCCGGCGATGCAAAATGGAAAACAAAATCGACTTTGCCTGGCACAAAAATGAATTCAGACACATTTTGCCGGATAAAACGAAAATTCGGATTGCCCGCCAGGTGCGCGACGTTGTCCGGTGACCCCGTGATGAGGTTATCAATCGCGATGACGCGAAAGCCTTCAGCCAGTAAACGATCGCTCAGGTGAGAACCCAAGAATCCGGCGCCTCCAGTTACCACCGCAGTCTTTTTCGAGAGATTCGATTCAAACATTCGTAAACCTTGGAACCTCTAAACGGAGAGTTTGAGAAGTCGAGCGAAAAAACCGCGAACAGCGCTCTCAGGGAGGCTCGCAGAGAATCTCGCTTCACTCGGTCCGTTGGTTTTTGTTGTAATTACTCCTCCCGAACCGCTCCAAAGGTATGGCGAATATCCTCGGCTTGTTCCCGCCAAAACGCGTCTTCGCCAATGTTTGTCGCGTGATCTCCGATGCGCTCAAGGGCACGAGCTATAAAAATGATGTTCAGGTAAATTGGCACTTGGTCCGGGTCCAGACCCATTCGTTCCGCAAGTTTGTCGTTGAGCCCGGAATTCAGGGTATCCAGGTACCGGTCTCTAGGTTTGAGCTGCAAGGCGAGTTCTGCATCTCCGTCCACGAAAGCGCGAAGACTATCGCGGAAAATCCCCATCGCTTCCCGGTAAATCGGCTCGAGCAAAAAGATTTCGGGAACGGTCGGGCGCAGATTCAATTTTTTTGCCCGGCGGGCGATGACCACCGATTGATCGGCAATTCTTTCCAGGTTGGAGCTGAGTTTCATCGTGGAAATCACCTGCCGCATATCGGAGGCTACAGGGTGGAACCGGATCATTATTTCCACGCCCTCTTTGTCGATTTGCTTTTCCAGCACGTCCACCTCTTCATCATCGGCAATCGCGAGATTACACAGGGTGCTATCCCTCTTTAAAAGACCCTGAATCGCATTTTCGAGCAACCGCTCCGCGAGACTAGACATCATGAGGGCGTCGTTCTTCAGGCTGTTGAGAGCTGCGTCGAAGCTCGTGATGATATGTTTACCGCGATCCAGCATGATAAGAGTTAATAAACGCGATATATTCCAGATTTGCCAGCGGCGGCCTACATTTTTTCGGGCACCTGAATCCCTAATAAGTCGAGGCCCGCCTGCAAGAGCCGCGAAAAAACGTCGCATAACATTAATCGCGTCTCGCGCACCAGAGGCTCCGCGGACAGTACCGGGCAGCATTCGTAAAAGCCGTGAAACTCTGCCGCCAGTTCGTACAGATACGTCGCCAGAATATTTGGCTTGAATCCATCAAGGATCGCCGGCACGACATCCGGGAAGAGCAGAATCTTCTTTGCGAGATCCAGTTCCGGTTTTTCCCGCAAGGTCAGCGAACTCGCAGCCGAGAAAGGAGCCGGCAGTTTTCGAAAGATCGAACGGCACCGGACGTAGGCGTTTTGGAGGTAGGGCGCGGTGTTGCCCTGGAGCGATAACATTTTGTCCCATGAAAAAATATAATCGGTCATACGATGCTGGGAGAGCTCAGCATATTTGATCGAGCCGAGCCCAACGACCCTCCCGATGGCGAGGCGATCCTGGTCCGATAATTCTGGATTTTTCTCACCGACGATCGCGGTCGCGCGACTGACTGCTTCATTCAGCAAGGCCAAAAGAGGAATCGATTCTCCAGATCGAGTGCGCATCAGTTTTCGGTCCTCTCCCAAGATGCTTCCGAAGGCGATGTGCTGGAGATCAACCTCGTATCCCAACCGGCGTGCAAGACTGAAAAGTTGCTGAAAATGAAGCTGCTGAGGCGCGCCGACGACGTACCAGATGGCCTCTGCTCGCCAGCAACGGAGCCGATACTCCATCGTCGCTATGTCGGTTGCGGCGTATCCAAATCCGCCGTCGGATTTCAGAATGATAAACGGATCCTCACTCAATGCGTGATCCCAAACGACCACAGCTCCGTCACTGACCTCCGCGAGCGCCCGCTCCTGCAGCTCCCGCACGACCCGTGGCAGCTCCGGGTTATAAAAGCTCTCGCCCAACTGGTAGTCAAAATGGACCTCGAGTAGATCGTAGATCTTGGAAAATTCGGCGATCGAAAGATCAACGCATCGTTGCCAGATCTGGCGATTTTCGGCGTCGCCCTGTTGGAGTTTCACGAGTTCTCGCCGGCATTCTTCCAATACCTCGGGATCGGCTTTTGCTGCTGCATCCGCTACCCGATAGATCCGAACCAGTTCCGCAACCGGGTCTGAATTGAGACTCTCCGGAACCAATAAGTGCTTCCAGCCGTAGATCACTTTTCCGAATTGGGTCCCCCAATCGCCGATGTGATTGTCGGTGACCACATTGTGTCCGAGGAAACGAGCTACATTTGTCAGAGCGTCACCAAGGATAGTCGATCGGATATGACCAACATGCATCGGCTTCGCGATATTCGGCGAGCTAAAGTCGATGACGACAGTTTTGGGATCTTGCGTCCGTCGCACGCCAAGCCGTTGATCCATAGCAAGTTCGCGAAGACGACGAGCCACGAATTCCGGAGAAAGTCTGAAATTGATGAACCCGGGACCAGCAACTTCGGGCGCCGGTCCGATATCATTCACCGATAGATTTGCGACGATCAGTTCGGCGAGGTTTCTGGGGTTCTGCCCTAGCTTTTTGCCCAGGACCATCGCCGCGTTTGTCTGGTAGTCACCGTGTCGCGGATCTGCAGTTGGGGCGATTTGCAGCGGTTCAGCGATCGAGAAGCCGATCACCTGAAGAGCACTTTGCAAACGCTCTCGCAATATTTCCGAGACCGTCGCCATCCCTAGCTGGCTTGGGGACGGGCGGCTTTGTTGTCGAAGATACCCAGAATTTCTTCGGCAGACTCTGCCTTGGCTAGCTGTTCGCGGACCGACTTGTCGTTCAGAAATTTGGCGATCGCGGCAAGCGTCCGGAGATGAACCTGAAACTGATCTTTTGGGACAACGAACAAAACGATGAATCGAACGGGTGAATTGTCGAGCGAATCGAACTCGATCCCGGTGGAGGACCGCCCGAAAGCCGCTACCACCTCGTTCACACAGTTCGAAGAAGCGTGGGGAATTGCGATCCCGAATCCAATCCCAGTGCTCATCGTCTCCTCACGCTGGCGCAAAGCAGCGAGAATCGAATCTCGATCGCCGACGCGAACCCGGTTCTTTTTCACCAACAGGTCGATCAATTCCACTATGGCCGCCCACCTTTCGGTTGCGCTCATTTCCGGAATAATTTGGTCTACTGATAAAAGGGAGCCCAGTGTCATAGCTCTCGATCGAGAATGCCGCACCTTAGCAAGTCGCCGTCCTTTGACAAGAGTCTTTCACTTGAAACATGCAAACGCTATTCATAAGACGGAACATCAAATCTGCCGTTTCGATTTCAAAGTTGAGAGTCGACCGCCTTACCAATATTCACCTAAACCCTGAGTCTATTGCATGAAGATTTTAATGGCAACCAGTGAGTTCTCCCCCCTCGGTTCGACCGGCGACCTGGGAGACCAGGTCCATATTCTGACAACCTCCCTCAAGAAACTCGGTCATGACGTCAGCGTTGTCATGCCGTTCTATCGGTCCGTTCGCGAAGGCAAATATGAAATCCGCCCGACAAACGGCGAGTTCCAGGTCAACCTTGGAGGCAAACGAGCGTCGTCCGACTTCGTCGAGACCACCAGCCCGGACGGAATTCAGGTTTACCTGGTACGCCGCGACGAGTATTTCGATCGGAGCGGCGTCTATGGTGCGGATGGCAGGAGCTACGAAGATAACGCGGAACGATTTATTTTCTTTTCGAAAGCTGTCGTGGAGCTCGCCACTAGAATCTCACCAACTCCAGAGCTGATCCACACCCACGATTGGACGACAGCGCTGTTGCCAGTGTTCGTCCGCGATCGCCAATTGCCTTTTCTTACGGTTCTGACCGTCCATAACCTGGAGCATCAAGGGTCTTTCTGGAGTTTCGATTTTGCATTGACCGGCTTGCCCGGCAGCTATTTCGGCCCGCGCGGCCTCGAGTTTTATGGCCGGATGAATTTCTTGAAAAGCGGAATTCTATATGCAGACGCCGTCACATTGCCGGGCGAAGCAGCTCTTTTCGAAGCTTTCAATCCTCAGCATGGTTTCGGCCTCGACTCTGTCTTGCTGGAAAATCGCTCTCACCTGTACGGCATTCCGCATGGCGTCGACTATTCCCAAACCAACCCGTCGCTCGAAAAACTCGGCGGAAAACGTCAGAAGCCGGAATCGACCAACGGCAAATCGAGCTATCGCCAGACACTTCTGGATCAACTCGAGCTTGAGAAAAATCCGAGCGGAATTGTTCTCAATTTGCCGATCGAACCGAATGATGAGACCGCTTTCAGCGCCGTGCAACCAATCGTTGATCTTGTACTGACGGCCGATACGTGTTTGGTGGTGACTGGAAAAGGTCGGGATCTGGATCTCGCAGAGATCATTATCGCAGAGCGAAAATATCCCACTCGTTTCGCCTACCGCCCAGACCCGGACGTGCAGCTGCACCAACTTGCTTTGGCTGGCGCCGACGTGGTTTTACTTCCTTCGTCGCTCGGATTTCGGGGCACAAACGCAATATCGGCAATGCGATACGGGACGTTGCCGATTGTCAAAACCCACGGCGGTGTGCATCAACTCGTGTCCGACTATGATCCTGCCACCGAGGGCGGCTGCGGGTTTGTCTATAGCGATCGTTCTCCCATGGCTCTTTGGGATTCCATTCGTCGTGCAGCCCAGCTTTACAAACGATCGGAGGAATGGAAAAAACTCTCGGAGCGAGCAAAAGCCCTCGATTTTTCCTGGACAGAGTCGGCCAAGGCGTTCGCCAACCTGTACGCTAACCTTTTACGGCATCGTCAGCCCACTTTGGGTTAATTGCGCTAAATTCAGGAGTCGGGGAGTCAGGGAATCAGAACTCAGAAGTCAGGAGTTCAGGAGGAAAAGGCTTGATGATAAAAACAAGGGCTGGGACCGCATGAATTGAAGGCGCCGCGAAACCGCAGGATTCTTCACTGGGCGGTGAGTGTGTCCATTCTGCAACTCCTGACTTCTGAGTTCTGACTCCCTGACTCCTGAATTCTTGACTCTCAATGCTCCCAGAAATCGTCACTCAAATCCCCGGACCCCGCTCACGCGACCTGGCCTCGTCGCTCTCAAAATACGAAAATCGCAACGTGACCTATCTCGCCGCAGGCTTTCCAGTATTCTGGGAGAGAGCCTCAGGGGCAAATGTCTGGGACGTAGACGGTAACCGATTTTTAGATCTGACCGCCGGTTTCGCCGTTGCGGCACACGGCCATACCCACCCGGCGATTCGCGCGGCAATGGTCGATCAGTCTGCCAAATTGATGCACGCCATGGGCGACGTCCATCCCGCCGAGAGCAAGCTCCTCCTTTGCCGGAAGCTAAGCCAGATCACGTTCGAAAGGTGGGGACTCGGTATCGGAAAAACAACTCTCTGCAACTCCGGCTTTGAGGCAGTCGAAGTTGCGATCAAAACCTCCTTGCTGCATAGCGGAAAACCGGGCGTCATCGGGTTTACCGGCGGGTATCATGGACTGGGATACGGCGCCTTGGAGGTGATCGGCATCCCCTGGTTTCGCGAGCCGTTCCAGCCACAGTTGCGCGATTTCGCCACTTCAATACCCTATCCAAACTGTTATCGGTGTCCGTTTGGACGGTTGGAAGGATACAGGCTGGACGGGTCGCGTTTCCCGAATTGTGCCAGCTCCTGTCTGACGGCTATCGAGGATCAAATCGTCCAAACCATTCGCCAGCGGCCAATCGGATGCATCATGGTTGAACCTTGCCAGGGTCGAGGCGGCGAAGTCGTACCCCCTCTCGACTTTCTTCGAATGCTGCGCCAGCTTTGTGACGCTTTTAAGATCCTTCTTGTTTTCGACGAAATTTATACCGGGTTTAATCGCACCGGCACGCTATTTGCCAGCGATCAGTTCGACGTGTACCCGGACATCCTCTGTCTTGGCAAAGGGTTGACGACGGGGTTTCCCATGGCTGCCTGCATTGGTCGAGCCGAGATTATGGACGCCTGGCCGCGGTCGACTGGCGAAGCGCTGCATACCACCACTTTTCTCGGGAACCCGGTCGGATGCGCAATCGCCCTTGCTTCCATCGAACTGCACCTGCAAAACAGCGTCGGAAGACGCGTTCAAACACTAGGAAGACATTTTCGGGAACGGCTCAAGGATATGGCTCTGCCTGTGATCGGACACGTCCGAGGCCTGGGCCTTATGATCGGCGCAGAAATTGTCAGAAAGGATGGCTCGCCCGACCCCAATCTCGCGCTGCAGACCGTTCTGGCAGCACTGAAGGTTGGTCTGCTTTTTCTTGGAGGCGGACCGGAGGGAAATGTATTGTCGTTCACACCACCCTTCTGTATCGAGGTCGATGAAATCGATTACACCTGCGCCAAAATCTACGAGTATTTGCGTTTGGGGTCCGTCTCGTAGTCCAGAACCATCGAGCCCTCGGTACTCGGCTTGATCGTTTCTTCCATGAATTTGATGTAGACGGGGTCCTCGACAAACATGGCCATGCGCTCTTTGGAATCGAACTCCACCGCAAAAAAGAAGGGCCACTCATTTTTCTGATCAATCCGGCGACCACACCGCACGTTCATCGCGACCGGAATCTTCAACAATTGCATCCGCGTCTGCATCAAGAGTACCTCAACGCGCTCCGGGGTGATCTCCGGTTTGAGTTTATACAAAACGATGTGATGAATCATTTGCGCGTCTTCTTCTAGAAAGTCGTTCTGCAGTAAGCAAGGAATATCGTTTGAATGCTCGTCTGGAGAAAAATAAGCAGCGAAAAATGGCTCGATTCCTGGCAGGAAAGGTTAGCTTTCCTTGGTTGGGAACGCCTCGTGAGCACGCAGATTGCAAAATCGAGTCGAGTCCGTCTGGAAATATTCGACATCACTGCGAACGAAGCAACGCTGCTGTTGAAACGATTTGGCGGAGAGGTTCGCGACCTCCATCGCTCAACGGCAGATTGGGTGCGCAGCGTTGTCCTGAAGAAGCCGATCTCCATTCGGGGACGATTGCGAATCGTGAACGACGAACCGGTTCCTGGTGTCCCTTGCGATTCAAGCACGATCTATATTCCAGCCAACCTCGCCTTTGGTACTGGAGAGCACGCCACGACGGCCGGGTGCCTTCGACTCCTGACAGATATTGCCCCGAAAACGCGCGATTGGGAATTTCTCGATGCAGGTACCGGAACCGGGATTTTGGCGATCGCCGCTTTGCGACTCGGCGCCAAAAGGGTTCTGGCGTTCGACTTCGACGCCACCGCCATTCGGGTCGCGAAAACGAATGCCCTTCTGAACAAGACCGCCGGACTGAAATTGTTTCGCGCCGATGTGTTAAAGTACAGCTCAGAGCGGAGATTCGATGTCGTCGCCGCGAACCTTTATGGCGAACTGTTCCGAAAAGCGGCGTCAAAACTTTGGCTGGCCATGAAGCCGCGATGGCAGACTGATTATTTCGGGCCTGATGCGAGATCAGGTTCAGCAAATCAGTGAGAAAATTCACGAGCTCCGCGGTCACATCGAAATAAAGCGAACCCGTGGAAAATGGGTAACAATGCTCGCAAAGAGGGCGGAAGACGAGTGAAACAGAACCCAGAACTCAGGAGTCAGGAGTTGCAGGAGTTACAGAATGCGGGAATCATTGAGTTTACGTGGGGAATTGGGAACATAACTGCGAGTCGCTCTTCATCCTGAACTCCTGCAACTCCTGACTCCTGAGTTCTGAGTTCTGACTCTCCAGTGCTCCAATCCTCCCGACTTAGCACGGACCCGCTGCCACTCTCTCAGTGGTTTCGAATTCCTTGGTTGAAAAGACCGATTGGCACATGTAGTCCTGAGGCAGTCAAATGCAACTTTCCTCAAGAGCCTCCAGTTTAACTCCGTCTCTTACCCTTTCGATCGACAGCAAGGCTAAGGCGATGAAATCCGAAGGAATCGATGTTTGCGGCTTCGGAGCAGGCGAACCGGATTTCGACACTCCTGAACATATCAAGGCTGCCGCCATAGCGTCTCTGGAAGCGGGGTTTACCAAGTACACACCCAGTTCCGGTATTCCGGAACTTCGCCAGGCGATCGCCGACAAGTTCCTGATAGACAACGGGATTGATTACAAGCCGTCCCAGATCATCGTCAGCGACGGCGCAAAACACTCTTGTTACAATGCGATTCTTGCAACCTGTCAGCCCGGCGACGAGGTGATCATTCCGGCGCCTTATTGGCTGAGTTACCCCGAGATGGTGCGTCTTGCAGGAGCCGATCCGGTGTTCGTTCACACGAAGGAAGAAAACGGCTGGAAGCTGACAGCCGACGAGTTCGAGAACGCAATGACCCCGCGCACTAAGATGATCATTCTGAACAGCCCCGGCAACCCAACCGGAGCCGTCTACACAAAAGAAGAACTCGATTCTCTTGGGAAAGTCGCTGCGGAAGAAGAAATTCTGATCCTCTCAGATGAGATCTACGAAAAGCTCGTCTACGACGGTTTCAAGCACTACAGCATCGCAGCGCTGGGCCAGGAGTATTATGACCTGACGATCACGGTGAACGGCTTCAGCAAATCGTATGCGATGACCGGTTGGCGTCTTGGATATCTTGGCGCGCCCGAACCGATCGCCAAGGCGATCGACTCCATTCAGAGCCACAGCACTTCAAACGCCTGTTCATTTGCGCAGAAAGGGGCGCTCGCAGCGCTCAAAGGTGACCAACAAGCCGTGGCTGACATGCGCGATGAGTTCAATCTCCGCCGGGAATACATGCTGGAACGGCTCTCTAAAATGCCGCACGTCAGCGTAGTGCGTCCAAACGGTGCGTTTTACGTCCTGGTCAACGTCAGCCAGCTTGGACTCACTTCACAGAATTTCGGCGACCGCCTCCTGAGCAAGGCGAACGTCGCGGTGGTCCCTGGAATCGCCTTTGGAGACGACCGAACCGTCCGTCTTAGCTATGCGACAAGCCTGGACGTGATCAAGAAAGGCATGGATCGATTCGAAGAATTCTGCAGAACCCTTTAGAAGGAGTCAGAACTCAGGAGTCAGGAGTTGCAGGAGTTCAGGAGTAATGAGGTGCTGGAGTACTCAAGTGACGAGGTCGCTATTCCCGGCGCGAGTCGAACAATGCAACCCATGAGCGGATTCTGTAACTCCTGCAACTCCTGACTCCTGAGTTCTGACTCTTGAGTTCTGAAAATGCCCACGCTCCGGAAATACTGCGCGGTGTATTTCGTGATGCTGCGCAACTCCCTGATCCGGGAGATGAATTTCAAGCTGAATTTTCTCCTCTGGATGATTGTGGAATCGCTTTGGTTTGTGGGGCAGCTCGTCTTTATTGAGGTGATTTTCAGTCAGGTAAACCAGATTGGTGATTGGACGAAATGGCAGATGGTTTTGCTCGTTGGAACGCATCAGATCATCAGCCAGATTTTTCAGGGATTCTTCTTCACCAACCTCGTCAACCTGCCCGAACTCGTCCGAACGGGGAAACTTGATTTTATCCTTCTGCAGCCCGTGGACGGCCAGTTTGCCACGTCATTCCGACAGTTCGGGCTCGACAGCATCGTCAACGCATTGGTGGGCGTCGCGATCGTTACATATTCGTTGTACAGGCTGCACGTGGTCCCGGGCCTCAGCCAGATCGTTCTTTACCTGGTTACGATGCTGCTCGGGGTAACGATTCACTACGCGATCTTGTTCTCGCTTGGGACAGCAAGCTTCTGGATCGTCCGATCCCAAGGCCTTATCTGGGGTTATTACAACGTAATGAATCTGGCTCGTTATCCCGATGTTGTCTTCAAGGGAGTTGTCAAGTTCGTCTTTAGCTGGCTGATCCCGGTGATCGTCGTAACAAATGTCCCTGCGCGCGTCTTAATGAATGCCTCCCGGACGCCGTGGTGGCTGATTGCGCATCTTCTGCTCGCCTCTGCTCTAATGCTTTTTTTCTCGAGGATACTGTGGCGATTTGCACTGAATCGGTACTCCAGCGCAAGTTCCTAGAAGCCACACATTTCCCCTTGCACGGCTATCCAATTGCCAGTATATGTTCGCCCTCCTAGTTGGGAACGGTTAGCAAAACAGCAATTCGTTTGTTGAGCGTATGGCGAAATCAAAAGCACAAAAGAAGGACGCAACGTCGGAGAATGGGCAGGTTGATTCGGCCGAAATCGAGAAGCAGCAGCTCACTTCGTCGGGCATCGACGATGGCGACGAAAAGCTTCCTCCATTTCTGCGGAAACAAAAAAGCAAATTGCTCCAGCTTCGTGACAGCCTCCTTGATTCAATGATGGGGGTTTCGCGGGATACGCTCCGCTCGCGGGCCGAAGGCAGTGAGGCGTCCGCTTTCGGAATGCACCAGGCAGATGCCGGCAGCGACGCCTACGATCGCGATTTCGCATTAAGTCTGCTCTCGCAAGAGCAGGATGCCTTGTACGAAATCGAAGAGGCGCTCAAACGCGTGGATGCCGGAACGTATGGCGTCTGCGAAATGTCGGGCAAACCTATTCCACACGCCCGGCTGGAGGCCATTCCCTTTGCACGATTTACGGTGGAATGCCAGACTCAGATTGAAAAACAAAAAAAGGCAATGCGTGTTCGACAGCCTGTCACTTCTCTCTTTGGTCTGACCGATGAGGAGGGTGGTGAAGGAGAAGAAGAAGATACGATCAGCGATGCGAAAGACTAACTGACATGCCGAGGGAAATCATTACTCTTGAGTGCACAGAGGCCAAAGCGGAAGGCAAACCAGCTTCTCGTTACGTGACTACGCGTAACAAAAAAAGCCCGAATACACCAGGCCGGCTGGAGAAGAAAAAATATAACCCTTTCCTGCGCCGCCGCACTCTTCATCGGGAGGTGAAATAAGTAATGGAACCCAAAAATGCTAAACGCAGATCGAATTTTCGACGTGCGAACCGGATCATGCCCCGGCGTCGCATCGATATTGCCACAGAGGCGATCGATTACAAAAATCCGGATCTGCTCAAGAAATTCGTGACAGAAAGCGGCAAAATTTTGCCACGCCGAGTCACCGGGATGCCGGCGCATCTGCATCGGAAGATAACCCGCGAAATCAAGCGGGCTCGTTCGGTTCTTTTGATGAAGTAACGGCCAATCCGCTCCCGTAAGACTCCACCCTTGCGGAAAAGACTATTTTCAGCTAGGTTCCGACTCCCTCTGATTTCGTGAAGGCGGCCTCGAATTGGCTACCCGGATCAGATCAACTTTAGGCAACCGTGGTTTGGTGGTGTTTGTAAACGTTATGACAGAAATGCAGGAGCTAATCGCGAAGTCCCTGCGCGATTTTAAAGAAGGCAGCATCGTCAAAGGCCGTGTATTGGAAATCCGGCCTCGGGAGGTTCTGGTGGACATCGGGTATAAATCCGAAGGAGTGATCCCCGCCTCCGAATTCGACGACATGGGCGATGTCGAGGTCGGCGATGAAGTTGAGGTGCTGCTGGAAAAGCTCGAAAACGAGGATGGAATGGTCGTCCTGTCCAAGGAGAAGGCCGCTCATAAACAAAACTGGGACAAAATTGTCAAGGTCTTCGAAGGCGACGGCTTGATAAAAGGCAAAGTGAAAGCCGTCGTCAAAGGCGGTCTCACTGTAAATATCGGCGTCGAAGCCTTTCTTCCCGGTTCTCAGATTGATATTGTTCCGCCGAAGGACCTCCAGCAATTCGTTGGGAACACCTACGATTTTAAGATCGTCAAGATTAATGACGAACGGAAAAACGTCGTCCTCAGCCGCAGGGAGATCATCGAGCAAGAGCGAGCGGAAAAACGCTCACGATTCCTTGAAACGGTGAAACTGGGCGACACAGTCAAAGGGGTAGTCAAAAATCTGACCGACTTCGGAGCGTTTATCGATCTCGATGGGATGGACGGCTTGCTGCATATCACCGACATGACCTGGGGCCGACTCACTCATCCAAGTGAACTTCTCAAGATCGCCCAGGAAATCGACGTCGTCGTTCTCGATATCAACAAGGAGAAAGAGCGCGTATCGCTCGGACTCAAACAGACGCAGCGCAACCCGTGGGACAAGATTGAAGAACGATTTCCGGTGGGTGCCACCGTCCACGGCAAGGTGACCAACCTGGTGCCCTACGGTGCGTTTGTCGAGATCGAGGAAGGCGTTGAAGGATTAATCCACGTTTCGGAACTTTCGTGGACCAAACGAATCACACGCCCGTCCGATGTGCTCAGTCAAGGCCAGTTGATCGAAGCCGTTGTTCTCGGAGTCAATAAAGAGGAGCAGAAGATTTCTCTCGGCGTGCGCCAACTCGAACCCAACCCGTGGGACGTCATCGAGCACAAATATGTCATTGGATCGCGCGTCAAAGGCAAAATCCGGAACATGACCGCCTACGGTGCCTTTGTCGAACTCGAAGAAGGCATTGACGGCATGATCCACGTTTCGGATCTGAGCTGGACACGTAAGATCAATCATCCGAGTGAAGTGCTGAAGAAGAACGATGACGTCGAGGCCATCGTGCTGGACATCGATAAGGTCAATCAGCGTATCAGCCTCGGAGTGAAGCAGCTAGATTCTGATCCATGGAAGGAAATCGATCAAAAGTACAAAATCGGTGACTTGGTCCACGGAAAAGTCACGAAGCTTGCCAGCTTTGGCGCCTTTGTCCAATTGCAGGACGATATCGATGGCCTGGTGCATATTTCTCAACTCAGCGAAGAACATGTCGCGAAGGTAAAAGATGTGCTGAAAGTCGGGCAGGAAGTGGAAGCTCGGGTCATCAAGGTCGATAAGGCGGAGCGTCGTATTGGTCTGTCTATCAAGGCCGCCAACTATTCCGACGAAGAACTCCGACGCGAGACAGAGGCATTTGACAGTCTGCGACCGGGTGAAGATATGGTTGGCTTGGAGCAAGCGTTTCAGGCGGCAGAAGAAGAATATCGTCCCAGTGATCGACGCAAGTAGTGTTACTAAAAATTGTTTGCAACGAACTCTTATCGGAACATCGTTTCGTTTAAACATTTATGGATAAACCACAAATTGTCGCCTATTTGAAAACCCATTGCGGCTGGAGCGCTGGTGTCCGGGCGGTCCTGGCTAAGTATGGCCTGCCATATGAAGAAAAAGACATTATCAAGAATCCGGCGTTTCGATGGGAAATGGAGCAAAAGAGTGGCCAGCCCCTTTCTCCGTGCATAGAAATAAACGGGGAAATGCTGCCCGATATCAGCGGCGAGGAAGTTGAACACTACCTTGTAAGCAACAACTTGGTGCAGGCTGACGCTGCTCCTAGCGATGTCCCGCTGAATGCTCCGTGCCCACCCGAACAGCACGAAGCGAACGTCTTCTTTAGAAAATAGCGCACAGGCTTCCGGCCTGTGTCGGGGTGTTTATCGTGCCGTGGCCCCGGCCCGTCGTGTTCACTCCACAAATTCCAGATCCACTTTTTCCGGGATTAAGCCGTGATGGGCGGCCCGTCCAAGAAACTCGCGAATGGCGTTTTTGCCCGTCGGACCATAATCGATCGTAAAATCGTTCACATACATCCCGATAAATCGGTCTGCGCCTTCCAGATCCAAACCGCGCGCCAACGGCATCGAATGTTCGACTCCCGCCTTTCGGTGCTTAAGTCCGTACTCGATGCTTTCCTTCAAAATCTCGGCGACTTCGGCTTGCGTGTTTCGCGGAATATCTTTCCGGATAACGTTGCCACCCAGTGGGAGCGGCAGTCCTGTGACCGATTTCCACCAGTAGCCAAGATCGAGTGCAAGTTTGAATCCCTGATCGGCGTACGTGATCTGCCCTTCATGAATGATCAACCCAACGTCCGCTTTGCCAAGCTTCACGGCCTCGAAAATCTCATCAAACGGTATCGTTACCGTCCGCACTTCCGGGGCGAACAACCGAAGAGCCAGATATGCACTCGTTCGCAGCCCTGGGATCGCAATCGTTTTATCATAGAGCCATCCCCGCACGGCCTCCAGGTCGCCCGGAGGCTTTTCCAGCGTGACTAGCATCGGCCCGTAGCCATCGCCCATACTTGCGCCGCACGGGAGCAAAGAATATTTGTCTGCAAGGTAAGCATACGCATGGATCGAAACGGCCGAAATGTGCAGTTCGCCGCGTAGAGCCCGCTGGTTCAACGTCTCGATATCCTGCAGGATATGCTCAAATCGGTGCCCGCGCGTGTCGATCTTGTGCTCCGCCATCGCATAGAACATGAAGGCGTCATCCGGATCCGGTGAATGTCCAAGAAGAAAATCCATAAGTTCACACGCTAACCTCTTTCGAGTGGACGCTCAATCCATGTAACCATGGGCGCGCCGCACCTCGTCTTGCATTTCGCGCCAGGGGGAGTGTTTTTTCGGCGCATAGAACAAATAGGTGATTCCACCGGCAACCCCAAACACAACGAAATATGCGAAACCGATGAGCGAAACCAGGACGCCGATTTCATTTGGGACGTTGCAGAGATCATTTAGCAGAATCCCCAGGAGAGATTCCCGAAAACCAATCCCGCTGGGCGTGATCGGCAGCGAAATAATCGCCGTTACGATTGGCATGATTGAGCACATGTCCAGAACCGAGACCCCGGCCCCAAGCGCCTTGGCCGTACAATAGAAGGCGCCGTAAAAAGAAAACAGCACAGGGAAAGAAAGCAAAAAGGCAAATAACAACGATTTCTTCGAGCGAGCGAATAAATGGTACGCCTCTGAAGTCTCAACGAGACGATCACGAAACGGAAAGCGCTCCGGCAACCTGTCCACTAGCTTGAAGCCGGTCACGGCAAAGGATCCTGCCGTAATAAGGACGAATCCGATCAGCATGCTGAGTAGAACCCACAATAAGACGGTAGCTTGCGGAGTCTGCTGGAGCCATTGCCAACGAAGGACGGTCGTCAGAAGCGCCGTCAGTACCAGCGCCGCCATCCCGATGAGGCGGTCCATGACAACCGTCAGAATCGATTCTTTCTTTTTATCGGGAAATTCGCGCATCAGATAATACAAGCGCGCGAAATCTCCGCCGGTGTACCCCGGCATGAAAAGGTTAAAAAATAAACCAACGAAGAAGAGCATGATCGCGCGTCGCCAACTCATGTACATGCCTTGGACACGCATCAGAATCTGCCACCGCACGATGTTCGCGACCTCACCGACCAGAGCCACGGGCAGGCCGATCAGAAGCCACATACGGTCGGCTTTGCCAATGGCCCCCGCCATCTGCGCACGTTTTTCGGGGCTGTGAAAGAGCCAGATCAGGATGGCAATCGTGAAGAGCGCCTGAAAGGTGCGAATAATCGCTTTCTTCATGGGAAGGATAGGCTCGGGCGAACGCTGCTTTAGGCAACTTCCCGACAGAGAGAATCCAGTCGTTTCGGAAAAACCTTTCCAGGATTGTAGCTTTTTCTAATGGCCAACCATAGCCGACCGACCCGCGATGACATCACAAATTTGTGTTTCGAAATTCGGATCACTTTAGGTCTCACCTGGCGCCCGGCAAAATACATGTTATTTCGGGGACAAGTCACTGAAGGATACCGCGTGATCGAAAGTGAAATCAACGGAAGACTCGCGACATCCTGCGCTGTGATCCTGCGGAGCCTGGCGTTGGCGTCCTCTTGCAGACCTTCTATGAGCGGTGCAGAGTGCGGCGCACATGAACGTCATCGATCTCCGTGCCAAGCAGACCAGCCAATGGCAGAGCCTTCTGTGCCGCAGGTACACCTCCAATGAAAAATTGGTCAGCCAGGTTTCAACCATCCTTTCGGAAGTGCGGCAGCGCGGCGACCATGCATTGATCGAATTTGCACGACAGTTCGACCGTGTCGATTTCGCTCCGCCCGATCTACTTGTCTCAGAGCCTGAAATCCAGGCCGCAACAGGGCTCGTGAAACCCGAACTGGTCAAAGCTTTGGAATCCGCCCGCGCCAACGTGCAGGCGTTCGCGTCTCGCGGCCTCCGCGTCGACTGGACTTGGAAAAATGCGCAGGGAGCGGACGTTGGCGAACGTTTTGATCCGCTGATAAGAGTGGGCATTTACGTGCCGGCTGGAACTGCGCCGTTGGTGTCGACCGCAATTATGACGGTCTCGCTTGCCGCGGAAGCGGGCGTTTCTGAAATTGTCGCCGTCTCCCCGGTCGGTCCCGATAGAGCGATGAATCCTGGTCTTCTGACGGCTCTGCGACTGGCCGGCGCTACCGAGATCTACAAAGTCGGAGGTGCCCAAGCCATCGCCGCGCTCGCTTTTGGCACAGAGACAATTCAACCAGTCTACAAGATTTTCGGACCGGGAAACGCCTACGTCACTGAAGCGAAGCGGCAAGTGTTCGGATATGTCGCCGTCGATCTCATACCAGGCCCCAGCGAAATCATGGTCATTGCCGACCATACCGCTGTCCCACGTTGGGTGGCGGCTGATTTACTTGCGCAGGCAGAGCATGGTCGCGGCAGCGTGATCTGCCTGGTCGCTCTGAGTCAAGAGGTGCTTGAAGCTGTGCAGATCGAGATCGCTCGACAGATGGGTTCTTTGACGCGCGGAGCTGCCCTGGGCGAAGTGCTGCAGCAAAACACCCTTTTCATCCTCGCTAAGGACGAGGAGCAGGCGATAGAGATCGCGAGCGCGTTCGCGCCCGAGCACCTTTCGTTGGTTACCGAGCGCGGCGAAGAAATGGCTAAGGCGATACGGAACGCGGGTGCCATTTTCATCGGCAATTTTTCACCGGTCGCTGCGGGTGATTTTCTGGCGGGGCCGAGTCACGAGCTGCCTACGGGCGGTGCGGCAAAATCATTTGGCGGATTGACGGTTGACCAGTTCCAGCGCCGGACAAGCATTGTTCGATACGATCGGGAGGCCTTGAGCAAATCCGTCTCGATTATTTCGCAGTTCAGCCAGGCCGAAAAGCTGGACGCGCACGGTCGATCGGCATCAATTCGTTTCGAATAGGACCGAGCGATGGCGCGGAAAACGCGGAAACGCCGACCTTGGTTTCGCATTGCTATCCTGTTCCTCATAATTCTCGCCCTCATCCCGGCCCTGGAGGTTCTTTATGTCCGCTTCTTCAATCCTCCGCTGACCACCCTGATGATATTTCGCCGTGTCGAGGCGTTGATCACCAGGCGGTATCGTGGCGACATTCAATATCGATGGATCCCGCTCGACAAGGTTCCTGACGATTTTCTCGATGGCGTCTGGCAAATGGAAGACAGCCGTTTCTTTAACCACGAAGGGTTCGATTGGATCGAGATGGAGGAGGCAATCCAGCGCGCGGAACGTAAACATCGACCGGTGCAGGGTGTCTCAACCATTTCCAACCAGTGCGCTCGTTCCTTGTTTCTCTGGCAAGGCAGATCCTGGGTCAGAAAAGGTTTTGAAGCGTACTATACATTTCTGATGGAACACCTGTTGAACAAGCAACGGATACTCGAGCTGTATGTGAATATTATCGAGTTAGGGGACGGTATTTACGGCATCGAAGAGGCCGCCGAGCATTATTATCAGGTCCCGCAAAACAGCTGACACGGTCGGAATGCGCGATGTTGGCCGCAATGCTTCCATTTCCGCGAGGATGGGATCCTCACAACCCTAGCCCAAGGCTTCGAGCCCGTTACATTCTGGTGCTCCGCCGGATGAATGCGGGCGGCCCGATCGAGCGAAAACTAGGAGACTGAATCGTGCGCGCGCCTACGCTCTTAAGTACCTAGTGTGAGCGCCGGCGCTTCTTGAATTTCAGAAGCGCCAGCGAACGAGCGATCGCTCCCTCAATCTCCGACACTTCTTCCGAGTTCAGATCCTTGTTCTGGAGCTCGACTTTGGCACGGTTGATTGCTTCTTCGGCTGCAGACTCATCGACCTCCGTATCGGCCATCGCCATATCCGTTAGAATTGAGACCTTGGTCGGCGTAACCTCCACAAATCCTGTTCCCACAACCAGCTCGATCTGCTTCGCGCCTTGCGTGATACGAACTTCGCCGGGCAAGAGCCGCGTCATTAGCGGCACGTGCAGCGGCAAAATACCCAGCTCACCTTCCACACCGGGAAGCACAACCATATCCACCTCTTCCGAGAAGGTCTTCGCTTCTGGAGTAACAATTTCGAGTTGCAATTTTGCCATCGGAACCTATTCCTGGGCGTCGCGAATCTCCTCGATGCCGCCTTTCATGTAAAAATTCTGCTCAGAGATATCGTCGTGCTTGCCTTCCAGAATTTCTTTGAATCCGCGGATCGTGTCGGCGATCGAGACGTACTTTCCAGCCTTGCCGGTAAACACTTCCGCCACGTGGAAGGGCTGACTCAGGAACCGTTGCATTTTTCGAGCGCGGTAAACCGCTAATTTGTCTTCCGGGTTCAACTCGTCCATTCCGAGAATTGCAATGATATCCTGCAGGTCCTTGTAGCGCTGCAAAACGCGTTGGACACCCCGTGCGACATTGTAGTGTTCCTGGCCGACAAATTCCGGCGCAAGTACTTTTGAGGTGGACGCCAGTGGATCGACCGCCGGATAAATTCCAAGCTCCGCTATTGAACGTTCCAACACAATGGTCGAGTCGAGATGAGCGAACGTGTTCGCGGGTGCCGGATCTGTCAAATCGTCTGCCGGAACGTAAACCGCCTGGAACGAGGTAATGGAACCTTTGTTAGTCGACGTAATTCGCTCCTGCAGGTCACCCATCTCGGAGGCCAGCGTGGGCTGATATCCAACCGCCGAGGGCGTGCGTCCGAGAAGAGCCGAAACCTCCGAACCTGCCTGCGAAAACCGGAAGATGTTATCGATAAAGAGCAACACATCCTGGTTTCTCTCGTCCCGGAAGAATTCAGCCATGGCTAATGCCGATAATCCGACTCGCAGACGAGCCCCTGGAGGCTCGTTCATTTGACCGTACACCAGCGCCACTTTGGACTTGCTCAAATCCTTTTGATCGATGACGCCGGCTTCCGACATCTCCGTGTAGAGATCGTTGCCTTCACGAGTCCTTTCGCCCACACCGGCAAAAAGTGAAAAACCGCCGTGGCCCTTTGCGATATTGTTGATCAGTTCCATGATGACCACGGTTTTGCCGACTCCGGCACCGCCGAACGCGCCGACCTTCCCTCCCTTCGAAAACGGGCAAATCAGATCAATGACCTTAATCCCCGTTTCCAGGATGCTGGCGCTTGTATCCTGCTCGATCAGACTCGGCGCCTTGCGATGGATCGGATACCTCTTCTCTGCGTGAACAGGCCCGCGCTCGTCCACAGGATCTCCGGTTACATTGAAGACTCGGCCAAGAACGCCTTCACCGACCGGCACCGAAATCGGCGCAGCCGTATTGGTGATTGGCATTCCGCGCTTAAGCCCCTCGGTGGACGACATCGCGATCGCTCGAACCCAACCGCCCCCAAGATGCTGCTGCACTTCCAGCGTGAGTTTTTTCGACGCCCGTCCCTCCAGCTCAAAGTCTACTTCCAATGCGTCATAGATGCCTGGCATCGCATCACTTTCACTGAAATCGGCGTCCACTACGGGACCAATGATTTGGACGATGTTACCTGTATTCATATTTCGGAGCTATCCAACGGCGAGCTGCGCCGTCGTAATTTCAAGCAGCTCTGTCGTGATGTTTTCTTGGCGAACCTTGTTGTATTCGAGGGTTAGGTCCTTGATCAATTCCTTGGCATTGTCCGTCGCATTCTTCATCGCCACCATTCGTGCGCTATGCTCAGACGCCCTGGCGTTGAGCGCCATCTGAAATAACTGAAACGCAATATAATGTGGCAATATCGCGTCCAGAACACCATGCACATCGGGTTCGAACAAATACTCGCCACGATTCGGCTCTCCCTCGACATCAAGCTCTTCCGCAGGGACGGGCAATAAATTTCGCAACACTGGTTGCTGGTTCAAAGTATTGACAAACTTCGGGTACAGCACTCGCACCTGGTCAATCTCGCCGGAAATAAATTTATCCGAAGCAAACTTTGCGATCGGCCGAACATCGGCGAAATGAACTGTATCCTTCAAAGCGAAGTCAGCAGTCAAATTTCGCCGGGTGCGGGTGACAAATTGTACCGCTTTTCTGCCCATCACGGCAAATTCCGTTTTTTCCCGGTCCGTATCGGTGAGCTCTCTGAAGAGGCTCGTGTTCAATGGACCGCACAGCCCTTTGTCTGTCGAAAAGATCAAGATCAGCTCTTTATTCACCGGTCGGACCGCCAGAAGCGGATGGCTCGTCGAATCGACGCGTCCTTTGATTGCCGCCAAAACCCGCGTCAACATTTCCTGGTACGGTCTCCCGGCCAGCGCAGCGGCTTGTGCTTTGCGCATCTTGGCAGCCGCCACCATCTGCATGGCCTTGGTGATCTGAGCCGTATTCTTTACCGACTTAATTCGCCGGCGCAAATCGAGGGTGCTAGGCATCGGAACGGGTTACGGTTTGTAAAACCCCTTAAAATCCTTGATCGCACTATGGAGCTTTTCCTCCAGCTCCTTGTCAATCGCGAGCTTACCAAGAATAGCGGCGAGAATATCTTCCTTCCGGGTCTGGAAGTACTCCACCAACTTCGCCTGACAGTCCTTGATCTTATCAACCGGCACATCATCAAAATAACCCTTTTGCATGGCAAAAAGGATGACGACCTCCACCTCTACGGCGAAAGGATTGTACTGCACCTGCTTGAAAAGCTCGACGATACGCTGACCACGCTCGAGTTTTTTGCGGGTACCGGCATCCACGTCGGAGCCAAACTGAGCAAACGCCTGCAGATCCCGGAACTGAGCAAGGTCCAGTTTGGTCGATCCGGCGACCTGTTTAATCGCCTTGATTTGCGCAGCAGACCCAACGCGGCTGACCGATATCCCGACGGAAATCGCCGGTCTCACGCCTTGGTAGAATAGATCCGTTTCAAGATAAATCTGGCCGTCCGTGATCGAGATGACGTTCGTTGGAATATAGGCAGAAACGTCTCCGGCTTGGGTCTCAATGATCGGAAGCGCTGTGAGCGACCCGCCGCCGTTGTCCTCGTTAAGGCGAGCGCTGCGTTCCAACAAACGAGAGTGCAGATAAAATACATCCCCGGGATAGGCTTCCCGTCCCGATGGCCTCCTGAGAACCAGGGAGACCTGCCGGTACGCTGCTGCGTGCTTGGTCAGATCATCAAACACAATGAGCGCATCCATTCCGTTGGCCATGAACCATTCGCCCATCGCGGCGCCGGCGTATGGTGCAAGGTACTGGTTCGTCGCGCTCTCCGAAGCGGGCGCCGACAGGACAATGGTGTAAGCCATCGCTCCGGCTTTCTCCAGAACATCGACCGTCCGGGCGATGCTCATGTTCTTTTGCCCTACCCCGACATAGATGCAATACAGCGGTTTATGGTTCTTGATCTTTCCTTCTTCGGCCGCCTTGTTCAGGCGAGCTTGATTGATGATCGTATCAATCGCGATCGTCGTCTTCCCGGTCGCACGATCCCCAATGATCAATTCACGCTGCCCCCGCCCCACAGGAATCATTGCGTCAACAGGCAGAATGCCGGTCTGAACCGGTACCGAGACGCTTTTCCGCTTGATGATACCAGGCGCGATCTTTTCCACCGGATAAGTCTCATCGGATTTGACCGGACCTTTGCCGTCGATCGGTTGGCCCAAAGCGTTGACAACCCGGCCAAGCAACCCTTTCCCAACGGGCACGGAGAGCAATCTTCCCGTGGTCCGAACCTCGGTTCCTTCTTTGACCTCAGTGTAGTCTCCAACAATAATGGCGCCCACTTCGGTCTCCTCCAGGTTAAGCGCTATTCCATAGAGACCGCCCGGAAACTCAATCATTTCGTTGAGCATCACGTCGCTCAAACCCTCGATTTTCGCTACTCCATCGCCGATTTCTCGCACCGTCCCAACATTCGACCGAGTCGTATCAGTCTTCAGCCCGGAGATCGTTGCTTCCAGTTCCTGCAGAATTGTGCTCATGATTCGATCTCTAAAGTTGTTCCTGAAGCTGATTCAGGCGGCCTTTAATTGATCCGTCCCAGACATCGTTTCCTATCTTGATCCTCAGGCCACCAAGGAGTTCCGGGTTTGTTCGAAACTCTGTCGTCAAATCTTCACCATACCTGGCCCTCAAATTCGCGACAATTCGATCGCCAAGCGATCGATTGAGCGGAGTCGCACTTTCGACGACGGCGTGCCGCTTATCTACTTCCAGCTGGAGTAAACGTTGATAGTCTTTCAGCACGTCGACGTAGCGACGCGGTTTCGTTGCTAATACAGTTTGAACCATGTGCGAAATCTTCTCCTCATCTAATCTCCCTGAGGTAAAACTGTGTCGAAACAACTGACGGGATACCTTTCGGGCTTCTTTGGTGGATTTCATTGCCGGTCAACCAAAGTCTAAGCGACAACCTCACGGGCCGTCTCTTCACTAATGCGTTGGTGGTCTTCAGGGGTTAACACCTTGCCAGTCACACGGGTCGTCGTGTCCACCACCAGGCGACCCAGCTCCCGTTTTATCTCTGCCATCAGACGATCTCTCTCCAATGCCATCGCTTCCTGCGCTTTCAAAGTCACCTGTTCGGCTGCGGCGATCGCTTCCTGGCGTTTTTGCTCCGCCAGCCGGTCGCCACTCGCACGCACCTCCTCGATCACTCGTTGCGCCTCGGCGTTGGCCTTGGCCAGAATTTCTTCGTATTTTGCCTGAGCCGCGGCCAGTTGTTTCTTGATATTTTCAGCGTTCAGCTGACCCTCTTCGATCCGACGGCGCCGTTCCTCCAGCATGGCGATGACCGGCTTGAACGCGTATCGCTTCAGAACCAGGTAGACAATCGCGAACAACACCACCTGAGCGATCAGATTGGGCCAGTAAACGCCAAATTGTTCAGCCACATTACCCATAAATCAATTGAATCCGGGAGGACTCCTTTACTCGAGGGGGATTGCGGAAACTGCAAGGACTTTCTTGCCTTCCAGTCTCCACAACTTTTCGTCGTTATTTCGTGAATGCGATCACCAATCCGTAAATTGCAATCGCTTCCGCCAGCGCCATACCGATGATCGCCATTGTCAGGATGCTGCCAAACGCGCTGGGATTCCGGCCCACGGCTTCGGCAGCTTTGCCTCCTACTATGCCAACGCCCACACCCGCGCCCAGGCCGGCAAAGGCTAAAGGCAAAAACGGACCGAAATTCCCGGCTTCGGCCGCCAACATTGGAAGAGTTTCTAACATGGTTATTTCCTTTCGCTTTTTTCGTGTTTCTCCTTCCAGTCGCCCACGCATAGCATGGTCTCGACGGGAAAAATATTTAGTGCGCCACCTCTCCCTCCTGATGTTCGGTCGACAACTTGATATAGACGGCGCAAAGCATCGCAAAAACAAAAGCCTGGAGTAAACCCACCAACAGCTCGAGGAAGTAGAAGGGAAGCGGAAACAGGATGGAAGACACCCAGTTCACAGGGAATGGCAGCTTGGCGCCCAAGTCCGACATCGTGTGCAACAATGTCTCTCCAGCGTACATATTTCCGAATAATCGGAAGGAGAGTGAAACAGGGCGAATCGCGATCGAAATCATCTCGATAACCCCAACGAACAGGAAGAGCGGCAACAAAGCGAACCAGAGAGCCCCTTTCAGACCACCTTTGGGCGCAAAGTTCTCCTTAAAAAACCCGATCACGCCGACTTCCTGAAAGGTCCAGAACAGCCACCACGCCATAAAAAACAGAGCCATCCCTAACGTCATATTGAGATCAGCATTGGCAGGACGCAAGAGAGGTTGAGTCACCTCCTTGAGAGTTAGCGGAGCTCCTCCAGGTTCTCCAAAACCGATCGTTCCTACCCCCGGGACCAATCCGAACCAGTTCGCCGCTAGAATAAAAATAAACAGGGTTCCGAGCAGCGAAAATACCTTCGGAATCATGTGCTTACCCACGATGCCCTCGAAAGTCACGTACAGAGTTTCAACGACTGCCTCGAACAGATTTTGGATACCATTGGGAACGAGCATCATTTTAGCCGTCGACCGGCGTGCCCAAATCACGACCAGAACGGTGACAATCATCGTGACCAACATCGAGTTGGTGAACCAACTCGCTTGGGGGATAAGGGGGTTCGCTGTTACCGTTAGTTGTTCCGCGGCCAATAAATATGTCGGATCCATAGGCAGATCAACTCTCCAGCGATCGAGACACGCCTCCGGCATCTAGGCGGATAGGGCAGGTAAATCGGAGCGCTGGAGGGTGAACACCCATGAAAGCAATGCCCAGGGAGACATGCAAGCGGTTTTGTGAGATTTTTCACAAAGTCGCCCACACACCTTTAGACCCGCTCCCCCGCCGCTTCCAAGCTCCACTTCCATACATCCGCCAACTCCGTTGCTCAAACCACTCCATATTTCTTGCAGACTTCGGCCATGTCGCTTATCGGCTGATAGTGGATCGGAAGTTGGGTTACCTCTTCGAGCGGTTCCCGGCGTTTACTCAAACGTTTTGCGCACGCGAACTCGCCGAACTCTATCGGCAAGGAACAGCGCCGCCGGTCTACTCCATCCGGCGGCCAACTGAAACTCCGCCGGCAAACATTCCGCTGGAAAATATTCCCGTCTATTACCTTCCGGACACAAACAGCCTGGAATTCAAGATCAGGACGAAACTCATTGCTCCCCGGCTGAAAGAGCTCTGGTCCGGTTCCGGTGACCTCCGAGATAAGGGGCGCTTCCGCGAAGCAGCGTATCTCGGGCAGAGACTTAAGAGAGTCCGGATCTCGCATGTTCATGTCCACTTCGCCGGTTTGGCCTCCCGGACCGCATGGTGGCTGAAGCGACTTTTCGGCATCACCTACAGCTTCACCGGGCACGCCAACGACATCTTTTGCCCTAAGCCGGACCAGCGCGTCGGCCTCGGTGATCTCGTGCACGAGGCTTCGTTTATCGTGGTCGTCAGCGATTTCGGTGCGAATTGGCTGCGCCGCGGGTTTCCCGACTCGGCTCACAAAATCCATCGTATCTACAACGGCCTGGACCTCTCAGTTTTCAAGTCGGCCATGTCGGAGCACAATCCCGTGCGATTGTTGTCGATCGGCCGCCTGATTGAAAAGAAAGGCTTTAGATTCCTGATCGAAGCCTGTCACCTGCTTCGTTCCTCTCGATTGCCTTTTGTCTGCCAGATCGTCGGCGAAGGACCGGAACGTGACCGACTGGAGAAGTTGATCCGGCAACATCATTTGTCGGACATGGTCCAACTTACGGGGCCGTTGCCCCAAACGAAGCTCGTGGAAATTCTCGCCCAATGCTCCATCTTTGTTTTCCCGGCAATCCACGACAGCTCAGGTGATACCGACAATCTTCCAACGGTTCTCATCGAGGCCATGGCGAGCCGTCTGCCGATCGTCGCAACCGAAATCGCCGGCATCCCGGAAATCGTGCAGCACAACGAAAACGGGCTCCTCGTTGCGGAAAAAGACCCGGCAGGATTGGCGCAGGCGATTCGGGCCATGGCCGGCGATGAAGCGATGCTGGAGCGATTTGGAAGGGCTTCGCGCCGCATTGCCGAAGAAAAGTTTGCCCTCTCACACACTGTCGGCGAGCTGAAGAAGCTATTCTCGCAGTCTGGTCTCGGCGTGTGATTCGACTCGTTTACGACTTTACACGACCCGGCGATCGGATCTCAAATAGGCGCTATGAACGCTGTTATCCTGGCGGCAGGTTACGCGACGCGGCTATATCCGTTGACGCTGAACAAGGCCAAGCCGCTTCTGGAAGTCGCGGGCAAACCGATTGTCGAATGGGTTTCCGATCAGCTTTTATCCATCCCGACTCTCGAAACGATCTACGTGGTAACGAATCAAAAATTCGCCGCTGACTTTTCGGCTTGGGCACAGGCATTTCGGTCGAAGCGTAATAGCCCCGCAGTCAGGGTCCTCGACGACGGAACCAGCTCCGATTCTGAAAAGCGCGGAGCGATCGGCGATATCCATTTCGTTCTGAGTACGGAAAAAATCGACGGAAACGACCTATTGGTCGTAGCAGGCGACAATCTTTTTAGCGAACCGCTCGCGGAATTCGCGGAATTTTCTGCGCAGCATCCGGCGGCTCTGGGCGTCTATGACGTGAAAAGCCTTGATCGGGCCAGGAAGTACAATCGGCTGATGACCAATTCAGTCGGTATTTTGACCGATTTCGAAGAGAAACCGGCAAACCCGTCGAGCACTATTTGTGGAATCGCTCTCTATTATTACGGCCCTGAGGCTGTCAAACTCTTGAATTTGTACATCCAGGAGGGGAACAACCCGGATCAGCCGGGGCGTTTTGTCCAATGGTTGCACAAGAGGCTGGATGTTTTTACCTTCCCCATCCGCGGGCTCTGGAGCGACATCGGAAGCCATGAAGAGTTGGAGGAAGCGAAGAGTCTCTTCAGGAGTCTCTGACGACCCTGCGTTCGGTCGTCCGAGGCCTCGGTTCGAGCATTACCCGCGTCGATCGCAGGTTTCCGCAGGCAGATTCTGGTTGATTTCCTCGAGAGTCGTTCTTTACTCCCTACCTATGTCGAATGAAAGCAAAGCGAAAAGCGCATTTATGAAACCGGTTCAGCCCGATGCTGCGCTTGCGAAGATTGTTGGTGCAAATCCTCTACCAAGGACCGAACTGACCAAGAAGCTTTGGGAGTATATCAAACAAAACAAACTCCAGGATAAGAAGCTCATCAAGGCCGACGCCGCTCTTGAAACCGTTTTTAATGGCAAGAAAGAGGTCGACATGTTCGAGCTCACCCGGCTCGTCAATACTCATATCATCAAATAAACATCGGACGCCCGAGCACGTCCTTTGCCTGTCGATTACTCGACGAACCAGGGAGGGTTCTCTAGACAAGTCGTGTCCCCGTTAACCAAAAAGCTTGCGGTGGCAGTCGTGCTCCTGATTGGACTTGGGATCGCGTCTTATTTTTTCCCGGTCATCCCGGCCCTTCAGAGTCTTTGCACCTGGGTGGGCAGCCTGGGTCTCCTAGGGGTGTTGTTGGTTGCTTTGTTTCTTGCGATTGGATCGTTGTTCTTCCTACCGGCTAGCCCGTTCATCATTGCTGGGTCGGCGGTTTTCGGGTTTCCTCTCGGCGTTGTTGGAGCGGTTATCGGACTTGCTTTGGGAGCTTCCGGCGGTTTTTGTTTGTCCCGCTGGTTCCTGCGTAAAGAAATCTCCGCCCATTTCCGAAAACACGCGACTTTCCGCGCGATCGATATGGCAATCGAAAAAGAGGGATGGAAAATCGTGATTCTGCTGCGTCTCTGCCCCATCCCGTTTGGCCTGGCAAATTATCTCTACGGCCTGACCGCAGTCCGGTTCCGCGCCTACCTGGTCGCGAGCCTGATCGGCGGTTTGCCAAGCCTTTTGTTGTTTTGCCAGCTTGGCACCGCCGGAAAAGCCGGGTTGGACGCGATTGCTTCCGGCCACCTTGGTCGCAGCGCCGGGGAATTGGTGGTGCTCGGGATCAGCGCGGCGGCAACGATATGCGCGATCGTGTTGATACCCTTGTTCGCCCGCAAGGCCGTCCAGAAATACGCTCAGGTCTCGCTTCCTTCGACACCTACGTAATCGGAATCTCAAAATACATACTCTTTTCCAGGCTCAGGAATCACGGCCTCTACTCCAGGCAATTCCTTCGAAATCCTGGATTTAAACCAGGAGACAGCCGGTGGATCCCCGTGAACAAGGATCACGATCTTCGGAGATACCTTCCGTATATAGTCAAAGAGAAGCTCTCGGGGCGAGTGAGCGCTGAAGTCAAATTCACTGACCTGGCACGCCAGCCTCTGGCTTGGTAGCCCCTCATCAAGTTGAACCAGATCACCCGGTTGCGCCGCTTTCAATCGGCCGCCCGGTGAATCCGGATCGGCATAACCGACAAATAATACAGATTGCCTGGGATCCGTCAGGAAGCGTTCCGCCAGTTGGTTCGACAAGGTTTTCTCCGTCATCATCCCGCTCGAAAGTGCGTAAATCCGTCGCCGCCCAATCTGTGTCGTTTGAACGTCCCTGCTGCTCAGCACGTGCGGCCCAATCGAATCCAGAAGTTGCAAACCTTCGTACTGCCTCGGCGCTAGAGATGCCAACTGGTCGTGTAATATCGTAATCTTCGTGCTCAAGCCGCCGATGTAGATCGGGACACTTTGAAGCTCGCCTTGCCGCTTGAAGAGGTGAAGCATTGTCAGGATTTCCTGCGTTTTCCCGAGTGCAAATACCGGGACCAGGATGGAGCCGCCTTTATCAAAAGCCTCTTCGATCGCGGTCAGGAAACGTTGTTCCTCGGCTTTCCGGGTGTACCCCACTGCCAGCGCTCGGTCGCCCCGCGTCGTCTCAATTATCAGAATGTCGATGTCGCCTTCTGGAAAATTGGCGCCTTTCATCAAGGTCTGCTCCAGAAAATTCACATCGCCCGTGTAAAAAACGTTTTTCCCTTCCGCCCGAAGCATAATCCCTGCAGATCCCAGGATGTGACCTGAATCATACATCTCGAAGGTGGAATCGTGGTCAGTCCTTGGGACTCGTTCGCCTTCGACGGTCCAATACTGCCGAAACCCGACGCTCTGCCAAAGTTCAGAAGCATGGTCCGCCTCGCGATGGGTAAAAAGCGGATAGGTCGGAATCTTAAGTTCGTCCCGCTGTCGCGACATCACGTTAACGGAGTTATGCAGCATCACATCCGACAGTTTGGCAGTGGCGTGTGTCATGAAGACTCTTGCTTGCGGTTGCCTGCGCATCAGGACAGGGAGTGAGCCGATATGATCCTGGTGCGAGTGCGAGATGAGGATCGCGTCGAGCGAACCATCCGGAATCGATCTATAGTGGGGAAGGGCTGCGTCACCTTCTTGCCTAGGATGCAACCCAGCGTCCAGCACCAGTTTCTTGCCATCCAACTCCAGGAAATACGAATTCGCGCCAATCTCTGTTTGCCGGGTCAAATTAATAAATCGCATTCTCTCCTTTTTGAGATCCAAATTCGCCGAAACTTCCCACGTCCGGCGACGTCTCCAAATCTAGTGAATTCAAACTGGAAACCAAATCCAACGTAATGAGATTTTGAAATGTTATCTCCGGTTCCAACCAATCGCTGGGATTTTGATACTGCCGCTCACCTCCTGGTGCGCGCGGGATTTGGCGGAGCTCCGACTGCAATTCAGAATTTTCGGGCGTTGGGACCGGAAAAAGCGGTGGATTCGCTGATCAACGCTCCGGTCGACAGCTATCCGCCGCCCACTTGGGCCACACCGGACGACGAAGACGAACTGCGCGCCCAAATCCAGGAAGCTTCCACCCCGGAAGAAAAGCAAATGGCGCGCAAACTCCAGCAAGAGAAATTCAACAGCGAAATGAAGGACCTGAGTCGTTGGTGGCTGACCCGCATGGTCGGCACGCCCTCGCCGCTAGTTGAAAAGATGACGCTGTTCTGGCACGGCCACTTTGCCACCAGTGGTCAAAAAGTTCGGCCGGCCTACAAAATGTGGCTCCAGAACGAAACTTTCCGCCAGAACGCGTTGGGTAACTTTCGCACTCTCGCCAAGGCCGTTTCGCGCGACCCGGCGATGATGATCTGGCTGGACACCGTCCAGAGCAAAAAAGAACACCCCAACGAGAATTTTAGCCGCGAAGTCATGGAACTCTTCACTCTAGGGGAAGGGCACTATACGGAGTCCGACGTTAAAGAGGCGGCGCGAGCGTTTACCGGCTACCGAATTTATCAACCGGAGCAATCCTTCCGGTTCGCTGCCCGGCAATTCGATCCGGGACTGAAGACGTTCATGGGGAAAACCGGTCCTTGGAACGGTGACCAGATTCTTGATATCATCATCTCGCAGCCCCAATGCGCTCACTTCATCGCAGCTAAGATCTGGAGATTCTTCGCCGACGACACCCCCGAGCCAAAGCTGGTTGACGCTCTTGCCGGTGAATTCCGTAATGTTCACTACGAGTTGCGACCGTTGATGAAGTCTATTTTCTTGTCCGAGGAATTTTATGACCCGCAGGTTCGAAATTCGCAGATCAAGAGCCCGGTGCAATTCCTCGCGCAAGCTCTGCGCACTTTTCCAATAGAATTGCCGGACTCGAATGTGGTGGAATTCGCCTTCCGGCAGATGGGTCAGGTTCCTTTTTTCCCTCCCAATGTTAAAGGATGGGACGGTGGGAAAAGTTGGATCAACACCGCGACCCTTACCTTCCGCTATAAATTTGCCCATCAGTTAGTCGACGGCATTAACCCTCAAGAAATTGGGGTCCCGAAACCAGCCGCCATGGACATGAGCGCGCCGCGGCCGACGATGACCCCGCCGTTGTTAGTCGACAAAATCGTCTCGCCGGAAGACCGCTCACAACCGGATACTCTGATCCGAAAACTTTACATTCGCGCGTTCCAGTGCACGCCACAAAACGAACTGACAGGCAAGCTTCGAGACTTCATAGCGACGCGCGAACTGCCTCTGGACGACAGCTCCATCCGGGAATTGCTGCTCCTGATGATGACCAGTCCAAACTACCAGGTTACCTGATTTTTCTTTATGACACGCGATCTCGATTTAGTTACCAGAAGAGCGTTCTTGCGCACTTCGTTGTTAGGTGCAGCTTTCAGTTGGACAATCCCGGTTTTTCTAGAGCGAACATTCATGACCCTGAACGCTCAAGCCGCCGACTCCGCGATTCAAACGGTAACCGGAAAGGATCATCCGATCCTCGTCGTTCTCCAACTGGCTGGAGGAAACGACGGGCTCAATACCATCATACCCTTCGAAGACGATCTCTATTACAATTCGCGGCCAACGCTCGCCGTTCCGAAGGAGCAGGTCCTGTCGATCGACGGGTTGATTGGCTTCAATCCAAGCCTCGCTCCGCTCAAAAATGTCTATGACGCCGGAAATCTGGCGATCATCCAGGGCGTCGGCTATCCGAACCCGAACCGATCCCATTTTCGATCGACCGAGATTTGGCAGACCGCGTCGGACGCTCAGCAGAACCTGACAAAAGGATGGATAGGCCGGTACTTCGATAGTTGCTGCGCGGGCGCAGACCCAACGGTGGGTGTGGTGCTCGGCGACCAATTGCCAGAGGCTTTTAACGCCGCGAACCCAACGGGCGTCGCCATTAGCAGGCCGGGCAATCTCGGATTTGATCGCGAAAATGATCCGGATGAAGCACGTCTATTCGCGGAATTGAACGGCCTGGAACCCGCCTCCATGTCGGGCGATTCGATCGGGAATTTGTCTGGGCCCAGCAAATCCGGCATGTCGGCGCTTGAATACTTGCAACGCACGGCACTCGATGCGCAGGTCAGCACGGACAAAATTAGGCAAGTACTCAAGGGAACCAAACCCGACGCGGCTTATCCAAAAAGCCAACTTGGCAACTCCCTCTCACTGGTCTCGCGCCTTATTGCTGGCGGTCTTCCAACTCGGGTGTACTACGCCAGCCAGGGTGGATATGACACGCACGCCGGCCAGGTCAACACTCACAAACGATTGTTGGGCGAGTTAGCTGCTTCCCTCGCCGCTTTCTGCAATGACTTGAAAGCAAAAGGGATATTCGACCGGGTGCTCGTGATGACCTTCAGCGAGTTCGGCAGAAGGGTAACCGAGAACGCCAACGGTGGTACCGACCACGGCACGGCTGCCCCCATGTTCGTCTGCGGCGGCGGCGTCAGGTCAGGCTTATACGGCAAGCAACCGCCGCTCAGCCACCTGGATGCCGGTGATCTTTATTACGACGTCGACTTCCGTTCCGTCTATTCAACTATCCTCTCCCAATGGATGAAGGCGCCCGCCGCGCAGGTACTTGGTCACGATTTTTCGAAACTGAACTTTGTTTGACCTTTTTTCTTGTGTTCTTTCCGTTGCTTCTTTGCCGTTCCCGGGTTTGGTCTGGACGAGACCGAAACGTGAAACTCCTCCTCACGGCCGATTTTCATTACCACAAACCATGGTTTGAATGGGTTCTGCGCGTCGCCAGCCGCTACGACCTGATTTGCATCGCGGGTGACCTTTTGGACATGTATCACCCGGACGGTGTCGTTACACAATTGATCTATGTCTATGAGTGGATGCAGATGCTGACGAAGCTGCAGATCCCAGTTGCCCTTTGTTCAGGGAATCACGATTTGCCTGGAAACCAGCCAATCCTTCTTCCCGGCGTGTCGATCCGAAAAGACAAGCTTTCGATCTTAGGTCAGTTCGCCAAACATCGGCGCTGGCTTCATGCGCTTAAAATGAGCCACCTCATTGCAGTCGACGATGATTCCAAAATCATCCGGGCCCGTTCAGAAGAAGCACTCACCATCGTTTGCCTCCCATACGCTGCAGACGGCCATGTACGCCCTCTTGACCCAGCTGCACTTCCGTGCATGATTCTTCACCACGAACCGCCAGCCCAGACGCTCGTCGCAGAGCCCAAGACAGGGAGCCGCGAATTCGCGTTGGTCATCGCGAGACAGCAACCCACCTGGACATTGAGCGGGCACGTTCATTTCACAGAAGGCGCCGAGAATCATTTTGCTCAGCGAATCGGACGATCCTGGTGCTTTAACTGCCGCCAGACCCCTCCGGCAACGATCCTGCCCCCGCAACCGAACTGCATCGTGTTAGACACCAAAAGCAGGGAGGCCACCTGGTCCCACTCAGTATTTCCGGAAAAGATCGTCGAAACGAAAATCGCCCTTGATTGAGAAGCTCCATTCGATACAAACACAGAAAGACGCCCGCGATTTCCGAATACGCCGACCCGTTGCGCCTATCGCGTGCTCCCTGCCAGGCCCGGCGCCTCGCCCTGGTAGCCTGTTAGCTCCATGTACCCGACGCCTTCCACTGGCTTTCCTGCGCTCCGCCCCTTCAGCCGAACGGCTCCCTCCCAGTACACCACCCCCAAGTTTAACTCCTGATCCTCCGCAGCCGGAGTTATCTCCAAATCAAGATTCAGTTTCGCGATAGTTAGTTTCCAAACCACCGGATACTTCGCTTTGCTCGCGGGGCTCACCCAATATTTCTCGGGACGCAACTGAAATTCGTCCACTGCGAGATTGGTAGTTTCGCCACCCGCCGCGATCCATTTGCCATTCGAATGCGAGTCGATGGCCCCATGCTTAAGTCGCATCTGATAAAGCATTATATCACTGCCATCAGACAATTGGATCGCAAACCAATTCCAGCCCGTTTGTTCCGGTGTCAATTGATTGGTAGCCCATTCCCTGTCGAACCAGGAACTACCTTCCACTTGATAATTTTCCCCGCCAATCTTTATCGCGCCGGACGTCTTCAATCGCGTGATCGAATAGTAGAAGGATGCGTGACCGGCACCGTCCGCCTTTTGGCTTAGCCCCGCTTCGCCCTGCAAAACCGGGGGCTTTTCGGGCGTCAACGCCAGCTCAATGGAGTAATCCTTGGCAGCCGCCTTCAACCGAAAGTTGTTGTTGTTGAAATCGAGTTCCCAATCATCGATCCAAGCCAATCTGTCGCCCTCTGCGAAGCCGGCCTCGCCGTAGGCCCCACGGCTGACACGACTATCAAAGTGGAATTTGTCAGCGCTCACGTCGGTCACAGCGAAGTGCGCGAACTTCACGTCAGTGATGATAAACCTCGATGTGACGGGTTGCCCGATCCCCGGCGGTCTGTACCCATGGCGAAAAAATGTCAACTGATAGCCAAACGCCCGGCCATCCGCCTTCTTCACGTTACCAGTGAAATACCACCATTCAGTCCGGAATTGGTAGTGCGGAAAATGATCTTGCGGAAACGTTATTTGATAGCCGGGCAGAGCAAGGGCCCATCCCTCGCTGTTCAAAGTCTCCCCCCAAGCCTCAGCGACGAAAGATAATACAGCCAAACATAGAACGAGGCTCTTCATGCGTCCATTCTCACGGCATCAATAATATTCCGTCGCGCAGCCCGGGTTGCCGGCAAGAAACTCGCCACGACCGCAGCAGGCAACAACCAAATCGGCGTCCAAAGCAGTTGATCCCACGGAATCTGCAAAGGGATGGTCCACCCAAAAAAGGCCTTGTTGATCACTTCCGTCAAAACCACCGAAAGCGCAATCCCGGTTGCCATTCCAAGCAAAACCGCCAGGACCCCGACCAACAGCGATTCCCAGATGATCAGTCCGCGAACCTGTCGGCGCGAAACTCCTACCGCGCGCAGGGTTCCGATCTCTCGCTCGCGTTCCTTAACTAACACGGTAAAATTAAGTGCGATCCCGATCACGGCGACCAGGACCGCAATCAATCGAAGTATTTGCGTCACCGCAAATGTTTGATTGAACACCTCCACCACCGCCTCGCGCAGTACCCGGTTCGAATACACTGCGTAGTCGCTGGCGTGAGCATAGCCGGTACGAATGGACCCGATCATCTTTTCGACATCTGTACCCCGGCGCAGATAAAGTGCGATGGAATTGACCCGGGAATCGCCCCAGATTTTTTCGAAATTGTCCCTTTGTATCATCATTATCCCGGAATCACGGCTGTAATCGTAAAAGACACCGGCCACCTCGAACGAACGAGGGCCGAGCGGTGTCGCAATTGTCACGCGATCCCCCTGGTTCGCCTTCAAGCGATGGGAAAGGGGTTCAGAGATTGTCACTCTGCCCGGCTGCTGGAACGCCTCGTATTTCTCGGTATTTGTCCCGCCGATAAAATCCGGGATATTCCGATCCGTCCCGGTAACGACTGCCAGAGAAGTCGGCTCACCGTTCACCGCCGCCGTCAGGTACCGGAATGTGTCGATCATCTCGACCTCCGGTCTCGACCGCAAAAACTTCACAAAATCTTCAGGTATGAAATTCTCGAACCCAACAATCTCGTTGGCAGCCGGCGCAACAAAAAGATCTGCCACGAGTCGGCGTTCCAGCCATCGATCAATCGTTTGGCGGAACGAGTAAATCATGATCGAAACACTGGCAAGCATCGCCAACGCCGATGCGAGTGCTGCGACCGTGATGGCGTGCCGGTAGAGCGACCGAACCAGATTCCGCGCGGCAAGGCGCAGGAGAAGCGCGTTACGAAAGGTCCCTCCTGCCCAGGTGCCAAACTTGTGGGTCACGAACGGCGCAAGGCAGCAAAACCCTATCAACGTGAAGAATGCGGCCGCGAACCCTGCGGTTCGATAGACGCTCAGCGCGAGTTCGCTGGCCCAGAACGCGGCGAACAGGCATCCTCCACTTAGTGCGAGCCAAATCATCCGCGGTCTTTCGCTGCGTTCGATGAGAACTCCCATGTTCAAGGCGCGCAACGGCGGCAAATTGGCGCCGGCGTTTGCCGGGATAAATGCACCGACGAGCACCGATCCCATGCCTGCCGCCAACACCAGAGGTATCTGCCAAAAGGGAAGATAAAAATGGTCGATGCTGGTAAGCACGTAAAGATTGGTCACCGTTTTGGAGACAGCACCGACGAGGAAATTTGACATCAGCACGCCGCCGACACAGCCAGCGATGCTCCCGATCATACCGTAGAGCGCTGCTTCCCCAAGGAACAACCATCGAACCTTTGTTCGGCTGGCGCCGAGCGCTCTGAGGATCCCCACTTCACTCCGCCTCCGCACCACCGAAGCGGTCACCGTATTGTAAATGAGAAACGTGCCGACTAGCAGCGAGATCATGCTGAGGGCCGTAAGATTCAACTCGAACCCGGAGAGCAACTGCTCCACCTGGCCGCTGCGGGCTCCCGGTTCTTCGACCACCGCATCGGGTGGAACCAGGCGCCGGATACGCTCGCGCACCAGCTCGGGGTTGTTTGGATCGCTGATTTGAAATAGCACACCGGTCAGCTTTCCCTGCATACCAAACAGCTCCTGCGCCCATCCGATATCCATCGCCGCAAATCGCGAATCTCCATCCTTGGCCTCCAGAACGGAACTCAAGACGAGATCGATTTCGCGCTCTCCGAATTGGACGCGGATTGAGTCTCCTCGTTTCAGGTGGTGCTCGTCTGCAAATTTTCTCGCGACCGTCAGTGACCTCGGATTGCTGAACCATGCCTCGGCGTCAAATCTTTCCTCTTCCGCTTTGCCGACTTTAAAGTTCTCGAATGTTGGATTCGTAAAAGGGTCGACTCCCAAAACGTGGAGGTATTCGCCAGGCCAATCTGGCAACGTCACGATGCGCTCCACCAACGGAGTCGCGGCCGTGATACCCTGTAATTTTTGCAGTTTTGGGAATAAACGATCGTCAAGCGTCCCGCGAACCTCGATGTTTGCCCGGCCTGCGACAACGTCGATACCAGCCCGAAACGCTGCAGTCGCACTGCGGTTCGCAATCTGCACAGCGAGATAGGTTGATACCCCGAGAGCCACGCTCAGGATGTTGATCACCCCTAAGACCTTATGCCTCAGCGCATAGCGCACGATCTGCTGAATGAAAAGTCTCACCGCTGGCACACCATAGCCCGAAATACCGCTCGCCTAAAACTTTGATAAGCTTAGCCCCGTGTAGCACAGGCACCGTTTTATTGCCTTAACGAACTTATTGAGAGGCTAACCAGTAAACGGAATCGGCCGGTTAGTGGCCCGGAGGTAAAGGAGGATGATTCCCAGGAGAAGAAAAGCTCCAGCCGGAGTCCAAGCGGCGACCACGGGAGATATCCTGGATCCCTGACCGAGCGCAAGGAACACATTGCTGGACGAGAACAAGCCGATGAACAGAAACAGACCGCCAGCAATCCCGCCCAGCGCGCCCCGACGAGAAAAAGCGATACAGAGCGGACTCGCCACCAAAACGACGACCAACACATTCCATGGCAACGCAAATCGATACCACATCTGCGTCCTGAATTCGGCGAGATTAGCTTCTGGAAAGTCGCCGTTCTCTCTCAGGTAATGCTCCAATTGCGGCACGGTCATGTATTTGCCTTTCAGGGTGGCGCTTGAAAGCCGCCATGGAGTCTCAGCTCCAGCCGCTCACCTCCTTTTGCGTGAAGAATTGTTCGCCAGTCACATTCCCCTCCGGATCGACGTACGAGATCTTTCCATTGTAAAAGACCCAGATTTTACGCGAACCGTCGTAGGTCACGTTCTGACCGTAGATTTTGGATAGAATAACCCCGCTACCATTCTGCTGGATCACCTGAACATTTCGGAGCTGTTCGTTCTTGGCATCCAGGAGCTGAATAAACCAGATGCGAAAATCTTTCCGGTTAGGAAAAACAAGTGCGTCCAGCCGGGAGTTCTTGGCTTTGCCCTTGATAATTTCGTCGAGCATGTATGCGCTCGCCCACTGTCCCTTCGGACCGAGCTCGTAGTTCAAAACCGTGCAGCCCGCAGTCAACAGCAATCCAACCAGAATTAACGGAAGGAGCAACCGGGGAACACTGACTCCAGCACCGAGCATCGAAACGATCTCGTTGCGGCGTGACATGCGCGTTAACACATACAGCAGCCCGAGCAAAACGCTTAAGGGGAGTTGATTGACGATGATAAACGGGATCTGGACCAGGTAGAATTGGGCGATCGGTTCGAAACCAAGGTGCGCCTCCTGAAAATCGTTCGCGTGCTCACCAAGGTCATAGACCAGCCATATGGCAAGCATTCCAAACGACGAATAGAGGAATGGAACCAGGAAATTCCTGATAAGATATCGGTCAAATATTCGGAACACAGCCTCGGTAACTTTTCAAATTTTGTGTTTTGGCGGAGTCGGTCCAAAAGGGCCACGTCCGAAATCGCATGAGCGTTATGCAGATCGTGCGAAAGACAAGGAAAGCCCGAGCATTATACCATAGTCAGAGACACTTGCGCTGGAGCGTAGCACTCTCCATGGTACTGCTCTCCCCGTTTGGAGAAAAAACCGGTAGCACTACTTTGGGCAAAGGACAACGATGATCGCGTTTCGAGAAGATTTCGAACAAAGATTCTCCCGAGACATTCATGAAATGTTTGGGGCCGGCGGCCTATTGTCCAACGCCAAGAATTTTGAGTTTCGGCCGGAACAGCAACAGATGGCTGCCGCGGTGGCAGGAGCGCTCGCAGGAAATCATCACCTCGTCGTCGAAGCCGGCACCGGAGTGGGCAAATCGCTGGCATACCTCCTGCCGGCGGTTCTCTTTGCTTTGGATCACAATCGCAAGGCCATCGTTTCGACACACACCATTAATCTCCAGGAACAATTGCTGCAAAAGGACATCCCGATTGTTCGCCGATTGCTGAATCGGCCTTTCGAGGCTGCGTTGCTAAAAGGACGGCAAAATTATCTTTGTCCGAACCGGCTCGATCGTGCTCTGCAGCTTCAAAACGATCTGTTCACCAGCTCAGAGCAGCAGGAGTTGCTCCGAATCAAGGACTGGAGCCTGAAAACAACCGAAGGGACCTTGAGCGATATCGACGTCGACCCGGACCCCTCTGTCTGGGCACAAGTTTGCAGCGAGCCGCACATCTGCACTCCAAAAACGTGTGGCGGCACCAGTCGCTGTTTTTACCAGGAAGCCCGAAAGAAGTTACTGACGGCCGACCTGATCGTAGTGAATCACACCCTCTTTTTCCTTGCCCTGGAAAGCATCGGCCTGGCCGAGGGTCGGACGTCCGGATACTTGTTTCCCAATGATTTTGCTATCTTGGACGAAGCGCACACGGTGGAGTCTGTCGCCGCGCGACAGATTGGCCTTGGCGTCTCGCAATTCGGCCTGAAACAGGCGCTCTTCCGGCTCTACAATCCGAAGTCGAAGAAGGGGCTTTTCACCGTTCTGCGAGCTCAGGAAGCGGTTCGTGAGACTGCCGAAACAATTGATATTGTAGACCGCTTTTTCCAGGCCGTTGAAGACGCCGCAGAGTTCCGAAAAGGGCGGGAGTGCCGCGTACGCAACCCGGGGATTGTGCCCGACACCGTCACGATTGCGCTGGCACGGGTCCAAGCCGCAGTGGTGGCAGGAGTGAAACAGGCCGGGGATGAAAAGCTTAAGTCTGAACTCCAGGATCTGGGTCGGCGGATCCGCGAAGCGCGACGCGGAGTAGTCGACTTTCTGCAGCAGACTCCAGAGAACCATGTGTACTGGGTCGAACGAACGGGCAAGGCTGCGCAGAACCTGACGTTGCACGCAGCGCCGATCGATATCTCCTCGGTTCTGAACAGGATGTTATTTCCGGAGGATCGAATCTGTTTGATGACGAGCGCGACACTTTCCGTCGGCCAGGACGACCTGGCTTATTTCCGCAGCCGAGTCGGTGCTTTCGACGTCCAGGGTCTGCAGGTCGGCAGCCCATTCGACTACGAAAAGCAAATGCGCCTTTACGTTGCGAAAAAAATGCCGGATCCCCGCGATTCCCAGTATGAGGATGCCCTCGAGAAATGGATAGCCTACTTTGTGAACAAAACGAACGGCCGTGCCTTTGTCCTCTTCACAAGTTACAAAAGCATGATGAGCCTGGCACAGCGCATGGAGCCAGAGTTGGGTCGGGCTTACACTTTCATGGTCCAGGGTCAAGGATCATCGCGCAGTCGTATGCTGGAGCGATTTAAGAAGTCCGCAAACGGCGTGTTGTTCGGTACCGACAGTTTCTGGACCGGGGTCGATGTCCCTGGAGAAGCTCTTTCGAACGTCATCATCACCCGGCTCCCTTTTGCGGTCCCTGATCATCCGCTGATCGAGGCTAAGCTCGAATATATTGAAGCCAACGGCGGGGATCCGTTCACGGAATATTCGCTTCCTGAGGCGATTCTGAAATTGCGACAGGGCGTCGGCCGCCTGATCCGAACAAAGACCGACGAGGGGATCATTGTTATCCTGGACAATCGTATTTTGAGCAAGAGCTACGGCAAAAGCTTTTTGCAAGCGCTTCCTCAGTGCCCGATGGAGATGGTGTGATGCCTTCAGCAAAATGCATTTCATTCGCGGATGGGACGCTTAGCGTGTGAATCCGATTGAACTGTTCCTCGCAAAACTCGAAGCGAGCGTAGCCAACGAAAGTTTTCGTAAGCTGACTTTGGGGAAGCTAAGGGGAGACCTTGATGGCGCGGAACACATCTATATCCGGGCGGTTACCCTGAAGAGCGGGAAACACTTAAATTTCGTGCACCGTTATCCGGATCGCGATCTGATTCAAAATTATCATCTCCCGGAGGCGATCGTATTGGTGCGAGATTGGTTAGGCCATTCTAGTTTTGCGGCGACCCTTTTCACAGTCGATCAGCGGCAGCAGCTTCTGTTCAATCGGCGTGGATCCCCTCGACTTTCCACCAGCTCTGCAGAACCCGTGGAAACTCCTTTGCAACATGATCGGGAAAAATCACGCCTGTTGCAGGACGAGACATTTCTGAAACACCTCGACGTCCTCGATCAATCCGGAAACCCGAAGACGCGGATGCACGACAAATACAGGCAGATCCATCATTTCGTTGAATTGCTGGCGCCTGCTCTGCGGACCCTGCCAACTGGAAGAGGACTCAAGGTCGTCGATATGGGTTCAGGGAAAGGTTATCTTACATTCGCAACCTATGCTTTTCTCAAACAAGAGGGGTACAATGCCCAGGTGCTCGGCGTCGAAAAGCGTCGTGCTCTGGTCGATCTTTGTAACCGGATCGCTGCGCGGTGCGAATTCGGTGACCTTCGATTTGAGGTCGATGAAATTTCAAAAGTTCCGCTCTCCGGCGTCGACGTGGTGATCGCACTGCACGCGTGTGATACCGCAACCGATGACGCCATTTATCGAGGCATCAGCGCAAAAGCCCAATTGATTTTCCTGGCGCCCTGTTGCCACAAAGAGCTCCGACCGCAACTGATACCGCCCGACAACATTGCCCCTTTGTTCAGGCACGGAATCCAGGCAGAGAGGATGGCCGAAGGCATCACCGACGCGCTCAGATGCATGTGCCTCGAGGCCAGTGGATACTCGACAGTAATTCAGGAGTTCATCGCGCTGGAACATACAAAAAAGAACCTCTTGATCAGCGCCACAAAAAACCCAAAGACCGTCGACCGCAGCCTCCTGCGTAAAAAAGCTTCGGATTTCCAGTCGCTATTCGGAATCACCCATCAGCGCCTATCCGATCTCCTGAACTCCTGCAACTTCTGACCCCTGAATTCCGCTCTAAAGCTTTTTCTTACGGCGGTACAACGTGGCAGGATCGACGCCGAGAATGGCTGCCGCCTCATCGATGGTTCGGGAATTAGCGATTACTCTCCTCATGTGTTCGTTGTCCAATTCTTCAAGCGTTACGCGCCCGCCGACCCGAAGTTCGGAATCCATTTCCGTGATGTCGGCCAAATCGTCAGCGCCAATCTCATCTCCCCCTCCGAGGATCACAGCCCGCTCGATTAAATTGCGCAATTCGCGAAGATTGCCGGGCCAGTTGTACGATCGCATGGTCGTCAGAGCCTCTTGGGAAAATCCGCTAAATTGCTTTCCTGTTCGTTGAGCAAAAAAATCGAGATGCCGTTTCGCAATCCGTTCCAAGTCCTGGAGACGCTCCCGCAGCGGCGGGAGACGCAGAGTGATCACGTTCAGACGGTAGTAAAGGTCTTCACGAAATCGGCCCTCACGAACGGCTTCCGCAAGGTCACGGTTCGTTGCCGAAATGACCCGCACGTTCGCCCGGCGCGGTTTCGCCTCACCAACGCGCTCGTATTCCCGCTCCTGCAGCAGGCGCAATAACTTAGACTGGATTTCTAAAGGGAGATCGCCAATCTCATCGAGCAAAAGCGTCCCGCCATCTGCAATGGCAACTTTTCCTTGGGTCTCCGCCAGAGCGCCTGTAAACGCTCCTTTGACATGACCGAAGAGTTCGCTCTCCAGAAGTTCACGCGATAGACTCGGACAACTGACCGTAACAAATGCGCGCCCCCTGCGAGGGCTGCGAGCGTGCATTCCTTTCGCCAGAACGCTTTTGCCCGTGCCGCTTTCCCCAAGAATGAGTACAGTCGCATCGCTGTTCGCCGCCTTGAAAGCCATATCGGTCACCGCCTGCATCGCGGGCGAATCGGTTGTCAAATCGACTTCAGGCGACTCGGTACTGAGCTGCGATTCCAGTTCTACGACCCGATTTTCCAGCCGCTTTGTTCGTTCGATCCGGACAAGCAACTGTCGAACCTGATCCGGAGTGCAGGGTTTCGGGAGATAGTCAAAAGCACCGCGGCGCATCGCTTCGACTGCCGTCTCGATGGAAGCAAAGGCTGTGATCACCACGACTGCGGCCCGCGGCGCGATGCGCAAGATCTCTTCAAGCACAGCAAGCCCGTTCTCCTGGTGCAATTTCAAATCGAGAAAGACTACGTCGAAAGCCGAGTTCTTAAGCTCTTTATACGCTTCTGCTCCTGAAGCTGCGGGAACGACTTCGTGATCCATCGACTCGAGTGCCATGGCCATCGTTCTCCGGATGTTTTTTTCGTCGTCGACTACTAAAATCCGCATACCCTTTAATTGCTCCTAATCTGGCAACAGTTCGTAAGAATCGCAATTTTCTGGCCAACCCTGCTTTCTGCATCGGAAGGACGCGATTCAATCAGCATCCAGAGACCGGGAAGCCCGGCGTCCCATTTCTGGAACGCCCAAACTCAGGCAACTTCTGATCTTCTAGATTTGCGCTTCTCGGCTCCCGCGATTCCGTAGTCCTCCAGGTTTCCGTCTGCCCGGTAGCCGCACTGGCAACGGAAAAACGAAGTTATTCCGCAAAATAAAGCATCGGGTTTGAAAAAAAACGATTTGGTTCGCTTGACATGTAAAACTTTGGCCTGTTAATGCTTAGGAAGTTTACTCCCACCTCGAAAGGTCTCCCCCGATGCTCTCCCAAACACACTCTCTTAGGCGAAATGCCCTCCGATGGTTCAGTTCACTAGCTGTTGCCTCTTTGTTTACTCCCACCGTTTTCGGTGCCGGTGCCACTGTCCGGTTCGCCGGCGACTCCGACGTTGGAGAAGGCGGTCGTTGGACCAGAGCGGCCGCTGAAGAGTGGGCGCAGAAGACGGGCAATAAGATCGAATATATCAGCAGGCCCAATGACGCTTCCGCCACCCTTCAGTTATTCCAACAGTACTGGGCGGCAAAAAGCGGCGATGTCGACGTTTTTATGGTCGACGTGATCTGGCAAGGCATAGCAGCCCCGCACGCCGTTGATCTGAAGAAGTACTACAAGGAAGATGAAATCAAAGCCTTCTTCCCGCGTATCATCCAGAACAACACGGTTGGCGGCAAGCTGGTGTCTATCCCATGGTTCACAGACGCGGGTTTACTCTATTACCGCACCGATCTTTTGGAGAAATACGGGTACAAAGAACCGCCCAAGACCTGGGAAGAACTCACTGAGATGGCGAAAAAGATCCAGGACGGTGAGCGCAAGGCTGGCAACGCCGATTTTCAAGGGTTTGTTTTCGAGGGCAAAGCAAGTGAAAGCGTGACCTGCAATGCGATCGAATGGGTCTACAGCTATGGCGGTGGTGATATCATCGAGCCCGACAAAAAAGTCACCATCAACAATCCGAAGGCGATCAAGGCGCTTGAGACCGCGAAAAGCTGGGTGGGAACTATTTCACCCCTTGGTGTCACCACCTACGGCGAAGAAGAAGCCCGTAACCTCTGGCAGGCCGGCAACGCTGCCTTTATGCGCAACTGGCCCTATGCCTACGCGCTAGGTCAAGATCCCAAGAGCGTTATTTCAGGCAAATTTGATATCTCGGTTTTGCCGAAAGGTGGAGACGATGGCAAGAATGCAGCGTGCCTGGGCGGCTGGCAACTAATGGTTTCTGCCTATTCAAAAGTGCCTGACGCGGCGGCGGACCTTGTCAAATATCTGACCAGCCAGGATGAGCAGAAGAAGCATTCAATCGCTCTGAGTCAACTCCCGACCCTCCCGGCGCTGTACGCGGATTCGGATGTCCTGGCGAAGGCTCCGTTTTTCAAGAATATTCTGCCCGTACTCGAAAACGCTGTCGCTCGACCTTCAACGGTCACCGGAGCCGACTACAATCAGCTTTCGACTGTCTTTTTTCAAAGCGTGAATAAGGTGCTAAGCGGCGGACAGTCCGCAAAAGACGCGGTTGTTGCAGTTGAAAAAGTGGCGAAGCGCCTTGTCCACTAAGTTCGGTCCACACTAGCTTTCAACGTGGCAAGAGAAATTGATCTCCTAGAGCGCCAAAAACGCCTGGCGTGGTGGCTGATCCTCCCATCAGTCTTCGTGGTCTTCCTGGTGATTGGGTTTCCACTCGTCCAGGTGATTTGGTACTCGTTCGAGAAATACAAGCTCGATGGGGTCACTCCACAAAGCTTCGTCGGGTTTGACAATTATCTCTTTATCTTTACCGACAGCGATTTTTGGAGTGCGGTCTGGGTGACACTGATATTCACGTTTTTCTCTGTCACGATCGAAGCTGTCTTAGGGCTGGCCGTTGCGTTGGTCGCAAATTCGAAGTTTAAGGGCCGGAGCTTTTTACGGGTTGCTATCCTCATTCCATGGGCGATCCCGACCGTCGTGTCGTCCCAGATATGGGCATGGATGTTCAATGACATTTATGGAGTCGTGAATGTCATCCTGGCTAGTATGCATTTTATTCCGCATAAGCTCGCATGGCTGTCGAAACCCGAGACGGCGCTGCCCGTTATTGTCGCGGTCGATGTTTGGAAGACGACACCTTTCATGTCCCTTCTTCTACTCGCTGGATTGCAGTTGATTCCCGGCGACTTGTACGAAGCCGCGTCCATCGATGGCGCAACCGGGATCCGAAAGTTTTTTGCGGTAACGCTTCCCCTCGTGACACCGACATTGCTCGTTGCTCTGATCTTCAGAACGCTCGATGCATTACGCGTGTTCGATATCTTTTACATCATGGTTGGAGGCCAAGGGAACATGGCGACCGTAGCGGTCTACAACCAGAAATATCTGATCCAATTCTTGGATGCCGGGGTTGGTTCTGCGACTTCCGTCACCATTCTGATATTCATCATGATCTTCGTGATAGTTTACACTCGCTTTAGCAAGACCAGCTTCGAATGAAAGACCAAGATAATAAGTCCCTGTTGCTGCGAGTCTTGTTTTACCTGCTCGTGCTTGTGATTCTCGTTTTTAACCTGTTCCCATTCGTTTATGCGCTCGTGTCTTCGTTCCGGCCCAGCAGCGATCTTTTCTCGACCAGCCTCTGGCCGAAAGCACTTGGCTTTGATCATTACCAGCAGGTCTTCAAAGATGCTCGCTTTGTTGGGAGCCTGATCAATTCCATTATTGTCGCAGGTTCTACCGTGTTGATCTCGCTAGCGCTCGGAAGCGTTTGTGCGTATGCGCTCGGACGCCTTCCGTTTCGTTTCAAGGCTGCCGTGCTCTATTTGGTCCTCACGATGACCATGTTCCCGCAGATCTCGGTGTTGTCGGGCTTGTTCGTGATGTTGAAGGGTTTGGACCTCTTCAATACCCGTCAAGGGCTTATAATGACTTATCTGATTTTCACGATGCCGTTCACGATCTGGGTTATGACTCAGTATTTCCGCAGCCTGCCGAAAGAGCTCGAGGAGGCTGCCTATGTGGACGGGGCGTCGCCCCTGACTGTCTTCTGGCAGATCTTGTTGCCATTAACGATGCCCGGGTTGGTCTCGACCGGACTGCTTGCCTTCATTGCCGCCTGGAACGAATTTTTGTTCGCCCTGACGTTCACCGTCACGGATACCATGAAGACCGTCCCTGTCGTTATTTCTCAATTCAGCGGCTCGACCGCATTCGAGCAGCCTTGGGGTTCAATTATGGCGGCTTCCATGGTCGTGACAATCCCGCTCGTCATTCTGGTCATGATCTTCCAGTACCGGATCGTGGCTGGTCTCACAGCCGGGGCCGTGAAAGGATAGCGATTTCCACCCCGACGTAGCACGGGCTTCCGGCTTGTACCGAGAGGTCACTGTACATTGCCTTGAGTAAATCGGCAGCGACCTGGAGTGCTACGATGCTGCCGGTCAATCGGCGCAGGACACAGGCGGGACGCCTATGCTACCTTACTGGCGCACAGGCACTCTGACCGGTGCTCCAGACCTTAAGTAAAGGTACTGGGTGAGGAGAATCCTCCGGTACCGCCAGAAAAGCCCGAGAGATGGCATTTAGATTTGATATCGAAGAGACATTCCTCAAAGCGATACCACGAATTGCGCGGGAACGGATCGACCGAGTCATCAATTCGCTCAGTGAAAAACCGCGGCCGGGTGCAGAGTCTATTCATGACGCGAGGAAGAACTTGAAATCCCTTCGTGCTCTGTTGCGACTGGCACGCGGATCGATCGATGACGGCGTCAGGCTCCGTGAAAATGCCCTTTTTCGAGACTCGGGAAGATCGCTCTCAGCCATCCGGGATCCTCAAGCGCTTCTGGAAGCCATGGAATACTTTAGCAAACGGCTGCACAGTGGCTCCAGGCCCGCGACGCAGAAACAGGAATCGATTCGCGCGTTCATCAAAAAAATCCAGGCTGAAATCCAACGGGACCTGGTCGATGGAATTCCTTCAGGATCAGCCAGAAAACTTGTGCGGGAGCTCCGCGACGCAAAACGTCGTGCCCCTCTATGGTTCGAAGGTGTCTTGCTGCGGCCGGGAAATGAATGGGAGACTTTTGTCGGGACCGGACTCCGGCAAACCTACCGGAAAGCAAAGAACCTCGTCTGGCAGTTTGAAATCATGGGTCGCGAAAAGGCGGACGATCCAGCTTGGCACGAGCTGAGGAAATGCGCCAAAGCCTTGGGCTACCAATTGCGGTTGCTCAAACCGATCTGGCCCGGAATGATGGATAGTTTGGTGGAGGAGATCGATCAATTAACCGATCGCCTAGGGGATGCCAATGACCTCGCCATCCTGCAAGGAAAGATTTTGAATCAACCGTATGACCCTTCAGAAACGAAAGAGTCCGGGGAGCCTCGTCGGTATTTCCTGCAAATGCTGGATCGGCGAAAGCAAAAGCTGCACTCAGAAGCCTTCGAGATTGCACGGGTGATCTACGCGGAAAAACCGGGCCAGTTTGAGCGTCGGCTCGCGGGATACTGGCACATCTGGCGATCGCACGGCGACGCGAAAGAGGCCACCCGCTCGGCTAACGGCGACGCTCAAGCGGGACACCAAGGTGACAGAGATAGCGAATCCGAAGCGCAAACAGAAATACCGGCGTCCTCTCCTGTGATCAGCGCGGACTGAGAGTTGCGCCTCTCCGAGAGAATTCCAATGACGGCCAGGATTTCTTTTGCGGGACCAAAATATGTGCGGACAGCCTCCTCCTGGCTCAATCCGATGGGGCAACATGGTACTGTTACCGCTCCTCACTATCTTGCCTCACAGGCAGGGCTTTGCGTTTTGCAGAAAGGAGGCAACGCTGTCGATGGAGCTATTGCCGCAGCCTCAACTCTTTCGGTTGTCTATCCCCACATGGCGGCGCTTGGCGGGGATAATTTCTGGCTGATCTACAACTCGGAGACTGGAGAATTGCGCGGCCTCAATGCCAGCGGGCGTGCAGGACGGAAGGCAACAGTCAGCTTCTATGCCAGCAAAAATTCCAAACGCATCCCGCCGCGGGGATATTACGCGGCGAATACCGTGCCCGGTTGCGTATCGGGATGGAGCGAAGCGTTCCGGTATAGCAGGGACACGCTTCGTACAAAAATGCCCTGGGAAGATCTCTTCGCGGATGCGATTCGGTACGCTGCAGCCGGATGCCCGGTCAGCACTTCCCTTGAAAAATGGCTGAGGATTAACATCAACACCGCCAACCTGGAGCTCAATAACCTTCAACAATTTCGCGGCTTTCGGGAAACTTTCCTGAAATCGGACGGATCACCTTATCAAATCGGGGAGATATTGCGGCAACCTGATCTGGCCTCAACACTTCGGGTTCTGGCAGAGCAGGGTCCCGAGGAATTCTACGTGGGTGAAATTGCCCGGAAGATCGTAGCTGACCTGGAGGCCCACGATGGAATGCTCTCTCTAAACGATTTTGCGCGTCATCAAGCGGACTGGGTGCAACCCATTTCTGTGCCCTATCGAAATGATCTCGCGTTCAATTTGCCACCCAACTCGCAAGGAATGGCTTCTCTTTCCATCCTGAATATTCTCAACCAATTCGAGGCCGCGGAATTTCCTGAAGGCTCCGACCGCGTATTACCATCTGATAATCGAAGCCACGAAAGAAGCTTTTCGCGATCGCGATCGGTATCTAACCGACCCCTCATTTCAAAATATCCCTTTGGAAGAGATTCTTTCCACCGAACACGCAAGAGAGCAAGCAGCACGTATTCGTTCCGGACGACTGGCGTCGATGGGTAATCCAAACCCGCTCGACCCAATGGGTGATACCGTCTGGCTTGGCGTCGTTGATCAGGCCGGAAACGCAGTCTCGCTGATTCAGAGCATCTATCACGATTTCGGCTCGGCAATCGTGCCTGCGGGAACCGGGGTGCTGCTCCAGAATCGGGGTTGTTTTTTTTCTCTCGAGCCGAGCCATGTCAACAGGCTGGAACCGGGTAAACGCACTTTCCACACGCTGAATCCCGCGATGCTCTTCCGCGGCGGTAAGCCATTTCTCATTTACGGAACGATGGGCGGCGAAGGACAACCGCAAACTCAGACCGCGATTGTCACACGCATCGTCGACCACAAGCTCTCGCCTCAAGACGCCATCGAAGCACCCCGGTGGCTATATGGACGAAGCTGGGGTGTACCCACAAATAACGTTAAACTGGAGTCCCGTATTCCTGAAGACGTCGCAGACACTCTTCGCCGGCAAGGCCATTCCATCGAAATTGTCGAACCCTACGCAGCATATCATGGGCCATGCCGGCGCCATCCTCATCGACCAGCAAACTCCGCTGCATTATGGTGCCAGCGACCCGCGCAGCGACGGAACGGTCGTCTGCCATTGAACGGAAAGCCTGAAGACGAGAGGTTGAGCAACGGATCACACAGGTTGCAGAGGATCGCAGCCACTCTTGCTGGTTGCTTCGTTCGGCCATTGCGTACATTGTGAATCGTGAGCCGAAAAACCCGTACGTTCCGCCTGCGGCTTCTCGAAGGCCAGATTGGTGAGGTAGCTTACCAGATTACGAAGGTCCATTTCTCGAATTTTCGTGATTCCGGCGTTCAGTGGCGCCCTCCGATCAACGTTTTCCAATGCGCTTCCTGCTTTCGGATATGCGTCGAATTAGCCGGCGTTGAATCCAACCAGATCGAAGTTGAAGTGGGTTTAGGTCGCATCTGGATCCGAGGATACCGGGAAGCTCCTGAACCGCTGCAGCAACAGGAGATGTCCCTCGCGACAACGCGCAAGGCGGTACGGGTTGTTACCATGGAGATCGACCACGGCCAGTTCGAGCGGGAGGTCGAGATTCCCCCGGGTTATGATCAAGGCAGAATCGCGACTGAGTGGGAAAACGGACTTTTGTGGATATTGCTGCCGCGAATTGCGCACGCCTGAATCGTGGATCTCCCCGATCTACTCAGCATCTGCGATACCTTAACGCATTCCCTCCCTACCATCTCATGAGCTCAGAGCAGCAAGAGAGACAAAACCCACACGACCCGGCCTGGAGCAAGGCCCCGGAGAATAGTTCCGGAACCGCTCCTGCCCCGGAAACCAACCGCACAACCGAAATCGGAGCAGGCGCAGCCGCAGATCAGAATCCCCCAAACGAGACGCTCGCAATTTTGCCCGTCCGAGGAATCGTTTTGTTTCCGGGAATGGTTGTGCCGCTCACGATCGGGCGCCCGGCGGCGATCAAGCTTGTCGATTCCGAGTTGCCGGAAAACAAGCAACTTGGATTGGTGACCCAGCGAGACGAAGAGTTGGACCGGCCGCAACCTTCCGATCTTTATCGAATTGGCGTGTCGGCCCAAGTGCTGAAGCTGATTCGCCAACCAGATGGCGTAATCGTCTTGATCGTCCAGGTTCTGCGACGCATCTCGCTGGAATCGTTCGTTCAGACCGACCCCTTCCTGCGCGCCGTTGTGAAAAACGTCACGACGATCTTTCCCATCGGCGATGACGCCGAGTTGCAAGCTTCCTTTAATAACTTGCGACGAGGCGCTCTAAGGTTGTTGGAACTTTCACCCGAAATACCAGATCAGGCTAGAGCCGCGCTAATCAGTGTCGAACAACCCGAGCAGTTGACCGATCTGCTAGCTGGAAATCTCGGAATTGACCTGGCGACCAAACAGCGAATCCTGGAGGAGACCGATCTGTTGCGCCGAATGCGCACGGCGCAAGAAGCGCTTCAACGCCAACTCGAGATCGCGGAGTTGCAACAAAAACTTCGCAAAGATGTCGAAGGCCAATTCTCCGATACGCAGCGTCGAGCTTATCTTCGTGAACAACTCCGTGCAATCCAACGCGAACTCGGTGAAGAGGACGCTGACGGTGAGGAGCAGGCGGAACAACTGCGAAAAAAACTGCAGGACGCCGGCGCAAACGAGAACGTTCTCGCCGCCGCCGAAAAGGAGTTAAAACGCCTGAATCATATTCCCAGCGCAAGTCCAGAGTACTCCGTGATTGTCTCGTATGTGGAGATGTTGGCGGATCTGCCATGGAACAAGTCCTCCGAGGACGACACCGATCTCGCGCGAGCGCAGTCGATTCTCGATCGCGACCATTATGGTCTGGAAAAGGTAAAACGTCGAATCGTGGAATTCCTGGCCGTGCGCAAGCTGAATCCGGGAGGTCGAAGCCCGATCCTTTGTTTTCTTGGACCCCCGGGAGTTGGGAAGACAAGTCTCGGCCAATCGATCGCGGACGCTCTGGCCAGAAAGTTTACTCGTATATCTTTGGGCGGAATTCGCGACGAAGCGGAAATCCGGGGTCATCGTAGAACTTATATTGGCGCGATGCCTGGGCGAATCATTCAGGAGATCCGAAAGCTTGGCGTTCGAAATCCGGTCATGATGCTGGACGAGGTCGACAAGGTCGGTTCCGACATCCGCGGCGATCCGGCCAGCGCGCTCCTGGAGGTACTTGATCCTCGGCAAAATAACACCTTCGTGGATCGCTACCTGGATGTTCCATTTGATTTGAGCCAGGTGATTTTCATCTGCACGGCCAATTACATGGAAGGTATTCCATCTCCCCTGCGAGACCGGCTGGAGACGATATCCGTACCTGGCTATACAGAGGTGGAAAAACTGAACATCGCGCAGCGATATCTTGTTCCGAGACAAATCGAGGAGCACGGGTTGCGTCCTGAGCAATGCACTTTCGACGAAGACGCGATCAAAACGATCATCCAGGAATACACCTATGAGGCCGGCGTTCGCGATCTGGAACGCAAAATCGCCGCCGTTTGTCGAAGCATAGCCGCTGAGATCGCGCGCGGCATTCAAGCCGATGTCACCGTTTCCGCGAATCTGGTGAGAGGGATCTTGGGGAATTCCGCCCGCAGCGAGCATGAACAACGTTTGCCTCACAGTCTCGTAGGCGTGGTGACCGGTCTCGCGTACACACCAACAGGAGGCGATATCTTGTTCGTCGAAGCGACGAAGTACCCGGGCAAGGGTGGGTTTTTGCTAACCGGGCAGGTAGGGGACGTGATGCGCGAATCGATGCAGGCGGCCTATAGTCTGGTCCGAGCTCGCGCCAAGGACCTCGGAATCAATTCCGAATTGTTCGCCCAAAACGATGTCCACATTCACGTGCCAAGCGGCGCCATCCAGAAAGATGGTCCGAGCGCCGGCGTCGCGATGGCGACCGCGCTCGCCAGCCTTTTTAGCGATTGCCCAGTCCGAAACGACGTCGCAATGACCGGCGAGATCACGCTGCGTGGGGTCGTCCTTCCGATTGGCGGACTTAAAGAAAAGAGCTTGGCCGCTCTGCGCGCGGGAATAACTGAAATCCTGATTCCGAAAGGGAACGTAAAAGACCTCGACGATATCCCGCTGGAAGCAAAGGAGCGGCTTCACTTTCGGCCGGTCCAAACGATCGACGAAGTGCTCGCGGCAGCTTTAGTCAGAGCGCCTGAGCGATCCGCATAGCTCAGCGTTCGGAAAATACCTTCGATGACCGCGAACATCTGTGAGACGACGCAATCTTACTATTGAAGAATGGCCTAGCCAAACTGCAAAGAACAAAACGAGAAAGCTTCTGCGCCCGCTTTGAAAAGCGAGCCGGTGTAGGCGTCGATCCCGCCCAGTAATTGTTGAATGCTGTCAAAGCCATTTGCCTGAAGCCAGCTCGACGCCACGGCGCTTTCGTATCCATCCTGACAAACAACCACCAACGGATCGGAGAACGACAGTTCTGCAACGCGCGCCGCTAGCTGCCCAAGCGGAATGTTCCTGGAGCCGGAAATCCCACTTAATTTCCATTCCGCGGGAGATCTGACGTCGAGAATTGCAGGTTTGCCTCCTCGGGAGAGCGTCGAATACAGATCAAAGACGCTCAAGTTGGGTAAGTTGATGCGTTGCCGTCAGGTCACCCCCCTCGATAAATCCAAGAATCTTATCGAACCCAGCTCGCGCCAGGCTTGTTTGGGCCCTGCTAGCTTCGTCCGGATCGTCCGCCACAAGCACAATCTGGCTCTGCTTCGCCAGAAACAGGAGGACACAGGAAGCAAACGTTCGACCGCTCAAACCAACATTCAAACTGCCCGGAAAATGCCCTTCGGCAAACTGGTTTCCAGGGCGCACATCGATCACTGCGGCCCCCGAAGCAGATCTTGTTCTCAGTTCCTCATTCTCTATCCTCATAAGTTCCGCGGACTCATGAGCCAACCCCTTTAAGCGAAATCGTTTCAAAAACATCTGGGCCAATCTCCTTTGTTCGGCCTCAGCTTTACCACGGTTCAGCATGCTTGGCCACTTTCAGGGACTTATCCATTCGGGTAAGGCCTGGGCGGAGGAGGGTGACCGGATCGATTCATCTCCGAACAGGGTAAAAGCAGAACGCAAGCAACCCGAGTGCAGCTGCGACTCCCGCCGCTATCGCTATTCCAGGCAAGCCGCGTGACCCCGTCATTTCGTGAATCCACGCAAAGCAAACGACAGACATGCCGATCATGCTTTTCTGAAAAATAGCCTGCACCCCAAAAAAGATTGCTTCCCGCCGGATTCCGCTCTGTTCTGAATCGAGATCGATCACGTCGGCTAGCAAAGCGAACGGCAAAACTGCAAATCCCGCGACCGGTAGCCCGGCAAGCGCAAGGGCGATCTGCGTCCGGAGAAGCGGTGACCCGATCGGCAATACCCCGCCCAGCGCGATCGAGGGAAAGATCACAGCCGACGAACCAAGAACAACCAGGAAGCCGCGAAATTTCCCTATCCTTTTCGCTAGCCAGTTGAAAATGAAAAAGCCGATCAGATTCAGCCCGATGAATGGCAACATCACCCACGTGTTGGCTTCTCGATTCAGATGCAGTATCTCCTCCACCCAGCGCGGGACCAGCATCAACAATAGATTTAATCCGAACCAGTAAAAGGTCGTCGAAATCAGCAACGGCAAAAAGTTCCGACTGCGGGAAACCTGAGCGATCCAGCCAAAGAGCTCCCTGAAAGAACTCCGGTTCTCCTCGTGGTGGACGAAATGTTCGTGAATACAGAATGTGAGCGGATAAAACGAAATCAAGACGGCAACCGCTAACATCCATCCGAGGGCAACGTAGCCGCCGCTCTGAATTACCAGACCGCACATTGCAAACGCCAGAGTCCCAACCATTGCGGCGATCGCTTGCCCGGTTGTCAGATTCAATCGCTGCACCGTTGAACCGGCGATTTCGGGAAGCAACGCAAGATACGGCGTTACGACCAGCGCGTATCCCAGGAAAAACAATTGGGTCACAATAACGGAATAGAGCGCTCTAATCCATGGAGCCGCCACCACTGGAGGGGTCCACAGAAGCAAACAGACAATCGCAAATGGAAGCGCACCAAACAGCAGGAAAGGAATTCGACGTCCCCTTTTGGTGCGGGCGTTATCGGTCCAGAACGCCACGAACGGGTCTGACACGCCGTCAGTAATCCGTCCGGCAAGCAATACGATTGAAAATACAGCAGCTGCAAGTACGCCCCCTACGACGTAGCGTTCGTACAGCCATTGAGAGACCACCAAGTTTGTCAAGTTCATGCCTAATCCACCCAGGCTGTAGGTGACAAGCTGAATCGCCGTTAGTTGCGGCGCGGAACTCGGAAGCCGATCCATGGAGAGTGGTTGCAGCAGAGGTTAGTGCGAAAATTGAACTAGTGTCTCGTTCCGCGCTACGGCATCTGTTCCAATCTCACGACGAGCATCGGTTCCTGAAACGCTAACACCCGACCCGTCCGGTCAAACTCCAGGTTCAGCGAGTTCCGCACCGTTGACGGGGCCCGGGACGCGTGTTCTATCAAACCGGAGATCGTCGAGTCGGCGCAACCGGCCGTCTCAACCCACCAGTCGAATTCCAGGCGATAAGGAACAATTCGATGCCCGGTCCACTGGAAACGGGCTTGGTTCACCTCCTCACGCCATTGCTCGACGGTACGCTGCCTAAAATGCGACGGATCCCGCGTGCGTTCCCAATAGTCCAGCCAATCAGATACTTCGGCGGTTGGCGAGATCTGGTCAGCCATGACAAATCGCCCGTGCGGCAGCAACACCCGCCGGACTTCCGACAAAAAAAGGGGCACATGATGAAAATGATGCGGTGCGTGCCGCGCCGTAACTAGCGTGAATTGTTCATCTCCCATAGGGATTTTTTCTGCCGAACCTTCCACGAATTCACAATTCGATACACCTTGCTCGGCCGCGAGTCGGCGCGCTTGCTCAAGCATTTTAGGTGCGATGTCGATTCCAACACTTTTCGCGACAAGACGCGCGACGGCCAAGGCGGTGTGCCCTGTTCCCGTGGCTACATCAAGGGATTGATCGCTTTGAACTGGCCGGGCAAGTTCTAAAAGTACAGGCAGACTTGGGCCTGACCGATGAACGTCGCTGACCGCGTATTTGCCGGCATTCGCGTCGAATTGTTCCTTGCTGGAACGAGTTGTCATCAGAAATGTCTCCTTCTCTTAAAGTCTGCGAAATCCGTTGTAAGAAATTCGGGATTTATACCCCGAAGCGCGATTATCCAGAAATCTCTCCCTCCAGGTGAACCAATTCGACAGCAAATTCCCGTTCTTCAATAGCCACCTTCGCAAACGAAATCGGTAGACTAAATCGCCTCGGACCGATGCTGCCAGGGTTAATGTAGAGAACGCCGCGCCGGCGATAAATTTTTGGCCGGTGTGAATGACCTGAGACCACCATCGAGATGCCGGCAATCCCCGGATCAAGATCCAGCAAATCCAGATCGTGAAGTATGTAAATCAATTGATGGTTGACGGAAATCAATTCGGTCGAAGGCAGGCTGGCGAGCTCACGGTCCACGTTTCCCCGAACGGCGACGACAGGTGCGATCGATTCCAGGCGTTCGAGCAAGCGCCGGGGACCGACGTCGCCGGCGTGCACGATGAGGTCAAGGTCAGAGCGTTGCAGTGCTTCGATCACCGAATCACGCAAGAGCCCGTGAGTATCGGAAACAAGGGCGAGAGTCTTAATTGATTCAAACTGCCGGGGCGCGCTGGCATCGGAACTTGTGCTTTTGATCATAACTTCCCCATCCGAACCCCGCCGCTCCGGGAAATCGGACATCGGTTTTCCCTTAATTCAACCAACCACCGTCAATCACGTGAATCTGGCCGGTCGTGTAGCTCGACTCGTCCGACGCCAGATACGTCGCTAGATATGCGATTTCCTCCGCTTGGCCCAGACGCCCCATGGGCTGCCGGGCAATAAACTCGTTCCGCACCTCCTCCTGATGCCGCCCCGATGAGAAGGCTTGAACTCGGATCCGTTCATCCAGTGACGGGGTTTGCACGGTTCCCGGGCAGATCGCGTTGCACCGGATCCCTTGCCCGACGAAATCCGCAGCGACGGATTTCGTCAGCCCGATGACGGCCGCTTTGGTCAGGGAGTACGCGAACCGGTTCGGTACTCCTTTCAAGCTCGAGGCGACGGACGACATATTGACGATTGATCCGCCTCGCCCGGAAAGCATGCGGGGCAAAAACGCGCGGATCAGACGGTACATGGAACAAACATTCAAATTAATCGCGTAATCCAACTCTTCCTCGGAGGATTGAAGAATCGTCCCGCCGTGCACGATTCCGGCGCAATTGAACAGCACGTCGATTGCGCCGATTTCGGCAGCCAAGCGCTGGATTGCTCCGCGATCCGTGACATCGAGTCTGCAGGCCGTGACGTTCGGAATCGAAGACAACGCCACTTCATCAATATCGGTCGCGAAGACCTTCGCACCCTCAAGGGCAAACATGACGGCCGTAGCGCGCCCTATACCGTGTCCGGCCGCAGTGACCACCGCGATCTTGCGAGCCATTCGATTAGTCATTGTTCTTGCCAATTTTGTTAGACATGACGATCCACTTATACGCACTTTATCGAACGATGAAAACCGAAGCCAGGACCCCCGGCAAGTTATCGCTCAGCATTTCTCCGCGATCTGCGGTTGCATCCTGGATCCTTGCGGGCATTTCCCTGTTTCTGGTGCTTAAGCTGCACTTGCTCTCCGCTTTGTTGGCTGGTCTGCTGACGCACGAATTGGTTCGTCTGCTGGCTCCCCTGGTTGAAAAACGGCTGACCAGCAAAGGCGCTCGTCTGGTTGCCTTGGCAGCACTGGCGAGCCTCACAATCACTCTTATTATTCTGTTAACCTTTGGAATCGTCGCTTTCTTCAAAAGTGATACAGGAAATCGGCAGGCGCTCATTGATAAAACAGAACACATCCTCTCGGACGCACGCACCAGGCTGCCGCCCCTGATTATCAATAACTTGCCCGGGGATGTAGACGCCCTGAAATCTTTTGCCGCCGAATGGGTCGACGAACATTCCAAAGAGATTCAGCAAGCCGGAAAAGAAGTCGTTCATTTCTTCGTCCGCGGTCTGGTGGGCATGGTGATCGGGGCATTAATTTCTCTACGTGAGGAAGGCGCAGGGCCTCGCCAGATGCGACCGTTCGCCGCTGCCCTTACCTTGCGCATCACCCGCTTCGCCCATGCTTTCCGCCAAATTATCTTTGCCCAGGTGAAAATATCCGCGATCAACACCATTTTCACCGGCATTTTTCTGGCCGGAATCCTGCCTGCTTTCGGAGTTCATTTACCTCTGACAAAAACGCTCATAGCCGTTACTTTTCTCGCAGGCCTGCTCCCGGTGATCGGCAATCTGATTTCGAACACCTTCATCTTTATCGTGGGCCTCTCGATTTCGATCTACGTGGGAATTGTGGCCCTGGCCTTCCTGGTGATCATTCACAAGCTGGAGTATTTCCTCAACGCAAGAATTGTTGGCACACGAATTCGGGCGCGCGCGTGGGAAATATTGCTGGCCATGATTGTCCTCGAGGTGGCGTTCGGTATAGCCGGGCTCATTGCCGCCCCGATCTATTACGCGTATATCAAAAACGAGCTGACGGAGGCAGGTCTCGTTTAGCCGGCGTCCAGGTACGCCCGCCAGGAACAGAATTGGTCGATACCACTTTCAATGGCTGAATCTGTCGATGCTGTACTGCATGAGATGCACTTGTCCCGCAAGCCAGGTCATCACAATTAAGTATATGGCTAGCAAGATTGCCGCCATCCCGAAGCCTGCTACCGGCACCGCTAAATGTTCCCGGTAGAACTTGTTAAATTCATCTTTATTCATGGGATCGCACCTATTACTACCTCAAACATTGATTATTCCGCCCGCTGGCGCGCAATCAGCATTTTTTCGACATCGTCCGGTTCAGCGACGCGATAGTCAACTATCGAATCCGGATTGTTTCGCTTGACCTGTCCACATGGAAACACTCCCCGGCCGTCCCGACAGGACCTTCGACCCCGCGCACTCGAAATCGATCGATTACAAAGCGATTTGTCTTTTCTACGCCGTCGCCTTCGCTTTGGGTCTGTGCGTCTCTTTGCCGCTTTGGATAAGCCCTCAGGGATTGAGCCAGTCAACCGCGCGGATTTATTTGGCTGCAATGCTTTTTGCGCCCGCAATTGGCGTGCTGGCAGTCAGCCTCTTGTTGCCAAAGTCAGTCATGCCGCTTACGCACACGACTGGACTCGGAATAGGACGATGGCCCGGAGGTCTTGGATACTGGCTATTCGGCTGGTTTGGGATGACTATTATCGGACTCGCGGCGCCGTTCGTCGGCGCGCTTCTGGGGGCGTGTCGTCTCGATCTCCAAGATTTTTCCGGGTTTCATCATCTCTTGTTGCAACGTCCCGGCGGTGACGCTGCATTGGCTCGATTTCCGGTTCGAACGTTGCTCCTCATCCAGATCGGATCGCTCCTTGTCGCACCTGGAATAAACGCCCTGTTCGTGTTTGGCGAAGAATGGGGCTGGCGCGGATTCTTGTTGCCGAAGCTGTTACCGCTGGGTCAATGGCCGGCACTTCTCTTAACCGGGGCCTTGTGGGGACTCTGGTATGCGCCGGTCATTTTGCTTGGCTACGATTATCCTTTACATCCGAAGTTCGGCATTCTTCTGATAACCATCTTCTGCGTCATTTTCGGAGTTTTGCTCGGGTGGCTGCGCTTGGCGACGGGAAGTATCTGGCCGTCAGCGATCGGGCATGGCGCGCTCAACGCGTCCGGTGGATTCTTCTATGTCGTAGCGGACACCAACCAGACGATCGATACTGCGCATGTCACTATCCTCGGCTGGACAGGCTGGATCTTGCCGCTGCTCGTCATCCTTCTCCTGGTTGTCTTGAAACGGTTTCCGGCAGCGGAGCCAAGCTGCTGAAGCCAAAAACACCTACCAAGGCTCGAAGACCGCCGGCGGACCGTACGGAGGAAACTCTGGCCCGTACGGTGCATCAATGATGATGAATCTTCTGTACCGATCCTCGGTGGAGACTCTATGAAATCTGCGGTGCACAGTCAGGCGCGCGGTCCGGTGTAGTCGCGCGTGATGCGCGGTCGAAGTTCCGGCTCCAGATAGTTCGTGTAATTTTGCTTCTTCGTAGGCGTTGATCGACGACTTCAAATCCGGATCGAGCCTCCGCATGCGAGAGGCCACGGTCAGATAGTACGCCCGCAAATAGGTCCTTCGAGAGGCCGAACTCGAACTCTGTCTCGCACGCTTGAGCAGGGAAATGGCACGCCGATTACCCATGGCCAGAGAGCGAACCGTATCGAATCGCTCTTCTTTTTCCAACGTCGGCGCCCGCTTCGATGAGAACTTGGACGATGCCTGCGCTGGCGGTAGGGCTGGAAGTTCGCCGGATTCCGGCAGCAGACCTGACTCAGGATTCAATGGAGAAGAGTCTGCCGCAGGAAGCGCAGGTTCCTCCATTTCGCCGGTACTCCCGCTGGGTGAGACTGGTAGTGACGGCATGTCTCCGGCGCTGGCTGCCACCAACACGGCCATTAGAGCGAGCGGAATGCCTGCCTTGCATCTCATACGTCCGGATTTAACGGATATAGCATATTGCCGGATTCGTCCCCGAACCGCAAGACGCGGATGGGAACATAAGCGTTAGCCCCAATCGGTAAGAACATCGACTCGGGAGATTGGTTGCGCTACCTTGGCGCACTTGTTTCGAACATCCCGCTGACCATGATCCCGAAAGCTTATTCTCGGCTGGCGCTTGCAGCCGCAATTTGTCTGAGCTCTTTGACGCTCTCCCTCAAAATTCTGGCCGACGACATCAGCAATGCTGTTGACGCTTTCGACCGGGATCTCGGCCTGGAGCGTATGGGGTCGGACATTGTCAACGTTGAGCCGCAGAGTGCTGACGTAGAGAGTTCAAATTCTGAGGCCGCCGAGAAAAAGACCGGGCATCGCAGGGATTCCCGGGTTTCTCATCCCCCGCTCTCTTCCGATATCCTGACCTTCCGTTCGAGCCAGAGAGTGACCGATAGCCTCCGCGGCTTTATGATCGCGAAGGTGACCCAGAACGATATGACGGCCATTCCGGCCGTCGAGAAACGATTTGCAAATGATGTTCTCTTGCATCGCTTCGATCGGATGTTCTCGCCCTACGGCTTCTCGAGCCACAACCTGGGGGACACCGTCGCGGGTTATTTAATTGCCTCTTGGGAAATTATCAACGACGCCGATGCTGCCGGGAATGTTCAGGGAATTCGCCGTGTGCGGGAGGCCGTGCGCAACAAAATGAAGGAGAAACGAAAAGTTACCGCGTTATCCGACACCGATAAACAACGGTACTCTGAAATCTTTAAATATTTCACCGTCCTGATGATCGACAAAATGAACGAGCTGAAGCAGAAACACAACGACGCCGGACAACGTCAACTGCGGGAACAGGCCGCTCAGCCGCCCTTGAAAATCGGCCTGGATCTTCGCAGGATGCGGTTCACTGAGCAAGGGTTTGTCAAGTAAGCCTTATTCGACCGGATGGTTTCTGTTCGTTTAATCGAAGATCTCGAAGGCGCCCGAATCGCTATGCATTCTTGAACCACTTAGGAATGGCTGAACAAAGTTCCATCTTACAAGGTTACGACCGCTATATCAGCGGACTCTTTGCAGCCGAGGACAGCGCGCTCAAATCTGCGCGATCGGAGATGCAGCGGGAAAAAATGCCCGAGATCAACGTCTCCGCGAGCGAGGGTAAAGTGTTGCAGGTTCTGGCTCGTATGATTGGAGCCAATCGCATTTTGGAAATTGGCACACTTGGCGCCTACAGCACGATCTGGCTTGCTCGTGCTTTGCCGCCGGACGGGAGGTTGATTACACTGGAGATCAACCCCCGATATGCCGCGGTCGCCCGACGCAATCTCAAGCGCGCTCATCTGGAGCATAAGGTAGAGATCAGGGTCGGCCCAGCTCTCGAGTTACTGTCCCAATTGGAGACCCGAGATGAAATGTCGTTCGACGTGATCTTTATCGACGCCGATAAGGAAGGTTATCCGGAATATTTACAGAAAGCGGTGCCGCTTCTGCGAGAAGGTGGTTTGATCCTGGCAGATAACACTTTGCCAAACGCAGTCTTGGATCCGCGGGCCGACAATGGAATCAAACGTTTTAACGCCGATGTGAGCGCACACCCTGATTTGATCTCCGTGCTTATGCCGGTGCTGCGGTCCCGGGGCATCGATGGACTTCTGATTGCCGCGAAACAAAAGAAAAGTTCGGGTGAAACCTGAATTTCCGACTCCTATATGAAGCTCAGTTCCCCGGTTGGGGCAGCGAGTACTCTGTGTCTTCAAAAACGCTCAAGGCATGCCTCTCGGTCGCCAAATTGTAGAACTGCTCATCCTCCAACGCGAATTTAAGGAAAAGGTCACCAGAAGTCAGCCAAAGGATCAAGGCAAAGAGGAAAACGCAATGGGTTAAGACGCCGACAGCCCAGGGCATCGGCAGAAGGTTGAATCCGAAAATGCCTGCGTCGACGACAGCAACGAAAGCGCCCACCCACTTGAGAAGGAACAGCTGAAGCCTCGAATCCCGGCTTTTTTGATTCAGCAGGATGCAAAGCGCTTTGGGAACCCTGATCAGATAGCCGAGCGGACCATTTTTATAGGCAATGACGAACATTTTGTGCGGCATAGTAATTGGGACCAAGTCAAAGATTCAAAGCGAGAGCGGGAACAATCTAGATTCTGTGTTTAACAGAATAATAAGCATTTACCATAATTACAAGAATTATTTAGACGAATCAGCAGAATCTTCGAAAAAGGGGGTCTTGAGACGCAAAGGTTGCGTTGGCGAGGGGGTCTCTCCCTCAGGGCGGGGGGGTCGATGGTTCCGAGACTTCGGGGAAGTTTATCAGGTTTTCGGTTGGATTTTCGTCCTGATTCAGTGACCGCGTGATACCCAGTAGCAGCAGTTCCGCTCGCATATCGGTGTAGTTGTTCAGTGCCACCTTGAAGTAGGTCAGGAGACGTTTTCTCAATAGCGCGTCGGATTCGAGCCGAGGTCGGAGCTCCTTCAACAGCTCCAGATGCATCCTGACAACTTCTTGTACCACTGCACCTTTGCCATCTGCCTTGATGGTGTTGGTGGCGTGCACACGGTAATCCAGTAAATCCTGATGGATCAGCCCAAGCGCACCTCGAAACGCCACGGTCAGCGCCGCAAAATAGTCATGGACATAGCGGTACGGGCGAAATTCGGTGATTGCGCCCCTGCGAAATAAAAAGTTGCTGGTGGTTTTGGTGAAATTGCCATAGCCCAGCGAGACGACGAAATCGGTGCTTTTACTGAGGTAGGACCAAATACGATTAAGGCGCCGTTGCCTGCCGTCAAGCTGTCCGACCGGGATGCCGAATTCATCGATCAATCGAATGCGCGTACAGACGAGCTCAATCCCGGGATTTCGATCCAGATGATCAAGGCAACGGGCAAACCGCTCCGGATGATACCGATCGTCGGAGTTGAGGACACTTACGAAGTCGCAATCTCTACACAGCTCCAGTCCACGGGTGAGGGCCGCGTGCGCTCCTTGATTATCCTGCACGATGAGATGAATCCGCGGATCTTTGATAGCGCGAACGACGGCAACGGAATCATCTTGGGAGCCATCGTCTACGATCACCAGTCGCTCAGGTGGAAGGGTTTGTCCGACAACCGAGCGGATCGCTTCAGCGATATATGCAGCGTGATTGTATGACGGGATGACGCAGGCGATTTTTTGGCTCATTCGTGACTCGCAATCCCGCTATCAAACTCCAGGGTGCCGCTCCAGACAATCCCCTTTCATCAGACAGAGGTTCCTTTTAACTTATGGCCAACCGGTCGAGACGAGCCGCTCCGATGGAGACTCCTTCTTTAGATACAGAAGTTCGCGTCATGTTTTTCGACACTGACGCCGGCGGACTCGTTCATAACATCGCATACCTGCGATTCATTGAAACGAATCGGTCGCTGCTCGCAGAAAAACTGGGATGGCCGCTCGGCGAAATGTTGAACAAGGGTGATTGCCCTGTGGTGGTGCGAACTGAAATAGACTATCGGCGTCCGGCACGATTGTGGGACGCTCTGCTGGTTCATGGCGAACTTTCGCAGTTCGAACGCACTCGGTTCTGGTGTTCATTTGCCATTACGCGGCCAAATGACGGCACACTTCTTATCACTTGCCGGCAACAGCTCGTCGTTGTGCACCTACCGGATCTGAAGGTTCGAAGGTTACCGAGACATTGGCAGACCGATTTCGGTCATCTGAATGCGTAAGGCAGCGCCACGCATCGGTTCAGTCTTTTGCACTATTCTCGCAGGCTACGCCTTGAGATGCACCAATTGCATGAGCCAATCAGAAGATTCCATTGCGCCCTGCAATAGTTCTTTTCCGAAGTAGGTAAAGGTGACATCCCGACAGGCCACGATCAACATGACACTGAGCGCCGAAAAATTGATGAGATAAATGACCATCATCGAGAAGAAGGTGCCGTGCTCAATCAGGTCGGTTTGTCCCTGCCACAACATCCAGATCGCAAATGTGACATGGAAACTCCAGGTGAAACCGACAACTCCGAACAGCCATCTTCTATACGCTTCCACATCCACGAAGGCGCTGATCCCGCCGTACAGAAGGAGGGCCAGAATACTGTAGATCGGAAAAAAATAGGGTGCCAACGAGATCCAGAAGTTATTTGTATCAGTGACGACGTAGCCGCCAGTCCGACTGACGCGAAATTGGCGCACTTTACCTCCCATCAGCCAGGTCCAGAGGGCATGTGTGAGTTCATGGCCGAAAACGTACAACAACATTGGCCTGGGCAGCCCGAAGAACGCGATGACCCAAAGCAAAGTCCCCAACGAAAAAAACCAGAATTCTTCCGAAGCCCAGAAACCATGTTGAATGGCCGCAGTGGAAAAGCTGCTGAAGAAGGCGCGAGTTAATATCCAGGCTGGCGGAACTAGGAAAACAGCAACGACCTGCTTAAGCCAACGAACAGGAACTACCCATTCAGTTCTAGCGCGTACTTCATGCGCCAGAAGGCCGGTCTTGAGTCCGCGCCGCCTCCGTTTCTTAACCGAAGAATCCACTGGCTTCCTAGTTTACCAGCGAACGGTCCTCAAACGCGAGCTTCAACAGAATTCGTGCTACCTTCCATCGCCGAAACGCTGATCCTGTGACACTGCGGCCCTCAAGCCCGACCCATATATGCTCCTGTGCGAGTGTCCACCCGAATGACTTCACCCTCTTTAATAAACAAAGGGACCTGGATCGTTTTGCCGGTCTCCAGCTTCGCCGGTTTCTGCACGTTGTTTGCACTATCCCCGCGGAGTCCTTCGGCAGACTCGATCACCTTCAGTTCCACGGAAGAAGGCAACTCGACTTCAACGGCTTTTCCTTCCGCATAGAGTACATCCACCTGTAAATTCTCGGTCAAATAGTTCGCGGCCTCATTGATGAGCTCGTTGGGAAAAGTCTCCGTTTCGTACGTTTCAGGATCCATGAATACAAATCCATCCTGGTCTTTGTAACTGTACTCCAGCTTGCGCCGATTCACGTCAACCAACTCTACAGTTTCGGTCGAACTAAACCGCACATTGCTAGATTTTCCCGTGCGGATACTTCTGAGCGTCGCTTGGACGAAGGCTCGAAGATTCCCCGGGGTACGGTGTTGGACGTCCAATACCACGGTAACGTCTCCGTGGTAACGAATAGCCATCCCTTTCCTAAGGTCATTTGCTGCTGCCATAAAGTTAGTTATCGATATCAGGGCCAGTCGCAGGTTCCGGATTCCTCGAAAAGACGCGTAATCTCCGTTTAATGCATCTCGGTCACCCGACGGACTGAGACGGATCCGTCGATTTACCCTTCCCCGAGCCTGGCGCCAGCCTTTACTGATCACAGAAGCTTCAGTTTCGTCAAATCCTGAGAATCCACAATTCCAACCGGTTCATTCTTTTCGTTCACGACGATTAAGTCATCGATGCGGTGCTGGTCGAGGATGTTTAAGACTTCAACGGCCAGTTTGTGGGCCTGAATGGTTATCGGATGCCGTACCATATGTCGTTCGACGGGATCGGAAAGCATCTTCGGGTCTTTCTCGATCGCCCGAACAAAATCGCCATGGGTAAAAATCCCGGCGAGCTTTCCGGAAGCATCCGTGATCACTGCCACTCCGGCTCGATGCTCGTTCATCGAATGGAGCACCGCTAGAACCTGAGTCTGTGGCGAGACCGCCGGCATCCGTGCCTCGCCGCGCATGATATCGCGCACTCGTTGCAGAAGATAGCGTCCCAACCGTCCGCCCGGGTGGAACTTGAGGAAATCATCTTCACCAAAACCCCGCACTTCGAGAAGCACCATGGCCAACGCATCGCCCAATGCCAGCATGACGGTCGTACTTGAGGTAGGCGCAAGATTAAGCGGACAGGCTTCCTTTTCAACCGAACAATCGAGGACAATTTCGCTCTGTTTGGCCAGCGTCGACCCCGGATCTCCCGTCATGGAGATCATCCGAACATCGAAGCGCTTCAAAGCAGGCAGGATATTCAACAATTCCGCGGTCTCTCCGCTATAACTCGCGGCGATTACCACATCTCCGTCCGCCACGATTCCGAGATCGCCATGCAGCGCGTTCACAGGATTTAGAACGAACGCAGGCGATCCGGTGCTGGTGAGTGTGGCCGCGATTTTTTCACCAATTTGACCGGATTTGCCAACCCCTATCACAATTATCTTGCGACCGGCCTGTACAGTCTCCAGCAAGAGTCGCACTGCTTGCTCGAATCTCTCGTCCAATCGCTCAGCCAATCGCTGTAACTCGGAAACCTCAATATGCAAAACTCGCCGCGCTTTCTGTAGATAATCCATTGAATAAACAAAAGGGAACTTTACACGGAGGCGCGGGCAAGTCACGTAGACGGGAGTCAGGAGTTCAGGAGCCCTGTCAATACACGGAGATTCACGATATCTTCTTTCAAATCTTCTTTTTTAGGGGTTTCCAGGACTTTCGGGATGGCTCCGAATTCCCCTGAGCGCATGATCTCGCGAAAAGGCACCAGCCCGATCTTTCCTTTCCCGATATGTTCATGACGATCCACCCGGGAACCGAGTGCCGTCTTTGAATCATTCAAATGCCAAGCGGAAAGACGGTCGCGCCCGATGATTCGATCGAATCTTTTTACCATCTCCCAAAATCCCTTTTCAGTGGAAATATCGAATCCGGCTTCAAACAAATGAGCGGTATCGAGACAAGTCTTGAGACGTTCACGGAACTTAGACCGGTCAATGATGGTCGCCAGATGTTCGAACGTATGCCCGAGACAAGTTCCCTGCCCGGCGGTGATTTCGAGAGCGATCCGGCATTTTCCGCGTGGCAGGGAGGTGAACACTTCATCCAGGCTCGAAACGATGCGGGTCAAACCGATTTCCTCGCCGTCCCCCATGTGCGCGCCTGGATGCAGCACAAGAAAAGGGAGACCAAGTTGATCAGCTCTGCTCAATTCCTCGCAGAGCGCTTGGATCGATTTTTCTCGGAATTCCGGGTTTTTCGCTGCCGGATTGATCAGATAGCTTGTATGCCCAAAGACCACCTTCGGCCGATCAGGGAAGTTTTGGTAGGCAGTCAGTTCGGTTTCTGCAAATGGCTTGGCGAACCATTGCATATTGTTCTTCACGAAGATCTGGATAGCCGTGCACCCGATCGATCGACCGCGCTCGAGCGCCTTAGACGGTCCGCCTGAGGTTGACATATGCGCACCCAATAAGAGAAACGGGAGCTTATCTGTTACCTTTTTGCGTCGCGGTCCGGTGGCAGTCTTTTGAGCCATACGGTTTAAAATCCGTGCAATCCGAGGCTTACATCTTTACTTCGGTTTGCTGGTTGAGCGGAGCATCTACTTCCGCACCGGCGAAATCAATTCCCAGATTGGCTCCTGGATTGTGCCGAACCCACGAACACTAAGTGCGCCACTGTCCGAGTTGCCTCTGAGATCAACAAGGCCTCCGAAAAAGAAAACCGAACCGGCGAGACGCAGCGAATGCGAACCGGAGACAATCTGAAAAGAGAGCACTCGGAGAGATACCGCATTCAGCTTGAAACTCAGTTCCGAATCCAGCGGCTCCCGGAATCCAAAAGGCTCGAGACGCGTCAGGAGAGACGTAAAAAATTTTGACTCGCTCACTTTAGCTCCCTTGAATCTCATTGTACCATCGACGGCGAGATTTGGAGGCTCAGCTCCAAGCACGGAGAAATCCAGGGATCCCTGCTCACAAGGAATTTCCCATCCGTCAGATTGATATGTGAACGGATTCTGCGTATCGATCCGAATTCGAAGACTGTCGGCGGATCTGTTTCCGAATTGGACCGTTCCGACAGCGTGAATGATGGGAGCGACGGCAAAATGGAACGGCTTCAGGATTCGTCCGACCGACGGATCGATCCACGCCGCGACAGCGTCGGGCGAAAGGTTCGTTTCGGCCTCTTCGATCGTCAGCCTTTCGTGCGTGAGATCACAAGTGAATCGACCGGTTCCGATACCTTCATCCCTGATCACCCGGACCTGATCGCACTTCAGCACATTGTTCTGAAACTCGCAATCTGCCGAAGCCGAGTTTGCGAGAGCGCCGCGGAATTTTGTTTTACCCAGCCAGATCTGACCATTCCCCGATATCTTCTCGAGCTCAGGGGTTAATCCCGAAAAAGTAGCCTGGATCACCGGCGGCGTCTGAAATTCCCAATCGGCCAACACATGTTGAAATCTCGCCGGGCAAAGCGGCATAAGCTCGGTCGGATTTAGCGCGGAGTTGATACGCATCCGAAAATCGCCCGGACGATCCAAGACATCTCCTGACAATGTTCCAGAGCGATGTGTCAGTTGTGCGTTCATCACCATCCAGGAATTTCCGGATCTTGAAAACTCGGCTTTCATACTCAGGAACTTCACATTTCGAAAAATAAACTGGTCGAAATTCAGGTTTCCCAAAACTTCCCAACGCCCGTCTGGGCGAGCCATGCCGCTCAGCTCGATTTCAGGCGGCGCGTCGAAAGCCAACTCATTGGCCCAGGGAAATCGGGAATCGTTGGCCAATAGTTTCGCCGGATCGAGACCGCTGCGGACCTGGAAGTTTTTTTCGCCGGTGGCCAGGTCCCAATCGCCGGTGGCGAATAATTCTCCGCGCCCATCGCGCATAAAAAGTTTGCGCAGATAGAATTTCTGGTTCTCGAGGGAGAACTGACAGTCTAGATTTTCGAGTTGATAGTTTTGTCGAGTGAGGCTTCCCGCAAACAGATGACCAGCCTGCAGCCGCAGCGAAGTAGGATTTGCGAGATCAACCTGAAAGGTGAAGTCCAGCTGGGGCACTCCTCGGGAAAAGTGGAGCGACTCAATCTCTTTGATCAGTAGCCGGAGAAAATTTTGTTCTGGTTTTTGATCCGGGCGAGTGGGTGGGTCCAAACCCGGGAGAACCGCAAAAGCCGCGGGATTCACTAAGGTGCCCGATGTCTGTAGATGAATCCCGAAGACTACTCCGGAAGCCTGGCGCACTTCGATGCGCCCGGGAAAAAAATAGATTCGAGACTGAAGTTCCGTGAGTCGGATGCGCCCCGCCTTGGGCGTCGCGGGGTCAATCGGTATTGAAATCTTGGCATCGTGCAAATCGACAGCGTTCAGGGCGGGCTCTTGCTGAAGCAGGTTAGCGTAGTTGATGTCGAGAGAAAGATCGCTGATCTGGGCAACGATGGTTTGCCTGCGATCGTTGTCATAGATCACGAGATCCTTCGCAACCAAACCCCGGAACGGGTCCAAGGTTAGCCGTCGAACCCGGATTTCGAGGCCGAATGAGTGGAATTCCTTCGTCAGCAAGGCTCTCCAATGCCTGCCGAATCCTTGATGATAATAATAGTAGGCGACCCACGTAAGCAGTAAAGTGAGGGAGAGCAGGATCAACCACCTGAAAAACTGGAACGGACGCATTGACATCGAACCGGGCAAAGGATGAGGATACATCAGAACTCGGGCAATGGGAAAACGCCGGTGGTCAAAACCTTTGGTGGAGCCGTGGACGACGCGACAACCCCGGCTCGGACAGAGTCTCGCTCTAAAGCGGAAGACGGGGCAACGCGAAGTTAATTCGGCACGAATAATGCTGAGTAAGCAGATCCGATGATTCAACCAAATTGTCGGGCAAGATTTACCGGGGATGACTTCGATTTCGTTGTTCGCACACTGGCCAAAGACCCGGGAAACAAGGTTGGTCTCGTCGAATTGCTGACAGACATCGAGACAAGAGATCAGATTCTGGATCATGACGGACTTGTCCGTGCTGTACTTGAAAGGCCAGGCAATCTGACCATTTCTCCGCAATTTTACTTTTACATCCTGGCTCGGCTTGTCTTAAAGCGCGCGGGCATCGACGACCGAATGTTGACGGACTATGTCGGCTCCCTGTTGGAGAAGTTTTCCCAGATCCGACAAATGCGGGCGCCGGTTCAGAATCTCGAGACTCTCTATCTGTCGGACCTTTTACTGGCACTGAAGAGCGCTTCTTCGTACCAGACGTTTCTAATCAGGGCGCACATCGGCAATTATGCGCTGTTCATCAGTGGCATTTTTTACGAGAGCATTGAGAGCCGGAGCCAGCGAGGTGCTCCCAGTTTCTCATTCTACGAGGACATGGGCCGGGCGAGTTTTCACGCCTTGGCGACACATGACGTTGCCCGCAGGTACGAGTTAAGCGGTCTTTTCGAGAAGCTAGCGGATCACTTTCACCAGTGCCGTCTGGCCTTAAATTGCCTGACAGACGAGTTTGTTAATATTGGCGACAATCGATTCATGCCGACCTTCGAATGACCAAAACACTCTTTAGCGAAGTCCAGCGCCTCTTCGAACGAACCTACGCTACGGTCGGTATTAATCTTGAGGAATGCTTGATCGATCGGACCCGGTGTTCCCAGTTGACCAAGCTGGCGGGAGCGTCCGCCCGTGAGTTGAGCGAATTGGCCAGAACATTTCTGCGGACATCGGACGACCGGCTCTATGTTGGAATTTATTATTCCAACTGGCTAATCGAACAACTGGAACGGCACGACCCGCGCGGTGGACTATCCAACAGTAATATCCGGTCGCTGATTATGTTCGTGGAAGAAATTAACCATGCGCTGCATGCCGGGCTGCAATTTAAGGCCGGCCTGCGACGGATCGATAGCGAGGATTTCGCGCGGAACCTGGAGTTGCAGGGCATGGTCGACACCTATCTGGTGCTGCTACTTTTTGTCGCGTTCTTCCGGAAAACTCAACGAATCTCACGCACTGATCGGCGCTGGCTCCGATTTCATTTGTTTGAATCCCGGGCCCAGGATGCTTTTCAGGACGAAAACCTCCGGGCACGTTATCTTGAAACCGGCGAGTTAGCCTCCTCTTATACCCACTATCTGGATACACTGAACGGTGCAAGACGTCTGGACGAGATACGAAACTTCCACGCGCTCCCTTACGATGCCAAAAGACGGCACATTCTTGCCCTGATGAACCGGCCCAGACCCTCCGAGCCGGAGTAATCAAAGCGATCCTCTTCGTTTCCTGTGTGCTGCAGATGAAGTGGCGCGGAACGTTTTGTTTTACCTGCTGAAGCGATGCTTCAAGGCGCGCAGCCCCGCGATTTTTCCGATGCAGTTTGACGTGTCCCCCTTTTTTCATTTACAAGGCGATGCGTCATGAAGATCTGGATCAACCGCGCGGGTCAAAATCTTGGAACGTTCACTTTAGAAGAAGTTCAGCGGGGTTTGAACCAGGGCCAATATGTCCCGACGGACTTGGGGTGGCAAGAAGGCATGGCGAGTTGGAAACCGCTCGCGGAATTCGCCGGCTTGCAGATGCCCACGCAGCAGGGGCAAGCCGCACCGCTCATTCCTGCCTCTCCTTCATCGCCCGATGTTCCGCCCCTGTTGGCCGAGGCTTCGCTGGCGACCGTCGAGGGGGTCGAGGATGGTCCGGCCTGGGAACGGCGAAAGGAGTTCGGCTTGGTGAAAGCGCTGACCCAAACCTGGAAGGAAGTGCTCTTTAACCCAAACGCCAGCTTTCCTCGGATGAAGACGAGTGGCGGGTATGCGGCGCCCTTCCTGTACAATCTGACCATGGTCGTGATCTATGCTTTCTTCACGACGATTTACCAGTTGCTTATATCCGGGGTGGTTGCTGCGGCGGGAGCGGCGCATAACGGTTCGAGTTCCGTGAACAGTCTCAGCGTGGGGCTGCCCCCTTTATTGAATGTCGGAGCGATGGTGGTGTTGATCCCACTGCTTGTCGGTTTCACCTTCGTGAACGCCGGAATCACGCACCTTTGCCTCGCGCTCTTCAAAGGAACGTCCAAGAGCTACGAAGCCACTTACCGGGTGATCTGCTATTCCTACAGCAGCTGGATTTTCGCACTCGTGCCTTGCGCCGGAGGTATTGTCGCGAGCGTGTGGGGTGTGGTGTCGACTATCATCGGTCTATCGAAGGTGCACAGGACCGAAGGCTGGCGAGCCGCCGTGGCGGTCCTGCTTCCCGTATTCGTCTGTATGGGGATTTTTATCGTCCTCTACATTGCGATCATCGCCGCCGTCGTCGCCTCGGTTCATCATGCGAATACTTAGCCGAAAATTCGGACTTATTCTCCGTCCGTTGGCGCCAAAAGAGACCGACTTCGAATTCCTTTTTCTGACGGTCTCCTCTGGGCTAGTAGTGAGTTGTTTTCTGTGGCTGAACCTTGGAATGCCTTGGCCTGAATGCTGGGTTCGTCGGTTAACGGGACTGCCCTGCCCGACTTGCGGCGCAACCCGTTGCGCCCTGTCCCTAGCGCACTGGGACCTGACTGGGGCTTGGCGGCACAACCCTCTGATTTTGGTTTGTTACGGGGGAACCCTGCTCGTCAATCTGTATGCTGCCGGCGTCCTGCTTTTCCGGCTTCCACGGCTGCGACTAGCGAACCTGCCCTCCAAGGTCAAACGTCCCTTGGGAGCGTTGCTCATGATCGCTCTGGCGGGGAACTGGCTTTATCTCCTCACCCACCGCTGACGTTCTCAGCCCAGACACTGGAAAAGTCGGACTGACACTGTTTTGTTCAGCGCAAAATAAATCGATTCCCCGGATCCCAAAACGCAGCATTGACCCCAGCGCAAGATCCGTGCGATTGCAATCGCGGCTCAAATGCCCGAGGACCACGCGGCGAAGTCGGTGTCCCGCGATCGAAGCCACCAATTGTGCAGCGGCATCGTTTGAGAGGTGTCCGTGCCTGGATAATATCCGCTGTTTCACCGACCAAGGCCGTCTGCTGTCTTCCTGCAGCATCCTTTCGTCGTGGTTGGTTTCGACAACCAGGGTATCCACTTGCCGGATGCGCTCCAGCGCAAGCTTCGGCGCGTAGCCGAGGTCAGTCAAAAACCCGATCGAGCCATCGTCCGAGGTGAACACGAACGCTGTAGGATCGACCGCGTCGTGGGGCACATAAAAACTTTGTATCTCAATATCCTTCACTGAAAACACGGCACCGGTGGCAAACAGGTTCCAGTTTGGAAAACCGGCAAGCGATCCCCGGCGCAACGTTTCTGCAGTAAGCGGATTGGCGTAGATCGGAACGCAGAAGCGGCGACTGAAAATTTCCAGGCCCGCGACGTGATCGCTGTGTTCGTGCGTAATGAGGATTCCGTCCAAACGCTCCGGACGCACTCCGAGCAATTCGAGTCGCCGTGTGATCTGCCGGGCGCTGAACCCGGCGTCAACGAGAAGCTGGCACTGGCTCGTGGCAATCAACGAACAATTGCCTGCACTCCCGCTCCCGAGGACCGTCACACTGAACACTGACCTAATAGAGCGTACTCTCGGATGGATGCCAATCAGATAACGCAGGCACAGCGAATCGAACGTGGCAGACCAACCGGCAAAAACTTGCATCCGTTGATCCGCGGCAACCTGCTCCCTGAAAAAAACTCTTGCCTTCCGGGCGGTTCGTCTGGAGGGTCGCAGTGCTTGAGAAGGCGCCCTATGGCGATCGATTTCAATCCTAGTATTTAAAGGAATCTGGACACTGACCCCGCTCGTATCTATTCGCTCACAGAACACCCCCCGGTATGAACCGCTATATTACATTTCTTCTCATGGGCGCGCCCGGCAGCGGCAAAGGGACTCAGGGCAAAGTCCTTGGAACCGTGCCTCGATTTTTCCATTGCGCGTGTGGCGAAGTCTTTCGCTCGCTCGACTTACGAACGCCGTTAGGACAAAAGTTTGTCGACTATTCCAGTAAAGGATTGCTAGTGCCGGACGACCTAACGGTTGAGCTCTGGCGAACAAAGATCGAAGCGCAGGTCCTTGAAGGAGAGTTCAAGCCCGATATTGACGCTCTGGTGCTGGATGGTATTCCCAGAAACGTCAATCAGGCGAAATTGATGGAGAGACTAATCGACGTAAAGCAGGTGTTCCATCTCTCTTGTCCGAAGCGGGAAGAGTTGATTCGTCGCCTCCGAAAACGCGCCATCAAAGATAACCGGCTCGACGACGCCAACGAAGACGTGATCCGAAAGCGACTCGCCACCTACGAGGAAGAAACGAAACCAGTTTTGGATTTCTACGCCGCCCTCGTCACGGATATTGATGCGCTACAGCCGCCGGTGAAGGTTCTCCAGGACATTCTCGGAGTCATCTGGAGCACGCACGATGCGGTGATGGCCTTTAACGCTTGAAGAATAAGCCACGCGTGGTGTTCATGGGCAGCGGTGAGATCGGGTTGCCGACGCTGCGCTGGCTAGCCAATTCTTCGGAGGCGATTCTTGTTGGTATCGTGACGCAACCTGACAAACCTGCGGGTCGCTCACAGATCTTGTCCCCGCCAGCGCCCAAAAAACTAGCTGCTGCACTCGGTCTGCAAGTCTTGCAGCCGGCGAAGTTGCGTAGATCCGAGGAATTGGATCGAATTGCGGAGCTTTCCCCAGACCTGATCGTGGTGATGGCGTACGGCCAGATCCTGCCAAAAAGGCTTCTGGATATGCCGACCCTCGCCTGTCTCAATTTGCATGCGTCGATTTTGCCCAGGCACCGGGGTGCGTCGCCAATTCAGGCCTCGATCCTTGCAGGTGATCGGTCCACCGGTTTGACGGTAATGTACATGGCCGAAGGCTTGGACACGGGCGACATCCTGCTGACAAGCTCAATCGCCATTCGGAGGCGAGAGACCGGTGGATCACTGCACGATCGACTAGCCGCCCTCGGTCCAGATGCGCTCGATTCGGCGATTGAATTGATTCTATCTGATAGAGCGCCGAGGATCCCTCAGGATAATTCACAAGCGACTTACGCGGCGAAGCTTGGTCGAGAATCCGGCCGAATCGATTGGTCTCGGGACTGTGGGCATCTTGATCGGCTGATTCGATCGATGAATCCGTGGCCAGGCGCCTTCACGCTCGTACGAACGATCGAGAATTCCGTAAAACAACTCAAGGTACACCGCGCGTTGCCTGTCCACCGTCTGTCCGGTCCACCGGGGGTCGTCCAACGCATCGGAAACCGCGGTGTCCTGGTTGCTTGTGAACCAGGCGCGCTCCTGTTGCTGGAGGTTCAGCTCGAGGGCAAACGCAGGATGAGCGCGGTGGAATTTGTTCGTGGCTTCCCACTTCCGATCGGGGCCGTATTGGGTTTGTGAAATTCACTACGGCTGCATAACATTTTTTTGAGAAGGTGCTTCGGAGTGATCGACTTCAGGAGTCAAGGATACCGAGACCGTTTGACCGATCCTTAAAGGAACTGGTGGGACGCCCGATGGCTCAATACGGACCGGGAACCGTTGTGGAAGACGGACCCAGTCAACGGTTTGATTGATCAGGGGCAACAAACCCGTTGCATCGCTGCCTGATCCATCTTGAACGTAGATACCCCAGCCGATGCTACGGACTACTCCTTGAAAGGCCTGTCCATAGCCCATAAGCGTCAAGTTGGCTTTCTGGCCGATTTGGATATGCGGAACCTGGGTCTCCTTGAAGTAAGCGGCGATCCAAAACGAACTCGCATCGACGAGCGCAATCAGCTGCTTGCCCGCGCTCACGTAAGTGCCCTCGCTGGTGTTCATATTAGTGACGTATCCATTCACGGGAGCAAAGACTTTTGTGTAGCTGAGATTCAATCGGGCGAGTTCCAGATTTGCTCTTGCAGACACTAACTGGGCTTGTGCGGCTGAGAAGTTGTCTTCCGCGTTCTGAAAATCCTGCTGCGCAACCACATGATTTTTATAGAGCTCGGATTGACGATCGAGATCTTGTTGCCGCTGCTTCAAATTCGCTTCGCTGTTCAGAACCTGTCCGGAGGCAACGTTCAGTTGGGCATTGAAATCAGCTGGGTCAATTTCGAACAATAAATCCCCCATCTTGACCTGCTGATTGTCGTGGACCGAGACGTGAATGATGGGACCGGAAACGCGAGGCGCAATTCCGACGATATTCGCCCGAACCTGGGAATCACGCGTCCAGGGATCGTGCAGGTAGCGCAAATAAAGAACCCAGGCAGCCCAGGCAGCCATGCAAACAATGACCAGAGTTACCAAAAAATTGAAAATGCGCGCCTTCATGGAAAGCAGACGAATCCGATGATGCTAGTGAGCAAAATCGCCAAGGCGAGGAAGAAAAGGGGCAGATGCCAGATATGCCGCGCGAGACCGGTGCGCTCCAGAATTGCTACCACCAGCCAGGCCGCCAGAAAGCCCAAGGCAGAAATCACAAATATCCAGGGAATGAGCAGGTCGAAGATCCTGAATTCTGGCCGGTTCGCCACTCCGAAAACGGACAAATAATGGGCCACGGCACGGAAGCTAGCAGAATTCCCGTTCTACGACAACGGGCTGCCTCTCTGGCACGAGTCTCACCGAAGATTCTAATTTGAGCCGGTAGAAGCAGGCTAGAACGTTGACGTGACTCTTGGACCGTCGGTAGTGTGACCTCCCGAATATGATTGCCCGCAGTGAAGCATCCGCTGTTTCTCCGAGGGTCCAACGGCAGCTTCAAAGTCTGTTTGCAGACTTGCGAGTGCAATACGGGACCAAAATTGGTTTGGCGGGCTTGCTGGCTCTGTATTGTTCACTTGTCTTGCGACTGGAGCACCCGAATTGGGCGATCCTCACAGTCGTTGTCATGATGAACTCTCAATACGTGGGTTCAATCACCGTCAAGGCAATCCTGCGGGTCGCGGGCACGATAGTCGGAGGCCTTCTGGGAATCTGGCTGGTCGGTTCCTATGCTTCATCTCCGGTCATCTTGCTAACCGCAGTTTTCCTTGTCATGGCGTTCGCCACCTATAAATTCGGTCAATATCCTGCGAGTCAGACTCCTTACTTCCATTTCCTGGCTGGCAATACTCTGCTCATCGTCGCGACCTACGGGGTCGGTGCACCAGATCAAATCTGGGAAACCGGATTGAACCGCATGCTGGAAACCCTCGTCGGAGCGTTGAGTGCGCTGGTGGTGACAAGTATTTTGTGGCCCCGCTATGCGAGAGAGGATTTCTTTGAAGCCAGCCGTTCCGCTTTGGGGACGGCGAGTAAGCTCCTTTCGATTGAAACGGATGCCTATATCCGTGGGCAAAAAGTTTCCGAGGGCGTCGAGCAAATTCGTGAGACTTTCGCTCAGCAGCTCTCCACGCTCCGGAATCTCTTGCAAGCAGGCGCGCGCGAAAGCACGTATTTTCGAGCGCGTCTGGCAAATTACCACGCGTTCCTGGTCTCCCTGACGGATCTTTTCCAATCAGCACTCGACTTGGATCGGCGGCGCCGGGACGAATCACCGATGCTCGAGAAGCTACAAAATGAACTGGAAGTCGCGAACGCGGCTATCTCGGAAGAGTTCGCGATCCTTACCCGGCCGCGGCTCCGGCATGAGAAGCTGCAGCCCAGCCAGTTAAAAGCGCCCTTCCTGCTCCTGGAGGAAAAAATCCGCGCGATCCGGAACGAGCAAAATAGCCTGTTTGTCACTTTGCCGGCGGGCACAGTTGCCGCGTTTTTAGGCCACTATTCGGCCCTGCGGGCGGTGTGGAATGACCTTGAGAACATTCGTAGCGCGTACGAGGGACTACCAAGGTTCGGCCAGGCGCAACCCGAACACAAAGCCATATGGAACCACTTGCCCACCATCGATTGGTTCTGGGTCAGGATCGGTGTCAAGGGTGGTTTGGCAGCGGTGATTGCCCTGTTGCTGCTTCGATGGATCAATCCTCCGGGACCGGCTTCTATTCCGCTCGGGGCATGGGTGTTCACGATTTTGAGCCGGCCGTTTGTGCGGGCAGGGGGACCCGGGGATCTGAGGATCTTCCAGCGAACGTTTCTAGCAGCGCTCTGTTTCATCCCGATCGTGGCGCTGTTACATATCACGACCCCTGCTCTGGCCTATTATCCTGTCATGAATCTGGCTCTATTCGCGATCCTGTTCACGTTTGGTTTTTTGACCGTCCGACTGCCAGGTCTCACTTTCGGGACGCAAGTGGTGGTATTGGGTATCAGCGTGTTTGTCGGGCTGAATCCGCAACAACCAGTTGCGTCCATCACAATCATCGAATCGTTCCTGGGCTTAACCCTTGGAATGACGATTGCCGCGGTCGTCGGGAGATTGATCTGGCCGGTGTTGCCGCAGCAGCTTTTCAGAGACGATTTGTTAAAGTTTTTTGTGCAACTCAAGGCTCTCTTGAACAACGGACCGCATCGGGAAAAAATTCGCACCCAGCTTGCAATTCTGCCCGTAGAAGCTCTGCAGGCAGCGCGCCAAATCCGAATGACGGGATTTTCGGCCGACGAACGGGCGAGAATCAGCCGCTTGATCAGAGAGTTGCAAGGACTCGTGGTGCAGAGCGCGGCTCTTATCTCTGCCATGCAGAATTTACCGGAGACCATAAAATCCGCGCTGCACCCCCATTTCGAGCCGCTCGCGATCGAGTTCAACAAAATGTTGGAAACGTTTGCGGAATGTTTTCGCAAGGGCGACTCCCGGCGTCCGTTTCCAACTCTGCACGACGCGTTGACAAGATTGGATCAAGAACTGGAAAGGCTCCGTGACAGCAGGGTATTGGCTGCTGAAAAGTTGGATGTGCTGATCAACTCGCTTGAGTTGGTGAATCGTTATCAAGCGATCGCTGAAGGACTGGAGGAATGTAGCAGAGTGATCCAAACTTTGCAGCTCCACCGGTATGTGGGCGATTTCGCCCTATAAAGTTCGGCGTTCCGTGCGGTAGGCAAACCGTCTCGGTTTGCTTAGTGTCGAGGCTAGTCTAACTAACAAAGAACGACGTTTCGTCGTTGAACCGCGCTAACTAAACACCAAACGTTGAACGTTCATTAGACGTCAAACGGCGAACGGTGACTGCTCAAATCGGCTGTGGCTGCGCCAGGGGCGCCATGGCCCTTCGCGGCATCCGCAAGCGATCCAGATAGAGGTAAATGATCGGCGTGGTGTACAACGTTAAAAGCTGTGACACAATCAGCCCCCCGATAATCGCAACGCCGAGCGGTTGCCGGATTTCTGACCCGTCACCTTGACCCATCGCGAGCGGAACCGCGCCAAACATCGCGGCCAGGGTGGTCATTATGATCGGACGAAACCGAACAATGCAGGCTTGGTAGATGGCATCAGCCGGAGAAAGGTTTTCATCCCGCTCAGCTTCTAGAGCGAAATCGACCATCATGATAGCGTTTTTCTTCACGATACCGATCAGAAGAATAATTCCGATGATCGAGACGATCGACAAATCGACTTTGCAGAGGATCAGCGCGAGCAACGCGCCCAGCCCCGCAGAAGGCAACGTCGAAAGGATCGTGATCGGGTGGATATAGCTTTCGTACAGGACGCCCAATACGATGTAGACTGCTACGACCGCGGTGAGAATCAAAATCGGTTCCGACGAAAGTGAATCCTGAAAAACCTGCGCCGTGCCCTGGAAACTGCCTCGAATGCTATCGGGCATGTGAATATCGCTGGCCGCCTTCTCAATGATCGTTGTCGCTTGTTGGAGAGAGGTGCCCGGATCCAGATTGAAGGAGAAGGTCACGGCAGGAAATTGTCCCTGGTGGTTGATCGCAGTCGGCGTATTGGAAGTTTGAAAATGTGCGATTGCACTCAGTGGAACTTGGATGCCGGACGTGCCGGAAACGTAGATTTTGTCTAGTGCAGTCGGATCCGCAAGGTATTGTGGCAGGGCTTCGAGGATGACGTGGAACTGATCCCGATCATTGTAAACCACCGAAACGGCACGCTGACCGAATGCGCTGTACAACGCGCTATCCACCTGTCCCGGTTGGATCCCCAGCTGAGATGCTTTGACCCGATCTACCACCACATTTGATTGGAGCCCTTGCTGCTGCTGGTCAGTAGTTAGATCCTTCAGCTTCGAATTCTTCTGGAGAGCTGCCATGAGCTTGGGAACGTACATGTTGAGGTCGTCCTGGCTCGGGCTCACCAAAGAATAAATGTATTGACCCTTAGTGGCTCGGCCACCAATTCGAATATCTTGCGCAGCCTGTAAGAAAACGCCAATTCCGGGGATCCGTGCGGTTTTGCCCCTTATTCTGGCGACCACCTCCGTAGCGGTAATATTCCTCTCCTTCCTCGGTTTCAAGGTGATGAACATGCGGCCGGTGTTCAAGCTTCCGCCGCCGCCGCTGCCTACCGCCGATGTCACAGAGGCAACCGCAGGATCATTCTTCACGATCTCGCTCACCAGATTCTGTTTCTGGACCATCGCGTCGAATGAGATATCTTGCGCGGCCTCGGTAATCCCCATGATCAAGCCAGTGTCCTGTTGAGGGAAGAACCCCTTCGGGACAACGGTGTAGAGCCAGACCGTGAGACAGATGGTCACCGCCGTCACAACTAACATAAGGAAGGCGTGCCGAAGGACCCAACGGAGCGACCTTGAGTAGATCTCAATCATCAAGCTAAACATTTTCTCGGTAGCCTGGTAAAACCAGCCGCGGCGCCGATCTGATTTTTCCTCTCGCAGCAAACGGGAGCAGAGCATCGGGGTCAGCGTCAAGGAGACGACTGCAGAAACCAGAATCGCCACGCTCAACGTCACAGAAAACTCATGAAACTGGCGGCCGATGATTCCGCCCATGAACAGCAAGGGAATAAACACCGCTACCAGCGAGATGCTGATTGAGACAACGGTAAAACCGATCTGTCGCGCTCCTTTTAAGGTTGCTTCGAGCGGTGTAAGCCCTTGCTCCAGATGACGAACGATGTTTTCGATCACCACAATGGCGTCATCGACTACGAAGCCGACGGAGATCGTAAGCGCCATGAGCGAAATATTGTCGAGGCTGAATTTGAGGAGATACATCACGGCGAACGTACCGGCCAAGGCAAGCGGAACGGTGACGCAAGCGATGAAAGTCGTCGATACCCGGCGGAGAAAAACAAAACAGACCATGACGACTAGGGCCACGCTGATCAGCAGTGACGTCTGTACATCGGCGACTGATGCCCGGATCGTGATCGTTCGATCGCTCTGGATATCAAGATGGATCGCAGGCGGCAACCATCGCTTCAATTGAGGAAGCAACGCTTTCATTCGATCCACTGTGTCGATGACATTCGCGTCCGCCTGCTTGCGGACGAACATGACCACGGCTCGTTTGGAGTTGAACCAGCCGGCCTGAAGTCGGTCCTCTGTTCCGTCGATTGCCTTTCCGACGGCACTCAGCGGAATGGGGACACCATTTTTCTCCCCGATGATAAGGTTTTTGTACTGATCCGCGCTGAACAACTGATCGTTAGCGTTCACGGTGAAGCTAATGCGGTTCCCGTCCATTGCTCCTTTGGGTTCATCCTTGTTCTGGCCTTGGAGCACGGATCGAACGTTATCGATGCTTAGCCCCATCGCGGCCAGCGCCGCCGGATCGACCTGTACCCGTACTGCTGTTCTGGCGCCTCCACCGACGTCTACCTCGCTCACTCCGGGCACCTGCGAAAGCGCAGGCACGAGCAACTCCTCGGCTTGATTATATATGACGGACAACGGTACCGAGTCAGACGTTAATGCGAGAATCAACACTGGAAGATCGTTCGGATTGGCTTTTCGGTAGGTAGGAGGACTCGGGAGGCCGGCCGGTAGTTCGCTGGAGGCCGCGTTGATTGCCGCTTGAACGTCGCGTGCGGCGCCGTTGATGTCCCTGCTAAGATCGAACTGGAGGGTAATGCGGGTCCCGTTGAGTTGGCTCACCGACGTGATTTCATTGACGCCCGCGATATTAGCGAACCGTCGTTCCAGAGGCGCGGCGAGTGACGTTGCGGCCGTTTCGGGATCGACGCCCGAGTAAGTGGCGCTCACGTTGATGCTTGGGAAGTCAACCTGCGGCAAAGGCGCCACCGGCAAGAATTTGTAGGCAACCATTCCTGCAAGCATCAATCCGATCGCCAGCAACGAAGTGGCAATCGGCCTGCGAACAAATGGTTCAGAAATGCTCATGCTCAGCAACCTGCCGGTTCACTATTTTTAACTTGGATTCACCTTGTCAGGACGGGTTCAAGCTCTGCTGCCTTCACCGCCGGTTTCCCGCGACGCCGGCTCAGGAAACGCCCAATCTTATCCATGTAGAGATAAATAACGGGGGTTGTGTAAAGCGTCAGGATTTGAGAAACCAGCAGACCGCCGACGATGGTAATACCAAGCGGCTTCCGCAACTCTGAGCCGGTGCCTTCCTGGATCGCCAAGGGAAGCGCACCCAGAAGAGCCGCCATGGTCGTCATCATGATCGGCCGAAACCGCAGCAGACAGGCCTGATAAATCGATTCCTCCGGAGTTTTTCCCTCTTCGCGTTCCGCATCGAGTGCGAAGTCAATCATCATGATCGCATTCTTTTTTACGATACCGATCAGCAAGATGATTCCGATCAGGGCAATGAGGGAGAAATCCATCTGAAACAGATAAAGGGCGAGCAACGCTCCGACTCCCGCGGAAGGCAGGGTCGAAAGGATCGTGATCGGATGAATGTAGCTTTCGTACAGGACACCGAGCACGATGTAGATCACGACAATCGCCGCCAGAATCAGATATGGCTCGGAACTGAGGGAGCTTTGAAACTCAGCAGCCGTTCCAGAAAAACTGGTGGCAATCGTGTCGGGCAAACCGATTTCAGTTTTTGCCTCTTCAATTGCTTTGACCGCCTGACCAAGAGACTTTCCAGGGGCAAGATTGAAAGAAATGGTATTGGCCGGGAACAGATTTTGATGCAAGACGGAAAGGGGTCCAGTGGTTGTCCGCATGGTGGCGAAAGCTGAAAGCGGGACTTCGGGACCACCTGTGGTGATGGCGCCGTTGGCAGTTATCGACCCTGGGCTTGAGACGCTGCCCGCCTGCTGGGCTCCTGTCGCGTTGACGTAGATCTTGTCTAATACATTGGGAGAGTTCTTGAACTCCGGCGCCGCTTCCAGGACAACCCAGAACTGATTGAGCTGAGTAAATATAATCGAGATCTGCCGTTGCCCAAAACAGTCATATAAAACGTTATCGATTGCGTCGATCTGGATCCCAAGTCGCGATGCCTTTTCACGGTCAATATCAATCACCGTCTGGAGGCCGTTCGTTTGCTGGTCGCTTGCGACATCACTGAGTTCGGGCAATTCCCTTAGCCGATCTAATAATTTCGGCGTCCAATCAGCGAGCTCCGCCGAGGAGCTATCCTCGAGGATATACTGATACTGTGTGCGACTGACTTTGGTGTCGATCTGCAAGTCCTGCACGGATTGCAAAAAGAGAGAGATCCCCTGGAGGTCTTTTGTTGCCTGGTGAAGCCGCGCCATGATCTGGTCCGCGGTCGATCGACGCTCGTCCCGCGGTTTAAGCACGACATACAGCCGGCCCGTGTTCACCGTTGCATTGACAGTCCCCGCTCCAACGAATGCGGCGACGCTTTGGACATCCGGGTCTTTTCCGACAATATCCGAGACCTCCCTTTGCCGGGCGAGCATCGATTGAAAGGAAATATTCTGAGCGGCGTCTGTGACCCCGATGAGTTCGCCAGTATCCTGGTTGGGTAGCAGTCCTTTCGGTATTGCGAGATAAAGGAAGATCGTCGCAACGAGAGTGGCGATCGCCACGATCAACGTGATCAGCCGGTTGCGTAACACCCATTTTAAACCGCTGTCGTAAAAAGCGAGCATTCCGTCGAACGCTCTTTCACTCCATTCGAAAAGCTTACCCTGTTTGGAATGATCAATCGGCTTCAGGAATTTGGCGCACATCATCGGTGTGAGCGTCAATGAAACAATCGCCGACACAATCACCGCCACGCTCAGGGTAATGGCGAATTCCCTGAACAACCGACCGACGATTCCGGTCATGAAAAGCAATGGGATAAAAACGGCTATCAGCGAAAAACTGAGCGAGACTACGGTGAACCCGATTTGGCGAGAACCCTTGAGTGCCGCTTCCAGAGGCGATTCGCCGGCCTCGATGTACCGAAAGATGTTCTCGATCATCACAATGGCATCGTCCACGACGAACCCGGTCGAGATTGTCAATGCCATGAGAGAAAGATTATCCAGGCTGAACCCCGCCAGGTACATGACGCCAAAAGTGCCGATCAGGGAGAGAGGCAATGCCACGCTTGGAATGACAGTGGCCCAGACCCGTCGCAGGAAAATGAAGATTACCAGGATCACCAGAACGACCGTCAGCAACAGCGTGGATTGGACATCGTGAACCGACGCCCGGATCGTCTGCGTCCGATCGGTCAGGATAGAAACCTTAACAGCCGGCGGAATCGAGGCGGTCAGCTTCGGAAGCAATTGTTTAATCCGATCGACCGTCTGAATGATGTTCGCGCCCGGCTGCCGTTGGATGTCAACGAGAACAGCTGGTTTCTTTCCGACCCACGCAGCCAATTGTTCGTCCTCGACACTATCAATAACGTTCGCGATGTCGCTGAGTTTTACCGGAGCCCCGTTTCGATAGGCCACGATCAGCGGCCGGTAAGCATCCGCGGTGAGCAACTGATCATTGGAACCGATCATGTAGGACTGGCGGAGGCCATTGAAGCTGCCCTTGGGGGCATCCACGTTCGCCTGCGTGATCGCGTTCCGGAGGTCCTCCGGGCCCAATCCAAGCGACGCCATTGCTGCCGGGTTAAATTGAATCCGCACCGCCGGCTTTTGGTTCCCTTCGATGGTCACAAGCCCAACGCCGGAAACCTGGCTCAATTTCTGAGCCAGAAGCGTGTCGCCATAGTCGTTCACTTTATCGATGGGCAGCGAGTCAGAAGTCAGTGACAAAGTCAGAATTGGGGTGTCCGCCGGGTTCACCTTGCTGTAAACAGGCAGGCTTGGCAGATCATTCGGCAGGAAGCCTCTGGCGACATTTATCGCGGCCTGCACATCTTGCGCTGCGACGTCAATGTCACGGTTGAGGTTAAACTGCAGCGTGATCGTACTGACCCCGAACGAGCTGGTGGAACTCATGGAGGTGAGTCCGCTGATCTGGTCGAATTGCGATTCCAGCGGCGTCGTGACCGCCGAAGTCATGACCTCCGGACTGGCGCCCGGGTATCGGGTGACCACTTGAATCGTTGGGAAATCAACCGTCGGCAAGGACGAGATCGGGAGAAGAAAATAACCGAGAAGTCCGAGCAGGATGACGCCGGCCATCAAGAGAGAGGTCGCGATCGGCCTTCGGATAAATGGTTCCGAAATGTTCATATCGGCAGTTCGCGGGGTTTCATCATCCCGACCGCTGTTTCTTTAGACCAGTGTAGCTTCGTTTCATCCTAATCTCTGGTCGCCGTGCCTGGGGGGTCGCTCTGGGGCTGTTCCGGATTCTGCTGATGTCGTCGTCGATGCTCAGACCCGTTCGGTTCTGGAGATTGGTCATTTTGCGGATGCTGACCCGGGATAGTCGGCTCGCTAGCTTGCGTCAATTGCTTTCCTTTCGCTGGTTGGCTCGGTGTCGTGATCTGAACTGCAGCGCCTGGCTGCAATTTGTATTGCCCGTCTACCACAACCTGCTCACCTTCCAGCAAACCATTGTCGATCAAGGCCTGTCCTCCGTCGATCTGAGCCACTTGCACCGGGCGCATTTCCGCGGTTTTATCCTGTTTGACCACATAGGCGTACGCACCGTTTGGGCCACGCTGTATAACGGAAGCGGGCACTACCAACCCGTCGTGCCGAGTCGATACCAGCAGCCGGCTATTTACGAACTCACCCGGCCAAAGTTTTAAGTCCGAATTTGGAAATGTAGCCTTTAGTTTGATTGTACCGGTCGTGGTATCGATTTGGTTGTCCACCACCGCAAGAGTTCCCTCATCGAGCGAAGTCTTCTGGGTGCTGTCCAGCGCACTCACCTTGAGGGGGCCTTTCCCAAATGCTTCGTTGACACTCAGCAGATTTTGTTGCGGAAGAGTAAAAACAACCGAGATCGGCTTGAGTTGGGCGAGCACAACCAGGGTGGATGCGGGCGTCACATAATTTCCCTGGTCTACCTGGCGAATACCACACCGGCCGTCAAAAGGTGCGGTAATTTGAGTAAAACTTAACTGCGTTTGCGCGTTATCGATCGAGGCCTGGTCAGATTTTACGGTCGCGTCCAACTGGTCCACCAGGTAGCGTTGCGTATCGTACGTTTGATTGTCGAGGGCCCCTTTTTTGAAAAGATCCGAATCTCGACCGAGGAGAACTTTGGCATTGTTGAGCTGGGCGACGTCCTGGTTCTTTTTGGCAATCACTCCATCGAGTTGGGCTTGGAGCGGGCGAGGATCGATGACCGCCAGCAGGTCCCCTTTCTTCACATCCTGGCCTTCTTGAAACGCGACTTGTGTCAATATTCCGCTGACCTGGGGATGAAATGTCACCGTGTTGAACGCCTGAACGGTTCCGATACCGTCGAGGTAAATCGGAACATCGCGTTTCTGAACGACGCCGGCGACCACAGGGACCGATCCGTCCGACCCGCCACGCTGAGGATGTCCCGCTATTTTCGCCTTTGAAGCGTCCACGGCATCCCGGGAGGCGTTTTGATGACCGTAGTAGAACCAGATCCCGCCGATAAAAAGGGCGCCAACAAGGGCGAAAAACCATCGCAGCTTTCGCATAGGAAGTTTAAACAGGCTCCTTGTGGACCAACGGCCCCAAAATCCCTGTGTATAGGAAGTAGACGACTTTCCGCCGTTTCGATTCATTTCTGAAACCGCTCGCGCTTGCAGCGAGTTGTCGTGCGTTATGCGTATCGATTCGTGCAATCTTCATTACTTCCTTTGGTTCTCCGTCTCCGACACCCTGCGGTAGTTCCCGCGTACGCCGGGCGTATCGGTTAAAGGTGCAGCTTTCGTGCCCGATGGGGTCACGGGGCGGCGGGGCGGTAAGTCAGCGTTTGCAACGGCGGGATATCTCGAGAAAATCTCAACGACATAGATGAAGCGCAAACACCGAACCGCCGACGCCCATGATACCCACCGGGCGATTAGGGCAGTTGAAGTTCCTTCAGCCGCCGGTGCAATGTGCGCCTGCTGATCCCCAGTTTCTTCGCGGCTTCCGTGCGGTTGCCGCCGCTTTCATCCAGGGCTCGCGTGATGAGCCGGATTTCGTTGGCGTGGATATTCACGAGATCCTGATTTCCACCTTCGAGGGGGGCTAGAGCTCCTGACGCTCCACGCACAGTTCGCGGCAGGTCCCGGATCGTAATTTGATTTCCTGTCGCCAAGGTCACACCGGAATCGATCGCACCCTTCAATTCTCGGACATTCCCGGGCCAATCGTAGCGCAGCAGAATCTCCATCGCTTCGGGAGACAAAGGCCGGAACGCCTTTCCGTCGCGCTCGCATATCTCTTTGAGAAACGTGTTTGCGAGCAGGGGAATGTCTTCTTTGCGCTCACGAAGCGGAGGGACGCGTATTTGAACGACGTTGAGCCGATAATAGAGATCTTCCCGAAATTTTCCCTCCCGGACAAGCGCAGCGAGATCCCGATTAGTTGCCGCGATCAAACGAACTTCCGCGTGGATGCTCTGGTTGCCGCCAACGCGTTCGAAGACACCCGGGTCGAGAGCGCGCAAAAGTTTAACCTGAATATTGGAATCAATTTCTCCGATTTCATCCAGGAAGAGCGTTCCGCCTGCGGCCTGTTCGAATCTGCCGATGCGTCTCTCGGCTGCTCCAGTGAATGCCCCACGCTCATGACCGAAAAGCTCGCTTTCGATCAACTGTGGTGCGAACGCCGCGCAGTTAAACGCAACAAAACGCGTCTTGTTGCGATTGCTGAGATTATGGATCGCGTGCGCGATCAATTCCTTGCCGGTCCCGCTCTCGCCTACGAGAAGAACTGTGGCGCGACTCGGGGACACCTGGCGAATGGTGTCGAAGATTTCATGCATCGCTCTGGATTCACCGATCAGGTTTTCCAAACCGAACCGTTTATTTACCTGATGGCGGAGCTGGACATTTTCCTGCTCCGTCTGGCGTCCCTTGATAGCCCGCGCGATCTTGAGCCCGAGTTCATCGATGTTTACGGGCTTGGTCACAAAGTCGTAGGCGCCGCGCTTCATCGCTTCGACGGCAGTGGAAATCGAGCCATAAGCGGTCATCAACAAGCAAATAGGCGGTCGTGGTCGCTGGAGGATCTTCTCGATCAGCGCCATCCCGTCTTCCCCGCCCAGCCGCAGGTCGGTCAGGACCAGATCGATATGGTCCGCATCAAGGACCGTCAGCGCTTCCTCCGCATTGCCTGCCGTGTAAACGTCGAACTCATCCTCAAGCGACCGGCGTAAACCTTCTCTTGAGGGTTTTTCGTCATCTACGATGAGTATCGTGCCTCGCATGCTTTTCAACTGTCAGTTTGGTCCTGCAACAATCGAATGCGCTTGTCTCCAAACGGGAGATGGATGGTCACTCGCACGCCCTTTCCTTCGTTGCTCTCGATTTCGATTTCGCCACCGTGTTCTCGAACGATCCGGCGTACGATGAGCAACCCTAAGCCCGACCCTGATGACTTCGTTGTGACGTAGGGTTGATACAACTTACTCATCTGTTCCTGTGAGATTCCCCCGCCTGTGTCGTGGAAGGAAGCCGAGACATAAAGATCACTCTGCCAGGTTCGAATACGAAGGATGCCGCCGGTCTTCATCGCCTGGAACGCGTTCTTGATCACGTTGTAAAAAGCCTGCTTCATCTGGTCGCGATCCACCAGCAATTGCGGCAAGGTCGGGTCGAGATCCAATTCGACGATGATGTCGCGATCGCGGATTTCCGGTCGCAGGAACGCCACAGATTCCTCGAGGATCTCGTTCAAATCATGAGTTTCAAACTGTGGAGTCGAAGGGCGTATGGCGCGCAGGAATTGATGGACGATCGAGTCCAGCCGTTGGATTTCGCTTTTCGCAGTGGCGAGCAGTTCGCCCATGTCGCTTCGCAGCTCCGAAGGCGCCTTGCGCAATCTCCGTTCAATAAGCTGAAGGTGGATGTTCAAGGAATTGAGCGGGTTGCCGATTTCGTGCGCCACGCCAGCGGCTAATAACGTTAAAGCGGACAATCGCTCACTTTCGATAGTCTGTTCGGCCATCCGCCGGTCTTCAGTGATATCGCGCAATATGATCGCGTATCCCACCAGGTCTTGGCGCATTGCGTTGGAATCCTCACCATCCTTGTGCAGATGCAGCGGCGCGACATAAAAATTCAGGAACCTGTGCTGTGGATAAAAGACCTCAATATCTCGACTGACAGACGTTTCGTTCGACCGAAGTGACATCCAGTCAAGACCGTTAAGTTTTTCCTCCAGTGGGCGTCCGAACGCCTCCTCGGGCTCAACCCCGAAAAGCTGGGCTGCTGCCGCGTTGATAAATTGGATTTTACCCTGGATATCGGTCACAATGACACCCTCTTGCAGCGCGTCGAAGATCCGCTCCAGAAAGCCCTTCTCGCGTGCGAGCCGGACGAGATAGTTTTGCACTTCTTCCGGTTGAACGCGCCGGATTCGCTCGATCAGCTTATCAATGAAACCTGATCTCATCGGGGGATCGCGATCGTCGCTATTGTTTGCAAGGCGCTGTCAAAAAGTTCCGGTGGCACAAGAGCCGCCTCGTTTGCCAATTCGGGGCCAGGCTCCCAGGTCTGAGTCGGGAACATTCTCGCAAATTGGCAGGACAGAATGTCGAGCGCCCCGGTCCAATGGCTGCTCTCGATCCGGAGATGCTGCACATGGAAATCACTCTGCCTGACAATCGTGCTGGCCGTCCAATCATCGCATTTCATCGCCTGCGCGACCTCCGGAGCGAGCTGAAAATCGAGCGTCCACGTCGGTGAGCCTGCGGCGTCTGATGCGGCTTCAAATCGCAGGATTTGAAACAGAGCAGGAATCCAGACGATCTGTTGATCCTTGAGAGGGATACGAAAATCTGGAATCCTGCTTACCCTTCCGGGCGGTCGACCGCCTGCAAGGATTCCGGTTAGAAATTCATGGGGGTAAACCCACACTTTTTGCCCATCGCGGCAGAAGACGACTCGATGTGCCGGATCAAGCGTCTCGATTCGGAGTTTGTCCGGTATTTGTAGAAAGACACGAAGCGGCTGATTGAGGATTCCTGTGCCGCTGGGCGGACCTTCGCGCAAGATAACGTCTGCCTGCATGGCCCTGGTTGTCGCTTTGGAATAGAAGAGCGCTCCATAGGGCTGCAGAACGCGAGCCAGCACATCGTACTTGTTTTGCGCTTCGAGGGAGGACGCAATGAATAACAATCCGGTCGCGAGGATCGCACCGGATAAGCGCTGAGAAGCGAATTTTGGCATGGCGAGATACTTTTAAGGCCAAAATTGCGAATCTCAAGGATCGCCGGCGAACCTGGCATCCTATAGATTGCCTTTACCGTTTCTCGCGTTAAACATACTATCCTGTGACGGTGTTGACATCTCTGGTAGCAACTCAGTCAGGGGGACTGGTGTACGCTTTTACGGAAGCGACCTTTGAAGGAAAACTCGTCTTATCAGCGCTATTTATTGCGTCGATCTTCAGTTGGTCAGTCATGGTCACCAAGATGCGGGTCGTACGGTTGGCGAAGGTGCAGAATGACCGGTTCCTTCATCTGTTCCGATCGGACCGACAGCCGTTGAAAATTTACGAATCAAAAGTGCGCTTTGATGGTTCGCCGCTCTATTCGATTTATCGAGCCGGTTGCAAAGAGCTGGCATTTCATCTGCTCGGTTCGACAGAGGTTGATGAAACTTTCTGGGCACGGTTGGAAATTGCTGAACGAATCACGCCGTCCCAGATGGGAGTCGTGACCACGGCAATGGAAAGAGCGGTCGGCGAATCGGCGTTGCGTCTCGAGTCGCAGATGATCTTACTTGCCACGGCCGTGAGCGGCGCGCCCTTTCTCGGCCTGCTCGGAACCGTCTGGGGAGTGATGGACACCTTCTCGGGGGTGGCGCTTGCGGGTTCCGCGAATTTGCAGGCGATGGCGCCGGGTGTCTCGGGCGCCCTCATCACCACCGTCACCGGATTGCTCGTCGCAATCCCGGCCATGTTCGGGTATAACTTTCTCGTGACGAGTATTCGTTCCTTGATTGTTCAGAACGACAATTTTGCCGCCGAACTCTGTTCGGAATTTGAGCATAAGTACGTCAACCACTCGACCCGGCCGGTCCTCGTCAATCGATAGAATGCGTCGTTTTTCCGATCGGCACACCTTGCAGACGCTTACGGAGATCAATGTGACTCCGCTGCTCGATCTTGCGTTTGTCCTCCTGATCATATTTATCATCACCACCCCGTTGATGGAGAACAGCGTCAACCTGGTGGTGCCCACCAGCGGAGAAGCAACCCAGTCGGTCGACCCGTCTCAGGTCCAAACAATCTCGATCGATAAAAACGATGTCATGCGAATCAATGACGAAATTGTCGATCCGGCGACGCTGGAATCGCGCCTGTTGGCTCTCCATGCCGCAAAACCGGACGCGGCAGTCGTCGTGCGTCCGCACAAGGAGCTACCTATCCAGAAATTTATCGATGTGATGGACATCCTTCAGCGAGCCAGAATTACGAAAGTGGGCGTTCTAACGCGCCCAGATGAGCCGTGAGGCATGGCAGATTACCGCAGTGAAGATCCGGACGGAGGCTTCAAAAAGACCTTTGTTGCCATCGCCATCGTGCACCTGCTGCTGCTCGGTGGCCTGCTGGTCGCGGCCCTGTTCCAATCGAAGAAGAATGGCGACACCGTTGTTTGGATGAACCCCGGGTCATTTGGCGGCGATTCCGCGGCCGCAGAACCGCCGACAACGGCCGGCAAAGAGTCTTTGACAGAGCCGAGCCAAGAATCAACTCCAGAGAACCAGCGGGAAACCCAATCGGAAGCGAACCAGGTAGACGAACCTCCGCAGCCGACCCCTCCGCCTGTCTTAGCGACGCCGGCGCCACCGGTGCAGGAATCGGCGTTGCCGATTTCGACGCCTCGTTCCACTCCAACGCCACCGGAACCTCCGACACCCCGGCCAACGATCGAGCCGACTCCCAGGCCGATCCTTAAAGCCACGCCAAAACCGACACCCCGGCCCACTCCAAAGCCGACTCCGAAACAGACAGCTAAACCCTCACCTGTAAACTCGGTAGCGCAAAAATCCTCCCCAAACAATGAGGATGAGTTGAAAGAGAAAGGGAAGGAGAGACAGAAAAAGAAAGAAGAGCACGAAGAGGAGCGGAAATCAAAAAGTGAGGCATCGGCGAAACCCAAGGCTTCCCCGACGAAGTCGCAGAAACCAGCAAAGTCGAGCCCCTCGCCTGAACCGACCGCTCAGCAGGCGGACGCAGTCAAGAACAAGGTGAAGGATTCGCATGGACAAGCGTCCAATGAACCGGGAAAGCATCCTCGCGCAGGGGGCGGGACGGGACCGGGTGACACTGCAGGCAGCGGCTCAGGAGATTCGGCGTTGGCGGGATACGTCGGGATACTCACGAATCGATTTCAGGCGGCCTGGAACCAGCCGACCAGCGAGATGGCACTTGGAAAAATGTTAAACGTCACCGTAAGACTGAAGGTGGAACCGGATGGAACAGTCACCGAATTTGATATCATCGAAGGGTCCGGGAACGCGGTGGTGGACGATTCGGTTCGAGAAGCCGGCAAGAAGATAACGAAACTCCCCCCGCCTCCAAATGGCCAGGCATTCTCAGCGCCCGTACGGTTCGAGCTTGGAAATTGAGGAAGAAAAACTCAGGAGTTACAGGAGGATTTGCGGATTTCTGCATTGTCGACGGTGCGTATTCTTGTCGTTGCGAGGATTCCACTCGTGCTTCCTTGTTCTCCGGCATAGGCTTGCCGCCGTAACTCCTGAACTGACTTCCTCCGCTCTCTTCTGTTGCGACTTCCCGGCGGTCTGCTTTAGTGATGTTTCACTAAAATGGCGGACGCTGAGCGTTATCAGCACTACGAAGTTCTAAGGCGTGGCGATGGGGCTCTGTGGGAATTGGGCAGAGGCGCCATGGGCATCACTTATAAGGCGTTTGACACGAACCTTCGCTGTCCAGTCGCCTTGAAGGTCATCAATAACGCCTATCTCAATAGCGACGTCGCTCGGCAGCGATTTCTGAGAGAGGCTCGTGCCGCCGCCGCGCTTCGTCACCAGAATGTCGCTTCCGTCTTTCATCTCGGCACCGATCACGAAAGCTATTTTTACGCGATGGAGTTCATTGATGGCGAAACCGTCGATGCATACATGAAGCGGAGGGGACCGCTCAGCCCGGTCGAAGCGCTGGAAATCACGATGCAGGTTTCACGAGCCTTGGCGGCGGCCGTGAAACAGCAGTTGGTTCACCGGGATCTGAAGCCTGCGAATCTGATGTTGGTCGACGAAGAGGGCGAGAAGGTGGTGAAAGTCATCGATTTCGGGCTCGCCAAAAGCGCAAAAAGAGAGGGAGAAGATTCCGGCGCATTGACGGTTGGCGGAGGATTTGTTGGCACTCCCCATTTTGCGAGTCCCGAACAACTGGAAGAGCGGGATATTGATATCCGTTCGGACATTTACTCCCTTGGAGCGACTCTGTATTACATGATCTCCGGACGACCACCCTACTCGGGGTCGGTTGCCCAGATCATGAGCCAGCACCTTTATAAACCGCTGCCTCTGGAACCGCTTCAAGGGTCGCCTCCCTGCGTCGTGCAATTAGTCCAGCGGATGATGGAAAAGGATCGCGCAGACCGGCCGCAAACCCCCGGAGACTTGCGCCAGGAAATTGTTCGTTGCATCGAAGTGATACAGACAAACGCGACGGCAACCGATCGGCCGGCAGCCGCACTCCAGAGGCTGGCGGAACAACCCGAGACGCTCGCCACCGAGGCATTTTCCACACAGAAGCCGGCACCTCCAGAGGACCCAACCGTTCTTGCACGGCGCTACAAGCTAAGCCGAGACCTGGGCGACATCCCACAGGGACGCCGGTTCCTGGCCGACGATCTCCAGGGGAATCGCAAAGTCGCGGTTCTCGTGTTCAACGAAGGGTTCCTGGCCGACAGCAAACGATACACCGCGCTGGAACATGAGGTCGACCAGCTTCGTCGCGCGCCACGGTCCGAGTTACGCGAGATTTATTCTCTCGAGAGTACGGCCAAACAAAGTTTTCTGGTCCAGGAAATCGTGACTGGGCCTGCTCTGGTCGAGATTCTCCGGGCGCGAAGCGCCCTGACGCTGTCGGAAACGCTTATGGTGCTCAAGCTTCTCGCGCCGGTGGCCGATCATGCGCACGCGAACCGGCTCCAGCAGGTGGCTCTGACGGTCTCCGGCGTCCATTTGACCATGCCTGGTTTAGCGGAAGCAACAATGGATCCTGCTTTGCTGCAGAGGCCCCTCACGCAATGGAACGACTTGGGTGTCAAGATCGAATCCGTCGATTTTTCGCTCTCCTCTTCCGATTCTGCGACGTGGGCCGGATCTGCGACATTGGTCCAGAACGCCTCCGGCAGTGGTCCGCGCGCCAGTTATCTCGGGATGCTGAGCCTTCTAGTTTATGAGCTGCTCGGCGGCCCGCGGAACATTGTCGAAACAACCGGCCGCTACACCCCGCTAGCGGTTCTCACCGAAGAGGGAAACTCCATTCTGCGTCGAGGGTTGACCGATCAGTTGGCTTCCTCAGTCGAAATGTGCCATCTCCTGGAAGGAGAAATCTTAAGCGAGGAAAGTGAACACGCCTTTGCCGCAAGAGTGGTCCCCGCTCCTGCCAGCACGCATTCGGGAGGCGCCGCACCGCCCCCTCCGACCTACATACCTCATCCGGTAACAGCAGAGCCACCAACGGCGCCCGTCGCCGATCTACCCTCGCCGCCCGCTGCCGCCGGACTCTGAAAATCGAAAAACTTCAGTCCCCGGCTTGCTTCTGATGTTAGGGTTTGCGGTTCTGGTGCTTGGAGTTCTCGGATTCGCCGGATACGCGATTTATCAGCAGTTTGTGGGGCAGCAAAATGTCGAGTCTAGGTTGGCGCACCCGACGCCTGAGCGGCGGCTGCCGACACCAATGACCACGCCGGCGGTGAAGCCGAGGCCAACGGCGGAAGAACGGGCAACTCCCGCACCAACCCGGGAATCGCGTGTGAATCCTTCGCCGACACCCGAGGAGAAAATGACCCCGACACCCACTCCGGACGGGCGGACCAATCCTACACCGACCCCGACCCCGGCACCGGTGGACGATTTTCCGGAAAAGCTTGCCGCGGCGCAGGAACTCAGTATATCAGGCGACTGGCAGGGCGCCTTAAAAGCGTACCTCGACCTGGCCGATAGATTCCCGGAGAGACCGATAACGTTGAAACGGCTGGATAACTTGCTTGCTGGTTTGCAGAGCCGACAGGGACAGCCGAAGCCTGAGGCTTACGCGCAGTCAAAACCAGACTTGGTCCGAGCAGCCGAAAAAGGAATTGTCCCTGCAATGCTCATAATCGGCCAGTTCGCGCGAGAGAGCCATCCACCGGAGGCGATGAAGTGGTTCGAAATTGCCGCCACGAAAGGAAGTGCGCCTGCGATGATTGAAGCTGGCCTGTTGTACTCGAATCGGCGCCAGGTCGGTGACGACCGGAAAGCGCTGGAATATTTCCTGCAGGCAGCGAATGCCGGGGATCGCGTCGGCAAGTATTTGGCGGCTGAATGTTACTATTACGGAAAGGGGGTACCGATCGACGTGGCGAAGGCTCTCAGCTTCCTGCAAGAATCGGCGGCCCTTCATGAACCGAGGGCAATGGACTTGCTGGGGACCCATTTTAGAAAAATGCGGCAGTTCGATCAGGCCCGGAAATATTACGAGGACGCCGCTGCAGAAGGGTACGCTCTCTCTTTATCGAATCTTGGGGTGTTGTATATGAACGGGGAGGGTGTCCAACGCAGCCCGGAAATCGCGGCAAACCTTTTTAAGCAAGGCGCCGAAAAAGGGGACCCTGTTGGCATGTGCTATTATGCCGGTTGTCTCCTCGAGGGTCTCGGCCTGCAGAAGGATGCCCGGGTGGCCGCCGAATGGTTCAAACGGTCCGCGCGTGCCGGGAATCCTCGAGCAGTCGAGTGGTGTCGGAACAACGGCGTATTCTACAATTAGGGTACAGGATCGAACTGGACAAAAAACTACTCAAACCAAAGACCTGCTCTCTCCGGCCAATGCCTGATCTCCCCACTGCGGCCCAGGAATCCGAAAAGGATGTCTACAAAAAAGTCGCTCGCCGGATCATCCCATTGTTGTTTCTCTGCTACATCGCAGCATATCTCGATCGAGTAAACGTCAGCTTCGCAAAGTTGCAGATGCAGGTGGACGTCCCAGCCATCAGCGAGACCGTATTCGGGTTGGGTACGGGCATTTTTTTCCTTGGATATTTCGTTTTTGAGGTCCCGAGCAACATCTTGATGGAGAAGCTCGGTGCGCGCCTTTGGATCGCGCGAATCATGATCACGTGGGGAATAATCTCCACGACAATGATCTTCGTAAATTCCCCCTGGGTGTTTTACGGGCTCCGATTACTGCTCGGGTTTGCAGAGGCAGGTTTTTTCCCGGGAGTCATTCTTTATCTCACATATTGGTTTCCGTCACGTCGCCGCGGGGAAATGGTCGCCCTCTTTATGTTGGCGATCGCTTTGACGGGAGTCATCGGCGCGCCGCTTTCAGGTTGGATTCTTCACGAGTTTAATGGTACGGCAGGATTGAAAGGCTGGCAGATGCTGTTTTTACTCGAAGGAATCCCTTCGATCGCGCTCGGTCTCTTTGTTCCCTTCCTGCTCCCAAACGGGGTACGATCCGCCAGTTGGTTAGGTGACGAGGAGAAGAAACTCCTGGAGAAGAATCTCAGGGCTGAGGAGGCCCGCAAGGATCATCTTCCCCTCGCCGTTCTTTTCTTCGACCCGCGTTTGATCTTATTTGCTTTGATCTACTTCTGTTCGACGATGGGGTTGTACGGCACCGGATTCTGGATTCCCCAACTGATCAAGAATACCGGGGTCAAGGACCCCTTGTACATCGGACTTCTTACGGCAATTCCATACAGTTTTGGAGCGATCGCCATGGTGGTTCTGGGCCGAAGCTCTGATCGCTGCTCAGAACGCCGAGTGCATTTCTCCCTGGCGTCTGTTCTGGGAGCCGCCGGGATCGTCATTAGTAATCTCTTCAGACAAAACACGTTGATTTCGATGGCCGGATTGACTCTCGCGACGATGGGGATTCTGGCGACTTTTCCGCTTTTTTGGCCAATGCCGACGGATATGCTCGCTGGCACCTCCGCCGCAGCCGGGATAGCCTGGATCAACTCACTCGGCAACTTGGGCGGTTTTTTTGCGCCTTCGATCGTTGGCTGGGTCACGGACCTGACAAAGCGCAGCGATTACGGTCTGTACGTCATCGCTGCGGCACTGGTACTCGGTTCATTCTTGGTTCTGGTCTTTGTCCCACCGAAATTCAATGCGGACAGGATAGGCTGACAATATTGCTTGTTCCCGCTTCAGGGACCCGATAGTCTGCCGACTCGCATTTTCTTATGAACGCGGGTCTGATCAAATCGTCGTCGGCCGTCCTGGTTGCAGGGCTACTTCTCACCGGTTGTGAGAACATGTCACCCGAAACGAATGGCGTGGTGTTTGGAACCGGCACAGGCATCCTGGCAGGCGGTCTTGCCAGAGCCGCGGGAGCAAGCCCTTCGGAAGCAGTGGCGATTGGCCTTGCCACAGGCGCAGTGGCTGGGGTCACGGCCTACGTCATCGCCAAACACAAGGCGACCGAACGTCAGCGGCGATATGCCGAAGAACGGGCGCGCCTTGCCTACGAAAATGCGTCTGCACAGCGCAAGGCTCGATACCGGAAGGCGCGCTACATTGCGGTGGATACAGTGCGTGAAAAGGATTCATCGGGCGCAAAATCTGTCATGATCTATGACACACAGACGCAACAGGTCGTCGGAAATAACGTGTACGACGTTAAGCAATCGCCCAGACAAGGAACCGTCTCCAAGTTTGATACTTATTCGGCGGAATATGTGGGCTCTGGGACCTAGTTTCTCGAGGAAAACCGCGGAGGCGAGCAACCGGCCGAGACTCGAGGAAAGAGAAAACCCAGAATAAAGTCGGAGCACTGCCAGAATTCATCGTTATCGTCCGCGACGGTGTTTCCGCCTCGACATCCACGCCGCGTGATGTTCAGGTTGGGAGGTAAGCCCCGGTATGAAGACAATCATAATATGGGCGGCGGCAGGATTGCTGGCAACCACGTTCGCGGCTAAATCCGCAGACGCGAACTCTCCGGACGGACTCTATTCGATCGTATCCTCTCGCTCGGGGATCTCGTTGGTCGATTCAAAGGGCGAGTCGCTGATCACATTGGTCCGATCCATGACGGAGGGCACAAAAATTGAGGTGTCTTGGTCACCGACCTCAAAACGGGTAGTCATAGCGACGAACAGCCCTCTGGGTTCGGCAATCGTCGCGGCTTGGACCGACGACAATGGTGCCACATGGAGGAAAGCTTTAGAACCCGACACTGACCAAACTAGGATTGCAAATCAAGCTCAACGGGACGCAGGAGGCCGGTTAATCGCTGAATCGCTTACGCTGGGAGATTGGGGATCTCCCGACAAGCTGCAGGTCAAAGGGAACATGAAATTCAGCAACCATCGACAGGCGGAGTTTAACTATGGTCTCGAGTTCGAATCAGGTGTTCTGGTCGCCAAAGACTATGAATTCAAACTCTCAGAGAACTGACGTCTGCGCCGCCAGGTTCGATCCCATCTCCATCGTTTCAAGCGGCAACTGTCCCGAGCGCGTGTTGTGAACGCCATTTCCTTTGAGCAGCTCGCCAGCGGGTCGTTCGCTGCGACTCACGGCTCAAGGCGTTTCTAATTCCAGACGCGAAACCTTTTCGAATTCATCATCTATTTTTGTTTTGAACTGAATTGAAATTATGAATAATATCGTAAATAGCAGCTGATGCCGATGTCTACGCATAACTCGAAATGTAAAACAACCCGTCGGAAGGCGAACCGCCACTATCTGTCGAGTTTTTCAAATAGCGTAAGATCGGACTGGTAGCGGTTGCCTCAAAATATTTCGAAGAAAGCCAAAAATACGGATTGAAGGAATGAAAATGAAAATCAGACAAGTTTTGTTGGCGATCGCCTCGGTGCTTGCCATCGCGTCCGCCATACCTGTCAAAGCGGGCCCGGACGTTGGATCGGATCGAGGAACCATCATTGTGTATCGCCCATGGTCGATCATCGGTGTCGGGCTCAAAGATTGGGAATTCAATTTGAATGACGGCCCTGACCTAATGGTCCGCAATGGCAGTTACTATCGGCTTAGTGTCCCACCTGGTGATAGCGTCATTAGTCACGAAGATATACCGTTTATCGCTGATGACCCACAAACGGTCCACGTAGAACCAGGACAAACAGTTTATTTTGAGTACACGGTATTATTGAGCCTTATATTTGAGGTGGCGGACAACCAGGAGCGAGCGGCCAGAACCGTGAGCAAACTTGAACCTTTGAACTGAAATCCGCGCCAAACTGTATTTCTGGGTCAGGACACTGGTCCACAGGTCACGAGCCAAGCCCCAGGTTAATGGACTCATAGGCAGCGCCCAATCGGAGTGCGTTGAGGTCAAGGCACGGGAGTAACGTGAGTTCTTGCCATCTGAACTCCATCCTTAGCCTGTTTTGCCGCCAGCGAGGCTTTGCCTCCTGAAATCCTGAACTCCTGCAACTTCTGGAGTCAGCGCTTGGTCTCGTGCCGCATTTGTGCCACTGGTAAGGGTATGGGTTTCGAACACCGCGTCCTTGAACTGGATGGCCATCGATTGCACGAGCTGGCCAATCGTGAAAGTGGGTATCGAATTCAGGTAAACAACCTGGGAGCCGAGTTGGTGAGCGTCGCACGACACGCGACCGACGACGGCTGGGACGGCTACCTTTATCGGGACGGAGAGGTTAAGCAGGCTCCCAAGGGTTGGCAGGGGCGTGCAACCGTCATGGGCTATTTTCTTCACCGGATCAAAGGTGAGAGGACACTCTACAAAGGAGACGAGATTCGTGGTGGAAATCACGGCTTCCTGAGACACAAAAAGTTCGCTGACCCGGAAATTGTGCTAGGCGAGCGAGCGACGTTGAGCTATTCCCTGCCTGCTGACGAAATTCTAGCGGTCGAGTACCCGCGCAAAGTTTCTTTTCGAATCACTTACACCTTGGAGCGTGACACGCTGGAGGTGACCTTTAGTTTTCATAACGAGGAATTGGAGCGCCAATCCCATGTGAGCTTCGGGTTGCATCCTGGATTTGCAATTTCCTCCTTCGAAAAAGCCCGAGTCGTTTTGCCAAGAGGGACTTACAGACGGTATCTGGCGCCCAATAATCTTCTGAGCGGAGAAACCGTCGAGTTTGAATCGGACGGTGCGACTATGCCAATCAAACCTTTTGAGCTGCCAGGATCATTCCTCCTCGAGACCGTCGATGCCGACAGTTATGTGCTGAAACTTCTCGATTTCGGGCGAAATCGACAGGTCGAACTCGATTTCTCCGACGCTCCTTATTTTACGATTTGGAGTGATTTGAACCCGTTCATTTGCATTGAGCCCTGCTGGGGATTGCCTGATCACGAAGAACAGCGACCCTTCGAGAAGAAGCTCGGCATTCAAGTGATTCCGCCGCAAGAGACATTTACCAGAAGGTTCTCGATGCGCCTCAATTGACAATGAATTTTGTTCAAACCCTTAGAAAACGTTCCGAGCTGCAGCCTGGTGTCCCGGCCTTGATCGATCGATGCCTCTCCGGTGATCGAGTTCTGACCTATTCGGGATTGAATCGACTCGTAGATTATCTGTCCTTCGAATTGCGGGAAAAAAAGGTCACTGCAGGTGACCGGATTCTGATTGGCACCGGTCCCTCCCAGGAGATGTATGTTTATCTCCTGGCGGCGCTCCAGATCGGAGCGATCCCAATTCTGTGCGATCATGCAGCGCCTCACGACGAGTTCATTTCCTGGATGAGCGCTCTGGAGCCGAAAGCGTGTATCATTCCGACCAGAGGGTGGGTTGGTTCCCATTTCGATGGAGTTCTGAGAAGAATTCCATCTAAGATTTTCGTCGGACACGTTCGTTCTCAGGCGCGATGGTTACGCTTGGGAAAATTGGGTGCGCTGGAAGAGCTGTCTCCAGATGCGGTTGCCCTTGTCTCTCTGGTTCGCGAAGCATCCAATCATCTGGCGATTCGAGTTTGGTCTCAAGACCGATTGCGGCAGAGCGTTCAGCACTTGGTGTCCCAGTTGAAGTTGAAAGCCGGCGAAATAGATCTTTGCGCTTCAGCTCTTCATTTGCTTGGCAATCTGGCGGCTGGTCTGACGAGTTTGATCGGATCTCGTTCTGAGAGGAGTCTGGACCGTCAGGTCGATAAGTTCAAGCCAACCCGGACCGCCGCTGGCAGCCCTGTGGTTCGAAGGCTCTTGCGAAAGCCATTTTCATCGTTCCACAGAGTGTTTATTACGGATGCCCCTCTTGAACCCGACGACGTCGATTATTTCACGGCCCGTATGCTGCGTGCCGACATCGAATTGATTTTCTACGAGGATCTCCCCCTTGCCACGCTTCCGTTGAAGGAATACGAGCGGAAAGGCAGCGCGACATTGGTTGGGAATTTCTACCCGACGGTGGAGGCACGGGTCTCTCTCCGCCAGGAGATTGGCAAGTCGAGGGAGCAGTGGGCCGACCTTTCGAACTTTCCAAAGTCGGACGAAATTGGAGAGTTATTCATTCGCGGCTCGTTTCTTCCGAACCGGCTAACGCTTGGTACCCTGTTGAAGGAAGGTTCTTTGGCGAACGCCACGTCGAACGGCGAATGGTGTTCCACCGGTGTGGTTGGGTATCTTGATAGCGATTCGCGGTTTTGGCAGACGGAGCGAGTAGCCAATTAGTCCGAAACTCCTGCGAAAATCACAAACGGACGAACGGATCTGTATTTCTAACGCTCGCTCAGATGCTGACCAAACGAATCATACCTTGCCTCGATGTCACCGATGGTCGTGTTGTGAAGGGAACAAAATTTCTGCAGTTGCGCGATGCCGGCGATCCAGTGGAGTGCGCGATGGAATACAACCGCCAGGAGGCCGATGAACTCGTATTTCTCGACATCACAGCTTCATCGGATAACCGGCGAACGATGATCGATGTGGTCAGGCGCACGGCGGAGCAATGTTTTATGCCTCTTACAGTCGGCGGCGGGATTCGGACCGCGGTGGATGTGCGCGAGATGCTGCTGGCCGGGGCCGATAAGGTCAGCATCAATACCGCTGCGATCCGGGAACCGGAACTGATTTCGCGATCGGCTGACGCATTTGGGGTTCAGTGCATCGTGGTGGCGATTGATGCAAAGCGGATTGATCCAACGCACTGGGCCGTGTTCACGCATGGCGGACGGAACCGGACTGATTTGGACGCCGTGGAGTGGGCACAGGAAGTCGAGCGAAGGGGTGCTGGAGAAATTCTGCTAACCAGCATGGATGCCGACGGCACAAAGGACGGTTACGACATTGATCTGACGGCCGCCGTGAGTTCGAGAGTCGGGATCCCCGTCATCGCAAGCGGCGGGGCGGGCAACTTAGAACATCTTTTGCGCGTTTTGACGCAGGGAAAGGCAGACGCGGTTCTGGCCGCCAGCATTTTTCATTTCGGGGAGTACACGGTCGGAGAAGCGAAGCGATTCCTTGCTGCGCACGGGGTGCCGGTCCGCAGCTAGTCAGGAAAGAGTGCACTCACGGCACTTCCCGAAAAATTCCAGTGAATGGCGGATATCCGAGAATCCGTATCGCTTTTCGATCTTCCGCTCTACTTTTTCCACGGGACAAGAATCAATCATCAGAGTCACGCTGCCGCATTCAGTGCAAATAATGTGGTCGTAATGCTGCTGCGGGTTGACTAGCTCATAGTAACTGCACGAGCGGTTCAAATTCACCTTCTGAGCGACCTGCAAGTTCTCCAGAACCGTCATGACGCGAAAGACAGTGGCATAATCCGGCGCACCCGCATCGGCTCCGGTTCTCGTCTGGATCTCCTCGAGGGATAGCGGTTTCTCCGCTCGAAGCAGGGTGTCAATAATTTGAGTACGATTCTTCGTAATCCGCATGCCATTCGCTCGCAAAAGATCAACAATCGCTTCTAGCGAAAGCTCCTTGTGCGGATACTGGCGCGCGTGCGTCTGCCGAGTCATGGGTGTCCCCTGAGCTTTACGTTACGCGATAGACTCGTTCAAGTAAGCCCAGGAAAGTAGCGGGAGAGTGATTCGAACCCTTTCGCGAAAGAGAGATGTGCGATTGCGCTTTTCTCCAGCGCCGCCAGTTGTTCGCTGTAATATTCGTCATCGTTTAGAAGACGCCGAGTCAACTCGACGAGTTGATCGAACGTCCGTCCGCCGCCGTGGAGATCCGGGAACGCGACTCGATCCACCGTGCCGTTTCCGCCGACCGTTGGGATCCGACAGAGTAAACTGTCTCCCGCAACCTGTCCTGGGACCGAGCTCTCATCGAATTGCAATACCAGGCGGTGGCCGGCCATCAATCGCAAATAGTCCGGGTACGGTGATGGTGCCGCCACCCTGAGTTGATCCTCCGGGAACTTTAAAACTTGCAACCGCTGCAGACCCAAATTGCCGTCCGGGTTGATCACTGTAATCGGGACGGAAAAGGTTCGCGCGGCAGATAAAGCCAACAGATGGTTCCGTGAAAGCACATCAAATTCCCGCGTCCCGATGAATAGGCCGCGCCGCTCGTTCACGGGCAGCGAAAAGTTCCAGGAAACAAACTCAAATGGATATGGCGTCGGCACGTGGATCGCGCGCTTGGAGACTGAGGCAAAAAGAGGGAGGAGGTCGAGCGTACTCGAAAGACAGAGATCTGCGTTCGAGGCGATCTCGCGAAACCGCTGAAACCGTCTCGGTTTTGACAGTTGATGGGCGACCTGTTGAGTCCCTGATTCCTTGAAGGAGATGGCGACAAAGCATCCATGGGCCTTCAGGACCGCAAAAGCGCGCTGCGATTCGCGCAGGTCTCCTCGGAGAAGTAGTAAGACGCTGCGATGCCGCGCCGCGAAAGCTGGTCTACGATAAAAGGCTCCGCGGGTGCAGGCGGCATAAGCGTGATAATTTACCGGTGCATGAGTCATTTCGTCTGGCAGACCGGGCCCTTCCTCAAAGGTTTGATCCGGATCCCGCCCGCCGGGGTTTAACACGGCGAGCCCGGAAAGCGTCGCGAAGTTCACAGGAAGCGAAGTCTAGCCTGATTTGGCCGCGCGCCGCAAGGATGACCGGGAAACACCTACCGGCGGGTCAGCGTGGGCTTTTGGTCAACCGTGAGAATCCATGCGTGTTGAGCCAGCGGGCAAATTCTTTTGCGACCGGGCCGCGCCGACCCGCCGATACGCCTATGCTTTCCCCTACCCGCCTGCATCCGTCAGAGGCACAATCAGGACCGGACATCTGGCCCTTTGCAAGACCCCGTCGGCGACACTGCCCAGAAAAAGGTGAGAAAGCGGACCACGGCTGTGGGATCCGAGCACGATGAGATCGACCCTGGAGTCTTCCGCCTGGGACAAGATCAGATCGTGCGGAATCCCCTCAAGTTCTACAACCGTTGACACCAGTCCGACCGAAGAAATCATCTCTTGAAGACGCCCGAACTTTTCCGTGTAGTCAGGCGCAGCGATCGGCGGAGGGGTTTGAGGCAGAGCAACCGTGTCCGGAGCGCCGCCGATGCCCAAGAGCGAGGGGCCGGGCTCGAACACATGCACCAGGATGATTCTGCTTTGGAACGGCTTCGCTAAATGAATCGCCGCCTTAACTACTTTCAGAGTGACGTCGGAAAAATCGACTGATACCAGAATTGTCTTCATGACGTTTACTGCCCGTGTCGCAAACTACCGAACGAATTTCGCTACCGAGCACTAGAGTCCAAGCGGCCCGGAATTCAAGGAGCCGCGTGATTTCGATAGGCTGCGTCGCCGGCTCGACATTGGACTTTCCGCGTGCACCGCGGAGACTAAGCAGATGGATGATCTTTTTGGCGCAAACAATCCTGAAGATTCCGGTTTCGATCCTGGTACACCTCTCGCCGCGCGAATGCGTCCCCGTTCGCTCGACGAATATTTGGGCCAGCAGCACATTCTGGGACCGGGCAAACTGCTTCGCCGTGCAATCGAATCCGACAGGCTGACTTCAATTCTATTTTACGGCCCGCCAGGTAGCGGAAAAACAAGCCTGGCTCAAATCATCGCGTTTACTACAAAAAGTCACTTTGAACGCCTGAGCGGCGTCGAGAGTTCGGTCGCGGATATCCGCCGGGTTGCGGCTTCCGCAGCATTCCGTCGCCGATCAAACGGCGGACGAACCATCCTCTTTATCGACGAGATCCACCGGTTTAACAAATCACAACAGGATGTCCTCTTGCCCGATGTCGAGAGCGGTAACCTGCGTTTGATCGGCGCGACGACTCATAATCCTTTCTTTTACGTGAACAGCCCTCTCGTCTCCCGTTCGCAGGTCTTTCAACTGGAACCGCTTTCCCGAGAAGATCTTGTCCGATTGATGAACTGCGCGTTGAATGATCCCGAACGCGGCTTTGGCAAACTAAAGATCACTGTGGATCCCGCTGCGTTGGAATTCCTGGCGGAGGTCAGCGATGGCGACGCGCGGCGCAGCTTGAATGCTCTGGAGATCGCCGTCCTGACCACTGCTCCAGACGCAGCCGGCGTAATCCAACTGTATCGCTCTGTGGCGGAAGAGAGCATTCAGAAAAAGGCCGTCTCTTACGATGCCGGCGAGACCGAGCATTACGACACCATCAGCGCCTTCATCAAGAGCATGCGTGGTTCGGATCCAGACGCAGCGCTCTATTGGCTCGCAAAAATGTTATACGCTGGAGAGGACATTCGTTTTATTGCACGGCGAATTGTGATCGCCGCAAGTGAAGATGTCGGAATGGCCGATCCAAACGCCCTCATGACGGCGGTCGCCGCGCAACAGGCCGTGGAGTTTGTCGGATTGCCAGAAGCCCAGATTCCACTGGCTCATGCTGCCGTTTACATCGCCACGGCGCCCAAAAGCAACCGTGCCTTGGTTGGTCTCACCAAAGCAATGGAAGATGTGAAGCAAGGCCGCATCCTGGCCGTACCAAAATATTTGCGTGGCACCGGGTCAAAATTGTTCGGCGAAGGCGACGGTTACAAGTACGCGCACGACTATGAGGGAGGTTACGTCCCGCAGGCCTATTTGCCGGAAGGCAGGATTTACTATGAACCGACCGAGAATGGCTTCGAGCGTCGAGTGAAAGAGCGAATGGACTATTGGCGAGCGTTATTTAAGCGAGCAGGCGAAAGCTCTGCAGGCGATTAAAACAAACAAAAAATGGCCCCGTAGGGCGAAGCTCCAGCTGAACCGCTCGGACCGGAGCCCTCGGGCAGGAGCCTGACCGAGCCCTCGCCCTCTACCCTGAGTTTTGCTCTAGTTAACTGGGCCGTGGCTTCTTCGCGAAATGGATCGGGCCTTTTGCGCATTCGAGAAGGACCGCGGCGTAGATTCGGGCACCGATCAGAAGCGCGGCCTCATCGATATCGAACGTCGCGGTATGCAAAGGGGTGACTGCGCGGCCGGCCCTTTTGGCGCCCAGGCCAATCATGCAGCCGGGAATAATCGGCAGATAGTCGGCAAAATCCTCAGCCCCCATACTAGGTGGTTCATTGCGCAAGATATTTTCCGGCCCGAGCAGTCGTCCTGCGGCGTCGGCAAAGAGAGTCGCAATCTGGGTATCGTTTACCAGGCCCGGTAACAAGTTTTCAAACAGGATCGAAATCTTTGCACCGAAAGCCTGGGCGACCGAGCCGCACAATCGTTCCACAATTTCGCGCACATGGGTTGCCAGAGCGCCGTTCAACGTTCGAATGGTGCCTTTGAGCGATGCGACGTCCGGAATGACGTTCGATGCGTGACCGGCATTGATAACGCCGATCGTGACGACGACCGGTTGACGCGCGTCTGTTTGCCGCGGAACCGCCTGATAAATGAGCGTTACAAGATGCGCCGCGATCGCAATAGGATCAACTGTCGCGTGAGGTCGAGCGCCGTGACCGCCGCGCCCCGTAATTTCTATCGAGAAATCTTCACAGAACGCAGTCCGCGGACCAGCAGTGACCACCACTTTGCCGACGGGAAGGTTTGGGTCAACATGAAGCGCAATGATCGCGTCGACCCCTTCAAGGGCGCCTTCCTTGACCATTTCACACGCACCGCGACCCGTCTCTTCGGCCGGCTGAAAAATGCTTCTCCAAGCCACTGGCAATGGCCTCGCCCGATAGAGAGCAAGAGTTGTCCCGAGAAGGATCGCGGAATGCGCATCGTGGCCGCAGGCATGCATCACGCCCGATCTTCTTGAACGGTAAGGGACTTCGCCTTCTTCCTTAATCGGGAGGGCATCGATATCGGCTCGCATCGCGATCACCGGTGCCGCCGGGTCGGGTGCCCCGACGACATCCGTGATGATACCGCGGTTACCTGTCGCAACCCGGTGAGGAACCCGGGCGGCGGTAAGCTGTTTGCTCAGATAATCCGTCGTCGAAAATTCTTCGCCGCTGAGCTCTGGATTTTGATGGAGGTGACGTCGGAATAGCGAGAGTCGGGAAATAACCCGCGTGAGTTGTGCCTCAACTCTCCCTGCAACAGGATCAGGCGTTTCGTTGTGTGTCGGTGATGAACTCAAAAGTTGCGCGCACTGTTGCGATCGAAAATTCTTCGTAGCGCACATGCGTAGCCCGTCCAGGATCGAATCACCTGTTTCGAAAAGCACGAAAAATCGTAAACTAACTCCCAATTGCTTTCTTAATCGTACACACTCTCGTCGAATATGGCTGGTCCTCACTTAACGTGGCTCGAGCTTGTGGTTCGCCTTGGAAGCGCTCTGGTGCTTGGCTCGATGATTGGCGCCGAACGCCAATGGCGGCAGCGGACAGCCGGTTTGCGGACTTATTCTCTCGTCTCCATTGGTGCCGCGCTTTTTGTCTTATTGGCTCCGCTTACCGGAGTGCGAGAGGAGTCCCGGATAGCTGCCCAGGTGATCTCCGGAGTTGGTTTTCTCGGCGCCGGTGTTCTCATGCGGACCGGGCTTTCGGTCCACGGCTTGAATACAGCTTCTACCATTTGGTGCAGTGCCGCCGTCGGGATCCTGGCTGGGAGCGGGTTGTTTGCGGCCGCCTTGCTCGGGACCTCTTTTGTATTGGTCATCAACATCTTTCTGCGCCCGTTGGCTGACTGGATTGCACAGCACTCAAAGAAGGAGCCTGCAGAACATGCCGTTCAATACAGCGTCCAATTGATATGCCGAGGGCGCCAGGAGGGCAGGGTGCGGACACTGCTTATCCAGTTGCTAACCGTTTCTCCACTGGCCCTCCAGGAGGTCGAAAGTGTGGTCGGACAGGATGAGAAGAACACCGTCATCAAAGCGATCCTCAGCGCGGTGGAACGAAACGACGCGCAGGTTGAACAAATAACAAGCCGACTTTCCCTCGAGCGGGACGTGGTCGGTATATCGTGGCAAGCTTTGCCGGGTACGAGTAACGAATAGTGCCGAGAAAGCTCTTTATTCGTTTTGATAGACAGTGCTCCCGCTGACAAGCTTTTCGTCGACCCCGGTGATCCGGGTGCCCTGCGGATCTTGTTCGACAACGCACGTCAGTTTGGATTTTCCGGACAAGTGCTCGTTCTGGCTATCAAATTGATATTCATAAACCGCTGTAACCCGGTAGACCCCTCGATGATTTGGAATCTCAAACAGATCGATTGAATCCGTGAGCGCGAATGTGCGCCGAGGCCATCGCCGGTACAACGCGGCGATTTCCCTCACCGCCTGCTCATGCGTTCGGGGGTGTCCGTAATAAAAAACTTTCGGTCCCAGATATTTGCCCCGAGCTGCCGGATCATCTTTTTCACCTGCGGCGATAAATGCAGCGACGATATCAACTAGATTCGTCGCAACTTCCGGTTTTTCTGACGTTGCAACTCGCGGAGTTCGTTTGCCGCTGTGCAACGGTTCGCCGTTCGCAAACGTGTTGAAGCCCGCCTGGAGTACCGCGAAGAAAAGAAAGCGCAAAAATGCCGTATGCGGGCGGCAGGCATCCCGGTGATCCCTGCGAGGATAAAATTGAAATAACCCGCGGGACTGAACCTTGGTCGGTGTTTCTGTCGCAAGACGCATCGGCATACTAATAATTTACCGCATTTGCGAAATGAGGCATGCTGTTCGAGCATGCTTCCTAACAAACGGGAAACTGGCAAGTTGCCGCCGATGGGGTAAGCGCAAAGATTAGACCGAGGTTTTTGCGTAGGGGTCCGGATCCAAAACCACCGCAAATTTTTAATTCAATGAAATCGTTCTTCGGGTCCTTTCTGGGTGCGCTTTTTGCCATCTTTTTGTTGTTTGGTGTTGCTCTGGTCGGATGTTTCGCGGTGATTGCGCTGGTCGGCGTCTCAGAAAAGGGACCGGCGGTGGCCGATAATTCCCTGCTGGTCCTTGACATCGCTGCCCCAATCCCGGATGCGCCGCCGGAGTTGAGCGCAGCCCAGCTATTCTCGGGACTTAGCGATGAACAACAGGAAAGAACCCCGGTCACCTTGCGGGAGGTTTTGCGAGCCCTGCATCGCGCCGCGACGGATCCGAAGATTAGAGGTGTCTTCATCACCGGGAATTTAGTGCCAGGCACCGGTTACGGTTCGAGTTATCCCGCTCTGAAGGAAATTCGTGGGGCGCTCGCAAAATTCAAGGAAAGCCAGAAGCCGGTGTACGCGTATCTCCAGTTTCCGTTTACGCAGGCCTATTACCTTGAGTCCGTGGCGGATCAACTCTTTGTCGATCCCCAAGCAGAGTTCATTCTGCGTGGACCTTCCAGTTCACCGATTTATTACGCGGGTGCTCTGAAGAAATTCGGCGTGGGTGTTCAGGTTTTCCGGGTCGGCAAATACAAATCGTTCGTCGAACCCTACATTCGCGAGAACATGAGTCCCGAAAATCGGGAGCAACTCGGAAAACTGTTTGGAGATATGTGGAGCGAAGTGACAACCGCGATCGAAGAAGCCCGTGGTCTTCCTCCAGGATCGTTTGAACAACTTATCGACCAGAATGGCTTGATCGACGGACAGTTGGCGGTAAAGAGCAAGTTGGGTACCGAGCTGGTTTCCCTGTCGGAAATAATGGACCGGCTTAAGAAGCAATATGGCGTGGATCAAGAGCACCATACATTTCGCCAGGTTACGGTGTCTTCTTATCTGGGCTCTTTTGAGCGAAATTCCAAGAGCTCTTCTGATTCAGGGTCAAAGATTGCCATCGTCTACGCTGAAGGGGAGATCGTCGACGGGGAAGGATCCTCAAGCAACGTCGGCGGCGAAAGGTATGCGAGAGAGATTCGGAAGTTCCGCCTTGATCCGAGTGTGAAAGCGATTGTTCTGCGCGTCAACAGTCCAGGCGGAAGCGCATTTGCCTCCGAGGAGATTTATCGAGAATTGAAGGCTGCAGAGGAAACAAAACCTGTGGTCGTCTCGATGGGAGGCTATGCAGCCTCCGGCGGGTATTACATTTCTACTGCGTCAAAACGTATCTTTGCTGAGCCGACAACGATCACAGGCAGCATCGGGGTGTTTGGGTTGGAAGTGAATTTTGAAAAAATCGCCGCTGACAACGGAATCACGACAGACTCCGTCACCACGACGAATCCACTGGCGACATTGTTTAATCCGATCAAGCAAAAGTCAGACGCGGACCTGGCGATCTTGCAGAGAGCCGTCGATAAGTTCTACGACCAGTTCCTGAATCGAGTTTCCGAAGGCAGGCAGATCGGAGTCGCGCAAGTGAACGAAATAGCTCAGGGACGGGTTTGGTCGGGGAGCGAGGCTGCACGGATCAAATTGGTGGATGAGATAGGCGGATTAAACTCGGCCATCGTATACGCAGCAGGTCTCGCGCATCTCGGCGACCAGCCGCGGATCACGGAATTCCCTGGACGGAAAGATCTGAGCGAAAAACTCAAAGAACTCTTCAAGTCGACTCCACGACCGCCCGTCGCCAGGTTCGATCCCGTCGGCATGGGGGTGGAAGAACTCGAAGCCGAATTGAAAGATCTGCGAGCTTTAAACGATCCCACAGGAATTTACGCGAGGTTCCCGACTGATATTCGATGGAACTAATTAAACGCCCTGCTTGATGGCGTGCCTCGAAGATATCGAATTGCGCAGAGGTAAGCGTCCCGCTTTGCCACGCAGGCTATCAACCTGTGCCCCGCCGCAAGCGGGTCCGGAAAGAGCAGCCTCGAGGTTTCCTGTCGGCAGGCTTTATCGACATCGACGGCACGATGGCTCCGATGCTGGCAGGCTAAATACCGGTGAACGTTTGGCCGCTGGAATATTGACGGAGCCGTTGCTCCATGCCAGGGAGTTGAGCCTTCCGGTCGTCCGGATCCAGGCGCGAGATGGCAAGCTGCTGGTATTTGACCGCGTCCGCAAAGTTTCCAGCTTGCGCGGATGCAGCAGCTAATGTGTCGATGGAGAAAGCATTCTTCCAATCGCTCAGCGTGCAGGCCTTTGTCGCGATCGCCACCGCTCGCCGTCCGTCCCTCATTCGAGGATCCTTCGAAGTGGCGAGCATCCACGCCAGGTCGTTGAGGGTGGTGGGATCGGTTGGCTGAAGATGAACCGCCTGTTCGAGGGATCTTTTCGCTTCCTCATAGCGCCCGTAGTCGATGCAGCTTCGCGCTTTGCTTTCGTAGAGTTCGGCCAGCAGACCGGCAGAAACGTTGCTCCTGCGCGCGAGGTTAATGCTCGTATCGATCTCTTTGAGGGCCTCACTTCCCCGTTTGGCCAGAATGAGGACAGCAGACTTTAAAAAATAGGAACGCCAGTTGTTGGGGTCGGTCGCGATCACCTGGTCAATCATGGCAAGGGCTTCATTAACCTTGCCGGTTTCTGCCAGTTTGAACGCGCTATCCAATTGTGCCTGGCCAATCGTCATGCGTTGCTGCCAAATTTCTCCCCATCCCGGTCGACTTTGCGCCGATCCCGGTTCTGCACTAATGAAGTAAACCGCGCAGACGAGAAAAACGGCCCACCAAAGCGCCGCTGATCGTGTATTATTCATGACTGCACCATGCAAGAATTTGATAGACGAATCATTTGTGCCCTAAGCTGCGTAATTTACTCTGCATGTGCAGGTTTTCCTAGCTTAAAGGCAAGCGAACCGGCTCAAGCCAATTACGGCACCATGCTCAGTAGGAGCACTGGAAACCATCTCTTTGTAGCTGTCCGGGTCAACAATCGACCGGCCTGGTTCGCGATCGACACGGGTGCCGCACTCAGCATCGTGGATTCCAATAAGGCGAAAGTTCTCGGGTTGTCAAAAGGTCCCGGTGTTATTAAGGTGCCGAAACAGATCGAAGTCAACAACCGGGTCGTTCCAGTGGCAGAGGTCGACAGCCTGTACGTTGGGCGCAATAATCTCGGCTCCGGACCGGTAGCCTTGATCGACCTCCGCGATTTCCGAGCCAGGCTCCGCGACTCAGGCCATCGCGTGACGATGGACGGAATCATCGGTTTGGATATCCTGCAGCGCTACAACGCCGTCATCGATTGCAGGAACCAGCGGATTTATCTCACAGTTCCGGGAGAAGACGCACAAGCGATTCTCAAGAGCACAAAGCGCGGGCGGTACAACGCCGTGCCGATGCGAATCACGCATTCGGGCGCGCTTGAAGTAGAAGGCAGGATCGGCCGCAATCGGTACAGTTTCGTCGTGGATACGGGGGGATTCGCCACCTTGGTCCCATCGGCGGTAGCAAAGCAGAATGGAATTCCAGTCATTGGAACGACAGTGAACGCCAAAGGGATCCACTCGAAAGAACGGCCGGTCGGCGTGACGATTGCTCCCGAGTTTGATATAGGTAAATATCCACTCGGCCCGGCGCTGATCGGGGTCACCGGTCTGCCGGAAGGGCCCGAGGATTTGCGCTTCCAGTTCGGCGGCCTGATTGGCGCCGATTTTTTCTTCGAACGTGGCGGCATCATCGACATCGGCAGCAAGACGCTTTACTTCAAGTAAGACGTTGTCGACAGAGTTCTCCGGGTAGGTCAAAACTAGGTGGCCGTGCAGACCGCGAAGGCACACTGGTTAACCCGTGACACGATCGCTTGGAGGGGAGCGGAACCAGGCTGCATTTTTCGTCTCTATTATTCTCCCGCCGGCGATATCGCTGCGCAAACGCCAGAGAGTGCGCCGCGTGGTGCGTTTTTCCCGCTTTCCGTGGACCGGAACGGCTTGCCGCAATCGATCGTCGAAAAGTTCCCGTTCCTGAAAGGCGCAACCGCGCTCAGGATTTTCGAATCGGATTTGGCTCATGTTCCCGAGTTGTTAAAAGGCCAATTGTTCCTCGCGAAAGTGAAAGACGGGATACTCGCGGACGCCACTGGTTTGCAGATCGCCGGGGTTTTGGACGATCTCTTCTACTTCGATGGTGAACTGGGCGCGCAGCGATGCGGAGACGGCGTCCGTTTCCGGTTGTGGGCACCTACAGCCCGGTCTGTACGTCTTTTGGTCTATGATGAGCCAGATAGTTCGATCGGGGAGATTCACACGATGGCGGAGGGCGCCGCTGGCGTCTGGGAGATCCGGGTAGGCGATGCAGACTGGCTGAACAGCAAGTATTACCTCTATGAAGTCGAAGTGTTTTCGCGGCTGAAAGATCAGATCGTTACGAACCTCGTCACTGATCCCTATTCACTCGGACTTGCGCCAAACTCTTTGAAAAGCCTGGTCGTTGACCTGGATTCCCCACTCAGCAAGCCGGATGGATGGGAGTTGATTTCAAAGCCATCACTTGCCAGTCCGACAGACATCGTTCTCTATGAATTGCATATCCGGGATTTCTCGATCTCCGACGAGACCGTTCCGGAAAAGGATCGCGGAAAATACACCGCATTTACCAATATTTTCTCAAACGGAATGCTCCATCTATGGAGTCTCGCTACCGCAGGCTTGACCCACGTGCATTTGCTTCCAGCGTTTGATTTTACTTCGATCCCGGAGATCGCCCGCGAGCAGAAGATCGCCCGGATCGATCTATCAATTTCGCCGCCCGATTCGCCGGAGCCGCAGAAAGCGATTGGCGCAGTAAAAGATCAGGATGGTTACAACTGGGGCTATGATCCCTACCATTACGGAACACCAGAGGGAAGTTACTCAACAAATCCATACGGCATCACGCGGATCCGGGAGTTCCGAGCCATGGTGGCGTCGCTTCATTTGATCGGGCTTCGGGTGGTGCTGGATGTGGTTTACAATCACACCGCTGCAGCGGGGCAGGATTTGTTCTCGGTGCTCGATAGAGTGGTCCCAGGATACTATTATCGCCTCGACCGCAGCGGTGATTTTTATACAAGCACCTGTGGTCCGAATACGGCTTCCGAGCATCGCATGTTTTTCAAGCTCATGCTCGATACGTTGAAGGTTTGGGCCAAGGAATATCGGGTGGATGGGTTCCGGTTTGATCTGATGGGTTTCAGCTTCAAAGCCAGTTTGTTGGAGATCAAGAAGGCCATGCATGAAGTCGATCCGACGATCTATCTGTATGGCGAAGGTTGGGACTTTGGTGAAGTCGCGTCTAACGCGCTAGGGGAAAACGCGACACAGGCTAATATGGCGGGAACCGGAATCGGCACATTTAACGACCGTGGTCGGGACGCCGTTCGCGGAGGGGGTGCCTTCGACAGAAGGGACTCGCTGGTGGCCAGGCAAGGGTTTATGAACGGCCTCTGGTATGACAAGAACGCCCTCGCGAACGGAACGCTTCAACAACTCCTGGATGCGAGCGATGCGGTGAAGCTCGCTCTAGCCGGCACTGCTAAAGAGTATGAGTTTGTGGATAACCACGGAGCTTACGTGAAAGGGGCACAGCTTTCGTACAATGGCCAGCCAGCGGGCTATAGCCGCGATCCGAGCGATGTGATCAACTACATTTCGGCTCATGACAACCCGACACTTTTTGACAATAGCCAGTACAAATTGCCAATCGAAACGACGATGAGCGATCGCGTACGAGTGAACAATCTTGGACTTGCTCTTGTCGCCCTGGCACAAGGGATCCCTTTTTATCATGCTGGCGACGATACTCTCCGTTCAAAGTCATTCGACAGAAATAGTTATAACTCCGGTGATTGGTTCAATCGCCTCGACTGGACCTATCAAACGAATAATTTCGCTGTTGGACGGCCGCCAGATTGGGATAACAAAGATGATTGGCCGATCATGGAAGGGTTCTTGAAAAATCGAGCAATCAAGCCTCGTTTCCAGGATATCTATTCATCCCATCTTTATTTCAAGGATCTCCTGCGGATCCGGAAATCTTCGCCTCTTTTTCGGCTGCAAACCGGGGAGGAGGTCAGGGAACGAGTGAAGTTCCACAATTTCGGCCCGAATCAGCAACCGGCTCTGATCGTCATGGTAATTCATGACAGGCAAGGACGAATCCTGGATCCGAAAGCGAAGAGCCTGGTAGTCCTTTTCAATGCCGACAAAATCTGGAAAACAATCGATCTTCCAGATTTTAGTGGGACGCCTCTCGAATTACACCCCGTCCTCCAGCGCTCCTGTGCCGATCTCGTTGTGCGACAGGCGCGATACGATGACACAGCCGGTAGATTTATCATCCCACCAAGAACAACCGCTGTTTTTGTGAAAAGGCGGTAGCGTCGCATGGGTGAGCTGGACCTCGTTCAGGATTTGGCCGTCGTGACGTTCTTCGCGGGCATCGGCGGTTTTCTCTGCCAGAAGATCGGCCTCTCGAGCATTGTCGGTTTCCTGCTTGCCGGACTTGTGATCGGGCCACACACGCCACCTTTCTCGATTGTGGTCCACGAAGATCGCATCGAGGCGTTGTCGCAGTTGGGCCTGGTTTTTCTTATGTTCTCGATCGGACTCGACCTGAGCGTCGGTAAGCTGCGCAGAATGGGGATTGGCATTGTCCTGGCGGTCGCCCTGGGAGCCATCCTCGTTTTCAATATCGTCCGTTCGATTTGTCCGTTCCTCGGAGTCAGTTCGTCCGAAAGCCTGTTTGTAGCCGGAATGCTTGTGGCATCTAGCTCCGCGATCATCGGGAAAATTCTGCCGGAAACCGGATTGATCCACCAGCGGGCCGGAAACCTTGCGATGAGTATCACCGTTCTCGAGGATCTCGTGGCGGTGGTCGCGCTAACCTTTATTTCTTCGGTCGCGCAGATGCATAAGGGTACCGAAGCGAACATTGGAAAGATTCTTGGCGTTTTGCTGGTGTTTGTCACCGTCGTGGTGGTTATCGGCTTGTTGCTGCTGCCCAGGACTTTGCAACGGTTGAACAGAGCCGGCACTGATCTGCTCACCATCACGGTAGCCGGGCTTGTCCTGGGAATCGCTGTGATTGCGGTAAAGACCGGATACTCGCTGGCTCTGGGCGCCTTTTTGCTCGGAGCAATTGTCGCCGAGACGCCGCAACGTCCGACAGTTGAAAGAGCGATGCAAGGCATGCGCGACGTCTTCATCGCGGTCTTCTTTGTCTCAATCGGAATGCTGCTGAATCCGCAGCTGCTCCTGAAGAACTGGCTATTGATCTTGTCACTTGGAGTCGTCACCATTTTGGTCCGCACATTCGCGTTGAGCGCATCTTTACTGGTTACCGGAACTTCAGATCGAGATGCGTTCCGCGCCGCTCTCATGGTGACGCCGATCGGCGAGTTTGCTTTTATCATTGCGCAGCTTGGTGTGTCGGCTGGACTGCTCTCATCCGATTATTACCCCATCGCAGTGGGTATCGCGCTGTTCACAGCCCTGGTCTCTCCGCTTTTGATCCGGCATTCCGGCCCCATCAGCGACGGCTGGCTAAAGGCGCAACCAAAGTTTTTCTACGATCTGCTGGAGCTCTACCAGCAATTTCTGGCTTCGGTCGGAGAACATCAACGGCGGAGTCGTGTATTCGGTCTTGCCAGGCAAAGTCTCCCCCCATTGATAATCAGCGTGACGTTTGCCTCCGGGATTCTGATTGTTGCCCCCCATTTATTCAGTCGATGGAGCCTTCTGTTCCCGGCAAGCGTCGGTGATTGGTCGTCCCATCTGTTTTGGGCAATGACTGGCGTCGCCGCGGCAGGACCGCTGCTTGGTGTCTGGCGCAGGTTGGCGGAATTCTTCAGAGGAACGGTTGAAATCGCGTTCGGCTCGCAGCGTCCCATTCTTCTGGTCTGCCTGGACTTGGTCGCCGCTCTTTTGCTCTTGGGCTGGATTTGGGTCCTGACTCCCCTCATCGGGGCGTACCCTTCATTTCTTGGCGCCATTTTGGGAACCGCAGGCGTGTATGCCCTCTTCTTCGGTCGCCGTGTGCAGTCAGTGCAACGCCGGATCGCGTCTGAACTTGCTGAAGCAATCCTCTCTCCAGAAGAACGTCGGAAGCGAAGTCATGAAGACTGGCTGAAAGACCACCAGGAATGGGACCTCAATCTGAGCGAGATCCGGGTTCCCGACTCGGAAGCGTGGTTTGGTAAGAGCTTGGGCGACCTCTCTCTCCGTAGTCAATTCGGGTGTTCTATCGTCGGCGTCGATCGGCAAGGCTATCCCGTCCCAAGTCCGGGTCCGGACACTGAATTGTTCCCGGGGGACGGACTTCTCGTGCTCGGAACGGCGACCCAGATTCGGCACGTCCGCGCATTTTTTGATTCCAGTCCAGCCAGGACCGAAAAAGTCGATCTCTTGGATGAGATCCGGCTGGAGTCTATAGACGTTCCGGCGAAGAGCAAGCTGGTCGGCAACGCGCTAGCCGAGCTTGAGATTCCGCGGCAAACGGGCGTTCAGATTGTTGGCGTCGCGCGCGGGGATTATCGAATGCTCTTTCCGGGTCCCTTCCAGGTCCTGAATGCCGGGGACTGGTTGCTGGTCGTCGGAACGAGGGATCAGATTCACCAGTTCCGCGAATGGATTAAGGAGACCGTTTAGCTAAAGCCTGTTGCGAAATGTCCCGGAGGGACGCGCTTGCAGACATTTCGCAACAGCATCTAGCTAGTTCCCCAGAACTCCTGCGGGTTCTTCTTGCGGCAAGAAACCTTGGATTGATCGTCTTCGGCGCTTGCTGTACAAAGGCTGCCGCAGCGACCGACAGCTAAGACCGATGTGCCATTGGAGCTTCATGCCCGATAGCTAGTTTGGTTCCGAGCAATTTGGTTATTGCATTAGCGAAGCTCCAGACCGGTGACAGCCGATCTGGAGCTATCCTGTTTAGGAGATTTCTCTCAAATATCACCAACTCGGGCCGGTCCGCTGCACTTAAAGAACACTGCAACATTTCAGCTCAAGCTAGTATGGCAAAGAAAAACACGGTTAGCGGCAAGAGCAAATCAAAAGCTCGCAAAAATGTTCTCGAACGGATCAATCCCAATGCAGCAGGAATCGATATTGGGGCAAATTTTCACCTGGTGGCCATTCCCGAGGATCGGGCGGAGGAAAATATCAAGAAGTTTGGTCCCTTTACGAGCGATCTGCACCGGCTGGCCGACTGGCTTTCGGAACACCAGATTGGCACCGTGGTAATGGAATCAACCGGGGTGTACTGGATTCCGGTCTTCCAGATCCTGGAGCAGAGAGGTTTCGAAGTAAAATTGGTCAATGCTGCTCACGTCAAGAACTTGCCAGGTCGTAAAAGCGACGTCTCTGATTGCCAATGGCTGCAGCAATTGCACACCTTTGGACTGTTAAACGGTTCCTTTCGACCAAAGGACCAAGTCTGCATCTTGCGCACCTTTATGCGCCTGCGAGACATCCTGGTCAAAGACTGCAGCAGCCACATTTCACGCATGCAGAAGGCTTTGACCGAAATGAATGTCCAAATTCACCGAGTTTTGAGTGATATCACCGGCTACACTGGAATGGCCATCATTCGGGCGATCCTGGCTGGAGAACGCGACGGGCTCAAGCTTGCCCGGATGAAACATCCTCAAGTCAAGGCTTCCACCGAACAGATCGTCAAAGCCTTGGAAGGAGATTACCGACCAGAGCATCTTTACGCGTTGCAAACGGCGATCGAACTCTATGACGCCTATCAGCTCAAGATCACCGAATGTGAAAACAAAATTGAGCAACAACTTAAGCAGTTCGAGACCAAACTGGATATCAGGCAAGTTCTTGAGCAAAGCGGAGCTTTAAAAGCACGTTCGGCCAAAGTTCGCCAGGAACTGCAACGTCAAGCCTATCTGGCCAGCGTTTGCGGAGTCGATCTGACCCGGTTGCCCGGCTTGAGTACCCTGGCGGTAGAGGTCATTATCTCCGAAACGGGTTTAGACATGAACTGTTGGAAAAGCGAAAAGCACTTCTGTTCCTGGCTCAAAGTCTGTCCGGATAACGCATCAGCGGAGGTAAAGTTCTGAGCTCCAGACCGAGAAAAACCAAGAATCGCGCTGCGGGGATGTTCCGCCTGGCTGCCCAAGGAGCCATGCAAAGCAAGACTGCCATTGGAGCCTTTATCCGTCGGCTCAGAGCCCGATTGGGCGCACCAACGGCCATCAACGCCGGAGCGAACAAACTCGCACGATTGTTCTACCGCATGCTCAAGTTCGGCGCGGCCTACGTCGAGCAGGGCCAAACCTACTATGAACAAAAGTACAAAGAGCGCGTGCTACACAATCTTAGCAAACGGGCAAAAGAACTCGGCTTTCAACTCACGCCTTTCCAGCCGGTCACGGTTTCAGTTTCTTAGGAGCCTACGCGGCGCGAGGCGCCGGCGTCTGTTCCGGGGTTTCTTCCGGCGTGGTGTCGACCAAGCTTTTTGGCTTCCGGAGATTGACGTTCAGAACTTCCTTATCCAATTCGTTTTCCCAGCGGCTGATGACAATCGTCGCGACCCCGTTTCCGACGAGATTGGTGAGAGCCCGGCATTCACTCATGAAACGGTCGATGCCGACGAGGATTGCGAGAGACGCGATAGGCACCGATGGCACAACCGAGAGTGTCGCCGCAAGGGTAATGAAACCTGCGCCAGTAACGCCGGTGGCGCCTTTCGAGGAGAGCATCGCGACGACCAGAATCACAAGCTGTTGCCCAAGGTCCAGATGCGTGTTAGTCGCCTGGGCCAGGAATACCGCCGCCATCGTCATATAGATGTTGGTGCCGTCCAGATTGAAGCTATATCCCGTTGGAATCACCAGCCCGACGGTTGAAGCTGAGCAGCCAAGTCGCTGCATTTTCTCGAGCATTCCAGGAAGAGCTGTTTCGGAGGAGCTTGTCCCAAGCACGAGAAGCAGCTCTTCTTTGACGTAGTTGAGATAGCGAAAAATCGAGAAACCGTTGAAAGCCGCGATAGATCCCAGAACGAGCACAACGAACAGGGCGGCCGTCAGGTAAAAGCAGAACATGAGGTAGCCCAGATTCTTCAGTGCACCGAGCCCCTGACTTCCTACCGTGAACGCCATGGCACCGAAAGCGCCGATCGGCGCAACCTTCACAACGATCCGCATGATCCCAAAGAAAATGTTCGCCGCCGTATCAATCACGGTCAAAACGGGACTTCCCCGTTTGCCCATGAACGAGATTGCGAATCCACTCAGAATAGCCACCAAAAGGACCTGAAGAATATCACCGGACGCGAACGCGTTGAAAAAGGACGAGGGAATTATGTTCAGCAAAAACTCCACTGGGTCGAGCGAATGAGCCTTTTGCACGAACGTTTGAGACTGCTGAACCTGAGTCGGATTCAAGGACTTCGAATCAATGTTGAAGCCGGCTCCCGGGTGCAAAGTGTTGACAACGAGTAACCCGATAAAAAGCGCGAGGGTGGAGACAATCTCAAAGTAGAGCAGAGCCTTGATCCCGACGCGGCCGAGTTTTTTCAAGTCGCTCATTGAAGCAATTCCGTGAACGACTGTGCAGAAGATGATCGGCGCGATGATCATCTTGACCAAGCTGATGAATCCGTCTCCCAGAGGTTTCAGGTTTTTACCGAGATCCGGTTTAGCCCAGCCGACCAGGATGCCGATAAAGACGGCAATGAGAACCTGGATGTAGAGGATGCGGTACCAAGGCTTCCTGGCAGTAGTGTTTTGCATGGGACGAATTGCTTGGAGGTTCGCACCTGAGCCCGGGGTGGGCGGATCATTGGATCGTAGGACAAAAGCCTGGCCGGCACAAGACCTTCATTCGCCGACCAATCTGCTAGAATTGAGCGACAGCCGTAGCGGCGAAACACACCGGGGGTTCGAAAGCCAGCAATTGCCTTCGATCATTCGCTGATGCCTGCGAATTGGCCGACGATACCTATTGGCGCTTCGGCGCAGAAGAACGGTCGATCAAAGAAAAACCCGTCCGGGTGTAGCCGGACGGGTTTTCAGGAACTTGTTTTGAGTCAGATTAGTAATCCATGCCGCCCATGCCGCCCATGCCACCGGGACCGCCTGCTGGCGCCGGTTTTTCCTTTTCAGGAAGCTCGGTCACAAGCGCCTCAGTAGTGAGCAACAAACCGGAAATCGACGCCGCATTCTGCAGCGCGTATCGCGTCACTTTCGTCGGATCGACTACACCAGCCTTCACAAGGTCGACGTAATCGCCTGTTGCAACGTTATACCCTTCATTTCCGGACCGCGCTTTGACTTCCTGAACGATTAGCGCGCCCTCCTGGCCTGCGTTATCGGCAAGCTGACGGAGCGGAGATTCAACGGCCCGCCGTACAATCTCAAGGCCGGTTTTTTCATCGCCTTCCAGTTTCAGGTTATCCAGCGCCTTTTGGGCACGGATTAGGGCGACACCCCCGCCAGGGACGATGCCCTCTTCGACGGCCGCACGTGTCGCATGCAGAGCGTCTTCAACACGAGCCTTCTTTTCTTTCATCTCGGTCTCGGTTGCAGCACCCACATTGATCACCGCGACACCGCCCGCGAGCTTGGCAAGACGTTCTTGCAGCTTTTCGCGATCGTAGTCGGAGGTTGTTTCCTCAATCTGTCTGCGGATCTGGCTGACGCGACCTTGGATATCCTTGGTCGAACCTTCGCCTTCCACCACGGTGGTGTTTTCTTTGTCGATCGTGACTCGTTTGGCGCGGCCCAGATCGTCCAGCGTGATGTTCTCGAGCTTGATGCCAAGATCTTCAGTTAGACAACGACCACCCGTAAGAACCGCAATGTCTTCCAACATGGCTTTCCTGCGATCGCCAAAGCCTGGGGCCTTGACTGCAGCAACCTGCAAGGTGCCGCGCAGTTTGTTGACGACGAGGGTAGCGAGCGCTTCGCCTTCGACATCTTCAGCGATGATCAGGAGGGGACGACTCGCCTTCGCAACCTTCTCGAGCACAGGAAGAAGATCCTTGAGACTGGAGATTTTTTTCTCGTGGATGAGGATGTAAGCATTTTCGAGGATGGCTTCCATACTCTCCGCGTTCGTTACGAAGTAAGGGGAGAGGTAGCCTTTATCGAATTGCATGCCTTCCACCACTTCTAAAGTGGTTTCGATCGACTTAGCTTCTTCCACTGTAATCGTGCCATCTTTGCCGACCTTATCCATGGCGTCGGCAATGATTTCACCAATCGTCTTGTCCCAGTTTGCTGAAACCGTTGCGACCTGCGCGATTTCGGTTCGGTCGGAAACCTTCTTGGAGATCTTCGCCAATTCGGCGACCACGGCTTCAACGGCCTTCCCGATTCCTCGCTGCAACGATGTCGGATTTGCTCCGGCGGTGACGTTCCGCAAACCTTCACGGAAGATCGATTCAGCGAGCACTGTCGCCGTAGTGGTGCCGTCTCCGGCTACATCCGAGGTCTTCGAGGCTACTTCACGCACGAGCTGAGCGCCCATGTTCTCGTAGGGATCTTCGAGCTCAATCTCTTTTGCTACTGTCACGCCATCCTTCGTGATCGTCGGGCTCCCGAACTTCTTGTCCAGGATCACATTACGCCCGGACGGCCCGAGGGTGGCCTTTACCGCCTTGGCAAGTTTCTCCACTCCCCGCAAAAGAGCGTGCCGAGCTGCTTCATCAAACTGTAATTGTTTAGCTGCCATAATTTATACTAACGTACTTTTTAAAGGTTCTGGTTATCCGATGATGCCGAGGATGTCGTCCTCGCGCATAATGAGATAGTTGTCGCCGTCGATCTTGATCTCGGTGCCGCCGTACTTGGAGATCAGCACCTTGTCTCCCACCTTCACGTTGAAGTCGACTTTCTTCCCGTTGTCGTCGAGTTTGCCGGTACCGAGAGCAACGACAGTGCCTTCCTGCGGCTTTTCTTTCGCCGTATCAGGAATTATAATACCACCCTTTTTGACTTCCTTTTCGTCGAGCGGTTGAACTATCACCCGATCGCCGAGAGGTTTCACATTGATTGCCATAGACGTATATATCCTCCTTCTTGATTTAATGTAGGTTTTAGGGACCAGCGCCCCAGCGGCGAAGGATTGGACCGCCAGGCACGATGGGGAATTTTTAAATTTTCAGCTTTTCTTCTTGTCGTCGTCGACTACTTCGAAATCTGCGTCCACCACGTTATCGTCAGGCTTCGCTCTACTCCCTTCCGGACTTCCGGAGGAACCGGTTGCATCATCCGGATGTGGCCCTGGTTTCTGAGCCGCCGCCTGTTTGTACAGTTCGGCACTGATCGCCTGGAAGCGGCTTTGCAGCTCATCAGTCGCCTTCTTGATCGCGTCCGCGTCGGTACCGTTCAGCTTCTCGCGAACATCCTTGATCGCGTCTTCAACGCCCTTCTTCTGATCTGCAGACAACTTTTCGCCCAGTTCAGCCAACTGCTTCTCGCATTGGTAGGCCAGGTTGTCCGCGGTGTTCCGAATCTCCGCTGATTCCCGGGCTTTCCGGTCCTCCTCAGCATGTGCCTCGGCATCTTTGCGCAGATTCTCAACCTCTTCCTTGGTGAGCCCGCTGCTTCCGGTGATCGAAATCTTCTGTTCTTTTCCGGTTCCAAGATCCTTCGCCGAGACATTGAGAATGCCGTTCGCGTCAATATCGAAAGTAACCTCAACCTGCGGCACGCCGCGCGGGGCAGGCGGAATCCCGTCCAGATGGAAGGTCCCCAGCGTTTTGTTGTCCCGGGCCATCGGTCGTTCGCCTTGCAGAATCTTGATCTCCACCCCGGGCTGATTGTCGCTGTAAGTCGAAAAGATCTGCTGCTTCCTCGTCGGGATTGTCGTATTGCGAGGAATCATCGGTGTCGCGATATTGCCCGCAGTCTCAATGGCGAGCGTCAACGGCGTGACATCCAGCAACAATACATCTTTAACGTCGCCGCGCAGGACGCCCCCTTGAATCGCCGCGCCAACGGCCACTACTTCATCTGGATTGACTCCTTTGTGAGGTTCTTTGCCGATCAGTTTGCGCGCCGTGTCGATGACCTTGGGCATCCGCGTCATGCCGCCCACCAGCACAAGCTCGTTGATCTCGCTTTCCGAAAGTTTTGCATCTGCAAGGCAGGCTTTTACCGGCCGAATTGTACGTTCGAATAGATCATCGGTCAGCTGCTCCAGCTTGGCCCGGGTCAACTTTTTCTGGATATGTTTCGGGCCAGTCGCATCCGCTGTAATGAATGGGAGATTGATCTCGTACTCCTGTGAAGAAGAAAGGGCAATCTTCGCCTTTTCAGCTTCTTCCTTGATTCGTTGAAGCGCGTCGGACTGTTTGCTTACATCTACGCCGGTTTCCGAACGAAACTCCGCGATAATCCAATCCATGAGCTTGTTATCCCAGTCGTCGCCGCCCAGGTGCGTATCGCCGTTCGTCGCTTTGACTTCGAAGACGCCTTCTCCAATCTCCAGCACGGAGATGTCGAACGTCCCACCGCCCAAGTCATAGACGGCAATCTTCTCGTCCTTCTTTTTATCCAGGCCGTACGCCAGCGAGGCTGCCGTCGGCTCGTTGATGATCCGCAGCACCTCCAAACCGGCAATGCGCCCGGAGTCTTTAGTCGCATTACGTTGAGAATCGTTGAAATAAGCCGGTACTGTGATCACGGCCTGAGTTATCTTTTCACCTAGCTTCGCTTCCGCGTCTGCTTTCAGTTTAGCCAGGATCATCGCCGAGATTTCCTGCGGCGAGAAAGTCTTGCGTTCTCCGCCAACCTGTACCTCGACATGAGCGTCGCCGTTCGAAGCTCTGACAATCTTATACGGAACACGCTTTGCCTCGTCCTGGACCTCTTCAAATTTCCGGCCCATGAACCGTTTGATGGAGAAAACCGTATTCTGCGAGTTCGTTACAGCCTGCCGTTTTGCGGCCTGCCCTATCAAACGTTCCCCGCTTTTTGCAAAAGCGACAATCGAAGGGGTTGTACGCGCGCCTTCAGAGTTTTCGATAACGACCGGTTCGCCACCCTCCATCACGGCCATACAGGAGTTGGTTGTTCCAAGGTCAATTCCAAGAATTTTAGCCATAGATCGAGCAACCTGACCCCGCACCTTATGTGCCAAAAGATGAAAAGAATTTGCATCGGTCTAAGTGTCACGCCAGAAGCAGGTTAGACAACCTCGTGGGAATCCGCTAGAAGTCGTGAGTGTCACTATGACGCAGTCTGGCTCGCCCAACTTGAGTCACTCTGTCGCTCTGCCTTGCTCCGCCCCGGATGAGTCCCTTGATTTTTCGCGTTCCGGCTATCATGCTCGCAGTTGCTCTCGCCAAAGATCGGCTATGATCGACGCAAATCCAAATCCAGCCGCGCAGGAAAGCGTTCCATCGCCGGACCAGATTGAGACCGCCGGGGTGCAGGTGACCGAGCGGGACATCGTCTTCGATTGTCCGCAATGCGGGGGAGAACTCGCCATCGATATGGACGGAGCCGGGATGGAAGTCAATTGCGCACACTGCGGCAATTCTTTAAAGGTGCCTGAGTATCATGGGCCATCGCTTCAGTTTTTGCAGGCAGCGACCTCCAAGCTCGCAAAGGCGATCCAGGCAGCCCGGAATGCGTCTCCGAGGAAGTTCAATTTTGAGGGACGCACGCCTGATGATTTGAAACAGCGTCAATATGAGCTACAACGGATGCTTCGGGAGAGTCAGACGCAATTGACCGAAATCAAAGGTCACATTCACCACGCGACGATCCAGTTGCATCGCTATCAATTGAAATTGGAAGTTATCCAGGAGCGCCAAAGCGAGCTCAAGGTTGAACTTGACGCGCTCATGCTGGCCCTCAATCAGAAATAAACCCGTTAGCCGAAATTCCGAAGGTCACAGGTGGCAGTGAAAACATCTTGAAACTGCCCCGCAGAGACTGGAATGTCTCGGGCTCATCCTGGATGGGTGCCAGAGCGGTCGATTGGGCACGCCTGGAAAGCGTGTGTACCGCAAGGTACCGAGGGTTCGAATCCCTCCCCATCCGATATCGCTTATAATCAACGATTTACAGATAACTCGCGCCGGTGCGTGATTTTCAGCCGGCTGCATACCGTATCCTGAAGAAGAAATCCCAACCGAGATTCAAGGACGCGCTCCGAGCGGAACAGTTAGCGACCTGACATTCTGGATGGTTTGAAAACGAGGGTTACTCATTCCCGCGACACACACCTCTGCGGGTCGGACTCCGTTGAGAGGTTACGAGCTGAACGCCGACGACCAGGACTGTTACCGGGTCATAGTGGGCGTGGCCGCCGGAGAGTTAAACGAAGAGCAACTCTTCGAATGTTTGAGAACCATACCGTTAAAGTGCTTGTGTAGCTCTTGATGGACTCATCCGGCTTTCCACCAATCGGCCAGGCTCTTCGCCACGCACAGCTTTCAACGATCGCCCCTCAAAAACCTGGACACCGGCTCGTTCTATTCCCGCAGGGCACGCGCACGTGCCAGGAGAGCGGCGATCTTCTCTGTGTTTTCGACGTTCTCTAGCGTGACTCGCGCTCTATACGTCTCGCATTTTTCAGCGAAACTGATCGCTTGATTCGCTGCGAACGGCGCAATCGCGACGGCCAAAAGGATGGTAAGGGTTTTTTTCATGGACTGAGTACTGCCGCTCGTAGAGTTCGCGATCTCCCGACGTTGTTTGTATCGGCCGATGGCGCCAACCTATAAGGAAAATGTTTGCCGGCAAGGCCTCGAAAGTGCTTTACACTGGTTCTAACTCATCAACTATGTTGCCACTCATGATACGGCAACGATGTTCATGGTTCTTCGCGCTTCTCGCTGTGGTTGGGTCACTCGCTTTGACCTCATGTATGAACCAGGAGGGTGTTGGAGCAGGTGAAGGGGAACTGAGACCTGCGCCATCGGCAGGAGGCTACTGACGGCTTAGCATACTCGCCCTCGCAGCCATATTCGTCTTACGGATTCCTCCGAAGATCGGGTCTCGAATGGCTCACACGGCGCTTCCGGCGCTATCGAAGAGGTGGGCGTGATTGGTATCGAATCCAAAGCCGACCGCATCAGCGTATCGGTAATTTTGAAATCCCTTCACGTTTAAAGTAATTCGGTTCCCGCCAGGGGTTGTCCCGTGCAATAACGTCAGATCACCCAGGTTTTCGACAACCTCAATCAATAGCGTGCTGGCGCCGCTTCCAGGCTCGCAGACCTGGATATGCTCCGGGCGCAAGCCGAGTGTTAACTCCGCACCGGGAGCCAGATTCGCCGATTTGGTTCTCTCCAGGCTGACAGGGCGGGCCGGAAAATCCGGGCCGGCAATCGCAATGGTGTTTCCGGCGGTATACTCCGCACGCACCTTAAGGAAGTTCATTCTCGGCGCTCCGATAAACCCGGCGACAAAAAGGTTCGCAGGACGCTGATAAAGATCGAGCGGGACGCCGATCTGCTCGATCTTGCCTTCATTCAAGACAACGATCTTGTCAGCGAGGGTCATGGCTTCGACCTGGTCGTGTGTCACGTAAATCATGGTCGTCTGCAGTTCGGAGTGCAACTTGGCAAGCTCAATCCGCATTTGCACCCGAAGTTCAGCATCGAGATTCGAGAGCGGTTCGTCGAATAGGAAAACTTCCGGCTCGCGAACGATCGCCCGACCGATGGCTACTCGCTGCCGTTGGCCCCCGGAAAGTTCTTTAGGGCGCCGCTTCAGATACGCTGACAGTTGCAAAATCTCAGCGGCACGCGCAACCCGCTCTTTGATTTCATGCTTTGGGCGCTTGGCCATCCGGAGACCGAATCCCATGTTTTCCTCGACCGACATATGCGGATAAAGGGCGTAGGTCTGAAACACCATTGCCACCCCGCGGTTCGCCGGGTCCACGTCGTTTACTTGACGAGCGCCGATCCAGACTTCTCCCTCGGTCTCCTCTTCCAGCCCCGCGATAATCCTTAGCAAAGTCGTTTTGCCGCACCCGGACGGCCCGACGAAGACCACAAACTCTCCATCTTCGATTTGAAGGCTGACGCCGTGAATGACTTCGATTTGGCCGAATCGCTTGACAATATTTTGGAGTTTTAAGCCTGCCATTATCCCGAACTATTTTGGAGAGAAAGTACAACCTCACGTATCAGAGAGCGTCGGCTTGCGCAAGAGGCGATCTGACGGCTCTTGAGGCGCCGACCACAGAGAGAGGGTGCCAAAACTAAAACTTTTTTCGAAACTTCACGTTTTTCGAAGGGTTCAGCAGTGTGAGGTGACGTATGAAGAACATACTGCTATTACCAGCCTCCGCTTTTGACATCGCATGAACAGGTTTTTTCCTGGCTTGAGTGCAATGTCTGAAGCGTGCTGCGTTTGGTCCAAGAAGTTCTCCAAAAGAGACGTGATTGGCCAGGCTTCAGCTAAACAAGTGAGTACTAACCACACTTCTGACTAAGAACAACCTGAAATCCCTATGACAAAAAACATTCTGCTTCTAGCTGCGGTCCTCGGCTTCATCGCTCAATCCAGCGTCTTCGCCGCTGATCCAACTCCATCCCCAAGCCCGAGCCCGTCGAAACCGAAAGCGACTCATCACCACAAGCATCACAAGAAGTCGGCCGCTCCGGCACCTGCTGCTTCGCCTTCGGCGACCCCTAAAGCCTCCTAAGGCGCGCATATTAAGATCCGGTTACCGGGCTGATGGCCCGGTAATCGTGCAAAATTTTCAGTGACTTGGTCCTTCGAGATTCAAATCGAACCGAGGGTCCTTCAGATGAAAAGATAATTTGGCCCGGGCGGGGACGCCCGGGCCAAATCTTTTGCTGACAATATCCGCACTATTTCCCGAAAAGTTGCGAATAGTTGATCGTCTATGGCCGTCCAAGAGCTCAGAAACTGGACTTGTGGTACGGTACTTTCTTCTCTTCCTGGTGGCTCTTTTATTGTTCGCGTCGATCTCGGCTTCGAAGGCCGGCCCGCATTTCGGTCCACCCCGCCGTGGATCACCCGGTGGCGTTGCCTATTCCGAGCATCATCATCGTCCATACTACTACCGAAGGTATTACTACGCGCCAACCCGCCTGCCGCCTCATCCGAGTCGGTATCCGCATTAGAGTTGCGCTCTCCTGCCCACTACCGGGCGGAGTTCGCTGCTGTGGAGTCAGTCCGGAGGATATGGCCGGTCACAAGCACATCGTTTCCGATACGTCTGTAGCCGACTCGATGCAGCCTGCTCGCATCTCCCATCCTTTCAACTCCAGTGCCTCCAAAGCTTGGTTTGTTACCTCCGGTCAACATCGGTGTGACGAAGCACCAAAGCTCATCGATCAACTGCAAATCACGGAGTTGGCCAAGGACATCCCCACCCCCTTCCACCAGGAGGCGGGTAACCCCTTTGGCGCCGAGTTCTTTAAGGATTTCCAGCCAGCCAACCCCCTGGTAAATGAGGGTTCGGTCCCTGTATTGATCGGTTAACAGGGCCGCATCGGCGGGCAGGTCGCCGGATCGCGTCACGACAACACGCCATGGCTGCAAGCCGGAAGCACCTGTCCGTATGGTCAATCTCGGGTTGTCCCGGCGTACGGTCTCCGCGCCGATGAGAATTGCGTCGACGGTGGCCCGGAGGGAATGGACCAGACAAACAGACCCTTTATTTGAAAGCCACCTCGGTTCTAGGGCGGGACGCGCAATTCGACCGTCCAACGATTGTGCGACCTTGGCGATGATCCACGGCTTTCCTGTGGTTATCCATTTGTTGAAACCAACGTTTAGCAGGTCGGACTCTTCCGCGAGTACGCCGGTTGTTACTGCGATCCCGGCACGACGAAGTTGGTCGACGCCGCGTCCCTGATGTTTTGGATTGACATCCATCGCGCCAACTACCACTCGTCCGATTCTTGCAGTGACGATCGCATCCGTGCATGGGGGGGTTCGACCGGCTGTCGAGCATGGTTCCAGCGTCACGTAAAGGGTTGCGCCTGCCGCCGCCTCGAGGCCTCGCACGGCCGATAGCGCCTCTATTTCGGCATGCGGACCGCCGGCGCGCCGATGCCAGCCGGTCGATAAGAGCATTCCGTCGCGCACGAGCACCGCTCCGACAGCCGGATTCGGACTCGTTTTTCCCAAACCTTTACGAGCCTGGCGCAATGCAAGCCGCATAAAACGTTCGTCCACCGCGCTAGACGCCAAGGAGATATCAGAAAAAGCCTCCATATACCTGGGATTCGCCCGCCCTTGCTACAACTGGAAGAATTTCCTGAGCCGTCGAAGAAAACCTTCCTTGGTGGCATCTATGCCTGGACCGTCGCCATTTGCGGGGGCCGAAGCAAGTTGTGTTTCCGTGGCAGATCGCCTCGCAACAACGGTCTCGCTGAGCGACTCAGCCAGTTCCGGATGTTCTCGCAGTAAAATTCCGATCGTCTCCTGCTCAATCTCGAGAACTTCACAATCGAGCGCCGCCAGAACCGTCGCGCTGCGCGGCTCTCCAGTTAGCAACGAGATCTCGCCGAAACAATCTCCTGCAACCAGAGTACCGACCGATTGGGACCGCCCCTCCCTTTCGACATGTACTTCCGCTTTGCCCGCTGCAAGGATGAACATCGAGTTCCCCGCCTCCCCCTGGGAAATAATCTTTTCGCCCTTTCCAAAACGGATCCGTCTGGATCCCAGCGCGAGATGGTCCAGTTGAATCTGGTCCAGTGAGGAGAAGAGCGGCTGACCCGCAAGCAGACTTAAATCCACCTCACGCTTCCGCGCTATTCGCGCGCCTCGGACGAGTTCAATCTGCTGCGTGGAAAACGCCAACCGGATGCTACGCCGGTTGAGCTCATACCAAACATTGGTCCGCACACCGTCGATGATATCGGGAAAAACCCTTCCATCCACCAGCCAGAATTTGATTTCGTACTGCACGGCTGACTCGGCAAAGTCGATCAGGAAAACTTTCGGCGCAGGTTCGCGGAGCACTCCGGGTGCAGACGAGGCTGCCAGGTACATCGCATCTTTGACCTCGTTCGGAGGAACGCGATGGTCCACGCTAACGCGCACACGCGCCGCATGTCTGCGCGATGGATAGTAGAGATTGACGATCGTTGCCTTGGCCAGTTGGTTATTCGGTATGTCGAAACTGACATCGTCGTTGTTGCGGAACCGGGTCGAGCGCCAATTAATTTCGACGACTTCAACATGTTTTCCCTCGACGATGAGCCAGTCCCCGACTCTGTATGCTCTTCCTGCCTGCAGTCCAAAGCCCGCAAAAATGTTTCCCAGAGTATCTTGCAGAGCAATGCCGATGATAATTGCGATCACCCCCGATCCCGTCAGGAGACTCGGAATGGTTACGTGATAAAAAGCTGCCAGCCCAAGAAACGCCGCGAAAACGAAGACCATAATCGCGGCGACCTGCGGGAGAAACGAGGGAATCCGCGCTCTCTCGCCGGGATAGCCGAGCGGCCAAACAAACCGACGCAGCAATGCGTTAATGGGAAATGCCGATGTGATTGCAGTCAGCAGGCCAATCTCCGCAGCGCCTGGGAATTCAACTTCGAGGAGCCGCGAGGCGAGCAAAATCGAAGCGCTCGCGATGAACACGTGGGATGTCCAGCCTAATTCGACATTAACTCGACGTTTCAGCCACCGTCCGAGCATCAGCCCGATCAAGTAGAACACGAAACTGAGCAGAACCAGATACAACCCTGGCGTTTGGGTCGGCCAAAACGACTGAAGATCGCGCAGCATCAAAACTCTCTCCGGATAGCCCATTCAAGGATGTCTTGGTTTCACGATCAAGCTTTGCCGCGGCTGGAGCGACGACACGCGGATCAGCATGGGCGAAACCAATCTTGAGTCTGACCCTCATGTCCGTCGGCCAGTGCCTGTTCGGAACAAACGTCGGAACCCGGCAGAACGCCGGAGCTCGACATCGCTCCTATCCATCCCGACGGATCGCCTCCGCATCCATTCTGAATGGCCGATTTTAAGCCTTATCCCGCTCAAACGCCGCGTCGAACGCAACACCACTCGGAGCGAAATCATAGGAACGCACATTCCGGCAAGATTCAGTCGCCCCATGGATGCGGTCCATCCGAACGTCTTCCCATTCGATTGAGAGCGGGCCTCGGTAGCCGATATCGTTCAACGCGACGACGATCTCTTCGAAGCGGATATCTCCATGCCCAATCGAGCGAAAATCCCAATATCGCCGATGGTCTCCAAAGTTGGTATGGCCGCCAAAGACCCCGACCTCACCGGTACCGTGGCCCCACCAGACATCTTTCATATGCGCGTGGTAGATCCGGTCGCTGAACTCGCGCAGGAATTTGACGTAGCTGACCCCTTGGTAGCCAAGATGGGACGGGTCGTAGTTAAAACCAAACCGGCGATGATTTTTCACCGCCTCCACGGCCCGGCGCGCCGAAGTGATATCGAACGCAATCTCGGTCGGGTGCACTTCGAGCGCGAAGTTCACGTCGTACTCATCGAAAACATCAAGAATAGGCAGAAATCGTTTGCCAAAGTCGTCAAACCCTTTCTGGATAAAATCCTGACTGGTCGGCGGAAACGCGTAACAGGCGTGCCAGACGCTGGAACCGCTGAAACCGGCGACAACTGCCGGGAAATTCAGGCCGCCGGCTGGTTTTGCGTCGATAAAGTTACGGGCTGCCTGAGCTGCCTTCTTCATGTGGTCTGCAGCGCGCTGGCGGACACCTTCCGGATTGCCATCTCCCCAAATCTGCGGCGGCACGATTGCCTGGTGCCGCTCATCGATATTGTCGCAAATCGCCTGTCCAACAAGATGGTTGGAAATCGCGAACGCGCTAAGACCATTGTCTGACAGTACTTTCCACCGTTCCTTGCAATATTCTTTCGAAGCCGCCCCAGTTTCGACGTCGAAGTGATCGCCCCAACAGGCGAGTTCAAGCCCGTCAAAACCCATCCTTTTCGCCAGAGGGGCGAGATCTTTCAACGATAGATCAGCCCATTGGCCGGTGAATAACGTAACTGGTCTGGCCATGATTTTATGAGGGGGAAATTGTTATTGAGTAACACAACTGTTAGCCGAGGAAACGCACCGAATTCAAGGGAAGTCGATCAGCGAAGCGAAAAAAAGGAAGCCGTTGCGGATTTAGTTTAATCTGCGGGCGGGGATGTTCCCTCTACGATCAGGAGTTCGTTGTCCGCTGCGCGCTGCCGGACCTCGAGTGCCGGCCGGTAGTCGTCTGAGCTATACCATAGCCTCGCCTGGTGAACCGTTGGAAATTCGATTACGACAAGCGCCGGGCTCCACTCGCCCTCCAATACCTCGGAAGCTCCGCCGCGCACCAAAAAGCGGCCCCCATATTTCGCGACCGAGGGAGGCATCAGACGTTTATACACAGCCAAGCTCTCAGGATCTTTCCAGACGACATTTGCGATTACATATCCGGCCATACCCGTCACTCTTCCGAAATTTCCTATGTGCAGACAGATCACACAGTGCGGCAAAGCCGCAACCAAAAGGATTGATCGGCCCTTTACGCTCGTTTGAGCTGCGCATGAAGACCGTCGAGGCACTGGAAGCCCCTCGCAAGGATCTCTTCGTCGCTCAGGCCCTGCTTCGCCCAACCCTTCAAGATTTGATCAATACCAAATCCTTCGGCGCGATGAAATTTGTCATCTTCCAGATCGGCGTCGTGAATGACTTCGGCCAGCCGAAGCACGGCTCGTTCACGAATACCGAAACGTTTAATCAACATTTCGAACGTGCAGCAATCGCTATGCGGACTAAACTCCGAGTCTATCATGTCATAGGAAAAGGCTCCGGGATGTTGCGCGGGCTTGTTAGCAAACACGAATCTGGCTTTGGAATCGATGAAATTGCGAATTAGCCAGGCCGAGCCCACACGATCGATCTCAGGACGCGGGCGCGTAATCCAGGTCTTGCGCTGATAGTTCTCGGCTCGCAACCGTTCTTCTCGCTCCGACTTGCTCTTGTTTGATCCAAGCGATTCCGCCTTCCGGAAGAGTCTCTCGAGAGACTCGCCGCGCGAGCTTCCGAAAAAATCGAGATTGTATATCTCCTGAAATCTCTGGCGAAGCTTTTGCAACTGGCCGGCAAAAGTCTCTGGAGAAGTTCTCCGAGTTTTGGCGTCTTTGATGATTGGAATCAAAGGCTGCGCGATTTCCTCGTAATCGCGCGCTCGTGCTTCGTTGAACATCGCGACCACAGCGGCATTGGGCATGCCTTCGATATCTTTGACACGGACAAGAGCGGCCTCGCCTCCGTTCTCGACGATCTCCTTGGCCAGCGACTGGAACCGCTGGTAGTGAACCGGCTCATCCGGCAGAACGTAGGTGGAAGTCTTGAGCTGAATCGCACCGAGCTTCTTGAGCCGGCGCCAGATTTTCACCCGGTCGCTTGAATGCTTCGCGGGAAGATTAAAAAGCAGGAACAACCATGAACCTTGATCGTCTCGTGACATGAAGTTTCTTAAACTTACCGGTATACGCTACCCTTTATTCCCGTTGTAACACGTGTAACTCGCCGATGGCGATTCTGAATTCGGATCTTCTTTGTCTGAATTTTGCACGGCTTGCGATAGGGGAAGGATACCATGTCAAAATGCTCCAAAAACAAATATTTCGCCTCTGCCTCGGGAATAAAATCGGCCGAGTGTTGGTATAGATGTTACAGCGAAAAAGAGCTGTTACAACATCTCACGGAACGAGAAACAACGCGAAATTCCCGCAGCATACCGTATGAAAAAAGAACGAAACAACGGCCGTAAGGCATCGAGTGAGGCTCTTATGATTCCTTCGGCAGATCGAGAACTCGATTCTCGTGGGCGTCGTGAATTCGGACGACGCTCCTTTTTAAAAGGCTTAGGCATGGCTGGTGCAACGTTTCTTCCGGCCAGTGCATTTTTAATGACAAAAGCGGAGGCGCAGCCCGGAGATGCCAGCGGAAGTCTCACTAGAGGCGATGCGGCAATTCTCCGGTTTCTGGCCGCCGCCGAAATACTCGAAAGCGATCTCTGGGAGCAATACTGGGAGCTGGGAGGAAATCAGCAGCCAGATTTCGCATCTACTAATCCGGCAACCGGCGTAGCGCCAACTCCCACAGGGGGCAACACGCCCTACACGAACGGCCTTTTAATTCTGGACGGCGACATGCCCCAGTATATCCAGGACAATACCGATGATGAATTCAGCCACGCGAACTTCCTGATTGCTTACTTAGCTTCTAAAGGCGCCTCGACCTCCGAGCTCGTTCGCCTTACGGGCACGGAGTTTCGTACGTTGCCGGGCAGCAAGGCCACAGGATCCACAAAAAAGGGACGGCTCACCAACCTCACACAACTCACCGTGGACACGAGTTTCTGGGGCAAATATCGCTCCGACAACAAGAATCCCGATCTCGGTAACGGTTCATTCTCTCAACCAGTTCCGACTTTGAATATTGGGAGGCACACGGCAATTCCCAGAACTGACGATGACACGCTTAACAGCAATCTCATCAATGCGATTGCCTTCACTGCGGGATTTCACTTTGTCTTTATTGAACAAGGTGGCACCAGCCTGTACCCTTCGCTGGCTCAGAGGGTAACCGATCCGGAGGTTTTGCGAATCGTGCTCAGCATCGGTCCAACCGAGACAATGCACTTTCAGACTTGGCAAGACAAAGCGGGCAATGCCAACACCAACCCGAATGGACCCCCAGCCAATCCTCCGCTGACGGTTTTTGACCCGGTTAACAAGTCGACGGTGACGTTTGTGGACCTCCACTTCAACCAGCCTGAGACGCTGCAGGCCAACCTGATCATGCCGGAGCCATGCCCATTCATTAGCCGAAAGTTCCCGATCTGCTCGATTATTCGCCCGACCGCCACGAAAGACGCTGCGATGGGGGCCGCTAATGCCCTCGCTGCGGACGGACTCTTCATCGGCCAGACGAAAGAGTTTAAGGAACTCCTGACCGATCTGGCAGCGGATGCGGATAGGGCCAGACGCGAGTTCGAACACGACTTCTAAGAGCCGACCATTCAGCAAATCAGGAACAGATGGCAAGGCCGACTTTCAAGTCGGCCTTGACCTTTTTTTTGCAAATGAAGTTTCCGCTTACTAACCAAGCTGAAGAGCCGCCTAGCCCCAATTTTGCATCGTTTTGAGCAAAAAAGTAGCGAAGCCTTTTAAGTAACCTGTTATGGTTGAGGTGCTTAAATCCAAACTTAACAGGAGGCTTCGCTAGTGGAACAAGATAACCAACTTGGATTCGAATTTCCAGGCTTAGGTCGAAGAAAAATCGAGGCAATTTTTGCGGGTGGGCAAGTCAGTAGTGACGGGGGTGTGATGCTGCTGCGTCAGGTGGATCGCTGGCTGGGTTTTACGAAACGGTTGGACCGGATTTTGCCCGACCGACGAAACCCGCTCTTGATTCAACATTCTCAGGAAAGTCTTCTGCGACAGCGCATCTATGGCTTAGCGCTCGGATACGAGGACCTCAATGATCACGACTCTCTACGCCACGATGTGCTCTGGCAGACCGCCACGGATCGAGCTGAGCAGTTAGGAAGCTGTTCAACCTTATGCCGGTTGGAGAACCGGGCTGGGCGAAAGGAAGCATGGCTGATTCATCAAGTGTTGTTCGAACAATTCGTGAAGAGTTTTTCTGCGCCGCCCAAAGAACTAATCCTGGATTTTGACTGCACCGATGATCGGGTGCATGGCATGCAGGTGGGCCGAGCCTTCCATGGTTACTACTACGATTATTGCTTCTTGCCGCTCTACGTCTTTTGCGGAGAACAGTTGCTGGTCAGCTACCTTCGGTCCAGTAACATCGATCCAGCCAAACACGCATGGGCGATCTTAGCCAAGTTAGTCAGTGCGCTCAGAGAACGCTGGCCTGAAGTTAAAATTATCCTGCGTGCCGATAGCGGGTTCTGTCGCTGGAAAATGCTGCGTTGGTGTGAGGCTCACCAAGTCGATTACATCGTCGGCATCGCCAAGAATGAGCGGCTCAAGGCTCTGAGTGCCAAGCTGGGGCAGCGCGCCGAACGTAAACATGGCAAAAGTGGCGAAAAAGTCCGCCTCTTTAAACGCTTCAAGTATCGGGCCGGCAGTTGGGATAAGAAGCGATGGATTATTGCCAAAGCCGAGCACTCCGCCCAAGGAGCCAACCCTCGCTTTGTGGTCACCAACCTGATCGGGAGCGCACAAAGGATCTATGACCAGATCTACTGTGCTCGAGGTGAGATGGAAAACCGCATTAAGGAACAACAGCTCGGACTCTTCAGCGATCGGACCAGCTGTCACTACTGGTGGCCCAACCAGTTCCGGTTGCTGCTCTCCAGTTGCGCCTACGTTTTATTGGAAGCATTGCGTCGGCTTGGCCTCAAATCCACGGAATTAGCTCGTGCTCAGGTGGGCACCATCCGGCTCAAGTTGCTGAAGATCGGCGCGGGAGAAGTTCTGCTTGGCTTGTTCTCCTGGCCCTCGGGCCGCAGCCGCCCATTTATAACGCTTTAGCTAAGCATAGCCCAAACTGGAAACCCAGCCGCGCAAAAGGTCGGCGACGAATGTTCTCATTCGTGCTCGCTTTGATGGCTGGCGCTCGAGCGAAAACCTCACAAGCGCTCTGGCTTGTGAGCGTTTCGAGGACAAAGGAACGGCAAACCGAGACGGTTCGCTTACTTGGCGACCCGCTACGTTGCGTCTGTGTCGCTACGTTATGCTCAAGAGGAAACCTTGATCAGACGCCGTGACGCGCGGAACCGCGGGTAACTCTAATGCTTTCAGCAACGGTGGACCAATCAGCCCGGTGACTGGCAAATCATTGAGCTTTTGGAATGCCCTGATGGCCTCGCGGCTTCCAGGACCGATCACGCCATCGATGGAGCCGCGATAGTAACCGCGGCGCGCCAGTTCCGTCTGCACCGCCGTCGCCAGACCGGCCCAGTACCGGTAGTCATACACAGGCGACCCGCCGTAGTCTGCGTAATCGTAGGGGTATCCGTAATAGAAGTCGGGATACCACCAGTAAGGAAATCCAAATGCAACCACGTCAAAGCCAAAAAAGAACCTGCGGTGATGATGGAAGAAATGATCACGGTCGGCAAATCGATGGTCGCGGAACCCGTGACCCGGGCCACCGCGGTGACCAAATTCTTGCGCTGAGGATCCATGGAATCCACCTCCTGTGGATCCACCCATGTGATGACCGGACATGGCTTTCGCCGTGGCCGGCAATGAGGCAGCGAACGCTGCTGCAACAAGCCAATAAAAAACACGGTTAGTTTTCATACCCAAAGCCCGCCAGGTCTGACCCAGGTGATCCGATTCAAAAAATCAGGTTGGTGGAACGATTGAAGCGCCGGTGCCTTTCGTCGCGCTCACTTCAATCGTTCCAATTTGTAAGACCGGAGAAGAATCCATTTTATTCCACTTCGCGGAATCGCGGAACGCATGACCTTTCCAAAGCTTGCGTAGGGCGAGCGCAAAGCGATGTGCACTCGTTCGTCTTGATTGACGATTTGTTCGCCGAGCCCTAAGCTCGAAACTCCTGTCGGATCGGCCCGCCCGGGCGATCGCGGGCGGACCGATATTTGTTCCCTCCGTAGCCGCGCCACATGATGGCTGGTTCGCAGAAAATTGGTAATACTCTATGAAACGCGATAAAGCACTTGATCGAATCGAGAATGGAGACAAGTCGTGGGATTTCCTCGTCATCGGCGGCGGAGCAACTGGCCTTGGAGTCGCGGTGGATGCGGCTGCCAGGGGATACAGCACTGTGCTGGTTGAACAAGCTGATTTTGCTAAAGGGACATCGAGTCGCAGCACCAAATTGGTGCACGGTGGTGTTCGTTATTTGAAGCAGGGAAACATTTCACTGGTGCTCGAAGCGCTTCGCGAACGCGGGTTGCTATGCGAGAATGCGCCGCACCTGGTTCATCATCTTTCGTTCATTGTCCCGATTTATAGCTGGTGGGAAGGCCCCTTTTACGGAATCGGGATGAAAATCTACGACCGCCTGGCCGGCAAGCTCGGGCTCAGCCCGTCCGAAAGCCTTTCCCGCGACGAGACACTCAAGCGAATTCCAACACTGCAACCGACCGGGTTGGTGAGTGGAGTGTCCTATTATGATGGTCAGTTCGATGATTCTCGCTTGGCGGTAAATCTCGCTCAGACCGTTTTCGATCTCGGCGGCGCCGCAATTAACTATGCCAAGGTGACAGGCTTGATCAAGGAGGATGGGCTCGTAGCCGGAGCCGTCGTCAGAGATACGGAAACCGAAAAGGAATATAAGATCCGGGCGAAGGCGGTCATCAATGCAACCGGCGTCTTCTCTGATACCCTCCGCAAGATCGACGACCCAGAAGCAAAAACCGTCATCGCCGCCAGTCAAGGGGCTCACGTTGTGCTCCCAAAGTCCTTTCTACCGGGCGATACGGCCATCATGGTTCCGCATACCTCCGATGGTCGCGTGTTGTTCGCGGTCCCCTGGCATGATTGTGTTGTCGTCGGCACTACCGATACGGCCGTCGATTCGATCGTGCTTGAACCCCGTCCGACTGAGGAAGAAATCGGGTTTATTCTCACTAACGCTTCGCAGTATCTCAGCAAGCCTCCAAGTCGCAGCGATGTGCTAAGCGTGTACGCCGGTTTGCGGCCGTTAGTGAAGGTTGGCGACTCGAAGAGCACAGCCGCCATATCCCGGGACCACACGATTCTCATCTCGAATTCCGGTCTGCTGACGATCACCGGCGGCAAATGGACAACCTACAGGAAAATGGCCCAGGATGCTGTGGACCAAGCGGAAACAATGGCCGGTTTCGAAGAGCGCCGATGCACAACCGAGCACCTTCAGATTCATGGCTGGACCAAACAGCAAATCACCGTCCCAAATCTCCGCGTGTATGGCGCTGATGCAGCGGCGATCAAGGAACTGGCGGACACCGAACCCGCCCTCGCAGAGAAACTGCATCCAGAACTGCCATACATTGGCGCCGAGGTCGTGTGGGCCGTTCGGCAAGAAATGGCACGAACGGTCGAGGATGTCCTCGCCCGACGGACTCGCGCGCTATTGCTGGGCGCACGCGCAAGCATTGAAGCGGCTCCGAAAGTCGCCGAGTTGGTCGCGCGCGAACTCGGCGCGGACGAAGCTTGGAAGCGTACTGCTGTCGCGAACTTCGAAGCCGTTGCGCAGGGCTACGTATTGAACTAGACAAGCCCGCAGGCTCGGTTGCCACCTCGCAAGCCAGGACCGCGGGTCTCCGACGCGGCTGGAACGAGGACCTATACTATCCTATGCTACATTGCCAGCGTCCTCCCGCGTTATCTCCATAAACCCGGCGATAATGACGTAATGTAGCATAGCTTCCAGCCTGTATACTGCTCGAACCGAGCAATGCCTTCGAGACGATCCCAAATGCATAAATACAGTTGCAATGCGATCGAGATATCGACACTGAAATTCGCAGGCTAACTGACTAGCAGAGTATTACTTCGGCCGCGGACCAATCCTCCCGACACGGAGCGATTGGTAGAAAGATTGTGTTTCAATATCTTCCAATTCCGGAATTCACGAAAACTTTGCTCGCCTGTTTCGTTGGCATCCTGACGCTGATCGGCATCATGACACGCCCATTCCGATGGAACGAAGCTGTCATAGCGATGGGCGGCGCCTGCGTCCTTCTTGTTCTGGGACTTATCAGCCCTTCCGACGCGCTCTCCGCTCTGCTTCGCGAATGGAATGCGTTTCTCTTCTTTCTCGGTATGATGGGTATTTCCGCTTTGGCAGAAACAGCCGGTTTGTTTGATTGGCTGGCAATCCAGGCGGCGCAACTGGCCGGAGAGAGTGCTCTCCGGCTTTTCCTCAACGTTTTTCTATTGGGCACCCTTATCTCGATGATTTTCTCGAACGACGCAACCGCTCTTATACTAACCCCCGTCGTCTACGTGTTAGTGACCAAGCTGCGTCTGTCGGTCTTGCCCTTCATGTTCGCCTGCACGTTCATCGCAGATAGCGCTTCCTTTTTGCTGCCGATCAGCAATCCAATCAATATCATCGTTCTTTCCCGGTTTCCGCTCGACCTTTTCACTTTTCTCCGATTGTTATTCCTGCCGAGCCTGGTGGTGATTAGCATCAACATCGGTGCATTCTTTCTATTGTATCGGCGCCATCTGAAAGGAAGATTCGACGTCAACCGGTTGCCTTCGACTGACCAGGCGGTGAAGCATAAATCCTATTTTCGATTCACCTGCCTTGTTCTTGCGGCCGTAGCGATCGCCTACATTGTCGCTTCAGCGAAACAGCTTCCTCTTTCGCTGGTCGCAATGGCTGGAGCTTTGTTGTTGCTTGTGGGCGCTCTGTTGTGGAAACGCACCACCGTGCTTGACACCGGTAAACGCGTTTCCTGGTCTATCTTTGGGTTTATCGCAGGCATGTTTATCGTGGTCCGAGCCATCGAGAATACCGGACTCACAACGATGTTTGGTAAAGCGTTGCTGCACCTCTCCGGCGGAACGAGCCTGGGCGCCGTGCTGGTCGGCACCGGTGGCGCAGCGCTCGGAACAAACCTCATTAACAACGTGCCGATGGCCGTGGTGATGAACTCTGCATTAGGGAGCGCCCAGAATGCCTCCCCGACGGTGCAGCACGGGTTTGTGGCAGCGACGATATTCGGTTGCGACCTGGGACCTAATATCACCACCATCGGTTCTTTGGCCACGGTGTTATGGCTGCTGATTTTGCGCCAGCGCGATGTGGATGTGTCGGGTCTCGATTACTTCAAAGTGGGTGTTATTGTGACGCCCATCATGTTGCTTGCCGGGGCGCTGACTCTTTGGTTGCTGCTGTAGATTGAGGTATGGAAGGAGCAGATTGATGCGGGTCTTATATTGTCTGGACGGCACTAACGTCGCACAAATCGGTCGCGCAAGAGCGATGCTCTCTGCGAGTGAATCGCAAACTCTCGGCATTCTTTATGTCATCGACAGCGGCCCGAGGGAGGATTTCGGGCGTACTCGCGAACGTTTTCTGCGGCGCCCAGGGCCGCCGCTGCTCCGCGAGGAGGAGATACGGCAAACGGAAAAGGCGGCTGCCAAGGATATACTGGAGGAGGGACTGCGCGAGGCTCCAGACGCGGAAATCTTGGAGCGACAAGGACGGCCGGAGCGCGAAATCGTCAATTGCGCGGCTGAGTGGCGCGCGGATCTCCTGGTCATTTGCCCCCGTGCCCAACTCGGCGGCAAGCCAGGCATTGGCCCAAAATCGGTAGGGCATGTCGCTCGTTTCGTTCTGGATCATGCTCCTTGCCCGGTGTTATTGGTCCGCCCTCAAGCGCACGAGCAATTTCCGATCACCCGATAGACTCGCAACGACGTTCTCCTCGGACGCTGAGCAATGCTGCTTCACTGGGCGGTCTTTGAACTGAGCCCGACAAGGCTTTCATCACCGATCTCTTCGTGTTGTCAGCAGCCAGATCTATCCGGTAATCCCCGAATCCATATCATAACTTTTTTGCGACATGCACCTATTAAGATGATCGCTTCGGTTCTCAACTTAAGCTTTTGGAGGTTCAATGCATTGCATCCGCCGAATTCCCGGAGATCGCTCCTCTCCTCTGCTCTCTCGACCGTCTTTTAACGACCCGCCTCCAGGCGATGTACAATTTGCCTCTAGTTATCTGTAATGAAAAACGGTACAACAAACTGTGCACAGTGTAGTTTTTTTTGGCTTTTAAGCCTTTTAACGGTTCTCTACCGGAACGGTTTACCGCGCTGGATACAGCGTCACGGGGTGCGCGGGCGATCGGCTCTCTGCAATATTTGCCCGACGCAGGATAGCGTTTTCGCCGGGTCTTGGATCATTGCAAACTTTTGGCATGGCTACTGCTTACCGCTTCGAACGCTGAATAAAATTAATCTACAGGTATGTCAGAAAATAATGCACCTGCACCAAAAGCCACCCTTGGCTTAACTGGACTAACTATGAATGCCATGGCGCTCATCGCGCCAGGTGCATTTCTATGGTTAACCTACGCTCAACAATGTCTATACGGTCAGCCAATGGCCGGGTCCGCGATGTGGTTCGGTATCATCGTCGCGTTGCTCCTCTGTTTGGCTACCGCGATTTCATACGCCGAGTTATCGAAACTCTATCCCGGCGCTGGTTCCTCCTACTTCTTTGCTGAACAGGCATTTTTATCGAAAAACAAAGCGTACAAGTTTGCGCGGATCGCGAAGTTCGCGGTCGGATGGGCCAGTCATCTTTATTACTGGGTTTATCCAGGGGTCATGGTCGGCGTAACCGCCCTGCTTTCGGGTTACCTGCTCGGGCAGTTGTTACCGAGCGTGTTCAACTCCGCGGTGCCCAGCCCACTGTTTATGATCTTGTTTTCGATCGTATTTCCTTTCCTGGTTGGTTACATCGCCTACCGCGGTGTGACTGGTGCGACATCCGTGAACATCGCGATTAACGTTATCCAGATTACCGCGCTGGTGGTTTTCTCCGTAATTGCGATCGCTTACCGGGTGAACCACGTGGAGGGTTCCAAAGGAATCACACTCAATCCCGATGGTGTCCCTGTGTCCAAAGTCATCGCCATGACGACGACCAAAGATGACAAAGGCAACGACGTCACCAATCCTGCGAAAGATAAAGACGGCAACTACGTTTTTGAAAAGAATGCGGATGGCACGGACAAAGATGTCACACTAACCTACGCTCCCGACCAGGGGACCGATAAAGGCCCCGACCCGAAAAATCCAGCGGACACCTTTCAATTCCATCCCAACGCTGGATCGGTCATCTCCCCTCACGGATTCAGTTACGCCATTATCCAGGCGTGCGTAGCCATTCTGATTCTCGTCGGGTTTGAATCGGTCAGTTCCATGGGAGAGGAGGCGAAGAACGCAAAACGCGACATTCCGCGGGCAATCCTCCTGTCGCTGCTGATTCAAGGAGTCATCTGCTATCTTTTCGAGTATTTCGCGGCGAACTACTTCCTCAACAGCGGGTACAAGATGACGCAAGCGGCTGCTTCTCCGGCGCCAATCGGCGATATGATGCAGATTGTTGGCACCTGGGTATTCGGGAGTCCACAAGCCGGCTGGTGGTTCATGTTCATTGAAGCGATCACCGTGTTTCTGGCGCTCATTGGCACGACGCTCTCCTGTATCAATACCGGAGCCCGCGTCACGTTTGCGATGGGACGCGACGATGAACTTGCAGGGAACCTTGGGGTGCTCCATACGAAAAACCTGACCCCTCACAGGGCGATCTGGACGCTGTGCGTCATTTCGGCGATCATCGGGGTTTTCTCGGTTATTCTCTACTTCTGCGGTGGAGCTGCCTTGACGGACGACACTATTAAATCGCTGCCGCAAAACATCTGGTATAGCTTCGGAATCTTCCCGCACGACTTCGCGGTGAACATTCCCCAGAGTTTGCTGATCGTCACATTGACAAGCAACTTCGGCACCTTCCTGCTCTACATGATGAGCAACATCATCGCGATCGTCGCTTTCCAGGAACATCACTCCTTCCACGGATTCAAGCACATGGTTGTGCCGGTGTTCGGACTGCTCGCAAATCTATTGTGCATGTTGTTTTATCTGATCGGGCCCTTCTCGGTGGCAGGAATGAGCTGGAAAGAGCCGTTTATCGCGCTCGGGATAGCCGCCGTCTGGGGTCTTTACGGCGCGTTCCACTTCACTTGGGGCAGTAAGAAGAAGGAAAAACCACTCTTCGTGCAGGTTCCCGCGTAGCGCTCCAAAGATTGATACACACTCGGGTGGAAACAGCGCGCAGATTCGAAGGCAAAACGATCTGCGCGCTGCTGTGTCGGTAGATCACGCTGGATACCGGTCACCCAGGGTCGACAAAGGCAGTTCACGCGTCTGCAGTTCACGCGTCTGGCGGTTTCACGGCTCTCCAAATTCTATCGAGAGATCAGCGGGTGTTTCGTCGGCACCTGTTACGACATGCGGCAGTCACTCGGTTGCCGGGAACTACCCAGCCAAATGAAAAACCCAAATTCCGGGGAATAAATCGAGTCTCCGTCGGTTTGGACATCAAGGAGTCGGCAGGCACCTCTAGAGGGCTGTATCTCCCAAAACCGAAACACAAACCGAACAATGAGATAATTAGAGTTATCTAGAATTGTACGACCACTGAAATACGAGACGCCACATGGAAGCTCACGCGCCCCTGATCCTCATGCTGAGAAATATACTTCTCCTGATCCTGTACTTTGGTGCCCCAGCCCTCGCTAAACCAGGAGATAGTCAAGACCTGGGCGATAGGGTCAGTCAGGCAGGTCTTTTTTCCTACCAGGCGCCTAAAGGCTGGTCCGTGAAAAGCACCCCCCTCTCAAAGTACGATGTTGCCGTTGATGCCCCGCGAAACAATTTTGTCGCGAACATCAATGTCGTGGTCGAAACCTTTCCCGATTCACTGGCCAAATACGTATCGGCCAATAAGCAGGTCATAGCCGCATCTGGCGTATACGCCGTTTTTCAGATCGTTGATGAGCAACCGTTCGAAACCTCGACAGGAGCCAAAGGCGTGCGCCTGGTCGCGAAAGATCGGCTCAACCAACAGGATATGCAGCAGAGTTTCTATTTTTTTGAAGGATCATCGAACAACAAGTTTGTCGTGACCGCGTCCTGCCTGACCGGTGACGGCAATCAATATGCGCCGATCTTCGACGCAAGTTTGAAAACGTTTTAACCTCAGTGACGCAGCCGTCTGACAACCCCCGGGATACCTGCGGACTTGGGTAGAGTAGCGCGCAGACTCGATTGCAAAATCGATCTGCGCGTCTGCAGTTAAATCTTGGTCGGTTCAGGTTGAGAGGTGAACCGCAGCGTGCGAAAGACAGGATCTTATTGGCCCGGAGGCCACTCCGCAGGCCAGGTCGATGCGACTTCTTTAAATCCGTATTTCTCCAGAATCGGGCGGCTGGTAGGCAATGCGTCCACGCGCAAATACCGAATCGAATCAAATTTCCGGACATGCTGAATCCGGGCGGATAAGAGCGCCCGATAAATTCCCCGTCCGCGAAATTCCGGCAGAACGCTTCCACCCCAAAGCCCCGAGAATTGGCTGTTCCGTGGGGCTGTCACACGTCCGAATCCGACCGGTCTGCTTTCGGAGTAAGCAACGAGCCCAAGATTACGTTGCAACGGATCGCTCAGGCTCGAGAGCAGGAGTTCGCCTGTCTTGTCTGGTTCGCAAGACCAGATGGCTGATTCAAGCGAGAGGAAATCCGCGATAGTCTGTTCATCGCGCACCGGGCGAACAGTCACGCCCTTCGGCGGAGGCGCCAACAGGGCAGGCGGTAAATCCACTAAATCCCGGATCATCAACGATTCTTCCTCGCCGATCCTGAAGCCGCGGTCGCGTAAATGCGCGAGCAAATCCAGCGGTTCATCCTGACTGTAGACCTTCCATTCAAAATCCCGGTTCAGCCGGCTGAAATACTCAATCTCGGCCTGGACGATTCTTGCTGTTTCCGATGCCGAAAAACGCGAATAAACAATCCCGGTCCACCCGCTTCCGACACCGAACGCTCGAACAACATTCGGCGTCTTTTCCAACCTGCAATCGCTGTCAGCAACCGTCTGCCGCTCAGCATCGAGCTGCCGCAAAATCGTTGCGTCGTCCATCGCCGGAATCGTATCAGCTGGAAATCTGATTTCCATCACAATTCGGCTGGCGTCGCGCCTTCAAATCCAACCTCGTCTGCTAAACATTCATCGCCAGCCCTAGGTAATGATTGAATGGAACTTGCCAAGCAGCGTTCGGAACGGCCGAAGGTACAACTTCCGGAGCTTACTGGGATCACCGCACATCCGCAGGCCAGAGCTTCCAAGGCACACTTCTCAACGGCGAAGACCAGATCGTAGTCTAAAAGAAAAACTTCGGGACGCGGCTACGGGTTGCCGTAGCCAGTTCCGATATACTCCAACGTCAGACCCTCCTGAGTGCACGCGTCTTCCAATCGAAATCGTTCATCAGCGGGTAGCCTCTCGTTGCCAAACACGAGTGCACGCCGAACTTGTGACGCTGGATTCCGCACTCGCGAAAAACGCCACAGTGACGATGCGTTTCGCGCGGGATTCCAAACTCCGGCTCGACACGAAGCGCCATCGCGGAACTCATCATGGCGTAATATCGAATGCGCGGATACAAAGGAGGCTTTTCAACCCAGGGCCCGAGCCCATGACAATGATAAATAGCTGGGGCGCCGTCAAAGTGTGTCATCGCCGCGAGCGCTTGCATGTGATGCTGGCCGTGAATCATCAGTCACCAGCATCCCATTTTACAATTACCTTCGCGCCCCTTCATCAGATCCAAATCCCATTCACGCCGATTGATAACGGACGGTCATTGTTTTGCAATCTTTATTCTATCGGAGTTTCTCTCAGTAAGAGCAAGGTGTAACCTCCAACTCTCACCTTCAGCGGTTCGAGGAAAATTGCTTTTAGGAAAGATTGTTCGTTCTGACTTTGGCCATCGCAGGACAATCCTTCCTTAGGTAATGCGTTCGGCTACAGCTAATTACTGGAAGTGAAAGTTATCTAAACGATCAAACGGTTTGTACGTTTCTAGAGTACGCAGTCGTTCGGCAACATCGTTTGTTGCTGCTTAAGAACAACTTATACAATAAAACGTAATAACTTTATGAAACAGATTGCGTTCCGACGAAAATATTGCTTAAACTCCCGCGGTTATCGAAATGGATTTCCAAACGCTTTTTAGAAGAAAAGAAGAGTATCCTGCGCCTCCGACTGCCAAGGTTGATCCGAAGGAATCTTTCAACGTCCGGGACGTGCTTCTTTGTGAGGGAGAATTGCTGGAAGGCACATCACCTGCCTGCCTTGCTTGGAGCAGTGTCGGTGGGTCGATCAGAGTTAAGGCAGAGAAGATACTGGGCATTCTTGAGGGACGTACCCGGATCAAGGCGGCGATTCTTTCGGAGCTTTACCCTGCTCTATTCGAGAAAACTCCTAGCCCGGGCACTGAATTCAATATCCCTCTCCAGTCGGTTGTTATGCAGCTCGAGGACCTATTTGACGACGTATCTTTGGAGGGAGCTCCGCTCGACGAGTTTGATACACCATTTGGGCATCTCGCTCGCGAGGATGAAGCGAGATTGAAAGACAAAACCGAGGATCGGCCCTCGATGCCCGCAATAACAGCACCCACGTTATTCACGCTTTCGCAGGCCGAATATAAGCCAATTTTGCAAAGGCAAGATCAGAGTACCGACTTCGAGATGCCAGGAGGAGTGACTTCCGCGCAAGAACGGGCGAAAGAGAAGCCTTCCCGCGATGGATTCAGCGATTCCAATGGAGCTGGCCGAGCCACCCACAATCCTGCGTCTCCTGCGGACCAGACGGATCCGCCGATAGTCGAATCAGGTTCCGCTTCTGAGTCGCAACGCGCGTGCTCCGAGGAGTTTGCGATTTCATCTAGTGCACCAAAGATTCCGAAGAGCGACCTTCGTCGCCGTGGTCACGAATCACTCCAGGAGCTGTATCTAACGGACGAACCGCTCGACGGGGCCAAAGTGGCGGACATGATTTTGCAACTCCCTCGAGTCGCAGATGTGGTCATTATGCTCTCGGACGGCGCTGCGCTGGGAGGCGGGTTAGGCGGAGGACTCAGCGAAGCCATGCTCAGCCGGACTCCAGATTTCGTGAAACATCTGTTGGACTTCACCAAAAGCATTCAAGGGGGTCCGGTTAAGTTCCTCATCTTTTCGGGTCACGCGTTCCAAGTCAGCCTGACAATCTACGAGGCCGTCTTGATACTTTGTCGGGCACGAGGGTAAAAACCTTCCTCCCGGCCTCCGCGAACGGCTCGTTGCGACAGCGCGGGCGTTAAATATGATATACGGTTTGCAGTCGTGAGAAAAGATCGTGGCTGGGTCCGACGAAAGAGCACTGCAAGCGTGGGAATCCCGGTCTTTGACCGGTTGTTTATATGACTTTCAGCGGAATACGGACGCTGTGTGCACTATGATCGTTAAGGACGATGCGGCGATCCTGGCCAAGGTTACAACGAACGCAAATTTTGATATCGATACATTAGGGGCCTTCTCGTCGATGATGTTTGCCACCGCTCGAATGCTTATCCAGGAACTCCGAATAGAGGGCGAGGTCCTGGGCGGTATAACGATCGGGACCGAATACCACCTCCTTCTCATGGGCATCACACCAAAGATCGCGCTAGTGACACTTTGCAGGAAGTCATCCGCGAAGGGACTCTTAGAATACAAGGCGCGAGCCCTGATACCTCGGATGATCGATTGCCTGGGTCACGCAACCTCGGAGGGTGTATGATCAGGTCGGTGCTCGCTTCACCATGGTTACCCTTGCTATACTGGGGCAGCGCCGTTATCGCAATGATCTACGCAGCGGGTCATGACTCACTGAAAAGGAGGCTTGCCCAACAGGAATTCCAGAGCGTAGTGAGCACCGCTGCTTCAACAATTTCTCCAAGTCACCATGACTCTGCCGCTCTCGCATCGCATCCCGCCACACCGGCAATTCCTAATGTCTATCAACCAACACGAGTCTGGTCTCCCCAGATATTTGTTTTGCGGAGACCGGATTCTTCTGTTCACAGGGACGTAACGGATATCGCCCCAAACGGCAAGTCAATCTCGACCGAGCCGCAAACTAGCGTCAGTGCGCCGATCACCATGCTATCGATTCGCGCTGATCCGCAGGAACAGACCTTGACAAAATCCTTAGTAATTCACTGCAGGACCAGCATACCCCTCAGTAACGCACACGGACGGATTGTCAGCATACCCGGCGTCGTCACGCAGGAAGTCGTCTCGTCCGATGGAAAGATTCTTATCATGGCCGGCAGCAGAGTGCTCGGTTCTGGACTGCTTGACCCCGAGAACGGCAGGTTCAAATCCGATGGCGTATGGTCCGTGCTTTTCGATGACACCGAACTGAAAGTTGAAGCCGAACTCCTGGACAGACCTTCTGGTTTGCCGGGGATTTTAGGTCAAGAGACATCGAACGAATCTGAAGCCCTTCAGAACGAAGCCATTACGCGAGACGGTCGCTTTATTTTCTTACCGAAAAATGCGCCGTTCGTTCTTGAACTCCACGGTGAGTTTCTCCTGCGCAATTTAAATCCGAATTCAGTCAGCAATTAATAATTGCCTCCCTTTAAACCTATTCTCTAACGCAAATACATAACGTATAATTATGATTAGAAATACAGGATGCTTTGACCGAAGCCGGCAGGGATTCTCACTGATCCAGGTACTGCTGGCGATCCTTTTGGGGGCCCTCACCGTGACATGGGCCAGTAACACGATCATTAACGGAATGGAAAAAGGGATCGCAACCAAGACCCTTACCGCTGTCGATGCGATTCAACAAGCAAAGCAACAATATTTAATCGACAATCCGGAAACAGATCCCAATGCCGCTGCTTCCTTCGCGACCCTTCAACCTTATCTGATGGTTATGGGCACTCCCGTGAATACTGAGGCACAGCTGATGGCTGGTACTGGCGGGCGGACAGTCACAAACTTTGGATCGTATAACACCGGACTATCCCTGAGTAAACCGATCAACCCTGCGTACGTAACGCCAAGCATGCAGCCGATCGTTACGATGATAAATAGTGGTCTTGGCACCGGCTCTGGCGGGTAGTTTCGCGCACAGTTATCTCGACGACGATCGCCCAAATTCAATGGCCTCTCGTCTTCAGTAAGAGACGAAAAATCGGACAAAAGAAAAAGGCCTTGCTTTGAACTTAATATCTGCCTAGTAAGATACATAATAACGTTATATCTATAACGTTCGTATATGTCTGAATTCACCGCCATCGTTCAAGAGAGCAGAAGCGGACCGTTTCTGGCCCGGACGCTGGCAGGCAAATCGGCGAGCGAAATTACCTCCCGGCTGTTGGATTCTGGAACAGCAGTGGCAAAGGTGTATGAACACACGAGCCTGCATCCTCTGGCCCGAAGCAAGATTTCCATCAAGGATGTTGTCTATTTCATGGAACAAATTGAAAACACCTTGTTTCTTGGAATGGAGCCGAGGCTTGCCCTCAAAGCCTGCGCCATCACGATTTCACGAAAGACGAAGTCGGGAAAAAACCTTCAGCTCGTGGTAGCTGCGATGGAACGGATGGTAGCCGGCGGGGAGAGCCTGGCAAGCGTCGCGAAGCAGTTTCCCAATCTGTTCAACCAGGTGGCCGTCGGCTTGCTCGAAGCGGGTGAAGGATCAGGAAGCCTGGACGAAAGCTTTCGCTCGATCCGCGTACTCGTGGCGCGTAGCGAAAATATTCGCCATCAAACGATTATGATGATCTTGCAACCGGCGATCACACTTCTAATGGCAGTGTTATCGATCGGGATCATGGTCGTTTATATCGTTCCTCAGTTTCGATCGCTATTGGAATATCTGGGGGGAAAACTTCCTTGGCAAACCGAGCTGATGATGTCCATCAGCGATTTCGCTACTCGTCACCCCTTTCTGGTCGCAGGAGCTTTAGCGACCTGCGTCTACGCGATGCTGGCATTGCCAGCCTTTGTGGAGAATAACGCGTGGACTCATCGAATCGTTATCCGGATCCCGGGAATCGGTCGACACATGTTGGCAGCAGTACAAACAAATTTCGTCGCCGCATTTGCTCAGCTCAAAAAAAGCAAAATCACCAATTCAAGCGCGCTGATGCTCCTCAAGGATATAAGCTGGTATTTTCCATATCGGACTGCCATTGCGCGTGCCCACATGGGTTTAAAGTCTGGCGAATCACTCGCACGCGCTTTGGAAGCCGAGTCAGACATTATCGGCGAGCGGAATATCCAGTATTTTCGATTCATTGAAGAAACTGGCTCAGACATTGAACAGTTGGAACGTCTCGCAACCTTAATGAATCGCGATCTGGACGCTCATACGGAATGGCTGAGAACAATCCTGAACCCATTGATCCTTTTCGCGCTGGCCTTGATTGTGGGGATGATCGCCGCCGCAATCATCTTACCGATGTACGAAATATATAACCGTATCTGAAGGCTTGAAGAGTGGAGAAGATTAACCGCTGAAAGACTCATGATAAACGCTATTCATGACTTCGTCCGGGAAATGCCATTACAGTTTTATTTAAGCGGCGGACTATTCTCCACTCAGGAGCCGATGATTTCTTTCCGTGTCGGAGAGAATGAGATCGAAGCATTGGTGTCATATAAAAAGAAGGCCATAGGATTTGAGGACGAGCTGCATCGGGACGCGGATGCACCTCCTACAATGTCCTATGGGCAAGCATACAAGCCGACGGTGAACGGACGGAAACTTTCTGCCAAACTAGCCAGCAGATATCATGTCCCGCAAAGATGCCAGCATCTCTTCGTCGTCGACGCTCCGGCGGATGAGGTTTTTCTTAACCTATTTACCCTGGAGAAATTACGACGACGAACTTTGGAAGAAGCCCTTGCCGATCTGCGTCAGGCACCGGGGCAGATATTAACAGGATGGAATCGCAACGATTTCCGGTGGCACATCGTCGACGCCGGTCTGCAGTTGTCGGGAAGCCCTAAGGCCAGCAGTGAAGATCTGATTCTAGTTGTCGGCTTATCCGAGGGTGTCTGTTCCCCGTTGGAAATCTGGAGCGATGGGCAGGGCGCTGCCCTCATTGGAATACTTCCCTTGCCGGTAGCTGTCCTGGCATGGTGCAACGCAGCCCTTCCGACAGACAAGAAACATTCTATCATCTTGGTCGCGGGTGAGACAGGTGTCGTGGTTGGAATTATCAAGGAACGGAAACTCATGAATTTGCTAAAAGTTCAAACAATCGAAGATGCGCTCGCCAACGTGAGACGCAATGCCGATGAGTTCGCCCTCGAAGATCCGGCGATGTATTTATGGTACTCGAAGCCGCCATTGAGGATTTGAAAGCGGGTCGGCTGCAGGCAGGCTGGGAGAAGCTGGAGCACGATGGAGTCATCAAAGAGGTCACTGATGACGTAGAATTGCGCCAGAGAGCGGTCGAGCAGCATCTGGAGGCACTCAGGGCCGGCAAAACGTCGCTGATGATTTCCCCTCGCCATGAGGAGGCGCGCAAAGTCGCTGCAGTTGTACGCCAAAAACTCAAGGCGGAAGGCGCAATAGGCGCGGAGGATCACGCGGTCACCATTCTGCGCCGCATGGATCTCGAGTCCGAAGCGTGCCGGGATCTCTTACATTACGCGCCTGGACGGGTAGTAGGATTCCACAGCCGGACCGCGGGAGGGTTTCGGCCTGGCGAGAAGTGGACCGTGAGAGAAACGAATTGCGAGACCGTGATGCTGGAGAGCAATGGGAAGGTCTGTCAGTTCAAACCATCTGCTAAGGGTAAGTGGGACGTGCTCGTTTCCTCAACTATGCAGGTCAGCGTTGGAGACCAGATTCGAGTTACGGCCGGATTCAGGGAAGGGAAAAACGTGTTCAAGAACAACGATGTTGCACAGGTGCGGGAAATCACCAATACGGAGCTCGTCCTGCATGATGGCCGGCGAATGCGCCGAGACGGTGCGCGCATCGATCAAGGCGTCTGCATAACCTCACATGCAAGCCAATGCCGCACGGTCGATCAGGTGGTTGCGTTGCCAGACGGCGCTGACGCGAAAGGTTGGTATGTGAGCCTGTCGCGAGCTCGCGCCGCGATGCATGTCTACACGCGCAACAAGACAGCGTTGCGTCAATCGGTTATGCAGCCTGGGGAACGCAAGTCAGTGTGGGAGCTTCTCCAAGCCGTGCCGAGGTCGAAGTTCCAATCCAGAGATCGAATGATGCCTGATCTTTGGGCGACCCGCCAAGCCGAAATAGTTCGGGCGACGGAAATGGAACGTTAGGCCCAGCGGTCCAGCGCTGGGATTCGTGAACTATGTTTTGTGGAAAATCTACGGACCTCGCAGCATCGATATTACAAGTTTCCTTGGTGGCTTGGTCAATAGCACAGCGGCAGTGGCGGAGTTGTCGAGCCGAGTCCGTGAGACTGGTGAGGGCTTTGTCAACCCAGCGTATTGCGGAGTGATGCTCGAGACAGGCGCGATGCTTCTGCGTAATTCCTTAATTCTTGCGATTCTGGCCGTCCAAGCTTTCACCTACAGCCTTATCCCGATGCTAATTATGCTTGCAACAACGGCCATTTGCTCCGATTCGGTGCCGGGATGGCCACCGGTGCAACTAGCGAACTGCCCCCGGATCTCAAGCTTGAGCAGCCGTTTTCGCTAAAAGTGGCTTTGAAGTTTGGAATTGTCTTTTTGGTTCTGAGCGTCGCAGGGGTCTTGGCCCAGCGTAGCTTAGGAGTTTACGGCTTTTATGCTATTAGCATTGCTGGCGGGCTACTCTCGAGCGCTTCTTCAGTTGCAGCAGCTGGCACGGCGGCCGCTCACCATCAAGTGTCGTTTCGTGTTGCAGCAAACGGAGCTGTATTGCTGTATTAGCCTCATTGACAAGCGTGTTGATCAATATTCCACTCGTCGCTCGGTCCGGCGGACAACCTCGTCTCAGGAAGATTTTGGCTCGCGCGCTTCTAATCGTCATCGCCTTTGGCGTGTTCGGTGTGCTCGTTCATAAACCGCTCGAAACCGCTTTTCAGTCCGTGCTGCGGATCCGCAACACGCCCGCTGCAAACACGCATTGACATGGTAAAGGCCGTCTCAATCAAAGGATCGCCGGGAACTGGTGGGTTGAAGCTCGAATATTCGGAGCCCTCTTAACCGGGCCTCTCCTGGCTGACCAAAAGTATTTGGCCGATGGCGAAGCCTTCTTCGGTAGGGATGCCTGAAAATTCGCCTTTTTGTTCTGCTTGACCTTATTTGAACTTTTGTTTGGCACCGCAGCAAAGAGTAGCGTGATCGCATCTTTGTCACGCCGATCCAGCACCCCGAGTAACGAATCAATTTGCGCGCGCATTCCAGTTTCTTCTAAAGTTTGCGCCTCAGGGCTTTCACTAGCGATTCGCCTCGCTTGACCTTGCCACCCGGTAGGTCGAAAGCCGCAATCCCAGAGCTTGGCGTACCAATAGGACTCTTTGTTCCTCGTCTTCAATCCGAGCCATGACCGATAATTTTTTGGTTGGACGGTTCTTGTAATTTTTGGTCGGGGCCTGGGGATTCGGCTATTAAGATAACGAAAACTCGGACTCAGCAATCATT
>CAWJVG010000006.1:0-159820 GCA_963846195.1 uncultured Verrucomicrobiae bacterium
CCTGATGTACGTTACCGGCAGCGGGTACAAAAACGATTAACCCGACTGCGCAAACGCCTCTGCGCGTTTGTAATCAAAGCCAACCCAAGCGCTTCGACCACGGTGGGCGGCTTGCACCCGGTTGCTTTCCCGCACGCATACCTCCCGAGGCCGCAAATTTGCATGGCCTGATGCGGAGAGCGGAATGCAAACTCGCCATGATCCGATGCCATGCGGAATGTGCTATTGGAAAACCCTGACAGTTATTTTTCGCTCTCCTATTTTATCCAGCATCTTGTCCAACAACTGCACTTATTCTCCTCGCCGCCTTTATCCAATATGTGCTCCCGGCGTCGTTTCTCGCACGTGCCCTCTTGCGTGCAATGGCTTATCAAAAACGTTGTTGTGAAGACGCAATGGTTACAGTTCTATTGGCGTGCTTCCTGTCGAGCAGATGACTCACAAGTTGAAAACGGGGAAAGCGAAAATCCAGCAGCGGCGACCAAAGAGCGTGTTCCTGGCACCTTGCCGCAGATCAATCGGGTTTTTCTAGAACGGGACAACCGTGGTCTTCAAAGGCAAAGCCCGGTCAGTGGGGTCGTTTTGCTTTACCGATGCCGCTTCCCCGGTCCGGAGTGGGCCGACCATCCAACGTCCAACCGTCGGACATATCTAGCCAAAAGGTTCCCGGTGCTCCAAGTCGTGGCCCGGATTGGACGCATTGCGCCAGTGGTTCTGCCATCAACATTGACTGGCTGAGTCACGGAGACGATTCGTGGCCGTGTATTTTTCTCGAAACGCCCAATTAATGAACTTCTTTACCCGGATGTACAATGTCTTGCGCGTCCCTCCAGGCGGGAATGCCCCGATACAATCCTCGATCTTTTGAAGGGTGACTTCAGTCATCGGAGTTTCCCCGCCAAGAGCGGGAATGAGTTTGTCCCGCAAAGCCTGACGGTCGGAATAGATGGTGCGGATATTACGTCACTCATGTTCCTGATATTTGAAAAAGCGTCTGCGGCTTCTTGGAGAGTCGCCTTTTTAGTGACGCCCAAACCTGTTGTTTGTAGAGCCGAATGGCGTCCAGCATTTGTTGCGGACTCAGTCCTTCGTCTTTGGCCAACTTGAACGCGGCCTCGTCAGCTTCGGTGATTTGAGGCTTTGAAGAGCTACCTCGGTTTAAGATCCGCCGAATCTCGGTTTCACCCTCCGACTTTGATTTAAACAGGATGAATTGATTCTTCCCGGTGCCGGTGAAACGAGCGTCGGATTTTGCTCAACTCGACGAATGAGCGAAGGCGAAGAAGTTAAGCGACGGCGGCGGCGAAGCGGTCAGGGATATCGAACGGGGATGGCAGCGAACCGGAGAAATCCCTGCACGGATCTGAAATTTGACACCGCGTAACACGTGCAGTTGATATATCCACGAAAGGAATCACAGCACAATGAGCAAACTTACAGGTAAAGTCGCAGTCGTCACAGGCGCATCCAAAGGCATCGGAGCCGCCATCGCCAAGTCGCTGGCTGCAGAAGGTGCATCCGTAGTGGTGAACTACGCTTCCAGCAAGGCTGGTGCGGACGCAGTTGTCGCCGCCATCACCGCAGCTGGTGGCAAAGCCGTCGCCGTGCCTGGCGACGTCTCCAAGGCGGCCGAGGCACAGGGGATCATCGAAGCCGCCATCAAAAACTACGGCCGACTCGACATCCTCGTAAACAACTCCGGCGTGTACGAGTACACCCCCCTCGAGGCCATCACCGAGGAGCACTTTCACCGGCACTTCAACATCAATGTGCTGGGCCTCCTCCTTGCGACGCAAGCCGCTGTGAAGTACCTCGGGGAGGGAGGCAGCATCATAAACATGGGCTCGGTTGTTAGCAGCATCACACCTCCAAACAGCGCGGTTTACTCCGGCACTAAGGCTGCCGTCGATGCGTCACTTGGGTGCTGGCCCGCGAGCTTGGTCCGAAGAAGATCCGGGTCAACACTATCAGTCCCGGCATAGTCGAGACTGAAGGCACCCACAGCGGCGGCTTCATCGGATCTGAGTTCGAAAAGGCCGCCCTCGCCCAGACCCCGCTCGGCCGCATCGGCCAACCAAGTGATATCGCCTCCATCGCTGTCTTTCTGGCCTCGGAAGATTCCGCCTGGCTTACCGGCGAGCGACTTCTTGCTAGCGGCGGTTTTCGCTAATCCGCAAACAGCTGTTCGGTAAAAGGCGGCACTTCTCCAACGCGAGTTCAAGTCCATGCGGCAGAGTCTTCTGAATCAGGCAAGCAGTGTGATGGACCGCGGCTGAGTAGAAGACTGAAGCGCGAAGTGACTTATACTTGTAGATTAGCTCTTCAAGAGTAACGATCACGGACGCAACGGAAGAACCATAGTGGCCACAGCGGGCTTAATTGAAGGAGCAACTTGAATGACTCCGGCGCATCACGAAAGGCGGTTTATTGTAAGATGCCTCTCCCAATCCAGAGTATGGACCGAGCCGGTTGCATCTCAAACCCAGATGCCGACCCTTCCCGTTTCGACGGAAAGGCGAAGCCGCGCCTCCCGGTCCACCAGTTGTCTATTTAGTGCTCGAAGCTGATCCGTCTGTTCTTGTAGCTGCCTATTAATAATGCGGAGCTCCTCTTCTCCCGTCGGGGTGGATCCCTGCACAGCAGGCGAACTGTCGTCAGTGGTCGTCACCGAGGTGTCCGCACATTTTAGCGCGGATTAACCTAGAACAAAGCAATTTTAGCAATAGCGTAGGCCGGGACTAAGGCCCTTCATCGCGGGGGCCATAATTACTTGAACGTCGGGGCGGACTTGTCGAAACCGCCTGGGGGCGGCGAATACCCAAGACAGGACGGCTTTGGATGGACGAACGGCGTATTTTTAGAGCTTGTAAGCCTGTATGGGATGCCTGCTATTCTCCTGTCTATTCTCCCCGTCGAGCCTCAAAGCAGGCCCTCCTTCCTCATTCTCCGAAGCGAACCCAGGTTCGCTTAAAATCACTCCTTTAGCTTGTCTGGCTTGCGCCAAATACACGTCGAACCCACGGTCGGCCTCTGTCGCAAGAGTGCCGTCTACGGCTTAAACGGCCTACGCCCAACGCTTCGCGTCGGTGCCCTCCATTTTTGTTCGTCCTGGCTGGTCGCGGCCGGATGGATCAATTCCGCCTGACTGGCGTGTTGCCGAGCTGCGCGGGAGCTGCGGTGAAGGATAGTGCCGGGAATGAACATTTTTAAGGGAGTCGACAAGACCTTTTCACCGAGTCAGAATTACTGAGAAATCAGTTGCCAGAGATTACTTTGAAATGAGTGGCGGAGAACAACCAGCCTCGGCACGTTGTGACACGGGGACAAGCGGTCTTAATCATATTTTGGGTGGAGGCTTTCCTCCCAAAGCACTTTATTTAATTCAGGGTGATCCAGGGGTTGGGAAGACGACTCTAGCGCTGCAATTCCTTTTGGCAGGTGCGCGCGAGCGCAAATCCTGTCTTTACGTCACATTTTCCGAAACTTACGAAGAACTTTTTGAGGTTGCGCGCTCACACGGCTGGTCGCTGAATGGCATTGGTATTTTGGAGCTTTCAAACTTCACCCAGCAACTTACTGCAGAAGCGGAAAGCACCCTTTTTGATCCCGCAGACATTGAGCTTCACGACGTCACAAAAATCGTCTTTGCCGAAGTTGAGCGTATCAAACCGACGAGGGCGGTCTTCGATTCAGTGTCTGAGCTGCGTTTGCTTTCGCAGAGCTCTCTCCGATATCGGCGTCAAATCTTAAGCATTAAGCAATTCCTCGCCGCTCAAGCGTGTACAACGCTCTTATTGGATGACCTGACGTCTGCCGATTCGAGAGATGATCGGCAACTGGAGAGCGTTTGCCATGGGGTAATCGTTTTGCGACGGGACGAGTTAGCCTACGGCGCTGAACGTCGCCATATGAGCATCCGAAAAATTCGAGGCAGTAGTTTTTTGGGTGGCCAGCACGATTACGTGATCGAGACTGGTGGCATCACGGTGTTCCCCAGAATTGTCCCCAGAGAGCAGCGCCGCGATTTTGTCCGCGAGCCCGTGTCATGCGGCATCGAAGGGATGGATATTCTATTGGGAGGCGGCTTGGACAGAGGCACAAGTAATTTATTCATGGGTCCCTCTGGCACCGGAAAGTCGAGCCTTGCCATTACTTACGCTCATTTTGCTGCTGCGCGAGGGGAGCGAGTGGCACTTTTCACTTTCGATGAAAATCTAGACCTTTATCTCGCCAAGGCGTCAGCTTTCGACCTTGATCTTCGACCGTTTATTCGGGAGGGCGTCTTGCGCGCCCAGCAGGTCGATCCCGCCGAGCTCTCTCCTGGGCAGTTCGCTTGCTTGTTGCTGAATTTCGTCGAACGGGAGAACGTTCGCATGGTGATCATCGATAGCCTGAACGGTTATAGCAAGGCGATGCAGGATGAGAAGATACTCGACCTGCAGTTGCACGAGATGCTTACCTATCTCGGTCAACTTGGGGTTGTCACCATTATGGTCCTCGCTCAGCCTGGCTTCCTGAATGAGTTTCGCTCGCCAGTGGACCTTACCTATTTAGCCGACACCGTCATAATTTTGCGCCACTTCGAGGCACGAGGCGCAATCCGTCAGGCAATATCGGTAGCAAAGAAGCGTAGCGGCGGCCACGAGAGTACAATTCGAGAATTCAAGGTAACCGCAAAAGGATTGTGGGTTGGGGAACCGCTCCTTCAATTCCGAGGTGTGCTGACGGGAGTGCCGGTGCTGGAATCAGAGGCAGGGGTGCAGGAGAAACAAGAAACGGAAAGCTCAGACCATTAATGCGAGCCGACAACATCGATGTCTCAAATCATTCTGATTTTGGCTCCGGTGGGTAAGGATGCGGATGTAGCAGTATCCGTCTTACGAAACGCCGGGGTTGTTTCCCAGTCATGCCAGAGTGTGTCCGAACTTTGTGAGCGCCTCCGAGCGGAAGGAAATTCCGTCGGAGCCTTGGTGCTGACAGAGGAAGCTTTGGCGGCGCCGATGGAATATGCAAGCCTGACAGAGTGGATCGAAGATCAGGAGCCGTGGTCGGAGTTGCCGATAATTTTTCTAACTCATCCAGGCCAGCCGACGAGAGTCACAGGGCAACGCGAGCGAGTGCTGAGCCTTCGCGGTGCGGTGACCGTGCTTGAGCGGCCGGTGCGCCCGGCCGCATTGCTTGGAGCGTTGCGTGTCGCGCTGCAGTCGCGCATGCGCCAATATCAGCTCCGAAATTTATTGGAATCTCAGCGTAGTGTTGGCCTCGAGCTGCAACACGCTCGGCTTGAAGCCGAAGCTGCTAGTCGAGCGAAGGACCACTTCCTAGCAACCCTTTCTCACGAGCTTCGTACCCCGCTCAACGCAATTTCGGGCTGGATCTATCTGATGAGGAACGCGCGCCAAGATGAAACGCTGGTGGCGCAAGGGCTCGACGTACTTCAACGAAATACTAATACTTTAATTGAGCTAATTTCAGATCTCCTGGATACTTCTCGCATTGTCGCTGGCACTCTGACCATGGAGTTTAAAGAGGTAGATTTGAAGCAAGTCGTTAGAGCAAGCGTCGAAACATTACGCGTGCAAGCGGCCGAGAAAAGGATCGCCGTAGCGACTCTTATGGAAATCCCTGAGGCGGTCAGCTGTATGGTTTTGGGAGACGAGGCACGGCTGCACCAAATTCTAGGTAATCTCCTGGGTAATTCGTTGAAATTTACACCTAGTGGAGGCTCAGTAACCGTGCAGCTAAGAAAAACGCGAGCAAGTGCAATCATTGTGGTCAAGGATACTGGCAAAGGAATCTCACCAGAGTTCCTTCCCCATATTTTCAAGCGATTTTCCCAAGACGGAGCGAGCTCGAGAGAAAAAGGCGGACTGGGCCTCGGCTTGGCTATCTGCAAACATCTTGTCGAGTTGCACGGTGGTTCAATTAGCGCTGAGAGTGCGGGCCCAGGCCGAGGGGCCATGATCAAGGTCAAGTTGCGAACGATAGACTCCAAGTCCCATCCGAGCGACAAACGTCCGATAAAGCGTGCCTTTAAGAAAGAAGAACAAATGCCTGACATGAGGCTTGAAGGCATTAAAGTAGTCGCTGTAGATGACAATCCAGACGCGCGAGAACTCCTCAAAGTCATTCTGGAACGCAGCAAAGCCCACACCGCCGTGGTGAGTTCGGGGCAAGCAGCGTTAGAAGCCATCAAAGATCTTCATCCTGACGTTCTAATTTGCGATTTAGCGATGCCTGAAATGGACGGCTATGAGGTCCTGGAGAACGTTCGGCGGCTTGAACCAGAACTCGGACATTTGCCGGTGATTGCTTTTACGGCTGCAGCCCGTGACGAAGATCGCGCTGCGACCCGACTGGCCGGCTTCCAAGCACATCTGGCAAAACCAATTGAACCCGACGAATTAGTCAGGACAGTTTTGCAGCTTTTTAACTGCAAAAAGGAGGGTTGACGAACCTACCGGCGCATCATGAGGTCCGCCGTAACATTTGGAAAGTGGGGCTTTTCCAAATCGGGGCACGGCGTGAGTCGCTTCAAAGAATCGTCCACAAAGGGAACGGTTCCCCCTCTTGAAGTTCGGGATCTCGGTAGTAAAAGAGATCGAGTTGGCCATCGTGGTAGCCACCGGTGAACGGTTTAATTTCTCCGAATCTAAACTCAAAACTCGTCAGACTGTAATCTCCCATTCCTGCTTGAGTATATCGCTGGATTTGAGAACAGCCTCTGTGAATGACGGAGTGTATTGCCGCTTCCAGGCTATAAGAACGTCCCAGTGCTCTCCTACAATGATTGGTGGATCGTATTTGATTCTCAAGTGCCATGCGCCAGTCTGATCGACAAGCGTAGCGTTGCGTGCGCCTTCCTGAACTCGTGCGTCGTGGTCACCGAAAGACCAGTCAAGGCTCATCTGCCTCCCTTGAACCGACGTACATTTTTCTGGCGACACTTATTATGGTAATTGCACCAATCTAACATATGTTCGGTGTGGTTTCCACTGGCAAGGATCGTCTTCACTGGCACCCACTCCCCTTACTTTAATACCCGAGTTCTTTTCCGATCCTGATAATGGCGGCGTTGAAGGCGCTGGTCATGACGTTAGATCCAAGCTGGTGTGAAATGAGTACAGAATCGCAGCCGGCACTCTTGCCCTGCGCTCACTGCGCTGGCCCAGCCATCCTGGAGCATGACCTACGACTGCTCGGTGGGCAGTCTATTGCAAGGGGACCCACTGCGGCATCTGCACGCCGCTCTGTAGCACTCCAGCCTGGGCAGTCACGTACTGGAACGGCGTGACTGGACGAAGCCGAGACAAGGAGAGTAGAAAACGGCTGAAATCCTGTATCCGATGACCCTGGAGGCGGAGCGACGATCAAGGCCTGGACTTTCATGTTCGGGTCTATCAATCTTTGTCAGGCGAGGATGTTACCGATACCAGCGTCATGTGGACCGTAGCAATGCTATGGTCAGGATTAATAACCAGTAGGAATCCGGCATCGCTCTGGTTTGCGAAATCTGAGAGAGTGCGCATCGATAGCTGTCCGGCTGTTGGCGCACTGGGGGTGGCCTTATCAGACACGTCCTCAAGAAGACTTTAAGCGATCCGCACAACCTCACTCCAGTTTTGCGTGCGCCAAGCCAGGAGTGCTTGGGAAGCGGATGGAGCGGGTTGATCCCGTGTTTTTCTCCGATCAAAAGGCAAGGGCATAACGTGACCCGCCAAAGCGAGCCTTCGAAAATTTGCGGGCCGATTGGATTGCCAAAACGGACAAAGTGGAAGGATTTGGCGAGAAAGGTGGAACAGTACGACTTTGGTCGTACCCTGGAGATGTGAGAGTCAAAGTGGTATAAAACCCGGAAGCGCTGGAGACTAATTGTTCCGGTTCGTTACCAGAGCCGTTTCCGAGGAGAAACGATACTTATGGGTTGGGTGGGGCTCGAACCCACAACCAACGCTTTTAGAAATCCAGTAGAATCGGTAGCAAACGGGTGAAATCTGCGAGGAAAGGGTGATAAATGCGCGTTCTGTTTTCTACGGTGTCCTACGGTTCTACATCGTCCCGATTCGCCGCGTAAGGTCCCGCTGCCTTCTGGGACTTCGCCAGAAATATGCTTCTTCTAATCGCCATCCCCTGCTATACGCGGAGTGGGACCGGCGCGTATGAAACAACTCATAGCTGCTCTCTTAGCCTCGATGATCTGTTTGGCGATGGTTTTCGGGAGAGAGCCATCTTACAGGAACGAATCGCCGTTTACACCCAAACCCATCGCTCTAAATGAACCGATCACATGCATTCCAGAAACAAAAGTAGACATCGCCTTTTCAGGCGAACCTCTCCGGGAGAAAAGTTACTCGGTGTGCTCGGTAGAAAAGCAAGCGATCCCGCATCCGCTTCGTATAGCGGTGTTGGGGAAAAAAGCCGACGTAATTTCAACATCTGCTTCCGGTCTGCTGCATCTATGGTACCAAGTCGTTAGACGGAACGACCGGATAGTGGTTCTCGGCGGAGACGAAGCGACTGCGCATGCAATGATCACCATCGATCTGAAGCGCGGTGCATTTGTATACACGACGGCTTACTCGGTAGGCGGAGAAGTCCATGTCACCTCTTTGTGGGGCCGGTGCCAGAACGATTGAGCGGGCCGCACCAACAGGAGTACAGTCACCGGAATGCCAGAGGACGCTCCGAAGTTCACGATTCGGGATGATTACGACCCAGACGGCGATTTAACCTACGACGCTGACCCTGTCGCTGCGTACCTCACGTATCGGGAGGATGTGCGGATCGGATTCGTGGTCGATATGGGGTTTACGCTTGAGGACTTCCGGGAATACATCTCGTCCCAGCGCGACATGCCGAAATAAGCAACCGGTCACCGGGCGCATGTGCAAGACGTCATGATGACCGGCGCGGCCTCCACAGACCATCAGCAGTTCGGTTTTCCGGGGGCCTCCGCCTCTTTTGACCAGGCTTTTCCTACGTTTTTTCCTACGGTATCTGTAAGTGCCTTATTTTGATATACTTATTGGGTTGGGTGGGGCTCGAACCCACAACCAACGCCTTAAAATGGCGCTATTGTAAGTCTGTAAGATCCTTCTTTTGAGGCGCTTAGGATTGTCCTGTTTTTGTTGCTGCATTTGTTGCTGTCGACGTTGAAATAGCGGCCAAGAAGGACGTTGTGACCAAAGAAGGGATTACTCCCATTGAAATGCGCGTTCACGGGGTTTCCGGGTTTCGCAAATCTGGACCTGCGCTCACGCGACGGCTCTCTCGGCCCGTATCAATCGCCAATGCCACTTCTTCTCGATTGCCATGATCGCTGGGCTACCCTTTATCGCGCTGCGTGACGCCATCCTAGCCCCAATTTTGCATCGTTTTGAGCAAAAAAGTAGCGAAGCCTTTTAAGTAACCTGTTATGGTTGAGGTGCTTAAATCCAAACTTAACAGGAGGCTTCGCTAGTGGAACAAGATAACCAACTTGGATTCGAATTTCCAGGCTTAGGTCGAAGAAAAATCGAGGCAATTTTTGCGGGTGGGCAAGTCAGTAGTGACGGGGGTGTGATGCTGCTGCGTCAGGTGGATCGCTGGCTGGGTTTTACGAAACGGTTGGACCGGATTTTGCCCGACCGACGAAACCCGCTCTTGATTCAACATTCTCAGGAAAGTCTTCTGCGACAGCGCATCTATGGCTTAGCGCTCGGATACGAGGACCTCAATGATCACGACTCTCTACGCCACGATGTGCTCTGGCAGACCGCCACGGATCGAGCTGAGCAGTTAGGAAGCTGTTCAACCTTATGCCGGTTGGAGAACCGGGCTGGGCGAAAGGAAGCATGGCTGATTCATCAAGTGTTGTTCGAACAATTCGTGAAGAGTTTTTCTGCGCCGCCCAAAGAACTAATCCTGGATTTTGACTGCACCGATGATCGGGTGCATGGCATGCAGGTGGGCCGAGCCTTCCATGGTTACTACTACGATTATTGCTTCTTGCCGCTCTACGTCTTTTGCGGAGAACAGTTGCTGGTCAGCTACCTTCGGTCCAGTAACATCGATCCAGCCAAACACGCATGGGCGATCTTAGCCAAGTTAGTCAGTGCGCTCAGAGAACGCTGGCCTGAAGTTAAAATTATCCTGCGTGCCGATAGCGGGTTCTGTCGCTGGAAAATGCTGCGTTGGTGTGAGGCTCACCAAGTCGATTACATCGTCGGCATCGCCAAGAATGAGCGGCTCAAGGCTCTGAGTGCCAAGCTGGGGCAGCGCGCCGAACGTAAACATGGCAAAAGTGGCGAAAAAGTCCGCCTCTTTAAACGCTTCAAGTATCGGGCCGGCAGTTGGGATAAGAAGCGATGGATTATTGCCAAAGCCGAGCACTCCGCCCAAGGAGCCAACCCTCGCTTTGTGGTCACCGACCTGATCGGGAGCGCACAAAGGATCTATGACCAGATCTACTGTGCTCGAGGTGAGATGGAAAACCGCATTAAGGAACAACAGCTCGGACTCTTCAGCGATCGGACCAGCTGTCACTACTGGTGGCCCAACCAGTTCCGGTTGCTGCTCTCCAGTTGCGCCTACGTTTTATTGGAAGCATTGCGTCGGCTTGGCCTCAAATCCACGGAATTAGCTCGTGCTCAGGTGGGCACCATCCGGCTCAAGTTGCTGAAGATCGGCGCGGTGATCACCCGAAACACCAGGCGGGTGCGAATCTGGTTCTCCAGCGCCTTCCCGCTCAAGCACCTCTTCAAGTTCTGCTTGGCTTGTTTCTATGGCTAACACTGCGACGGTGCTGGCCCCGGCACCCGCTAAAAAATGGAGGCCATGCCCGCGGTGTCTTCCAGCGTTTGAAAAACCACCCCAAATCGTCCTATTAGTCTGGCTCCGCGGCCGCACACGATTCGTCATCAGGACAAATGCTCAAAACTGGAAACCCATGCAATATGCGGGCTAGCTCACCCGCCCGGCTTAACCTTTGTTCCCGTCCGCACCTTCCCAAATGAACTCAGTCGGGGCGAAATAACTACTGTGCCCTTCCGCAGGTGAACCCTAGCGGCAGTGTTCAAAGAAATGAGCTAGTACCGAAAGTAACGCTCCTCGGGCTCCGAGGACTTTCGCGGCGAAGGAGGCATTCCCGCGCTGAATCTGCGTAACGTATACTTCATGCGGTGCTTCGCGGAATAAACCAGTATTACAGGCGCAGATTACTGCTAAGAAAAGCGGCCTGCAGGGAAGGTTCACGTACGCGTCCTTCTTGTGGACCTAGCGGATTTGGAGTGGCTCCAAGCCATCCAGGACAAGCACGGTTCGACGGCGGGCGACGAGCTTTGCCAATCTTTCACGCTTCTCCCACGCCCTTCCGATCCGTGGGTCGGGATCTCCAAACCAGGTGAGAGCGGCGTCAAAAATTCGTCTGCGGACGAAGAGCCTCCACTGTTGCCCTGTCTGTAGAAGGATCAACGAAAAACGAGCTTTGCAGAACGATAATGTTGAGCAGCCGTTCGACGGAGCCAGGGGGTGAGGGGAATCGAACGCTCGTTCTGGTACGATGAAAGTTGCTCACCGTTTATGCATTGCAAAACTATGGGCACGACCGTGAAAACGCGCCGGCAGCATACCAAACTGACTTCGGAAGGGACTGCTGGGCCGTCCAGCTACCATCGATGAGAATGTCCGTTCCCAGGCGACGTTACGCCTTCTGTGTACTTCGCCGATGATGGCGTTGACGTCGACGGCCCAGGAATTACGAATTCGTTGAAAAGTGACGCGATCACGCCATTACCGGGGGAGGAGCGCGGTAAACCAGAAGCGCGAACCCTGCCCCGGCGTGCTTTCCACGCCGATGCGTCCGCCCATGCGCTCGACCAGTTGTCGACAGATGGCCAGCCCAAGCCCGGTTCCTTCGTATTTACGCGTCATCGAGTCATCGGCCTGCACAAACGCCTGGAACAGCTGCGTCTGGGTTTCCTGGGGGATGCCGATGCCGGTGTCCTGGATTTCAAAGCGTACCAGCACATCGGTCACCGTCTCCTGGTCGGGCGTCACGCGGATCGCCACCTTGCCGGCGTGGGTAAATTTGATGGCATTGCTGATGAGGTTGGTCAGGATTTGGCGCAGGCGACCCGGATCGCCGCGCAACTGGGCGGGCACCTCGGGCGCCACGGTGCCGACCAAATCCAGGCCCTTGTCTCGGGCTTGGCCGGCCAGCATCCCTAAAGTGTCCTCGACGATCTCGCGCAGGTCGAAATCAAGTTCCTCAAAGCGGACCTTGCCGCCTTCTATCTGGGAGTACTCGAGGATGTCGTTGATCACGCTCAGCAACGCTTCGGCGCTAGCGCGGATGGTCTCAGCGAATTCGCGCTGCTCCCGAGTTAGCATCGTGTCGAGCAAGAGCTCGGTTATGCCCATGACGCCGTTCATTGGCGTGCGTATCTCGTGGCTCATATTGGCCAGGAATTGGCTCTTGGCCCTATTGGCGGCTTCGGCTGTCTCCTTGGCATGATGCAACTCCAGCTCGGCCCGTTTGTTCTCGGTTAAGTCGCTGAACACAACGACAGCGCCGACGATTTCATGATTTTCATCACGAAGCGGTGTAGCGACGTATTCGACGGGAAAACTGGTCCCATCTTTTCGCCAGAACACTTCATCGCTGATCCGGCGTTGATTGCCATCCTCGAGCGATGCATAAATGGGACACTCGTCTTGCGGATAGGGTGCGCCGCCAGCCTTGGAATGATGGATCGTCGCATGTGCCAGCTTGCCGATTAGCTCGCCGGATTCCCATCCGAGCATCTCCACTCCAGCGGGATTTTCAAAGATAATCCGCCCCCTGCAATCAAGCACATGAATGCCTTCGCCGACCGCGTTGAGCACTAATTCCTGCCTGCGGTGAAGTTGATGTAAGTCTTTCTGGGCTTGGGCGCGATCGGCAATTTCAGCCATCAGTTGCGTCGTGCGCTCTTGCACGCGCTGCTCCAGTTCCTGGTTTGCACTGCGCAACGACTCCTGAGCTTGCGCGCGTTGAGTGATCTCCGTCTCCAGCGTACTGGCCATCTGGTTAAAGGCCTCGGCCAATGCGCCGATTTCATCGCGTGTGGTGACCGCCAGGCGGGCGCCGAAGCGACCGCCGGCGATGGTCTTTGCGCTTTCGGTTAATTTGAGGATTGGGGCGGTCAATCGGCGCGCCAGCCACAAGCCCAAACCCACTGCCCCTACCAGCGTTGCGAACAGGATGTCCAACGTCCGGTTGAACGATTCCATCACCGGCGCCAGGGTGGCGTCGTAGGAAGCGCGGGTGATCAGTCGCCATTCGCCCGCCTGATTGGCGCCGTAGGCCCGTAGCCGGCTGTAGGCAGCCATTTGTTGGCGTCCGTGCGTGTCTCGATAGGCCAGGTAACCGCTCAGGTTTTGGCTCAACGGCGCCCGCAACGCGCCGCCGGTAACGTCGGGATGCGGAGAGAGCAAAGTCGCCTGCGGATCGGTGGTCATCAGGACCAGACCCCTTTCATCCAGCAAACAAGCGGACCCATCGCCCGGAGTGCACCGTTTGAGGTCTTCCAGCAAAATGCGCAGAGGATCGGTTACGATGTCGCTGACGAGCACGCTCACGGTGTGGCCAGCGGTGTCCTGCACCGCCGTTAGCATCTGGATGCCGATGTCCACGTCGCGGAGCTTGCCTGCGACGACCACCCGACGGAGGGGTTCGGCGATCTCGTTCAAGTCCGAAATGTAAACGACCCCAGCTGAGCTACGGAGCGCCTGCTCAAAAACACGACGCGTGTTGTCGAACAGAGTGAACAACGACGTGCCCACCTCCGGAGCGGATGAGGAGGCGATCACCGTGCCGTGGGTGTCCACAAGCATGACTTCGCCTAAACAGGGGAAAGAGTGGATACACCGGGATAACTTTTTGCGCGTCGCGTCGGAATCTCCGGAGCTTAACTCCGAGTCTTCTGCGAGGTCTTTCATCCCGCGAATGCAGCTAAACATGAACTTGTCTGCGCTCTTGCCGCACTGAATCACGCTATCCTCAAGCCGTGCGCCGACCTGCCCTTCGGCATGCTCCACGAACGTGTAGTGCAAAACCCAAATGATCGCGCTGAGCGGAACCATAGTCACCAGCAAGAAGACGAGGACGAGTTTTTTGGTCACGGACATGAAAACGGGTGGGTGCTTTCTCACTACAACACACGGAGGAGCGAGCCATCCTGGAGTTGGCTGCCGTCTTGTTGCTTGCCGCCGATGCCCTCAGTAGCATCATAAAGTCATCTTGATCTGGCGTACGGCGAGCTTATTGGGTGACGAGGCCGCATCGGGGTGGGGTACTAAAGGTGAATCGTTTCAATTTGGGTCCCTACCTAAAGCTACGCTCCACTTCGGTCCGCCAACGCTTTCGTCGCTCAATATCAGTTCATGGCCTACGACTGCTAAATCAGGCTTCTTTTGCAGGGACATAATTACGTCGGGAAACTCGCCCCAGCGCCTCAGCCATGGAAACCCTTTGATCCCCTAATTATTCGGAGAAAGCGCCCTAGGGCATTTACCCTAGAGAAGCGCGGTAGAAACTTACCGCCCACTTCGGCAGCAACTTGCATAGCCTCGGTCCACAAGGCCGTTTTTAGGTGAAGGGGATTTCAACCTGCCGAATAAAGAGTAGGTTTTCGTATTGCCGCTAGTCAAAACGATGAATTCAAATTTTTGCCGCAACCAACCATGAAAGAATTGAAGATATTACTCGCAGACGACCACCCGCTGATGCGGCAAGGAATCCGGTCCGTACTCGAAAGCCAACCGGACTGGACGGTTTGCGGCGACGCCGGTAATGGCCGTGAGGCCGTTGCGATGGCGAAGCGGCTTTTGCCTGACGTGGCCGTGATCGACATCACTATGCCGGAGCTGAACGGGCTCGAAGCTGCCCGCCAGATTCGTCGCGAAATGCCCTCGGTGGAAGTTCTGATTCTCACTATGCATGATTCGGATGCGCTAATCGCAGGCGCGCTCGACGCCGGTGCCCGCGGCTGCATCCTGAAGAGCGACAGCGCCCGACTACTGATAGCGGCCGTCGATTCCGTCGCCCGACGCAAGCCGTTTTTCGTTGGCAAGGTTGCCGAGGTGGTCATGAGCCGCTCAATGAAAGACGAAGTCGATGAGGAAGACACCGTCGCGCTACACGATCGTCTCTCCGCTCGCGAACGTGAGGTGGTTCAACTCCTCGCCGAAGGGCGGACGAACAAAGAGATTGCCACGAGGTTGGGCATCAGCGTTAAAACAGTAGACGCCCATCGCACGAACATCATGCGCCGACTCAACATGCACGCCGTCGCGGAGCTTGTCCGCTACGCGATTCGCAATAAGATCATCGAGGCCTGAGATCGACCGTGTAACGCTGTATATGTCAATCCAAGACGACCAGCGCGAGTCCCCAGATACAATTGAGGCCGGATCGGACGATCCCCGGCTTCTTGATGTGCTCGTTCAGATCGGCCTGCATGACCATATCTGCTTGATCTACGAAAGCCAGGGAGAGCAGTTGGCCATGCCCGTTCCTTCTATCCGGATGGGCCTTGAGCGTGGCGAAAAATGTATTGTCATCGCCCCCGAAAAAACCCTCAGAGATGTAAACGAAGGATTGCACGCAATCGGTGTTGATGTCGATGAAGCTATGAATTCGGGGAGACTAGCGGTTGCTAGCCAAGAGGACACGTATCTCAGGAACGGCCATTTTGAACCTGACAGGATGATCCGCTTTTTGGCGGACTCTCTTGAACCGGCGATAGCCTCCGGCTTTTCCGGCTTAAGGGTGGTGGGCGAGATGACTTGGGCGCTTGGCGGTGACCTCGGCACAGGTCAACTGATCGAGTACGAGGCGAAACTGAATCACTTTGTCCACGACCACCCCGTCGCCGTGACGTGCCAATACGACCGCAACCGGTTCTCACCGGAGGTCATTCTCAACGTGATTCGCACGCATCCCATTGTGATCTACGGGAACTTCGTCTGCAGCAACCCGTACTATATTCCGCCAGAGGAATTTCTAGCCCCGAATCACGCGGAGATGGAGGTTAAGCGGCTGCTGGCCAACCTTCGCGACCGGGAGCAAGCCAACAAGGCGCTGCGAGAGCTTTCCAGGCGTCTGTTTCAGATGCAGGATGAGGAACATCGCCGCATTGCGCGGGAACTGCACGACTCGATCGCACAGGAACTCGCAGCGGTGTCTATGAACCTCGGCCAATTGCAAAAGCGGATCGAAGGGCCTGATCTCATCACCGACAATCTTCTTTCCGATAGCATGGCCCTGGTTGAACACTGCAACCGCGAGATTCGCACGATTTCTCACCTCCTCCATCCGCCGTTGCTGGACGAGTTGGGACTCAGGCGCGCGCTACAAGATTACATCGAAGGGTTCGCCGGACGCAGCGCGATAGCGACGACACTCGACGTGGCGGAAGACCTTGACCGGCTGCCCGCCGAGATCGAAACCGCACTGTTTCGGGTGGTGCAAGAAAGCCTCGGCAACATTCACCGGCATTCCGGCAGTACTACAGCCGCGGTCCGAATCCGTCGCGACGCGGGAACTGTCAGGCTGGAGATCAGCGATGAAGGAGGGGGTGTCCCGCCCGGGCTGCGTCTACGCAACAAGGAGATGAGCGTACCCGTCGGCGTCGGCATCGCCGGCATGCGCGAACGCCTGCGCCAAGTCGGCGGACAGCTGGAGATCGAGTCCAGCGACCGCGGAACTACTGTACGGGCCATCGTGACCCTGCCACGCGACGCGTCGTGAGGCAACTCGCCGCACGGGTGGCGGTCCCTTACAACGGTGCCAACTCCTCTTGAGCGTCCGTTTGTCAGGCGCTGACACGGGATTTGTCCCAGCGCCGCCGGCTTATCTGACTGTAGTGAGTGCCGCGATGATCGGCGTTCTGGCAGTCTTCGCTATCGAATACGATCTTCTGCCCCACATGTCAGAGCCACGCTGGGCCGACCTCTAATTGTTAATCCTAGTCAATTTCCGTTCAAACTTGTGAAACCGCGTTCCGCCGCTCGCCGTTTGCCGGACTTTCGTGCGCTTAGGTCCGGGCCGATGGCCCTCACTTCAACAGTTTGGGTGGGGCTCGAACCCACAACCAACCCCGAAAGCTTTCGGGGCTGCTCTACCATTGAGCTACCATCAGGCTCTGCCCAGCAAATAGACGGCGACCTGCGGACTCTTTTTTGCCTTGAGTTCGCGCTCAAGTACTCGGGCCGAATTGATTTCTGGAATTGCCTTGCTAGCCACAAGCTCTAGTGGCTGCCCAAACCGACGAGTAGAATGTACTTTCCCTCGCCGATGTTCCGCCAGTCGACGATCGAGATTCTCCGTCGAGCCGATGTAATGCCGCCCACAGGAACCGCGAAGAATGTAGACCCAGGCCATTGGACAAAAACTGGGTTGGGTGGGGCTCGAACCCACAACCAACGCCTTAAAAGGGCGCTATTACAAATCTGTAAGATTCTAGCTGTAAAGCAGCCCGGGCGACATGTGCTCCTGGCCTCTTTTCTACCCAGGGCAGGGAATTCATGGTATGCTGGATGATATGTTACCTCGTCGATCCGATAACCAAATCGATCATGGGTTCGCAGTTCCGGGGTAAATCGAATTTGCTAGGACGCCGAGATTGATAGTCTCCGGCTTGCCTAGGAGTTCTCCTAGCTTGCGTGCTTCCGTCTCGATTCAACCGCCGCCCTCGCGACGAACGGTTTCTTTCAGAGCGCAGTCGCCATCGAAAAGGTTGTAATTTTCCAACGGCGGCGACTGATTAAAGACGGTCTCGGGGGGGAATACATAGCGCTCATGGGTTTTTGGAACGTACAAGCATCGCGCAACCGCCCGTTGGTTGCAATCGAATTGGCGCCGTAGTCGACAAACCATATCTCAATCCGTCATAGCCAGGCGATGATCATCTTGATTTATGCATCAAAATTACCCGCTTCAAACTCATTGAATGATCCCTTGGTAAATTGTTTATATTCCACCATTTGGCCTCTTTTATCTCAAGATGATCAATTTTTGGTTCTATTTTTTCCATTCTTGCGACAAAGCAAAATACCGTATCAATCTTGTGTTCTGGGTTATGAGTAAACTCTCCCATATATTCAGGCGTGATATTTAATCCTAATTCCTCTTTTACTTCCCTCTTAACAGCCTCCTCTTTGGTCTCATTTTTTTTAAGTCCTCCACCCGAAAGAGTCCACGCTGAACGACCATAGGTGTGGCGAATTAGGAGTAACTCATCCCCGCTTAAAATGAGGCATGTAACGCCTTGAGTCCTGGGCCGGAACATGAACCAATAAATTTTGAGGAATGAATAAATAAATTTGTAAACAATTGAGATCATTGCCTTGAGTATAAGTTACCAGTTTCTTTAACGGCTGGCCACTGCTTGCCGGCCCGGCGTCCACTTTCTCAAGGACCTCCGAAGAAAACCACGCGCCGCATAGCCCCCTGGGAGATGCGGGGATTTAACCCCCACAGGAAGAGGACTACCTTGGACATCTGAAGCCCGCTGAGCTTGACGCGCGGGAAACTCGGTCCCGGGCAGATCCGACAGCAGCAAAAGCGGGCTTGGACCTCTCCGAGGTAAAAGTTCGCCAGCGTGTAAAACGAGCAGTCGACGTTGCCGCTGCGGAAGGGCCACGTTTGCAGGCGCGGAATTCGCTTGCTCATCTGATGTGATTATTTAGAATCGATCCCCAGAGGAGGCGATTTTCTATGAACCTGACAGTCACGAAAATGGATGTTTGGGCCGCCCAAATCGAAGACACGCCCGGCGGCCTTGCGAAGCTTCTAGGAGCACTTGCCGGCGCGGGCGCCAACCTGGAATGCGTGGTTGCCCGGCGTGATCCCTCAAACGCTGGCAAGGGGGTTGCTTTTCTAACACCGGTCAAGGGTGCTAATGTCCGAAAGGCTGCGAAAGCAGAAGGCCTTGCATCCGCTGAAAAGCTAGCGACGTTGAAAGTGGAGGGTAACGATGCACCCGGTCTCGGGTTTCGGATCACCTCAGCTATTGCAGATTCAGGTGTGAATCTGCGGGGTCTTTCCGGGACCGTCGTTGGCCGCAAGTTTGTGGCCTACCTTGGCTTTGATGGGAACGCTGATGCAGACAAGGCCGCCCGCGCGTTGAAAGCTTTGTCCAGCACGAAGAAATCGGGAAGCACAAAGCGAGTATAACGCTACAGGGAACACGGGTTTTTGTTCTCCAATAGTCCCGGCTCGGGGGGAGCCTCGCTCAGCCGCCGGCTATTTTAGATTAGAACAGGTTCTGCCGCTCGACCAACTGAAATGCTTTTGTGGTTGTCTCCTTCATCTCGCATTCCGTCAAAGTCGATCACAGGTGCATCGGGCCCGGGAAGACATTGCTCTGCGGGTACGGCGCTGGGTCGACGACGAGCCGCGGGTTCTCCGCGAAAAAAGGAGCCGGCAAAGCAATCTCAGCTGCACAGTCACCAAAGAATACTCTTTATGGAAATCTGATCTGGACAAGTCACGTGGGACTAAGGTGTTATAGCGTGACCATGCGCAGCGATAGCCTGCTCGAACTTAGGGGAAATGAATCGCATCAATAACACCAACGGACGCGCGGCGAGCCGCGCCCACGGGCTCGTGAATAATGAAGGCAAGTGGCTTCTCCCCAGTAGCCGCGGAGTGCAGCGGAAAATCAGTTGGCGAGTCAAACCGCTTGCTAGTTGGGTCGTATATTGCACGTTGTTTGTCAGCCTGTGCCTTTCGGCTGGCGCAGGATGGCTAAAAGCGGACGTCGACTTTTCGAAGTATGATACGCCGTTATACGAGCAGATCGTCAACCGCATTAAGGACAAGGTCACAGCACGCTTGGGAGACGGCGTAAATACAAAAGACCGCTATTTTATCGTTCCGTTCGCTTTCCAAGACAGATCGATTAAGCCGCAGTTGTCGCACTCATTCATCTCTGTGATACGCGTATTCGGCGACGGGAAACAGCCCAGCCTCACTTCGGGATTCAGACACGGGAGATACAAGAACCGAGATTTTGAAGCATTTACGATCAGCTGGGTGCCGCACGATTTTGATACTAGTGGGGTCTGCGTTTTCGATGGTTTCGGCAGCCGCATTTTTGCGACATGGAACAAATGTCCTATCGTCGAAGGGAGAAACTACAGGCTGGACGAGACGCTGAAGGTCGCGATCAATGACAAAGATTCCGTCGGTATGTGGGGACCCTACGAGATCAGGAAAGAAGCGTTTGATCTTGGCGTGCAACGGAAGCTGTTGCTCGACGGAGGAACTATCAGATATAAAGCCGATGACCGGCTTACTCGTAAGGATCGAGTCGCGATCAATTGCTTTCATGCGATGGCGAACTTGGAAGAACTTTATCCTAACGGCGGATTCCTTGGGACGGGATTTAAGATGTGGGGCATCAATGGTACCGCACGAGTTCTGATCGAATACACCAAGGCGGTTCGTGACAAAGGCCTGCTCCTCGAGCCGGTCAATATCAAGAAAGATCTCTACGGATTTGTCTACGCCCCGGAGCGGAATAGCGGCGGCCTCTACGATCCTTTCCCGAACGCATCCGCGTACCACCGCTAGCCTTATCTGCCGTTATTGGATCCTCAAACTCAAGGCGCGCTTCCTCTCAGGGGACTACGCCGAGGCTCTCGTCGCAGCCGACAAGGCGAAGGCACTGCTTTGGACTTCACCCATTGAGGTCGACTTACTCGACTACTTCTATTACACGGCGTTGACGATGGCGGCGCTCTATGAGAAAGCTTCTGCCGACGAGAGGAGCAGATGGCGTCAACTCTTGGAGGCGCACCAGGAACAATTGCGCGAGTGGGCAGACGGTGCCCTCCATTTAAAATCCTCGACCTTGAGCTTACCCGGCACTACTGTGGGCATAAGATTTTCTGAAGATCTGACGCTCAGACTCGGCGCGACCTCCTCAAATGCGCCAGAGCAGATAAAAACCGAGCAGGATAAGCAGTCCACCGACGATTGGGTCAATCCACTTTCCGAAACGGCTGCAATCGAGGCGCTTCAACACGCCACCCGCCGTTGTCCCGACCAGCATCACCGGGAAGCTGTTGCCGATACCGTGGAGAAACAGCAGCAGCCCGCCATAGATAAAGCTCTGCTTGTAGACCGCAAACGAAAGAACGGACACCAGCACCGGCGTGCCGCATGGCCCGATGATGAGCGAAAGCAGCAGTCCGGTTCCGAAGGCTCCGCCAATCCCCGGACGAAACGCTTTCGGTGTAATGAGCGGCAGGCGAATCCATCCGAGCCGGTACACGCCCATGAGGATAGGCAGAAAAGCAATCGCGTATTTGAAAGGTGTCTCCATCACCACCATGCGCCCGATATAAGCCGCGAGCACCCCGAGCGACGCCACCGCGACGGCGATGCCAAGCACGAAGGCCGCGGCATTGCCCAGAGGCAGCTTGATGGTTTGCCCCTGGGTAGAGCAGCACGCGACAGCGGCCGCCGGGTAGAGCGCCAGGCAACAGGGATTCATAGAGCAGATGACATGGGAATGTGTTCTTGTTTCGTCTCGCCGTTTACCACCACTTCACAGGAGGTACAAAGCCAGATCAAAAGTAGTGGTGAACGGCGGAAAAATCGAAGTCCGGGGTAAGTGTAAAGACCTCGCCCTTCTCGTAGCGAGTGATGTATTCAGTGTTTGTCGAAATCGTCGTCTTTGGAGTCGCACTGTATTTAAATCGTAACTCTTCGCTATCTGAACGCCCCCCGCTTCCCTAATCCGAAACCAAGCCGGTGCGAATCGCGAACCGCACCAATCCCGGTACGTTGTGGATCTTCAATCGGTGCATCACTTGCAAGCGATGCGCTTCGACCGTTTTCACGCTGATGGCAAGGTGACCGGCAATTTCTTTTGTGTTCTGACCTTCCGATATCCGCTGCAGTATCTCTCGCTGCCGCAACGTCAGTTGTCCAATTTTGGGGTCGGTCCGCTCCGACTCTTCCTTCGCCCATCGGATATTGGCCACTTCCACCCGCTTCCAAACGCCCTTGCGGACGGTCATGGAAAACTGATGCAGGCGCGCGGCATCGAGAATTTGCCTGGCCCCGCTCAGGGTGAGCGGAAATGTGCAGGCCGCGATTATCCGCTGATTCTCCAACACCTCACTGACCTCCTGTTCGAATTCACGAAATTTCTGTGGGCGCAGATGATTTCGGATCCACGCCGGACTCCCGGTTAGGCGAAGACCGGTTGAGCCCCTCGCTAGGGCGTCGTCGAGTTTCTTCTGAAATCGAGCGGCTGCTTGGGAAAGGTCTGCTTTGCCATCCACCTGAAACCACTGCTTGCGCGCCATCACTTCGATTTTTCCCTCCCTCAGCAGCCGGTCGAAGTCCGGAACAGCTTTGCGCAAGACATTCTTTGCTTCGTACACCGTCAAAAATTGGTACCTCATAACAATCCAAAGACAGGACTCATTATTTTGCAAACCGGCTCTGAAGAACGGAACAAGAATGTCGAGCAGGTCCTGCTTCGTCTCATAAAAAATACTGAAATGCGATCCCCACGGAAGATCCCCGACCGCTTGCAGTCCGGTCTCACGAATCGCCTTTTTTCTTACTTTTTGCGCCATCATTGTTTCTACGATACATCCTAACATATCGCCGATTAATCCTGAATAACGATTGCGTACGCCAACCCGGGCGATTGCGCGTGGCCACGCGCTCCTGGCCGAAGTCGCCAAATAAGGAGCGCGCAACCTGGCTGAGGTTCCTTCCAGCCGTCACTGGGAGATTTCCAGAGCCTTTGACGAGATCTTCCAAACTGGTGGCAGCGGAACCAATTATCAACCCAACGGCGCTGGCATTTACGTTCCGGATCATGAACCGCTTGGCTTCACAAGGTGGCGCGCAACGTACCGCGGGTGGAAGAAATATGCCGTCAGGCACGAATGGCGCGAAGATAAGCAGAATTTAGGGTGTTCCATTGCCCCGGAGGGGCTAGAGGAGGTCCGATCTCACCGTAAAGGTAACACTTTTGCCTCAGTATTTGGGTGACACCCCAGGGTGAGATTTGGCCTGGGGTGCGTCAGAATAAAGGTGACAGTTTAGAAGGTGGAGAGAGACTAAAGGGATGCCGTGGAAAATAGAAACGCCCCCAGATCAACAGCGAGAAGACTTTGTGCGAGAAGCGCTTCGCCAAGAGAAGCCATTTAAAGAACTATGCCAGCAACACCGGATTAGTCGCAAGACGGGCTACAAGTGGCTCAAACGATCTGGTGAAGAAGGAAGTAAGTCACTAGGAGACAGGCGCCGCGGTCCACGGCAAAACTCGGTCAATGTGGCGAGTGCCCAATGGAAGCTTCGGATTTTGGAACAGAAAAAAAGCATCCCAGCTGGGGATCGAAAAAACTATTTGCGCGCTTGAGGCGAATGTTTTGTGGGGAACAGATTCCCTCGCGAGCGACGATAAGTCGAATCTTGAAGCAGGCTGGATTGGTCACGGCACAACGCTGGACTCGGCAAAAGGTTGGCCCGGAGCATCCGGATACCACACGCTTGGCCCCTGTATGGTGTAACGATGTTTGGGGCGTAGACTTTAAGGGCTGGTTTTACACTGGCGATGGTCACAAGTGCTACCCCTTGACGATAAGTGATCTTTATAGCCGATACATTATCTGCTGCGAGGATTTAGCCTCGATGGCCCTAGCGGCTGTCTGGAAGAGCTTTGAGAGAACCTTTAAGGAATATGGGCTGCCTCGAGCGATCCGGGTCGACAACGGCAAACCATTTGGGGGTGGTTGGGTGTTGGGATTGACTCAGTTGAGCGTGTGGTGGCGTCTGCTAGGTATCCAAGTAGACTTCATTGATCCGGGCAAACCTTACCAGAATGGAGCGCACGAACGCATGCATTTGACCTTAAAAATGGAGATCGCCAATCCCGCAGCAGTCAACCTCAAAGCACAACAGCGCAGGACCAGGAATTGGATCAGAAGCTTCAATGAGGAGCGACCTCACGAAGCGTTAGATATGAAAACTCCGGCTGAAATGTACGTCACTTCGGAACTCAGATACCATCCTCCAAGGGCGATTGAATACGGAAGTGAGTTCGAAGTCAGGGAAGTCAACTCCAAAGGAGATATCCAGTGGTTGAATAATCGCCGCTTCATCGGAGAAGCCTTTAAAAGCCAGAGACTTGGGCTGAGGAGGTGGAATGATACGATCCATGAAATATACCTCGGCAATATCCTGTTAGGTCACCTGCCCGACGCGCCATTTTCCCCCTTTCGACCTACGGTCTCAAGGCGGAAAACGGCGCGAACCAGTCCTGCAAAATCCTCCGAATAATCGAACCCAAAGCTGCGTCGAGTGTCACCCAAATGCTGAGACAAAGTGTAACCTAAATACTGAGACAAAAGTGTCACCCATATCTGAGACCCCACAAGGATTCAGCCCAGGGTTTCAACCCTGGGAAGCATTCAATTTAGCGGTACGCCCTGAAGCTGAAGGGGCATAAGATTTGCCTGGATCAATCCCACATATACCGCTCATCAAAACGAAATTTCGTGCCTGTTTAGCAGCGCTCGAAACTCATCTTGAAAAGTCATCCTGCGATGATGGATTTTCTGGTCCGCGATGTATGAAAAAAACCGATTTGCTCGCGGATTAGCTAACGGAAAAGCTCTCAAAGTTCCGGTCAGATAAGCGTGTGCCTGCGATCGGACTTCCGTGGACTGGAAAAACGGACTTCGAATTTTTGGTGGAGAAAATAATGTCGACCAAGACTAGGGCGAGGGATTGAGCTATGTCTTAAATACACAAGATATGTGTGTTATTATCACGCTCTATCTTGCGCCCTTACAGGGCGCGTCGTCACGGGGGTCCGGTTCCCAGGGTTGAAACCCTGGGCTGAATCCTTTTGTCCCTTCGGGACGAAGAACCATCCCAAACAGTCCTTATCTTCGTGCCATTCCCGTCAGGCACCTAATGCCGTAAGCATCCAGCGCTCTTCGCCGGACCCGATTATGCCTCTGAACACGTGACCGATTTTACGTCGACTTTTTTCGCGACCGCCATTCTCTTCTCTGCATGGGCGAGGACGAAGCAAGCGCCCGAACGGTTGCCAAGGTTGCCGAACGACGAGGAGGAGATCAGCGATACATCGAATTGAAGGAGAACGAGACTTTGTAAAGTGGCTACGCCAAGACATGACCGACAAGCAATTGAGTGGACCAATTATTCCTTTCAGTAATGGACACTTCCGCAAGAGGCTAAGCCAGGTCCTATGCTCTTACTGGAGTTAAACCAATAGTGGATGGCTTGAGGCATTCATCAATCAGCTATTTCCTAGCTATGCACTCTGGTACTCAAGTGAGGCAAGTAGGTGAGTGGGCAAGCAATAGCGAAGCAACCATCCAGAAGTATTACCTGCGGTATTTGCGACCGGAGGAAGGTCAAGCTGGTTTCATGAGGTTGATCAAGAAGTAGGAGACTTAAGAAAACGTCCAGACTGGTAACGGGTTGATAATGTGTTCTGCATCATCACCGCTTACCAATCCAATGACTCGCCATGTGCCATGAAAGTCCGCCAAGAGAAGCCAATGGTCATCCAAGCGCCTACAGGAAAAGCGGTACAATTTGCCATCGCTTTCGGCCACTGGCTTGATCCAAGGCAACTCGAGTAGTTCTTTCAAGCTGCTCACGTTTGCGCTTTGAGGCTCCAAGGGTTTGACGGGATTGGGGAGAAGCTGGTCCACTTGCATTTCAGTTTTACATGGAACGGCTCGCTGGCGAGTGCAATTAGGGAAAACCCTAAGGCCTTTTTTGATGAGGTTTGCCACGTTCTATCCCTCTGGCTCATTCTGGCAGCTAAGAATCGATCCGGAGCAGCCTTGCAAATTTCTTCCTCTTTGCGGATAAACTCGCGCATGAATTAAAGGTGACCTTCGGAAATACACTCCACTCTATCAGTATTTATTTGTGAATTATTCACATTGCTTCCTCCCTTCATTATTTTCCATCAAAGTTTAAAGCCTCTCTAGCTGAATCCCTAATGACCGCTAAACCAGCCTCACATAAGGTTTTCAGCAGCGCTTTCTCCTCGTTATTGCGGGAGTGATCAGGAAGTTTTCTCAGAAATATCGTCAGCGGGACGATACACTTACTCAGGAAGTCTTTCGCAACTGATAGATTCACTAACTCTCCGCGATTTTTTTCCAGCGCAATAATCCTGCCTTCAGCCCTTCAATAGCGATCCCCCCCTGACGGCGATGCTCCTCTCTGGCACTCTTCAAACTTTGCAATAGCCTGTAGGCTGTTCTCTCATCGTTGTGGGAGCGTGCTTGCTCTAAGGCTACATTCAAGCGTGATATCTCAATGGAGATTGTAGCTTCTTGAGCTTGCAACCTATTTCGGACAGCACAGGCATCTTCACCGGCTACCGGAGTTGGAGTAACGTAAGCGTTATGCCTAGCACGACTGTTCGAGCTGGCGGAAATGTCGTAGGAGGATTCCATGACATTTGCTGCGGAGGAGGCTGGACGAATTTTAAGTCAGGACGCACGGGGTCGGGTGCTGGTATCGCGGGAGCGTCGCGAATCGTTGTTGGAAGAGTATGACCGCAGCGGGATGAGCGGAATAAAGTTCGCGTAACACGTGGGGATCAAATACTCAACGCTCGCCTACTGGCTCCAAAGCCGGCGTCGTCATCGACGGCGGGAAAAGTTGTTGCTAAAAGCCGGCGCGGAGACGGGAGCGGGCAAGTGCATTTGTGAGTGGATTGAAGCGGTGGTTGACGAGGTTCCAGGATCATGGATACGCAGTACGGGCGATTGTACCGGGTCATTACGCAATGGCTTCCGTCAAGTAGTTGACGCGGATCTAAGCTCTACGAGAAACCATTTCAGGGTTACTGGCAAACGTCAGACTATGGGTATTGGGATTAGAACCGTAACTGCACTCGTTAGACGGATACGGCGCGTTCGGGCGGCGGCGGCGGCGAGAATCACGGTCGGCGCGGAATCGAGGAATTCGCGGCGGTGGTGTTCGCCGATGCCAAATACATCGAGGCCTACCTCGTCAGCGAGCGTGATTGCTTCAAGCAACTCGCTGAGATGTTGCGCCGGATCCCCGGCTTGACCGGCGGCGTCAACGGTTGCCGCTACGAAGCTGTCTATGCCGATCTGCATTTGTTGGTGATTTCTGTTCAAGCAGCAACGCGCTGTTGGAAGAGACCGGCGAAGGCGGAGCGGACACTCAGAAACACGACGATCCAGAGCACCGTCACGACGATAGCCAAAGGCAGACCGCTCGGAAGCATCAATGTGTGGATGAGCAGAATGTTGACGATGATCGGAGCAAGTAGCGTCAGCGCGAGTGGGACGTAGCGGTTGACCAGGAGCAGGACCGCCGAAATGATTTGGAGCAGAAATATCGGGACCAGATAATGGGAGACAAAGAGCGCCCCGACGAACTGGCCGGCCGTTCCGGAGGGAGGAGAGCTGGGAATGAAGTGGAGGAAGCCATTCAGTCCAAAGACAAGAAAGATGACACCAAGAAGAAAACGAGCTATAACGGCAGTGATTTTCATGTTATTTCATTTTGTTCGATATACAGTATATTGACATCAATACAGTGGGTATCAAGATAAAATTGAAATGAGGCGGAAAAAGGCGACTCCAGGGCGAGACTCCAGCGGCGTGCATCTCTGGCTCGTTTTTATGAAAGCGTTTCAGGCGCTGTTCCCGCATGCCGCCGAGAGCGTCAAGCGGACAAAATTGGGCGACTCCGATTTCCGGGTACTGGAAGTTCTGCTGCATAAGGGACCGCTCCCGGTCAATACGATCGGCACGAAGGTCTGGCTCACGCCGGGATCGATCAGTGTTGCGGTTGATCGGCTGGTTAAGAAAGGGCTCGTTTCGCGCAAGGATCACCCCGACGACCGCCGGGTGCGCAAGGTTGAACTGACACCCAAGGGACGGGCGCTGATTAGCCGGGGATTTGGCGAGCACGCAGCCGCGATGGAAGATGTGGCCAACGTCCTTTCAAAAAGCGAACGGCTGACATTGGTGCGGCTTTTGAAGAAATTGGGCAAACACGCAGCCGAAACTCGCAAGTAAACAGGTTTAGTCGAACAACCCGCCCGGTGTCCGCACTTCGGAGCCCCTCGCCGATTTTTGAATCGCCTGCTTGGCGACGATTTAAAGCTAAGTCAGCCGCCGATATTCGCTCGGAGGAATACCGACCTCTCGGCGGAAGATTCGAGCGAAGTGGCTTGGGCTAGTGTAACCAACATCGAGTCCTATCTCGATTACGCTCCTGTTGGTCTCCCTTAGCAAGCGGCGGGCTTTTTCCAGTCTTAGATGAATAAAGTATTGGGAGGGGGTGAGCCCGGTCGTCCGCTTGAAAGCGCGGCTAAAATGGAATTCGCTCATCTCTGCCTCTCGAGCCAGGCGGATTAGACTAAACTCATCTTCCAAGTGAGTTACCATCAGGTCCGTGACTTTGCGCAACCTAAACCCCGGTAATCCGCCCTTGTACTCTTGGGTGGTTTCCTCGGCATAGGTTCGCACCAAATGCACGGCAAGACTTTGGGCGATTCCTTCGACAAACAGAGGACTGCCTCGATAGCGTGACAATACCTCTTGATGGAGCCCGTCTAATAAGGCCGACAGAAAATTGTCCTTGAAGCCAGAGACATCTCGAAGATGCGTTGCTGCCTGATCTTTTTGAAATGCCTCTTCGATGGCGCGGTTGAAGACTGGCAATCCCAGATAAACATGCATTGTCTCAAGAGGTTCCGGTCCGATTGCTCTCCAACGTACTTCAGACGGCGATTGGGATGCAGTCAGGAAGAAATTTCCTGCTTCGACTCGGGCCTTAAGCCAGGGGCCGCCGATTTCGCGTTCTTCGACCACGGCGGCTCCAGAGAGAATCCGTACTATACGCGGCTCGGCCACTGCGGGGTAAATGACGCTCTCCTCAACGCGCGGCTCAGAGTAGACTCGAACCAGCAGATTCTTCCACCCATTACTTGCGGCAATCAATTTGCCACGGAGATACTGATTGAAAGCCTCCGCCGACGTGCTTTCAGTAATCGTCATCATTCTTGCACTGGCGCTCAGGCCACGGGTGGATGTTTAGTAACCAAACTGCAAGCACGCCGGAAGGGCGGTCGTTCCAAGCACAGCGATCCGAAAGTGTCCTGGGAGGCATCGTGAGAAGAAAAGATAATCCAACACGGACAATTCCTCCAACCATTCACGACACCAGACACCAAAATTATAAAGCCCCCTCTATTCGATCGAGTTGCATTAATTGTGACGAGCGTGGACTTCGACCTCCTTTTTCACGTTGCCGCTTGCTCACTGTAAAACGGGTAGTCCGTATATCCGCGCGCATCGAAGGTGTAGAACGTTTGGCGGTCGTAATCGTTGAGCGTTAATCCCAGCTTGATGCGCTTCGGCAGATCCGGATTCGAAATGAAGTAACGCCCGAACGTGACCAAATCAGCATCACCCTTCTCGACAATCGCCTCGGCGGTATCTGGTTCGAATCCCCCAGCCGCGATGATTTTTCCTTTAAAGATTTTGCGCAATCGCTCGGACGCGATTGGGGCCTGTCCCTCAGCGACCAGTACGTTGCCCTTGATGCGTGGCTCGATGATGTGGAGATAAGCGAGTCCGAACGGGTTCAACTGGTCGGCGACATAATCGAACAGCGCTTGCGGACTACTGTCCGCTATTCCGTTCCAAGTTCCGCCTGGACCAATGCGCACGGCGACGCGATCGCCTCCCCAGACTGATATCAATGCCTTTACGACTTGGAGCAGAAGACGGGAGCGGTTTTCAATGGAACCACCGTAAGCGTCGGTGCGATGGTTGCTGCCGTCCTGAAGAAACTGATCGATCAGGTAGCCATTAGCGGCATGTAGTTCGACGCCTTCGAATTCCGCCGCCTTCGCTCGCTCAGCGGCTTTGCGGTAATCCTGTGGCGTTTCATGGTCATTTCCTGAGCTCGGAGCTTCGAGCCCCCGTCGACTGGGATGGTGGCGCCGGTAATCCAGCGAGCACGATCGGAAGCAAGGGAACGCGATAACATCTGCGGCGGTTGCGACCCTTGACGACGGCTTTTAGGTTTGTTGTTTGGCATCGTGGGTGTCGCCTTGGGTGACGGTCGCTCCGGATCGAAGAGATTAGTTCGGGCGCGGTCAATTCAGCCGAACGCCGCCGTCGATGATCAGCTCCGTGCCGGTAATGTTGCTCGAATCCTCCGACAGCAGGAATCTTGCTGCCCGGGCCACTTCGTCGGATGTGCCGAGCCGTTTCAAGAGCGACTTGGCGACAATCGTTTCCTCAAACGCTTGCTGCTGATCAGCGGGAAGACCGACTTTCTTTAATATCGGCGTGTCAATCGGTCCGGGGCTCAATACATTTACCCGCACGCCGCGCGGGGCTAACTCGACCGCTAACGTCTTGCCGAGGGAAATGACCGCAGCTTTGGTCGCCGAATAGATCGACGCGCCCGCTAAGGCGACGGATCCGGCGATGGAGGACGTGAACACAACCGAGCTCGGATTGCCTAACAACGGCAGCAGCGATTGGAGCTGGAAATAGAGACCTCGCACGTTCACATTGAACATGTCGTCATAGTTCTTGGGCGTCGCGGCGTCGAACGGTCCGAAGCTCGCTATGCCCGCATTCAAGAAAACTCCGTCGAGATGATCCGCAAATGGTTTGATTTCGTCACCCAGCGCCTGGGAGGCAGCCAGATCGCTGGAATCCGAGGGAAGGACGACCACGCCGCTGAGAGTCTTTTTAGCGGAAGCAAGAGTTTCGGGATTGCGTCCGGTGACGATGACCTTCGCACCTTGGGCGCTTAGGAGCTGGGCTGTGGCCAGGCCGATGCCGGTAGTTCCGCCAGTGATAAGAATGGTTTTGGAATTCATGTGGTATAGATCGTTGGTTCCGTACTTACGAACTATTGGACTATTTGTCAAGTCCGTGTTATAACTCCTTTGTGAGGCCGCTCTTCCATCCCGCTCTCAGCGATATTACTGTCGAGGGCCTCCTCTATGCCTTGTCCGATCCCGTGCGCGCCCAAATCTTCGCGCAAATGGCCACCTCGGGATGCCCCCTGAATTGCGCCAACTTCCGCAAAATCGACAATCGCACCTTGCCCAAGGCGACCCTCTCCCAGCATTTCAAAATCCTGCGCGAAGCCGGCCTGATCCGTAGCGAACGCAAGGGCGTCGAAATGCACAACACGACCCGTTGCGCGGAACTCAACGAACGTTTCGGCGACCTGCTCGCTGCGGTCCTCACTACTTACACTGCCCAAAATTCGCGCACGCGACCGCAAGCAGCTAAACGGCGCCCTTAGGCGGGCCCGGTAACGATCCAGAGCAATCTTTCGATCTGCTCAGCGAGGCCGCAGCCAGATTTTCCAATCCCGATGATGCCAGTCCTGATCTTCCCGTTCTTTGCATTCATACGATTTTCTCCGTTAATTGATACCGGAATTTATGACCGTGTTTCTTAGAGAAATCGACCCATGTCCTCGGTTTGCGGCCAATTATCGCCGGCAGATTGTCAAAGACTTCGTCCGGTTTAACGGCGGTCCCATTTGTTAGTTCTGCGAAGAGGTCGAAAACGCACTTCATGTAATATCCTCACTGATTTCCGGAAGGCCTTCTTGTTCACGGACCTTGTCTGAGAACTGAAATCGTTACCAGAACCACCGGAGTGGCGGCTCGGGATGTAAAACACTGGCACCCGACGCCCACATGAGCCGGTCGAGCGCTCCCTCTCCCGCATGGGTGATAAGGCCGGCTATGACCCACTCAAACGCTCATCGAGCGTCTTCTCACGCGTAAAGCTACGTAAGCACTCGTCGTTGGTGCTACCGCCTTTCTATCCGTTGTTTCAACGCAAATACGATCGTTAGTTAGGCGTTCATTCCGCCATCGACTGTCAAGTTCGCGCCAGTGACGTAAGACGCTTCCGAACCGGCCACGAATGACACCATCGCGGCGATTTCGTCAACATTGCCGTACCGGTTGAGTGCTGTAGCGGCCTTTTGCGGCACCGCCCAATCGCCCGTGGCGGGGTTCAATTCCGTGTCGATCGGACCCGGCTGCACGTTATTGACCGTGATGCCCCGGCTCCCGATTTCTCTGGCCAGCGCCTGAGTGAACATCTTGACGGCTCCCTTCGTGCCCGCGTAGGGCACAAGCCCGGGCGCCGCGACACGTTCACCCACGGCCGAACCGATCATGATGATGCGACCGCCACTCTTCATGTGCTTCAGGGCAGCCTGCGTCGCGACGAATACGCCGCGGATGTTGATGTCGATCACGCGATCCATCTCTTCCAGGGTCGTCTCCTCGAACGGTTTCGGAATGGCCGTGCCGGCATTGTTCACCAGGACATCTAGTCCGCCGAAGGTCGCGACGGTTTTTGCGACTGCATTTTTGACGGCCTTGGAATCCGCGGCGTCTGCCTGGATCGCGATCGCGTATCCGTCGGCGCTTTCAATCTCTTTCACGACCGAGGCGGCTGCGTCCGCGCCTTTGGTGTAAGTAATTGCCACTTTAGCCCCGTCGGCAGCCAGCCGCTTGGCAATCGCGGCTCCGATGCCTCGCGAACCGCCAGTGACGAGCGCGACCTTGCCTGCCAGTTTTTGTCCATTGTTATTGCTCATATGTTTTCTTCTTTCTTTGTTTTCTTTGTTTTCTTTGTTTCCTTTTGGATAGTTCGGGCATGGTCAGCCTGTATACTCGATCTGGCCGTTCTCGTCCTTGACGGTTATAGAAGACCCAGGCTCGGCAAGTCGTAGGGTTGCTATACACCCGTCCTCGCCAACAAGATTTAGCCCAGCTTCGCCCTCCCCCAAGGATTCGATTCTATCCTCGCCCAACATGTTCATGGTTGGACCTCCGGCCACTTTCACCCGCATCGTTGAATAATCGTGAAAGACGATTGTAACCAATCCTTCTTCCTGGGCTACCGCGCGCCTTCACGTGCGAAGGCTAGAGCCCTGGCGCGACCGATGCCCGTGAGTGCGCCAGTGATAAGTACCGTGGCATTGTTCATGCCTCGAGCTTACCGACTAAAGGAAAAACGTCTTGCGGGCTCTTGCTCAACCTGGCGGACTTTTGCGCAAGCCTCTACGCCTCCGCAAAGCCTCCATCCGGCAGCTGCCTTGGCCCTTGATTTTCGCTGCTCGTTTCCCGTCGGTTAAAGAGCGGCCTTGCCGCCGTTGACAGGAATCGATGCTCCGCTAATGAATGAAGCTTTGTCGGAGGCGATAAAAAGAATAGGTTCGGCGATCTCTTCCCGGCGGCCCAAGCGTTTGAGGGCTCCGTGCACGAAACGGAAAATAAAGTACGCTAAAGAGCGAATCTCCTCGTGGATGAATGTGCGAATCTTGGTCCCGCGCAAGGCGATCCTGCGCAACAAGGCAGCCGGTGTTTTCCGTGCCAGTCGTCGCAAGCCGGAAACCAGGGAGAAGCGGATGAAGGAGATCATCGAGATGTTGGCGCGGGGAGAAAAGTTCCATTGACGCGCTTAAAGTGTTCAGCGCCTCGTTATATTACTTCCAGGCCTCGTCCATCCGGTTTTTATCGCTATCAAGATTTCCGGGCGCGTCGTCGCGAAAGCGCGCTTCAGAGCTTGGTGACAAGGGCGTGGGACAAATAAAGGAATAGAGCGCAACCCAGAAGCACCAGCAGCCCCGCAAGCGCAATGTCGATCCGCGATCCAGTTCCCGGGCGCACGTCTTCGCGGTCAATATTTTTCGCAATCCTGACAAAGCGAGCAGCTGCAATGCCTACCATCGCAGTGCCGAGAACGATAAGCGCCAAGCCTGCCATATTGCCAAATTTCTGCCCTGGTAACGACAGAGTACGACCTGCCAAGGACGGAGCGGCAAACTCCAGGAATAGGTCGAATTTTTCCACGAGGAATCCGAAAGCCATAACGGCAATGGCCGTGCGTACCCAGGCGAGAAAAGTACGTTCGTTCGCCGAATGGTCACCAAAATTCTTGATCATCTTGTCTGACAGTTTCAATGAGCGAAGCGGCACGATCAACTTCAAGAAAATCGGGAACCCAATGGGGCGAATGGTGAAGAAACAACAGACGGGATGGCGGCACAAGGGCGTTAAGCGGAACCGCGCAAACCACGATGCAAACAAAGAGGGCCGATTCCGCATTGGGATCACCACCGACTTGGAACAGCCGCTGTCCGGCGTGTTGAACAATTCGCTTCGATGCGCCAGACTCGTCTGACCTATGCCTTGGCTGTTGATCGCCATTTCGAGTTACCTGCTGGGTTCAATCCCATGGGGATTTCTGTTCGCCCGAGCAAAAGGCATCGACATCCGGCAAAAGGGTAGCGGAAATATTGGCGCTGCGAACGCGTTTCGCGTGATGGGTAAAAAGTGGGGTTACCTCGTCTTTATTTGCGATTTTTTTAAAGGCTTTTTAGCAGTGGAGATCAGTCTCCTGCTTGCTACCTGGTTCCAGATCAATCTTGGCCTCGGCAGCATCATCGCGGGGATTATGTGCGTTGTAGGGCACGATTACCCAGCCTGGCTCGGCTTCAAGGGCGGTAAGGGTATTGCTACTATGGCAGGGGTTCTTCTAGCCGTATTTCCACCCCTGGTATGCATTTCGTTTGGAGCAGTCTGGGTGGTGGTGTTTCTCATTGGCCGGTACACGTCGTTGGCTTCGATGGTCGCGGTTGTCACTCCAATCGCAGCCGCTTCGTTTGTCTCAAAGAGTGACCCTGACTTCCCCTTCTTGATCGGCTTTTGTATTTTGATGGCAGCTCTGGCCCTCTGGCGTCATCGCAGCAACATCGTACGTCTACTCAACGGCACGGAGAATCGGTTCGGGAAGAAATAAATCTTAGCCCGCGAATCAACGGCTCGCTTCGCTCGGCGCGTGAGTTTTGCGAGCTAGCCGGGCATCGTACACTCGTCGCTTTATAAACATTGGGACGAGACCGATGATGCTCATCGCGAAATTTACGATCGCACCGGGGACCGCTCTGGCGCGATCCTTCGCCACGGCCTCTAACGCGTGCCGGACCACTTCCTGCACCGGGACAATGAAATAATCGGGAGCAGTATGGCTTTGGTGGTCACCCGAGCGGGTGGCCAGTGATAGGTACTCCGTCCGAACCGGCCCGGGACATAGGGTCGTGACGGAAACATTCGACGACCGCAGTTCGGCTCGGATGGCTTCACTGAAACTTGTCACATAAGCTTTCGTCGCCGCGTAGACTGCGTTATTCGGCAAGGGAAGAAATGAGGCAATTGAACTGACGTTGAGGATCGCACCGCGTCCGGTTTTTCTGATCACCGGCAGAGTTCTGAAAGTCAGATAGGTAACTGCGTTAATGTTCACCTGCAGTATGGCGCTAATTCGCTCCCATTGGCTCTCAAGAAATGGTCCATGGTCACCCAACCCAGCGTTGTTGATCAAAAAATCGATGTTAAGATTGCTTTGAACCAGCCAATCACAGAAGCGCTCCAGTTCATCATGGTCGCGAAGGTCGAGGGCGCGGCTGAACAGCTGCACCTTAGGATTAATCGCTTTAAGCTCGGATTCGAGCGCCTCCAGGCGCTCGTTCCGGCGAGCAACTAGGAGCATGGTACTGACCGCTGGGGCAAGCTGACGCGCGAACTCGCAACCAATACCAGCCGAAGCTCCGGTGATCAGAATCGTGCGTCCGGCGAAGTAGCGGATGTTCATAGGGCAACGAAGACCGTACGACAAAATATGTGCCGAGTCGCGCTCTCAGCACGAGCAGCGAAGCGGCAGCAGAAACTCGCATTTCGTATTTTCAAGTAAGCCGTAGCACACTGGCACGGGGATGAGGTGCCACCCTGCCGGTAGCGCCGCTCCCAATAAGACGAGGAGTCCCGGAAGCGATGCCGCAACGCTAGCAACTCTTTGACCACCGGGATGCGTGTGAGAGAGCGCGCGGCCGTGTCCAGCACGGGCCTAGCGGCCATCAGTGCCTTCAGGCGGCAAATGCCCCTCAACGGCCCCCGAGCAACGCAGCGGGCAGTGCGTCCTGGTTTCAACGGTAAGGTATCTTTTGTGTTCGTTAATTCTTTAATCCGGTAGTCAAAGTGCCTACACTCGAGCGCAGGGCAAAATCAAAAGTTGTCAATTGGGGCTAAGTCTTTTGGAGAAACTCATGAATCTATGGTTCCGGCCAAGCTCCGCAGCTCCTACCCTAACGAATCGTTTTGCGGCCATACGTCGGTTCTTTGGCAAGTTTTTCAAACTATCGGAGTCAAACATGCAAACAAGAGAACTCGATCGCGCCACTATCGCAGTGGCGAACACGAGCATAAGCTGTACGGCAACCGCTGACGAAATCAACCGCGGCTTGCGAACAGGAAAAGAAAGAAGCGTTGGGCGCATCGCCGGCTTGCCTGGTCTGGGGTCCTTGCTGGCAGTTGGTTTGTTTGTCACCTTGGCACCTGCAATGGGCTGCCGGCTATAATCTGTCGTTATGTCGGGAGCATATCACCCTATCGAGAACTACGGTGTCATTGGAAATTTGCAGACCATTGCCCTTATTGGAACGGATGCGTCAATTGATTTTCTTTGTTTCCCATATTTCGATTCACCCAGCATCTTTGCGAGCTTGCTGGATGCCGAGCGCGGCGGCCGCTTCATTTTGTCGCCTACGTTTCAACATCGCCGACCGAAACAGATGTATCTCTCGAACTCGAACATTCTCTTAACGCGCTTTCTCTCTCCAGATGGAGTGGCGGAGGTGTGTGATTTCATGCCGATATCCCTGGAGTCAGGGCGTGATCGAGTTGAACCGGTCCACCAATTGATTCGGCGAGCCAATTGCGTGCGTGGGGAGGTGCAATTTCAAATGGCCTGCGACCCGCGTTTGGACTACGGCCGGGCGAAACAACAGGTCAACCTTCTCTCAGAGAAAGAGGCCCTGTTTTTTCCGGACTGCGGTGAGAGGTCGATCAGTCCGATTCGGCTTCGATCCGAGGTGCCGTTGGTGATTCGGGAGGGGAGGGTTGAATCGGAGTTTGTTTTGAGCGCTGGGCAAAGTGCCCTCTTTATCCTGGAGGGGGACGAAGACGCTCCACACGCGATCGACCCGCATCGCGTGAGCGAAGAGTTCAAGGCCACACTTAATTTCTGGCAGTCCTGGATAGCTCAATCGACATACCGAGGGCGTTGGCGGGAGATTGTTGATCGCTCAGCATTGGTTCTGAAGTTGCTCGTAAGCCAGCGTCACGGTTCGATTGTGGCAGCACCTACTTTCGGTTTGCCGGAGGCCATCGGCGCTGGACGAAATTGGGACTACCGTTATACCTGGATTCGAGATGCCAGTTTTACACTATACGCCTTAAGCCGCCTCGGATTTCATTCGGAATCCAAAGCATTTATGCTATGGCTGGCGGCGCGTTGCCGTGATCTCGGGCCAAATGAGCCGCTCCAGATCATGTATGCCACCGATGGACGTCGAGATCTGACCGAGGTGGAACTTTCTCACTGGGAAGGATATCGGGGGAGCTCACCGGTTAGAATCGGAAACGGCGCACATGGCCAGGTGCAACTAGATATTTACGGGGAACTCTTGGATGCCGTCTATCTGTATAACAAGTACGGTGAACCGATCAGCCACGACCTCTGGTCGCAGCTGAGTCGATTGATCGAATGGGTGTGTGAAAACTGGGATCAACCGGACGAAGGGATCTGGGAGGTACGAGGCGGGAAACAACCGTTGTTTTATAGTCGTCTCATGTGCTGGGTCGCAGTGGATCGAGCATTGCGATTGGCAGAGAAGCGGAGCTTTCCAGCGCCCATGGCTCGTTGGTTGGGAGTGCGCGATGCCATCTACGACCAGATTCACACCGAATTCTGGAACGAGGAACTGCAGAGCTTTGTGCAGACCAAAAATGGGAAGACGCTGGATGCAGCGTGCTTGCTGGCGCCGCTAGTTAGATTTATCAGTCCGACCGACCCGCGCTGGCTGTCGACGCTCCGGGCTATTGAGGAAGGGCTAGTGGACGACTCATTGGTCTATCGGTACAAGACAGAAGATGGCCTGATCGGGAGCGAAGGAACCTTCTGCATGTGTTCGTTCTGGCTGATCGAATGTCTGGCCAGGAGCGGTGAGGTGAAGAGAGCTCGATTTCTCTTGGAGAAAACGTTGGGTTACGCGAATCACTTGGGTCTCTTTGCCGAAGAGTTGAGTCCATCGGGCGAGCATCTGGGCAATTTCCCGCAGGCATTTACGCACTTGGCGTTGATCAGCGCTGCGTTTGAACTGAACCGCCGGCTGGATGAGAAAGGGAAGGGGTAGGGGAAGGAGAGTGCCAGTGGGAGTGTCCGGTGAGGAAACGATTTTCCGGCCATCGAAGCAAAAGATGGGTTGGGTGGGGCTCGAACCCGCAACCAACGCCTTAAAAAGGGCGCTATTGTAAGTCTGTAAGATCCTTCTTTTGAGGCGCTTAGGATTGTCCTGTTTTTGTTGCTGCATTTGTTGCTGTCGACGTTGAAATAGCGGCCAAGAAGGTCGTTGTGACCAAACAAGAGATACGCCATTTGGACTGCACGTTCAGCGGGTTCCCAGGACTTCGCGTATCTGCACTTGCGCCCACGCAACGACGTTCTCGGCTATTTCAACCGCCAACGCCAGTTCCACTCGTGTGATCGTCTCGACGTCCCCTGGATATCTTGCCTCGACAGCGAACCGCGTCAGGGCACCGGCCCTGTTCAATTTCAGGCGAAACAGCTTCCCCGGCGCTTTCGACGCTTTGGTTCAAAACTGAAAACTAGAACTTCTTCTCTAGCGAAATGTAGAAGAATCGCCTGATAGGATTCGCGTTTTGGTCATCGTAACCCTGATACCAGTCCGCCGAAAACGGTGGCGGGGCATCGAAGACGTTGTTGATACCAAAAGTGAACGTGGTGTTGGCTAACAGTGTGCGCCAGCCCCAGGAGGGCCCCTCTACTTTAGGCGCTACGGCTTTCTCCCCGAGGGCTCTCTTGCCGTCCTTATCATACCCGGGTTGTGGCGTCTCAGGAGTAACCTCCACTGGTGCACCAAACTGGTAAGAGATTTGCCAATCGAAAGTTGTCCAACTACCGATGAGATGAACATAGTTGGTTCCCGGAACGTCAGAGGAAAAGGGCGTCTTGGTGCCCTTGAAATTGTCGTTTCTATCGTGCTCTGAGTCGACATAGTGCATAGTCACGCCTGTACGGAAAGTATCGGTTCCGAAAATTGTTTTGGAATAGAACAGGCTGGCCAGAGACTTGAAATCAGGGATTCCGAAAGAGTCCTCACTGTCCCAGAGCTGGAAGTGCGCTGTACCGTCCGAGTTAGCGCCTACCAACTGCTTGGCGGTAAAGTTGTAGATGTAGTTGGCACTGAAATCTAAATCGAGTTTGCCCCACGAGTACTCTTTGGTGACGTAGGTAAATCCGAACTCGATACCATCGAGGATACGCCCACCGACGTTCTGGAACACGGTATTGACCTGAGTAATTTGCCCGGCTGGATTCCGAATCACCGCGCCGGGGAAATTGAGATCGACGACGGTTTGTGCATCGATGTTCCCAATCAGATTATGCTGGGTAATTTCGTACCAGTCCACATAGGCTGAGAAGCCATTGGCCCAGCCCCACCAACTGTGCTCTGGGTCGGTCGAGCCAGGGTTCCAGACAGCCCCGGCGTAATAGCTGTAGGCGGTCTCGGGTTTGAGATGAGGGTTGCCCCCGGTAAATGCTACGATAGGAACGCCGGTTGTGCCCGTGACCGGGTCATTGATTGTCTGTTCGCCCGGAATTGGAGTACCGAATAATTGTGACAGCGAAGGCGCGGAGAAGCCCTCGGAATAGGTCGCCCGAAAGGTCAAATCGTTAAACGGTTTGTAGCGAATTGCGATCTTGGGTTTTGCGGCGCTACCGAAATCCGAATAGTCGTCATAACGCTCGGAGAAGGCCACATCGAGATTTCGAAGACCCGGCCATGACCATCTTTCACCCAGGATTGGGACGTCGACTTCAAAAAAACCACTATGAATGGAGCGGCGTCCGCTTGCCAGCTTGCCGGGATTTTGGAAATCGGCGGCATTGTTCAGTTCCTGGTTCTTGTCGTTTGACTGAACGAGTTCCTCGCTCCGATACTCGAGTCCACCAGCCACGGTCAACGGGCCGCTACACAGATCGATCAGCGTACCACCGCCATTGACATTCCAGACCAGAATGTCGGTGCGATTGTCTAATGAGTAGTCAGTCCGAAGGTCCTTGTAAAAAGCCCGGTTGGGATCACCGGCCACGGACTCATCGACGAATGGATTGAAGAATTGGCCAACGTGTCCGGGAAGCGTGCCGTTGAGCGCCGCTTGCAGACCACTAGTAGTGAAGTTGTTGTTAATAAGCTGACTGCCATCACTCTCGCCGTACAAGAAGCTGGCATCAGCCACCCAGCCGTGAGGAAGCTCGAGTGTCGCGCCGATTACATTGCGTACTGTTCGAATAATCGCATCGGCACGAAAGGGGCCAAACTCCGGCAGGCTCTGGTTAAAGCCACCAGTGGTAAGCGGTATGCGAAAAGGGTTGAAAGGATTATTGGCGGGAATCGTCAGATTCACATAAATCCCTTGATTTTGGTATGAGCTCAGTTCCTCGTTGCGCTGTGCGATGAGGTAGTCGTAGAACTTTAAACAATCGGTCACATCAAAGTTAAGCTTGACTGAACCGCCATATCTGGTTTCGCGCGGCAGGAGTTGTTGATATAACAGATTAAAATCGCTGTTAGGACCGCCGTTTATGATGAAATCGGATGCCGTAGCTATACCTCTGGTTCCCGGTTTTAAAGTATATTGATTGCCATCGGCGTCAAAATAGGAACCTGCGTTCGGGACAACGTTCGGCTGGTCCGGATAGTTCGGACTGAGATGACTATGTTGGAGATTCGCAAAGGCACGATCCTCCGACATAATCGGGCTCGATTCATAGTAATCAAATGCAGCCACAATGCTGAGTTTGGAGGTATCACCGATTTTTTTGGAAACGCCCCCGAGCAGTGAGCCGTGATAAGTTTCGGCGTCGCCTCTTTGGCTAATCCCATAGTAGTTTAGGATATCGGCCCCGTTATACTCGTCTTTCAGAATAACGTTCACGACACCGGCGATCGCGTCCGTTCCATAAATTGCACTGCCGCCATCGTTGAGTATCTCGATGCGATCAACCGCTGCCAGCGGAATCGAGTTGAGATCGACAAAACTGATCACCGCCTGCGGAGTAACTTGGTTGAAGGGAAACTCTGGCATTCGACGACCGTCGACTAAGACGAGCGTATTGTTTTCCGGTAACCCTTTGAGGCGAACCGACGCGGATCCGGGAGAACCGCTAAAGCCCGTGGCGGTGGCTGGGCCGAAGTTACCAACTGCCGAAGGCAGACTCTGGATCACGTCGGTGACGGTTTGGTTGCCGCTCTTCTCGATAAAGTCCCGATTGTAGCTAACCACCGGCTGGGGCCCATCGCCAACGCGAGGAATGATGTAGCCAGTTACGGTGATCTGGGGAAGCTGGCCACCTTGTTCGGTCGATTCAGTGCTTGCTGCAGGCGACTGCGCGTGTGCACGCGCAGCGAAAGTGAGACAAGTCATGACTCCGGCGGCGAACGCCAGCCAGGAACGTTGAGGTTTTGTCATGTGACCTTCTTTGCTTTGGGTGTTTCAACCTCCCTGATGTTGCGGACACAGAAACTCAAAGTAAAGACAGAGAAACCGTGAAGGAAAAAAGGGTCCAAAAAAGATACAACAAGGAGTTCAGGCGCCAAGCGGTGGAGTTGTTGATTCACGGCTCACACTTACCCGGATGCTTGCTAGCGATCACAAATGCCTGTGCTTTTTGACTTGCGCAAGGAACTGGCGATTGGCTCTTCAACGCGCGGGCGGGTAAAAGCCGTCGATTCACGCACTACTCTGAGCAATCAGCTCAAAGTGAGCTTAAGCTCTTTTTTCCTCTGGCTTTAACCGTTCTGGATAACGATCTGACCACGCCTTTGGCCGCGAACTTTTTACTTGCGTGGCAAGCGACTGACCTTGATTCCAGCGACAGTCAAGATAGACTGCCCTTCCATGTCGAAACTGAAATGCCCGTTCAGGGCATACACCTGCGGTCACAAAGGAAAACTTTCATGAATTCAGAAGAGCAAGACAGAATAATGCAAAAAATTATCGTCAAGGCGTGGATGGACGACGATTACAAGCAAGCGCTGCTAGCTGATCCGACCGCACTGCTTAAAGAGGCGGGCGTGGAGATACATGAAGGTGTCAAAATTCGCATTGTAGAGGATACCAATGATTTGCATCATATGGTGCTGCCGCTTAAGCCTACCCCCGAAGAGTTGAGGGAGGATGATTATCAGCTTTTCCTCATGCGCTGCGCGTGTTCATCGGATCGGCCAATTCGCATCTTCAGTCGGTGTCGATGTTGAGCCGGCACGGGTCGCATTTTAAGGAATCTGGTGCTCGCGGACCCGGCTAAGTTGGTAGATGGAGGGCAGCTGGTCTTTCGGCTCTTGCCATGGCTCGAAGATGAGGATTAATCATGAAAGGACTAATTTTCAAGCCTCAGCTACACGTAAGCGTCATCCCCGGTGAGGGGGTAGTCGTCCTGTCCGAAGAGAAGGCGTGCGCTTTGCATGGCAACGTGTATGAATTGCTGGCCCCGTTGATCGATGGCAGCCGCGACGCGGACGCACTCGTAGACGCTCTCGCCGGAAAGGTGGACGGGGCCAGAGTGTATTACGCCTTGGCGCTGTTGGAAAAAAACGGCCACATTGCAGAAAGCTTCCCGGAGATATCGAAGGAGACGGCCGCCTTTTGGTATGGCATGGGCGTCGAGCCGCGCGCGGCGCAAGAAGCGCTCGCATCCAGGCGGGTGCGAGTGCGTGCCGTGGGGCAGGCAAATGCCACACCCTTGCGCATGGCGCTGGCGGACTTTGGGATAGTTCTTGCCGAGGGGGAGACCGTGGATTTTGAGGTGGTTGTGACTGACGATTATTTGAGGTTGGAGCTGGACGCCTTGAATGCCGCCTTGCTACGAGCAGGCCACCCTTGGTTGTTAATCAAGCCGCTTGGCCATGAGCCTTGGCTCGGGCCGCTGTTCGTGCCCGGCAAAACTGGCTGCTATCGCTGCCTAGCCAGGCTGCTGGCGCGAAACCGGCCGGTGTACCGCTTCGTAGCGGAGAAAAACAAGTTGCCTGAGTTCCCTCCTGCAGGGCGAGCAGCTACCCCAGCAACGATCAACGCCGCTTGCCAGCTTGCCGCCGTGGAGGTGGCTAAGTTTATCGTGGGAGCGAAGGAGGGGTTGGAAGGCAAGGTCCTTAGCCTGGACGTGCTGGCCTGGAACGTTGTAAGCCACCATCTTTTGAGGAATCCCGCATGCCCGGCCTGCGGTGAAATTGGAGCAGCAGAACCGATGCCGGTGGAATTGGTCAGCCGGAAAGCGACCTTTGTCCAGGATTGCGGCCACCGCACTCAGGCGCCGGAGGAGACACTCAAGAAAAATCAGCATCTGGTGAGCCCGATCATCGGAGTGGTGACTATGCTCGTTCCGGCGTACAGCGCGGATGGCCTCATCCGTGTCTACGATGCAGGCCATAATCACGCCCTCAAAATGGAAAGCCTGGAATTTCTCAAGGCTAGCTTGCGCAACACGAGCAGCGGCAAGGGGATTTGCGACGCGCAGGCTAAGGCCAGCGCTCTATGTGAAGCGGTCGAGCGTTATTCGGGGGAGCGCACCGGCACCGAGGTGATTGTGACCGCTAGCTTTCGGGAGATGGGGCAGCGTTTCGGCGCCAATACGATCCACCCTAACGAGGTGATGCGCTACAGCGATCGGCAATTCGCAGAACGCGAGATTTGGAATGAGAAAAAATCCAAGTTCAACCGGGTGCCCGAGCCGCTCGACGAATCGGTGCCGATCGACTGGACGCCGGTGTGGTCACTAACCCGCGCTTGCCACAAATATTTGCCAACCCAGTTGCTTTATCACCAGTCGAAGGCCAGCGTAGATTGCGACGCTTTCTATAACCTGAGCTGTTCCAACGGCAATGCCTCGGGTAACAATCTGGAGGAGGCAGTGCTTCAAGGGTTTTGCGAGTTGGTTGAAAGAGACGCGGTTGCGATCTGGTGGTACAACCGCCTGCGAAAACCGAGGGTCGCTGTGGAGAGTTTCGAGGAGCTTTATTTGCTCGATCTCATGAGGTATTACATGACCCTCGGCCGAGAGGCCTGGGCGCTGGACATCACCACCGATTTAGGTATCCCCGTCTTCGCCGCAGCCTCGCGCCTGTCGGCGGGACCGGAAGAGCGCATCCTATTTGGTTTAGGCTGCCATCTCGATGCACGGATCGCCTTGCAGCGCGCTTTTACGGAAATGAACCAGATGCTCGGCGTTGAGGAAGCCTGCGACGATGCCACGCTCGCTATCGAGGATGAAGAAACCGTGTCGTGGCTCAAAACTGCCACTCTAGCGAACCAAACTTATGTGGCTCCCGATGAGACAATTGTGCCAAAACGGCGCGAGGACTACCTGTCCCTCTCTAGCGCCGATCTGCTGGAGGATATCCGGTTTTGCCGGCGCGCCGTTGAGGAACGGGGGATGGAGGTCCTTGTACTCGACCAAACCCGGCCGGAGGTAAAAATGCCTGTGGTCAAAGTCATTGTGCCAGGACTGCGCCATTTCTGGGCTCGGTTTGCCCCTGGACGGCTTTACGACGTGCCGGTGCAGATGCGGTGGCAGGAGAGACCCCTAGCGGAAGAAGAGCTCAACCCAATTCCGGTTTTCTGGTGACTTCAAATACTCTCGGGACGCCGTGGGAGGAACTATGTCGCAGACCTATGTGCTTTCCTTTGCAGAGGGGGTCACAATTGATAGGCCGTCGGCCAATCGGGCCGTCATCCAGACGCCTCTCACCAACAGGGCATATAGCTTTGGCTCCCTCTCCCCCGGCCTCAGAAAAGTAATCGATGCCCTCTCGTCGGCCGGAGCCACGGAAGATGAGCTTACCGGCCTGATCGAGGAACTAGATGGAGTGACCGGGCTCGCTCCCCTTTACTACTATCTTTTGACCTTCGCAGAATGCCGGATTCTCAGCTATACCATATCCTACGGGGATCGCCGACTCGCCACACTTGCACCTTCCTCCATATTCTTCCGCTTTTCGCCAGCTCCGGTTGACCCGCATTCGAAGTACACCCTTTCGAGGTTCGCCTATATTCACCGGGAGCAGGAGGATCTGATCCTGGAGTCTCCGCTGGCTCACGGTAAGATTACCCTCCTTAGTTGGGAGGGTGCAGCAGTAGCAGTTGAACTCGCAAAGGCGCAGACTGTCGGCTCGTTGTGCGGGCTTCTGCCAGGCGTATCGCGTGAAACTGTGTCGCTGCTCCTTGAAATGCTTCTCGGCGCCTGCTTTGTGTCCGAGCTGAATCCTGAAGAGCCTTACACTGGGGAAAGCGAGGTGCTGACTCAGTGGGATTTTCACGATCTTCTCTTCCATGCGAGGAGTCGGCTGGGAAGGCATGCCAACCCATACGGGGGCACGTACCGTTTCCGGAACAAGATCCGGCCACTGCCGGCGGTAAAGCAGTTCTATGCAGACGAGATCATCGATCTATACCGCCCGGACATGAGCTTGTTAGAAAGGGACGATATTCCGTTCGCGCGGGTTTTGGAGGGGAGAAGATCGATCCGGGAATACGGGGAGCGGTTAGTCACCGCCCGAGAGCTCGGTGAGTTCCTTTACCGATCGGCAAGGATAAAGGAGCTGCGGATGACGGACTTGCAGGACGTCAGCAAAAGGCCCTATCCTGGAGGGGGTGCCATTTACGAGCTCGAGCTCTATCTGAACCTACGCTGCTGCGCGAGCATACCTCCCGGCCTCTACCACTACTGCCCGAAAGACCATCGTCTTGAAAAGATCTGCGGCCTGACGGAAGCTGTCGATGCGCTGCTACGGAATGCGGCACTCTCGGCTGGACTTGCCGAAACACCTCACATCCTAATCACGATTGCCGCCAGATTCCAGAGGCTATCTTGGAAATATGAGTCCATGGCCTACAGTGTTCTCCTGAAGAACGTGGGGGTTCTTTATCAGACCATGTACCTGGTGGCAACGGCGATGGATCTGGCCCCCTGCGCACTCGGAGGGGGGGATTCTGACCTCTTCGCGCGGGCTGCTGGGCTGGACTATTACGCGGAAACGTCAGTGGGAGAGTTCCTGCTCGGCAGTAAAGCGATCTGACTAGCGTGACGCTGTCGTCACCACCACCGCGACAATATCGGTCTCATTATGGCCATGTCTCCGATCGTCGTGTTAATGGTGTACTGGTTAGGCATGTGGCTCGAGCTAGGACCTAAATCGATCAGCTTATCATTGTCGCGCTAGTTCAGCTAGCATTTTCTCAAATCGCGGATCTTTGCGAAGCGGATCCCAGTATGGATCCGACTTCATTTGGCCGTAGTAGATACCGTTCGGTATTTTGGAAGATTCCAATGTCTCAAACGCTAGGTCGAGCTCATTGGTCCACGCGTAAACTGCGGCCAGATTCAGCAGCACGCCCGGGCCATCGACTGCGTCTTTGGAGACTGGTAACATTTGGGCGGCACGTTTGGCCTCTGCGATCGCATCGCTTTTTCTCCCGAGCAAGGCATCGACAACAGCGAGTTGGCTAAGCAGCTCGGCATTCCCATCTCTCTCCGACTCCTGCATCTCTTGATTTAATTGCTCTCGAATCTCAGCGAAGCTGGAATTCATGTCGGCTTGTACCCCCTGCAGCCGGGCAACCAGAATGAGGGAGCAGGTGGCTGGAACTGGCACGGCCGAGTAAGCAAAATTTCCGTCGTTATTACTGCCATTGTACTTTGGGATTAGGTTCGTTACTTGTTGCCAATTCCGATCAATCAATGCGCAAAGCAAACGCCAATCGAGGACATCCCGATCCTCCGCCATCGACCCAGGAAGCGCTGCGAGCGCAGAACGAAACGCGGCGTTGTCTCCGGTCTTCAGAAACGTTACAAAATATGCCTTTAAAACCTTGAGTATCGGGTGATCCGGCGCGAGTTTGATCGAGCGATTATAAGCTCGCTCGCACGCAGAAAACTGGCGCGCCATACATAACGTGTTGGGTAACTCTGTCATCGGATTGAGTGGATCGAGCTCGATGGCTTCGGACAATTCTTGAATCGCTTTTTGAAAGTTGCCTTGGCGTCGATCCATATAAGCTGCGATTGTCATTACCCCGGAATTATTTGGCATGCCATTCCTAGCGATGGCTAAATGCACCCGCGCCCGTTCATAATCGCGATAGCAGCGGTAAAGGTGATAGGCATACCTGAGGTGGACTTGGGGAAGGTCCGGTTGCAACCGCAACGCGTTATTAATTGCCGCATCTCCCAGCGAGCGGCGCGTTGGAGTTGGGTCGTAAGAGTTGTAGAGTTCGTCGTGCGCAAACGCTGCTGCGCAGTAGGCCAGCGTGAATTTCGAATCGAGCCGGACAGCTTGCTCCAGAAAGTTGATCGCTTCTAGTAGAGGTTTCTCGTAGTTGCCCGTCGGAATAGGACTTACTTGTCCGTAGTCGATCAATTTCTTGGCCCGCAGGTACAAATCGTACGCGTCGAGATTTTCAGTGGGTTTTGCCTCAATACTCTGCTTTTCCTCTGGCGAAAGCGTCGCCTTTAACTTGCTTGCGATCGTCTGAGCAACATCACTTTGGATAGTAAAAACATCGTTCAAGTCCCGGTCATAGATCTCTGACCAAATCGCCTGATCGGTCCGGCCATCGACTAATTGAATTGCGATTCTAACCCGATTGGCCGCATGGCGAACAGTCCCTTCCAGAATATTGGCCACTCCTAATGTGTCGGCGATTTGCCGGAGGTCTCGCTTAGAGCCGGCTCGATATTGCATAACGGAGGTTCGGCTGATGACTCTGAGCTGAGAAATGCACGCAACATCAGAAAGGATCTCGTCTTGCACTCCGTCAGCAAAGTAGCTGTCGTCTCTATTGCTGCTGAGGCTCTCAAAGGGTAGAACCGCAATGCTCTTTTCGCCTGGGACCGTGTTGGCACGGCGTTGGTCGAAGAACGGTCGACGATAGCCAACGAACAAAAAACAGCCTAGCAATATCCCGGCTACGCCGAGGCAAGCTGCCAGCAGCCAGCGGAAAGCATGCTTTGTCGGTTTTCGCTCTAATCCTTTCGACAGCTCGACTATTTGATCGCCGGTTGATCGCAACTCGTTTGCTGTCACCAGTGACTCGGAAGCAAGCCCTTCTTTCACTCTGGTGAGAGACTCCCGAAGTTGGGCCGGGCCCTGAAAACGCTGGCCGGGATCCTTCGCCAGCAGAACCTGGAGCAGCGCGATAATCGGTGCCGGAACGTTCCGCAGCTTTTCAGTGGGCGGGACGGCATGGTGATGCTGGTCCATCAACTCCGCCGCAGAACCTTGAAAGGGAGGCTTGCCCGAAAGCATCTCCCAGAGTGTTATTCCCAATGAGTACAGGTCAGAACGGATATCGGTTCCAAGTCCGGCAAACTGTTCGGGGCTAGCGTACGCGGGTGTTCCGACAAAACTTCCCACCGTCGAAATCGTGTCTTCTGCGTCTCCTTTCGCCAAGCCCAGGTCAATGATCTTGATGCTCTCTAGCAGGCCCGCCTCCCAACTTACCATGATGTTGCTGGGTTTAATGTCGCGATGAACGAGATGCTTTTTCTGGATGGCGGTTAGCCCCGCCGCGACTTGCGCCACAACTTCCAACGCCACATCGGTCTCCAGGGTACCGGAGCTTCGGATGTGTTTTTCCAGGGTTTCACCGTCGACAAACTCCATCGCGTAAAAGTAATTGCCGCCGCTTTCACCCAGATGAAACACCGCGGCCACATTGGGATGCCGGACACTGGCCGCTGCGCGGGCTTCCCTCACAAAACGATGCCGGGCTGAGTCGTCGCCTATCCATCGGGCGTTGATGATCTTCAAGGCTACTGGGCATCGCAGACGGACATCAAAGGCCTTGTAGGTGACTCCCATCGCACCGTGACCGAGCTCGATCGGTGTTCCGTTTTCGTTTTTGAGAACCTGGTAGTGCTCAAAGCGAAGCTCACACTCCGAAGCGTTCTGATCGACCGCTGATCCGATGCAATCACCGTCCGATTTTAATGCCACGCGCAACATGCAAACGGGACAGGACGCGCTCGTTTCTGGAACCAACTCGCCGCAAACTGGGCACGCACGTCTGTTCTCGACTTTCATGGACTCAACCACCCTCGTTCAGGAGAGCGCCTGCTCCTAGCCCTTTGGGGGCACGGTTTTGGGGCGAGTTCACCAAATTTGTGCCAAATTGGCCAGCGCAGTCCTTTAATAAACTATGGTAACTCATTCGCCATCTCGGCCACAAACCGAAACTATCAACTTCCACATTTGCTGAAATCACGGTTCTAGTCCATCGCGGATAAAATCGGACGAGATCGGTTAATTCACGGGCCATACATTCCGCCCGGTTGCTTAGTGCCGCCAAGCCGAGCAATTGCGAAGGCGCGTATGACGGCGGAAACGGAAACCGAGTTGCTCCAGAGGCAACGATAAAAGGGCCCGCGGGAAATTTTTATTTTGCATTCTAGGTGCTGACGGCCATAGCGCCGCAGGGTTGGTTTTCTCAAAGCTCGAAAACTTTCCACAAATTCTATGCAGTTGATGGCCAAAAAAGGGTCTGGTCCTTTGGATCGCGGACTACCGCCGCAAGTGCATCAACCTGTGGATGGTTCATTCTGCAACAATGAGAAGACCTTCTCCACACCGTAAGCGACTGTGACTAATCCGCGAATTACCACGAGCAGGAGAAGTAAGGTTTCAATATCAATGCGCACCGTTTCTTTTGCGGCTAATTTCCATAGGCGTGATTCAATTGGTAACGCCGTTCGTTTGACTCATGTCTCGGGAAGACCGGAACTTCGGAAGGGCATGCGAAAATTTGACAGTGGCGGCGTGCATAGTTCAGTTGTTTGATTGCTTCCGGATTATGCCGTTGATGGCTCAATAACCGTCGGCTACCATGTACAAACGGTTATTCGAGAGCTGGTTTCGGGGTTTCAGAAAAATCCTACAAGGGACTGCGAAAAGGCTGACATGTGAAAGAGAAAGCGAATCAGCGGCCATAGGACGGCGCAATAAGTAAAGATGCCGCGTACTTTTCTGCTTACCGGCGTAAAATAGTTATTTCATGCTCACCGTGGGGTCAGCCGTTTTACTTATGACTTAAGGGCGATTCCAGGCGTAAAAGGGGCAAACTCGCCTTCGGCAAAGAACGTGGAATTCGGATCATCAATCTCGTCCGGCCACGGACTCATTCATTGCTCATTACTCCTTAGCCATTAGGCCCGTCTCTCCAAGTTGATCGTCGAGCCGATATAGTGACGCCCTGTTGATCCTCGCTCCTTCCTTTGAATTATTTAGGATTGCTTTGTTTTTCGTTGCTGCACTTGTTGCTGTCGAAGTTGAAGTAGCGGCCAAGAAGGACGTTGTGACCAAACAAGAGATACTCCGATCGGACCGCGCGTTCAGCGGTCCCCGGGACTTCGCTATCTCGGCCCGCGCCCACGCAACGACGCTCTCGGCTATTTCAAGTTGGCATTGGTTTCTGAGCCCTGGGACGATTTGGCATCGAAGCCGCAGGATCCCCAAACTCTACGTAGACGGGGCTTACGTGTCGGTCGCACGACTCCATCAAGCGAAGAATCAAGGACTCGGAGCTGATTGGACCAGCGCAACCGAGTGCCAACCGCTCGGGCTGCGCAGCGCTTTTCGAATCGAGGTCTTCAGCATTGACATCACGATGGTTGAGGAGCGTGGCGAAGGCCAAAATCGGTTCTCATAGCCACCTTAACCTTCAAAAACGCCCTTTACAGGATCCGACGCCTCTCCTACGCCTTCCGAGCAGATTCGGCGCCGACTGCGGGATTCCCCGATTTCCTCTCTCTCGAAGCGTTGCCAAGCTTCCAGCAGCAGCTTAGGCTCGTATTTGGGAGATTGTCGAATCACCCCAAGGATGTGTCTTTCTTCGACCGCAAGTTCGGCAAGTTCAACTGAACCGCTGCGCTTTGTCTCAAATATAAATTTTTCTGCTTGCTCTTTCGTTTCAAAGAATCGGCGGCAATCTTTTCTCTTTTCCGAGAATCTTGCCGGAACCCAGACCCGATAGCAACTTCGAGCTTTGTACCACTTCGCTTCCACGCATCCAAGTTTGTTGCTGTTTGTTGCTGTTTTTCAAGGTTTTCGTGGCCGTCTTGTCTTTTTTGACCTTCTTCGTTGACACCTTTCCGGCCTTCTTTGTGCGAAGTTTAATCGGCCGTTTAGCAGCTTCTGGAGCGGTTTCCTGAGGATGCAGGGCTGAGAAATCCAATTTGGGTTGGGTGGGGCTCGAACCCACAACCAACCCCGAAAGCTTTCGGGGCTGCTCTACCGATCGAGCAAAGATCAGGTTCTCGGTCGAGCCGATGTAGTAGCGGCCACACGAACCGCGAAGGATGTAGACCCAAGCCATCGAAGCAAAAGATGGGTTGGGTGGGGCTCGAACCCACAACCAACGCCTTAAAAGGGCGATAGACTCAGTTCGGAAATCGCTTTCTTTCAGGGATTTAGGATTGTCTTGTTTTTTGTTGCTGCATTTGTTGCTATCGGCATTGAATAAGGGCCAAGAAGGACATTTTGACCAAGGAAGGATTACTCCAATTGGACCGCGCGTTCACCAGGTCCCCGGGACTTCGCATATCCGGACCCGCGCCCAGCGGCTCTCTCGGCCATTTCATTCGCCAACGCCAACTTCCTCTCGTGTGACCGGCTCGACGTCACCTGGATATCCTGCGTCGACAGCGAATCGCGCCGGGGCACGGGGCTCGTTTCGTTGTTCATTACTTATTCCGCATTTGCTGCGATGTCGCCTGCTCCAGGTGAAATGCAAACGTGTGGTGAACGACTATTTCTGGCTGCACTGAAATTCCGTTGTTCCGAAGCGGCAGTAATAGGCTCTGCAATCATGCGTTCTTGTGAATTCGACCGCAGCGTGAACAAGCACAGCTAGCGCGACAAAGCGTATCTGCAATCGGTTATATCGCTGTATTGATCGCGCTCCGCGTTTGGGCAATACTGGTTCCCTATGCCAACTAAGCCGGCGTTTCCAAGTCGCTCGACCGCCGTAGAAGATTACCTCGAGCAGATTCTCGACCTGATCAATACCAAAGGCTACGCGAGGGTGGCGGATATCGCCCACGGACTCAGGATTTCGCAGGCAAGCGTAACAAACATGGTCCAGCGATTGGACGCCGAGGGGTTACTGAAGTACGAGAAATATCGCGGTCTGGTCCTGACGACCACCGGAGAAACTTTGGCTCGCAATATCATGCTTCGTCATCGGCTTCTCACAGATTTCCTGCGCGCCCTCGGGATTAGGGATGAAGTGATTTATCATGACGTAGAGGGAATGGAACACCACATCAGCCCCCAGACGTTGCACGCAATCGAGGCTCTGTTGTCCGAACTGCAAAAGAACCCAGCTCTGGTTGCGCGTGTCAGATCGCGCGCCTCGGGAAGTCGGGGGTCGGCGGAGTCGCAGTAGCTTGGACACATCCTTCGATAGCGGACGCTGCTGTCTCTGGTTAAATCGTTGGTGTGCAAAATTGTAGGGCTTTTGCTGTAACACGCTTAGGACTGTCCTGTTTTTTGTTGCTGGCGTCGGTTTGCTTTCCCTGAGAAATTGGCCTCACCACTGGCCCGTTACTACAATTCCTCTCTGATCGGGCAGGATGGCACCTCCGCAAACGATCTTGATTAAAGCTAATTTTGTCTTGCAATGGAAGATTGCCAAAGCTAATTCTCTTTGTACTGACAATATATTTTGACTTAGATTAAGTCATGAATAAAACCGTGAACGCAGATGAAACTGTCGCCGCAGGGCACGGCTGGCGCTTCCGGCGAACTGTTCCCTCCCTGGCCGAACTACATCGTTCAGTCACAGTGCGGAAAGTGCTTGGGTATTGTTCGCAAGTTGCTCGCGTTCGGCACGGGCCAATTGGTTGCCGTCGGCTACATGGATCGAGAGAATTGGGAACACAGACCTGGCCGGGATGCCCAATTCTACTACATGCTCTTATCACAGTGATCATCTCCAGCCTCATGGCCATCTTTTTAGCCTATTGAACCACCGCACACGTTGAAAAATTGAGATGAAAAACGTGAATGAGATATCCAAACCTCAGAGGCATCGCTCTCTGGAGGGACTCCACAGTACGGTCAGCGTTCCGCCGGGATCCGCTCGTTCATGGCGGCAGTATCTCGCGTTCGCCGGACCGGCCATGCTGATCAGCGTGGGTTATATGGATCCCGGAAACTGGTCCACAGACTTGAGTGCCGGGGCCGGGTTCAAATATAATCTGCTGTTTATCGTAGGCCTGGCGAGCCTCATGGCGATTTTCCTGCAGGTGATCTCCGCCAGACTCGGCGTGGTGACCGGCAAAGACCTGGCCCAATGTTGCCGGGACCATTTGCCGGGTTGGACGCGGTGGCCGAATTATCTCAGTTGCGAAATTGCGATCGCCGCCTGCGACTTGGCCGAGGTCTTAGGCAGCGCAGTCGCCATCCATCTCTTATTCCCTCGTATTTCGCTGCTCACAGCGGTCATCATCACCGCGTTCGACGTGCTTCTGCTCTTGTCGCTTCAAAGGCTGGGCATGAGGTTGATCGAGGCAGTGATTGTCGTCCTGATCGCAACGATCGGCGTCTGTTATTACATCGAAATCTTCGTGCTACCGCAGACCACTCCGAATCTGCTTGAAATAGCTTCTGCAACGGTCACACCGAACCTGCCAGCTTTCATTAAAAACAAGGACATGGTTTTCATCGCCATCGGCATTATAGGAGCCACGGTGATGCCCCATAATCTGTATCTGCATTCCGCACTCGTTCAATCGAGAAAACTGCAAGCCGACGATGCATCGGTGCGCCGCGCGATCAAGTTCAATACACTCGATTCTGTTATCGCGCTGTCGCTGGCATTTTTTGTGAATGCCGCCATCCTCGTGCTGGCGGCGCTGGTCTTTTTTGGCAAGGACAAGATGACACTGCCCAGCGGCGAGGTGGTAGTGTTCAACGCGGATGCGGACTGGATACAGGTGGCTTACCTCACGCTGTCTCCGCTGCTCGGCGTTGCTGCAGCAAGCCTTCTTTTCGCGCTGGCACTCCTGGCCAGCGGGCAGAGCAGCACGATCACGGGGACGTTGGCCGGGCAGGTGGTGATGGAGGGATTCATGGATTGGAGAATCCGGCCATGGCTGCGCCGGTTGATCACCCGGCTTGCGGCCATCGTGCCCGCGATCTTCCTCATCGGCGTGCGCGGGGACAGCAGTATAAACGATCTATTAAATCTCAGTCAGGTAGTCCTTGCCATCCAGTTGCCCCTGGCCATGTTTCCACTCCTCTGCTTTGCCGGTTCCCGGAAGCTGATGGGATCTTATCGCAATGGGCGCTTCCTCGCCATCGCTGGCTGGACTTCCTGCCTGCTCATCACCGCGCTTGACATTTATGGTTTACCGGGGGCGATCCATGACGCAATCGCTGTATTCGCACCTCACTGAGAATCCTTCAAGATATGTACCAAAAAATACTTGTTGCCGTGGATGCAACCGCTGCTGATCGAACAATTTTGGAGCATGTGACTAAACTGGCTCTAACTTTCCACAGTTCGTTGGTACTCCTCCATGTGGCTGATGGCTGGGCCGCGCGCTTGTTTGGCGCCGAGGCAGTGAGTCCTGAAATCCAGCACGACAAAGCGTATCTGGAATCTGTCCGCTCCCGACTGGCGGCGGCGGGCATCCAGGTCGAAGCGGAATTGGCTTACGGTGAACCTGCGGATCAGATCATCCGATGGGTCGAAAATCGAGGCTGTGATCTCGTGGCTATGTCCACCCATGGCCACCGCTTCATTAGCGACCTGCTTTATGGCAGCACTGCGGATAACGTCCGCCATCACGTCGATGTGCCGGTGCTCATGCTTAAAGCGAACAGTTCCTCTGCCAATTTTCGGGCGAAAAGTTGAAGACGGACGAGTTTGTGAATTCGCCCTGGATCAAGATTAGCGGCTAGCTGCTTTCCCGGTTCGCATCCGGGAGCCTGAGGCTAGTCGCATTCCTTCCCTTCCATGATGAAAAACTTACTTAATGTCGGCCTCCTTCTGGCGGTTGCGCCAATTGCATGGTCGCAGACGGCGGCACTGGATCCCACGAGCATCGTTGAGGCACCACCACCGAAAACGGTCGATAGAAGCCACTACAACCTCTTCAATCCTACCCCCTCGGACCAGATGAGGGATTTCGCGCCGGACCGTCCAAACGTCACCGACGGTCCCTATACCGTTGATCCTGGCCATTTTCTGCTGGAAGTCGGACTTTTCGAGTACTCACGCGATCGCTATAATAGTGATCGTGTTCGGCTTGATAGTTTCGGCTTCGGAGACATTAATATCCGGTTTGGCGTGACAAATTATGTGGAAGTGGATGCTCTATTTACGGTGTATAGTTACGTCCAAACAAAGGACCAAGATACCGGTGCGCAACTGAAGCAAGCCGGATTCAGTGATCTGACGTTACGATCTAAAATTAACTTATTCGGAAATGACGATGGTCCCTTTGCGATTGGACTTATTCCATTCGTGACATTTCCCACGGGTCAAGATGGTTTCGGCAATCGGGGATTCGCGGGCGGAATAGGTGTTCCTGTCCAATTTGCTCTTCCCGTCGGCTTTCAGTTAGGAATTGAGACAACTATTCAAACGATCCATGAGCCGGGAGGCGGTTCCCACTTCGATTACCTCAATTCAATCAGCCTTGGGCACGCCATCACCAAGAAGATTAGTACTTATATTGAACTTGCCACCGATGTCACCACTTCAGCATCGGCCGGTTGGACTGGGACTATTGATACGGCGTTGATCTATCAGCCAATAAGTAATTGGCAGTTTGATGCAGGAGTTAATATTGGCGTCACTAGGGCGACGAACGAACTTTTTACCTTTATCGGAGCTGCGTGGAGGTATTGAATGATTGTTTGGGGTTTCTCTGGAGAAACGGGATTGAGAATTCCAATCTGGGTTGGGTGGGGCTCGAACCGACAACCAACGCCTTAAAAGGGCGCTATTCTCAGTCTATAAAATTCTTATTTTAAGCAACTTAGGACTGTCTCGTTTTTTGTTGCTGTATTTGTTGCTGTCGGCGTTTGCAACCTACTCTTAGCACGACAGCTAATTGATCCATAGATCAAGCCTTCTCCCGGATCACTAGACTCAGTAACGTGCCTAATAGTAGGAAAGGTTGCCAGAAAAGCCGTCAGGTAGAGATGAGGGCGTCGGTGATCTTTCCGGGGGGCAACTCGTCCTTTCGGTTGGACCTGTGCTGGATCCTAAGCGGATTCGATCGCTTCCAAAGAACGCGATTATCGTGAGCAATGCACCCAGGTGAAACTGCTCGAACATGATTTGCAAGGTGCCCGAAGGCGACGAAGGCGACGGTCTACAAGCGGACAATGATCGCCAGGGAGACGACGCTGATGAACAGCCAAAGCAGAACTCCCTGCAAGAACGGCCGCCAACCAACCGCGCGGAGCGTCGTCGCCGAGAGCCCTGCCCCGATGAGAAACAGTGTGAGCGTCAGACCGGTTGTGGCCAGGTGCCCCAATTCGGGGGCTATGCCTGCCATCCCAGGCACGAAACTGCGAGCCATCGAGGCGAGCAGGAAAAAGCCAATAAACCAAGGCACCTGCACCTTGGGGTTAAGCTGCGTCGCGGTCTGGCGGTGAGTCTTGCGCGCTCGAAAGATGGCCGCTGCGCCCAATCCCACTGGGATAATCCAAAGCGCACGAGAGAGTTTGATAGCCGCAGCCGTTTGCAAAGCATCCAGCCCGTAATGCGCGCTCGCTCCGACCACTGAGGAAATGTCGTGGATGGCGATGCCTGCCCAGGTACCGAATTGAACCTGGGTGAGCCCAAGAGCGTGACCTACCACAGGGAACGCGTAGAGCGCAATCGCATTGAGGATGAAAACCGTTCCCATCGCAACGCTGATCTCGCTTTCAGCCACGCCGATTACCGATCCGACTGCCGCGATGGCCGATCCACCGCAGATCGCGGTGCCCGCGGAGATCAGGGCCGACACCTTGCGATCGATGCCCAAATGCTTGCCAAGGACAGAGCCTAACCCGAGTGTCATCGCGATAGTCGCCGCGGCTAAGCCGGCACCTTGTAAGCCAGTGCGGAGGACGATCGGCAAATCCATGCCAAAGCCTAGAAAGACCACGCAAACCTGAAGCAACTTCGCTGAGACTTTTTTGCCAAGCCGTGCGAACGGATTCTCGTGCGTGAGCGCAAGGATGGCGCCCAGTGCCAGCGCGAGCGGAGGCGAGACCCAGGGTGTCAGACAGAAGGCCGCTGCAGCGATGAAGAGCGCCTGCCGCGCGTCTTGCGGAAGCGCCTCCGAATGAAATAGCCAGCGTCGGTGAGCTGAGCTTTCGTGGCTAGCCGACCTCCCGAGCTTTGCCGGTAGCGGGTGCGGTCGACGGCGCGTAGAGAGAGAATTCATATTGGTCATGCCTGCAAGCTGCTAGCGCGCTTCCTGGCAGTTGGTTAGTTCTGATTCAGGTTGTGTTTCTGCTCAAACGAGCCGGAAACCGCCTTAAGGTCTCCAGCGAGTTTGAGTTCAGGTTGAATGGGTCCACCCTATAGAGCATCCACGGACGATCGTAAATGGAACGAAAGACCCACTGAGCCACGCTGGATCTGACCAAGACTTTAAACCTATGCGATTCACGCCGCATTTACCAATGCTTCGGGGTGGGCGTATTCGCTAGTGCTCATAGTTTGATTCTCTTCAGTGCTCATAGTTTGAATCTGCTTAAAGTGCTAGGTTAGACGTCCCGCAATTCGCGGAAACACATGTCGGCTTCGCCCGTGCACGGCAGTATCCGTACAGCATCCACGGAACATCGTAAATGGGACGAAAGACCCAGGACGAGACGTCGGAACAGGGAAGCGTACTGTTATCATCCACCCTTACGGATTGCGGTCAATGAGTTCGGGTGACGGCCGATCCAGGTTGAACTTTAACAGCGTGTGCTCAGCTTTAATCAAGCATTCGGCGCAATCATCGCAGATCCGTTCATCTAAATCGCTATCGCTCCAGCACAAGAGGGCCATCTCCGTGCAGACCGGACAAAAATCGGCGTACTCTGAAACAAGAGGATCAAGAGCCATGGCCGCGGATGTTGTCGCTGTCGTCTCTATCCCAAACTATTTCCTCTGGCTTCTGGGCTATTACAGTTTGCACAGCCCCAAAAACGTCGCCGAGGTTTCGCCCTTGACGCTGGAGGAGATAGTAACCTCTTCCTCTTGTCCTGGACGGTTAAAAATAGCGTAGGTATGACGCGCGTTCGATTTCAGTTGCATGGCCGTATCCTCAAAGCATTCACGACCAATCGCAATGGAACGAAAGGTCCAGTGAGGGCGTTCCTCAAATCGAACGACGGAAAACTAGCGTGAAGCCCGGCGCAGACCTACGCGACCGCTCCGCGTCTTCCGTGTTGGTGACGAACACCAAAATAGCCCTATTTCCGATCGATAGTACAAAATTAACAACGTGTCTATGTGTCGTACGTTTTATAACTTGAGAAAATGGGATGGAGCATAAAATCGCATTTCAGTGATTGTCCTGATAGCTCATCGGCAACACGTAGCGGGGTCGTGGAAGATCGCCTGGAGTGACACCGCCGGTCTTGCCGTTGAACCTTCGGTTGTCCAGTGGGGCCGAGCTTTTTGCAGTCAGCGTAGCGCAGCATTCGAAGCCTTTGCTATTACAGTCTTATAATTGCGCAGCGTGATAGTGGACCCTGGCCCGGAGCAAAGAGCTCGGAGAATACAGAGGGTCAAGCTAGCCGACGAGTTGTAAAACGCGTTCGACTGGACTTCTGGAGCGCGATTTTATTCCGGTATCTCGACTCCGGGATGCGCAGCGTGCATAGCTGCTATCTCGCAGGCAAGTGCGCGGAGGAGCTCGCACTTCCGATGCAGCCGAACAGCTAATCACCATGGAGTCGCTGGCGCGATACATCCCCGAAACGATGAAAGACCGCAACAGCAGATTCCGAGTGGATGCCGCGGCGGTTCGATCGCACGAAGTAATTGATTGAACGCGAAAGGAAGCGGATAATCGTGTTAGTGTCGCGTGAAACAACTGGACGCAAGAAGAGCGAAGGCGGGCCGCTCAAGAATGAGGCGCGCTTTCGGATGTTCTTTGAGCGCAGTGCGGACGCGATGTCGCTCCTTGAACCGCAGACCCTTCGGTATATCGAGGCGAATGAAGCGGTTGTGAGACTGCTCGGAGCGCCTAACCGGGAGGCCCTGCGCAACACTTCGCCAACGGAGAGATTTCCCGAGCGTCAACCGGACGGACGGCTCTCAATCGAGAAGGCGAAGGCAATGATAAAAGTCGCGCTGGACCAAGGCAGCGTTCGCTTCGAGTGGTTGGTCCGCCGCTTTGATGGAACTGATCTAACACTCGACATCGTGGCGACGGCAGTCCCTTTCGATGGACGCACCGTGCTTTCTCTCGTCTATCGCGATATTTCCACCCAGAAGCGCGCAGAAGGCGAAATCCGCCAACTCAACGCGTCGCTTGAAAAGCGAGTCGCCGAGCGTACGATCGAACTCTCACGGTCGGAAGAAAAGTTTCGCGCATTGTTCGAGGGCACTAGTCAAGCGATTGTATTGCATGACGAAACCGGGGCGATTGTGGAAGCCAATCCGAGTTGGTTACGGCTCCTGGGCTATTCCAGTTTGGAGGATGTTCTTGGTAAACACCCTCCTGAACGCTCCGCACCGATTCAGCCTTCCGGCGAAAGGGCCGAGGTGCTGGTAAAAAAGCACATCGCGAACGCGTGGGCTAGTGGTAGTACGCAGCATGAATGGATGATGTTGCGTCACGATGGCACTGAATTAGCTGTGGAAGTGTTTCTCACCCGCATCGAGCTCGGCGGCCGACGGCTTCTTCAAGCGGTCTTCAACGACATCACAGTGCGCAAGCGCGCCGAGGCAGAATTGCGCGAGAGCGAGGCGCGCCTGCGCGAGAGTGAGGAGCGCTTCAGAACTGCCTTTCGCGTAAGCCCTTTGAACATGACGATTCTGCGGTTGAGCGACGCAAAATTCGTCGAAGCGAACGATGCGTTCGTTCGGTGGCTCGGACTCGACCGTGACAGAATTCTCGGCCACGATTCGCGTGAGCTGGACATATGGCTGAATCTCGAAGATCGTGAGAAATTTTTAGCCGAACTTCGGCGCGACGGTTCACTTCGAGATGTCGAGTGCCGCCTTCGCAGCCGGCGGGGAACCGTCCACACTATTCTGCAATCGGCAGATATCATCGAAATTAACTGCGAGCCCCACCTGCTGGTCGTCGGCCTTGACATTACGGGACGCAAGCAGGCCGAAGCCAGATTGCGCGAGAGCGAGGCACGGTTGCGCGAGAGCGAGGAGCGTTTCAGCACCGCTTTTCGAGCTAACCCGGTGCAGCTTTCGATTATGCGGTCAGGCGATAAGAAATTTATCGAAGTGAACGACGCGCTCGTGCAGTGGCTGGGACTGGACCGTAGCAAGATTCTTGGACGCGACTCGGCGGAGCTGGGTATGTGGGTAAACTTGGATGATCGTGCGAAGTTTTGGGCGGATCTTGAGCGCAGCAACGGTTCGGTGCGCGAAATCGAGGTTCAGGCGCGCAGCCAGCGAGGCACCGTTCACACCTTGCTGCTTTCCGCCGAGAGCATCGAAATCAATCGCGAGCCGCACCTTCTCATTTTTGCCCTCGACATCACCGAGCGCAAACAGGCGGAGGCCGAGTTGATCCGGACTGTGGCAAGAGAGAAAGAATTGGGGCGGTTGCGAAGCGAATTCGTGGGCATGGTGTCGCACGAGTTTCGCACCCCGCTGGGTATCATCCAGTCATCGGCAGAAATCCTGGGAGATTACCTGGAGCGGTTGGAACCCTCTGAACGCGAAGATCATCTGCAGTCCATTCGCAACAATACGCGCCGCATGGCCCGAGTAATGGAAGAAGTGCTCTTCATGGGAAGCTTCGAGGCTGGCAAGATGGAATTTAAGCCGGCGGCGATGGAACTGCGGAAATTTTTGCAAGGGCTCGTGGACGAAGTCCTGTCAACAACTGGCAGGCGATGTCCGATCGAATTGTCTTTCTTCGAAATGCCTTCCGAGATCCAGTCCGACGAGCGTTTGCTGCGACATATTTTCACCAATCTGCTCACGAACGCCGTCAAGTATTCGGACCCCAGAAGTCCGGTGCGGTTCGAAATCGCGCCCGCCGGCGGAGATATGGTCTACACCATCCGCGATCAGGGCATTGGAATCCCAGAAGCCGACCGGGAGTGGCTTTTCAATGCCTTCCATCGCGGGCATAACGTCTATGGCCGGCCAGGCACGGGTCTCGGTCTGGTGATCGTAAAGCGCTGCGTCGATCTGCATGACGGCAAAATCAACATAGAGAGCAAGCTCGGTGAAGGCACGGTGGTGACCGTGAGGTTACCGATATGAAAAAGATTTTGGTCATCGAAGACGAACCGGAGATGCGCCGCAACCTGACGACGATCCTCCGGCTGGAGAACTTTCGCGCACTACCAGCCGCGGACGGCCGCATAGGCCTAGAGTTGGCCAAGAAGGAAAAGCCCGACCTCATTCTTTGCGACGTGATGATGCCCGAACTCGACGGCTATGGGGTGATTGCTGCTCTCCGAGCCGATATGGAGACAGTCACTATCCCGTTTATCTTCCTTACTGCGAAAGGCGAGAAGCCCGAGATCCGTACCGGAATGAACCTCGGCGCGGATGATTACCTTACTAAACCGGTTGCAAAACCTGACCTTCTCGCCGCCATCCGGTCGCGCCTTGAACGCGCGGTTCAGCAAGCCGTTCCAGAGTTCAGACCTAACTTCGACTCCGCCAAACCGCTGGAGAAAGTGCTCGGCCTAACTCCGCGTGTCGCCGAAACACTGCTGTGGCTAGCTCAAGGCAAGACCAACAGCGAGATCGCAACCATCCTCGGCAACAGCGAATCCACAGTAAAGAAGCACGTCCTGGAAGTTTTCGCGCAACTCGGTGTCGAAACCCGAACCGCGGCCAGCTTGCGCGCGTTGGAGATCCTGAGTTCGCCCGCAACTCGAGGATAGCGGAATCAAGAAGTCAGGAGTTGCGGCAGTTCAGCAGGCAATACCTATGGCTGGGAATAAATAACGGTGTCGAATCGACTGTAAGCCAATCGAATTTTAAATCGCATGGAAGCGGGTGAATCACCACAAACCGGAAAGCCGCCGTCCGATTCTGCGACTCCCGAACTCCTGACTTGACTGTTGACTTTCGCGTCAACTTAAAAGTTTTCTTAGGTCGCAATTAGCTCGTCGCCTGGGCCTTTGCGTGATTCTTGGGCTTCAGATCCGACACTGGACCTTTCGTTCTATTTACGACGCTCCGTGCATGCACTACGAATAGGCAAATCAAGTAATTGCACTAGCGGACGGCCTTGAAAGCATTCGCTGGAACTCTCGTAAAGAACCAAACACCTATTAACCTCAAATATTAAATGCCATGACCACAAAAGAAAAGTCATCCCTCTGTGATCGGTCGACCCCATCGCTACCAGGAAAAGACTCACCAGCGCCATACGATGTGGATAGGGTGCTCGCAGAGGCGGCCGAAAAAATGCAGTTTGATTTGCCGGAGTTATTGCCATCGGAGCGCATCAAAACTCGGACTATGGAAATCGCTCTTGGGCTTCTTCTGTTCGCAGCGCTCGTCGCCTTCTGCTGCTTCGGTTAAAGAGCGCATTCGAAATTTCCAAAACTCTGGCCAAGGACCAACAATGGCAACTGTACGTGACCTCGGCGACCCAAAACAAATCACGACTGAACTCAGTTTAATCGGCCCGCGTGTAGAATTCCTGGTGCGGCCAAGCGGTGGGGTCTTGTCTGTGTTAAAGGGCGTCATTCCGGCTGGTGTGTCGGTACTGCTCCATAGTCATGTCGACGTTGAAGCGTTTTATATGATTGCCGGCGAATTGCAGCTGTTTTCCGAGACAGCGAATGACTGGATCGTAGTGAAATCCGGTCAGTTCGTTTACATCCCACCCGAGGAGAAACACGCCTGGCGCAATGCCTCCTCTGAAGATGCGACGGCGCTGCTTATCACTACAGACACGTTGGGGCGCTTTTTCGAAGAAATTGGTGTCATCATGTCACATGACACCCACCTGTCGGGACCCTCACCGGAGCGGCTACAACATTACATCGAAACCGAAAAAAGATATGGCTACTGGTCGGGCAGTCCGGAAGAGAATGCGGCGATCAGAATTAACATCTAATTAAAATTTACTCACCGATCTGATCTTCGACTTGGTTTGCAGCCATCCAAAAGTTTTGTTCCGCCAGTGCAGAATAGGGGAAAGAAAAATGCCCAAGGAAAACGTTCACGCGATTGCTCTTCTAAACGCTCGCCCGGACAAAACAGAGGAGCTTAACTCGTTGTTGGCATCGTTGCTGGAGCCTACTCGCCAAGAGTCAGGCTGCATCCGATTCGAGCTATTGCAGAATCGAGAGACTCCGACGGAATTTGCCGTTGTTTCGCAGTGGCATGATCAGCAGGCTGTGCTGGATCACATCGGGACCGGCTACGCCCGGCGAGCAATGAGTAGGTTGCCTGAGCTCCTGGCCGCTCCCATGGATCTCCGATTCTACCAGCTCGTGGGCTGACCTAGACAGACCAGGTGGGCACTCTAGCCCCGCGGCACCAGCGCAGGCATTCGCTCTTCCTCGCTCGGATCTGTCAAAACTCAAAAATCTCGGAAAACACCGACTGTCAAATAGAACCGTCCAGCTCGGGCCAACCGGTCAATAGTGAAGGGAACGCCGTGGAGGACGTCGGCTTCGGTGTTGTCCGTGGAAGTCGGTTCGTAAATTCCGAGAAGAGCTCCTCAAGGGTGGACTGACACGCTCGAGGTCGCGTTTCAGGAGACTAAGATGCGACCTCAACCATAACCCACTTCTTCCGGACAGACGGTCGGCTAGGTGAGTTGTCCTCGGGGTTATAGGGACGTCTTAGCGGTCGCAAGTCAAATGTCAGAAACTTCCCCTCAGAAACAAATGTCTCGTGCTGAACGTATCCCTTAGTTGTGGCGATCAGTGCGAATACCAAAATTTCCATTTTATAGGTGTTTCTTTCTTTCAGAATTCATCGGTGGTTTTTCGATTATAAGTCTTAGTTTTTTTTCGATGCGGCCACGACAGTCGGATCAGCGGGTAAATGTGTAGTACAGCAGAGCCAGACCCAAAGCGACAGCACCAACCAGGTACAATATCGCTATGATCCCGGCAAACCCGATAAGGATTTCTGTAGTGTCCCAAAGCGACAATCGGAGTCGAATGAAAATGATATTATCCTTTAGACTTTTTGCGTATTTCGTTGTTCGGGAAATAATCGCCCGCGCATCATCTGCGGCTAATACTCCGCTCGAAGAACTTACGGTTGAGGTTGCATTCTTGTTCATATTGGCTGGACCAGTTTCCATTTGTATTAATTGTATAACCATAACCGTAGAGCTTCTATGGACCATCGTAAATGGAACGAAAGATCCAGGACCGGGGCCGAAGGTTGTCGTGCCAGGAATCCTGAAGCCTTGCAGGTCATTTTGACAGGAGATGATTCCGAGTTGTTTAGTGCCTGCGGGTGAACCAAACGGTCCGGGCGAGAATCCCGAATGTTACCCTTCTGCAAAGAGGACGGTAAAGCGGTTGGCCTAGGATCGCTTGCTGGGCGCATACTGGGGGGCCTGCTCCGCTGCTTGCCTGGGCTAGCATAGATGTGAAACTGGGTCTTTAGTTCCATTTACGATGTTGACGGGACGCTTTAGAATAAGGCCGCTCAAGTGATAGCGACCTATGTAAGGCAGTCGCCTGCTTTCCTAAACAACAACGTGAAACACAAAATAGCTAACGGCCAATGAGTACGAATGAACGGGCTTCTATTAATAATTCTTCGAATGCACATGAGCATTCGTCGTTGGGTCTCGATGAGAGGGCCAAAAAGTATATGAACGCGAACTGTGATGAGTTTAAAGAATCAGGGCAAACGTGGCACTCCTTTTTGAATGCTTTGCTCTGGGTTTGTGGAATTGTTGGTTGGGGCGCCATCGCTTACATCTATTATATCCATCCGTCTTTTCCATAGACGCGGGATCGAGATATCGCCCGCGTGCATAGCGAGTGAACTTTTGGCCATGATGAAAATAAATCTAGGTTGCCATCAAACCGAGAGCTAATTGTCTCCAATAAAACGACGGATGCGCCTCGAGGCGCTGAGCCCACCTTCAACAGAACCGCAGGATATGTGATCGGTGAGACCGACTTCGAATCCTGGGACAGGTTGTGGAAGGCTTTTCCCAGCGATCCCGAGGTCGACGGGGAAGAGTGGCTAAACTTCTCCGAGCGGATCCAGGAATTAAATGGACCGAAAGACCCACTGAAAAAGGGGCAGACTCGCTTCGGAAAAGAACGTGGATTGGATCATCACGCTCGCTCGGCAGACAGACCCATTCGTTGCTAGTCGCCTGCTCCAGCGAAGTGCAAGTGTGTCGTAAGGCCAAGTCACCGTGGGGGCGGAGACTCGATCTTCCGAGAGCCACGATCTATTCGAGCTTCAAAGATACCAGCTTCATGGCTAAAAGGATTGTCACATCCCAAGCAAGATTCGAGAGCTCGTCAGAGATCTGAAAAAATCTGGATGGTATGAAGAACTCGCCCGGTATGGTTCTTCCGCGTAATCGGGCGTGGAACACCTCACTTGCTTGTCGGTAGAGTCCGTCGCACTTGCCCTGATTGGCATTTTGGTTCAAGCCAATATCGAAGTTCTGAATGTGGCCGGTCGCCAGGCCAAGCTGGCTGGCCTGGCAGTCAACAGAGCCCAACAGATCGTGGTGGTGAAGGCCGATGCCCGCGCCAAGCGCGGTAATCAAAATGACGCTGAAAGGCGCCGACCTGCGACGAGAGCACAAGGCATTCCTGTAGACATGCAACGTTTGATAGAAGTAAGCGACAGCCCCGAGCACCTCCGTGAATTGGTCGACATCTATTTATTGCAATCCAACGATCTCGTCGAAAATCTAGGTGAGGCAATTCGATCTGGTGAGGCGAAAGAAGTGGTGAGCCTAGCGCACAAGTGTCTTGGAGCTAGCGCTAGCTGCGGCATGAATGCCATCGTGCCGGCGCTTCGCGAATTGGAGCGGATAGGACGATCAGGATATTTGAACGGCGCCGAGCAGTTGCATGCGGACGCACGTGGCCAACTCGATCGAATACAGAGATATTTAAGTGATTACCTGCAGGGCTGCTAGCACTTTTTGATTCGCAAGCCAGTCAAAAAGGGGGGCGATTGTTTTACCTGTTTAACAAAATCCATCCGGTTCAAGGGATGAAAGATCGATTGGGGTGTCCGGGCTACCCTTCACAGGGTCCAGCGGCTCTTCCGGTTCGAGATCCGGACTCAGACATAGGGTTTGGCTTGACTAATCCTTGGCGAGAAAGCAGCCTCGATTGTCCTATAGGGCTATCCCGGGAACGTCGGCTTGGAAGCCTACGGCAGGCATCGTGCGCGGAGGATCGAACATGGTCGACATCTGCCATCACAAGACAACCGGAGATGTGTTCGACGAGCCGGCGGCGGCGCTGTTCCGGCAGCAGTGGCAGCTCTATCGCAAGTTCGTCGACAACAACTATTTTTACCATCGCGAGGTTTATGGCCAGCTGCACCGAATCTTAGTTGAGGAGGCCGTCCAGCCGTTCCGGTTCCTGGATATCGCCTGTGGTGACGCTAAAGCGACTGTCGATGCACTCAAAGGAACCCGGGTGGCTCACTATCACGGAATCGACCTGTCCCAGGCAGCGCTGGATCTCGCGAGCAAGGCTCTTGAGACACTTGCCTGTCCTGTTACGCTCGACCACCGCGATTTCGTCGCGGCGCTGCGCGATCGGCCCCAGCCCGTGGATGTCGCGTGGATCGGTCTGTCGCTACACCACCTCCTCGCCCCGGCCAAGCTGAGCTTGATGACGATTGGATGCGACCAATGCGCGTATTTTCGGCTCTAAACTTATCAAGTGGGATCGACTGGAACGCAGCCGAGTTCACGCCATAACGCAGACTGATTGGCTAGGCACCGCCATCGAAATCTTTCTTTGACTGTTCCATTGCTCTCCAATATCCATCAACTACAATACTCACGTTGCGCCGAGGGGCCGGCCACAATGAACCTTGAGATACTGAATGCCGGTTGCCGAAATCCTGACATAACGGGCAAATGCGCAATGGGCGTTATGGTGAAAACGCCCCGAAGCGGCTTTTCGAAAACACGCCTGTGTCCACCGTTGTCGTCGGAAGAGGCAGCAAGCATCAGCCGCTGTTTTCTGAAAGACACAAGCGTGGCAATCCAAGCCTGCAGCCGGGAAGATCCCTTCGTGGTCGGGGTCGCGATTTATACGCCGGAGGGATCCGAGGCGATTCTTGGGGAGCTGTTGCCGCCAGGATTCAAAATGATTGCTCAGCGCGAAGGCGATTTTGGCGCCCGCTTATTACGCGCGGCTGAGGACTTATTTTCCGTCGGATTTTCCGCGATCTGCCTGTTAGACTCAGATAGTCCCACGCTTCCGTTTCATTGCTTGCGCGATCTGTCAACTTTTCTCAAAGAACCTAAGGACCGAATGGTAATCGGTCGATGCTGGGACGGCGGGTACTACGCCTTGGGGCTCCGCCGGGCACACCCGAGGCTTTTTGAAGATGTCACCTGGAACACGGACCGCGTTTATGTCGAGACTGTCGAAAGAGCGAAAGAGATCAATCTGCCGGCGATCGCACTGCCTGCCTGGTACGACGTAGATGATCAAGTCTCGCTCAGCCGCCTGTTATCTGAGCTATTTCCTGAGCGCGCAAATGAGGCGGTGCCGCGAGGCTCACCCGCTCCGTACACCAAAGGGTTCCTGCGCCAAATTTTGGCAGGTGAAGGTACCGGCCGAATCTGGCCACAGACGTCCGACGCGGCGCGAAGTGTATGATCTCTGGCGATCAACCAATCCGGAACTCGAAAGAGAAACAAGTGCCGGGGACGTTGATCGGACTCGGGATTCTCCTCTTGATTATCCATCTATATCTATTTGGGGCACATCGTCACAACCACTTCTATCCAGTACTCATCTTGCTGTTGATTTCCGGAATTCCTTTCGTTTTTGCAGTCTGGTGGACGTTCCGGCGCAAGGAATTTCCAGCGAACACTCTCTTGATAATTTTAATCGGCGGTGCGCTGTTTCGATTGATCCTCGTGCCACTCGATCCTCCCCGGCTCTCAACGGATATTTATCGCTATATCTGGGATGGACGGCTCCAGGGGGTTGGCATCAACCCGTATCTCTATGTTCCGGTTGATCCCCTGCTCGCAGGCTTGCGGGACGATTCCATTTATCCCAACATTAATCGCAAACAATATGCACACACCATCTATCCGCCTGTAGCGCAAATCTTCTTTTTTGTGGTGACGCGGGTGAGCCAGAGCATCCCGGCATTCAAGGGCGCACTCGTTCTGTTAGATCTTGTGACGATGGGATTGGTGGCGGCTACTCTGAGAGCGATCGGTCAGCCGGCGGAACGAGTGATCGCCTACGCGTGGCATCCGCTAGCAATCTTCGAATTTGGTGGATCGGGACACATCGATGCGCTCATGATATGCTTCATCGCCCTTGCCCTTTTCGCGCGCGCGCATCGGAAGTTTGGGATCGCCGGATTTGCTCTTGGAGCGGCCACTTTAGTTAAATTTATTCCTGTCATTCTGCTACCAGCCATCTACAAGAGATGGGACAAGAAACTGCCGATCGCTTTCGCGATCACAGTCGTCATTTGTTATTTTCCCTATGTACTCGGTGCAGGCGCCAATGTTCTGGGTTTCCTGCCCCAATACGCCAAAGAAGAAGGGCTACAGAGTGGCGATCGATACTATATACTGATCCTGATCGATTATATATTGGATTGGTGCGGTGTCGTGCACGATTTGCCGCCGGCCGTCTTCACTTCGATCGCCTTAGCCAGTCTCGGGGTAATTGCCATTTGGGCATTTTACGGACAGGCCCCTTTGGGAAGAGAAGACAGGGATCAAAACCAGTGGATCTCTCTTGCGTTCGTGCTGGCGCTTACGTTTTCGACCATCCTCTCTCCCTATTATCCTTGGTACTACAGCTGGATAGCTCTTTTCCTCTGTTTCGTTCCCAATTCGGCCGCGCTCGGGTTTACCTTAATCACTTGGCCACTTTATCGTTCACTGGTAGAACAATCGGGGAACGACCTTTTTCGATTTCAATCCCGGATTTTTCTTCCGTTTTTTGCACTTCTGATTCTGACGTGGATAATGCGTAAACGCAGTTCAATAACGGGGGCGAAGAGTTAACTAACAATTCATGTCATTATTCCCTCAAAAAGAAAGGGCACTGGTTACTGGAGGTGGCGGACTCATCGGTTCGCACATTGTCGATCTGCTGCAGGCGCAAGGTTGGTCAGTCCGTGTTCTCGACAATCTCGAGCCGCAAACCCACCGGGATGGCAAGCCGCCTTGGCTGCAAGCGGCCATTCGGAATGGAGCTGAATTCGTCAATGGCGACATGCGCAACCGAGAAGTGGTCGAGTCGTCGCTCGATGGAATCGACATCGTGTTTCACCAGGCAGCTTACGGTGGCTATATGCCCGAGATTTCAAAGTACGTGGCCGTAAATAGTTTCGGAACGGCACAGCTTCTGGAAATTATCCGGGAGAAAAATCTCGGGATCCGGAAAATCGTGGTCGCTTCTTCGCAGGTGGTCTATCCGGAAGGGGCAGGAGAATGTCCCCAACATGGCTTGGTCTTCCCTGGGCTGAGACCTGTCGAGCAGCTTCGGAGTGGCGATTTTTCGGTTCGTTGCCCGGCATGTCACGGTCCGACAAAATCAGTGCCGACACCGGAGTACGCACCAATTGGAGGAGAGACAGTCTACGCGATCACGAAGGTGGATCAGGAAAAACTCGTGCTCAATTGGGGAAGGCAAGTTGGCCTTCCCACCGTTGCCTTGCGATACTCTTGCACTTTCGGCCCGCGCCAATCGATATTTAACCCTTACACCGGCGTCATCGCTATCTTTTGCACGCGATTACTCAACAATCTGCCGCCGGTAATTTACGAAGATGGAGAGCAAACTCGTGATTTCAGCTTTGTCGAAGACATCGCTCGGGCCAACTTCCTCGCCGCTACTTCGGACGAGCTGGACGGAAAGGCGGTGAATGTCGGAAGCGGGCGAGCCGTCACCATCAAACAGGTTGCCGGAATGATCTCCGACGCGTTGCAAATACCGCTCGCGCCGATCGTAAATGGCGAGTTTCGGCCTGGCGAAATGCGGCATCTAATATCCGACACTACCGTGATCCGGAAAGCTGGTTATATACCGGCCGTGGGGCTGGAAGAAGGGATCGAACGTTATCTCGAATGGATTCGCCAGCAGGGTAGCGTGAAGGAATATTTTGCCGCTGCAGAACGTATTCTTCGGCAAAAAGGAATTCTCCAGAAGGTCGACGCCTGAGCATCCTACGCCGATGATGGTCTGTTTAGTTATTCCCGCCTTGAATGAAGCGGAGGTCATTGGAGAGGTCGTTCGCTCGGTTCCGCGTACCCTCGTGAACCAGATTATCGTCGTTGACAATGGAAGTACGGATGGCACCGCTCAAGCCGCTGAGAACGCAGGTGCTATCCTGGTCAGTCAACCGACTCGAGGCTACGGTAGAGCTTGCCGGGCAGGCATGAACGCAGCTGTCAAGGCAGGCGCCGATATCGTGGTGTTTATCGACGGCGACGGCAGCGACTGTCCGGAATTTATCAACGAACTGATCCGCCCAATCCAGGAGAACCGCTTTGACTTTGTGATCGGTTCACGTACGCGCGGAATTCGAGAACGAGGTAGCCTCAATAGGCAGCAAATTTTCGCGGCCCGATTGGCCGGCTGGCTACTGCGGGTGCGTTATGGCGTGAATTTTACCGATATGTCTCCTTTTCGCGCAATCCGCTCGGAGCTGTTGAGTTCGCTACCTATGCGAGAGGAGACTTACGGATGGAACCTGGAGATGCAGATGTTACTGGCACAGAAGCGCGCCCGCGTCTTGGAAATCCCTGTGAATCATCGCAGACGCCGCGGTGGCGTCTCCAAAGTTTCCGGCACTTTTAAGGGAACGATACTGGCAACATTCCGTATCGCTGCGACATTCTTTCGCGTCGCCTTCAGCAGCGATCGCAGCTGTTCGACTGTCGGGCGGGAATAATCGATCGATTAGCGGCATCTTGAATTGAGGATATGAGAACCAATCCATTTTCAGACGTCCTGGATTTCCTTACTCAGGGCGAATGGACGAGCTATGTTTTCGCGCTTCTCGCGCTGGCCAGCGTCGTGATTGCAGCGGTCAACCTCTGGAGCGACCCAACTCAGCGCTCGGTTCTACACTTGTGGAATTGGCTGGCCCGATTCTTTATCGGCGGGCTGTGGTGGCAACAGTCCTTGTGGAAACTTCCTCCCACTTACACTGATAACCCCGATGGCTCTGGTGGCCTGCGCTACTGGATGGGTGAAATGGTAAAATGGGCTAGTACCGGGCTGCAGCGGCACTTCGTGAAGGAGGTAGTGCTTCCGCATTTCTACTTCTTCGCACCTCAAGTCTACTTCTCAGAGGTACTGATCGCCGTGACCCTGATCCTTGGTCTATTCAGCCGGTTGGGAGCTTTCATAGGAGCGCTGATGGCCATCAATCTTTGGCTAGGCCTTTATCGTTCCCCCGCCGAGTGGCCTTGGACCTACTTCTTCCTGATTATTGTCCAGATCATGCTGCTGGTTCAACGACCGGGACGCAGTCTGGGATTGGATGCTATTCTGCTGCGGCGTAAGCAGCAGTTAGCCGATCAGGGTTTATGGGGTCGCCTGGTTCGAGGCTTGTCGTAATTCACACCTGGGTTGACGCGATGACAGGTATGAGCACAACAGTACAACCAGGATCTTGTTTCGATGGAGGCATCTCGGGATTATGGGCTCAAGGCGGGAGCGAAAGGAGGCCGCGAAAGCTTGGTGGATTGTGAGATACTAGCGCATGCCAACCAAAGCGAATATCGAGCTCGACGCCGGCCGTAAATCCTTTGCCACCGGCCTTCTTCCGGAGCTTATTGGTGCGCTGCGACGATGTGGTCCGGGCGATCTGCTGGCGATCATTAGTAGCGAAAAAACTCTCGGCGCCGACCTTGAAGCTTGGTGCCGCTTTACGCGCAATACCTTGGTCGATACCACTGTCGAGTTGGACCGAACACGGTGGGTGATCCGGTGCGGGGAGGCTCCGGCGAATGCCGACGCCGCTCGCCCGGTCGGTTCCCGGCTTTGGCTCTACACGAATTTCGACTGCAACCTGCATTGCGATTATTGTTGCGTGCGCTCCTCGCCCAAAGTACCGCGACGGGAGCTTGGCATTGAGCGGGTTCGGCGGATTGCTAGCGAAGCGGCCGAAATAGGTGTCAGCGAAATCTTCGTGACCGGTGGTGAACCCTTTCTGCTGGCAGACATCGGCGACATCCTGGCGTCGTGCACCGCCGCGGCGCCCACCACGGTCCTCACCAACGGTATGCTGCTCGGAGGGCGGCGGCTGCAAACGCTTCGTTCCCTGCCCAGGGATCGTTTGACGTTGCAGATCAGCCTTGACAGTCCGACGCCTGAGCTCCATGACCGCCATCGAGGAGCGGGCACCTGGCTGCGGGCGTGGCAGGGTGTGGAGTGTGCTCGCGGGGAAGGGTTCCGGGTGCGATTGGCGGCGACCGTCTCCAATGACCGCGAGGCCGAGGAGTTCCGCCGCTTCCTGGATGTACATAAGATCAGGGAAGAGGATCGGGTGATCCGACGTATTGCGCTGCGGGGTTTCGCCGCGGAAGGCGTCGCACTTGCCCGTGCTGATTTGGCGCCCGAAATTACCATCACGGCAGAAGGCGTCTACTGGCATCCGGTCGGAGCCTCGGACGCCGATATGCTCGTTACACCCGACATCTTTCCGCTGGCCGAGTCTTTCGCTGCGGTGAGTCGGGCCTTCGAGCGCGAAAGCCAGCATCGACGCCGATTGGCGACGATCTTTAACTGCGCGTGACATTTGCAAAGAGTAAGAACCGGTTCCAACCGGAACTCTCTGCATGCTTCGGTCAACCGCGAAATCGGGCTGTTAAAAGAATCCCTGCTGCGCAGACGCCTGCCGCAGGGAGTCATACCCATCGAGGTGCGGCGGCTCCCAGCGGCGGAGCCCCTCGGCATCGAGCACGGCGCGGTGACTCGGATTGTCGTAGCTCATCCCGGCCAGAGCTTCAACGAACCGTTGCTCCAGTGACGGCTCGAGATCGGGTCGAGCAGTGAACATGCAGTGATTGTAAGGTGGCGACGTCCAGATTTCGGTCAACGCGCCTTCCGGCACCAAACGCTCGCTGCGTAGCTTCCTCCAGAACGGGCTGCCGATAGCGCCGGCATCGGCGCGGCCGTCGAGGACCGCGCGAACGACTTCGGCCTCGCTCGTGCCAGTGTCACCATGCTTGCCAAGGTCGCTATTGAAGCGCAACGTCCGGTACTGCTGCCCCTCGACCAAGCCTTCACGCTCCAGAAAATGAACCGGGAGAATCGCGGCGTGACCACTGTCGCGGCTCCCGAGCGCCAAAGTGCGATTACTAAGATCGGCAAGTGTAGCGACCTGACCTCCGGTGGCCGTCACGATTTTAGTCTCCCATCCAATGTCCGTGTCGCGCATGGCAAGCGGACGGCAGCGATGCTCGCTCCAAGTGTCGGCTTGTAGATAAGCCAGGTTCGTATTCCAAGCGATGTCGATCCGTGGTGTGGGATCGCCGGGCGCGGCCAGGAGGGCACTGACCTGCATCTCGTAACTCTGGAACAGCACGACCTCAACTGCCAGGTGCGATTCCTCGTGAAAGTACCGTCGCATCCCTTCCCAGATCGTAACCACCTTCGGATCGTATGCGACGGCACCTACCCAGATAATGCGGCTCATGATTGCCTTGTCTTCAAAATGCGTTGCCACCGAAGGCAATCATCCGGTTAATAGTGACTGTTAGCCCACGGGATCCGGTCAATCTCGCCTGCATGGAATTAGAAGAGCGGCATGCCCAAGACCGCCCTGGCGATGAATTCCCGCAGGACGTCGCCCGTCGGCGCCATCACGGCACCGGCGTGAGCATCGCGCCACACTCGCTCGATGATCAAGTGCTTGGAAAATGCCGCGCCGCCGCACACTCGCATCGCCGTTGAAGTGACGCCGATGGCTATGTCGCCAGCGGCAGCCTTGGTTTCGAGCACGCGTAGCATCGTCGTATCTCGCGGCCGCTCGAGATGTTCCACCAAGTCGTCGACGCGCGCCGCGAGGCCGTCGGTGTCGATCTGCATCATCGCGAGCTGCGCACGCAAGGTCGGTAAACTCTCTCCGAGGCTCTGACCCAGATGCTCAAACCGAGCGGTCTTGAGGTGCGTCGCCGTCGCGGCGACCGCGGCGCGACAGAGGCCTAGCGCTACAGACGCCATCCCAAGATTGAACAGAGGTAGTACCACATTCAGCATGGCCTGAAAACCTGCGCCGTCGTTGGTGAGTTGCAGCTTATCAGGTACCTCACAGTCGTCGAGTATCATTGGAGCGGAGGCGTTGGCCCGCAGCCCCAACCCATCCCAGGTACCCTCCACTGAAAGCCCGCGGACGCCTGCTGTGACAAGGTAGAGCGTCGAATCCGTAGGACCTGTCCCTGCGGGCGCCAGCGAGGAGACTACATAACTCTGCGCGCAGCCGGCGCTCGTCACCCAAGACTTCTTCGCCGTGATACGCACGCCCGTGCCGTTAGGGCGCGCACGGGAGACTGGTGCCCAGAAGTGACTGCGCGAGCCAGACTCGCTAAAGGCGAGGGTGGTCAGATGTCCGCCAGAGGCAATCTCGTTCAGAATCTGCGCGACGTCGGAACCTGATCGAGCCGCAGCAATGGTCGCGGAGGCAGAGATATGCATCAGATAGACCATTGCGACCGATGCGTCCGCTTCGGCAAGTGTCGCGAGGACCGCCGCTAATGTTCGTGGCCCAAGACCCGCACCGCCGAACTTGGTCGGCAGCGTCAGCCCAAGAAGCCCGACTCGGCCGAGACTATCGACCGCTTCGGTAGAGAACCGACCCTCTTTATCGTTCTGTCGAGCGGCCGGGGCCAGGACCCGTTCGGCTATCTCTCTTGCTTGTGAAAGCGCTGTTTCATGATTCATCTTGCCTCCGTTTCAGACTGTGTCACAGAATCAAGCGTCGCAAAAACGTTACTGATCGATCCAGGGGTCTAAGTCGAGCCTCACAGAAAGCTCTTCTATCTTAAGGCACGGGTTAATTCCACTCGCATTCTTGAATTTTACCAATTCTTTTCTCGCCCTTCGACAAAGTGGGCTCCCAATCAACACTTTATCGGAACGAGCTCAACTGAGCCGGTATTCTCGCTACCGGCTGGCGCTGAGACTAAAGAACGGGAAGCCCCACCAGTCTCCCTCTGAAAGCACGTAAGCGTATCCCAATCAGGGGTCAAAAAGGTCAAATCGGCCAAAGTGACCCGGAAAAACAGCAACAAGCAGCAACTGATACCAGAATGAGATTGCCTGATTGACTGGGCTCTACCGCCTGCCGAATGGCTTCAACAGCGGCTTGGCCGATTTCGCGGCTAAATAAAAAGCCTTGGGTTGGGTGGGGCTCGAACCCACAACCAACGCCTTAAAAGGGCGCTATTCTAAATCTGTAAGCCTCTTGTTGTAAGGCGCTTAGGATGGTCTGGTTTTCTGTTGCTGCATTTGTTGCTGTCGACGATCCGCCTTTTTCAAGAATACCTATCTAAGCATATTTAGCGGGAGAAAAGACTTTCTCCCCGTCGAGCCCCAAGGCTGTCTCTCCTTCCTCATTCTCCTAGGCGAACCCAGGTTCGCCTAAAACCACTCCTGTCGCTAGCTGGCTGACGCCAGACTTACACCGAACCCACCGGCATCCTCCGGTGCAAGAGTAGCCATCCTGGCTGAGTACCAATGATCCCTGCGATCGATACCAGGCGCACGAAAGCCGGACTGCTTGAGGTGTATTCTACTGGCGAAAGAAGCCTTTTTTCTGTCTAAAGCCGGATGTATTTGGTTAACGAGGAGATTCTAAATGAAACAGATGTTCATCGTCGGTCATGGTGGCCCGGACAAACTGCAGCTGCGCGAATCCCCAGAACCAGGCCCAGCCGAGGGCGAGATCCGGATTCGCGTAAAAGCCAGCGGCGTCAACTTTGCCGACATCCTAGCGCGCCAGGGCCTATATCCCGACTCGCCCAAGGTTCCTTGCGTCGTCGGCTACGAAGTTTCCGGTACAGTGGACACGGTAGGTTCCGGGGTGGACCATGCCTGGGTCGGCAAGGACGTCTTTGCGATGACGCGCTTCGGCGGCTATTCGGACGTGGTAGTCGTGCCGCAGAAACAGATATTCGCGAAACCGGCTTCGCTCTCCCATGAACTGGCCGCGGCAATCCCGGTAAACTACCTCACGGCGTGGCAGCTGCTCGTGGTCATGGGCTCGCTGAAGCGCGAGGAGACCGTGCTGGTTCACAATGTCGGCGGCGGCGTCGGACTTGCCGCGATCGACATCGCAGGCCACATCGGCGCCACGATCTACGGAACGGCAAGCAGTGGCAAGCACGCCTTCCTGCTACAGCGCGGCCTGCATGAAGCCATCGACTACCGCACGAAGGACTGGGCGGTCGAACTGGATCGGCTCACCAATGGGAAAGGCGTGGCGCTCATCACCGATCCACTGGGCGGCAATCACTGGAAGAAGAGCTACAAAGCGCTGCGTTCGACGGGACGGCTCGGTATGTTTGGCGTTTCGGTGGCAACAACGTCGAAGCTGTTTGGGACGTTACGTCTGCTGCCGGTTGCGCTCGGCATGCCGTTATTCCATCCGCTCGCGCTAATGAACGCAAACAAATCAGCCTTCGGCGTAAACCTCGGGCACATGTGGCACGAGACTGACATGATCGCGGGCTGGATGGAAATACTGCTGAAGGGCGTCGCGGACGGCTGGGTTCGCCCTCATGTGGACAAGAGCTTCCCGCTCGCACAGGTCGGCCAGGCACAAACTTATATAGAAGAGCGTAAGAACACGGGCAAGGTAGTTCTGACGACCTAAGAGCACCGGTAGTTTTCTAGGGATCTGTCCCAGTTAGCACAGCTCAAAGAGGTAAAGCGGAGGCTTAACTGATTTCTGGGGAGCAAAAAATAGACTCCACTGGTTCGGGCTGCGCGTCTCCGAAGGCAAGGAGCCCCGCTTCTGACTGAAATTAGTCCTAACGAAATACCTGACGCCCGCTTGAAGAAACTTCCATCGGCAAAACTCAAGATTGGCAACAGGTCAATGGAAGATGTCCGCACCTTGATTTGAGACGGGATAATGCCGGCCTCTCGGTCTCGTACTGCCCCGGCGGCACTTATCGTGCCTTAGCGGCAACTCTTTTGCGCTTTTTCGTCGCGCTTGTGGAACCAATCGATCCGGGAGGGACACTCACCGTGGTATCACTGCCAGTGGCACCCGCAGGCACGCTTAGAGTAGTGTCGCTACCGGTTGAACCTGGAGGGATGTCTATCTCACTGCTACCCGCAGCCAGAAGTGCAGCTTCATCAATTACAGCGGCGACATCTGTCAGCGCAAAATACGCCTCTCCCTGGCCGCCCGATATTTTCAAGAATCCGTGAAAACTTTTAAACTCGATACGGGAGCCGACGATTTCGACGCCTCTAGGGTCGGGATGACTTTTGAGGAGCACTCGGAATGTTTTCATCACTGAACGTTAGCGAACAGAGGAGTGTTAGGCGAGATGTTCCCGTTCGCCTATTGTGCCCTTTTCATCGGAACAAAACGCACGGGCAATATAGCTTGCTGCTCGACTTGTGTACCGAGTTTTTGCAAAAGGTATAGCTGCTGGTTGTCTGAAGGACCAACGGGTATGATCATCCGGCCACCATCTCGCAACTGCCCGACGAGCGGTTGCGGGATATGGTCCGGGGCGCAGGTCACGATGATGGCATCGAAGGGCGCATGTTCCGGCCAACCTTGATAACCATCTCCGCCGAGGACTTTTACATTGTTGTATCCGAGCCGCTTCAGGTCAGCTTCAGCCCGCTTGGCCAAAGGCTCAATGATCTCGATGGTGTAAACCTCCGCGACCAGCCGGGATAGCACGGCAGCCTGATAACCGGATCCCGTACCGATCTCCAAGACTCGGTCAGTCGGCTTGGGGTCGAGTTGCTCAGTCATGAATGCCACGATAAACGGCTGGGAAATAGTCTGGCCGTAGCCGATCGGCAGAGGGTCGTCCGAATAGGCAAACTTCCATAGGGCCTTCGGCACGAACTCGTGCCGCGGGACCGCAGCCATGGCCTCCAGCACTCGGCGATTTCGAATGTCACGTCCCGGGGCGGCGAGCTGATCCTCCACCATTGTTTTGCGCTGCGCGAAAAGCTCGGCCTCCGATGCGGGTTGCGAGTCGCACGCGGAAAGGCACAGGGCAAGCGACGACAGTACGATCAACGCTCTGCGCACAAAAACTATCAATAGCTGAAGCCAACTGAACATGTAACAGTCGCTCATTTCCGGACCACATTGATCGAGAAAATAATGGTCTCACCGGGCTAGGGACCGAGAGCGAGACCCAATTGCGGAAGAATACCGCAGCCTACCAGAAAAGCCGGTAAAATCTGGAAGGAGTAGGTGCGCTCGACTTTTGAGAGTTCATCGGCTGTTGAGGTAGTGCTACCGAATCAATACACCAACGCCCGGATCGGCGGAAACCAGCCCTTGCCAACACGTGCGGACCGATTTCGCATGTCGCCTGCTCCAGCGAAGTGCAAGTGTGTCGTAAAGCCAAGGCACCGTGGGGGCGGAGACTCGATCTTCCGAGGGCCACGATCTATTCGAGCTTCAAAGATACCAGATTCATGGCTAAAAGGGTTGTCACATGCCTCGCAAGATTCGAGAGCTCATCAGAGATCTGAAAAAATCTGGATGGTATCTCGACCGGCAAAAAGGTTCGCACCGTGTGTTTAAGCACCCTAAATTGGCAGAGCACGTTTCCCTTTCAGGTGCAGACGGTGACGACGCCAAAAGCTATGAAGAAAAAAATGTTGGCAGAGCGATCGAAAACGCGCGGAAAACCAAGTGACCGTTATCCCTTGTTCGTGTCGTGGTCCGACGAGGATCAGGCTTTCATTGGTTACTGTCCAGTACTCTTCGTGGGAGGTGTGTGCCACGACGAGAATCGGATAGCGGCATATGCCAAGCTTGTCGAGATAGTCGAGGAAGATATCCAATCGAGGCTGGAGAAGGGCGAGATTCTGCCGGAACCGAAAAACGACATTTGGTTTGCTGAGGGTGCCCCGACCTAAGAAGGAGACGAAAGAGTTTGAACCGATGGCGCGTGTGCCGGTTCTCAAACCTCGAATGGTGGTCGCCCGTATTCTGGAACCGGCCAAATAGGTACTAAAAGCACTTAAACGTATCCCAATCAGGGGTCAGAAGGGTCAAATCGGCCAAAGTGACCCAGAAAAAGAGCAACAAATAGCAACAGCCAACGGTACGAAATTGCTGATCGGATTGTGCTCCACCGCCTGCAGAATGGCTTCCACAGCGGCTCAGCGGACTTTCGAAGCCAAATAGCAGATCTGGGTTGGGTGGGGCTCGAACCCACAACCAACGCCTTAAAAGGGCGCTGCTCTACCGTTGAGCTACCAACCCGCGTCAGCAAACGAGCAGTGAAAGTATTCCCAAATCTCTTCGCTGCAACAGAAAACCTAGAGCGTGAACCCGACTAAAGGGCGTCGAGGGATCGCAGTTGACTCCTCACCCCTTTTCGATCATCGCGTAGGCATTGTGGTTGTGGATCGACTCGTAATTCTCCGCCTCGACCCTGTACCAGGCGATACGCGTATCTTCATTGGCCATGACCGCGACGTTGCGGACCAGATCTTCGACGAACACCGGATGTTCGTAGGCCCGTTCAGTGACCGCTTTTTCGTCCGGCCGCTTCAGCAGGCTGTACAGCTCGGAGCTGGCGGCAGATTCGACCAGATGAATAAGATCTTCGATCCAGATCGAAGTGTTAAAGCGCACTGCAAATGTTACCTGGCTCCGCTGATTGTGCGCTCCGTACCGGCTGATCGCCTTCGAACATGGGCAAAGGGTGGTGACCGGAACGACGACGGTCACGACGAAATCTCGGTCGTCGTGTGCGGCGGTGGCCGTCAGCTTGACGGAGTAATCCATTAATCCAAGGGCTCCGGTGACCGGTGCGCGTTTCTCAATGAAAAATGGGAATTCGAATTCGACGTGCGCCTGTTTCGAATTCAGTCGCTTTTGAAGATGCTGCAGAACCACCTTGATATTATCCACGTGGATGACCGAGCCATGCTCGTTCAACACCTCGATGAACCGGCTCATGTGGGTGCCTTTGAAATGGTGCGGCAAATCCACCGTGAGCGACACCGTGGCCACGGTATTTTGAGAAGAATGCGCTTTATCTCTGACCTGGATCGGGAATCGGAGATGGGTGACACCGACACGGTCGATGGCCACTTCCCGATGATCCGGTTGGTTCTGCGTATCGACAAGTCCGGAGAGATGTTGCGGTTGCATCGTTCTACGGTTCAAAAATAGCAGTTGCCATTCCGCCCATGCTCGGCCAAAGAAGATTGCTTTGGGACCTGTTCCGGTATTTGTAATCCTCTGATCATTCCTTGTCTGCGTGAAAGAATACCACGATTTGCTTCGCTTAGTTCTTGAAAAAGGCAAACCCAAAGAAGATCGCACCGGTATTGGTACGATCTCCTGTTTCGGCGCTCAGGCCCGATTTGATCTTGCCAATGGTTTCCCGCTTCTTACCACCAAACGCGTACATTTTAAGTCCGTGGCATTCGAACTTCTCTGGTTCCTACGCGGTGAAACGAATGTCGGTTTCCTGCACGAGAATGGTGTGACGATCTGGGATGAGTGGGCCAACGAGGAAGGGGATCTTGGACGCATCTACGGGGCGCAGTGGTGCGATTGGCGGGCGCCGGACGGTCGCTCAATTAATCAGTTGGAGCAATTGATCCGCGATATCAGAAAAAATCCTGACAGCCGGCGGTTGATTGTCACTGCGTGGAATCCGGGGGAAATCGGCGAGATGGCGTTGCCCCCCTGCCACGCGATGTTCCAATTTTACGTACAGGAAGGGAAATTGAGTTGCCAGCTCTATCAACGGAGCGCTGATTTGTTTCTAGGGGTTCCCTTCAACATTGCTTCCTATGCATTGCTGACCGAGATGGTTGCGGCGGTGTGCGGGTTGTCGCCCGGAGAATTTGTTCACACGTTCGGAGACATCCATATCTACCGGAATCATTTCGAACAGGTTCATGAGCAATTGAACCGCGCTCCGCGTCCTCTACCCGTTTTGCGTTTTGGCCGTGTACCGGAGCGGTTGCAGGATTTTCGCTACGAAGACATCCAATTGGTCGGGTACGATCCGTATCCAGCCATTAAAGCACCAATTGCCGTTTAGTGTTCGGGAGGCAGAATTCAGGAGTCAGGAGTTGCACGAGTTCAAAAGTCAGAGAGTTAAAAGGTCGGAGTCTCGAGGGAAAAGGCCTGATGGTCTATGTGAATGGTGAACGTTTGCGTTTGAACTGACCGAGAACTTCTCAGAAACCTTGCGAGCGCTAATTGCGGCGACCGAACCACTTATCCCATTCTGCAACTCCTGAATTCTTGCTCCTGAATGAAAGCAATCGTCGCCATGACCCGGAAACGGGTGATCGGACAAAACAACCAAATACCTTGGCGTCTTCGAGGCGAGCAAAAGTGGTTCAAAGAAATGACGATGGGTCACCCGATCCTGATGGGTCGGAAAACGTTTGAATCGATCGGCAAGCCGCTGCCCGGCCGCCGCAATCTCGTCGTCACGCGCACCGGGCATTTCCCTGGAGTCGAGTTGATCCGGGATTTGCAGGCATTCGATCCGGCTTCCTACGAAACGGATAGCAAAGAGATCTTTGTGATTGGAGGTGCGAAGATTTACGAAGCGTTGCTTGATCGGTGCGACACCATCTATGGGACCATCGTCAGGGAAGAATATGCCGGAGACGCCTATTTTCCGGAATTCGAGGCGCAATTTGAAATCGCGGAAACGATTCAAGAAACTCCGGAATTCGCCATTTTCCGTTACCAACGACGACGTTAGGGCTTTTGGGGAACGTATCGGCGGGTCGCCGATACGTTCCTACCAAGGGGTTCCGTTAGGATGCTCGGCGCTTCCCCACGGCGATTTCGCCTCGGACCACGGTTGGACGTTTTTGTCTGACTTTTGCGCTTCGGCGATTTGGTTCCATCGATTGTCGTCGCGGGTGCGGTTGTCGCAACCATTCAGAGCGAAGGTGGCTGTGCAAAGAGCGGCAACAATCAGACGAGTCATAAGGTAAAATTGTCGGCAGTTGACGGGGCAGGACACTTGATGACAGAAAAGAGCAAAATTGCAAGAGTAGGCAAAGCGTCCTGCTTTGTCGTCTTTGTTTGAGGTGAGATTCCGATCGTAATCGTCTTCGTACTCGTGATAGAGGACGAGTTCGAGTTCGATTACGATTATCGGAATGTCCAAACCCCGGACTGTGGCTTGGACTTTTGGTAAAGCGAGACGCTTACGCCCTAAAATTGCATCCAGACCGTTTTCAAATATTTGTCTCCTGGAAAATCTGGCGGCATTGAACCGGCAATAGCCTTGGAAGGTTGGTCGACGGCTGTTCTCAGGATTCGCAGGAATTCGTTGAATGTAATGCCGCGAAAATTCGTGGAGCAGAACAGGAGTCCGCTTGGATTCAAGCATTGGACGGCGAGTACGACCAAACTTTCGTAGTCGTCTTGGATTCTGAAGACTTTCGATTTCCGACCCCTTGAAAAAGTCGGTGGATCCAGAACAATGATGTCAAATTTCCTCCCGCGCCGTTGAAAACGTCCCAACCAATCGAAGACATCTCCGTAAATAAAATCGTGATTGTCCGGGCTGATCTGATTCATTTCGTAATTCCGTTTTCCCCAATCAAGATAATGGCGTGAGAGATCGAGGTTCACTGTGGAGGCGCCGCCAGCGGCTCCCGCCACTCCGAAGCCGCAGGTGTAGGCGAAGGTATTGAGAAGTGTCTTCTCCTTCCCCAGACTATAAAGCTTGCGCCGATTGATTCGCTGGTCGAGGAAAAGCCCCGGAGAATATCCGGCGCGAAAATCGATCTCGAACTTCAGCCCGGACTCCAGCACCCAAAACGGTTCCTGCACAGGTTCTCCCCCCAGATGTTTTGGGCCGCTTTTGCTGGTTTTGAGCGAAGGCTTCCAATAAAGCGAGCGGTATCCGACAACCGGGTCAAGCATCGGTTCGCGTTCATCCAGCGTCTGGACGAACCAGCGGCCGGCATAATCGTCGATGGTCAGACCGGGTAAGCCGTCTCCGGCACCATCCAGAAGCCGGACGGCGTTTGTTCGGTCGGTGCGAATGGTGCGCCGTTTTTCGGAAGCAATCAGAATTTTTTCTGTCGGAATGATAAAAATTTGCGTGTCCATGGCGAACATTGCAGGCTTGATCGATGAGCGATCTGCGCGAAACCCTTGAACATGCGCTTCACGAAGGCCGTCTCCTAGCAACCAGTCTCGCCAATATCCTGCAGTTACTTTCCGGCGGGAACAACCCGCTTTACGCGGCGACGATTGAGGAATTGGCAAGGAATGAAGCCTGGACAGAGCTGAACGACCGTTTTTACAAGACGCTGTCGTTTGGGACCGGCGGATTGCGTGGTCGAACAATCGGAAAGATCGTAACTCGAGCGGAAGCCGGAAGCGGGGAGGGAAGCATCTGTCCGGAATTCCCCTGCGTCGGGACCAACGCGATGAATTTTTATAATATCAGCCGGGCGACTCAGGGGCTTGTTCGCTACATCAATGAGTACCTGGCAAAGAATCGCCCGGAGGCATCCCCGAGCATCGCGATCGCGTATGACACCCGCTTTTTCTCACGGCAATTCGGAGAATTTGCAGCCAAGGTTGCGATCGAAAATGGGTGCGACGTTTACCTTTTTGAATCCTGCCGTTCAACTCCCGAGCTCTCGTTCGCCGTTCGATATACGAACTCGACCGCTGGAATTGTGATCACGGCAAGTCACAACCCTCTGCATGACAACGGCTACAAGGTCTACTTTTCAGACGGAGCCCAAGTGGTTGAACCGCACGCCGGTACCATCATCGAACGGGTCAACTCTGTCGCGGGTGAAATTTATGAGCCTGTCCCGCAAACTCAGCAGGGCAAATTGACTTATCTCGGCGAGGATCTGGATGAGGCGTACAAGGCGCGACTCCGGACGCTGGTGCTCCGCCCCGAAGTTATTGCGAACCAGACAGGGGTGAAGATCGTTTTTACCTCCATCCACGGAACGGGCGGAATTATTTCTGTTCCAGTTTTGCGCGAATTTGGTTTCGGCGTATTGACAGTTCCTTCGCAGGACAAACCGGATGGTTCCTTCTCGACGGTAAAATCTCCGAATCCGGAAAATGTGGATGCTCTGGCCATGGCAATTGCGCTGGCCGACGCTGAGCAGGCAGACCTGGTGATTGGGACAGACCCGGATGCAGATCGCATGGGAGTCGCTTTCCGGGATCGAGCCGGAAAAATGCAACTTTTGAACGGAAACCAAATCGGGTCCCTGCTGGCCTTTTACCGAACTAAAACGTTGAAAGAGCAGGGGGTGTTAACTGATCAAAACAAGGCTCGCGCTGTACTTGTCAAAACCGTGGTGACAACGGATCTCCAAAAGAGCATCGCCCACCAAGAGGGTCTCAATTGCGTCGAAACGCTTACGGGATTCAAGTATATCGGGGCAAAGCTCGGAAAGTACGAAGCGGCTTTGCCGAAGGGAGTTCAAAAAGTCTACCGCTCCTTGTCAGAGCTGGAAACCCGATCGGTTCGGTTGCAGAGTTCCTTTTTCTACGTCTTTGGTGGAGAAGAAAGCTACGGCTACAGCGGAGCCGATTTCGTGCGCGACAAAGATGGCAACGGATCGGCGATCATGTTCGCCGAAGTAACAGCCTATGCCCAATCGAAAGGCATGACCCTTGATCAACTCCTGGATGAGATCTATCTCGAGTACGGCTGTTACCTCGAGGTAAATCGTTCACTTTCGTTTGAAGGGGCTGAGGGCGCCGATAAGATTCGCCGCCTCGCGGACTCCTATAACGTAAGCCCACCGAGCGAGATCGACCGGTCGAAAGTTGTGAAGGTGAAGGACTTTTCGGCGGGGGGAGTCCGGGATGCGGAAGGCGACCTCCTGCCAAAAGAAAAGATGACCATCTTTGAGCTCGCCGATGCCAGGCGGGTTGCAGTGCGGCCCTCCGGCACCGAACCGAAGATCAAATTTTATCTGTTCGGCGAAAACTCCAGCGTCTCGTCGGATTCGCTGGCCCGGGTGAAAGCAGATCTCGCGGCCGCCCTGGAGAGTCTCTGGGCATGGCTGCAAGAAGATGCCAAGCACAGAGCCGAAAGGTAGAAGCATAGGCCAGCCTGTATCGAGCGTTACAGCGAACGGAAGGTTCCATCGCGAACGAGTTGCGTACTCCCTCAATGGCTCAGCTCGATGCGAACAAAATACAGGCTGGCCTGTGCTACATTTTTTGGTGGCGCACTTTTGTCGAGTGACCTTACTTCTGATCGTTCTGCTTTCTTCAATTTTGGCTTCCGCACAGGAAGCCGTGCCTGCTCAAAATGAACGCGCTGACCGGTTGCCTCGACTCAGCAATGGGGCGGAAGTTTCGCTGATCACCTACACTCCGGGCGACGAGCTGTATCAGGCTTTTGGCCACAGCGCAATCCGCGTGAGGGACGATCTCCTTCAGATGGATCGCTTGTATAACTTCGGAGTCTTCGACTTCGAAACCGCGAATTTTTATGTGAAATTCGCTCATGGCGACCTGCTCTATCAACTGGCCGTCTCACAAGGTGAAGAGGAGATTCGAGCGGTTGGAGCGTACGGTCAGGGCGTCACAGAACTCCCGCTAAATCTCTCGCCGGACCAGCGACAATCGTTGTTCGAAGCCCTCGAGGTCAATCTCCTCCCGGAGAACCGATTTTATCGGTACGACTTCGTTCTGGATAACTGCTCAACTCGTCCACGGGATGTTATCGAACGGGTCACGGGTTCTCCGGTGGTTTTGCCGGGTGCGGGAAAGCAAACTTTCAGGGAGATGTTGGATCCTTACTTCACTCGCATGCCCTGGGTCGGACTTGGGGTTTGGCTGCTGATGGGGGCGAACATCGATCGACCGGTGAGTCCACGAGAAGCATGCTTCCTGCCTGCAGATCTGGAACGCGCAGTGCAAACGAGTAAAAACGGAGAGCAACCCCTGGCTGCAGAAAAGAAAGAAATTTTTCCGCCTGAGGTTTTGCCTGGGACCTCGCCTTTCCTGTCTCCGATCTGCGTTTTTTACGGCGGGGGAATTCTCTGGGTCCTGTTCTGGTTATTGCGCAGAAAAGGGCATTCCAAGTGGCCTACGGCGTTTGCTTTGATGATCCTCGGTTTTGTCGGTTTTTTCGTTCTGGCGCTTTCCTTTTGGACACGACTCCGGGTCCTGCATGAGAATTATAACCTCTTGTGGCTGATTCCATTGCACTTCCCAGCGGGTCTATGGCTGTTACTAGCCAAGCGGCGACCGATTTTGCTTCGATGCTATTTGTGGTTTGCTTTTGTGGCGGCCGGCGTTTTTGTCTGTTTCTCGTTCCTGCTGCCGCAGAAGTTCAATCCCGCAGTTTTTCCCGTGCTGATCATCATTGCCTGGCGATGTGCTTTGGAAATGTTCCAACCAAACACTAACGCGTGAAACCCTTCCTGCTTCACCTTTCACCGATCTTGCTGAGTCTCCTCGGGGGCGTTTTGATTGCCTTGGCATTCCCTCCCTGGAACTGTGATTGGCTGATCTGGATCGGGTTCATCCCTGTTTTGGCCGGATTGCTCTTGTTCCCGCGGCGGTGGCTGACTGCGCTGATTCAGGGGGCCGTCTTTGGAGGCACATTCGGCGGCCTCGTATTTTCCTGGTTGTGGGCAGGTGGGCGCCCAAACGATTGGGTATCGAACGTCGTAAGCCTGGCGTTACTTGGGGCGATCTGGGGGATGTTCCTAAATCTCTTTGTTCGTTTGCCTGCCAGGAGCGGAGATCGAAAGGTTTCACCTATTTTGCCCGGTTACGGGTTCAACGCAGCGGCCTGGACAACCTCGGTTGCTCATTTGCGGGCGGCTTTCTTTACGGCTGCGGCTTGGACCGTTCTGGAATGGACCAGAGGGGTGCTTCTTCCCGAGTGGAATGCCGTTGGACTCGTGCTGCAGTCCAATCTGCCATTGCTTCAGCTATCGACTGTGACGGGCGTCAGCGGACTTTCCTTTATTGTGGTGTTTGCAAATCTCATTGCGATGACGACAGTTCGCCGGCTCATTCTGGAGCCCGGCCGGATGACCTGGGCGTCGCGTTTCGACGTCACGGTCACTCTCGGAGTCATCTTTCTTGCGGGTGTCGCCGGATTCTGGTGGCTGCAGCAAATGCCGGCGGCCGACCGCAAGACGATCGGACTGATCTGTCCGGATACGGTTGATTTCGATCGCCTGCTTGAACTCAGCAAGGAGGAGGCCGGAAAAGGGATCGACCTGTTCGTTTGGCGGTGCGCCCGGTTTGAGCCTGGCGACTATAAACTGCTCGGCGACTCGCTGATCGAAAAAAGGGGTGGTTTGGTAAGTGGCACCACCTCGGTCGAAAACGGCTCTCTCGGCGGCTCGACGATCTTCATTCCAGGCGCGATTCGAAATTATGTGCCTGTTCCGGGCAGGGACGATTTTTTTCAGCCTGGGGCCGGGGCGGTTGGCCGAACTTTGAATCCCTTTGCATTCGCGGATACAAATTGGGTGACATTTATTAATTGGGACGCTGGTGATCCTCGCCTGGTGCGGGCCGCCGTGACGAAACAGATCCAGGTGATCATCGCAATGATCGATCCGTTTCCTGGTGGCCGGGGCGCGACAGAGCAGCTCTTTGCGAATCTCCGGTTATGGGCGGTTTCGCTAGGGCATCCCGTGATATTCGCAAGCACCAAAGACTTCGCCGCGATCGTGGCGCGCTCCGGGAAAATTGTGGCTGGCGCCCGCGTTACGTCCGCTGCGGATGTCGCAACCGGGGTGATTGAGGTGCCTTCGCCGTTTGACTCCACGGTCTACGGTCGCTATGGCGACTGGTTTGCTGTGGCGTGCGGCGCTGCTTGCTTAGTCACGGCTATTTCCGAAAGGCTTAACCGCTTTCACGAAAAGTCCGGTCGTAATTTTACGCCCCCTCGGAAAAGCTGATCTTTGATCTCCTCGTGCTGGCTGCGGCCCGAAGGGCCAGGGAACTTAGCCAAGGCTTTAGCCTATACGCGTCAATTTAAGTGCATAAACGGGAGTCTTACGCCTTCGGCGTGCAGCCGTTAACTGAGCGCATGGGCTAAAGCCTGGGCTGTGCTTTCTTGGCCCTTCAGGCCGTACCCCTTCGGCGCAAAAGGGCCGCTAGCCAAGTCAGGCAGGCCCGTATTGATTGAGAAGACGTTTCGAAAAAGCCTTGGCGAACGCGCGAGTATTCTTCCTAAATGTCCAAACTCCAGGGTGCACCAAGTCACTCACTTGGTGCACTGGGAGAAATGTCCCCAGAACTTCCTTAGACTGCATCACGAAACGTTGTTCGAGAAAAAGGGGGATGGCGATGAACTTAACCGATCCTGATTGTCAGTATCCAATCACTGTTGGTCGGGAGTCTGGATCCGTATCACTTCGCTCCCTGCCTGATGAACATCTTCCAGTGCGCGTTGGCTGGCATCCTGCCAGGCATTCTGGTCAGCCTGTTGAGCGGGAGTGAGTGCCGATGACCGCGCAGGCTTCGAACTCGTGCTGCACGCATTCAGGCTCGCGGCGAAGAGGATCAATAACAGTGGGGATTTCATAGTGGCGTCTATGCAAGCACCTCAAAATCGCTGCAAGCAAATTCACTCCGCAATCCGCGCGGTATTTTGCTCAGCGGGTACATTTTGCCGTTCCACGAGCGTGCCGTCAGGCCGCCGCCAGTAGGCGCGCTGTTTGCGGAATGGCATAAGCAGGGCATTCCAGAAACTGTTGTCGTCAGGCAGGGAATAGCCTGGAATGCCGATGACGACCTCATCTTGAGGAATGTTGACGCCTAGCGTGCGATGGAGTCGGTCCCACCACGGAAACACGGTGCCGAAGTTCGAATTGTTTTCACGTTGGACTTGTGAGTGGTGGATCCCATGCATGCGCGGGGTGACGACCACTTTGTTAAGAACGCGTTCAGTATTCACCGGCAGCCGTATGTTACTGTGGTGAAAGAGTACCTCAGCCTGAAACACGAGCTGGTAAACGGCAAATGCCCACATGCTTGGACCGATGAGACTCACTTGCAGGAGACTGAACCCCGCCGAGAAAGCGATCTCACCGAAATGGAAGCGGAACGCTGTGGAAACATCCAGGTCCGGGTCAATGTGATGGACATTGTGGAAGCGCCAGAGAAATGGCACTCGGTGGTTAGCCAGGTGCCAATAGTAGAACGTAAGATCCATCAACAAAAAGCTAAGCACGAACAAAAACGGCCACGGCAGCGCGACGAGATGAACCAATCCAAATGGCTGGTCGTTGGACCATCGTAATGCCGATAGTACCGCAGGTTGGAGAAAGCACACGGCCGCAATGAAGGCGAATACCGAGATTGCGAGGTTCACGAAGAGCCGGGCGAGGAGCGATCGGGTGGCTTTGCGTAGCGGGAAAAAACTCTCAAGAACGAACAGCAGAGCAAAGACTGCGACAGCGATGAGCCGGCGTCGGCAGGTTTTTCATCTCGAAAATGGTCTAGACCAGCGCGCCGCCGCAGGATGATCCAGAGCCCGCTGTGCAGCCGAAGCAGTGATTGTCGATGGCGATCGGGCGGCCTTCGAGTCGTTCGGGATCGAGGTCCCAAATGAAAAGCCGCGTCCCATTTTTCCATGGCATCCCGAGCTGCTGATTGAAGTCGCAGTCGTAGACTTCGCCGCGCCAGCCGACACTCAAGGTATTTTGACACATGAGGCCGTTGACTGAGGCGGGATTGAATGCTTGTACCAGCAGCTGCATGTAAGCGTCGAGCTTGCCTCTATGTTTTAACCCGGAAGCAAAGCGTCCGATCGGCATATTGGTTAGAGTGTACAAGCGGTGGAAATCGATGTCGTAGCGATTCTTTAGCTCGCGCTTGTAGTCTTTTTCAAGTTCCGTTTGGTCGGGTGGGAGAAAGTCGCCGTTTGGATTGTACACAAGATCGAGCGGAAGGTCCGCGGTGCGTCCATAGCCGAGGCGGTTCAGGAGCTGAAGGGCGCATATGCTGGAATTGAAGACACCGTCGCCCCGTTGGGCCTCGACGTTCTCGGGCTCGTAACATGGCATTGAGGCGACGATTTTTACGCGGTGGAGTAAAAGAAAACCGGCAAGCCACTCATAGCCTGGATCAAGGAGGATGGTGAGATTACAGCGGTCAATGATCGTTTCGACCTGATGCATTTCCCGGAGACGCTCGATCAAATACCGGAAGTCAGGTATCATTTCGGGTGCGCCTCCCGTCAGGTCGACGGTCTGAATTTCGGTCTCCGCCAGCCACCCGAGGATCCGGTCGATGGTCTCCCGGGTGATGATCTCTCTCCGTTTCGGGCCGGCGTTTACGTGGCAATGGGTACAGGTGAGATTGCAAACCTTACCCAGATTGAGCTGGAGGATATCTGTCCGTTTGCGTTCGCAAGATAGTTTGTGATCAGCCAGAGTCTGAGAGAAAGGCTGACTGAGCGCGAGATCAATATTCGGCCTGGTCAGCATCTGGGAAGCAACCTCGGGAATTTATTCGTTGCGGACCTTCCCCGACAACGGATCGATGCCATTGTCGTGATCTGTCGATTCCCGAAAGCCGCGATAGTACCATTTATGCAGAGTGTTAGGATCGATGCCAATGTAGTAGAGTCCCACGAACGTAAGGTTAAGCAATGTCGTTCGCCAATTACCCAGGCGACGGAAGCGGCGCGGCGAGGACCTGATCGGCGGGTCCAGCAGTACGGTACCTCCTAACCGTCGGAGCCTCCGGGAAAGTTCGATGTCTTCCATCAGGGGAATGTCGGCGAAACCTCCCAACCTTTTGAAAACAGAAGCCCTAACGAAGATGGACTGGTCACCAAACAGCGGCCCGGCGAACGAATTGATGCGTCGCACTAAACCTTCCCACCAGACCATTGAAAGCCGCCGATCGTCGAACTGGCGGTAGAATGCGCCGCCCAGCATCCAATCGTTTCTTGCGGTTTGTTCCAGGGCCTTCAGGTGCTCTGGACGCAGCTCAGAATCCGCGTGGTGAAAGCACAGTAGCGACCCGCGCGCTTCGGCGGCACCGGCGTTCATTTGTCTGCCGCGCGAGGGTTCGTCGCAGGAAATCAAACGGATGATGCCGTCACGGTTCAATTCGCAAAGAGTTCGCCGGGGTCGAACTGCGGACACCACCCACTCGGCAATTTCAGGAGTGAACCCCAAACCGCTCACGAGATCGGCTACGCGCTCCTCATCGTTCCAGACAGGAACAATCAGGCTGATTAAAGGACGCGTTACCTCACTACCTGGCTGCGCAATCCCTGGTGACGTCTCCGAAGCGCATAGTGCATGATTGGACACCCTGGCAGCTTGCCTGACATTGAACTTCAGCGCAAATAGTCCAAATGCGAGCAAGCGAGTTGACAATTCTTTTAGAGATCATTTGCCACCGGACAAATTTTTCCCTCGCGTTTCTACTTCAGCGATGGTGAAAACTGTCTGTTTGATGCTGAAATCTCCGGAGGTGGGAGAAGCGAAAACTCGCCTTGCACGCGACATGGACCCAACTCGGGTGAGTGCAATCTACCGTGCACTGGTGGAGCACCAAGCGGCAGAAATACCCCGTCATTGGCGGGTAACCGTCTATTACGCACCGGCGCCTGCAGGAGAGAAAATGAAGATTTGGCTAGCGCCTCAGTTACCGCGCGGGACGCGCTTCGTACCCCAATGTGATGGTGATCTCGGTCAACGCCTGGCGAATGCATTACGCGCAGAATGTGCTAACGGCAGCGAACGCGTTTATTTGATCGGCGGCGATTGTCCTGGCCTTTCCCGCGACTACTTCGACGAAGCCGACAGGGCATTGAGCGACGATGACGTTGTTATCGGCCCAGCTCAAGATGGCGGTTACGTTTTGCTTGGACTCAAATGTCCCCATGAGGCTCTTTTCAGGGACATTGCCTGGAGTACGCCGGCCGTCCTCGATCAGACTCTCGCGGCGGCACGCGCGCAAACGTTGTCCGTGCGTCTCCTCGGGCCACTGGTGGACATCGACGACGCAGCCACTCTCGATCAACAATCGAAAATTTTCTCCTTCCTGAGAGAACTGCGCTAACGATTCGGAGGAGGCGGCAAAAGACATGAAAAGCCTGATCGTATCTCTGCACGACGTTTCGCCCCGGACGCAAACCTTGTGCGAGGAGATTTTGGCTCAACTGCGTCAGTTAGGAATCGACCAGACTTCGCTTCTGATCATTCCTAACCATCACCGGCAGGCACCTATCAGTGAGGATTCAGCGTTTCGAAGTTGGCTCGCGCGAAAGATTGAATCCGGCCACGAGCCGGTTTTGCACGGGTATTTCCATCAAAGACAAAAACAGAATACTGATTCTTTCCGGGCAAAACTGACGACCGAGATTTACACGGCCGGAGAAGGTGAGTTTTTTGATCTATCGGCAGAGGAAGCCTCAATTCGGGTGAGGCGAGGTTTGGAAGATCTTGCGTTTCTGCAGCGGAAGGTCGTCGGTTTTATCGCGCCCGCCTGGTTGCTGGGTGCCCAGGCCGAAATCGCGATTCGTGAACTCGGGTTCCTTTACACGACCCGATTGGGCAGGGTGCAAACTTTTGGCTGCTCTCCGGACATCCGGTCGCAATCGCTCGTTTGGAGTACTCGCGCTCGCTGGCGTGCGATGACGAGCCTGGCGTGGAATTGTTGCCTGGCCCTCCGCCTCGCGCGCGCTCCATTGATTCGGATTGGCATTCATCCGCCGGATCTTCAACATCCACGCGTCTGGGAACAGGTGCGACGCTTGGCGGCTGAAACAAGCCGTTGCCGGGAGTGCATGTCCTATGAGAAGTTCGTTAAACGCGAACTGGCTCTCAGGTAACAAAATGGCCGCGAAAGTCGATCTCCATATTCACTCAAAATTCAGCGATCGATCAGCGGAATGGATTTTTCGCCGTTTCGAGTTTCCCGATAGTTATTCCGATCCAAAAGTGTTGTACCGGCGGCTGAAGGAAAAGGGGATGAGCTACGTAACTTTCACCGATCACAACCGGATCGACGGTTGCCTGGAGATCGCAGAGTACTCGGATACTTTTATCAGCGAGGAAGTGACAGCGCAATTTCCCGAAGATGGCGTCAAGGTCCAGTTGCTTCTATGGAACCTGACGGAGGCACAGCACGCCGAAGTCCAGCAAGTTCGAAGGAATGTGTACGATCTTCAGGGATATCTGGCCGCCGTCGGGATCCACCATGCGGTTGCCCATCCGCTGTACGACACGAATCGACAATTGACCGCGGATCATGTTCAAAAACTGATCCTGCTGTTCAAGCATTTCGAAGGGGTTAACGGTCTCAGGGACTCGCTGCTCAGCGACACCGCGCGCTTCATCCTGAGATCATTGACCTCGGAAACCATCCAGAGGTTTGCGGATCGCCAGAATCTTGGGCCGACCCATGCGGAGCCGTGGCGCAAAATCCTGATTGCCGGGTCCGACGATCACGCGGGAATTTTTCCGGCTTCTGCTTACACGGAAGCACCCGACTGCGGGTCGGTCGATGAATATTTTAACTGCATCGGCAAAGGCGATTGCGTGACGCGCGGAGAATCGGGTACGCCTTTGGTAATCGCCCATGGGTTATACAACCTGGCCTATCAGTTCGCGAAGGATAAGTTTTCGGCTGCCGTGAGCCCGAATCTAGCGTTTCTTGAAATCGTCTTTTCGCGATTCATGGAGGGCAAGAATCCGACCAATTTCACTCTGGGCGAGAAGCTCGGTCTTCTATCGAGCGGAATTCTTTCAGGGAAAATCTTCGAGTTGGCGAAACCGGCCAATCTTTCGATCTGGCCGGAACTGGCGAATTACTTTGGAAGTTCTGAAGTGCAGGCTCAGATTGCCAGGGAAACCGCAGGAGTGAATGAGCCGGAACGCCGTGCGTTTCTCATGGTGGCACTCGTGTTCAACCAGTTGGCTTTCCGTTTCTTCCAGAAATTCGTTCAACAGATCACTGGCGGAGCGGTAGTGGAAGCTGTTCAAGCATTGAGCGCCCTGTTGCCGATGGGATTTTTGCTGGGCCCTTATTTTTACGGGTTTCATAGCCAGGCGCCGTCTCGCAAACGGCTGACTGATATCTGCTCCGCGACGGTGAACTTCGTCCCTGACGTGCTGCAAAATACCAAACGAGCCTGGTTTACCGACACACTCGAAGATGTGAACGGCGTTGCGACGACCATTCGGAAAATGGCGGCAGCCGCCTACGAGACAGGCGCGGATCTGATCGTGGTCGCGTCCAGAGAGCAGATTAGCATTTCGGAGATTCCGATAAAAAACTTTCCGCCGATCGGCGAGTTCGAGCTACCGGAATACGAACTGCAGAAGCTCAGTTTTCCTCCGGTGCTGCACATGCTGGACTATATTCAACGCGAACGGTTCACTGAACTGATCATCAGCACGCCAGGACCTGTCGGGTTAACGGCTCTTTTGGCGGCCAAGATACTCGACCTCAAAACGGTAGGGATATACCACACGGATTTTCCCCAGTACGTGCGTATCCTGACTCAGGATAACTACATGGAGACACTGGCCTGGGGTTATATGCAGTGGTTTTACTCTCAGCTTGATGTGGTTTATGTGAATTCGGAGCACTATCGGCAGCGCTGGATCGAGCGCGGCATCCTTCCGGAAAGGTTGAAGATTTTTCCGCGCGGAATTGACACCGCGCTGTTCACGCCTGCTCATCGAAATGGTGAATTCTGGGAGAGATTCGGAAAGAAACCTGGAGAAATTGGGCTGCTCTATGTCGGTCGAATTTCGAAAGAGAAGAATATCGATGTCGCGGTGGCGGCTGTGCGGAAGCTCTTGGGCGAAGGACTTCCGGTGCGCCTGCTGATCGTTGGGGATGGACCTAGTCTGCGCGAACTGCGTCAAGAAGTCCCGGAGGCGTGTTTCACCGGGTATCTTCGGTCCGCGGAATTGGCTACAGCCTACGCTTCCAGCGACATTTTTGTTTTTCCCAGTACGACCGACACCTTCGGGAACGTGGTCCTCGAAGCGAGAGCGGCCGGGTTGCCCTGTGTCGTATCCAATCGGGGCGGCCCCTGCGAGCTGGTCACAGACGGGGTTGATGGATTTGTCACCAGGGCATTGGATGTCGGGGACTTTGCACGCGCGCTGCGGTTGTTATGTAAAGATGCCGAATTGAGGGTAAAGATGGGCCAGGAAGCCAGAAATCGGGTCGAGAACCGGAACTGGAACCATGCATTTCGCCAGTTTTGGAATTGCACCCTCTAAAAATCTCATTTGAATTTTCGTGGCGCTCCATTACTTTCCGGCCTTGCTATGGCAAAGAAGTCTTGGATTGAGAGAAATAAACGGAAGCAGAAGACGGTGGACAAGTATGCGGCGATTCGTGCGGCGTTGAAGGCGAAACACGACTACGAAGGGCTTTCCCAGCTCCCGCGAGACGCGAGTCCGACCCGTCTCATCAATCGCTGCCAGCAAAGCGGCCGGCGGCGCGGGTTTATCCGTCGCTTTCGGCTATCCCGAATTGCCTTTCGTGAACTAGCTTCCCAAGGGATGATCCCGGGAGTCACGAAATCGAGTTGGTAAGACTTTTCGACCGGTGTTTCATCGCCTCATTTGCCCGGCTCTGGCCATCCGCAGGTAAATTACACTTTTGAAGTGTGACGAACCTGTGGTTCGTTGTGGAGCAATTGAATCGATGAGCATAGATATTCCGTTTTGGCTCGCTGTCTCAGCCTCTTCCGAAGTTGACGCCGAGCTTGGATCTTCAGGATCGATCCTGTTTAACCTGCTGGTTATCCTCGCGCTGGTCTTCCTGAACGGCTTTTTTGTTGCCTCCGAATTTGCTCTTGTCAAGGTCCGATCCACGCAACTGGACGCTCTCGAGGCGGGCGACAAAAAGGTAGCGCTGGCGCGGCGTTTGACGTCGAATCTGGATGCTTATCTGTCCGCTACCCAGCTTGGTATCACGCTCTCGAGTCTGGCGCTCGGATGGGTCGGAGAACCTTACCTGGCGAGGCTGATTCGTCCGGTTCTGGTTGAACTTGGAATGAGATCTGAAACCTTCGTTCACGGAGTTTCGTTCGCGATCGGGTTCGGGATCATTACGTATCTGCATATCGTGCTTGGCGAAGTCACTCCGAAGTCGCTGGGGATTCGCAAACCGCTGGTGATAAGCCTCTGGATCAGCCCGCCGCTCCATCTTTTCTACCTTATTTTTCGTCCGGCAATCTGGTTTCTCCAAGCGTCTGCGAGCTGGATCATGAAGTCCGCATTCCGAATGGATCCGGTCACCGATACCGAACTTGTCCACAGCGAAGAAGAGTTGCGTGTCATCCTGACCGAAAATGAGGCTCCCACGGATGGGACAGAACTGGGGAACGAGTTGCTGATCAATGCGCTCGATTTCCGTCGGAGAGTTGTCCGGGATATCATGACTCCGCGCGGGGACGTCATCTATCTTGATCTCCAGGATTCTTTCGACGCCAATGTCCAGGTGGCTATCGAATCAGGTCACACGCGTTTTCCGCTGGTGCAGGGCCACCTCGATAACACGGTTGGGCTGATCCATATCAAGGATCTCATGCGCGTATTGAAGAATGAGCGGCATGACCTTTTGGCAATTAAACGGGAGCTGATGCCGGTGCCGGAATTTATGCCGCTGGAGAAACTCTTGAGACAGTTTTTGGCCAAACGCGCTCATTTTGCGGTGGTCGTAGACGAGTACGGAGGCGCTGTCGGCATTGTGACCCTCGACGACGTGGTCGGAGAACTAGTGGGAGAAATTCAGGATGAATTCGACCAGGAACAGGTCAAAGAATTCGTACGCCTCAACGAAGAAGAATTTGTCGCCCAGGGCCAGTTGAATCTCTACGAGCTAAAAGAGCTGGCGGATCTTGAACTGGAAAATGCGGAAGTCACTACCATCGGGGGGTACGTCGTACAACTCCTGGGTCATCTGCCGAAACAGGGCGAACAGGTCCAGATCGAGGGTTACCTGGTTACCATTACCCAGACTGACGGACGCCGGATTCTTCAGCTCCATTTCAAAAGGCATGTTGTCCAGCCAGCGGAAGAGCAGGAGCACACCGCGAGTCGCGACCGATCACAATAGGTTCGCGACAAAGTCGTCTCGATCGAAATAGTGGAGATCGCCTGGCTTTTCGCCGGTCCCGACGAATCGCGCAGGGAGGGCGAGTTCATCCTGGATGGCAACTACGATCCCGCCTTTGCCGGAGCCGTCCAGTTTTGTGACCACCAAACCGGTCAGACCCACTGCCTGCTTGAATTCTCTGGCCTGCACTAAAGCGTTACTTCCCGTCGTCGCGTCGACGACCAGCAGACATTCGTGCGGCGCTTGCTCATCGTGCTTTCGCAGAGTTCTGATAACCTTTCCGAGTTCCTGCATCAGGTTATGTTTCGTGTGCAGGCGACCAGCGGTGTCGCAGATCAGGAATTCGATATTCCGTTTGTTTGCGGAAGAGTAAGCGTCATAACAGAGCGCAGCCGGGTCCGCGTTGTATTCGCTGGTAACGACATCCACTTGGAGACGGTCCGCCCAGACCTTGAGCTGTTCGATGGCCGCGGCGCGGAACGTATCGGCCGCGGCGAGCATCACCGAGTGGCGTTCTTGCTTGAGAAGATAGGCAAGCTTTGCCGTAGACGTCGTTTTTCCTGTCCCGTTGACGCCCACCATCAGGATCACCTTGGGCTTATTCGGGAGCGGTCGGAGCTTCGGATTGGCGATGGGAAGAATCTGTTCGATTTGCCGCCGTGTCACCTCAACCACCTCCTTGGCGGTAACCTTGACCGTGCGTTGCTGCAATTCCTCAATGATTCGAAGCGTCATCGGCACGCCGATATCTGCCCGGATCAAACTTTCCTCCAGTTCATCCCAATCAATGGTCTTGCCACTGAATCGATCCAACAAATCTTTAAAAAATCCCAGTGCCATGCCTTTAACCTGAAAAACGAAGAGAAGAGATAAACCACAGATTGCACAGACGACTGAGATCCAAGGGGTTTGCCTCTGACCGCCGCAAGAATTCGTCCGGAATAAAAGTGAACGTAGCCCGGACCTTTCCTCCTCCTCTAATTTGTGAAATCTGTGGTTTCAAATTCGGAATCGCCTCTAATCCGCTGGGTTCGAAACGGTCCGGAGCGGACGGTTCAAGTCAAGTTTGACTCGGTCGAGTACGCCGTTCACGAACTTGCCGGATTCCTCCGTTCCAAATTTCTTGGCGATATCGATTGCCTCGTTAATGGCGACGATCGGCGGCACATCCTCGGCATAGAACATCTCGTAGATCGCCATGCGAAGGATATTCCGGTCCACTGCTGAGATCCGCCTCAGCTCATAGTTCGCGGTGTATTTAGTAATCTTCTCATCGATGGTTGCCTGCCGGGCAATGACACCGTTGAGCAGATTTGTCGCGAACGTGCGGACCCCTTGAATCGCCGGACGGAACTCCCAAAACAAATCCAATTCCGGTCCACTGAACGATTGTTGCACGTTCAAGTCCCAATGAAACAAAAGCTGGAGCGCGACTTCCCGTCCTTCACGGCGTTTGCCCATGTGAACTACCCTCCTTTCGGAATTTGACGAAGGGCATGAACGATCCGGATCGCGGCGCGCGCGGCCTCTGTTCCACGATTGATGTCGGGCGATAAGCAGCGTGCACTTGCCTGCTCTTCGTTTTTTGCGACGAGAACCTCGTGGAGCACCGGCACGGACTCTTTCAGGCTAATGGTCAAAAGCGCTTGTGTCACGGCCGTGGCGATCAACGAAGCATGCAAAGTTTCCCCATCAAAGATGAGTCCGAACGCGAGGATCGCGTCCGGTTTTTGGTATTTGGCGACGGCCTGAACGGCAATGGGAATCTCGAATGACCCGGGCACGCGCACGAACGAAAGCTCCGCCTGCGGAGCGATCGCTTTCAATTCTTCGCTGGCAAAGCGCACCAATCCGTCCACATACCTCCGGTTATATTCGCTCGCCACAATCGCGAATCGGACAGCTTCATTAAGCACTTCTGGGCGCACCGGAAATTCTGTCGACATGAGTGCCGGACGATACTCTTTCAGGCGGGGCCTGCAAGGGGAGGAGTTGAAGGAAGAAGAACTCAGGAGTCAGGAGTTGCAGGAAGAAGAACTCAGGAGTCAGGAGTTACAGGAGTTGCAGGAGGCTCCGCCCAAGTCGGGGTTAGCGCGTGGTCCCTGGAGGGTCTCCGAGAATTTTGTGTGGCGGGTTACAATCTGAGCCAAGAAGGAAAAAACGGTCCTCCATTCTGAACTTCTGCAAGTTCTCTGAAACTTGGGCCTGGCCTCCGAGCACATTTCGGACTTCAGGAGTTGCAGGAGTTCAGGAGCTAGAGAATCTGGGAGCTTGGCGAAGATTTTCCCAGGGAGATGCTCGTCCTGGATTTTCGGATAAAGACCTTGCTCGCTTATTCTGCAACTCCTGCAACTCCTGACTCCTGACTTCTTCTTCCTGCAACTCCTGAGTTTTTCCTCAAAGCAGGTGTCCCATTTTCGCGCGCTTGGTCTGAAGATATCGCACGTTGTGCGGATTGGCTTGTGTTCTGATGGGAAGCTGTTCGACGAGATTCAGACCGTATCCTTCGAGTCCAACCACCTTTTTCGGATTGTTCGTGAGCAGGCGAATTTGGCGAACGCCAAGGTCAACCAGGATTTGCGCACCGGTGCCGTATTCACGGAGATCCATCGGGAATCCCAGCTTTTCATTTGCTTCTACCGTGTCGAGGCCCTGTTCCTGGAGTTGGTAGGCGCGAATTTTGGCCGCTAACCCTATTCCTCGTCCTTCCTGGCGCATATAAACCAGGACCCCGGAGCCAACCTCGTTGATGTGCCCCAGCGCAGCGTGCAATTGATCGCCGCAATCGCACCGCCGCGAGCCGAACACATCGCCGGTCAGGCACTCACTGTGGACGCGTACGAGAGTCGGTTCGTCCGCGGAAATATCTCCTTTGACGAGAGCCAAGTGATGAACGTCATCAATCACGGAACGATAGAGATGTAGCCGGAAATCGCCGTAATCCGTTGGCAAAGAGATGACCTCCAGGCGTTCGATCAAAATTTCTCTCGCCCTCCGGTACGCAATAAGGTTTTCGATTGAACAGATCTTGAGGTTATGCTGCCGCTTAAAGGCAATCAGATCGGGTAACCTCGCCATGGAGCCGTCCTCGTTCACGACCTCCGCCAGGACGCCGGCCGGCGATAAGCCGGCCAGCCTTGCGAGGTCGACAGCGGCTTCCGTGTGACCGGCACGTCGGAGCACTCCTCCCTCTCTATACCGGAGCGGAAAGACATGCCCCGGACGCACCAGGTCTTGGGCCACTGTGTCCGGAGCTGCCAGCAGGCGGATCGTGCGCGAACGGTCGGCGGCTGAAATGCCGGTCGTGACCCCCTCTTTTGCGTCCACCGAGATGGTGTAGGCGGTTCGCATCGACTCCGTATTTCGAACCGTCATGAGCGGCAACTCCAATCGGTCCAGGTCTTTGCCTTCCATCGGAACACAAATGACGCCCGAAGTGTAGCGAATCATGAAATTGATCAATTCCGGCGTTGCCTTCTCCGCCGCCAGGATCAGATCCCCTTCGTTCTCTCGATTTGCGTCGTCGGTCACAATGACCAAGCGCCCCTGACGGATTTCTTCGAGAACCTCATCTATCGGATCAAACTCAATGTTCATAGGGTCACATCATTCTCTTAGAATTTCGATTTCCGTCAAACGCGGCAGCGTTCGCGGTTCAGCGTTCAGCGTTCAGCGTTCAGCGTTCAGCGTTCAACGTTCAGCGTTCGCCGTGCGCCGGGCGCCGGGCGCAGTCAGGACATAGGTAACATTGTTACTGTTTTTTCAACTGCGCCGCCGAACGCCGAACGCCGAACGCTGAGCGCTGAACGCTGAACGCTGAACGCCGAACGCTGAGCGCTGAACGCCAAACGCTGAACGCTGAACGCTGAACGCCAAACGCCAAACGCCAACGCCGAACGGTTTGACGGGGATCGAAATTGCCAGTACCAGAGGAACCTGATGAGGTTCCGATCTGTCTATGTTGCTGGCCATCGAGGCTTGGTAGGAAGTGCGCTCGTGCGCGGTTTGCAGGCGAACGGGTATCGTAACATTTTCGTTCGGACCCATAAGGAACTGGATCTCAGGAACACGGAGGATGTCCGCAAATATTTTTCAGGAATCCGGCCGGAGGCTGTGGTAATCGCTGCGGCAAAGGTGGGCGGGATTCAAGCGAACAGCATTTTTCCGGTGGAGTTCCTCTTGGAAAATCTCCAGATCCAGAACAACTTGATCTCGACGAGTTTCGAGTTTGGCGTGAAGAAACTGCTTTTCCTTGGCAGTTCCTGCATTTACCCGAAATTAGCGGCACAGCCGATTCATGAGGATTCACTTCTGACCGGACCTCTTGAACCTTCGAACGAACCGTACGCGATCGCCAAAATTGCCGGGATTAAACTTTGCCAGGCGTATGCGCGGCAGTACGGAACGGATTTCATTTGCGCGATGCCTACCAATATTTATGGGCCGGGCGATAATTTTGATCTTCAGAGCTCCCATGTGCTGCCGGCGCTGATCCGAAAGGTTCACGAAGCGAAAGTGAAGGGCCAGCACACAGTGACGATTTGGGGTACCGGCACACCGCGAAGGGAATTTCTTCACGCCGACGATCTGGCGGATGCGCTTCGATTTCTTCTGGAAAACTATGAATCGCCGGAAATCATTAATGTCGGTTATGGCGAGGATGTCACGATTCACGACCTTGTGCAGTTGATCGCGAGGGTCGTTGATTTTGAGATTGAGATTTTGTTTGATACCAGCAAACCCGACGGCACTCCGCGAAAGCTTTTGGATTCCAGCCGACTACAGAAATTAGGCTGGAAGCCGCGGATTTCTTTGAAAGATGGCATCCTGCAGACCTATCGCTGGTTGCTGCAAAGCGGCGCCGAATTGAAAGGATGGACCGATTAAAACGCTTGTGGCGCCCGGAGGTGAAAGATCGTGAATTCCGACTCCAGAGCATTAAAAATAGCGATTTCCGGCCACAGCGGGTGTGGCAACACTACCGCTACGAATAATGTAGGGAACACGCTGAGCCTGAATGTCGTGAACTACACGTTTCGTGATCTTGCGCAAGATTTGGATCTGCCGTTTGAAGAGATTCAACAACAGGCCGCCAAGACCAGGATCTATGATTTCCTGACCGACTTGAAGTTGATGCGTGCGTCGTTGCTATCCCGCGTCGTTGTCGGATCCAGGCTGGCGGGTTGGCTCGTCGAAGCGGACTTGCGAGTCTGGCTGCATGCGCCATTGGAGGCTCGGGCCAAAAGAATTTTTCAACGGGAGCCGGACAAGCATGCCGGCTACGAGTCCGTTCTTTATCGCACGTTACAGCGCGACGAGGAAAACCGGCAACGGTACCTCGAAGTCTACGGCATCGACATCAATGACCACAGCGATTTCGATATCATCATTAATACGGAAAAACTGACTGCCGAACAGGTTTCCAGCCTAATTGTCGCCGCCGCTCGCTGGGCTAGCCAGAATCAGCTTGACCGGAGAAACTTGCATCTCCCCCGGATCCGGAAAATCATCTCCGATAATCTGGGTATTGACCGGTATATTCTGGTCGACGAATCGTTCTCTGTCGACGTAAAGGAGATTTATCAACGTCTGCACTAGGTAAGCAAAGCGTCCCGCTTTGCCCGGTAAGGCGAGACGCCTTACTTACGTCAGAGCAAACCTCCCGCTTTGCCTCTTCAATCCCGAACAAAACGGGACGCTTACAAGATTGCCGGATTGGACGATCGAAACGCCTGCCTTGCGCATTTCTGCGATCGCTGCTTGGCAGTCGCCCGGCTTTAAGTCGACGCCCCGGCACGCATCCTCGATCACGCGGGTGCGAAAGCCGGAACTGATACTATCCAAAGCGGAAAACTTGACGCAGTAGTCTGTCGCGAGCCCGCAAATAAAGAGTTCGTCAACGCTCCGGTCCCGCAAGTATTCGGCCAGCCCGGTCGAGCGTCTTCTGCCGTTATCAAAAAAACCGCTGTAGCTGTCGATTTTGGCATCGATCCCTTTTCTGAATACTTTGCTGAATCGTTCCGCGCGAAGATCTGCGGAGAAAGCCGCACCCGGCGAGCCCTGGACGCAATGGACCGGCCACAAAACCTGCATTATCCCATTCAGATCAATCAGTTCTCCCGGTTGTCGGTTTGGATGATTTGCAGCGAAGCTCCCATGATTTGCAGGATGCCAATCCTGGGTGGCCAGGACGAGAGCGAAAGATTCCATTAGACGGTTCACCACTGGTATCACTTGATCTCCGTTGGCGACTGCTAAAGCTCCGCCCGGCAGAAAGTCGTTCTGTATGTCAACCACCAGAAGCGTATTCATACCAAAATATAAGTAAGCAAGCGTCCCGCTTTGCATCCTCCGCAAATATAACGACAACCTCGAAGCCAAAGGGCGGTTCGTTTACTTCTCCCCGTTGCTCCGGGCCTCTTGCATCAGGCGTGATTTGATTTCATAAAGACCGAGCTCCAAACCGACGGGATAGATGTGGGGATTCAGGAGTCGCTTGACTCCGGTGTAAAACCGCCCCAGCTCACTCCGTGCCAGTGCACGTGTCTCATGAATGGAAGGTCGCTCATACACAAGATTTCCGCGCCGAAAAATTGGGACCAGCAAATCGTGGGATTTTGCGGAACGCGGAACCTTTTTGTGGATCGTCACATCTGCGATATCCACAATCGTCCGTCCCGTCGGGGCGCCCTCCAGTTCGTCGTAAATCATATCCGCCAAATATTCCCGATCATCTTCAAAACGTCGAACTTGCAGCGACCCGGGATTGGAGACCTTTGCGGCTTGTTCCGACAATTTCACTTTTCTTTCCCATGGACCGCTTTCGGAACGGATCGCGCCGAGCTTGTAGACACCTCCCAGCGCCGGTTGATCGAAGGCCGTTACCAGTTTGGTCCCGACGCCCCAGAGGTCAATCATTGCGCCCTGCTCATTCAGGCTGGCGATCACGTGTTCATCAAGGTCATTGCTCGCGATAATTTGTGTCGAGTTGAAGCCTGCCTGGTCCAGAATGCCTCGTGCCACGATGCTGAGATAGCTCAGGTCCCCGGAGTCCAGGCGAATGCCGGCCAGGTCTTTACCGATCGATCGCAAGTGACGGCCCACTTCCACCGCGTGCCGGATCCCTTCGATGGAGTCGTAGGTGTCCACCAGAAAGACACAGTTCCCCGGCATGACTTCCGCGTACGCTTCAAATGCTTCGTATTCCGTTTGGAAGGACATTACCCAGCTATGGGCATGGGTTCCCCGGACCGGGATTCCAAAGACCTTTCCGGCAAGGACGTTCGAGGTTGCAACACATCCACCGATATAGGCGGCGCGGCTCGCTGCAAGCGCTCCATCCGGTCCATGGGCACGCCGCAGTCCGAATTCCATGACCGGGCTGCCCTTGGCGGCAAGGCATATCCTGGCTGACTTGGTGGCAATTAATGTTTGAAAATTGATGATATTCAGGAGGGCAGTCTCAAAAAGCTGACATTGAAGCAGCAACCCCGAGACCCGAAGGAGCGGTTCGTGCGGAAACACCACGGTGCCCTCCGGAATAGCGTCAACATCGCAAGCAAATCGGAGTGCCTGCAGATAGTCCAGAAACTTGGATTCAAACAATGGGACTCCGTCCGAGCCGTGGAGTTCTGCAAGATAGGCGAGGTCATCCGGTCGAAATTCAAAATTCTGAAGGAAGTCGATGGCGTCGCTCAGGCCACTTGCAATGGCGTAACCTCCGTTGAACGGTTCCTGGCGGAAGGAGAGATGGAAGATCGCCTCGTGCCCGAGCATCTGTTTTTTCCAGTAACCATACGCCATGGTCAGCTGGTAGAGGTCGGTCAGCAGGGTGGGCGGAACGCGGTCTTTATCGGTCACCGGTAGGGCTATGTCCTGTCCCTGAAATAGCGGTATAGTTGCGATCAAAAGGGCCGTCGGAAATTACCTGTATTTCGTGGACAGGACACTAGCGCAGGAAATAATTCACCTCATCATCGTAGGCGTTAAATGGATCCGGCATGGGCAGGTAGTCCTGGCTTTCCAATGCGATGGAATCCCAATTGATGATGTACGGTAGGTTTCGCTTTTGGAATTGCGCAACCGCTCTTGATCTGCCCTTGGCTCGGGTGTTCTGCGGCGGGGTCCGGATCGATTCCTCGCGGCGGACTGCGGAATTAAATTCGCCAATCGCCTTTGCCGGCTTCAATGCAAAAAACAAACCCTTGTCAGGATTCACGTTATGGTATTCGAGGTCGAGACTTTGCAGCCAGGGATCCTGCCAGCTTAATCCCTCTTCCTCCATAAAGGTGTTCAGCAGCCATCTTTTTGAGATCCAATCCACGCCGCCTATCAGCAGTTCAGGCTTGCCGCGGATGGCGTCGAGAGTGAAGCTCCAGCTCTCCAGAACCCAATCGGTCTCCTCATCTTGACCGGATAGATGGTGATGGGCATACTCGAGAAACTGGTATTGGATATCCAACGCGTCTTGCCGGGTTCCGTCGTCCATCTCGACGAGCCATTTGCCGTCGGGATCCCGTGAAATCTCCCGGGTTGCCAGGACCGCGTCTCGCAGGGAAATATGAGTCGGAAGCAGGTTTTCTTCGAGCAAGGTGAGTACGCAGACCGTTGTTCCCACTTTCAAAGCGGTCGCAAACGGGCTCATATTGGAGTCGCCGATCAACAGATGCAGCCGGCGATATTTTCGGTAATCCGCCAGCGGTTCATCGCGCGCATTAATGATTGCACGGTTGAACTGCACCCATTGATAAATGTCATTCACAATGTGATCGGCCCGTTGGCTGATCTGGAAATTGACGTGACCAGGTCGATCGGGTAATTCGAAATCGAACGCGAGCGGATTCGCTTGTCCAACCCGGCCGGCGCCCGCAAAAATTTGCCGGGTTGCCAGGAAGGCCAGAAGCGAGGCCAACACTTCCGGAGTGAATTGGGCTTCCCGGTGCATTAAATAATTCTCGTGGCAGCCAAATGTCGCGCCAGTATGATGATCGACGTTGTTCTTGAGGAACGATACCTGGTCATCGGCGCCCATTTCTGTAAGCGCGCGGTGTAGCAGAAGATCGCCTGCGATATCGAATGAAACCAAATCCCGGAGGCTCAGGCATTCGGGCGACGAATATTCCAGGTGTCCCATGTCCAGGTAGAGACGACCTCCATTCAAAAGAAAGCCGCCGTTACCTGGCGGTTCTTCGTAATCCCGGTAATGCAAGTCGATGGCGCCGACATGACATTTCCGGAACAGATAGTTCTTCACCTTCACCGGCCACGCGTCTGCCTGGCTTTGGGCCTGGTCTTCGGAGATCAAACAACCATATTCTGTCTCGAGACCAACGATTCGGTTCATCGGTTCGCAGCTTCGGACGAAAATTGTGTGCAGGCAACCTAGAACTCTTTCCGAGACAGTCTGAGCTACTTCCTGGACAAAACACTAGTGTATTGTCTCCCACTTATAAGACGATGCACTAGGCTTTGTGGTCTTCCTTCTTCTTCTGGTTATTGTTTGGCGCTTTGTGGGCCTGTGGCTGAGGATTGGGTCCTGGGTGTGACGCCTGCACCGGATGAGGTTGAGGAGCGCGGGCTTGAGACGCGTGAGGTTGAGGGGCGCGGGCCTCTGCAAGGCGAGGCGCAGAATACGACTGGTGCTGCTCAACTGGGTGGCTCACCCTGGCTTGCGGAGCAGGCTCTTTTTTCGTCTCTTCCTTTTTACGTTGCGGGACTGCTTCGTGAACCGCCGGTTTTTGGGTCTCCGCCGGACGCTTGGTCTCCGTTTTCGGCTGAACGCGTTCGACCTCGCTCTTTTGAACCTCGTTAGTCTTTGGCTTTTCTATCGGGACCGTCGCTGGCGCGGCTTTTTTCTCTTCTGTGATCACCGGCGGTTGTTTCGTCGTTTCGCCTGGTCTAACATTTTCCGGCTGAGCCGTTTTCGCCCTTTCAGTTTCAAGTTTCTTTTGTTCACCCGGCGCCGTATTCCCGGGCTTTTCAACGAAAGGCTTCAATTGACCGCCGGGCGCCTGCGGACCTTTTCCGGTTTCAGTCGGCGGGTGCTGTTCACCCTTCGTCGCTGTCTGGATTTGCGGCTTGGTCGGAAGAACAGGCTTTGCGGGGAGATTTTGCGGGACCGGGGCCTGCTGCGCGTATTGCTGCCGCACCTGCTTCGCTTGCGCGTCCGGGACGCCTCGCCAACCTCGGTCGATCTGGGTCTTTCCGAGTTCCTTTGTGACTTGAGGTTTCACCGTGGCAGTGGGTTTCAAAGTTTGCGGCGGCGCTAAAACGTTGAGCTGGTTTCCCTGTGCCGTGGTTTTGAAAGCAGCATTAGCCTGGTGCTGGGCAGCGTAGTTAATCTTGTAACTTGGTAGCTGTTGACCTCCTTGCTGCTGAACTAGCTGGGAAACTCTTTGATACGGCGGACCGTAGTTGTTTACTACGTTATTGTTATAGGTAATATTCGTGATGTTGGTCGTCCGATTGAAAAAACCGAAGGTCTGTTGCTGCGGTAGATAGGAGTCCCTGTACGATGGGCGACCAAAATCACCGATCCGGATGAAGGCAAACGCGGCTGGCCCGATGTCATAGTAGTTGTCGCACCAAGGGTGAATTCCGACATCGACGCTAAATGAGGATTCGGGTGGAAGCGGCGCCCATCCCACATAATCGTCGTTGTCCGTGTGCCGCCACGAGACCCAAGCAGGGGCCCATTGTCTGCCTGGCACCCAGACCCAGCCCACTCCGTCGACGAGGACCCAGCGTCCATAGTGATAGGTGGCCCATCCGAAATTTTCGTCGGTCTGCCAAAACCATCCGCGATCTGTCCATACCCAATGTCCGTCAGAGTAAGGTCGCCAGGAAGTCGTCGCCACGGCGACATTGGGTTGCCAGACGTACCCGTAGTCATCGTCGTTTAACCAGTGACCTTCCGGGGCGAGTCGATCGTAAAATACATCGTAATCGCCCTCTGAATCCGAATCAGTCTGAACATCAGCGTCAGGGTCTTGTTGGAAATACCCCACAAAATGGGTTGCATGCTGGATGGGCGGCGCGGTTACCGCGGAAGCTGAGGAGAACCTCGGCGCCATCAAAGCAGCGGCGCACACGAACGGGACTACATAATAGTTCATAACAAATGGAAAGGCAGATTGATTGGACTGTGTAGAAGTACTACTTATTCAACGGTCTTAACAACAATAGATTTGAGAATTACTGAAACGCTTAATTCCGTTGGTGCGGCGGTGGTTTGTCCCTTGCTCGCAATAATTTAAAAAAAAGTTGCGCCGGAGGTCGCGGTTAGAATTGATTCCACAATGAGTTCTTCGGTCAGGGTTCGCTTCGCGCCGTCGCCCACCGGCTTCTTGCACGTTGGAGGCGCGAGGACTGCCCTCTTTAACTGGCTGTTCGCGCGTCATCACCAGGGAACGTTTCTGCTCAGGATTGAGGATACCGACAAGAGCCGGGAGAGGCACCAGGCGGTTCAGGTAATTTTCGATGGGTTGCGCTGGCTTGGCCTCGATTGGGACGAAGGTGCGGGAGTCGGCGGAGACTATGGCCCCTACTTTCAAAGTGAGCGAAATACGATCTATGAGAGATACCTTGATCTGCTTTATACAAACGATGTCGTGTACGAGGATCAGGGAACCGTTCGTTTCCGCTCATCACGCAAGCCGGTGATCGTGGATGACCTGGTGTGCGGACGCATTGAGTTTGACCGGACCATGGATCCTGACATGACTATTCGGCGCCCGGACGGCTCCTGGATTTTTCATTTTGTCAACGTCGTCGACGACATCGAAATGAAGATTTCTCATGTGATCCGAGGAGAGGACCATCTGACGAATACGGCAAAACATGTCGAGCTCTACGCAGCCTTTGGCATAGCTCCACCAAGTTTTGCCCACATCCCGCTGATCCTGAATCGAGATGGCTCGAAGATGAGCAAACGCGACGCGGGAGCGAGCATCACGAGTTACATCGAACAAGGCTACGCTCCGGAAGCGGTCCGGAACTATCTCTGTCTACTCGGCTGGTCGCCAAAGGACAATCGGGAAAAGATTGAGATCGAGGAGGTCGTTCAATTGTTTGATCTGACAAAGGTGAACCGCCGGAACGCGGCATTCGACCTGGACAAATGTTACTGGCTCAACAGCCAATATGTTCTTCACATGTCTTTGGACCGCTTCCGGGAACTGAGCGAACCTTTTATCCAGAAGGCCGGCATTACCGTAACGGACCAATCGTATCTCCTCAAAGTGTTAGAGATCGTGAAAGAAAAGATAAAGCTTTTCAAAGATGTCCCGGATTGGATTGCCTATTTTTTCACGGAGGAGTTCCCGCTCGAGCCCGGGGCGGTCGAGAAGACGTTGAACGAACCCGGAGCGATTGATCGGCTCAGTCGGCTGCGCGACAAATACGCCGAGGTGGACGACTGGTCAGCGACGGGTCTCGAGACGGCGTTGAAACAGCTCGGAGCGGAAATCGGTTGCAAAACCGGTGAACTGGTTCATCCCGCTCGTGTGGCGGTCAGTGGTCGCTCGATTGGGCCGAGCCTCTATCATATGTTGGAGATCATGGGAAAGCCGCGGGTTCTGCGACGAATGGACCGGATATTGCAGAAATTTGACTGAGGGATGAATTCACTGACCCTCCAGACGTTGCGTGCGCGCAAAGACCCGGATCTGCGCCTGTTGGTTATTGGAGACCCTGTTGACCATTCGCTCTCTCCGCCGATGCACAACGCGGCACTTGAATTTTTGCATCTTCCTTGCGTTTACGGTCGGTTGCGGGTGGCTCCGGAAAATTTGCGGGAGGCTTTCAAGATTCTGCGCCAGCAGGATTTTATCGGATGGAATCTGACTTTGCCGCACAAATTGGTCGCCATCGATCTGCTGGATGGACTCGATCCGTCGGCTGAGCGGCTTCGCGCCGTGAATACCGTGGTCAATCACTCGGGACGCCTATTCGGATTTAACACGGACGGCAAAGGGCTGGTTGCCGCGATCGGGGAAGCGTTCGGGTGCTCGGTCCATGCCATCCGGATCGCGCTCTTAGGCGCAGGCGGAGGTGCAGGTCAGGCCGCGGCCCGCTACCTTGCGGAACTCCACGTCCCAGTGCTGATTTTATTAAATCGAACGAAGGCAAAAGCCGAGCGGCTGGCCGCCGAGCTCGCGGGTCGTTCAAGATCGGAGGTGCGAGCCGAACCCTGGGAGAAGCTGCCCGCCATCTGCCGCGAAGTCGATCTGGTCGTCAACGCGTCAACTGTCGGACCGACGCCTGAGGCGCTGAATGCGCTCGAGCCCCGACATTTGGTTTTCGACATGGTCTATGGACCTCAAGAAACTTCCTTGGTGCATTTCGCGCGGAAAAGAGGGGCGAGATCCGCCGACGGCCTCTTGATGTTGCTTCATCAGGGAATCTTTGCGTTCGAGATCTGGTTCGGCAAACCGGCCCCTGCAGCCTTGATGCGCAAAGCATTGTTCGCTGCGGCGGGGAGGGAAGATTAGGGGAAGTGGCGAGTACTCAGTTGCCAGTTGCCAGTTGTCGGTGGGTGGAGTTGTCAGTGGTCAGTAGTGGAGAATGTGGAGGTTCGTGATTCGGAGATTGAAGTGTCGTTGATGAATCCTGTTGCCCGCTCCCTGGATCTGCATTTCTATTTCGTTTGCGATAAAATTTCTTCTCAAATCTCAGTATCTGCGACCGCTGCTGGGCTGCTCACTGACAACTGACAACTGACAACTGAGAACTGAGCACTGCCGACTATTAGAGGTTGTGGTTCGCACGAAGGGCTGTAACGTGTCGCCGTCGTTGGGTCATGGCACTTGTTGAACCACTCATAGAGATCGCAAAGGCTAATGGATGCGCCGACTTGGAGGCGTGCCGGAAAATCGTTGGAGCCGCTGTCGAAGAACAGCGTTCTTTGATCCAATCCATCCTGGAGTCGAGGTTGGTGGATGAGACCGGTTTTTTAAACGGCGTCAGCCGTTGGCTTGAAATTCCCTGGTGGAACGAACCAATTACGGGCGTGCCGGCGCCTTTGCGCGAGAAGGTGCCGGCCAAAACGGCGCTTCGCTACCGCGTGGTCCCCTTACGGGAAGATGAGCGCGAAATCTGGATCGCTCTGTACGATCCATTTGACTTGCTTGCGCGCCAGGCGTTAGCCTCGTCGCTCGATCAGCGCATCATGTACGCGATGGCGACGCGCACGCAAATCCTTCAGGCACTTCGCCAGGGATATGGAGTCGGTGCCGAGACTTTTGAAGCGATCCTGGAAGGCCGCACCGAGGATGAGTTGGGGCTCGACATGAAACAGGAAACCAACGTTCTCGATCTCGATGACTCGGAAGCGTCTGTCGTTAAATTCGTGAACCAGATTCTTCGAGAAGCGCTCGAACAAAGAGCAACCGACATCCATATTGAACCGCTTCAGGACGATCTGCAGATTCGCTATCGGATCGACGGGGTTCTGCACGAGGTTCCGGTCCCGCCCAACATCAAGGTGCTCCAGGCTTCCGTCATATCGCGGCTGAAAATCATGGCCCATCTCGATATCGCCGAACGACGCCTTCCTCAGGACGGCAGAATCAACCTGGAGCTCGACGCTCAGCCGATTGACGTGCGCGTGGCCACGATTCCCTCCGTCGCCGGCGAAAGTATCAGCCTGCGACTTTTGGGCCGTGAACGATTCACATTTGATCGGCTTGGGTTGGACACGGCGTCCCAATCACGCGTTCGTCAGCTCCTGGCGATGCCGAACGGAATCGTTCTCCTGACCGGACCGACCGGCTGCGGGAAGTCAACGACACTCTATACTTTTCTAGCGAGCCTGAACACCAAGGAACGCCGGATTGTGACCGTCGAAGATCCGGTGGAGTACAAGTTGCCGGGAGTTATCCAGATCGCGGTTAAACCGGAGATTGATCTCACCTTCGCCAACGGGCTCCGAAGTATCCTGCGAGGTGATCCGAATGTAATCATGGTAGGAGAGATGCGAGACCGTGAAACGGCCGAGATTGCCATCCGTGGTGCCCTGACGGGACATCTGGTGTTCAGCACTTTGCATACCAACGACGCGATCGGCGGGATTACGCGGCTGGTGGACATGGGAATCGAGCCGTTCCTGGTGGCAAACGCCGTCCGCGCTTTTATAGCCCAGCGCCTCGTCCGTGAGCTCTGTTCGAAGTGCAAACGTCGCGTCGAACACGATATTTCCTATTTGAAACACATCGGATTTCCGCTGGAGTTCGCCTCAAAGACGATGGCCTCAGTCGGCTGCGAACATTGTCGGCACACCGGCTACGAAGGCCGCGCTGCAATTTTTGAGTTCTGCGTGGTATCGCAGCGACTCCAGGACTTGATCACCCAGGGTCGTCCCCCGTCCGCAATGCGCACCATGGCCATTGAAGAAGGGATGATTCCGTTGCGTCAGTATGGTTGGAACAAGGTCATTGGCGGACAGACGACCGTCGAAGAAGTCGTGCGCGTGACGGCCACAGACCTTGAGATGGTGGACGAGTAGTCGCTCTATGGCTCTGTTTTCTTACAATGCCGTAACTTCAGCCGGCGGACGCGTTTCAGGCCAAATCGAGGCGCAGAGTCGCGCAGAGGCTTTCCGCAAACTGGATCGTGAACGCCTGCAACCCATCTCTCTGGTTCAGCAGGATGGCGTCGAGACGAACGGCGCCCGGCCGCGAGCTGGCGATGAGCCGGTAGCGACCCGAAATATCCGGTTGTCAGGTAGCCAGATTATCCTGTTCACAGAGGAGATGAGCGACTTGCTCGACGCCGGCATGCAGTTGGAACCAGCGCTTAGAGTCATGGAAGGCAGGAATGAACTCTCCAGCATCAAATCCGTCGCCTCCGCCCTTCGGCAACAGGTGAGGGAAGGAAACAGCCTCTCCAGCGCACTCCGTGTGGTTTCTCCTTCGTTCGGAGATCTTTTTTGCAATCTTGTCGCCGCAGGAGAGTTGAGCGGCTCTTTGCCCCAGCTTTTACGTCGCCAGGCCACCTTTCTGGTCACGCTGGACGATCTGCGAAAAAAGGTGGTCAGCGCTTTGATCTATCCATCGATGATCTTTGTGCTTGGGATCGGCCTGATTTTTCTGTTCATGAGTTACCTTGTTCCGCAACTCACGACCCTGTTCCAGAAGACCGGAAGGGATCTGCCGATGTTGACCAGGATTCTCGTACAGACAAGTAGTTTTTTCTCGCAATACTGGTGGGCCCTTCTCGCCGGGATTGTGGCTGTAGTCGTTGGTTTTCTGCAGTTTATCCGAATGCCATTTGGCCGGCAGTGGTGGCATCGTACCCAACTTCGGCTGCCGCTCTTCGGTTCGGTATTGCGAGGACGGTTCTATGCCCAGTTCTCAGAGACCATGGCAAACCTGATCGCAAATGGAATCCCTCTTTTGAACAGTCTCCGGCTGATGACCAGCGCGATCGGAAATCTGCACCTCCGCGGTCTGATGGAAAAGGTCGTCGATATGGTCCGCGAAGGCGGGTCGCTTTCCCGCGCGCTCCAGAGAATTGGCGAATTTCCCCCGTTATTCATCGACATGATTGCAGTCGGAGAACAAACCGGTGACCTCGCGAAGGCGCTGGAAAGAGTAGGGCGGCGTTACGACAAAGAACTGAATATCAAAATCCAACGCCTCACGGCTCTGGTCCAACCAGTCGTCATCCTCGTGATGGCCGCGATGGTTGGAGTGATCGCTTATTCGATCATAAACGGGATTTTTGACGCCGTTTCCGGGCTTCGACCGCAGTAGCAGGTGCGGATCGCTATGAGTCAAATTCGTTTGCTGAGTGTGGATTTTGACGGGACTCTGGTCCGGAACTGGGCGTCTCCGCCTTTTCCCGCGGAGCTCGTCGAAATGCTGAATCAACTCCGCCGCAGCGGCGTTTTCCTGGCCATCAATACCGGGAGGACCATTGGCCTGGTAGAGGAAGCCCTGGGACTTGCCGGGTTTCCGGTCAGGCCGGATTTCGCGTTAACCAGTGAGCGAGAAGTCTTCCGCTGGAACGGTTCAGGTTGGGAAGATTTCGGGGAATGGAACGCGCGTTGCCGGAAAGAGCATGATGCCCTTTTCGCGCATTGCGGGGCCCTTTTGGAGGAGATTGAGCAACATCTGGCTCCGACCACCGCTCGTCTCTATTACGAGGAGAGCCGGTTTTCCGGCGTTGTCTCGACGACGAACGCCGAGATGGATGAAATCTGCCGGCTGATCGATACCAAGAGCGTCGACTTTCAAGATTTCGGGTACCAGCGAAATTCGATTTACCTCCGGTTTTGCCATTCAGCGTATCATAAAGGCGCGGCGCTGAGCGAGTTGCAGCGGCTGACGGGTATCTCCTGCGACGAGACGTTCGCTGCCGGGGACAATTTTAATGACTTGCCGATGTTAGATCTCGCTTTTGCTCGTTACCTGGCATGTCCCTCAAATGCTCTTGAGAACGTTAAGGCCGCGGTGAGGAGCCAGGGAGGCTTTGTTGCCTCGGAGGATAGCGGCTTTGGCGTGTGCGAAGCGTTGCGGCACTTCTTTCCGAACCTGGTGTGAGTCGTTTGTCTCCACTGCCGCGCGAAGACTCAGGGATTCGTATGCAGTGGGGCTTCCTGCTTGCGCCCGAATTTTCGGACATTCTAAGATCTGCTTTCTGATAACCTATGATGAGCGAGAAAATCATGATCGTCGAAGACGAGATAGACGTTGCAGAAATGCTCGCGCATCACCTGCGCGGCCAAGGATTTTCGGTCGAAATTTTTACGAACGGACGCGTCGCGCTCTCGGCGGTTAAAAGTCAGCCTCCGGCGTTGATTGTCCTTGATTTGATGCTACCCGAAATTTCGGGCCTGGATCTTTGTCGAATGATCAAATCGAATCCTGGAACCAGTAGTGTGCCAATCGTTATGCTTTCGGCCAGAATCGAGGAAATCGATCGGGTGCTGGGCTTTGAGCTTGGGGCCGATGATTACGTCGTCAAGCCGTTCAGTCCCCGCGAACTGGTGTTGCGGATCCGCGCGATTCTCCGGCGACTGTCCCAGGATAAAGAACAAGTGTTGCTTCGCGTCGGCGAACTCGTGCTTGATCGTTCTCGTCACGAAGTGAAGGCGGCTGAGCGCGTGATCGATTGCACCGCAACAGAATTCAAGCTTCTGGCCATCCTCATGGAGCGACAAGGACGAGTGCAGGAACGAGACCGCCTTCTGACGGATGTTTGGGGGTATGATTCGGTCATCGACACCCGGACGGTCGACACGCATATGCGCAGATTGCGCGACAAATTGGGCCCGCATGGGTCTTACATCGAAACCATTCGCGGGTTTGGTTACCGGTTGGCGCCGCAGGAAGAGAGCTGACGTGCGCGGATAATTTTGTTTCCGAATTGTCACCAATTCGCAACATGATCGTAACAATATGCTGGTCAGGTCACGTCCGTCGGGATTCCCTTGACCTGTAGGGAGTCCTGAATGCACGCTCGAGAGAATCTTAACCGCATTAACCAGGAGTAGAAACCATGATGAAACGTGCACTGCCGATGATGGCGCTTGCCGTGGCGTGGGCGTCAATGAATTTGACTGCGTACGCGCAGTCGAAAGGTGATCAGGCACTGCTTGATGCCCTTGTGCGAAAAGGTGTCCTGACTGAGAAGGAGGCCACAGAAATCAGCGCGGAGACTGCCAAGGAGGTGACAAGTGAGCCTTCCGATAAAATCAAGGTCGGTGACTGGGTGAAGGAACTGAAGCTCAGCGGCGATCTTCGGATCCGGAATCAGTGGGACCAGCGGACGCCGATGATCCTAACAAATCCGAGACTGGGACCGCAGGACGTAAATATTCCGCGAGATCGCTGGCGTTTCCGGCTTCGTCTGAATGCGGACTTCAAGCTGGAGGGGAATTTTTTTGGGGGCGTTCAGCTTGCGACGAGTGACAACCGAGCGGGGGACACGAAAAACGCGACCTACACCGGCGGTTACGATAACTACAATATATATATCAGCCGCGCCTTCATGGGCTGGAATCCAACCCCAGGCCTCACCTTTATCGCCGGTAAGCAACCCAACCCGTTTTACACCACCGACCTCGTCTATGATCCCGAGATTGATCCTACCGGTCTGGTCGAACGCATTGACTTTGACAAATTATTCAATTTGTCCTTCGGAGAGCCCGTCGCTGCGGAAGGAAAGGGAGGCAAAGAGACAGTTGCTCCTCCGGCGCCTGCGCCTGGCATTTCGCTCGAACTCGCGGTGATCGCCGGCCAGTTTACGTTCTTTAACAATAACGCCGACTCGGGCAACACCCAGTTGAAGTGGGACGCTTACCAGTTCCAGCAACAGCTTCTCGCTCGTCTCCATATCGGCGACAAGCTCACGATTACGGTGGCTCCCGGATTCCTGGCTGACAATGACGCGTCTGTGGGTGCGACGGCACTTTCCGCACACGGAACCCTTTTTCCACCCTCCACCACTTCGCTTAACGGTGGCCAGGCTCAGAACAATTCTGCGCCGTTTCCGGTTACCCAGCGAGACCTTTTTATCCTTCTCGCGCCCGGCGACATTACCTACAAGATTTTTGGCAAGCCGCTCTCCCTCTACTGGGACTTTGCTTACAACACCTTGGGTGTTGATCGGTTCAATAAAGATTACGGTCCTCTGTTCTCGCACTACTTTTACGTTGGCAGATCGGCGACGCCTAGTTTCAGCGGTCGTTGGCAACCGAGTTTTTCGGATAGTCTGGCCTGGTTGGTTGGCTTGAGATTCGGCGAAAACAAGAAGGCGGGCGACTTTTCTATTTCCGCGGACTATCGCCAGATAGGAATTAGTTCGATTGATCCGAACATCAACAATTCCAACTTTGCTTTAAGCAACCTGAACGTTGCAGGTTGGGAGTTTAACGCTGCCTACAATTTCACCGACTTTTTGACCGGTGTATTGACGCTCTACTACTCCGATGCGCTGACCAAGAATCTCTACGGCGGGTATGCGACCGGCAATGTCCCGGGTATTCCAGCCACTAGCAGCCAGTTCCCGATCGCCCGCGATCGACACGACATAGTGTTTCAGGCAAACCTGCTAATGAAATTCTAGCTCTCTCTGTAATCTTTTGGGCTCGCGGCCCGGCTGTACCTTGTTTTCCAGCCGGGCTTTTTTTGAGACTGGTTTGATCAACGTGAATCTCCGAATTGTTACGCTGTTGTCATCTGATCGCCACATTCCGTTGTTCAAATCAGCGCGCTCGCCCAAATGAACATACCCACAGGTGCGACCTGCGGGAAGTTGGAACCGTAAGATCAATACGAAGTAGAAAAACACGGACATGATTCGGAATACTCTCTATCCGTTGGTGATTTTTATCCTGGTCGCCTTGGCCGTTCGCAACGCGCTCGCGGCCGACGACAGTGCTCTGCTTGATACCCTGGTACGCAAAGGCGTCCTGACAAACAAGGAAGCTCAAGACATCGAAGCTGAAGCAATTAAGGAGACGGCCGGGGTCACAGCCGGCAAAATTCAGATCGGGGATTGGGTCCAGGAATTGAAACTCAGCGGCGACCTGCGGCTCCGTAATCAATGGGACGAACATACGCAGATGGTTCTCACGAATCCGGCCCTGAAGAACCAGGATACCGATGTTCCGCGGGATCGCTGGCGTTTCCGTCTTCGTTTGAACATCGACTTCAAATTGAAAGGGGATTTCTTTGGTGGCGTTCAGTTGACTACCAGCGATAACCGCAACGGGGACACTGGAAACGCGACCTATACGGGTGGATACGACAACTACAATATTTACATCAGCCGGGCATTCATGGGATGGCGCCCGGTGCCTGCTGTGACTCTGATTGCCGGCAAGCAGGCCAATCCATTTTATACGACGGACCTTTTCTGGAGCCCGGACGCCAATCCGACCGGACTGGTTGAAAGAATCGATTTCCACAAGTTCATTAATATGACTTTCGGCGAACCAGTGGCGGCGGAAGGCAAAACGCCGGTGCCTCCACCTGAGACTGCGCCTCGGAATGCCCTGGAGGTCAGCCTGGTCGCGGGCCAGTTTACCTTTTTCAACAACAACCTGGACTCTGGAAGTACGCAGTTGAAGTGGGATGCGTACCAATTTGAAACGCAGTTGCAGACGCGGTTGAAAATCGGGAAAGACCTCTCGATCACTGTTGCTCCCGCACTTTTTATCACGAACGATGCGTCAGTGGGCTCTAACGCGGTGCTGGCGAATGGTAACCTCAACCCCGGAAGCGTTCCTTCCGTGAGCGGAACCGCCGCTCAAAACAATGCTCAACCGTTTCCGATCACGCAGCGAAACGAATTCATCGTTCTCGCGCCCGGCGATATCACCTATAATTTATTTGGCAAACCATTCAGCTTGTACTGGGATCTTGCCTATAACGCCCTCGGCAATGATCGGTTTAACAAGGATTACGGTCCTCTTTTCAGCTCTTATCGTTATTTAACTCCCAAGGCGACAACTCCAACCTTCTTCCACCCTTGGCAGCCGAGCCTCTCTGACAGCTTGGCCTGGCTGATCGGGCTGAGATATGGCGAGAACAAAAAAGCCGGCGATTTTCTGGCCGCGGTCGACTATCGCCAGATTGGAATCGCCGCGACGGACCCGAACATCAACACGGATGATTTCGCGCTCAGCAACATGAATTGTCAGGGCTTCGAGTTCAAGCTCGCCTATAGTCTCACCGACTTCCTGACGATCAGTGTCACCGGTTATATTTCCGACGCGCTCACGAAAAATCTTTACGGCGGGTACGCCACAGGGAACGTCCCAAGGGTCACGGCGCAGTTTCCGATCGCACGCGATCGCCATGATAAGGTCATTCAAGCGGACCTTTCGATGAAGTTCTAAGCTAAACGTACCACGTCCGCCATTTGACCGGATCCGAAGGAGCGCCTGTTTTGGGCGCACAGTGTAAAGTCTTCGTCGTTGCCCCCCTCAAGGCGGGCTTGAACCAACGTGTCCGTTATGGTATTCACCGTGACCTTCTATGGACCAGGCAAGATCTACAGAGACGAGGCGGAATGTGGTGAGCGAACCGGCGACACTCTCCTCTGAAATCGGCGCCTCGGACGACAAGAAAGCGGCCGCTGCAACGCGGACGATGATCGACGTAGACGGCGTCGATTTTCATTACGGAAAGACAAAAGCACTCCACGGCATCAATCTGAAGATTCCAGAGAAGCAGGTGACAGCGTTTATCGGGCCCTCCGGGTGCGGCAAGTCAACGCTTCTGCGGTGTTTTAATCGGATGAACGATCTCATCGATCACGCTCGGATCACCGACGGGTCGATCAAAATGGAAGGCGTCGATATCAACGCGCCGGAAGTCGACGTTATCGAACTACGCAAACGGATAGGAATGGTATTTCAAAAATCCAATCCCTTCCCGAAATCGATCTACGAGAACATTGCTTATGGGCTTCGCATTGGCGGGATACGGGAAAAGACCGTGATCGATCACACGGTTGAATCGAGCCTCCGGGGAGCGGCCTTATGGGACGAGGTCAAAAGTCGATTGCACGAGAGTGCCCTTGGTCTTTCCGGTGGCCAGCAGCAGCGCCTCTGCATTGCGCGAGCGTTGGCGGTCAAGCCGGAGATCATCCTGATGGATGAGCCGTGTTCGGCTCTCGATCCGATTGCCACCGCAAAGGTGGAAGAGCTGATCGACGAGCTGAAAGAGGACTTCACGATCGTCATCGTTACCCACAACATGCAGCAGGCCACGCGCTGTTCGGACCTGACAGCTTTCTTTTATCTTGGCAACCTGATCGAATTCGGGCCCACGGCGAAAATATTTACCAATCCTTCTCAGAAACAGACCGAAGACTACATTTCCGGCCGCTTCGGGTAGGGCGAGAGATTGGGAATTTTGAACCACAGAGTCACAGATGACTGAAACTGAAGTGTGTGGCTGTGGCCGCCGCAGAATTCGGCCGGAATCAAAACAGAGGTCGAAAGATCCCTATCCGTCGAATCTGTGGTACAATTTCGCGTTTTTCGCTAAAAAGCGAACCCGAAACTGAGCGATAACACGCTCGTGCTTTGGTTTTTTCGCGGTGCGGGATTCACCCCGTAATCAACTCGAACTGGCCCGATTGGCAGGTTGTACCGGATACCGCCGCCGACGCCAGTGGCGAAATTGTCAAAAGGGGTGTTGCCGGTGCCCCCTGCGTCGATGAAGGCTGCTCCCAACAGATCCCCGTAAATCGGGACGTCATATTCTACGTTGAAGATCGACCGGGCTAGACCACCAATCGGATGGTTCTCGGTGTCTTTCGGACTTAGGTTCGTCTCGTAAAAGCTGCGGACCGTTGTCGATCCGCCGTTGAAGAACCGTTCGTCGATCGGGACGTCGGAGGTTCCTGAGACAGCAGTGATGTAACCAATTCGAGCGCCGAGCGCCAAGAGAGTTTTGCCGAAGCTGAAATAGGTCGAATATCGACCCGTTAACCGGGCGAAGCTGGCGCCGCCATTGACGCCCTGCGAAAAGGAAGCAGAGCCGTCGGCCACCCAGCCCTTGTGCGGGTTTATCGGGCTGTCCCGGAAATCGAGCGTTTGTGACAGGCCCAACGTGATTAACTGGTAACTTGTCGGACCGGCCAGGGACTGTGGTTTGATGATTACCGAGCTTATATTTGCCTGCTTTGCTTCAAAAAAGGCGGCCGTCTGGATGCCTTTCTTAAAAGTCTTCGTCAATCTGAGTCGGGTGTAGTAGTTCTGAATGGAGTATCCGATCAGGTCTTTTACCGAGATACCGAGTGCGGCGTTAAAATCGATATCACTCTCAAGGAACCAGGGATTTTCGTAAGAAATTTCACCGTCTGGGCCCAGACTTGTGTAGTCCGCCTTGAATGAAAAGATTCGGCCTAACCCGTCGATATTACGATTGGTGTAGTTAGCACCCAGAATGATCCCATAGAACGTGTCGTAACCTGCATAGAAACCTAGTTCTTTCGGCTTCGCCTCCTGTGGATTAGCCACCAGCTCAATTGTGTTATCCGCCTGCGGTACCTCCTGTATGTCGATCGTATCGTACAAGCCGGTGAGATAGAGCTTCTTGTACAAATCGTTGAACTTTTCGGGATCGTACGTTTCACCTCGCAATGCCGCGAGCCGCGTCGGTAAGAAAGTGGGTCGCAGCCGCGCGTTAGGTTCCTGACTTGCTACGACTGCTCCAAACCGGTAGATCGCGCCCGGGACCGAATCAACCAGGATCGGAACGCGGCCGCCTTGCGCGCTTTGAAAATTCGGGGTGGCTGTGACCGAAGCCGAGTAATACCCCTTCGACTTGAATATGAACGTCAAATCTCTTTGCAAGCTTTGAAGGTCCGCTTCGGAGTAGGGCTTGGGCGGTTTGGTGAGCGACTTGATTTTCGCGGAAAACTCACTTGGAGCGATACCAAAATTCCTGGAAAATGAAACCGGTCCGAAAAAGAATCGCGGCCCTTCGTCAATCGTGACCGTGGCATTGACGGTCCCGGTGCGATTATCCGGGATCGTGGTCAGCTTCACGATTTTCACTTGAGGGAAACCTTGCGAGACATAGAAGCTTTGCACCAAAGTTGTCCCGGTTATCAGATCGGCTTCAACGAACGGAAGCTGCTTTTGAAACTGCGAATAGCGAGCGCGGGTGGTGCCGATCATATAGTCTCTCAAGGCCCCCTGCTGGAAAGTCTTGTTCCCTTCAAAGGAGATTTCGCCGAGTTTGTAGTAAGGCCCCTCGCTGATATCTAATTCCAGGTAGGGATCCTGGATTTTGTATTTCACATCGACCGAGGGATAACCGTGTCGCCGATAAAAGACTCCCAGATAGTACGCGGTGTCGTCGGCCAAGGGCAGGCTGAGGCCGCGTTGCTGAATCCATCCGAGGGGGTCCGCGAGTGCGGCGCTGAGCTCTCTACTGTTGAACTTCGTATTTCCGACAAAGCGGACGCGCGCGGCGGCACTCGGTGGAGGGGTGTTGCTGGTGATCGGTTCTGGTTCGACAGACTTTGGAGGATTTTCTCGCTGCCCCAGAAGGGATATTGCCGGTAGGCCAACGGACAACACGGCAAAGGCAGCAAGCACACATCTCATCGGAAACGAACCAGGTATTTTAAACGACCTTGATAACTGAGGGTTCCGAAGTCGCCGATAATCTCCCAGTTTTTCGTCAGTTTGAAGCTGCTCACGATATCCTGTTCGCCCACTCTGTTTCCAGGCATGACGTTCACCGAAAAGCGATCGATGAACGGTTCCCTTTGTTCACCCGCGCGATTAGTGTTGGGAAACAGCTTTTTGAAAACCTGTTGTAAAACAATGAACGATGCGCGACCCGCCAGCAGCGAGGGATCTTGGGCAAACGCCGATGTAGTCGAGCCCGTAGCCAGGAGGACCAGAATGTCTCCCTGGGCGAGCGGCGGCGAGCTATCGAGTAAAACCGTCGGATTGAATACATTTCCGAAGATGCGCGCCCGCACATCGTAGTCACTGACGGTCGATCGCCCCGTAATACTGAGGCTCGGATTCATCAGATTTGCGCCCTGCACGAAATTTATCATGCCATCATCGATCTCCATTCTGCTGAAGGGGAGCGATGCCACAAGGCGATCGACGCGGACAAAGCCGATCAAACTCGGCGCTGCGCCGGTACCCCCCGCTTGCAGGTTAATGGTGATTTTGCCTCGTGCCAGGTTGCTCTGAATAAGGAACTGGTCATCGGTACGAATGGCAATGTCGAATTTCCAGTCCTTAAATGGAGGAGTTTCCACGGCGATCTTCGGCATTGCTCCGGCCGGCGGTTGCGGCGGGGGTCGGCCAGGCAGGTTAAGCGGCAGAATGTCGATGTCTTTGAAGAATCGGCTGTCGGTGATGCCGACGGTCCCGCTGACCTCTCCGCCGGATAATGGTCCGCGAATAGCCAAGTTGAAATTTGCGCGGACGATGATGCCGTCGCTTCGGGTCAGCAAGACCTGGTTACCAGCCACCCCGATATCAAATTTTGGATTGGTGCCGTCCGTCAGATCGATTCCTCCGTTCACTCCAAAAAGGCCTCCGCCTGCCAACCCTTTCAATTGGGCGATTTGGATGTGAGCGCCCTGAAACGTTATGTTCGTTGAAAAGTTGGAGATCGGGGGGACCGTATCCGTCCTTGCTTCAAACCTCGGAAGGGTCGCGCGGATGCTTCCAGCCAAATCCGGTCTTTTGATTGTTCCCTTCGCGCTCACGTCGACACTTGCCGTTCCTTCGACGACCTTGACGTCCGGAACAATTTTGCGAATGAAAGCCAGATTGTTGTCAGGCCATTGGAGGGCAAACTGAAGCGGAGTATTCTCCGGGACTGCGCCGGTCAGGATAATCTGCCCCACGTCCAACGGCATTCGGCCGGTCAACGTAAGCGGATGAACATCCGCTTGCTGTATCTTCCCGTCGGCGGTCAATATTTTGTCCGCGACGCGAACGGAGAAATCACCGCTGGCCGCCGACAAACTGGAGACGCTGGTTGCCCGGACGTCCCGGGCGCTTAGTGTGAATTGAATCAAAGGATCCCGCAACGCTTGCGATGCCTGAACCCGAAATCCGACCGTACCCGTCACTTGTGGCTTGTCAGGCTGCAGTGAAGCCAAAACAATGTTGTCTCCCTGGATGTTGATGTCGACGGGTTGATCAAGATCGAAAGGAATTGCTTGTCCCGGTCGTAGATCCAGCGGAATTCTGAGGTTCCCAGTGATCGAGTTCCCATTCCGGCGGAGACTCAATTCCGGAATCTCAAACAATTGTGGACTGAACCGGATCGACGCATCCAGATCCGCGTACGGCGAAGCGACCTGCAACCGGGGAACTTCAGCATTGAACCCCTGGTAGTGACCGGTCGCATCCAATTTAATGTTTTGCACGGTCTTGGTCCGGAGTTGATCGCCATGTAACTCCACATCGCCGGTTTGCTCTTTTAGTGGTCCATTCCCCTTCCAGCTCGCATTCAATGTCCCAGCGAGGCCCAGATCCTGGCCAAACGATTTGATCGACTCGTTGAGAAACCCAAGATCCTGAAACCGCACTGTCGCGTCCGCGTGATAATTGTAGGGATCTTCGAGGATCGCGTTTCCTTTCGCATCAATATAATTATCCTTGTCGAAAACGACTTTGCAGGTTGGTAGGTCGAGCTGGCTCCGGGAAAGTTTCCCGTCGATATCGATGCTCTGAATCGAAAGGCCGCGAAATTTGATCTGGCTTCCCAGCACGCGCAGATCGCCGTCAGGAACCGATTTCCTGGCGTCTCCGGAAAGGGACCAGTTCGCATGGACGTTGCCACTCGCCGGAGAGGATTCTCCGACCCCTTTGAGCATCGCCTTGAATACACCAAGATCCGCGAGTTCGATCATCCCGTTTCCATTGTAAGGATAAGGATTACGCAACCCGGCCTCTCCGGTGAATTCGATGGAATTGACTGCATCCAGGCTGATCCTGCCTGTCTTAATCGCGGCCATCGAGTTTTCGACCTCTCCCTCGACATCCATGTTCTGAATTGGTACTCCGCGATACTTAATGCCGTCCCCCAGAATACGGAGTTGCGCGGTCGGATTCTGTATGTCGCCCTTCCCGGAAAAGTCGGCGTTGAGGCTGCCAATCAGATCGCCTGGTTGACCTGCGCTCTTAAGCAGTCCGTTGAATGCTCCAAGATCTCGCATCACAATCTCGCCCCGGGCCTGGTAGCCAAAGGGAGCAGCGATCCCAACGTCTCCGGTCACGTCGAGAAAGTCGTTTTGATTCACGGTGATCCGACAGGTCTGGAGCGCTGCTTTCGAGTCTTCAAGCTTCGCTTTGATTCGGACCGTCGGGATCAGGAGACCTCGATATTTGAACTGGTCGCCGAAAAGTTGAAGCTGCGCTCGGGGATGTTGGGCGTCCCCGCTGATCGAGAACGAGCCGTTGAGTGCTCCACCCAATCCAGTGGGCTGTCCGAGGTTCTTTATAAGTCCATCGAACACTGCAAGGTCAGTCAGCGCGATTGATCCATTAACCGCGTAGGGATAAGGATCGGTCAGCTGAGCTGTGCCCTGTAATTCAAGGCGATTGTTGATGTCGAGTGTGACTCGACAGGTCTGGATTTCTGCTTTCGTTTTTTCGGCATTTGCCCGGATATCCAGGTCTTGCACCGCAAATCCGCGGTACTTTAGTTGCTTGCCCGATAACTGAAGCTCGGCCGCCGGGCGGTGAAGATCACCTGATCCCGCAAAGTCGGCATGTACTTCACCGCTCAGCCCCGGCTCGATACCCAGGTTTCGCAGAACATCATCGAGCACCGCCACATCCTTGAAATTCAAGGTACCCTTTCCCGAAAAAGGGAATGGATCGGCCGTTCCGGCTGACCCGACGACGTTTAAGGAATCATCGGGATCGAATTCAATTCGAAAATTCTGAATTTGCGCTTCGCGGTCTTTGAAGGCCGCTTCCAGGCCAAGCGATTGCAAGATCATCCCGCGATATTTCAACTGGCTGCCGCTGGCCCGAACTGTTCCATCAACCTGCAGATGGTCAAACCGAAGATCGCCGTCAGCGTTCAGAACGCCCTCCACCTGATTTTGCCTGATGAAATCAGAAATCGACGCAAGGTGGAAGGTGAGGCGACCCGCGATCTGTTTCGCGTCCGGGGGTTGCGGCGCGTCTAAGCGCGGCAAAAGCACTTTCGCCGACATGTCTGACCGGCTTTCACCCGATGCCAGGCTCGCGTCGCCAGTCAATGTCTTGCCGTCCGTTGTTGCCGCAGTCAGCCGAACCTGTGGTATTCGTGCATCCTGGTAGGAGATGTTTGCACAGTCGGTGAAGAGTACGGCCGCCAGGGAGGTCCAGAGATCTGCTGAGATGGGGAATCTCGCAACGGCAAAAACATTCGTATTGATTCCGGAAACAGAGAAACCGGGCACCGTCTTAGGCATGCTAATACCGGCCACGGACTCGTGAAAAACTGCCTGTGCCCTTCCGTTCAGAAGCCCAATGCTGCCGGTCGCAAGGCTTTCGGCGGTTAACCCGGGAACGTAGCGTCCGGGATCAGGAACCGAGGCGGCAATGCCGATGTTCGCGGAAGAATTGGTGGGTAGCTCGCTTACGGTGTCCGAGAGTCTGAAGTTCCCGGCTATCCGCAATTTGTTTGGACCGGAGGTAAGAGATAGCTCCTGGATCTCTCCGCTTCCGTTAGTCATCAGCAACGAAAGAGCGGCCGCACCGGCGACGTAGTCCTGATACCGTATCCCGTTCGCGGTCGCAGAAATCGATCCGGAAAAGCTGCTGGGACGATCAAGTTCTCCGCTCAGTTGGATCTCGATTTTAGGGACCGCTCCGGATATCGGGATCGGCGACAGCCTCTGAATCTGCGCGAGGTTCAGGTCGATCAAACTCAACCTCAGGTCCAGGTGCGGCTTTTCCGCAGGTTGGATGTAAAACGCATTTGCTGCGACAGAAGAACCGAGCACCTTGCCCTCGAGGGTCAGGTGGTATTTGCCCTGTTCTGAGCCGGATAGATCAATTTGGAGTTGACCTACGTCAAGAATGGGATCGAGCAGGAGATTGGTTAACACCAACTTGCTCTGGTCGTAACTCAGGCCGGCGTGGAGTTGGTTCCAGGCGCCTAACCCGGGAATTCGCAGACTTTCACAGGCCAAACTCCCGTCGGTTCCCTGTTGGAATTGAAGCCCAAGGTGATTGAGTTCAAGGTCTCCATCTTTGTTGCGAACGATCAGGTTGAGATCTTGAACATCAAGCTTTTTTGGGAGTATCACCGGTATCCGCAAACCGTTCGGATCCAATTGCGGAGGCGGTAGAGGCTCGGAGGGGGGACGGAACACAACGTCGACACCCCTCAATTCTGCGAGCTCAATAGCGTTCGGGAAATCTTTTTTTAAAAGGCTGAATAAATTGTATCGCAGTGCGATTCGCTTTGCGTCGACCCGTTCCAAGGGGAGCTTGGTGTTCTCGGGAAGCGGCTGCAGATGCAGATCTTCAATCGTCAGATTCGAAAAAATCGACCCTTGAATTTTGAATTGTAGTGAGAAAGCCTGGGACTTTGCAAACTGCTGCGCCGCGACCTGCGCCACGCCAAAGAAGATTTGTTGATAAAATACGACCACGAGCACAAGCAGGGCCAGCAGCCCGAGGAACCAATATTTCAGCCACTGAACTCGCTTTGCTTTTTCAGGCATGGCGTTGAGAAACTCAAAAATAAAACGGTATTCCGAGATCTTCGAAAGCCTTTTTGTTCTCCCCGAGATACTTCGCTCCGAGCTGCTCAAAACCGCCTGATTCCTTGAACTGTTTGATGAAATTGTTTATTCGCGTCCGGAGTTCGTCGTCGCCTTTGCGGATCCCCATCGCCCATTCCTCTTGTTCAAATGGCTGTAAGATTGCTCGCGTTCGATCCTGGTGTCTCTTCCAGTTTTGGAACACTGAGATCTGATCGTAAATGAAACAGTCCGCCTTTCCCTGTCCGACTTCGATCGCGCACGCGCTTTCGTCGTTGAACACCAGAACCTTGGCATTCTTGAAGTGTTGCATCGCATAGATATTTGCGGTTGTCCCCTTCTTCACGGCAACGTTACGACCTGGCTTGTCGATATCGTTGATCGACTGAATATCGGTGTTTTTATTTGCGAGGATCGCCAGCCCCATCTTCAGATAAGGATCGCTGAAATCGATCGATTTCTTGCGATCCTCCGTCATCGTTAAAGAGGAAATGATCAGATCGATTTTGCCAGTCTTTAAGGACGGGATCAGCCCGTCGAACGGAATGTTTTCAAACCGAACGGGCCGGCTCAGGTACTGGCCCATTGCTCGCGCCATATCCACGCTCACGCCCGCAGGCTGGCCGCCGGCGTCCAGCATTTCAAAGGGCGGAAACGACATTTCCATTCCCACGATCAACTCTTTTTGTTCGGCCTGGAGAAAGGGAGTGAGGAATCCATACACAGTCAGCAGCAAAATAGGCAGTTTCACAAAACCGACTTCTATTCTCCAGGGATGCGGTTTTCAATCACGGAGATAATTCGCAGGAGCAATCCATACTGGTCTCTAACCTTTACAAAAGTTGTCGCGACGCCTAATCAAGACAGATGCTCGAAGTCAGGGATCTCACCATCAGTTTCCGATCAGACGACGGCGACATCCCCGCGGTAAAGGCAGTCAGCTTCACGGTAGAAAAAGGGGAGACCCTGGCAATCGTAGGTGAGAGCGGAAGCGGGAAAAGTGTGACCGCGATGGCACTCACCAGGCTCCTTCCAGAGCCGGCTGCCCGTTACGAGTCTGGGGCGATCCTGCTGGACGGACAACCGATCTTGAGCATGAACGAAAAAATGCTGCGGCGGATTCGGGGTAATCAGATCGCTTATATCTTCCAGGAGCCGGCGACGAGCTTGAATCCAGTGTTTTCCATCTATGAGCAGATCGCAGAAGCGATCCGTTTGCATCGTCCTGAGGTCCGCGAAGTGCAGAAAGAGGTGATCCACTGGCTTGATCAGGTGGGGATTGTCGATGCGGCTCGCAGACTGAAAGACTATCCGTTTCAGTTGAGTGGCGGGATGCAGCAACGCGTAATGATCGCCATGGCCCTGTGTTGCCGCCCTTCTATCCTGGTCGCCGACGAGCCGACAACGGCCCTTGACGTTACAATCCAGCGGCAAATCCTCGATCTTTTTCAGGCGCTCAAGATCAGATACGGAATGTCAATTATCCTGATCACCCACAATTTCGGCATCATTCGTGGGCTGGCGGACAAGGTCGCCGTGATGTTCCGGGGCCGGGTGGTGGAATTTGGCGGCACGGAAACGGTCCTGCGCCAGCCGCAACACCCATACACGCGGGCCCTCATCGAATGCATTCCAAGGCTAGGTTTAAAGTTAGGCCGGCTGAAAACGATTGATTATTCGAGTTTACCGAGCTGAATTTCGGAGGAAGAACTCAGAACTCAAGAACTCAGGAGTCAGGAGTTGCAGGAGTTACAGAATACAGGAGCGTTCGATTTGCACTCAAGAATTGAGGATTGATTGCCTCGCAGGAGCCCTGTTAACGCTGACGCCAGACTCAGTTGTCTCACGAATCTTCGTGTAAACCGAAGCTCCCGTATTCTGTAACTCCTGCAACTCCTGACTCCTGAGTTCTGCCTTCTGAATTTTCCGCTTCAAGCGCTTGTCTTCGCAGAACCATTCCTCGCCGAATAATATTTTCCCACCAAGACATACTTCGCGGCAAGATCCTCGATTCCTTTTTGTTCGCTGAGACTCAATGGCCGCACGACCTTGGCTGGAGAACCAAGAACCAGGGAACCAGGCGGGATTTTCGTTCCTTTCGTAAGCAGCGCGCCGGCTCCGATAATGGAGCCGGCGCCCACCTCCGCCCCATCCATGACGATCGCGTTCATCCCGACCAGGACGCGATCCTGGATCGCGCAGGCGTGAAGAATCGCCCGGTGCCCGCAACTGACTTGATTTCCGATCGCCAGACCGTAGCGATCGGCAACATGCAGAATCGATCCATCCTGGATATTCGTTTCCGCGCCTATCTGAATCTCATTGATGTCTGCTCGCACCACGCTTTGAAACCAGACGCTGGACCCCGAACCGATGGAGACTTTACCGAGGACGGTGGCGTTCGGCGCTATGAACACATCGTTCGCAAAAGCGGGACGTGCGCCCAGGAACCGATCGAGGCGTTGGAGAACCTGGTCAAAATCCATAGAAACAAGATTAATGCGTTGACAAAAAGTAGCGAATATTGTGAAAACGACAAAATTAGCAGCGTTCGCGCGCGACCCGGCTTGGATACCAGGTTCTCAAGCCCACGATCCCACGGCAAACGCATCGTTATCATGAACAAAGTAGCGTTAGTTGAATCGGTCCAAAAGCAACTCGGCGGCGAGATCAGCAAGGCGGAAGCGGAACGGGCAGTGACGGCGGTTGTCAATGCCGTGAAGGTCGGCGTGAAGAAGGATAAGATCGTGCAGTTGGTCGGATTTGGAACTTTTAAAGTGGTGGAGAGGAAAGCCCGAAAAGGTGTTAATCCGAAAACCAAACAGCCGATTCGCATTCCAAAATCAAAAACCGTAAAGTTTGTGCCAGGCAAGGACTTCAAGAGCAAAGTCTAGGCTTTCGATGGCGTTCAGGGTAGGATGTTTCCCCCCCCGCGACCGAGAAAACCCGTTTGGCTAGGCAGCCTAACGGGTTTTCTCACTCCAGACGGGAATAATCCGGCGCGGCATTGACTCGCGAATGGGATGATGTTTAACCTCCACACATCTTTTCGTATGAAGAAATTAATACCCCTGGCCTGTCTATCGGTACTTCTGATCATTCAATCCGCATTCTCGGCTGATACCTACGTTTTCGACAAAAATCATTCATCCATCGGATTTCAAGTCCGACACCTGTTTTCGAATCTTCCTGGCAAATTCGACGACTTTACCGGCACAATTCAGTTCGACGAAGCAAATCAGGAGCAGTCTTCCGTTGAGGTGAGTATAAAAACCGCGAGCATCGACACCGGGGTTAAAATGCGGGACGACAACCTGAGATCGCCCGATTTTTTCGATTCCACGAAGTTTCCGGAGATCACTTTCAAAAGCAAATCTGTCAAGAAGACTGGAGAAAATACCTTTGACATAATCGGTGACCTGACGATGCACGGCGTCACGAAGGAAGTCGTTTTGAAAGTCGAGTTACTCGGTAAGGGCGCCGGTCCGAAGAACTCTATTGTCAGCGGCTGGGACGCGGGAACCGCTCTCAAGCGCAGCGATTACGGTTTGGTCTGGAACCAAGCCATCGAAGGAACGCAAATCGCTGGAGATGACATAAAGATCGAGTTGCATATCGAGGCTGACAAAAAGTAGCGTCCTGTGGCTGACATCATCCTCGATGCCCGTGAAATGAAGGAGGTCGAGCGGGCCGCCTTTGATGACGGGATCGATGCGGAAGCTTTGATGGACCAGGCGGGCGAGGGGATCGCAAACGCGATCCTCCAGGAGGAACCCCATCCGGGGGTCAGCGTTGTCTATCTCGGAAAAGGAAACAACGCTGGGGACGCCCTTGTTGCGGCGTCTTTTTTGCTAAACTCCGGATGGGAGATCTGGATCCGTCCCCTGGTTCCCGAGACCGATCTGCAAGCGCTTCCGAAGAAGAAGTTGCAACAGCTCGATGCCTGCCGAGTCCCGGGCCCGATCAGCGACCTACCCAAGAACAAGCCGAGATTGATCCTCGACGGCTTGCTGGGACTCGGTTCCAGGTCGGGACTGAACGCCCCGCTCAGGAATCTCACACGGGAACTTAATGCGCTCCGCAAGAAATCCAATGCGGCTGTCTATGCAGTCGATCTTCCGACCGGTCTTGCCGAGGACGGGATCGATCCTGACTCGGTGATAGCGGATTTCACGCTGACAGTTGGCTTCCCGAAAGCTCCGCTCTTCCGTGAGGACGCGACAAACTTTGTCGGCCGCATCCAGGTAATTGATCTGCCGGAATTGACATCTCGCGCCCCTCAGTCACCCGGTCGAACTCTCCTCTCGAGCGCAGCGAACCTTCGGGAATTCGTTCCCCGCCGCTTGTTCGACTCCCATAAAGGCGATTTTGGTCGGGTCGGGATCGTGGCCGGTTCTCGTGGTCTCGTTGGGGCGTCGGTATTGTGTTCCGAAGCTGCAGCCCGCGCAGGCGGAGGGCTGATTTCGTTGTATGTTCCGGAAGAAATCTACGATCTTGTCGTCTGCAGGGTGACTCCGGAGATCATGGTAAAACCGACCCGGGACATCCGATCGGTGCTCGATGAACGGCTGGATGCTCTCGGCGTGGGCCCCGGTCTCGGCTCCATTGCAAAGCAGGAAATACTCGATGTGGTCACCCGATTTGGTGGACCGATGGTGGTGGATGCCGACGCGCTGAATGCTCTTTCGACAGCCGTCGGTAAGCTTCAAAACTGTGCTGGTCCGCGTCTCCTGACGCCGCATCCCGGTGAAATGTCGCGATTGTGGGCAACATCCGGCAAAAGTCGACTTGAGCTCGTCAAAGAATTCACGGCTGAGTTTCCCGTTGCGCTGCTGCTCAAGGGTTCGCGAACGCTCGTAGGCCAATCTGGCAAACCGATGGCTTACAATTCTACCGGTACGCCGGGTCTCGCAACCGGCGGGTCAGGCGATGTCCTGACCGGTGTTTGTGCCGCTTTGCTCGCCCGGAAGATTCCCGCCTATGATTCGGGACGGTTAGGCGCATGGCTTTGCGGCAGAGCCGCTGAATTTGCAGTCAGTCATTCGTCCGAGGAGTCCATGCTGCCCTCGGATCTTTTCTCGTTTCTCGGAACTGCTTTTCGCGAGCTGCGCAGTGGGTGACCGATCGGGGGAGGCGAGCGGTGGGCGGAGAGCCTGTCAGCGGGTTGGAGTGATGGAGTAATGGAGTGTTTGGCTATTCAGCTCAGATATTTCTCGAGGCGCTCTCTCAGTTCCGCTCTTGCCCGAAAGAGGATGCTCTTGACGGCCGGTACGCTTGTCCCCATCACTTTCGCGATCTCTTCGTACGGCATTTCCTCGTACCGGCGCAGGATAATTGCCATCCGCTGAGATTCCGGAAGCTGGTTGATCGCCTCCTGGATTGCGCGCTGAAGTTCTCCTTCCAACAACACTCGATCCGGTTCTCTTTCCGCACGCTCAACCGGCTCTGCGAGGTCCTCAGGTTGATCCGCAAAGTGACGTTTTCTTCTGAGCTCGTTGAATACCAGATTGCGAGTGATGCGAAACAACCATGTCGTGAACTTCGCCGTCGGTTGATAACGCGGCGCCGATTTCCAAACACGAATAAAAACCTGCTGAGCCAGATCCTCCGCCTCGGCATCCGAGCCCAGCATCTTACTGATCGTTCCAATCACGCGCGCCTGATGCAATTCTACCAGAAGTCTGAACGCTTCCATGTCTCCTTCCCGAACACGGGCCATCCACCCGAATTCCGGCTCGGGACTTTCAGATGGCTGCTTAGAAGGGTCTAACATTCGGCGGGCAAGACTCATCGTATCCTCTACAACACGTTGCAACTCCAAATGTTGCTTTAGAAATGACGAAATTCGCCGCGAGCTTGATGCGAGAATGGTCCTGTGTCAGGTTGAATTTGTGAAAAATTTCACAAGCTTCCGGCTCGTTCCTCAAGAATTGCGCTCGATCTACGAAAAAGTCTGGGCGGCTGAACGAATCAACGAGGAGGAGGCAGCGAGTCTTTACCACTCCACAGATATCAATGCGCTCGGGCTGATCGCCAACATCGTTCGGGAGCGCAAAAACGGGAACCGTGCCACCTATATACTGAATCGATACATCAATTATTCGAACATCTGTATTCTCTCGTGCCAGTTCTGCGCCTTTGGTGCAAGGAAGCGCGATCCCCATGCGTTCGAACTGGCTATTCCCGAGATCGTTGAGACGACGCGGCAATCGCTGCACCATGGGATCACCGAAGTCCACATGGTGGGGGGGCTCCATCCGACGCTCCCGGGCGAGTGGTATTTGGAACTTTTAAGAGGTTTGCGAGCGCTTGATCCCGGCCTCCACATCAAAGCATTTACGGCCATCGAAATCCGCCACCTGGCAGAGCGTATCTTTAAGACCTCGCTCGAAGACACGTTGCAAACCCTGCGTAATGCTGGTTTAGACTCGCTCACCGGGGGTGGGGCGGAAATTTTCGATCCGATCATTCGCGACAAGATCTGCCGCGGGAAAGAGACGGCGGAAGAATGGAAGGAAGTGCATCGGCTCTGGCACCACATGGGCGGACGCAGTACCTGCACAATGCTATTTGGTCACATCGAAACCGTCGACCATCGTGTCGATCATTTGCGTCAGCTTCGTGAGCTTCAGGACGAAACGAGGGGATTTACCGGCTTTGTTCCGTTTGCTTTCGTACCGGAAACCACAGAGCTGAAGCACATCAAGGCAGCCTCAGGTCTGGACCAGCTTCGCAATTTGGCCGTTAGCCGCATCTATCTTGATAACTTCGATCACATTACGGGCTATTGGGTCGCCATGACCCTGCCGCTGGCGCAGATTTCCCTGAACTATGGGGTGGATGACCTGCACGGAACACTTATGGAGGAAAAGATCTTCCATATGGCCGGATCGAAGACGCCCCAGGAGCAAACCAAATCCACGCTTGAGCGGACCATCCGTGAAGCTGGGCGCGAACCGCTGCAACGAGACAGTTATTACCGGCCGATTCGGGCAAGCGTTCCTTCGTCGTTGGAAGCTGCAGTGGTTTCGTAGCTTCGCGGAGGACGAACGAAGCCGTGCGCAGAAACTGCCGGTAGCCACCGGCACCCGGCAAATTTTGCCGTGGTCGGGATGCTTGGCGTTCCATTAGTGGGAAGAAACCCCGGTGGACGCACGGTCTGGAACAGAGGCAAGAAAAAAGCGGATTTGTAAGTCGCTTGTAACAAGGATCTTGCGTACGATGCAAGGATTATCCTGCAGCGGTGGTATCGAAGATGCTTAGGAATGGGTCAAACCTGTGCCAAAGCAAATGATAGCCGCTCCCATCTTAAACGAATTGTCCGACTCACCGGCAGCAAACGCCTTGGATACTGACGCAAAAAGCGAAGGTGCATTTCAGCGTCTGCTTGAGAATCACCTTCCACTCGTTCGGTCGATTGTCGAGCGAATGAGGCGCAAGCTGCCGAGCAAGATCGAAGCAGATGAGCTTTACAGCATCGGAGTAACCGGTCTGGTGGCAGCGGCCCGAAACTATCGCCCTTCGCGGGAGAGCAGTTTCGCCAGCTATGCGACGACCCGAATTCGTGGAGCGATCTTAGACGAGCTCCGCCGGATGGACTGGATGAGCCGCGCGACACGTTCGAAAGCCAAACGTCTCGGATCGGCCATTTCCAAGTTGGAACAGGAGCAAGGCGGAAGTGTCAGCCAGGATTCTCTTTGCGCTGAGATGCAAATGACCGAAGACGAATTGGCCGACCTTATGGAAGAAGTGCGACCGGTTAAATTCATTTCTCTGGACGGAGTCGACGAGCAATCTGACGTGGAGGAGCAATCCTTACACGAAATTATCCCGGACGATTCTTGTGTCGCACCGTTCGACGCCTTGGAACGCAAAGAAGTTCTCGCGCTGTTAGCACAGCGCATGGAACAGCTCCCCGCCGTCCCAAAGAAGGTGCTGGCGATGTACTATTACGAAAATATGCGCCTTTCTGAAATCGCGACTTGCTTCGGACTAACAGAATCGCGGATCTGCCAGATTCACACTCAGACAGTCGGGCAGCTACGTCACTATCTGAACAACCTCTTGGCTTGAAATTCGAACCCGACAGACGATGAATATTAAAGTTGAATGGGATCAGTTAGTGGACGCGCTCAGAGACGAGTTACAGGAGAAGGGCGGGCTCATTCAATTGTTGAATCAGCAGACCGAAACCCTGTACCGGAGTGACTTCGCGGAAAACGAGCGCCTGGAAGAACAAATCCGCGTGCAGCTGCGGCTCATCTCGCGCTGCACCCAGAGTCGGGAACTGGCACTCCGCCAGACGGCCTCCAGATTTCATCTGAGCGAGGATGTACAATCCAACGAAGTGATTCGGAGTTTCCCCGAATATGTGCACCCGCTCCTCGAAGCACTGATTTCAGAGGTTGATCGACTTAGCAATCGAATGCAGGAGCGCCTCAAACAAAACCAAGGATTGAAAGAGAGATTTCTCTTGGAGACCTCAACCACCGCTTGAAGACAAATCCCTCGCCGGCTAATGCTCCAGCTTAGACCGTCTCCCTCACTGCTAACCCCCCGGAACGACTCAAATCTCAACTCACAGAAAGTAGCCAGGATGTTAATTTTATCTCGAAAGGTCAACGAAGGGATCATCATCGGCGATTTGATTCACATCAAGGTGACTCGGATCGACGGAGACGCCGTAAAGATCGGAATTGATGCGCCGAAAGAAATTCCGATCTTTCGAACCGAAATCTATCAGAACGGCCACGCGGCAAGTTTGAAGTCCGGCGGGATTAAAGCGGATCGCGCGGTTCCGGTGCCGAACCTGACGGCGCAACCCGCTGAAGAAAAGCTGCCGCTCGTCTGACCCCTGTTCTTGGTGCCAGCCAATTGGCCGATTTGCGGTTGCGATCATTTCGCGCCGACATCACGCCCCGGAATTCTGTATCATAGGCGTTCAGCCAGGCGTCACGCCTTTGTCACGGCATGACGGCTCCACGACAAAGTTCGCCCTCGCGCGAGGCGCCACCGCGACGCTGCCGAGGCCAGGGTAAAGATGGCTGCTCTTCGTTCGCGGCAAGCCTCGGTTTGCTAGCGTGATCCTAACGCGAATCGCCATCCACGAGGCTAGGCGCCTGCGCCGCCCCAACCCGAAGGGCTGCGCGAATCGTTGGTCAAAGACCAGAAAATAAAAGTTAGTTTGAATTCTCATTTCTGCGTCGCAAAATACGTGATCAATTGCCGTAGATATTTTGCGCTGGACAGATGTAATCCAATCATCTATTAGAGGAATTGTGTGTTTTCATATTGTCTATAAAGAGACGATCGGCTGTCGTGGTCGGAACCTGCAGGTAAGCTCGGCGTTCAATGGATGTGTTAAGTAGGGTGGCGAATCTCGGGTGGCTAGCATTGGGTCTTCGCTCGATGAGAATCACCAAAACTCCAGTTCAGAGCGCTCAATTTGTGCCCGACCAAAGAAGAGGAGGCGGATGAAATCTCCGCTCAACATTTTACATCTGGAGGATGACCCAAACGATGCAATGCTCATCCGATCAACCCTTGAGACGCAAGGGGTCGCTTGTTTGATTACCTGTGTGCGAACACAAAGGGATTTTGTTGCGGCCCTGGAACACGACGGTGTCGACCTGGTTCTTTCGGATTTCTCTCTGCCCGCGTTTGATGGGTTGTCCGCTGCAAAACTGGTGCGCAAAGGTTGGCCGACCGTACCGTTCATTCTCGTTTCCGGGTCGCTAGGCGAAAGAATAATTATCGAATCGTTCAAGAGCGGCGTGACAGACTGTATTCCTAAGGGAAAACTTTCTCGGCTCGTTCCGGCGGTGCGTCGCGCCATGCAAGAAGTCGAAGTGCGATCTGAACACCGTCGGTTGGAGGCGCAGGTTATTGATTCGCAGAAAATGGAGATCATCAACCAGCTCTCGAGCGGCGTGGCGCATGACTTCAATAATATCCTGGCGGTAATTGTCGGTTACAGCGATTTGATCACTTCAGGGCTTGGCCCGGACCATCCCTTGCAAAGGTACACCGAGGAGATCCGGCACGCGTCGAATCGAGCCGCCGGGTTGACGCGGCAAATGCTGGTCTTCAGCCGCAAGGAGTTGGTGCGACCCATGGTAATCGACCCTAACGACGTGGTGAAGGATCTGGATCATTTGCTACGCCGGGTCATCGACAGCAAAATTGAAATTACGATTGATTCCGGGAAACAAACCGGACGTGTTAAGGCTGATGCCAACTATATTTGGCAGCTTTTGCTGAATTTGGTCCTCAATGCTCGGGATGCTATGCCCGACGGCGGGAAGCTGAACATCGAAACGAAGGATGTCACGCTTGATGAGAACTACTCACGCGCACACCAGGGCAGCACTCCCGGCGACTATGTGATGCTAACGATCAGTGACACGGGAAGCGGGATGACAGAGGAAGTCAAAGCTCATTTGTTTGAGGCTTTTTTCACCACCAAGACTTATGGAACCGGTTTAGGCCTGGCGACCTGCCGTACAATCGTTCAACAATGTGGGGGTTACATTGAAGTCGCCAGTGAGGTCGGCGAAGGCACCACCTTCAAGGTCTATTTGCCGAGAGCCGAGCAATCTCTTGAGGCCGCATCCAAACCGTTCCCGACCGATCCTGTGCTGCTGGAAATGGGAAACTCGCCGGTCGTGAAAGACGTTCCTTCAACGTCAAGGGAATTTCCCCATCGCGTTCTGGTGGTCGATGACGACGTCTCAATCCGCCAACTCACGACTGAAATGCTGATTCGCTCGGGGTATGAAGTGGACGCCGCTGCGGACGGGGCAGCTGGGTGGGAGGCGCTTCAGGCCAAACGCTATGACCTGCTGATCACCGACAATTTCATGCCGAAGTTGACGGGCATTGAGATGCTCAACAAGGTTCAGGCGGCCTCCATGCAGGTGCCGGTCATCATGGCGACGGCCTTATTCCCCAAGGAGGAGTTTGCCCTATACCCTTGGCTTGGAGCTGTTACTACGCTGCTGAAACCCTTTAGAGCCGCCGAGTTGCTGTCCACGGCACGGAGAGTTTTGGAGGCGTGCGAAAGCACTCACTAGTGCACCAAGTCAGTGACTGGTGTAGTGGCGCTGCTGCGTATTTTGGCTGGATGCGCGGAGCGAAGAGGGAGAATACCCGCGGTGGTCTTTGACCGATGAGCGACAAAGCAGCCGGCCAAAAGACGCGCAGCCCGGAGGGTTGCGATGAAAATGGGCCGGCGGCCGCGTTGCTCCTCAGTCACGTATCGATTCAGAGATGCTCCTTCTACCGCCAGTCCGGCTCGGACCGCCTTGCCGGCGGCGCATTTTTGATCGCAACGCCACTACACCAGTCACTGACTTGGTGTACCAGTACTCCAAGTCTGAGGCTCGTATTGCAGCGCTGCTCTGCGAGCCTCGGACTTGGTGCATTAACGTCACTCGAGAGGCTTTTTCGGGCTAGCGGTGATTGAGGTGTCGGTTTTCAAAGGGCCCGCGCCATAAGTAAGCGCCCAGAGAATTCCGAAAAACAAAATCAACAAGATGAAATAGTCATTTTCGAAAGCGCTGGGGTTGAATAAACCGACCAGCAAGGCTCCCAGCAGACCGATGACCGGTCCGGCGCGATGTCCTAAGCTTGAGATCAGGGCTTTGAGCGGGGCGACGGTTATTTTCATTCTCAATAGAATTTTCTGGCCAGAGCGACAGAGCAGGAGCTTGTTCCCATATGGCAGTAAATCGGCATAACTACCATAAAATTAAGATTTATGAGTAAGAGATTAACTGAAATCGCTTCTGCTCTCTTTTCTCATCACAGATCATTCAGGCCCTGGACGCCTCCGGCAGCGAGCTGAAAGTTGGCCTCGTTCCAAGTCGCTGGAGCTCAAAGAGCGCGGGAGCCCCTCATTGCGGATTCGCCTAATCCTTTTGGGTAATTTTCAGGCAGTCGAACCCGAACGATCTTCCACTGCATCCGCCAAGGTGCTGACTAACGAACAAATGAAGGAAGACAAGCTATGAAAGTCGCAGTAGCGATCACATTGTTGGCAACTGGTCTGGCTCCCAAACTTAGCGCGCACCAGACTGCCGTGATCATAAATCTGACCGAGCAGGCGGTCTACTTGCTTGAGGACGGCCGGGTGGCTTTCATTTCGCCGATTGCTTCGGGAAAAGGGGGATGGGAAACACCGACCGGCAGTTTCAAGGTCATCAGCAAAGATTTAAATCACCAGTCCGGAAACTTCGGTCTGGTCACCGATGCATACGGCAGAGTAGTCAATCCAAACGCGGCTCCAGGTTCTTACGTCCCTCCGGGATGTCATTACATGCCTGCTCCGATGCCGTACTTTATGGAATTCCGCAAATACGTTGGAATGCATGCGGGTTATCTGCCTGGCTACCCGGCGTCGCACGGTTGTGTTCGGATGCCTAGAGACCTGGCTGCTGAATTTTTTGCCCGGGTGCAGATCGGCACGCCGGTAAAAGTGATCGGGAGCGCCAGAAACGTAACACGAGTCAGGAGAGCGATTCCGATCATTCAGCCTGGAAGTTCCGCGTATGCGACAGCCTTTTCCTGGACTCGGCAGATTTCCGGGAATACCAGAAATCTTACGCTAACGCGCATACGCTAGCTAACCCCGGTGGCAAAGCGGGACGCGTTGCTTACCTCTGCGCAATTCGAGGCTCACGTAAGTAAAGCCTTGTTTTACCAAATGTAGTATAGCGTCTCGCTTTACCAAATGTTCAAACCCGGTCCCGGGTTAAAACCGGCGTTGAAGCCTTGGGATGAACTCTGTAGCCTCTTCGGGGCGTAAACTCTCCCAACCGATGGATCGTGGCAGCTTCGAGCAGGTGCATCGCAAGGTTGCAGTAGACGGAGAGCTTTTTCCGCGCTATCCAATTCGGCGATTCAAATAAATTCAAAGCCGATGTGGCGGAATGGCAGACGCAACGGACTTAAAATCCGTTGACCCGAAAGGGTCGTGCGGGTTCGAGTCCCGCCATCGGTATACTTCACATGTTCCTGGAAATCAAGAGGTTACATGTTGAAATCCCGGGCTTCTTGACGATTTTGGCCCCTCGCGGATGTGCGGTAGTAGCAAGTCATTGACAATCTATTGACGCTCTGCACAGGGTCGATGTCGTGGGACTTCGGTATCTGCAAGAGCTTGGACATCTGACGATTGCGCAAATACATAGTCTGAAGGTCCGGTTCTATCCCTTCTCGAAGACCAGCCCCTGGTGTATCACGGGACTCCGAAACAAAAACGGCAAACGCGCCCGGTTGTTTTTCAAAACCAAGTCCGACGCCACCGCCGAGCTGGACCGCATTAAGATCAAGTTTCGTGACGCCGGCGAGAAAGCCCTTGAGGTCACCGACGAGCTCCGCTTGGCAGCATTAAAATGCGCCAGGCGTCTGCAACCCTACGGCAAAACTATCGTCGATGCCACCGACCACTACATCCGTTATCTTGAGGACTCGCAACGTAGCTGCACGGTTGCCCAACTCAGGGAGGAGTTTCTTGAAAGTCAGCGCAAAGCAAAGCGCTCAATACGGCACCAGCAAGATTTGCGCGACCGCCTGGGTCGTTTCTGTGAAACCTTCGGGGATCGCCCGGTCCGGGTGTTGCGTGCCGATGAGATTGAGGACTGGCTGCATGGTCTGAATCTATCCCCGGTTAGCACGAACAACTACGCGGTCAGGGTGGGGAGCATGTTCAGTTACGGGGTCAAACGCCACTATCTGGAGGTAAATCCGTTCACAGGGATCGCCAAGGTCAAGTCGGACGATGAGCCTCCGGAAATCTTCACGGTTGATGAGCTCCAGAAGCTGCTCCTTGTCGCACCTCCCGAGCTCATTCCTGTTCTGGCGCTGGGAGCATTCCCGGGCCTGCGGTCGGCCGAGCTGGTGCGGTTAGGCTGGGAAGACATTGATCTCAAGCGCGGGTTTCTCAACGTGCCCGCGCGAAAGTCCAAGACCTCACAGAGGCGCCTCATCACGCTTTCTGATAATCTTAGGGCTTGGCTTGCGCCGTACGCAGGCCACACTGGCCCTATCTGGCCGAAAGCTGAGTTTGCGCTATACCGTGCGACCCAGAAGGCGCGAACAAACGCAAGTCTCGCAAAATGGCCACAGAACGGGCTGCGGCACAGCTTTGCCTCCTACCACCTGGCGAAGTTTCAGGACGCCCCACGAACAGCGCTCGATTTAGGACATGTTTCGCCTCGCACAGTCTTTAATCATTACCGCGAGGTAGTGACGCCTGAGGAGGCCGAGCGCTACTGGAATATCTTTCCAACAGTTCTAGTCGCTAATGTTGTCCCGATGATATCTTAACGAATCTGCGCGCCGTGAACAAACGGGAGTCCTCGACAACCTTGTCTTCTTTGATCCGGTAGTAAATCAGGTAATTGCCGCGGACAAGCTTCAAGTAGCCCGGTCGTTTACGGACTTGGCTAACCACGGAAAGGCAACGATTCAAAGCTGAGTGCTTGATCAAGTAGCTCGCTGCCGAGCTTTTCTGCCGCAGTCGGATTATCGGTGCTGACGTAAGAGACGATCTCCCGCAGACAGTCGTGGGCAGTCTGTCGCATGAGGACCTTGTACATGCCGACAATTACCGGCCAGCCCGAGCTACAACGCTCTTTACCATTTCACGAGTTTCTTCAATCGTGTAAACCTTGTTACCGGCATCCGCATGCGCAGCATCTGAATCGAGCTGGGTTAAAAACTCTTCGGTTTCCTCTTGATTGAGCAAATCCCCAGCCAGGAAGCTGCGGAGAGCCTCTTTTTCGCTTGGACTTAAATTTTTAACCTCTGCGAGTAGTTCAGCGAAACTCATGATCCGTATGCATTGTAAACGAAGTCGCCTCTAAGCTCCAGGAAGAACGTCACGAGGGCGGTCCGCTTTCATGCCCACGGACGCCGTCAAAGCGCGCGAAAAAATTCCCGGGAGGGGGACATTTGACCTCCCGTTTTTGAGCACCTTTTCAAACCGATAAAATCGGAGAGGATCTCAATCTTCATTTGAGCCTATCACGGATTGAGATTTTGGCTTTTTCCCAATCCGAGAAAGTAGCCTCACCGGACTCGACCCTCCTCTCCGTTTCTTCAAGAACATCCTCGATGCCCAGATAATATTCGCGCTCAACTTCCTCGAAGCTCATTCGCCCGCGAGGCTTCCCACTACCCGAGCCACCGGCATTCGCGTTCCGCCAATCACTGGCTTGCCGTGACAGATCTTCGCGTCGGACGATTCGTTCATTCATAGGGCTAAATCCGTATGAGCGAGTTATTCGAACGTTTCCACGGGTGACCAAAAAAGACCTTGTCAATCAATCGAGATCCAAGAACGCCTCCGGTCGCATCTTGAAACGGCGCGCTAGACGCTTGGCGTGATCCAGGGTGATCGAGCGCGCGCCCGACATGATTTTGGACACTGTTCCTTGCTCGATATCCAGGATTTTGGCGAGCTCGGCTTGAGTCATGCCGCTGGATTCGATAACGGCCTTAAGCAGTTGAAGACCCGCTAACTGCGGTTTCGCTCTCCGCTTCTGGGAAACCTCGTATTCGGTTACCAAGCTCCCAAGCATCTTTGCATAATCGAACTGATCCTGGTTATGAGCCCGGACAGCGATCCAATCCATCACGCGGATCAACTCCCTGTTCTCAGCTTCATCATGAACCGGTCGAGGCAATAAGATGCCGCACAGTTGCTCGAAGCTTTCGGGCGCCGTCTCAGGCAACTCAGTTTCGGACGTCTTCATAATTCGCTTTTCCATTCTTGCTTGTCGTATTCCGCATGAGTCAGCAACCGTAGGACAAAGACGATCTGCGTGTTGAAGTGAATCGCGGCAATCAGGCGATAAGCGCTCTTCCCGTGCCCAAGATTGAAAACGCAACGGTTGCGGTTTTCGGTCAAAAAAGGAGTCAAACGCGATCTGGTATTGTAAGCCCCAAAATTTTCCTATGAGAACTATTTCACGTCTTACCGATCCAGTCGTTTCCAAACCATGCACAGTAGACGAGCTGGCAGATTATCTCGATGCTACTTGGAATGCAACAATCGGGAACAGATGGTTCGTATCCAACGTAGCTGACTTGATCAATCAACGTCTGCAGGTCCACCGGATCTCCCGGCATTTTGGAGGAGTCTGACAGCATGCTCGGGCCAAATCCCCGGGAAACTTTTGATTGTTTTTTTTGTTTTACGCATTATGGTTATTATTCTAATTCTAATGTGACTTCCCAAAGCATCGGAGAAATTTTCAATAAAGCGATCATCATTCTCGTCACGCTCTTCGCAACGGTAATCGTCAGTCAGGCGGTAGATCTTGGCGTATACGACTTTGACCGCACTTTTCTCAGCGCCAATACGCAAAGTATTGAGCATGTTTACATAAGCTGGGCACGCTACAAATCCGGCGTCATCTCTAACGCCATGATCCAAGCGCAAAGCCGCAACCGGTGGTTATTGCTCAGCCTAGAGCCGTGGGTCGACCCCTCGATCTCCCGGACTCAGGGGGCCCTGCTCGCTGATGTTGCTAGCGGCAAATACGATCAAGCGATCTTGGCTGTCTGTAAGGACATCATTGCCGCCCACCACCCGCTCTTCGTCCGATGGGGTCACGAGATGGAATTGTCGAGTAACTTTGGCCGTTACCCTTGGGCCGGGACTGACGCCCCGGCATACGTGCAAGCCTATCGACGTGTAGTAACCGTCATGAAGGCGAACCTCCCGCCGAGCACGGCGTATTTCGTCTGGAGTCCCGCCGGGAATAACAATTGCAACACCTACTATCCCGGCGACGATGTTGTCGATTATACCGGTTGTTCGCTGTACTCTTGGTCCGCATACAATCTACCACGCGGCTTCAATGGCAGTTTTAAGGCGTTTTTCGATCCCAAATACGCGCAGCTCCAAATTCACAACAAGCCGGTGATGGTTTGCGAATTGGGTGTTGAAAAGGGTGACAACCAAGCCGCTTGGTTCGCCGACGCGAAGGCGGTTTTCCCGAATTATCCCAGGCTTGTATCGGTGGTGTACTTTAACTCTAGAGATAGCGTGTCATGGTGGACTAACGGGCCCATTCCGGATTGGTCCATCTCGCCGACTATTTTTCACTTGTAAAATTACAAATCCGCCGCGACCACTTCCAAAAGGCTACGTCCGCTCATACGCCAATCCGGCGTACTGTATTCTTTACCCCAGACTCCCGGGGTCTCTTTGGCGTTAAAGTAGATTAACGCTTTGAGCAACGGATAGTTACGTACATCCTGCAAGGCGCCTTTCAGCCAGCCCCACTGATATTCTTTACTGCCGGTGACGCCGCACTCAGAGATCACGATTGGCTTCTTATACATGGCCACCCGAGCATATTTCTCTGTTATTTGATCATGAAAGGATCGTGTCGCGTGGTGGTAATAGCCCTGGTCATAGGCGGGAAATTCAAAAACGGACAGCCCGACACAATCCACGTAAGCCTCTCCCGGCCAGTAACGCGCTAGACCTTTATCGCCTACCGGCGACCAAACGTAAATAACGTTGCTGGCAGAGCGCCGACAGGTGTAAATTTTTCCTTTGCGAATAGGTGTCCTCAAACCAACAGTTCTTAGCGGACCGCCGATTCCTTGAGGGCCGCTTGTTCCAACATAAACTGCTGCATGGTACGAATCTGCCATCCCAGCTTACTGGCATTCTCGACAAGGGCACTCGGGCCATTCGCCTCATACATTACGTTATGTTTGAAGTTCTCATTACCGAGCCTCTTATACTCCCGCTTGCCATTCCAGCCAGTAGTCAGGCAAATTGTCCTGTAAAAAGTATCATCCCATACTCTGTGCTGATCTACATTGAGGGCCCAAAGTGAAGCCTTTAACGTAGGCGATAACACCGACTTGACCTTGTTGTCGAAATAGGTAATGTCCACGACCTTTCCCTCTTTCGAAAAGAGGGCGTAGACATATAGATTGTTCGAGATGAACCCGCACGCTTTTTGGGGCGAAAGCGTCCCACTTTCCTCTGTCTTCACTTGCTTACCGTAAGCCGTTCGGCATTGTTCAAGAGAGAAGCCGATGCGGGCTTGTGCATGACTGATCATTGATGCGGCGACAATTAGTGTTAGATATAAATTTTTCATCTGTTTTGCTTTCAAACTTTTATGCCTGTGTTTGCCATGCGAGAAATCTGAATAGCAAGGTTGGGAAGAAACCGTGCCACCCGTCGATTCTCGGAACTATGGCAAGCGAAAATCGTCGCTACGAGTACCAAGTAGGTTAAGACATTAAAAATGGTGAGATAAAAATAACCCGTCGTATAAGGACTGTTGCGATGGAACACGCTGACGATCGAGGAAGCGACGACGATGACAATGTACGGTACGACCATAGACAATCGCACAGCAGGTCTATTACCGCGTCCCTTCGGGGTTATTTTCCATTCCAGCGACGTCTTGAAAATCGTGCATTTCGCGGCGTCGACGATGGCACAGAGCACCCAGGGCCAGCGAGCCAATTGGAATAGCATCACTTCCCAGCTTAAAATCTTCGCATTCACGGGACGTAAGAGGCCCTGTCTTTTGATCCAGCAAATCACAGTTATCGAAGCGACTGTGGGAAGCGCGGACCAGATAAGAAATTGCGCGTAGCCGACGTGCGCAAACGGGGCACCAAAACCCAGGCCTAACAGGGGTAACAGGTAGCCGCCCAACAATGCACCGCTGAAGAGAAAATACCAGAGCTGCCCAAAAAGAAATTGGAATTTTAAGCTAATCGGCATTCTGCCCAGATATCGCGGTGTAACGCCCAGAAAGATCATCACGAGAGAACGCGCCCACTGAAACTCCTGGACCATGCCATCCGTGAAGGTGGCGGGACCGTCACCATGTGCTATGGCATCGATTGAGTGAATTCCGCGCCAACCATGAGCACAAAGTAATAAGGTGGTGCTATGATCTTCGGCTAACTCTGGGCCAAGACCACCGCTTTCCTGCAGTGCTACGGTTCTCACGGCGTAGTGGCTACCGATACACATTGGAGACCATCCTAAGTTATTGTATCCAGCCTGTAGAGTGCCGTGAATGTGACTCTCCAAAAACAATCGTCCACGCGCGACCCAACTGTTAGACGCATTGGAGTCGCAAATGCTCGGCGCGGAGACGTAGCCAACCGTTGGATCACGAAAGCCTGTCATCATCGCCTTAAGATAGCCTTGTTCAGGAATGTGGTCGCCATCGAGTTGAGAGACGAAATCGTAGTTTTTGTACCCGTAGGTATCATAAAAATAGGCTAGGTTGCCCTCCTTACACGCCTTGCGACGCGGCCAGGTCTCATTGTGATAATCGACCACCCCTTTCCTGCAAGAAACAGAGACTTTGTGTCGTTCGCACCACCTGAGAACCTGGGGAGTGGGATCTTCATCCGCCAACCAGGTATCGTGCGCCGGCGCCTGCATTTTCATGGCGAGCAATGTCTTCTTTACTTGACCAAACGGTTCCGATGGAGCCCGAGTCGTTATCATAGCGATCCGCCAGGAGGAAGGTATTTCCAGTTTTGGATTCGGCTTCTTCATCTGGCATAGAAAGAAAAAATAGTAGCCAGGTATGATAAGGCTCCAAGCCAGAATAGAGCTGTTGAAGGCGAATCGGACGGGCCCGGTATAGTGAGTTGGTTGCAGCCACCAGATGGCAAAGGCAACTGTGGCGATCAGCCAGAGTGCTATAAGAAAATACAATTGTGCAGATTGGCGCTTACGTAGAATGCAAACTAGGTATTTTGCCGGCTTTTTAACATGCAAGACAGATATTTGACTATGTTTAGTATTCAGTAATACAGGGGTTCGACTTGACCGCTGGGAGGAATAGTGTACGCGGTCAGCACTCCATAAGCCCCATAGGAGTTATAAATGCACGCGGTTATCCGAAATTAAAAAGGGCACAGATCAGCCACACTGCCGGCACTCCACTGGAGATTGTTAGTCAAAAACTCCATCTGGTGCTCCTTGTCATGACCTCCACCGGAGATTGCACCCTGCGCATTGCTTCGAGATGATTGGGCACGCGAGTCTTTGTTTTGGAACGCCACAAGGTCGCCGCTCAAGATGCGCTTATCCGTTGCCTTGGACAGTTTGTTAACCCCGAACACAGAGCGACTCCTTGCTGCGGGTCACCCAAAACATGCCGGCGGCGTTGAGCGCACCCAGGTGTGTCACGATGCCAGGTGAAACAATCGTGAGAAGGAGCAGGTTGAGCCGACGGCATCGAGCCAACCTGACTTTCGCCGTTTGGATCGTCGAATTGACGTAAGTAATTGACAGTTGGGGGTCGTAATTTTTGGTAGCCCTTAGATTGTCCCTACAAGTTGTTTTGGTAAAATTTGGCGATAAGATAAATCGCGTTCATAAAGGTCCGATGAAGCTAATTTTAATTTTCACGGCTGTTGCAACGATTGCTTACGGCCAAACCGTGGGGAGCAACTACCAGCTCACGCATCAAACCCTGGCTACCTCAAGCGCTGACAGCGTCCGGACGATCCGAAGGATCCTGGCGAATCACGACGCTCGGAAACTAAGCGAGTGGGATCAAGAAACCGTCAAGCTGTATCAACAAAACGATATCATGATGCTGGGCCGGGGAACAACTATCGTGGTGGATAAGATCGACTCGGCAGCGGGCGTGGTTCAATTCCACCTCGGTTCCAAGGCCTCTAAGCAACTTTTTGCGCCGTTAGCTGCGATCCAAATGGTGAAGTAGGCCGCCGGGGAAACCGACGGAAAACACTCCCGCTTGACGACAATTGAACTCCGGGAGCAGACGAGGCGCCTATGCTACTTGGACGAATTCTTCGAACAAGCAGGCATTCGGCCAACGCTGCTCATGTTTGCCGCCGACGATCCAACAGCGAAAGAATCGGCCGCCAAGACGGTCCGCTTCATTGGCGACGACGTTGACTATTTGCTGGTCGAGAATCCGGCTAAATTCAAAAGTGATGAATTCAAGAGGACGGCACTGAGTGCCTGGCTGGCACAGCCTTCGACGCCGACCCTACGAATACCTGCAATAACTGCTCTTACCATGAACGCTTGGGAAGGCTTGGAGCGCAAACTCAAGCGTTACCTGCCCCTGGGGGAAGCATGCCAACAGAAAGAATTGCACGAGCTTAGCCGGTATGAGCTAGCATTCTTGCGGGACCGGTTTCTCGTTCAGTTTGAAGATTATGCCAGTCAAGTTCTCCCGGATATCAACCTCGTTAAAAACAAAATGGCTCGGCTTGTTGGACCCCGAACTGAAACGCAAGACCCGCTGAGCGATCCATTCCTACTCACCGTATGATCGACCGGATGTTCCTCGAGTCCAACCAACTGCCCGAGAAGCCCGAGTTGGGAATCCTTCTGAAGGGGTGCGTTACCGACCGTGCACTTTCTCATTCCATTGACACTCCATTGACATAATAGCACTCGATTTCGTTCCGTTTCGTTCTATTTTGTTCCTAACTGTTCCGAGCGTATATCGTTCTTACCTAGGCACTTAGGCGGACTTAAAATCCGTTGACCCGAAAGGGTCGTGCGGGTTCGAGTGCCATCGGTACTTCAGTTTCCCCTCGGGATCTTGTGTTTTGGATCAGTTCTGTTCGTTGCGGGGCCGTCCGCGCCTTGCGGTTGGCAGCTTTATGCCGGTCCCCTGACTCCAAAACGAAATCGCCACTTGCCGGGTTTCCGCCCAGGGTCCGAGCGCACCGCAACCGTGGCAATGAACAACCCAGTCAGGCGAGCAGCCCGTGCTGACGATTTCTTGAACGGCCTCGACGTGGAGAATGTCGCCACAAAAGCGGCATTTTGTGCAGCCGTTTGCATTCAGGACGTCGTCGTCAGTCAGTGGTCTCGTGATCAAATCTATTCCCAAATGACTCAAACGAACCACAAAACCAAAATAATCTGCATCCGAACGACCGGAAGCAGACAAAATCTGAATCGACGAGCAGCGGATATTTTGAAACGCTCTGTCCAAGGTCAGGACAGCGGGACGGCCTGGTCAGACGGTGCCAGGGTGTGGAGGATCGCGTAGAAAAAGCCCGGCTTGTCGCGAGGCCCCCGGTGAGCGGTGATGCCATTGTGGCAATTTAAATTTTTGGCACTCAAAAAAAGGGTGTCATGCGGCTTTCATGACACCTCATCGATACAGAACAGCCGTGGCCGGCGCCCTCGCGGATTGCGTTAAGAACGGGTAATGAACAGGCTTGCGTCGGGTTGCTACCCATAGCGACCAAAAGCGCTGCTCTCGTGAGTCAATAGATGCATCAATTTCGGATGGATGAAGAGTTTTTCCCGTCCGGATTGTATTTCCCGCAATACGCCGGACATGTTGTCATTTTTGAGTTTTCGCGACATGTTCTAAGGATGTGTCGCTTGCGGCGACATGCAGTAGGTTCGAAGAAGCCATGGCGACCCTTGAGTGGAAAGCAAGGGTCAAAGCGAAGTGAGAGGTGACTCTCGACTAATCGAGGTCGATTACCCTACCTTGACTGAGGCGCGGGACCGAACGGCGAATCCGGATCTAGCGCTTGGCCTTCTCGCAGAGGTCCCCATGGGGATTTAGGATCGGACGATAGCTTCATGGCGCTCTCTGCTCGGGCCTGCGCCACCGCGTCGCCAGATGCAGCGACCGTATTTGTTTCTAGGGATTCGCGCCGCTTCGTGCGATGGGTTTCAAAAGCCTCGACGGCATTGAATGCACTTATCGCCGCGTCAGCATGGTTAGCACATGTTCCGTTGCCGACCAGTTGAACGTAGATGTCCCAAGCTGCATGTTCGCTGGGACTGAGAGATGGGTGTGGCATTTATTACCATCACACGAAATAAACAGATTTACATAGGGTCAAGGCGATATGTTACATCGCGAAGGCTGGGCAAGTGGACGGCGGCGGCATGATCTGCCAGAACTTCTCCTTGGCGACACTTTCTTGACACTCATTTCTGTAAGTGCTTGAAAATCAACGTATCATACCGAACTTAAATCCGTTGACCCGAAAGGGTCGTGCGGGTTCGAGTCCCGCCATCGGTATCGAGAGTCCCCCTCTGGTGTCTCGCGCGAATGTACCGAGACTGGCTGGATTAGCACCGTTCAACTCGACCTTGAACAGGATGCAGGCTCATGTCAGTCTCGACTCCAATAAATGAAATTGGGAGCAAGAGATCTGTGGCGCTGAGCGTTCTGTTCGTCGGGGGTACCGGCCAAATATCGCTTACATCTGTGCGTGAGGCCGTTGGCGCCGGGCACAAAGTCACGGTGTTCAATCGCGGAAAGTCGTCCGTGGCCGAGGTTCCTGCAGGCGTGACCACTATCGTCGGGGATATCCACGACCGGGAATCCCACGCCAGATTGGGCGCTTCCAAATTCGACGTGGTTTGCGCGTTTATGGTCTTCATGCCGGAACAGATGAGACAAGACATCGCAACCTTCTCGGGAAGAGTTGGGCAGTATATTTTCATTTCATCGGCGTCGGTCTACCAGAAGCCGGCGCGACACTACATCATCACCGAGAAAACGCCTCTCGAGAATCCCTATTGGGAATACAGCCGCAACAAAATTGCCTGTGAACGCCTGCTGCAGGAGCAAAGCAAGCTGCCGTACACCATCGTGCGTCCGAGCCATACAGTAAGGACTCGGCTTCCGATCGAGGTCGGTGACCCGATCACGGGGGTCCGCCGCATGCTGGCTGGAAAGTCGGTTCTGGTCACTGGCGACGGCACTTCACCCTGGACCTTGACTCGGTCTACCGACTTCTCCGTGCCGTTCGTTCGGCTTTTCGGCAACAGGCAGGCCCTCAGCCAGGACTTCCACATTACCAATGACCGCGCCTTCACTTGGGATCAGATCCATACGGCGATCGGACGCGCTTTCGGCGTCGAGGCGAGAAACTTTCATGTGCCGACCGATACGCTCACTCGATACAACTCCGAATGGACCGGGTCGCTTACCGGCGACAAGAAGTGGACGGCGCTCTTCGACAATTCGAAGATAAAGAGCACCGTGGGTCAGTTTACCTGTTCTGAGGATCTGGATGAGATCCTGGCTGAGCCCGTAGCCCTGGCAAAGCTGAACCTCGAGTTTCCTGGCGGCGATGGTCGTCCCAACAAGCTCGGTGGCGTCGTGGGGGACGAGGACACTCTGATGGACCGTATCATCGCGGACCAGTCGGCGCTCGGGAACGATTGAAAAACAGGCCCGAAGTATAGGTAGACTATTCTGGCTCCTGACAGCCAGGTACTAAACGGAGGGTTTCTCCACGATCGGTGCGACCGTCTTGGGACGCGACCGTTCGACCAATGCAAGGGTGATGTAGTACGTCGCGATTCCCACGGGCGCCGCAATGACCAGTGCGCCGAGGAGCAGTGGCCGGCCCACGGTGAGGAAGGTCGACCAGCGAAACCAGATTGTCGGACTGTGATGCGATAAATGTAGACTCGGCGGCAACCCGTGGGGATGGCTTAAAAGCCAGTAACCAATGTCGTATTCCCAGCGAAGCAGCAGCGGCATCAAAGGGAGGGCGACATCGTGGAGCGTCGCGGCAATGGCCGTTGCCAGAAGGTTGCCGCGCACAAGTCGTGAAACTCCCAGCGCGAGCAGCGTCTTAAATCCCCAGAGCGGGATGAATCCGAAGAACATGCCGATTGCCGTGCCCAAAGCAATCGCATGGGTGGTGTCCTTCAATTGGAGGAGTTGACGACTTTTGTCGCGAAACCAGGCAAGGGGGTTCATTGCCTTACAGTTACCGAACTTCGCTCGGAACAGCCAACGCATAAGTGCGTGCTTTCAAGCGATGGATGACTTAGCGTGCGGTACGAAATCCGCTATGCCGCAAGACGAACTACACGCCCCATCCGCAGCGCCAGCTGCCGAGAGCCAGGAGCGTCCGCAAACCGCTCCTGAGGAAAATGACCTCGCATACGATAGGATCCTCGTCCCGATTGATTTTTCTGAGCAATCCAGGAAGACCGTCGCGTACGCTACGAAAACTGCTTCCAGGCACAACTCAACGATCTACCTTCTGCACGTTTTCCAGATTCCGGACTATGTGGTGTCGCCATACGCGCGCCGCCGGCAGAACAGCGCGGAGGTTCAGTCGCAAGTCGACGCCGCCGAGCAAGAGGCACGGGAGAACCTTGAGGCATTTGCAGAAGAGTTGTCAAAAAAGGGAATCAAGGTCCAGCCGTACCTGCGCGTAGGCTATCCGTTTGATGAGATCGTCCTCATGGCAAACCATTTCGATGTCGATCTGATCATCATCGGATCGCACGGGCGAGGAGCGATCTCGCGGTTGCTGGTCGGCAGTACAGCAGAGCGTGTCGTAGAACATGCGCCGTGCCCTGTTCTTGTCGTGAAGGGGCCGCGGCCTGCGGGAAGGTCGGAATAAACCAACCCTCCCTGGTCTCCATTCGTTTAGACAAACTGCCGGATTCCACGGGGACCCGCCGCGCAAAGTACTTGAGTTTAGGCAATATGAACATCACTTCGTCACTATTGATTCTTGCTTGTTTTACAACCTTGGGCAGAGTTTCTTTTGCACAAATGAACGATACAAAATCCTCGCCGGCACTTGAGTCGGCTGTTTTTGGCGGAGGTTGCTTCTGGTGTCTTGATGCTCAATTCAAGCTGGTCAACGGAGTCAAATCCGTACTTTCCGGCTACGCCGGAGGAACTTTAAAGAACCCAACTTATGAGCAGGTGTGCAGCGAAACGACCGGGCACGCCGAAGTCATTCGGGTTGAGTTTGATCCCGCCTTCGTCAGCTACGAGGAGTTGCTTCGGAAATTCTTTCGCGCTCATGACCCTACGACCTTGAATCGACAGGGTGGGGATGTGGGAACTTCCTACCGGTCGATCATCCTGTACAAGGATGCGAATCAGAAGGCCATTGCTGAAAAGGTGAAGGCTGAAGCGCAAAAGCTCTGGCCCGATCCAATCGTGACGGAGATCGCGCCTCTCGATGTTTTCTACAAGGCGGAAGACTACCACCAGGATTATTTCGCGAAAAACCCTGAACAGGGATATTGTCGGGTGGTGGTTGCACCGAAGGTCAAAAAATTCGAGAAATTGCTGCAGGAGCAGAAGCAGTAAGCGCGGGGCAGGCTCACCTAAGTAAAGCGTTTCGCTTTACAAAATGTCCAAACCCCGGAGCAAGCGGGACGGTCGCGGTTTTCTGCGATCCCAGAGCGAGGCTCCTGGTAAGGGACGCTTTGCCTACCTCTGGACGACGGGCAGGGAACGACTATGCTATCGGTTATGAAACTCCTATTTGTAGCGCTGCTTTTCCTGGCCGGCCTGGTGATGGTCGTCCGGGCGGTTTCAAATCAGCGGACCAATGGCAAACTCAATATTGGTGATCCGATTCCCGCTGTTACGGCTGAGGACCAAGATGGAAACCTTGTTAACCTGGCTGGAGCCGGCAGTAACGGGTACACCCTGGTCTATTTTTATCCGAAGGCTATGACTCCGGGTTGCACGGCCCAGGCCTGCAGTCTGCGGGACGCGTACGCTGATCTTCAAAGTAAAGGTGTCAGAGTTTTTGGTGTGAGTCTCGATTCAGTGGATTCACAGAAAAAATTTCAAGAAAAGGAACATCTCCCCTTCGTGTTATTGTCCGATCGTGACAAGAAGGTTACCTCGGCGTTTGGCGTACCGCTTATCATGAACAGCCTTGCGACGCGCCAGGCCTATTTGTTCAAGGACGGAATATTGATCTGGCTGGATACCCACGCCTCGACAGACAAGCAGGCCCGTGATGTGCTCGAAGTTCTGGCACAACACGCCTGATTGGTGATTCGGTGCAGGTGCCGTACTTGCCGGAACAGGCTTGAAATGCTCAACAACCGGTAGAGCCATTTGGACCGAGCGCGGAGTCAATATTCGTTCCCGGCACTATGTTAACTGTTTCACGACTTTTTAAATCTTTCGGCGGCCAAACTCTTTTTGAGGATGCTTCACTGCAAGTGAATCGCGGCGAACGAATCGCGTTAATCGGACCGAATGGCGCCGGGAAAACCACTCTGCTCTCGATTCTCCTGGAGCTGGACGAAGCCGACACCGGCGAAGTGGCTTTGCAGCGGGGCGTGAAAGTTGGTTTTCTTCCACAGGAAAGCGCGCCGGTCAATGACGAAACGGTCTTGAATGTGGCCACCGCGGCCAGGCCTGGGGAGACAGAATCGAAAGATCACGAGCTGTTGGAAACTGATACTTCATTTTCGGCTGATCTCCAGCAGGTCGAGGCGAAGGCCAAACGAATCCTCAAAGGTCTGGGCTTCCGGGAAACGGATTATGCGCGTCAGGCCAAGTCCATGAGCGGCGGCTGGATCATGCGCGCGCATCTGGCGCGGCTGCTCGTTATGGAGCCGGATTTGCTTCTTCTCGACGAACCAACGAACCATCTCGATCTGGAATCGCTCGTTTGGTTGCAGAGTTACCTCGCCACTTATTCCGGGGCGATTCTTTTGATCTCACACGATCGCTCATTCCTGAACGCACTCGCGGAACGAATCGTCGAGATTGATCAACGGAAACTGATATCGTACCGCGGCAATTACGACGACTACGTCACCCAGAAGGCTGCGCGCCAGGAACAGGTTCTGGCCGCCTATAAGAACCAGCAGAGGGAGATTAAGCGATTGCAGACCTTCATCGATAGGTTCGGGGCGAAAAACACCAAGGCGTCCCAGGCGCAAAGCAAGCGTAAACAAATCGATCGGATGGACAAAATTGAGGCGCCGGACTCCGCTGAGCGGCATGTGACATTCCGTTTTCCGCAGCCGGAGCGCAGCGGCCGAAAGGTGCTCGAGCTCAAGAAAGTTCACCACGCTTACGGACAAACCGTCGTCTACCAAGATCTCGATTTTACCGTGGAGCGGAATCAGCGCACGGTTCTCGTCGGTCCAAATGGGGCCGGTAAATCCACGTTACTGAAGCTTCTTGCAGGTGTCTTGCCCATTCAAATTGGAGAACGTGAACTTGGGCACAATGTGCATGTTGGTTATTGTTCTCAGCACCGCGTTGATACACTTAATCTTGAACACACCGTTTTAGAGGAAGCGTCCGATTGCGGTAAACAGGTCCAGGAGCAGGCGGTGCGGACGTTGCTTGGAGCGTTCCTGTTTCGTGGCGACGAGGTCTTTAAACCGGTCCGTGTGCTCAGTGGCGGAGAGAAAAGCAGATTGGTACTGGCGAAGTTGCTTCTGAATCCGCCCAATTTTCTGCTGATGGACGAGCCGACCACGCATCTGGACATGGCCAGCATCGAAGCTCTGATTCAAGCGCTTCGACAGTATGAGGGAACTCTGGTGTTCATTAGTCATGACGTCTATTTCATCAAATCGATTGCCTCTTCGGTTTTGCACGTCCGAGGCGGACTTCTGACGTTCTATCCGGGGAACTACGATTATTATCTCGACAAGACAGGGACCGAATCTGCGGTCGCGGGGCTCGTCGCCGATGGGAGATCGGTCGCCATCGAATCTGGTTCCGGATCTGGCCCAAAGGCCAGGGAACAAAAGCGTTTAGAAGCTGACGCGCGCCAGAACCGTTTTCGCGCCAGACAAGAGTTTGAACGGAACTTGTCAACGATTGAGCAGAGAATCCTGGGGCTGGAACTACGTCAAAAAGAGCTGGCCAGTTTTCTTGAGCAACCGGATCGCGAGGAAAATGGGGTGCGACCCGCGGACGTTAGCCGGGAATTAACGTCCGTCACTCAGGAACTCTCTGCGCTCTCTCTTCAGTGGGAACGTCTCGTTGACATTGGGCGGGAAAACTGAGCCTGGTGTCCTGGTATTTTCGGGGACAGGACGCCACTACACCAGTCAATGACTTGGTGCACTGCAGATTTAGCGCGAAGATCCCAAAGCCCCATGGCTTGCGAGATTTTCGTATTATTGGGTCAACACTACGATCGATCTTGGTTGGACCAGATATTTCGAGCCGATGACCGGGACCTCATTTCCGGGTTCAACAATATCTTCCGGGGACTCGAAGCTGGTGTCGACGACGCGAGACCATGGTTTTTGTAAGCCGTCGAAGATCGTGAAGCTGAGCGGTTCGGTATACGCATTGATCATCACGTAGAGGTCGTCGTCTTGCTGTGACTTGCCGCTGAGATAGTAGGCCAGGCTCTGAGAGTGATAGGACAGGTCGGTCGTTGACCCCACCCCCCGCCAGCGGATGTCTTCCCGCCAGAATCTGCTGCGACAGATCGTCGGGTGCGCTTTGCGGAAGGAGATCATAAGTTTGACGAAACGGAAAATATCGGAATTCTTTTTCAGGCGTTCCCAATTCAGCCAGGTGGTTTGGTTGTCTTGATTGTACGGATTATTGTTTCCTCCCTGGGTGTGCAGAAATTCGTCGCCGGCAGCGAACATCGGGATCCCGTTGGAGAGCATCAGCAGGGAAAAGAAATTTTTCGCCTGACGTTTTCGAAGGGCAATCACATCGGGCGTGACCCCGGTGTCCCCTTCGAAGCCGCAGTTCCAGCTATAGTCGTCGGAAGGACCGTCGGTGTTCTGGTGGCCGTTTGCCTCGTTCCTCCGTTTATTGTAAGAGACCAGGTCGTAGAGGGTGAGACCGTCGTGTGCGATGATGTAGTTGATGCTGTAAAAAGGACGTCGGGCTTCCTCGATGCGGTCCGGGAAAAGGTCATCGCTGCCGTACAGGCGCCGCATCACGGGCGGTACAAAACTCAGGTCTCCTCGAACGAAACGGCGGATGTCATCTCGAAACTTGCCGTTCCACTGGTGCCAGAACATGCCCGGGAAGCTTGTGCCCAGTTGATAGGCGCCGCCAGCGTCCCATGGCTCCGCGATCAGACGAGCCCTGCTCAGCACAGGGTCTGTCCGTATCGCGGAAAGCAACGGTGGGTCATTCCAATCGATCGATCCATCTTCGGATCGAGTGAGGATCGACGCCAGGTCGAAACGAAAACCGTCTACATGCATTTCCGTTACCCAGTATCGGAGACTGTCCAGAATGAGATTTCGGATGAATGGATCGGCACAATTCAGCGTATTACCGGTGCCGGCGAAGTCGGCATACGGGCGCTCCGCGTCGTTTGTCAAAAGATAGAAACTCGCATTATCAATCCCCTTGAAAGAATAGGTAGGTCCCCATTGGTCCGCCTCCGCTGTATGGTTGTAGACCACGTCGAGAATGACTTCGATGCCAGCCGTGTGGAGTGCTTTCACCATTTCCTTGAACTCGGTATTTGCATCCTCCGGCCTCGACGCGTAGGCGAGGTGCGGCGAGAAAAAATTCAAGGTCATGTAACCCCAATAGTTACCTTCCTGGGGATCGAATTGATGCACCGGCATCAACTCGACGATCGTGACACCTAACTCTTTGAGGTAGGGGATCTTCTCGATCAAACCGGCGTAGGTCCCGCGGACCGGTTCAGTCATGCCGCTCGAACGGCTGGCGGTAAATCCCCTGACATGAAGCTCGTAGATGATAGCGTCCGAAAAATGCAGCGGAGATTTGTCTCCGTTCCAGTTAAAATCCGGGGTGTGGAAACGAAAAATGCCGAGTGGAGCCTTCCCCGCGTTTGGCCCCGGGTGCTTTGCGGCTTCGCGACTGAAAGAGGGCGGGAAATAGACTCCTTTTGCATAGGGATCGAGTAACGACTTTTCCGGATCGAAAGCATTCCTTTGATTCGGACCATGGTTCTCCGGGCCATTGACGCGATAGGCGTAGTGGCTGGCGCCATGGAGATCGTTCTGTTTCAACCTGCAATGCCAAACGCGTTTCGTCTTGTGGCCCAGTGGTTCCAGCCAAACTTCGACGACCGGGGTAACATGGTTCTCCTCCTTGAATAAAAGAAGCGTCACTTCCGTGGCGTTCTTGGAGTAAAGCGCAAAATTGTACGCCCTCTCTTCGGGTATATAAGTGACTCCCAGCGGCATGGGGGAACCTTCAAGCGCTGGCCAATCGACGATTTTTGGTTCCCAGTGACCCTTGTTCATTCCTGCCTTTGCGAGAATATGACGTTTAGCGCGAGTTGGGCACGGGGTCAATTGTACAATGAGCGCGCTTTTGCTCAAAAAAGCGCGTTTTTTCGATGTTCGTTCTCGTTTTCTTGCTGGTCTTTCAGCACCTCCATCCCGGAGGACCGGGTGTTATTCGGGGGGGAACGTTGGTTAACGCGTATGACGAGTACGAGAACGAAAAGACAGAGACAGTATGGAAACCTGTGACGATGATCTGTTCAGTATGATCCCGACCAGAAAAGAAGCATGGGAGTTGGTATGCGAATACACTGAGAGCGAATCTCTGCGCCGGCACATGTTATCCGTCGAGGTTGCGATGCGCGCGTATGCGGAACGATTCGGCGAGAACGCGGATCTCTGGGGTGTTGTTGGATTACTCCACGACTTTGATTATGAGCGTTATCCGGATGTATCCGCGAACGGGCACCCGAACCGGGGAGCGGCGATTCTCAGGCAGAAAGGGGTGGATGAGATCGTCGTCAGAGCAATCCTCGCACATGCTCCGGCGATCACCGGAGCAGAACCTCAAAACTCCATGGAGAAAGCGCTTGCCGCGGTGGATGAATTGACCGGGTTTTTGATCGCGGTGGCTCTCGTTCGCCCGTCGCGGAGCATTCTCGACGTTGAGGTGAAATCCGTGAAGAAGAAGTGGAAGGACAAAGCGTTCGCGGCACCCGTGAAACGAGAGGAAATTGAACATGGGGCAACTCGACTTGGCGTGACCCTGGACCAACACATACAGATTGTTTTG